>CAVVAH010000003.1:0-11506 GCA_963746175.1 uncultured Actinomycetota bacterium | reverse complement strand
GGCGACCTTCCGGGTCCGGACGACCCGGCGTTCCAGACGGACATGGAGGAGTGCAGCGCCGAGGCCGGCATGGAGCCGCCGGGCGCGGGTGGCGGCTCGACCGACGAGCAGTCCTCCTGACATGGCCGGCCGCCTCTCTTGGGCCGCGATGGGTCTCGCCACCGCCGGAGTCCTGAGCGGATGCAGCGTCCCGGGCGCGAACGATCCGGCCGACGCGGCCGGTGAGACCAGTGCTCCCGAAACCGCCGAGGTGCAGCGCACCGACCTCACCGAGACCCTGACCGAGAGCGGCCAGCTCGGGTACGGCGACCCGCTGGACCTGCCGTCCGGACTCACCGGGACGACGACGTGGCTGCCCACGGTCGGCACGGTGGTCGCGAACGGCGAGCCGCTCTACCGGCTCGACGCCGACCCGGTGCTGCGGCTCGACGGGAAGGTGCCCGCCTGGCGCGACCTCGGCCCCGAGGTGACCAGCGGTCGCGACGTGCTGCAGCTCGAGCGGGCGCTCACCGACCTCGGCTACACCGACGACCTGGACCTGGCGGTCGACGGGGACTGGACGTGGGTCACCACCATCGCGGTGGAACGATGGCAGCGCGACCACGGCCTCGACGACGACGGCGACCTGCCCCTCGGCCGGGTCGTCTTCACCGACGGCGACGTCCGGGTGGCGTCCGTGCCGGTCGAGGACGGGACGCCGGTGCAGCCCGGCACCGTCGTGCTGCAGGTCGGCGCCACGCAGCGGACGGTCACCGTCTCGGTCGATCCGACCCAGCAGCGGCTGGCGCCGGTGCGCAAGGCCGTCGAGCTCGAGTTCCCGGACGGAACCACCGCGCGCGGCCGGATCCGTGAGGTGGAGCACCTCGAGGCGACCGAGCAGACCGAGGAGTCCCTCGACGTGACGATCGAGGTGGTCGGCCCAGCGGCCAAGCGCAAGGACGTGGACAAGCAGCTCGACGGCACCTCGGTGCAGGTGGGCTTCTCGCACAACATCGCGAAAGACGTCCTGGCCGTGCCTGTGACCGCGCTGGTGGCGCTCGTCGACGGCGGCTACGGCGTCGAGCTGGTCGGCGCCGACGGCGCGACGGCGTACGTCGCGGTCACCACTGGCTCGTTCTCCGAGACCCTCGTCGAAGTCGAGTCCCCGGACCTCGCCGAGGGCGACGAGGTCGTGGTCACCCCGTGACCGCCGGCCCCAAGGAGGCCTTGGAGCTCCGCGACGTGACCCGCACCTACGGCACCGGCAGCGCCGCTCTCACCGTGCTGCACGGCATCGACCTGACCGTGGACGAGGGCGAGTACCTCGCCGTCGTCGGCCCGTCGGGCTCGGGGAAGTCGACGCTGCTCAACATCATCGGCGCGCTGGACCGACCGACCGCCGGCCGGGTGCTGCTGGGTGGCGAGGACCTCACGACCTACTCCGACGCCCGGCTGTCCCGCCTGCGGGGCAGCCACCTGGGCTTCGTCTTCCAGCAGTTCTTCCTGCTGGAGCGGCGCTCGGCCCTGGAGAACGTCGGCGACGGGCTGCTCTACCAGGGCGTACGACGCCCGGAGCGGCGCCGGCGGGCGGCCGATGCGCTGCGGCGGGTCGGGCTCTCCGGCCGGCTCGACCACACCCCGTCCGAGCTGTCCGGTGGTGAGTGCCAGCGGGTGGCGGTGGCACGTGCGCTGGTGCACCGACCACGGATCCTGCTCGCCGACGAGCCGACCGGGAACCTCGACTCGGCCTCCGGCCGGGCCGTGCTGGAGCTCTTCGACGTCCTGCACGGCGAGGGCGCGACGATCATCGTGGTCACCCACGACGAGTCGATCGCGGCGCGGATACCTCGGGTCGTCGCGATGCGGGACGGCCGGGTCGAGTCCGACGTGCGGGTCGCCGCATGAGGTGGTCGATGGGGCCGGCCGACCGGCTCCGGCTCGGCGCGCTCGGCCTGACCGCGCGCAAGGGCCGCGCCGCCCTGTCCGCGCTCGGGGTCGCGATCGGCATCACCGCGATGGTGGCGGTGCTCGGCCTGTCCGAGTCGTCGCGGGCCGACCTCAACGCACAGCTCGACGCGCTCGGCACCAACCTCCTCGTCGTGCAGCCCGGCCAGGACATGATGGGAGACGACGCCACCCTGCCGGAGAGCTCGGTCGAGATGATCGCGCGGGTGCCCACCGTCGAGTCGGCCGCGGCGACGTACGCCGTCGACGCGAGCGTCCGCAAGACCGACCTGGTGCCGGCCGCGCAGACGAGCGGCATCGTCGTCGCGGCGGCCGGCCTCGGCCTGGACACCGCGGTCTCCGCCGAGCTGCGTGAGGGCCGCTGGCTGGACGCGGCCACCGGGGACTACCCGGCCGTTGTGCTCGGGGCGACGGCGGCCCGGCGCCTGGCGGTCGGCTCACTCGACGAAGGCGTCCGGGTCTGGCTCGACGGCCAGTGGTTCGCGGTGATCGGGGTGCTCGAACCCGTGGTCCTCGCTCCCGAGCTCGACGCGACCGCCCTGATCGGCGTGCCGGTCGCCGAGCAGCTGTACGGCGCCGGCGAGAAGCTGCCGCCCACGAAGGTCTACACGCGCGTCGACACCGACCAGGTCGCGGCGACCAGGGCCCTGCTCGGCCGGACCGCCAACCCGTCGGCACCGACCGAGGTGTCGGTGTCCCGTCCGTCGGACGCCCTGGAGGCGCAGGCCGCCGCCGACGCGTCGCTCACCACGCTCACCCTCGGTCTGGGCGCCGTGGCCCTGCTGGTCGGAGCGGTCGGCATCGCCAACGTCATGGTCATCTCGGTGCTCGAGCGCCGGCGCGAGATCGGCGTACGCCGTGCGCTCGGCGCCACCCGCGCGGGGATCGGGAGCCAGTTCCTGACCGAGTCGGTGCTGCTCTCGCTGCTCGGTGGGCTGGTCGGCGGGGTGCTGGGCGTGGCGGTGACCACGGCGTTCGCCGTCCACCAGGACTGGGGAGTCGTGCTGCCGTGGCAGCCCGTGCTGGCCGGGCTGGGCTGCTCCCTGCTGGTGGGCACCGTCGTGGGGATGTACCCGGCGCTGCGGGCGGCGTCGGTGCCGCCCACGGAGGCGCTGCGGGCCATCTGAGGGCTCTCAGTCACTGTCGACCACGAAGGACGGGGTCCCACTGACGCAGGTGGCCTCGACCCGGACGCGCGCGTCGCCGTTCTCGAACTCCACCCGCAGGTCGTCCGGGCCGGTGTGGTCGACCTCGATCGACCAACCGCTGGTGGGCTGGGCGCTGTCGAGGGTGATCGCACTGCCCCTGCACGCGGCGACGACGACACCGGCAGCGCCGCGCCACGAGCGACGCGCCGCATCCGGGGGCTGCTCGGGCGCAGACGTCGAGGTGGCCGTCCCGTCGCCGTCCCCGTCGCCGTCACGGTCGGCGACGGCTGGTCCGACGCTCGCTGGCCACCGGTCGACGTCGTGGTGGTCGTGGGCAGCTCGCCCGCAACCCCCGCCCCTGCCTTGGAGATCACGGTCCACACCAGGGTTGCGCCCGCCGCGACCACCAGCACCCAGACCACGGCGCCGAGGACGAACCTGCGGTAGGGCGTCATGGATTCATCCTCTCTCCCGTAGCGTGCGGCCATGACCAGCATCCTCGTCGTCGAGGACGATGAGGCGATCCGCCAGGCGGTGCTTCGGGGGCTGTCCGAGCGTGGCCACGCCGTAGCGACCGCGGCCACCGGGATGGCGGGACTCGAGCAGGTGCTCTCGCGGCCGCCCGAGCTGGTGCTGCTCGACCTCGGCCTGCCGGACATCGACGGGCTGACCCTGATCTCGATGATCCGGGCGGCGTCGCAGGTGCCGATCATCGTCATCACGGCCCGCGACGAGGACCCGGCAATGGTCAAGGCCCTGGACAGCGGCGCCGACGACTACGTGATCAAGCCGTTCGGCACCGACCAGCTCGCCGCACGGATCCGGGCGGTGCTGCGACGCGCGGGCAGCGCAGACACACCGGCCGAGCCGATCAGGGTCGGCGACCTGGTGGTGGACGAGCGCACCCGCGTGGCCACGCTGGCTGGTCGTCCGCTCGAGCTGGCGCGCAAGGAGTTCGACCTCCTGCTCGCCCTGGCCTCGCGCGCCGGCGAGGTGGTCACCAAGCGGGAGCTGCTGGCCGACGTGTGGCAGCAGGCCTACGGCGGTTCGGAGCGCTCGGTCGACGTCCATGTCTCCTGGCTGCGCCGCAAGCTCGGCGAGACGGCGGCCGAGCCTCGCTACCTGCACGTGGTGCGTGGGGTGGGCATCCGCCTCGTCGATCCGACGCAGCCTCCCACCGGGCAAGAGTGATGCGTCGCCGCATCTCATGGCTGGTGCTCGCCACGACGTCGACGATCGTCGTGTCCTTCGTCGTGCCGTTGTGCCTGCTGGTCCGCACCCTCGCCGAGGACCGGGCCATGGCCAGCGCGGACCAGGAGGCCGGGAACGTCGCCGCCCTGGTCGCCGGCCGGCTGGACGTCGCCAACCTCACCGACGTCGTCGAGAACCTCAACAGCGGGGGTGACGTCCAGGTCACCGTCTACACCGCGGACCGCCAGGTCATCGGGGACCAGTCGACCGGCCAGGACGACGAGGAGGTCCGCCGCGCCCGGCGCGGCGAAGGGATCAGCGTGGTCGACGACCGCGGTGGCCGGGTGCTGCTCCCCGTGGTGACTCCGGACGGCAGGACCGTCATCCGCGCGAGCGTCACCGAGGACGTGCTGCGCTCCGGGGTGAACCGGGCCTGGGCGAGCATCATCGGCCTCGGCATCGCGTTGATGGCGATCGCCGCGCTCATCGCCTCGCAGCTGGGGCGGCGCATCAGTGAGCCGCTGCACGCAGTTGCCGCGGTCGCTCACCGGCTCCGCGAGGGCGACCTGTCCGCGCGGGCGGAGATCGAGGGCACGGAGGAGACCGAGGAGCTGGCGCGGGCCCTCAACGGCCTCGCGGAACGGACCCGCGAGCTCCTGGTGGCCGAGCGCGGCGCCGTGGCCGACCTGAGCCACCGGCTGCGCACCCCGGTGACCGCCCTCCGGCTCGACGCCGAGACGGTCGCCGACGCCGAGGTCGCCCGCCGGCTGGGTGAGCACATCGGCGTCCTCCAGCGCAGCATCGACGCGATCGTGCGCGACGCCCGGCGCCCGGTGCGTGAGAACCTGCGCGAGTCCTGCGACGCCGCCGCGGTGGTGAGTGAGCGAGTGGCGTTCTGGCGGGCCCTCGCCGACGACCAGGGTCGCCCGGTGCAGGTCGACGTCCCGGAGGCTCCCGCGGTCGTCCCGCTGGCGGCCGACGATCTCGCCGACGTCGTCGACGTCCTGGTCGACAACGTCTTCGCGCACACTCCGGAGCCGGTCGGCTTCGCCGTCCGGCTGGTCCGCTCCGGCGACAAGGTCCGGCTCGAGGTCACCGACGAGGGGACCGGGCCCAGCGCCGTACGCCGCGAGCGCGAGGGCAGCACGGGGCTCGGCCTGGACATCGCCAGGCGCGCTGCCACAGCGGCCGGCGGCTCGCTCACCTTCGGCAGGGGTTCCGAGGGCGGCACGACCGTCGAGGTGGTGCTGCCGCTCCTGCGCGGCTGACGCGCTCCGCAACCGCACGGGTCAGTCGTCGTCTTCGTCGTCGTCCCCACCGTGGCCGTGGCCGCTGTGGTCGTCATCGCCGTCGCCGTCGCCGTCGCCGCCGTCGTCATCGTGGTCGTCTCCACCGTGGCCGTGGCCACTGTGGTCGTCGTCGCCGTCGTCGTCCCCATCGTCGTCATGGTCGTCGTCATGGTGGCCGCTGTCGTCGTGCCCACCGTGGTGGTGGCCGTGGTCGTCGCCGCCGGACGGCGGGACGGGGCCGGGAGCCGGTGCCGGTGCGGGCGCCGCCGGCGGGGCGGCGCCCACCGGGCTCGACCCGGGCACGGTGACGGTGTCCACCACGTCGGTGACGCACTTCCCGCCCTCGAGGCGGGCCGGCTTGCGGCACGGTGCGAACCTCGACCGCTGGCCGTCGCCGGTCTGCTGCGTCCCCGTTCCCGAGCCTTCGGAGTCGACGATGAGCGACTCGCGCGGGGCCGGCTCCGGGCTGCTGGCCTGGACGACCTGGTAGGCGGCCATCGCGCCGAGCACTCCGGTAGCGAGGACGACGGCGAGGAAGATCAGCGACTTGGGGCTCATGCTCATGTCCCGCAGCGTGGGCGAGCACGCGCTATGGCCGGGTTGTCGCTGCATCAAGGGCTCGTCAAGAAACGGCTTGATGTTCATTTGACGTCGCGATGACTCGCGCTTGTCGCCGTGTCGCGGAATGTGTCTCCCGTGAGCAGCTACGACAGGAGAACCCGCGACCGCTACCGGCAGGTCGTCACCGGCGTGACCGGCGTGGCGGGCCTCGGCGCCCTGACCCTCACCGGCGGACTGATGGGCCTGGCCGCCGGCGAGGCTGCCCAGGAGCAAGAGGATCAGGACGCGGACCAGGTGGCCCAGCAGGACCAGGTCAAGCCCCAGCGCGGCGCCGGACGCCGGTCCCCGCTGCGCGAGCGGCCGTACGTGACCCGAGTGACCACCAAGTACGTCACCGGCGGCACCGTGACCAGCAGCGACCCGGGTCCAGGTGGCACCGTGTCCGGCAGCAGCGGCAGCAGCGGCAGCAGCGACAGCTCGGACTCGGCACCCCCGCCGGCACCCGCACCGGAGCCGGCTCCGGCGCCGGACCCGCCGCCGGCACCGAGCAGTGGGTCCTGATGTCCACACACGCCCAGTCCACTCATGCCGAGTTCGCGGCCTTCGGCACCTACGGCTATCTCGCCGTACGTCACGCGGCCGCACTCCCGCACGCCCTGCACATCACGCAGACGGTGATCAGGGACGTCGACGCGACGTGCAGCCGGTTCCGGGCGGACTCCGACCTCGCTCGGGTGAACCGCGAGCCGGGCCGGTGGGTGAGCGTCCACCCGTTGCTGGTCCAGGCGGTGCGGGTCGCGGTCCGGGCCGCTGCCGCCACGGACGGGCTGGTGCACCCGTTGCTGGGCCGGCCGCTGGTGACGCTCGGCTACGACCGGGACTTCCGCGCGCTCCGGGAGGTCGAGACCGAACCGACGGACCCGCCCGCGCCGGCGGTCGATGCCTGGCGGTCGATCGAGCTCGACGGGGCCCGCGTCCGCATCCCGGCCGGCACCGCGCTCGACCTCGGTTCGACGGCGAAGGCATGGGCCGCCGACGTGGTCGCGGCCGGCCTGGAGCAGGAGCTCGGCGAGCCAGCCCTGGTGAGCCTCGGCGGCGACATCTCCATCTCCGCACCCGACGGCGCGTCGTGGCGGGTGGCCGTAGCGGAGCAGCCGAGCGATCTCCGCGACCGGCCCGCCTGCCTCGTCACCCTGACCGCAGGCGGCCTCGCGACGTCCAGCACGCGCGTCCGCCGTTGGACACGTCGGGGCACGGTCCACCACCACCTGCTCGACCCCCGTACGGGCGAGCCGGCCGTGGAGGTGTGGCGCACCGTCACCGCCACCGGTCCGTCCTGCGTGGCTGCCAACACCGCGACGACCGCCGCCGTGGTCCTCGGCGAGGCGGCCGTGCCGTGGCTCGACCGGTATGACGTCACTGCCCGCCTCGTCGCGGCCGACGGACGGGTCCACACCACCGGCCAGTGGCCGCTCCATGTCGAACGGCAGGCCTCGTGATGGCGGG
The DNA here is from genome assembly GCA_963746175.1 of uncultured Actinomycetota bacterium. Classification (GTDB taxonomy): domain Bacteria; phylum Actinomycetota; class Actinomycetes; order JACCUZ01; family JACCUZ01; genus CAVVAH01. Next base: position 3,867 of record CAVVAH010000003.1, on the reverse strand, counting down.
TCTGATGATGGACGGGCCGATCCTCTGGTACCTCAATCGGGGCAGCGGCGCGGTGACCATGGTGCTGCTGACGCTCACCGTGCTCCTGGGCGTGCTGTCCCTGGGCGGCCTTCCGGCTCGCCGGGTGCCGCGCTTCGTCCTGCAGTCGCTGCACCGCAATGCCGCTCTGCTCGCGTTCGTGATGCTCGGCGCGCACATCGCGTCGTGCGTGGTCGACCAGTACGTCGACATCCGCTGGTGGCAGGCGTTCGTGCCGTTCGGTGCGACGTACGAGCCGTTGTGGCTGGGCCTGGGTGCAGTGGCGGTCGACCTCCTGCTGGTGATCGCGGTGACCAGCGTGATGCGGCGACGGCTGGCGGATCGGACCTGGCGACTGCTGCACCAGCTGGCCTGGCCGATGTGGGGCCTCTCGCTCGCCCACGGGATCGGCATGGGCACCGACCTCCGCGACGGGTGGTGGCTGGTGACCCTCGGCTGCGGCGCCGCCGTGGCGTTCGCCGTCAGCTGGCGCCTGGTGCGCCTCGCGCTGGACCGTCTCGCCCACCGCCGGCTCGATCCGGAGCCCCCACTCGAGTCCCAGCCCCCGTCCGTCCCCGAGCTGAAGGTGCTCCGATGACCATCACTTCTGTCCCGGGCGACTGCCCGGCCTCGCCGGTGCCGTTCCCCGACCACGTGCACGTGGAGCCCGGACCCGCCCTGCTCGCCGGGATCGAGCGCGGTCCGTCGCTGGCTGCGCACCGGAAGCAGTACGGCGAGCCGCCCGCCGTCTCTCCCGAGGAGCTGCACGAGGCCCTGCGCCGCATCGCCCTGCGCGGCCGCGGGGGCGCGGGCTTCCCGTTCGCCACCAAGCTCGACTCGGTGCTTCAGCAGCGCGCTCGTCCGGTGCTGGTCGTCAACATGAGTGAGGGCGAGCCGGCCAGCAGCAAGGACACCGCGCTCGCGCTGACCCGCCCGCACCTCATTCTGGACGGGGTGGTCGGCACTGCGCGGTCCCTCCGTGCGCGGGAGGTGCACGTGGTCCTCCCCGGCGAACGCGCCGCGACCGCCACCGCCATGCGCGTCGCTCTTGAAGAGCGCTCCGACGGCATCCGCATCGTGTCGCACGTCGCCGCGTCGCGGTTCGTCGCCGGTCAGGCCAAGGCCGTCGTGGAGCTGCTGTCGGGCCGCCCGAACCTGCCGGTGACGTCGTGGCAGCCCGATGCTGTTTCGGGCCACCGAGGCAAGCCCACGCTGCTGAGCAATGCCGAGACCTGGGCCAGGGTGGGCCTGCTCATGCTGCGTGGCGTGACGGCGTACTCCTCCCTCGGGACCCACGACGAACCCGGCGCCACCCTGCTCACGCTCAGCTCGCCCGGGCGGGACCCCGTGGTGCGCGAGGCGGCGTACGGCGACCGCCTGCGCGACTTCCTGCCGACCGGGCTCGTCGGCCGGCCCGCCCTGGTCGGCGGGTTCCACGGGTCCTGGACCACCTGGGAGACCCTCGCCAGCGCGCGGGTCTCGGTCGCGGGGATGCGGATGCTCGGGTCGCCGTTGGGTGCGGGAGTCGTGCTGAGCACTCCGCGGGGAAGGTGCCCAGTGACGCTGACGGGCGAGATCGTCGCGTACCTGGCGGGCCAGAGCGCCGGGCGCTGCGGCCCGTGCTTCAACGGACTGCCGGCTCTCGCGAGTGCGGTCACGTCGGTCGTCGACGGTGCGGGTGGGCCGGCCCGCGTGGAGCAGCTCGCCACGCTGGTCGAGCGACGCGGCGCGTGTGCCCACCCCGACGGCACGGTCCGGCTGGTGCGGTCGATGCTCACCACGTTCGCCGACGAGGTCTCGCTGCACGCCTCCAGCGGATGCTCCGAGCAGCGGCGGCTGCACGTGGTCCCCGGCCGGCTCGACAACCCAGCAGCGCGGCGTGCGTCATGAGCACGCAGCTCCGGGTCGACTGGCCCAACTGCAAGGCGCGCGGGCTCTGCCACGAGGTGCTGCCCGACCTCGTGGAGCTCGACATCTGGGGCTACCCGCTCGTCCGGGGACCGGTCACCGAAGACCTGCTGGCCGACGCACGCGAAGCCGTGCGCACCTGTCCGAGATCCGCGCTGCGGTTGGTCGAGGGGCGCTGACCCGCCAGGGCTATGGTCGGCCTGTGACTGAGGGATACCGCGACGTCAGCACCCCCGATGGCCGCACGCTCGAGGTGCTGACCGGCGGTGATCCGGACGGCTTCCCACTGCTCTTCCACGGCGGCTCGCCGTCAGCGGCCGTGCGCTACGACCCGTTCGACCGCGTCGTCCGCGAGGCCGGGCTGCGGTCGATCACCTACTCCCGGCCCGGGTACGGCGGCTCGACGGCCCGTCCGCGTCCGGAGCCACGGATGGTCGACGACGTGGCCGACTCCGCGGTGATCCTCGACACGCTCGGAGTCGACCGGTTCGTCACGGCGGGCTGGTCCGGCGGCGGCCCGCGGGCGCTCGGCTGTGCGGCCCTGCTGTCGGACCGGTGCCTGGCGGCCGCCTCGATCGCCGGCGTCGCGCCGCACGACGGCGAGGGGCTGGACTGGAAGGACGGGATGGCCGAGGAGAACGTCGTCGAGTACACCGCCGCCGCGGCCGGCCGGGGGGCCTACGCCGCCTTTGTCGAGGATGAGTTCCTGTCGGTGCTCCTCGCCGACGCCGACGACTTCGCCGAGAGCATGGGCGGGCTGCTGCCGCCCGCCGACAAGGCGGCGATGGACCGCGGGTTCACCGAGTGGCTGGTCGAGACGTTCCACCGCGCCGGCGCCCAGCGGACCGCCGGCGTACTGGACGACGGACAGGCGGCCGTGCGGCCGTGGGGGTTCGACGTCGGCGCGATCACGGTGCCGGTGCTCATCTACCAGGGGCGCCAGGACGCGATGGTGCCGTTCGCGCACGGCGAGTGGCTGGCCGCACACGTGCCCGGCGCCGAGGTGCACCTGACCGAGGACGACGGTCACCTGACGCCGATGATCAACGGGTTCCCCGGGATCCTGGCCGACCTCAAGCGGCTCGCGGGGCTTTAGCCCAGGGCCGCGATCCGGGCGGCGACGGCGTCGCCGAACTCCCGGTGGCCGGCCGGCGTGAGGTGCAGCCCGTCGTCGAGGTAGGGCAGCTTCAGGTCGACGGTCGAGACGTACGGCACGCCGTACTTCTGCGAGAGGTGGGCGAGCAGCCGGTCCACCCGCGGCACCTTCGCGGCTCGCGCCGGCGCGGTCGCGGGGCCGACGACGACGGTGCGGTACGGCGCCGCCGCCTGCATCACCCGGGCGAAGCCTGCCTTGATCTCGTCCCGGCTGTGGTCGTAGTCGTTGAGTCCGCCCTCGACGATCACCTGGTTGGCGCCGCCCTGGAGTGCCTCGGGTGCTCGGACTCCGAAGGAGACCCGGCCGCATTCCGACGACCTGGCGCTGAACCCCGAGCCGGAGAAGCCAGCCACGTGGATCCGGCCGGGCAGCCGCGACGGCCACGACTGGACAGGGTGGTCGAGGCCCAGCCCGGCCGACCAGGAATCACCGATCACGACGACCCGCTCGCCCGAGCCGGTGACCATCGAGGCCCGCTCCACCGAGGCGGCGGCGAACCGCTCGCACTTGGACAGGTTCGCGTTCGCGCGGGCCGCGAGGATGCCGGTGGCGGTGAGCGCGCACACCAGCGCGGCGACCGTCATGAGGACGGAGCGGCGGCGCGGCAGCAGGACCCGAGGGAGCACGGAGCAAGTGTGCGGACCAAACCCGCTTGAACCTATGGTCCGACCGGGTCATTCAGGGGTCATTCCGGGGACACCCTGAAGGTCTGCACGACTGGGCCGGGGTTTCGAGACGGTCGCAGAGCGACCTCCTCAACCACCTGTCTCAGACGGCGTAGGCCG
>CAVVAH010000002.1:0-17662 GCA_963746175.1 uncultured Actinomycetota bacterium | reverse complement strand
CGTGCACATGCGGCCGGACGTGCTGCTGATCGACGAGGTCATCGCGGTCGGTGACGAGGACTTCCAGCGGCGCTGCTTCGACCATCTCTACGCCCTGCGCAAGGCCGGCCGGACGATCGTCATCGTGAGCCACGCGACCGACCTGCTGGCCTCGTTGTGCGACGAGATCACCTGGCTCGACCACGGCTCGCTCGTCGGTGCGGGTCCGGCGACAGGTGTCGTCGACGGCTACATCTCGGCCCTGAACGCAGAGGAGGTCGCGGGTCGCGCCCCCGGTTCGCTGGCCGACGACGGGTCCGACCGGCCGGGCAGCGGGCACCTGCGCCTGACCTCGGTGGAAGCGGTGGATGAGGACGGCCGGCAGGTCACTGCGTGCGTGACCGGCGAGCCGCTGCGGGTCCGGCTCGCCTTCCGGGCCGAGGAGGCCCTGACGGACCTGGTCTTCTCCCTGACCCTGAGGCACGAGACCGGCGCCATCGTCACGACCGTGACCAGCCGGGCCGCCGGCACGTTCGTCCCCGAGGTCCTCGGTCTGGGGCGGTTGGACTACGTCCAGGACCCTTGCCGGCTCAACCCCGGCACCTACCGGATGGACGTGTCGGTCCTGGACGCCTCGGCGACCCACGTCTTCGACTCCTGGACCGACGCCCTCGACATCGTCGTGCGCGGCGGTCACGGCATCGCACGCGGTGGACTCGTCTCGCTGCCCGACACGTTCGACATGTCCGCCCTGGTCCAGCCGGCCGAGACGGGTGCGGGCGAAGCGACCCGGCTCCGCTGACCACCCGAGCGGACGGGCACCACCAACGGAACGGGAGATCATGCACGCGGTCACCATTGCGGCCCGGAACTACCTGCCGTTCGCACGGCTGCTGGCGAGGTCGTTCCTCGCCCACAACCCTCAGTCGTCGTTCTCGATCCTGGTCGTGGACGCCCGGCCCGGGGAGGTGCCGGCTGCTGACGGCTACCAGGTCCTGACGCCGGGCGACCTGCCGATGCCGGTCGACGAGTTCCGCCGGATGGCGATGATCTACGACGTCACCGAGCTCTCGACGGCGCTGAAGCCGTGGGCCCTGGAAGCCCTGCTGGACCGTGACGCCGAGGTGGCGGTCTACCTCGATCCCGACATCCTGGTCTACGACGACCTCGGCGAGATCGACAGGCTGTCCCGCCGACACGGCATCGTCCTCACCCCGCACGCCGTCTCGCCGATGCAGCGAGACGGGATGCGCCCGACCGAGGCCGACATCATGGGCTCGGGCATCTACAACCTCGGCTTCGTCGCGCTGGACGGTCGTGGCCGCGCGATGCTGCGCTGGTGGCAGGAGAGGCTGCTCCGGGACGCGATCTCGGCGCCCGAGCAGAACCTGTTCACCGACCAGCGGTGGATGGACTTCGTGCCCAGCATGTTCGAGCACACGGTGCTGCGCGACCCCGGGTACAACGTCGCGTACTGGAACCTGGACTCGCGGGCTCTGTCCCGTGACGACAACGGCGAGGTGCTCGTCGACGGGACTCCGCTGCGCTTCTTCCACTTCAGCGGTTACCGCCCGGAGACGCCCTGGCTGTTGAGCAAGTACGTCGCCGACCGCCCGCGCGTCGTCCTGAGCGAGCACCCGGTCGCGGCCGGGCTGTGCGCCGCCTACGGCGTAGCCGCCCTTGCTGAGGGGATCGAGGAGGGCGCTCGCGTGCCCTACCGGTACAACGCCCTCGACAACGGGGTGCGCATCACCCGGGCCATGCGGCGCACCTACCGGGACGCCCTCCTGGCGGCCGAGAAGGGTGAGGAGCCCGGCCCGCCCGCACCGTTCGCCGGCCAGGACGACGCGGTCGTCGGCTGGCTGCGCGCCCCGGTGCAGCCCGGCCACCCCCTGACCCGTGCCGTCCACGGCGCCTGGAAGGTGCGCCCGGACATCCAGGCGTCGTTCCCGAGCCCGCTGGGCGCCGACGAGGACAAGCTGCTGATCTGGGCCCGGACCTCCGCGGTGGCAGAAGGAGACCTGGTGCCCGAGGTGCTGCCCGGCGCGGAGGTCGCGGTCGGTCCCCCGCCCTGGCAGGACTCGATGGAGCCTGGGGCCAACGTCTGCGGCTACTTCACGGCCGAGCTGGGGGTGGGCCAGTCAGGCAGACTCGTGGTGGACGCAGTCCGAGCCAGCGGCCTGCCACACGCGACGGTCACCTGGACCCGGACGCTGAGCCGGACGCAGGAGCCGTTCGTCGACGTCGAGCCCGGCCAGCGGTACCCGGTGAACGTCGCCGTGGTGAACGCCGACCAGGTCGAGCAGTGGGTGGCCGACATGGGACCCCTCGTCGACGGGCGCTACCTCGTCGCGGTGTGGGCCTGGGAGGTGGAGGAGTTCCCACGCGGGTTCTCCGCCGCCCTGGACCTCGTCGACGAGGTCTGGGCAGTGTCGTCGTTCGTCCGCGATGCGATCGCCCGGACCACCGCCAAGCCGGTGCACGTGCTGCCCCATCCGGTGTCCTCCCGGCCAGACCCCGGGCCGCTGGACCGGGCCGCACTCGGCCTGCCGGACGGCCCGATGTTCCTCTTCGCCTTCGACTACCTCAGCGTCTTCGAACGCAAGAACCCACTCGCCACGGTGGCCGCCTTCACTACCGCGTTCGCCGAGGGCGAGGGCCCGATCCTCGTCCTCAAGTCCGTCAACGGCGACCTCCGGCGCAGCGATCGCGAGCGGTTGCGCGCAGCCTGCTCCGCCCGCCACGACGTCTACCTCATCGAGGACTACCTGCCCGGCTCAGTGGTGACCGCGCTCATGGCCGACGCCACGGCGTACGTGTCGCTGCACCGCTCCGAGGGCTACGGACTGACCCTCGCCGAATCGATGGCCCTCGGCGTCCCGGTGGTCGCCACCGGTTACTCGGGCAACCTCGACTTCATGTCGGACGCCGACAGTCTGCTGGTGCCCTACGAGCTCGTCCCGGTGGCACCCGGCTCGGGCCCCTACCCCAGCACGACCCAGTGGGCTGACCCGGACGTGGCCGTTGCCGCGCAGCACCTGCGACGGCTGTACGACGACCCCGGGTTCGCCGCGGACCTGGGCAAGCGCGGCCGCGACGCCGTGCTGTCCACGGGCGACCTGGGGCGGGCGGCGTCGTTCGTCCGGACCCGGGTCGAGGCAGCGAGCGCCGCGGTGGCTGCCGACCCGGAGGCCTTCTCGAGGCGGGCGTCAGGTTCCACGGCCCAGGTCCGCTTGCAGCGGGCGCGCGACCTGATGCGCAGTCCGCTGGATGTCACCACCGCGAGCCGGATGCGCTTCGGGGCGGCCACCAAGCTGCGCAAGCTGGTCGCCCGGGTCCTGAACCACCACGACCAGCAGGTCAACCTGCGACTGGAGCTGCTGGCCGATGCCATCGAGGCGTCGACCGCCCAGGCCGGCCATCGCTTCGACCAGCTGGTCGACGCCGATCACCTGGTGGAGGCCACGGTCCGCGACGTCTCGGCCAGGGTCGACGAGACCCGGTCGCAGCTCGACCGCCTGGACGTCGAGCAGACCGCGACCCCGTACATGTCGCGCCCGGACGTCCTGCGGCATCGGCAGGCCGACGGCAGCGAGTACCTGGGCCTCACCTCGGACACGCCGGGCACGTATGCCGGGTTCGAGGACGTGTTCCGCGGCAGCGAGCAGTTCGTCGTCGACCGGCTCGAGCCGTACCTCGGCCTGCTCAAGGACGCGGCGCCGGTGCTGGACATCGGCTGCGGCCGGGGCGAGCTGCTCGACCTGTTGCGCGCGGTGGACATCGAGGCACGCGGCATCGACCTGGACGAGAGCATGCTCGCCCGCTGCCGGGCGAAGGGCCTGGACGTCACGGCCGGTGACGCTGTCGACGTCCTCGCGTCCACCCCTGACGGGACCTGGGGGGCGATCACCTCGATGCAGGTGGTGGAGCACCTGGAGGTGGACGGCATCCGCCGGCTCTTCGAGGCCAGCCGACGCACGCTCCGACCTGGCGGCGTGATGATCGCCGAGACCGTCAACCCGCACGCCCCGGCGGCGCTCAAGACCTTCTGGCTGGACATCACTCACGTCCGGCCGCTGTTCCCCGAGTCGATGCTGTTCCTGGCTCGAGAGGCCGGCTTCTCCGAGGCGCGGATCTACTTCCCGCACACCACGGGTGACATGGACAGCGACCTACGTCGATGCGGGGAGTACGCCTTGGTCGCGACCAGGAGCTGAGCCGACGTGGGGGCCGCCGGCCGCTCAGGCCTCGACGAGCACCTCGTCGCACTCGGCCTCCGCGACCCGCCGGGACAGCTCGGCGGCCCGGTCGGTCCGCTGGGCCGGCGGGGCGGCTGCGGGCGCCGGTCGCTGCCCCGGCGCGTCGGCAGGGAGCTGGCCCGCGAGCAGCGTGCGCATGACGGCGGCGACAGCCTCCGGGCTGACGTCGCGCCGGTTCGCCTCGAAGTACGACTCCGGTGCCTGCGGACCGGTGACGATCTCGTAGGCCGGGAAGTACGCGACGCCGGGGTCGGCAGCCACCACTTCGCCGGCAGCGGCCCGCAGGACGGCCTTGCTGTACGTCGTGGCCGTGAGCACGTGCTGGTCGGTCGCCGTGGCAACCAGGGGGACCGGTGAGACCGTCAGCACCACCCGTGCTGACCCGTTGATCTCGCGGAGTCCGGCCACGAACTCTTCGACGTCCTGACGGACCTCGGCGGTGGTGAAGTTGCGGAACAGGTGCCGGTCCGGGTCGAAGGTCCCGGCGATGGTGCCTGGGCATACGGGGTAGGCCGCGCCGTCGACGGCTGAGAGCCACGTCTCGGTGAGCCCGAGCGTGAAGACGAACACGGTCGCCGCCTCGAAGGCACGGCGGACCGCAGCGAGGTGCTGACCGACGAGGGCGTCGTGCTCGCCGTCGGAGCGCGCCGGATAGCGCAGTCCCGGGCGGAACGGGTCGCGGACCAGGTCGCCTTCGTGCCAACGGTCCTCTGCCGGCCGGAACGAGCCCCGGACCCGCTGGAGGAGCTGCAGGAGGTGCCGGGCGCTGTAGATGTTTCCGTAGGCCGCGCTGAAGCTTGCGTAGCCGAGGTTTTCCGCAAGACCGGCGAGGGCGGGATGCGGTCGCTCGGTCCGGACGTACTCGACCCCGGCCCGCTCGAGGTAGGGAACCAGGTTCGAGGCGAAGCAGCTGCCGGCGGACACGACACGGTCGCCGGGTCCGATCAGCGGCCGGTCTTCGTGCCCGTGACGCAGGAGGTCGGCCGGGTCGAACCCGTCGGCGACGGCCCGGGACCAGAAGGCGGTCGGCGGCTGGCTCCGGTAGGGGTGCGCTGTCATGCCGCAGCACTCCGGCCGAGGACGCGGGCCACGGCCTGCCAGACGAGCCGGCCATAGGCGGCGTTGGCGTGGGTCGCGTCTGCGGTCGCGAGGACGCCTCGCAGGTAGCCGTGCTCGTCCAAGGCCTCGGACGGGACCGGGACGAAGGTGGCCCCGCAGTCGGCCGCGCTGGCCGACAGCATGTCCTGCACGACGGTCCAGAGGGCGATCCGGGTCGGGCCGGGCGTCAACGGCGTCTCGTCCGGGGCGAGCCCGAGGTCGGCGGCGACCTCGAGGAAGTAGACGTCGGCCCGCAGGGCACGAGCCACGAACTCGTCGGACTTGGGCGGCGGCGTCCCGATCACCAGCACCTGCCGGGCAGCCTCGCCGAGTCGGGTCAGGTGCTGCCGGAGCAGCTCGTCGTCGGCCGCCCACAGGGCGCGCACCTGCTCGCGGGGAACCCACATCCGAGTGTCCGTCTGGTCGGCCGCGTCGGCCGGGTCGTCGTTCCAGACCCGGAACTGCGGCTCGTCCTGGACCAGGAACGACGCGTTGTGCTGGTTGCCGTTCCAGACCACGGCTGCGACCCGGCCGCGGGACGCCTCGGTGAGGAAGTCCCAGTACGACGGGTCCGCGAGCTGGTGGCCGGTCGTCTCCTCGCTGGCGAAGGCGACCGCGGCGCGCAGGCCGTCCGGGGTGAGCCCCAGGCCCAGCGCGCGCTCCATGCACAACATGTGCGAGTGCCCGGCGAGCACCACCTCGGGGTCCTCGGAGCCGCGCAGCTGCCAGCTGGTCGAGTCGGGAACGGTCGTGGAGAGGGAGGTCGGCATAACCCGTCGACGGTACGCCACCGCCCCGAGCCGGGGCGAGTCGCTCAGCGCGGCGCGGACTCCCCGGACCCGCTGTCATCGCCCGCAGGTCCGCGCGGCACCGCGGGCGTCGGTGGCACCCTGCGGAGGTCGGTGCTGCCCACGACCCGATGGAGGGGTGTCATCGGGACCCCGAGCTGTTCGAGCGCCGACTCCACCAGGCTGCGGGAGTAGTACAGGTTGCTCTTCGTGAGGGAGAAGACCACGCGGCGCAGCAGACTGCGGAAGCGACCGGCGTCGGCTCGGCCGTAGGCCAGCACGGACTCGACCGGTGGCAGCTGGACGGGCATCGACTCGCTCCTCATGATCTCGCCGGGCCAGGGGTCGGGGGAACCCGAGGGGATCGCTTCAGGGTCGGGCACGGTCGCCGGGCGCAGGCCGGAGGCGGCGCTCATCAGCCGGTGCAGCCGGTCATCCGCGAAGGCCGCGAAGGCGGCCGGGTCGGCCAGCTCGCGCACCCGGCGGCGGCCGGCCTCCCCGAGCGCGGCCCGGAGCCCGGCGTCCGCGACGACGGCCGCGAGCGCTTCGGCTGCGGCGACCGGGTCGGGTTCGGCCCACTCCCCTTCGGCGGCGTAGAAGCCGTCCGGGTCCTCGACCGGCACCAGCCGGGCCGGGACGAGCCGCGTGGTCGCGTCGGTGCAGACGTCCAGGTTGCCCGACCAGGCGGTGGCGACGGTGGCCCGGCCGAGCGCCATCGCGTCGACCAGGTCCGCTCCGACGGCGACCGCCCGGTGGAGCGAGACGACGCAGTCGCTGGCCGCGGTGAGCGCCCCGTCGTCGGCGACCCCGAGCCGGAAGTCGCGGACGGCGACGTCCGGTCGGTCCCGGACTCGCCAGGCCAGCCGGTCGAGCGCGTCCGGGCGGAGTCCGCCGTGCCGGGTGCTGACGAGCAGGAACGCCCGGCCGGGGGTGGGAAAGGCGCGCAGGAACGCGTCGAGCAGCCCGTCCGGGTTCTGCCGCGCCACCGAGTCGAGCAGGTCGACCCGCGCGAGCAGCACAATGGCGTCCGCGGGCAGGCCGAGCTCGGTGCGGGTCAGGTCCGAGCGGAGCGGGTCGGGGTCGACGAGCAGCGGGGCGCTGACGACCGGCACTCCCGGCGGCGGCACCAGCCGGTCGGCGACGAAGCGGGTCGGCGCCCAGATCTCGTCGACCGCCGGCGCCCGGGGGTCGGGGTCGCGCTCGCCGGCCCAGTACACGACCTCGACCCGGGACGCCCGCGCAACGGTGGGGACCGAGTCGCGCACGGCGCGCAGGTCGTCACCGTCGGCGCACCACACCGTGGCCGCACCGAGCCCGTCGCCGGGCCGGACCGGCAGGTCCGGGTCGACGTCGGCACCACCGATGCCGGCGGGCACGCCGTGCACCGGTCGGTCCGGGCTCGCCGAGGCGGCCAGCGCGGCGAGGACCCGGCGGGTCGCTGACCCGGTGGCCGATCGGGTGGTGAGCTGGCCGACGACGTTGGTCCCGGGGTCCGCGGGTGCGGAGCGCGAGCTGTGCGTTGCGACGAGCAGGTCGACGTCGGCGGGCAGTCCCTCCTCGGCCGGCCCGTGCTCGCGGGCCCAGGCGAGCAGCGCTCGACGGCTCAGCCCGTGCGGGTCGGGGTGGGCTGCCCGCAGATCGATCCGGCTGTTCCACGCCGCCCACAGCAGCCGCGGCACCCCGGTCGCCGGCGCGTCCGCGGGTGGGTCGAGCAGCCATGCCCGCAGCGCGCCGGTCGGATCGGTCGAGCCCGAGGTCAGGGGTGTACGGCCGGCGATCCGCTCGTCGCGCAGCATCGCCCGGAGGCCGCTGCGGACGTGCTCGCCGGGCTGCCGCAGGTCGCCGAGCCGGTTGCGCCGGTACTCGCGGTCGGTCAGGCCGTCCCGTCCCGGGACCTCCTCCCAGGCGAGCAGATCGACCCGGTACGCCGCGCAGAGCCGCCCGAGGACCGGCGAGTCGCTCAGGTGCACGCGCGGGCGCCTCCGGATGTACTTCGACAGCTGCCACGGAGTGCTGGGGTCGTAGCCGGAGAAGTGGAACAGCACCAGCGGCGTGCCGTCGATCGTGACGGTCCCGTCCGGGTCCTCGGCCAGGGTGCGCTCGTGCAGGTTCCAGTACGCCACATTGACGGCCGGGTCCCGCAGCACACCGACGTCGGCGAAGCTCGGCGCCTGGTCCATCCAGCGCTGGTCGGTGAACCGGTTGAGCTCGAGCTCTATGCCGGCGCCGAGGACCAGCATGTCGGCCCACCAGGTCAGCAGCCCGCGGGCTCCGGCGCGGCAGGCGAAGAAGCCGAGGTTGAAGCTGCCGCAGGACCGGATGTTGTCGTTGGTGGGGTCCAGGCCATCGTCGGGGATCGGGACCAGCGAGTGCGGGGTGAGGACGACGTCATGCTCGGTCAGCAGGGCGAGCGCCGAGTCGGCGGGCGCGAAGAAGCGGGTGTCCGGGTCGATGTAGAGCACTCGGTCGGCGCCGTCGTCGAGCAGCCGGAGCAGGGCCGCAGGCTTGATGGCCGTGCAGAACTCGGTGACGTTGTAGAGGAAGCCCATGACCGTGAGGTCGACCGGGTCGATGCCGAGGTCCTCGGGCGTCCACACCTCGCCGACGTCGCCCTCCTCGAGGACGGTCCCCGGATCGACGTCGACGACGACCGTGACGAACTCCCATTCCGGGTGGTGCCGCCGCACGCTGGCGCGCAGCACCCCGGCCCGGGACAGGTAGTTGCTGCCCACAATCGTGACCACCGCGGTCCGTGGCGTCGTCGAAAGGGCGGTCACGCGGGCTCCTTGCGTCGACGGTGCCGAGCCGGCTTTCGGCGGTGCCGAGCCTAACCGCGCAGGCCGGCGTGGTCGGCAACGGATACCGCGGCCGCCGGCGCGGTGCGGCGACCGGGACGGTCCTCCACGGAGACCCGTCGCCACCCGCGGCGACCCGGTGGTCTGCGAACGCTCGCTACTGTGTGGCTCGTGCTGCTGCGGACCCCGGCGATGCCTGCGCGGCAGGCCATCGTCGTGCCGGTCGGCGCAGTCCTGGTCCTGCTCGTGCTCGTCGCGGCCGGGCCGGCCGGCGCCCTGCTCCTCGCTGGTGGGGCGGTTCTGGCCACCGCCTCGGCCCGCGCCGTCCCCGGCTTGGATGGCCCGGTCGCCTGGGCCGCGGGGCTCCTCACGCAGCTCGGCCTGCTGGCCGCCGGCAGCCTCGCCCTGAGCTCGGTCTCGCCGCGGCTGCACGGTGCCCTGCCGCACCTAGCCGTGCTGGCGGCGCCTCTGCTCCTCGGCGTCGCGGTGCTGGTCGTTGCGCACCGTCGCGGTGACCGACGGCTACGGCCGCTGCCGCAGCGGGGCGGCCTGGCAGTCGTCATCGCCGGGCTCCCGGTGGCCACCGCGGCGTGGATCGCCTCGAAGGGCAGCGCCTACGCCGAGGTGTGGGCCATGAGTGGGGATGCGCGCAACCATGTCCTGAACATGCGCGCGATCCTGTGGAGCGGCGGGCTCACCACGGACAACCTGCGCACCTCGCCGGCGATCTTCGACGCGGTAGCGGCGACGGCGGCCGGGGCTGACGGCCGGACCGGCCTGGCCGCCGGCGACCTGATGTTGCGCGACGCCGGAGCGATGGCCACCACCTATGTCGTGTGCGTCGCCGCCGTCGGAGTCCTCCTCATGGCGGCGTTGCTCGAGGCGACGCCGCGGCTGCTCGCCCGCCGCAGCCTGGGTGCGCCGGTCGGCGCGGCATTGCTGGTCGGAGCCGGCGCGGCCGCCTCACCGCTGGTCCTCGGCACCGGGCTCAGCGACGGCTTCCTCACTGCCTACGGCGCACTTGTGCCAGGACTCGCTGGCGTCGTGCTCGCCCTGCGGTGCTGCACCCGGCCGTCTCCCGCGGCGTTCGCCATGCTCGGGCCGGCTGTCCTGCTCACGCTGTTCAGCTGGACCGTTCTCGCGGTCGTCCCGTTGGCCGCGACGCTGGCCGTTACCGTCGTGCTGTCCCTGCGCTGGTACGCCGGCGCGCGGGCCGCTCTCCCGGATGCCGGCTCCGGCGCCTGGCTGAGGGGCCCGCGTCGGCCGGCGGCTGCCCGCGGCTGGCTGCTCGCCACCGTGTCGGCCGTCGGCTCGGCGCTCGCCGTGCTCGTGATCGTGGTCACCCAGCGGGAATCGCTCCGTGCCGCGCTCGTGCTCTCCGGGGCTGCCACCACGCCGGAGACGCGTGTCCTGCCGCTCCTCGGCCTGCTCGCTCTTGCCTCGCTGCTCGTGGCCGGGCGCTGGGTCGATCGGGGGCTGATGCTGGTCCCCGTCGCGGTGGCGGGAGCCGGCGTGGTCGTCGTCGAAGTACTGCGGCTGCTGCCCCCGGGTCCGCTCACCTGGACCTACTACGCGGTGAAGACGGTCTGGCTGGTCTCCGCGTGCCTGGTCTGGCTGGTGTTCCTTCCGGTCGTCAGGCTCGCCGCCCACCGCGCCACGACCGGCCGGGCCCAGCAGGTGGCGCAGGCGGCCGGTAGTGGAGCACTGGCCCTGGCCGTGCTCATGGGACTCGGCTTCTCGACTCCGGTCGCCGAGCCCATCGAGAAGGCCGCCTCGGGCTGGGGAGCTCCCACCGCCCAGATCGTGGAGCGCACTGCCCAGGCCGCCAACGACGGCGGCTCGTTCGTCCTCTGGGGCTGGTCGGACCCCGGCAACGACCGGTTGGCGAACTTCTGGGCGGGCACGACCTGGGGCACTGATCCTGCGGGCGCCAGCTTGAGCATCAACCCGATCGGCTGGGCCTACAACGCCACTGGGCAGGTGACAGACGTGTGCAGCCTTGCGCAGGTCGTCCCGGACCTGCGCGTGATCACGAGGGACGTCACGTTGGCCAGTCAGCTACGGCGCGCCTGCCCGGCGGAGCACCCCACCATCGTCGTCGACAGCCTTTGACCGCGCACCTCTGCTGCCACGGGGACGACGCCGGTGCGGCGCTGGTTATCGTGTCCGGAGCTTCCGCGGGTCGCACCCGGGACAGCCGCTCGGGCCCCGACCTCGGTCTGAGCACCACGACAGAGGAGGGCCATGACGCCTGACCTCGACTCGGAGCCCGACCAGCCCGAGCTGCCGACGGTCGGGGTCGTGCTGGTCAACCTCAACGGTGCCGACCACCTGCCGGACTGCCTCGACTCCCTGGCTGTCCAGGACTACCCCGCTCACCTCCTCGACGTCGTGCTCGTCGACAACGCGTCGACCGATGGGTCACGTGAGCTCCTCGCCCACCGCTACCCGTGGGTGCGGGTCCTGCCCCAGCAGACGAACACCGGGTTCGCGCCGGCAGTGAACACCGGCGCACGCGAGCTCGACTCGGAGTGTGTGGTCCTGCTCAACAACGACGCCCGGGCCCACCCGTCGTTCCTGCGCGAGCTCGTTCGCCAGTTCGACCCGGCGAGCGACGCCGTGTGCGTGGGCGCGCGAATCCTGTCCTGGGACGGCGAGACCATCGACTTCGTCGGTGGAGCAGTCAACTACTACGGGATGGGTCAGCAGCTGGCATACGGCCGTCCGGTCGGCGACGTCGGAGCGGAGGACGGCGCCGAGCTGCTGTTCGCCTGCGGCGGCGCGATGCTCGTGCACCGGCAGACCTTCCTCGACCTCGGCGGCCTGGATCCCGCGTTCTTCGCGTACTTCGAGGATGTCGACTTCGGCTGGCGCCTCTGGGTGGCGGGGTTCCGCGTCGTGCTCGCACCCCGGGCCGTGGCCTACCACCGGATGCATGGCACGTCCGGGCGGTTCCCGCTGCACCAGCGCTACGTGCTGTACGAGCGCAACGCGCTGCGGATGGTCATCAAGAACTACTCCGACGAGAACCTCCAACGAGTCCTTGCCCCGGCCCTGCTCCTGCTGGTCAAACGCGCGCTGCTGCGCGGCGATCTGACACGTGCGCCCTACGACATCGCCGGCGACGGGCGTACCCACGAGCGGGTGCCGCGACTGGCACTGGCCCACCTGCACGCGATCGGCGACATCGTCGACGACCTGGACGCGCTCATGCTCACGCGTGCCGAGATCCAGCAGGGCAGGAAGCGCTCGGACGGCGACATCCTCTGGCGGTTCAAGCGTCCGATGTGGCCAGTGATGGACGACAGCGCGTATGTCCGTGCCAGCGAGTCGGTGTCCCGTGCCTTCGGCCTGGACGTCATGTTCGCGGAGCAGCAGGCCGCGCACCTGCTTGTCGTGTGCACCGAGGACATCGACGAACCCAGGGGTGCACAAGCGGTCCGCGCCGTGGAGATCGCTCGCCGCCTCACCGGCGACACGGCAGTCACGCTGGCGGTGCCGAAACACCCGCAGTCCGAGGTCGAGGGCGTGACCGTGGCCGTGTTCGACGACGGCGAGGACCTTCGCCGCCTCGCCGGAGCCGCGGACGTGGTCGTGTTCCACGGCCACGCCCCCACGGAGCTTCCCCACCTGATCGGTACCTCGGCCGTGCTGGTCGCGGACCTCTCCGACCCAGGGTCGCCCGAGAACCTCGAGCCGCGGGCGGCAGGACCGGACGCGGACCTGGTCCGCCGGGGAGACTCCGGTGTCCTGGACCAGGTGCTCGACGAGTGCGACTACTTCATCTGCTCCACCGAGCAGGAACGCGACCACTGGCTGGGTCGGCTGTCGGCCCGGCACCGCGTCCCCCACGCCCGGTCCGCCGCCGCTCCGACGTCGCGCGACCTGATCGACGTGGTGGCGTTCGGGCAGTCCGACCTTCCGTTCACGCACGGCAGCGGGACTGTCGCTGCGGCCCCGCTGCGCCGGGTGCTCCTGGAGCCGTGGCGCTGGGAACGGTCGCGAGCCCACCTGCCGACAGCCGGGGGGTCCACCGAGGAGCTGCGCGCACTCTACGAGGACGCCGCGCATCGCCAGGGGCAGGTCGTCAGCGGTCCCCGAGCCACGGTCGCGGCGGATCGGGCGGCGATGCAGCGGAGCATCGAGACGACCGAGCGGATCCTGAGGGAGCACCCCCACCTGGTCCGGGCGGTACACCGCGTCCGCAAGGCCGGACTGCTCGGCCCACGCGGCACGGCGGGCTACCTTCGGGATCGGCTGAGCGAGAAGCTCACGAGGCGTCGGAGGTGACCACCAGCGGTCCCCTCGTGCGAGTCCTGATCGTCACGGGGGAGCCCCTCAAGGAGGCCATGGCCGGCCCCGCGATCCGTTCCTGGGAGATGGCTCGGGTGCTGGCCGGTCAGGCCGAGGTCGTGCTCGCCACGCTGAGCCCGGTCTGCCAGCGTTCGCACGCCGACTTCCGGACGACCAGCGCGACGGATGCGCAGCTGCGCCGCCACGTCGAGTGGTGCGACGTCGTGGTCTTCCAGGGTTCGTTGCTCGAGTACCACCCGTGGGTGCGGGACAGCGACGTCGTGCTCGTCGCGGACGTGTACGACCCCTACCACCTCGAAGTGCTGGAGCAGCTGCGCGACGGCGACGAGGGGGTGCGCGCCCGAGCGGTCGAGCACAACCGGCGGGCCCTCAACGCCCAGCTGCAGCGGGCCGACCTGGTGCTCTGCGCCTCGGACAAGCAGCGCGACTTCTGGATAGGGCACCTTGCCTCACTGGGCCGGGTCAACCCGCTCACCTACGACGCCGACCGCTCGCTGCAGTCGCTCATCACGGTGGCGCCGTTCGGCTTCCCGACCGAGCCGCCGGTCGCGAGCGGCACTAATGTCCTCAAGGGAGTGGTCCCCGGCATCGGGCCGCACGACAAGGTCGTGCTGTGGGGCGGCGGCGTCTACAACTGGTTCGACCCGCTGACACTGGTGCACGCCGTGCACCGGCTCGCGCAGCAGCACCCCGACGTCCGGCTGTTCTTCCTGGGCATGCGGCACCCCAACCCCGAGGTCGCCGAGATGCGAGCCGCAGTCGAGACCCGTGCACTGTCCGACGAGCTGGGCCTGACCGGCACCGTGGTGCACTTCAACGAGGAGTGGGTGCCGTACGACCGCCGGCAGGACTACCTGCTCGAGTCCGACCTCGGCGTCACCACGCACCACGACCACGTCGAGACCGCCTTCTCCTTCCGCACCCGCGTCCTCGACTACCTCTGGGCCGGGCTGCCGGTGGTGGCCACCCGCGGCGACAGCCTGGCAGCGCTGGTCGAGCGCGAGGGCCTCGGCCGCACCGTCCCCGTCGAGGACGTCGAGGCCCTGGAGCTGGCCCTCGAGCAGATGCTCTACGACGAGCCGGCCCGGGACGCCGCCCGGGCCGCGATCACCCGGGTGGCCCCCGACCTGGTGTGGCCGTCGGCCCTTCGGCCGCTGGCTGCCTTCTGCGCCGCCCCGCAGCGGGCGCCGGACCGCGGCGAGAACGTCGCCGACCGCTTCCCTGCGCCGCGATCCGCGCTGCTGAGCCGGGCCACCCTGCGCGACGACCTGGGCAAGCTCCGCAGCCAGCTCGCCGAGGGGGGCCCTGGGCACGTGCTGCAGCGGGTGGCCCGACGGCTCCGCCGGGTGCGCGCCGAGCGCTCAGGGCGCTGATCGCTCCAAGAACCTGGCGACCTCGGTCCGTGGCGCCGCCGCGTGCGCCCAGATGCGTCGCCGGTCCGCGAGGGTGCGCGGCAGTCGGCGCAGGTGCTCGCCCATGGCCCGCCAGCGTGCTCGGGTGACCGCGGACGACGGCGCACGCACGGTGTGCAGCACGAGGCCGACCATGCGGCGGAGATGGGCAGCGAGCACGAGGCGCGCCGGGGCGTGCCGAGTGAAGACCACGAGGCTGTTGCGCTCGTTCCACAGCGTGAACCGTGGGCTGCCCTCGCCGCTGGAGGCCGCGTGCCGGTGCTCGACCACGGCGCCCGGCTGGTGCCTCACGGTCCATCCGGCGGCCCGCAGCCGCCATGACAGGTCGGTGTCCTCGTAGTAGAGGAACAGTCCGGCGTCGAACAGGCCTACCTCGTCCAGCGCCGCCCGGCGCAGCAGCGCGCCGTTGCCGCAGAACCCGAACACCTCACCGGCCGGCCGCACATCTGCCGCAGGGGACCGCCAGTCGCGGTCCCGGCCGCGCCCGCGGCGAGTTATCTCGTTCCCGGTCGAGTTCACCAGCGCACGACCGGCGAGCAGCACGCGCGGGGTCACGGCGGCCACCCGCTCATGACCAGCGGAGTCCAGGTCGTCTGCGAGGGCAGCCAACCAGCCGGGGTCCACCGTGGCGTCGTCGTTGAGAACCGCGACGTACGGCGTGCCGCTGGCACCGATACCCAGGTTGGCGCCGCCCGCGAATCCGAGGTTGCGGGGTGCGGTCACCACCTGGACGTCGGGAGCGTGCGCAGCGAGCCAGTCGCGGGTGCCGTCCGTGGAGGCGTTGTCGACGACGACGAGGAGCGGACGCTGCCCTCGCCACTCCTGCGCCCGCAGGGACTCGAGGCAGCCCGGCAGCAGGTCGATCGCGTCCCAGGTCACGACGACGACCGTCAAGGCTGGTGGCACCGGACGGCTCCCTCCTCACGGGACGAGCCCCGGTGGTCGTTACGATCGCCCGGTCCGCCAACCGGCACGAACCCCTCACGTACCGGCCCTGCATCAGGAAGTCACCGCATGACCGACGCGCGATCTCACGGTACCGGCTGGTCCCGCTGGGTCCGCGGCACCGGTGACGCGCTGGGCATCTGGGAGCGGGTGGTCGTCGTGGGGTACGTCGTCCTCGTGCTGGCCGGGATCACGACCTCGTCGGTCGGATCGCCACCGTTGCTCGACGATCCTTCGGCTCCGCCCGGCCTGATCGTCGGGAGCCCGGACTCGATCCGGTCCGACGAGTTCGTCCGGTCGACACCGTGGATCAGCGGCATCATGAAGGCGGGAGGGCCGTCGTTCAGCACGCCGCTCACCTACCGCGACTCCGCGCTGGTGGCGACACCCCTCGGTGGCCCCTTCACGACACTCCTGTACCCGGACACCCGTCTCGTGGTCTCCGTGGGCAAGTGGCTGCCCAGCCAGGCGCTCGCTGCCGGCTGGTGGCTGCCACTGCTCCTGGTGGCCCTCATGGCACCGCGCTGGTTCCGACGGTTCGGGGCCGGCCCCGAGGTCTCGCTGCCGCTCACCGTCGTACTCCTTGTCTCCCCTGCCTGCGTGTGGTGGTCGTGGTCCCCGGTGGCCATCCTCGCCTGGGCACTCACCGTCGCGGTCTCCGCGGGCTACGCCATCGACGAGGCGCGACTGCGTGGGAGGCCGTCCTGGCGAGGCTGGCTCCTCGCCGTGGTGGCGGGCGTCGGTTTGGGTCGGCTGGCCCTGACCTACCAGCCGTGGTCGATCCCCCTCGGGGCGTCGATCCTCATCCCGACGACGGTCGCGCTCGTGCACGGCCGGGCCCGGCTGTGGCCACGGGTCGGACTGATCGCCGGGTCGGTGGTGGTCGCCGGAGTCGCCCTGGCCGGCTACTTCCACGAGCATGCGAAGACCCTCGCGGTGCTGTCGAGCACGGCCTACCCCGGCGAGCGGCGGTTCACCGGCGAGCTGGTGGACCTGTCCGTTCTGCTCGCCGGGCCGCACCTGTGGGTCTCGCAGACGACACCGTCCTTGGTGAACACGAACCTGTCCGAGGCCGCGACCGGCTACACGGTCCTGGGCGTCGTCGCGCTGCTCCTCGTGCCCGCCGTGAGGTGGCGGCGGCTGGACAGCCGGATCTCGGCGCCGGTGCTGGCATCCGGCATCACCCTCGCGGCCCTCTCCTCGTGGTGCCTGATGGCATGGCCCATGCCTGCCTCCGACCTCTTTCCCATGAGCCTCGTGTCTGCCGGTCGACTGGCCCAGGTGATCGGGCTCGCGGCGACCCTGACCTTCGGGCTCTTCTTCGCGGCATGGCGTACGACCGGGTCGAAGCAACGGATCGGGACCGCCGCTCTCGTCGGTGTCATGACGTTCTTCCTGACCGCTGTCGGGGGCAGCACCTTCCGCAGCGCTCACTTGCCGTCGTACCGCGCCGTATACGTCATGGGGGTCTCCCTCGTCGCCGCGCTCGCCTTGGTGGGCGTCGTGCTCCTCTCGCGCAAGTGGTGGTCGTTGGTGCCGCTCGCCCTGCTGGCCGCCGGCGTGACCGCGACCGTCTCGCCATGGCAGATCGGCTTCGCGGACCTGCGCAACGGACAGGCGGCTCACCGGGTCGACGCGCTGGTCGCCGACGCTGCGACCGAGCGCGGACCGCAGCGCTGGGCGACCGACGACATCTTCACGGATGCCCTGCTCATGGCCAACGCCGTGCCGGCCGTGTCGGGTCAGCAGTGGGCCGGCCCCGACCGCGCGGCGTGGGAGATCCTCGACCCGGACGACTCGGAGGAGCAGACCTGGAACCGCGGCGCCACCTATATCAACTTCGCCTGGGGCGCGCCGGGTTCGCCGCCCACGATCGAGCTCCGGTCTACCGACTTCATCGTGGTCACCCTCGACCCGTGCGGGTCGGCCGCGGAACGGCTGGCGCTGGAGTACGTCGTCAGCCGGACGCGACTGGCGAGTCGGTGCCTCACGCAGCAGCACGGCTTCACCTTCGGAGGCGCCGAGCGCTACGTCTACCGTCGGGCCGGCTGAGGCCCCCGTGAGCCCCTTCC
>CAVVAH010000001.1:0-1342383 GCA_963746175.1 uncultured Actinomycetota bacterium | reverse complement strand
TGGCTCGACCATGCCGCCGGCTCGGTGCTGGTGGAGTTCGGGAAGACGCGCGTGCTGTGCGCGGCGAGCGCCACCGAAGGTGTGCCGCGCTGGCGTAAGGGATCCGGACTCGGCTGGGTGACGGCCGAGTACGCGATGCTGCCGGCCGCGACGAACACCCGCTCGGACCGCGAGTCGGTCAAGGGCCGCATCGGCGGCCGCACGCATGAGATCTCCCGGCTGATCGGACGTTCACTGCGGGCGGTCGTCGACTACAAGGGCCTCGGCGAGAACACGATCGTCCTCGACTGCGATGTGCTGCAGGCCGACGGCGGACCCGGACCGCGGCGATCACGGGTGCCTACGTCGCGCTGGTCGACGCGATCGCTGTCTCCGCTGACGGAATCCGGCGCCGGTCAAGGGAAACCCGCTCAAGCAGTCGGTGGCCGCGGTCCTCGGTCGGCATCGTGCGCGGCGTGCCGATGCTCGACCTCTGCTACGAGGAGGACCTCGACCGCCCAGCACCGACTTCAACGTCGTGATGACCGGCGACGGCAGGTTCGTCGAGGTGCAGGGCACGGCCGAGGGTGAGCCGTATGACCGCGCCCTCCTCGACTCGCTGCTCGACCTCGGCACCGTCGGATGCGCCCACCCTGACAGGAACTGCAGAACACGGCACTGGGCCGCTAGATGGAGGCGCGCGAATGAGCTCCGGCCGCCGCGTCGTCCTGGCGACCCGCAACGCGAAGAAGCTGCGTCGAGCTGCGCCGCCATCCTGGCGGGCATCGATTCCCTCGCCGACATCGAGGTCCTCGGCCTGGCCGATTCGACCCCGCCGTTCGACGAACCGGCAGAGACCGAACTGACGTTCGCCCGGGAACGCAGTTGCTGAAGGCGCGCGCAACCGTGGCCGCTTCCACCGGACTGCCTTCCCTGGCTGATGATTCCGGCTTGTGCGTGGACGCACTCAACCAGATGCCCGGTGTCCTGTCCGCCCGGTGGGCCGGGGCATGCGAAGAGCGACGAGGCCAACAAACGCACTGCTGCTGGACCAGCTCGGCGACGTCCCCGACGGGTATCGCGGCGGACGGTTCGTCGCGGCCCCTCGCGCTCTGTCTGCCTGATGGCCGCGAGTGGGTGACCTCCGGAGATTTTATGCCCGGCTCGCGGTGATCCGGGAGCCGATCGGTGACAACGGCTTCGGCTACGACCCGTTGTTCGTCCCCGACGGCCACGACCTCACCACGGCCGAGATGCCGGCCGCGGAGAAGCACGCGATCTCGCACCGCGGCCAGGCCTTGCGGGCGCTCGTCCCCGTGCTGCGCGAGCTGCTCGGATGAGGGGGTCACCGCGGCGGCGTGGTCGGAGCTGGCGGCGGCCGCCGACGCCGACCCCGCCGTCGTGGGGCTGGTGCTCACCGGCGGTCGCGGCAAGGCGGTCTCCAGCCATCTGTCCGACTGGGACGGGCTGCTCGTGGTCGCTGACGACGCGGTCGCGCGCTGGCGGTCCGCGGTGCCCGACGCGCTGGACGTCTCCGTGGTCCCGGCGTCGGAGTGGACGACGTACGCCGAGCCGGGCACGCCGTTCTCCTGGCGGGCGTACGACCTGGCTCACCTCAACGCCGCGGTGGACCACGGGGGTTTCCAGAAGGCGTTGCAGCGCAAGGGCCGCCGGCCGCCGGCGCAGGCGCTCGAGGTCGCCTCGGCGTCTGTCGGCGCCGCACTCAACCACCTGTACCGGGCGGCCAAGAGCAGCCGCGGCGGCGACCTCGGTGCGGCCCGGCTGGACCTCGCCGAGATGGTGGCGGCGTTCCTCGAGGCGGTGTTCGCGCTGGAGGGCCGCTACCGGCCGTACAACGTGCTGCTCGCCTGGGAGCTGACCCAGCACCCCCTGCGCAGCGTGTCGTCCGGCGTGCTCGGCGACCTGCGCCGGATGCTCGAGGGCGACCTCGAGGCGGCCTGGCGGGTCGAGGCGGTGCTGGCGGCGGCCTGCCAGGACGCCGGCGTCACGGACGAGCTGGACGGCTGGGCCGACCACCTGGCCGAGGTCCGCCCGACCTGATCAGTCGTCGTCGTGCGGGAGGGGGACTCGAACCCCCACGCCCGAAGGCGCGGCGCCCTAAACGCCGTGTGTCTGCCGATTCCACCACTCCCGCGACGCGCGGCAGTCTACGAGCCCCTCCGCGAGCGCTGCGGACACGCAGAGCTTCTCGCCCGATTTCCCTGCGTGTTCGCAGCGCTCGCGGAGGTCGGTCGGCGGTGGCGGTCAGTCGAGGCCGAGGTCCCGCCGCAGCTTGGCGACGTGGCCGGTGGCCTTCACTCCGTACATCGCCCTCTCGACCACGCCCTGCTCGTCGAGCACGAAGGTGGAGCGGATCACGCCGATCACGGTCTTGCCGTACAGCTTCTTCTCGCCCCACGTGCCGTACGCCTCCAGCACCTCGCGGGACGGGTCGCAGAGCAGCGGGTACGGCACGTGCTCGGCCTCGGCGAACTTCTTCTGCTTGACCTGGCTGTCCGGCGAGATGCCCAGCACCTCGTAGCCCGCTCCGCGCAGCGACGCGATGTTGTCGCGGAAGTCGCACGCCTGCGTCGTGCAGCCCGGCGTGGACGCGGCCGGGTAGAAGTAGACGACGATCTTCCGGCCGCGCAGCGAGGACAGCGAGACGTCGGTGCCGTCCGCGTCCGGCAGCGTGAAGTCGGGGGCGGTGTCCCCGGGGGAGAGCTTCGTCATGCCCGCCACGCTAGCCACCGGCGGTCGGCCGCGACGCGGCGAGCGGCAAGGGGGAGGCGACACGGGGGAGGCTTGCCGGGCAGGATCAGGGGCAAAGCACCAACGACAAGGCAACTTCCCGCAGGAGGTCCGACGTGACGAACGCCACCACAGTCCCCGGTGGGCTGGAGGCGCGCCAGCCGGTGCCCCCGCCCGCGCGGACACCCGCCGAGATCGAGGCCGAGATCGAGGCCACCAGGGCCCGGCTCGCCGGCACCGTGGACGCCATCGCCTACCGGGTCAAGCCGGCGAACGTCGCCCGCCGCGGCGTCGAGTCGGCCAGGGCGCAGGTGGTCGACGAGCGCGGCAACGTGCGCGCCGACCGGGTGGCCGTGCTCGCAGCCGCCGTCGCCGGCGTGGTGGGCCTGGTGCTCTGGCGGCGCTCCCGCTAGTGCGCGCCGGACCGCTCCGCCGGCTCGAGCCCGGCCCCGGGCAGGAGTCCGTCTGGGACTACCCGCGCCCGCCACGCGTCGAGCCGACCGGAGAGCTCGTGCGCGTCGAGCTCGGCGGCGTCGTCGTCGCCGAGACCCGTCGGGCGCTGCGGGTGCTGGAGACCAGCCACCCCCCGACGTACTACTTGCCGCGGGACGACATCGCTCCCGGCGCCCTGCTCGACGCCGGGCCCGGCACGACCTGGTGCGAGTTCAAGGGCACGGCGACCTACCTCGACGTCGTCGGTGGCGGACGGACCGCGCCCCGGGCGGCCTGGACCTACCGCAGCCCCTCGCCCGGTTTCGAGGCGCTGCTCGGCCACGTCGCGCTGTACCCCGGCCGGCTGGACCGCGTGACCGTCGACGGCGAACTGGTCCGGCCCCAGGAAGGTGGCTTCTACGGCGGGTGGATCACCGACCGGGTCGTCGGACCGTTCAAGGGAGCCCCGGGATCGGCCGGTTGGTGAGCCGGCCACCGGTCCCTGGGCGATAATCGGGCGGTGACACCCCGCCCCCAGCCGGTTACCGGCCCGTCCGCCGTGCCCGTCGGCAGGTCGGACGACCGTGACCACGGCACGTTCGGCAGCCCGCTGCCGGTGCGGATGCTGCACGACCGGCTGCTGGTCGACCTCGACGGCGAGCCGGGGGAGCGGCGGTCCAGCGGGGGGATCGTGATCCCCGCGACCGCCCAGATGGGCAAGCGGCTGGCCTGGGCCCAGGTCGTCGCCGTCGGCGCCAACGTGCGTTCCGTCGAGGTCGGCGACCGGGTGCTCTTCGACCCGGAGGACCGGGCCGAGGTGGAGGTCCGCGGTCACGACTACGTGCTGCTGCGGGAGCGCGAGGTGCACGCCGTCGCGGCCGAGCGGCTGCAGGACGACCTCGCGCCCGGGGACCAGACGGGGCTGTACCTCTGAGCACCCTGTCGACACCGTCGCCGCTCCGTCCGCTCGTGCTCCGCCGGCCGGGGCGGCTGCTCGGCGTCCTGCTGGTGGCGGTCGGACTCGTGCTGGCGGCCCTGGCGCCCGGCGACCTGCGGCTGCCGCCTGCGGGTGCGGTCGCCGGCGTCGACCACCCGCGGCCCAACGTCGTCCTCATCGTGACCGACGACCAGCGCGCCGACACCCTCGCCGGGATGACCGAGGTCAACGAGCGGCTCGCCGCGAAGGGGGTTCGGTTCACCAACGGCATGGTGCCGACGAACCTGTGCTGCCCGTCCCGGTCGACGATCCTCACCGGGCTCTACTCGCACCACACCCGGGTCTTCGGCAACGGCGACGTCGGGGGCTCACGCTTCGGCGGCTGGGCGCAGTTCCACCGGCGCGGCATGGAGTACCGCACCATCGCGACGGCGCTGTCGGCGCGCGGCTACCGCACCGGCTTCTTCGGCAAGTACCTCAACGACTTCTCGAAGCTCTCCCCGGACGGCTACACCCCACCCGGCTGGGACACCTTCACCGCCTTCAAGTACTCCCGCGGCGCCTACTTCGGGTACCGGCTGACGGACGGCACGTACCACGGCCTCGACGAGCACGACTACTCCACCGACGTCCTCGCCCGCCGGACGAAGCGGTTCGTGCGCAACACGCCGGACGACCAGCCGCTGTTCGTGATGTTCGCGCCGTACGGCCCGCACAGCCCGTACGTGCCGGCGCCGCGGCACGCCGGCGAGGTGGGCGAGGTCCCGGCCGACGTGCTCCCGCAGGCGCTGCGTGCGCAGGTGGCGCCGACCGAGGCCGAGCTCGCGGCGATGCCACGCTGGAAGCGCCAGCGCCAGTCGCTCCAGGACGTCCAGGACGCCATCCGCAGCGGCCAGACCATCACGCTCCGCTCCGTGGACGAGGCGGTCGGGTCCATCGTCCGCACCATGCGGCGCGAGGACCGGGCCCGCGACACGCTGTTCGTCTTCATGTCCGACAACGGGTACCTGTGGGGCGAGCACGGCCTCGTCGGCAAGGACAACCCCTACGACGCCGGTATCCGGATCCCGCTCGTCATCCGGTGGGACGGTCACGCCCGGCGCGGCGTCGTCGACGACCGTCTGGCGCTCAACGTCGACATCGCCGGCACCATCGCCCGCGCCACCGGGGCCGCGATGCACACCGACGGCATCGACCTGCTGACGTCGGAGAGCCGGAGCGGGTTCCCGCTCGAGGCGATGGCCGGCTACCGGCACCGTCCGGCGTACTGCGGCTGGCGGACGCAGCGCTGGATGTACGTGCGGTACGACAGCGGGCGCAGCGAGCTGTACGACTACCAGAACGACCCGTTCGAGCAGCACGACCTGGCCGGCGACCCGGCCGTCGCCGACGTCCAGGCCCGGATGCGGGCCCAGGCCACCGCGCACTGCAGCCCGGAACCGCCCGGTTTCGACTGGTAGCCGAGCGCACCACCGAAGATCACGGTCCGGCAAAGCGCGGCGCTGCCGAACCAGGCACGTGACATCCGCGTCGTACTGTCCAACGCGGCCGTCAGCGGGAACTCGTGCTCCCGGCCGCCACCACACGAGGGGACCCGCTCCGATGCTGTACCGCGCCACCCGGTCACGCCTGCTCGGCTCCTGCGGTCCGGCAGCGGTCGTCGCGGGGCTGGTGCTGGTGCTGATGGGACCGGGTTCGTCGTCCGCGGCCCCCGACGTGGCGGCCGCGCCCGCCGCCCGCCGCGCTCCGCGGCCGGCGTGACCTCGTCCGCCTCAGCGCGTGGCGCGGACCACCGGCCGAACGTCGTGCTGATCCTCACCGACGACCAGCGGTTCGGCACGTACCAGACCATGCCGAACGTCAACAGCCTGCTGCGCGCCCGCGGCACGACGTACACCCGGGCCATGGTGCCCACGTCCCTGTGCTGCCCGTCGCGCTCGACCATCCTCACCGGGCTGTACGCGCACAGCAGCCGGCTGTTCGGCAACGGCGACGTCGGCGGCGCGCGATACGGCGGGTGGCGCCGGTTCCACCGGCTGGGCCTCGAGGACCGCACCCTCGGTCCGGCGCTGCAGGGCGTCGGCTACCGAACCGCGCTGATCGGGAAGTACCTCAACTACTTCGGCAAGTACGCACCCACGGGCTACACGCCGCCGGGCTGGGACACGTTCGCGGCGATGCTGTCCAACCACGGCTCGTACTACCAGTACCGGCTGAGCGACGGCAGCCACTACGGCACCGAGCCGCAGGACTACTCGACCGACGTGCTCGCCTCGCGGGCGACGCAGTTCATCGCGACGACACCGGCCGACCAGCCGCTGTTCCTCTACTTCGCGCCGTACGGCCCGCACTCGCCGTACAAGCCGGCGCCCCGCCACCTCGGCGCGCTGGACGGGCAGCTCGAGCAGTACACCGCGCCGACGCTCTACCAGCCGCTGAGGTCCATGCCGCGCTGGATGCGCGAGCGGACGCACTTCACCCAGGCCGACGTC
Organism: uncultured Actinomycetota bacterium; assembly: GCA_963746175.1. Classification (GTDB taxonomy): domain Bacteria; phylum Actinomycetota; class Actinomycetes; order JACCUZ01; family JACCUZ01; genus CAVVAH01. The sequence continues at coordinate 1,335,792 of CAVVAH010000001.1, read as the reverse complement.
GACCTGACCCGGCAGCGGCAGCTCGAGACCCTCATGTCGATCGACGACGCGGTGGGCTCGATCGTGCAGGCGCTCGCCGCGACCGGGCGCGAGCGGGACACGCTGTTCGTCTTCATGTCGGACAACGGATACTTCTGGGGCGAGCACACGATCATCGGCAAGGACTCGCCGTACCAGGACTCCACCGCGATCCCGATGGTGCTGCGCTGGGACGGCCACACCGAGCCCGGGACCACGAGCACCCGGATCGTCCTGAACGTCGACATCGCGCGCACCATCGCCACCGCGACCGGTGCGTCGATGCGCACGGACGGGCTCGACATCCTCGGCCGCAAGCAGCGCAAGGGCTTCGTGCTCGAGGCCATGGACGGCTACAACGACCGCCCGGCGTACTGCGGCTGGCGCACCCGGCACCGGATGTACGTGCAGTGGGACACCGGTGAGCAGGAACTCTTCGACTACCGGTCCGACCCCGCCGAGGCACACAACCTGGCGCACCTGAAGAGGTGGCGCGACGTCCGCGACGCGATGCGCGCGAAGGCGTACGCCGCGTGCAGCCCGAAGCCGCCGCACTTCCACTGGCGCGGCTGAAGGCCCTCCGCGGTGTTGCCAGCCGGTTGCCAGGTCGCTCGGCGCCGGCCGACAGGTCGCGTCACGAACCTCCTCTCAGACCGGCCGACCGACGGCCCGGACGACGAGAGGACCCAGACATGGACGACCAGCAGACCCCCGACGCCGATCAGCCCAGGAGCGCGCTCGCCCGCTGGGGGCGCCCCGGAGCGTTCGCCGCGGCCGGGCTCGTGGCCGGCGGCCTGCTCGCCGGCTCGCTGACCGCCAGCGCCGCCGACTCCACCGGCACCACCACGCCGGGCTCCACGTCGAGCAGCCAGTCCGGAACCCCGCCGAACGGGACCGGTAGCACCGACCCGTCGCAGCCGCAGCGCAGCGACGAGACGCTGCTCACCGGCACCACCGCGGACAAGGTCGAGAAGGCCGCCCTCGCGAAGTACCCGGGCGCCACCGTGGTCCGGATCGAGACCGACTCCGACGGCGTCTACGAGGCGCACCTCACCAAGGCCGACGGCACCCCGGTGACCGTCGAGGTGGACAAGTCCTTCACCGTCACCGGCATCGAGCAGGGCGGCTTCGGCGGCGGCCACCGCGGCGACGGCGACGGCGACGGCCCGGCCGCCGGGTCGGAGAGCGGCACCACCACGAGCGGCTACGCCGCCTGAGGGCCGCCGCGCGCGAGGGGTCGCTCGGTTTCCTGGCACCCCGACCCGGCTGGTAATCTCGTCCCCGCTCACGCGCCGCTAGCTCAACTGGCAGAGCAGCGGACTCTTAATCCGCGGGTTGGGGGTTCAAGTCCCTCGCGGCGCACGCGTACGGCACAGGCGCCCTCCCTCTGGGAATGGCGTCTGTGGTCGTTCGAGGCCGTTGGGCGGGACAGCCACCTGGGCGGGTGAGGTCGTCGGCCGGTTCCTGTGTGGGTCGGACAACACCGGGGCATGAGCGGGGGCAGCGGCGTCGTGCCGCAGGCCCCGGACGACGTGTCGAGCCTTCACATGAGCCGGGCCGGGAGGCCGGGCATCGTGGGCATGGATCGAACAAGCCGTCGCACCGTCGCTGCCGAGTCTGAGGGCGACCGGACCAGGCCGGCCGCCGCCCCCATCCCGGCGGGTCTGGGGATGGTCGCCGGCGCGGTGGCCGGCATCATCGCAGGCACAGTGATGTTCCTCGTCCTCGCAGCGTTCCTCGCGCGGTCCCGTGGGTTCTGGTACCCGCTGCACGCAGTGCAAGCGCTCATCAGCGGCCGTCGCGTGCTCCCCGAGTCGCGCGGCCCACTGCGGGGCACGAGCCCGGCGGACTTCGTGGTCGCACCGTTGCTGTTCCTGCTTCCGGCGCTTGCGGTGGGACTTGCAGTCGCCTGGTGGCTCGGCAGGCGGACCCCAGGGAGAACGACGCAGGAATCGTTGTGGAGGGTCGCCGCAGTGGCCGCCGTCCCGACGGCGGTCCTGTTCGGCCTGCTGGTGGGCGTGCTGGGATTCCGCGAGGCCGCCGACTCGGTCCAGCGCATCAGCTCCGGTGTGGGGGTCCGCAGGGTCGGGCTCGCGGCCTGGATCGTGGCTCACGTGGTCTACGTGGCGGTCCTGGCTGCTGTGCTCGGTCCCGTCCAACGGATCGCGTTGGGGCTGCGGGCTCGCCGCGGTCGGCGCCGTCCGCTGCGGGAGGCATCGGACGACTGAGCCAAGGCGCAGTCGCTGCTCCCTGACGTCGCTCGCTAGCCGGGTTGGCAGCTCGGGCACCAGAAGAGGTTCCGGGCGCCCATGACCTCATGTGCGACCGGGGTGCCGCACACCCGGCACGGCAGTCCGGTGCGTCGGTAGACGTAGTGCGAGTCCTCGCGCCGGGCGCGGCCGCTGACCCTGTCGCGGTCCTGCGGGCGGGTGGTGACGATCCGGCCGGTCCGGACACCGGCGCGCATCAGCGTGACCAGGTCGGCCCACAGGGCGTCCCACTCGTCGCGGGTGACCAGCCGGCCGGGCCGGTGCGGGTCGATGCCGGCCCGGTAGAGCACCTCGGCGCGGTAGACGTTGCCGACCCCGGCGGCCACGGTCTGGTCCATCAGCAGCAGGCCGACCGGCGACCGCGACCGGGTGACCCTGGCGAAGGCGCGGGCCGGGTCGTGCCGCGGCCGCAGCGGGTCGGGCCCGAGCCGGGCCACAACCGCCCTGCGGTCACCGGGCGTGTGCACCTCACAGGCCGTGGCGCCGCGCAGGTCGGCGAAGGCGCCGCCGCCCTCCAGCCGGACCCTCAAGGCCCCGACCGGCGCCGGCGCGGGCTCCGGCCCGAACAGCCAGGTGCCGTAGAGGCCGAGGTGGACGTGCAGCAGCAGGTCGCCCGCGAACCGCAGCCACAGGTGCTTGCCGTACGCGTCGGTCCCCTCGAGCGTGCGGCCGTCGAGCAGGGCGGCACCCTCGGCGAAGCGTCCCTGCGGGCTGCTGACGTGCAGCCGGTGCCCCCGGAAGAGCTTGTCGTGCTCGCGGGCCTGGCGTCGGACGGTATGACCCTCGGGCACCCGCTCACCCTGCCAGACGGGCGCCCGGGGTCACGCCGTCAGGGCGTCACTCCCACCAGCGCTGAGCCGGCTCGCCCTCGATGTCGAGGATCTCCCGCGATGCGGGCCCCTCGGGTGCGGTGAGGTCGCAGAGCAGCGCCAGCGGCACGTGCTCGTGCAGCAGCGACATCACCATTGCGTCGTCCCCACCCGGGACCGTCTCGTCGGCGGTACCGGTCGTCGTCATCGTCGTGGTCATCGTGTCCATCTCGTCGAGCCCCTGTGTCCCCCGAACGGAGCCCAGGGGGCGCCGCGGCCACTTCCCCCACCGAGCGGTGGAGGTGCATGGCCCTTTGTGACTACGTGGGAGGTATCGACGGACCTGGCCCCGGGTCTTGAGCCAGGTCACCCAAAGGGCGGGTAAAAACGACGGACGCCCGACCCCCCGAGGGGGCCAGGCGTCCGGTGCGGGTCGCGGGTCAGACGGGGCGGACCGCGTCGGCCTGCGGGCCACGCTGGCCCTGCACGACCTCGAACTCGACGCGCTGGTTCTCGTCCAGCGAGCGGTAGCCGTCCGCCTGGATCGCCGAGAAGTGCACGAAGACGTCGGGGCCGCCGCCGTCCTGCGCGATGAAGCCGAAGCCCTTCTCAGCGTTGAACCACTTCACAGTTCCCTGTGCCACTTGTTTCTCCTTCGAGGGAAACGGTTGCGGGTGCCGCACTGCGCGGCCCCCGGGTCGTCAGCTCACGGTTCCCTCGGGCCGCCCCCGACGATGTCGGGAGCGGGTACGAGAAACGCCCTCGCTCATGGGACAGCGCGGGCGTCGAGACGTTCGAGGCACTGCAACTTCCAACCAGGGAGAACGCTAGGACATCTCTGCCCAGGTTGTCCACGTCAGGATCCACGGCCCGGTGACGGCTGTCACGCTCGCTCGTCGCCCCGCTGGCCTCACCTGGCGCGCAGGCCCCAGGCAAGCAGGTGCTCGTCGCCGGGCTCCAGGGTCACCAGGTCGGCACCGGACGCGAAGGCGCCGGGCGGGCAGGACATCGGCTCCACCGCCACCGCGGTCCGCCGGCGTGGGGGCGCGAGGGTGTCGCCGGTGAAGGCCTGCAGCCATCGGGTGGTCGGCCCGGCGCGCAGCTCGACGCCACTCCCGTCCGGGTCGTCGAGCCGCACGCGCACCCAGCCGTCCTCGTCCGGCACCAGGTCCGTGAACGCGGTGTCCAGCACCTGCTCGCCGATCCGGCGAGGCGTGCGGAAGTCGTACTCCGTCCCGGCAACGTCCTCCTGCCCCGCCGGGTTGCTGCGCTCGTCGACCAGCATCCGGGTGCGCGCTGGCACCGTGAGAGTCACGTCGTCAGCCCGGCCGGCGGAGGTCACGAGGTAGGGATGCTGCCCCACGCCGTACGGCGCCGCGTCGGCGCCGTCGTTGCGGCTGCGCAGCTCGACCGAGAGCCCCTCGTCGTCCAGGCGGTAGGTCGCGGACACAGCGAGCAGGAACGGGTAGCCGGGTGTCGGCCAGACCGTCGCGGTCAGGGAGACCGAGGCGTCGTCGCGGTCGTCGAGCTGCCAGCTCTGCCAGCGGACCAGGCCGTGGATGGCGTTGCGCTTCGGCACCTCGGTCAGCGGCAGCTGCAGGTCCGTCCCGCGCCAGGAGTACCGGCCGTCGGCGACGCGGTTCGGCCAGGGGACGAGCACCTGGCCGCGGCTGCCGTCCGGGACGGCGTCCACGTCGTGGCCCTGCACGACCGGCCGGCCTCCGACGTCGTAGCGGCGCAGCGTGGCGCCGACCTCGGTGACGACCGCGACCTGGTCGCCGTGCCGGATCTCGTGCTGCGCGCCGCTCGGCGGGCGGGTGTCGGGGGCCATGATCGCGACCGTACTCATGCCCCGGGGTCAGGGCGCGGCCACCTCGGCGACCGGGTCGCGGTCAGGGTCGTGGAAATGCGTGACGCCGGGCACCAGCAGCACGGCGTACGTCGTCACGAGCAGGACGACCGCCGCGACGATGCCGACTGTCGGCACGCCGACGGCGGTCGCGACCAGCGGGGCGAGCACCAGCCCGACCGGGTCCAGCGCGAAGGTCGCGAGCTGCTCGACCGAGAACACCCTGCCCTGGATCGTCGCCGGGTAGGAGCGCTGCAGGGAGGTGAACCACAGCACCGCGAACACCGAGATCCCGGCCCAGGCCACCACGGTCGCGAGGGCGTAGACGAGCAGCGGCACGTCGACCGCGAGGCAGAGCATGACGGCCGCGGTCGGAGCCACCGCGTGCATCGCGGCGAGGCCCTCGCGACGCGGCCGGAGCCGCAGCGCGACCAGCGACCCCAGCATCATGCCGGCGGGCAGGCAGGCGGCGAGGACGCCGTACGCGCCCGGCCCGTATCGCTCCTCGGCCACCAGCGGCGTCAGCACCCGCATGGGTCCGAAGGCGAGCAGCACCTGCACGGTGCCCTGCAGCATCACGACCGTGACCCATGGCTTGCGCCACACCACGGCGACGCCTTCGCGGGCCTCGAGCAACCCCGCGCGCAGCCCGCCCGGCGCGTGCTCGGCGGCTGCCGGCAGCGCGATCACGAGCAGCGTCACCAGGCTGACGGCGTACGTCGACGCGTCGACGAGCAGCGCCGGGCGCGGGCCGACAGTGGCCACCAGGACACCGCCCAGCCCGGTGCCGAGCAGGAGGCCGCCGCGGTTGGTGGCCTGCACGACGGCGTTGACCTCGCGCAGCCGGTCGGCAGGGACGATCTGCGGCAGCACCGCCCGCCAGGCGGGCTGGAACAAGGCGACGCCGCAGCCCTCGAGCACGGCGAAGAGTGCGAGCACCGAGACGTGGGTCGACGCGGGGGACAGCGCGTAGCCGAGCACCGCGACCAGGCGCAGGACGTCGGAGCAGGCCATCACCGCCGTGCGCGAGTACCGGTCGGCCACGACGCCGCCGGCGAGCAGCGTGACGCCCATCGCGGCGGAGTCCGCGGCCAGCACGATGCCGAGCGTGCCGGCGCCGTGCGTGCGCACGAGCAGCGTGGCGAGGGCGACGATGGTGAGACCGTGGCCGACCGTGTTCACGGCCTGGCCGAGCCAGAGCAGCGCGAACCTCCGGTCCCGCATCAGCTCGCGCACGGCCGCCATGATGACCGGTGGCCGCCGGGCGGCGCCGCCGGATTTGGCACCTTGACGGGCGGCGCGGGCGGACGCATGGTGCGAGGCGAGGGCTTGCGGGGCGCCCGCCCCGGGCCGTGAGGGGCGCACATGTCGGGCGACGCTGCTGGGCCGGTCACGCCGGCCACCGAGGACCTGCCGGACACCGGCAACTACCCCGAGCCGCAGGACGGTCCGCAGGACGACGTCGAGCAGACGACCCTGCCGGACTTCGACGAGGACCTCGTCGACGGCGCCGACCTGGAGGCCGACGACGACGAGCTGCCGGGCGACCGGAGCGGGGCCGGCGACCCGTTGAGGGACGACGCATGACCGGGACCGTGCGCGAGGTGCTGACGTGGGCGTCGGCACAGGTGCGCACCATGGAGGACCCGATCGGCTCCAACAAGCAGCACTACGCCGCGATGGCCGGCCACACGAACGGGTTGGCCTGGTGCGCCACCTTCCTCGTCGCCGGCTGGAAGCACAACGGCGTACCGGTGCTCTCGGGCACCGACACGGCGTCCACCCTCGACATGCGGAAGGCGTTCAAGGTCGCCGGCAGGCTGCACCGGCGACCCCGTCCTGGTGACGTCGGCTTCCTCTTCGTGGAGTCGGAGGGCCGCGTCGCGCACGCCTTCTACGTCAACAAGGTCGAGGGCGACTTCATCCGCACCATCGAGGGCAACTCCAACCGGGACGGTGGGAACCAGGGGACCGGAGTGTTCCGGCAGCGCCGGCTGTGGAACGGCAACGACAACTCGCGCGGCTTCGGCAGGCCGGAGTACGTCGAGCCGGCGGAGCGGCCCGTCGTCCGGCTGGTGCACCTCTCGGAGTCCGTGGTCGTGAACATCGCCGGCGGCGAGGGCACCGTCTCGCACCCACGCGACGTCCGCGTCCTCGAGGCGGCGCTGCTCGCCGAGGAGCTGCTGTCGACGCAGTACGCGAAGGACGGCTCGTTCGGGGTGAAGACGCGCACGGCCTACGCGCAGTGGCAGCGCCGCACCGGGCTGCCGCGGGCGGAGTGCACCGGCACGCCCGACCTGCCCTCGCTGCGCCGGTTGGGCCGGCGGCACGGCTTCAAGGTCGAGGGCTGACGCGGGTCAGGTCCCGGCCAGCCGCTCGACGACCGGCCCGAGCTCGTCGAGGCCGCCGACGAGGAACGACGAGATGCCGAGCTCGTCGCGGAGCTGGGTGAACTTCTCGACGAAACGGTCGTGCGAGCCGATGAACAGGTGCGGCGAGTCGATGACCTCCTGCTCGGTCAGCTCGACTCCGGTGCGCCGGGCCAGCTCTGCGGAGACCTTGGCGGCCTCGCCGTGCAGGTCGTCGGTGACCGTGATCGGCCACATCGAGGGGTAGACGTTCAGCGTCAGCTGGTCGAACCGGTCGCCGGCGGCGTCCCGGACCCAGCCGATCTTCTCCTCGGTGGCTGCCCAGGTGAGGGAGTGCGCATCGACGACCTGCCCGGGCCGGATCCGCGGTGCCAGCCCGACGACCTGCGCCTCGCGCGCCGCCAGCTCCAGCGTCCGCCGGCCGCCGCCTCCGACGAAGAACGGCGGGTGCGGCTGCTGCACCGGCTTCGGCTGCCCGTCGTGGTCGGTGATCGTGTAGTGCTCACCGGCGTACGAGTAAGGCCCCGGGCCGAAGCAGCCCTTGAGGACCGCGATCGACTCGGCGAGGCGGGCCTGGCGGACCCGGATCGGGTCGAACGGCAGGCCGATAGCGGCGTACTCCGCGCCGTTCCAGCCGGCGCCGATCGCCACGTCCAGGCGGCCCTCCGAGAGCCGGTCGAGGGTGGCCAGCTCCTGCGCGAGCACCGCCGGGTGGCGCAGGTCGTTGTTGTGCACGAACGCGCTGATCCTGATCCGCTCGGTGAGGGCGGCGACCGCGGCGAGGTACGGCACCGGCGCGGGCTGCTCGAGGAGGTGGTCCGGGAGCACGAACGTCGAGACGCCGAGGTCCTCGGCGGCCCGGGCCCGCTCGCCCAGCTCGCGGGCGCTGGAGACCTCGAATGCGTCGGCGAGGAACGTGAACGGTGTCGGCACCCGCGCATTCTGCCGGGGCCGACGTGGGGACCTGCGTGGGGTGAGTGACGGGACTTGAACCCGCGGCCACCTGGACCACAACCAGGTGCTCTACCAGCTGAGCTACACCCACCATGTGCACCGCTCGCGCGGCGTCAGGATCATACAGGCGACCGCGCCACGGCCGGACCGCGCTCCCGCGCCTCGGCCGGCGACGGGTCAGGCGCCCGAGCCGGCCTCGAACCGCTGGGCGATCGCCTTGACCGCGTCGGTGTCCGGACCGGGCTGCGGCACGAAGACCGCCTCCCGGTAGAAGCGCAGCTCCTCGATGCTCTCCCGGATGTCGGCGAGTGCGCGGTGCCCGCCGTGCTTGCTGGGGGAGTTGAAGTAGACCCGCGGGAACCAGCGCCGGACCAGCTCCTTGATCGACGAGACGTCGACGAGGCGGTAGTGGAGGTGCTCGTCCAGGGCCGGCATGTCGCGGTTGAGGAACCCGCGGTCGACGTAGACGGAGTTGCCGGCCAGCGGTGCCTTGCGGGCCGTCGGGACGTGCTCCTTGATGTAGGCCAGCACCTGTTCCTGCGCGTCGAGCAGGGTGGTGCCGGCGTCCAGCTCGGTCAGCAGCCCGGAGCTCGTGTGCATCTCGCGGACGACGTCGGGCATGCCGTCCAGCGCCTCCTGCGGCGGCTTGATCACGACGTCGACCCCGTCGCCGAGGATGTTCAGGTCGGAGTCGGTGACGAGCACCGCCACCTCGACCAGCGCGTCGTGACCTAGCTCGAGCCCGGTCATCTCGCAGTCGATCCAGACCATCCGGTCGTTGCGCTCCGCCATGGGCCGCACCCTAGAGGGCTGCCCCGGCAGGCTGCCGTGGCGGGCTGTTCAGCCTGGTGTGAATTCAGCCTGCGCTGTACGGTGGGTCCGTGGCACGCACCCCGTCGTACGCCGACACCCTCGCCGTCCTGGACCGCGTCGGGCGCGCGCTGTCCGACGGCACCCGGCGACGGATCCTGCTGCGGCTGGCCGACGCCCCGGCGTACCCCGCGGACCTCGCCGACCACCTCGGCGCGAGCCGCCCGGCGGTGTCCAACCACCTGGCCTGCCTGCGCGACTGCGGGCTCGTGGTCGCCGACGCCGAGGGTCGGCGGGTCCGCTACCGGCTCGCCGACGACCGGCTCGCGCACGCGCTGCACGACCTGGCGGGCCTCACCGTGCGCACCGCTCCCGGCCACCGGGCGGTCGCCGAGGCACCGGCCGAGGCGACCGGATGACCACCGCGCCCGTCCGCCCGGTGCTCGAGCGGCCGGCGGCACTGCGTCGAGCCCGGCTGCTCAACCGGGTCACGATCGGCTGGAACGTCGTGGAGGCCGCCGTCGCGCTGTCGGCCGGGGTCGCGGCCGGGTCGCTCGGGCTGATGGCGTTCGGACTCGACTCCGTGGTGGAGGTCTCCGGCGCCGGCGTGCTGGCCTGGCGGCTGGCCCGCGAGGAGCGCACCGGCTGCACCCAGCCCGACGACCGGCGGGCGACCCGCGCGCTGGCGGTGTGCTTCGGCGCGCTGGCCGCCTGGGTCGCGTTCAACGCGGTCCTCGACCTCGCCGGGCAGCACGAGCCCGACGTCAGCCGGGTCGGCATCGTCGTCACCGCGCTGTCACTCGTGACGATGCCGGTGCTGGCCCGGGCCAAGCGCCGGCTGGCGCCCGTGCTGGGCTCCCGCGCCCAGGAGCGGGAGGCCGGCCAGACCCGGCTGTGCGCGATCCTCTCCGGCGTGGTGCTCGGCGGCCTGCTGCTCAACGCCGCGCTCGGCTGGTGGTGGGCCGACCCCCTTGCCGCCCTCGTCGTCGCCGGCCTGGCGGCGGTCGAGGGGGTCCGCAGCTGGCGGGCCGAGTCGCTGGCCGACACGTGCTGCTGACCCGCCTGCTGACCCCTGCCGGCCGCCGCGGACCATCACCCTGCGTGCCGACGGGGACCCGGGGCTGCCGTCCTGACCGGCGGTGAGGTGACCACCCCGCGGGGGCAGTGGTGCAAGTGTTACGGACGGTGAGGATTTATTACCTGATCGTGACCAGTCCTGCCGCGGCGGTGGCCACTCGCGGGCGCACGATGGGGAAGCAGCCCCCACAGCTGCCGATCGGGGTGTCGAGATGGCGACACGAGCCAGGCGGGACCGGCTGGAGGTCCGCCGTGACGCTCCGCCGCGCGTCGTCCCCGGTTCGTCGTCGGCCGCTCCCGCGACGGGCCTCCCGTCGTCCCCCGCCGGGCCGGCGCCGGTGTCCGAGATCCCTTCCACGGACACCGGCGCCGCCCGCGTCGAACCTCCCACCGACGTCGCCGGACACCTGGTGCCGCCGGCGCCGGCGCCCGGCCCGGACGAGTGGGTCGAACCGGACCTCTACGGAGTACGCACGTCGTGGCAGTCGGAGGCGGTCCGGATCGAGGCGGCCGAGTTCCTCGTGGCCACCCGGGTCCAGGAGTCGTCCCGGCGCCGGCTGGCCGGCCTCACCCAGCGGCTGCGCGAGCAGTCCCGCGACGAGGGCCAGGGGGCGTGACCTCGCGTCTGCCGCGTCGTTGACCGCTTGGCGCCCGACCTCCGCGGGCATGACCCGGGCGGAGGTCCGACCATGAGCGACGCCAGGAGCGAGCAGGTGACCGGTCGACCCGACGTGTCGACGGCGCCCGACGACGGGGACGAGGACTTCGGCCGGCGGGTCGACTGGCAGTCCGAGGCGGTCCGGATGGAGGCGGCGGAGTTCCTCGTCGCCACCCGGTCCCAGCAGGAGCGCCGGCTGCGCATCGCGCGCGACCTCGACACGCTGCGCGTCCTGGAGCAGCCCACCCCCTGAGGCACCGTCGACGGCGCGCCCCAGCAGCGCGCCCGGCAGGACTCGAACCTGCGACCAACTGCTGAGAAGGCAGTCCTGTGTCGACGGCGAGCATCACCCGGCGCGCCCGGCAGGACTCGAACCTGCGACCAACTGCTGAGAAGGCAGTCCTGTGTCGACGGCGAGCATCACCCGGCGCGCCCGGCAGGACTCGAACCTGCGACCAACTGCTGAGAAGGCAGTCCTGTGTCGACGGCGAGCATCACCCGGCGCGCCCGGCAGGACTCGAACCTGCGACCAGCTGCTGAGAAGGCAGTCCTGTGTCGACGGCGAGCATCACCCGGCGCGCCCGGCAGGACTCGAACCTGCGACCAACTGCTTAGAAGGCAGTCGCTCTATCCACTGAGCTACGGGCGCTCGTGGCGGTCGGTCGCACGCCCCGGTGCGCCGGTCGCCCGACCGCAACGGTAGCGGCGTCACCGCGCGGTCGGCGTGACTGCATGGCAGCGGGTCGACCGGGTACGGCGACGAGGAAGCCACGTGTGAGCACTCGCCGTACGAGGAGGACGCCATGGCCGTGACCACCTTCCAGGACCTGCCGCTCGCCGACCGCGATCGTGAGTGGGACGGCACCGCCGCCGAGAAGAGGGTGCGCGAGTGGGCCGGTGCCCAGGACGAGCCGAACGAGAAGTACCGGGACGCGCACGTCTGGTACGACGCGGAGAAGAAGGACAACTTCGGCAGCTACAAGCTGCTCGTCGCCGACGTCGTCGACGGCCGGCTGCGCGCGGTGCCGCGCGGTGTCATGGCCGCGGGCAACGTCATGGAGGGCTCGCGCGGGGGAGTGGACCTGCCCGAGCGAGACATCGACCGCGTGAGGTCCCACCTCGCGAAGTACTACTCGAAGATGGGCGACACCGCGCCCTGGGAGCGCTGACGCCCCTGGCGCGACGGTGCCGGGGACCCGCACCTGACGGGTCCCCGGCACCTGGCCAGCGGTCAGTCCTGCGGAGCGCCCGGCTGCCAGCTGCCGGTCATCGTCTCGCCGGTCTCGAGCAGGGTCTTGAGGTCGCTGAGGACCCAGTCCCAACCGCCGCCGGCGCCCATGTCCTCGTCGACGCCGCGGAGCATCGCCTGCGTCCTCGGCGCTCCGGGGCACTCGTGCACGACGGTGAGCGAGCAGTAGCCGGCGGGCAGCTGCTTGATCTCGTGGGTGAGCCGCGTGAACGGCTCCTCCGAGGTCTGGGGGTCCATGAGCATCCGCCAGGTGGTGACCAATCGGCGCGGCGGGTCGGCCTCCTCCACCTCGCCGTCGACGATCGGGTCCGGGCACGGGAAGCCGCCTGCCTCGGCCGCCGCCTTGAACGACGCCGTGGGGTGCATGAGGTACGGGCTGCCGGGCCGCCAGTCGCTGTCGACCACCCCGGTGTAGCCGTAGCGCCGGGTCCACTCCGGCTGGGTGATCGCGTCCCAGATCCGCTGGGCGTCGGCCTTGATGTAGACGCGGTGCACCTGCGTCGTCGTGGCGGTGTCCGCCGTCGTTCCTGCAGTGGTGGTCATGATTCCCTCTCCAGCTCGTTCTTGAGGTCGACGAGCGCGCTCACCTGGCGCTCCGTGTACTTGTCGATCCAGCGGTCGTGGACCTGCCGGATGGGCACCGGGTTGAGGAAGTGCAGCTTCTCCCGGCCCTGCTTGCGGGTGACGACGAGGCCGGCGTCCTCGAGCACCCGGAGGTGCTTCATGACGCCGAACCGTGTCATCTCCAGCTCGGACTCCAGCTCGGTGAGCGTGCGGCCGTCACGCGCGAAGAGCAGGTCGAGCAGGAACCGACGGGTCGGGTCGCCGAGTGCCTTGAAGACCCGGTCGTCGTCCATGGCGGTGAGCATAGGTGACCAAATGGTCACCTGTCTAGTACCTGCGACGATCTCGCGGTGCGGGCCGACGACGCGAACGTCGTGAGTCCGCGAGCGAGGCGGTGCCGTACCGCTCGCTGCCGTCGTGCGGCGTCTCGCGGCGCGCCGGTGATCGCGAAGGCACCCGGGTCGCCCCCGCGTGGGCGAGGATTGCCCCCGTGGCACCAGGCGCCGGACCTGCAGCCCTGCTGGCTGCCCTGGAGGGGCTGGGCGAGCAGGTCGCCGAGCTGCGCCTGCCCCTCGACGTCGCCGGCGCCGACCAGGCCCGGACGCTGCGCCGGGAGACGGCCGACCAGCTCGCCGACTACGTGCTGCCGCGGCTTCGCCGGCTGGACGCCCCGCTGCTCGCCGTCGTGGGCGGACCGACCGGCGCCGGGAAGTCGACGCTGGTCAACAGCCTGGTCGGAGCGCGGATCAGCGCCGCCGGGGTTCTCCGGCCGACCACCCGGTCCGCGGTGATCGCCTACCACCCGACCGACAACGCGTGGTTCGAGGAGCCACGGATCCTGCCCGGCCTGACGAGGACGACGTCCAGCTCGACCGATCCGACCACCCTGCAGCTGGTGCCGAGCCGTGGCATCCCGATGGGCCTCGCCGTGCTCGATGCCCCGGACATCGACTCGGTCGTGACCCGCAACCGCGAGCTCGCGACCCAGCTGCTCGCCGCGGCGGACATGTGGCTGTTCGTCACCACGGCGGCCCGGTACGCCGATGCGGTGCCGTGGGAGTTCCTGCGGCTCGCGGTCACCCGGGGGACGGCGGTCGCCGTGCTGCTCGACCGCGTGCCGCCGGAGGCCGTCGACGAGGTGCGCGGTCACCTCGCCGCGATGCTCACCGACCAGGGGCTGGGCGGCGCCCCGCTGTTCGTGATCCCGGAGACGTCGACGTACGACGCGCTGCTGCCTCCCGACGTCGTCGACCCGGTGCGCAGCTGGCTGCACGGGCTGGCCGCCGACGCCGACACCCGGGCTGCCGTCGTGCGGCACACGCTGGACGGGGCGGTGCGCTCGCTGGCAGCCCGCGTGTTCACCCTGGCCGCTGCCGCCGACGAGCAGGCCGAGACCGTGGTGCGCCTGCGCAAGGAGGTCGACGGGGCGTACGACGTCGCGCTGCGGCAGGTCTCCGAGGCGAGCAGCGACGGGTCGCTGCTGCGCGGCGAGGTGCTCGCCCGGTGGCAGGAGTTCGTCGGCACCGGCGAGATCATGCGCGCGCTGGAGTCCAAGGTGTCCCGGGTCCGCGACCGCGTCACCGCGGCGGTCCAGGGCAAGCCGGCGCCGGGCAAGGAGCTCGCCGAGGCGCTCGAGTCGGGCGTCGAGGCCCTGGTGCGGTCGGCGGCCGACGCCGCCGCCGAGCGGGCCGGGACGACCTGGGCGGCCGACCCGGCCGGCGCCCGGCTGCTCGGCGACGACGACCTCCGGCGGTCGTCACCGGGGCTCGCCGCGGCGACGGCGCGCGAGGTCCGCGAGTGGCAGGCCGGCGTGCTCGACCTGGTGCGCAGCCAGGCCCAGGGCAAGCGCAGCGCCGCGCGCTTCCTCGCCTTCGGCGTCAACGGGCTCGGCCTGATGGTCATGATCGTCGTCTTCGCCCACACCGGTGGCCTGGTGGCCGGCGAGGTGGCGGTGGCCGCCGGTGCGTCCGCCCTGAGCCAGAAGGTGCTGGAGGCGGTCCTCGGGGACCAGGCCGTCCGGTCGCTCGCCGAGCAGGCACGGCGCGACCTCGGGGAGCGGGTCGCGCGGCTGCTCGACGGGGAGCGGGCGCGGTTCGTCACACGGCTGGACGACGTCGGGGTGCACGAGGACGCGGGTGCGGCGCTGCGGGCCGCCGTCCAGGACGTCGAGGACGCCGCGTGAGCCCGCGGCTGCGTGGCCGGCACCGCCGGGCCGACCTGCCCGGCATGCTCACCGCGCTGGACGAGGCGGTCGAGGCCCTGGACGGCCGGGTCGCGGACCCCCGGCTGCTGGCCCGGGCCCGTGCGGTCTCGACCCGGGCGGGGGAGCGGCTGCGCCTGTCCGGTGAGCACACGGTCGTCGCGCTGGCCGGCTCCACCGGCAGCGGCAAGTCCTCGCTGTTCAACGTCCTCTCCGGCGCCGACCTGTCCCCGGTCGGCGTCCGCCGCCCGACGACGTCGAAGGCGTACGCCAGCGTCTGGGGATCCGACGGCGCGGCGCCGCTCGTGCAGTGGCTGGGTGTGCCGCGTCGCCAGACGCACTGGCGGCACGGGCCCGGGCTGCGCGAGGAGGACCTCGGCGAGCTGGCCGGCCTGGTCCTGCTGGACCTGCCGGACCACGACTCCACCGTCGTCGAGCACCAGCACGAGGTCGACCGGCTGGTGGAGCTCGTCGACCTGCTCGTCTGGGTCGTCGACCCGCAGAAGTACGCCGACGAGGTGCTGCACGAGCGGTACCTGCGCCGGCTCACGGGTCACCAGGCGGTGACGGTGGTCGTCCTCAACCAGGTCGACACCGTCAACCCGTTCGCGGCGGCGGAGTGCGCCGAGGACCTGCGGCGGCTGCTCGACGCGGACGGTCTGCGCCGCTCGCCGGTGCTCACCTGCTCGGCGCGCACCGGCGCCGGGGTCGACGCCCTGCAGGCCCTGCTCGTCGACGCCGTGTCCAGGCGCCAGGCCCGCAACGACCGGCTGGTCGCCGACGTCGAGGACATCGCCGAGAAGCTGCTCACGACGGTCTCGGCGGACGAGCCGACGGGCGTGACCGGTGCCGAGCGCGACCGGCTGGTCGAGGCGCTCGCGTCGTCCGCCGGAGTGCCCGTCATCGGCGCGGCGGTCGAGGAGTCGTGGCGGCTGCGCGCCGAGGGCCTGCTGGGCTGGCCGCCGACCCGGTGGGCCCGACGGCTGCGACCCGACCCGCTGCGTCGGCTGCACCTCACGGTCGGCGACCGCAAGCAGGTCCGCTCCGTCCTCGTCCGGTCGTCGGTGCCGGAGCCGACGCCGGTCCAGCGGGCCCAGGTCGACACCGCTCTCCGGCGCGCCTGCGACGCCGTCGCGCACGACCTGCCAGGTCCGTGGCAGCGTGCCGTGCAGACCGCGGCCGCCGGCCGGACCTCCGACGTGCGCGACCGGCTGGACCAGGCCGTCGTCGGGACCGACCTGGGCGTCGACCGGGTTCCCGTCTGGTGGCGCATGGGTGCCGGGCTGCAGGCGGCTCTCGCGCTGGCCGCGGTGACCGGCGGCATCTGGCTGCTGCTGCTCGGCTTCGGCTCGTACCTGCGGTTGCCGGACCCGCCCACCCCCGAGCTGCTCGGGATCCCGGTGCCGACGCTGCTCCTGGTCGGCGGGGTCCTGCTCGGTCTGCTGCTCGCGTTCGTCGGCCGGCTGATGGTCAGGGGTGGTGCGCTGGCCCGGCGACGCCGGGCCGAGTCACGGCTGCGGTCGGCGATCGAGCAGGTCGCCGACGAGCTGATGCTCGGACCAGTCGAGGCCGAGCTGGCGCGGCACGGCCGGGCCCGTACGGCCCTGGACCGGGCCCGCACCGGCTGACGGTCGTCCACAGGACGGGCGCCGTCGCCGGGCGTCCACAGATCCGCCGGCGGCGGCCCGCGGGACCCGGCGTGCGGCTCATCGTCGTCGTACGCGGCTGCCGCGCGGCACCGCCCGAGGGAGGGACGATGAAGGAGACGCTCGTGACCGTCGTGGGCAACGTGGTCACCGACCCCACGCTGCGCGTGACCTCGGGAGGGGCCAAGGTCACGACGTTCCGGCTGGCGTCCACCGAGCGCCGCTTCGACAGGGTGTCCGGCGGCTGGCGCGACGGCGACACGATCTTCTGGCAGGTGACCTGCTGGCGACGCGTCGCGGAGAACGTCGCCGACTCGTTGGCCAAGGGCCAGCCGGTCGTCGTCCATGGCCGGCTGAAGGCGAACCGCTACGAGGTCGAGGGCCAGCCGCGCACGTCGCTGGAGATCGATGCGTCGACGGTCGGCCACGACCTGAGCCGCGGCGTCGCGCGGTTCCGCAAGGCCGCGCCACCGGGCCCGGGCGGTGGCGGTGGTGGGGACGCCACGGTGACGACGCTGCCCACCGAGCCGGCACCCGGCGCGCGCGCCGGGGGACATCCCGGCCTGAGCGGCGGTCAGACGATCGCGAGCGGTCCGGACCGGCGGTCACGGGCCGGGGACGACCTGCAGCAGGCCTACGCGTCTTCGAGGGCCCGCGACGATTCGGAGCGGGCGGTGTCCCCCACATAGGCTCTGCGGCATGGCGGAGTTCATCTACACGATGCGCAAGGCGCGCAAGGCGCACGGCGACAAGGTCATCCTCGACGACGTCACCTTGTCGTTCCTGCCCGGCGCGAAGATCGGCGTCGTCGGTCCCAACGGCGCCGGCAAGTCGACGGTCCTCAAGATCATGGCGGGCCTCGACCACGCCTCCAACGGCGACGCCTTCCTGACTCCCGGCTACTCCGTCGGCATCCTCGAGCAGGAGCCCAAGCTCAACGACGACAAGGACGTCCTCGGCAACGTCGAGGAGGGCCTCGGCGAGATCAAGGTGAAGCTCGACCGCTACAACGAGATCGCCGAGAAGATGGCCGTCGAGTACAGCGACGAGCTGATGAACGAGATGTCGGCCCTGCAGGAGGACATCGAGCACGCCGGTGCCTGGGACATCGACTCCCAGCTGGAGCAGGCGATGGACGCGCTGCGCTGCCCCCCGGCCGACGCCGACGTCACCGTGCTGTCCGGCGGCGAGAAGCGCCGGGTGGCCCTGTGCAAGCTGCTGCTCAGCCAGCCCGACCTGCTGCTGCTGGACGAGCCCACCAACCACCTCGACGCCGAGAGCGTGCAGTGGCTGGAGAGCCACCTGGAGAAGTACGCCGGCACCGTCGTCGCGGTGACCCACGACCGCTACTTCCTCGACAACGTGGCCGAGTGGATCCTCGAGCTGGACCGTGGCCGCGCCTACCCCTACGAGGGCAACTACTCGACGTACCTCGAGACCAAGCAGACCCGCTTGAAGGTCGAGGGCCGCAAGGACGAGAAGCGGGCGAAGCGGCTCAAGGAGGAGCTGGAGTGGGTCCGCTCCAACGCGAAGGGCCGCCAGGCCAAGAGCAAGGCGCGGCTCGAGCGCTACGAGGAGATGGCCGCGGAGGCCGAGAAGACCCGCAAGCTCGACTTCGAGGAGATCCAGATCCCGCCGGGCCCGCGGCTCGGCAGCCAGGTCGTCGAGGTCGACGGGCTGAGCAAGGGCTTCGGCGACCGGCTGCTCATCGACGACCTGTCGTTCTCGCTGCCGCGCAACGGCATCGTCGGCGTCATCGGCCCCAACGGCGCCGGCAAGACCACGCTGTTCAAGATGATCCTCGGCGAGGAGCAGGCCGACGACGGCAGCATCAAGATCGGCGACACCGTCAAGATCGCCTACGTCGACCAGAGCCGCGGCGGCATCGACCCGAAGATGACGCTGTGGGAGGTCGTCTCCGACGGCCTCGACCACATCAAGGTCGGCAACGTGGAGATGCCGTCGCGCGCCTACGTGTCGGCATTCGGCTTCAAGGGTCCGGACCAGCAGAAGCCCGCCGGTGTGCTCTCCGGCGGCGAGCGCAACCGGCTCAACCTCGCGCTGACCCTGAAGATCGGCGGCAACCTGCTGCTGCTCGACGAGCCGACCAACGACCTCGACGTCGAGACTCTGTCGTCGCTGGAGAACGCCCTGCTCGAGTTCCCCGGCTGCGCGGTGGTCGTGAGCCACGACCG
Organism: uncultured Actinomycetota bacterium; assembly: GCA_963746175.1. Classification (GTDB taxonomy): domain Bacteria; phylum Actinomycetota; class Actinomycetes; order JACCUZ01; family JACCUZ01; genus CAVVAH01. The sequence continues at coordinate 1,317,124 of CAVVAH010000001.1, read as the reverse complement.
CTGGTTCCTGGACCGGGTGGCCACCCACATCCTCGCCTGGGAAGGCGACTCGAAGTGGTTCTGGTTCGAGGGCAACTTCGAGGCCTACGAGCGGAACAAGGTCGAGCGCCTCGGTGTCGACGCGACCCGGCCGCACCGGGCGACGTACCGCAAGCTGACCCGCTAGGCCGGCGACGTGAGGCACCGCTATCGCTGCGCGATGCGCTGGTCGGACATGGACGCCTACGGCCACGTCAACAACGTCGTCTACCTCACGTACCTCGAGGAGGCGCGGGTCGACATGCTCTTCGCCCTGGGGGCCGACCACGGGGTGAAGGCGCTGTCGGAGGGCGTGCTCGTCGCCCACCACGAGATCGACTACAAGCGGCCGCTGGTCTACCACCCTCGCGGCGTCGACATCGAGATGTGGGTGGGTGCCATCAAGGGCGCCTCGTTCGAGATCCGCTACCAGGTGCGGGACGAGTCGACGGTGTTCGCGACCGCGGCGTCCCTCCTCGTCCCGTACGACCTGACGGCGGAGCGGCCGCGCCGGGTCTCGCCGGAGGAGCGGGCCTTCCTCGAGAAGTACGTCGAGGCGGTCGACTGAATCCGGGTCTGCGCGCACCGGATGCCGGATGATGCAGCCATGTGTCGCGCGCGCCTGACCCGGACCGCTGCCGCGGCCCGCATCGTGCTCGCTGCCCTGGCAGCTGCAGCGACGGCGACCGCGGTGGTGGCGGTGCCGGCCGACCCGGCCGCCGCCGCTCCCGTCGTCCGCTGGGTCGACGTGTCCGTCGCGACCCTCTGGAGCGCCCCGCGGACCACCCGACCGGTCGACGCGCCGGCGCTCGGGGACCCGGCCGACCCGCGTCGCTGGGTCGCGGGCATGTCCGACTCCCAGAAGCGCTGGCTGTCGCTCGGCCACAGCCAGACCCAGGTGCTGTACGGAGCCCGGGTGCGGGTGCTCGCCACCAGCGGTCGGTGGAGCAAGGTCGTGGTGCCGTCACAGCCGAGCCCCAAGAACAGCCGCGGCTATCCCGGCTGGGTGCCGACCCGTCAGCTCACGACCGCTGCACCGCAGGCGAGCGGTACCACGGCCGTCGTCGACCGCCGCATCGCGTGGCTGTGGGCCGATGACGGCTCCGTCGGCACGACGGCCGGGAAGGTGATGGGGCTGTCCTACGGCACGAGCCTCCCGGTCGTCTCGTCCGGTCCGGGTGTGGTGCACGTCCGGCTGCTCGGGGGTGTCGTCCGGACCGTGCGGCGGTCCGCGGTCGACCTGCGGTCCGGACCGCGCCCGGCCCCGACCGGTGCCGCCGTCGTCGAGGAGGCGATGCAGTTCGTCGGGCTGCCGTACCTGTGGTCGGGCACGAGCGGCTTCGGGTTCGACTGCTCGGGTCTGACCTACGCGGCCTACCGGCAGCTCGGCGTCACGATCCCCCGTGATGCCGCTCCGCAGTCCACCGGCGGGACAGCCGTCGCCCGCCGCGACCTGCGGCCCGGAGACCTGGTGTTCCTGCGCACCCCGGCCGGGGTGGTGCACCACGTCGGGATGTACGTCGGTCAGGTCGGCGGCGTGCGGACCGTCGTCGAGGCGCCGCGCACCGGGACCTCGGTCCGGCTCACCCCGCTGTCGCAGTTCGGTCCGGGCTACGCCGGCGCACGCCGCTACCTCACCGGGTAGCCGGGCCCAGACCCTCGACGTATCACGGGGGCGCGAGCATCCTCTCCCTCAGGACGATCCGGGTACGGCCGGTGGCGACCGCTGCCTGGCGACCCGGCCGGGAGGGAAGGCTGACATGCCGCGAATGTCGGGTGTGCTGCGCGCAGGAGTGGTGGTCGGGCTGGTGGCGACCGGCGTCGCGCCGGCAGCGGATGCGGCCGCCGGAGCACCGGCGCCCGGACCGGTCGGAGCACGCACGACCGTGCAGGACACCACCCAGCTCCACGGGTACGACGTGGCGATCGACGGCGCTGGATACGGCTATGTCGGGTGGATCTCGGACGACTCGGCCGCGACCGCCGCGACCCGGAAGGTGCGTGTCTGCGTCCTGCCGCCGCGGTCCTCGACCTGCGCCGGCGGGGTGCAGAGCACGGACGCGCTCGGCGTGAGCTCGGCTGCCGACCTCAAGGTGCTCGCCGGTCCCTCCGGTGCGACCCTCGTGTGGTTCCACGACACCTCGCCAGGCTCGGTCACCGGCCCGCGCGGCGGCCGGATCGCGACAGCGACCGTTCAGGGCGGGCTCTTGGGCCCGGCCAGCGACCTGGCGGACGCGCCGAGCTTCGGCCAGCTGCTCGACGCACAGGCAGCGCCTGACGGCTCGCTGTGGACCGTCGCGTATCGCGGGGTCGGCACGACCCAGCTCGAGGTGCGTGTGGGTGCCGGCGCGGTCGAAGCCGTGTCGGCGCCGTACGACGTCGGCAAGCTGGAGCTCGCGTTCGCCGGCACGACACCGGTCCTCGCGCTGACGCAGTACGGGTCCGTGAGCACACCGATCTCCACCGCCCATCGCGGTGGCGGCTCGTGGTCCGTGTTCAGCCCCGTGCCCAACACCTGGTCGGTCGGCACCGTGGGCATGGCGGCGGCGGCCGGGTCCGCGCATCTCGTCGCCGCGACCGGCAACGCGTCGTACGTCCCGGTGGTCTCGCACTTCGTCGGCTCCGGGTTCACGGTGCCGACCCGGACGGGTGACTCGAGCCCGTGCGCGCCGAGCAGCCACGACCTGGTCTCCGACGCCAGCGGTCGGCTGGCCGACGTGAGCAATGAGTGCGGCCAGGTCACGGTGGCCAACCAGCCGCTGCGCGGCCGGGCCGCGCTGGTGCGCTTCGCGGCGGGCACGACCGTCGCGGGCGGCGACCCGCAGATCGCGACCACACCCCGAGGGTGGGGCTGGGTGGCCTGGTCCACCCAGGCCTCCGTGGGCAACCGGCTGCAGGTCACCCAGGTGCGGCTGCCCGCTCTCGTCACCAAGTCCTCGCGGCGCTCGGCCGCTTCCCGAGTCACCGTGCGGGGGCCGGCGTCCTGCCTGCCACCGGTGGCGGCTCGGGTCGGCGTCACCGCCGGCGGCCGCCACGGCTGGCGGCTCGTGAGCCGGAGCCTGCGTCTCGACGGTGCGGCCTACTCCAAGGCCACGGTCAACGGGGCGAAGCTCGCGCCGGGCAGCCGGCACGTGCTCACCGGCCGGGCGGTTCTCACCAAGTCGGGCGGCACGGTCACCCGGTCGGTCAGCCGGATCTTCCGCGCCTGCCCCAACCCCTGAGCCGGCGTCGTCGTCGGCGCCGACCGCTCAGTCGTCGGCGCCGACGAGATCGGGCTGGCGCCGCTGCTCCGGGATCGCGGCGTGCGGCTCGACCATCAGCGGCTTCGCGGCCCACGAGGGCAGCCACCAGTTCCACCGGCCGAACAGCGACACCAGCGCCGGGACGAGCAGGGCGCGCACGACGGTGGCGTCGAGCAGGATGCCGATGCCCAGCGCCGTGGCGAACACCTTGATGTCGGTGCCCGGGGACGACGACAGCGCGAGGAAGGACAGGAACAAAATCATCGCGGCGCCGGTGACCAGGCGGCCCGTGCGGGCGAGGCCGGCGACCACGGCCTGGTCGGTGTCGCCGGACTTGTCGTACTCCTCACGCATCCGGGCCAGGATGAAGACCTCGTAGTCCATCGACAGCCCGAAGAGGAACGCGAAGATCAGCACGGGCAGCCAGAACGTCACAGCACCGGTCGGAGCGATCCCGAAGATCGCCTGCGAGCCGTGGCCCTCCTGCCAGAACAGGACGGTGGCGCCGAACGTCGCGCTGACCGACACGATGTTGAGCAGCACTGCCTTGACCGGTAGCAGGATCGACCGGAACGTGCGGACCAGCAGGATGAACGTCACCAGCGCGATCAGCCCCAGGCTGTAGGGGAACTTCTTGTAGACCGCGTTGATGTAGTCGAGCACCGTCGGCCCGACGCCGGCGATGCCGACGACGCCGGGGATGCCGTCGATCGCGGTCTGCACGTCGTCGACGACGTGCGCCTTCGTGGAGTCGACCGTCTCCTCCGTCGGGATGACGCCCACGACCGCCGCGCCGTCGGTGCGCCACTGCGCGTTGTCGGGTGCGAACGCACCTGCCACACCGGCGACGCTGCGGGACTTCTCGGCCACCTGCCCGGCGGAGCCGCCCGGGTCGGCGCCCTCCACCAGCACCTCCATCGGCGACACGATGCCGCCCGGGACGCCGCCGTCGTGCAGCAGCTGGAGCTGGTCGTACGCCGTGCCGCCGCTGGCCAGCGAGCTGGTCTGGGCCTGGCCGATCTTGATGCCGAAGATGGGGATGACGAGCGCCCCGAGGATCACCAGGGCGACGGCCGCCGCGACCCAGCGGAACCGCACGATCATCCGGGCCCAGGCCGACCAGGCCGGGGACGCCTTGGCCTCGTGCCGGATCCGTGGCCAGTCGACCTTCGGGCCGATGCTGCCCAGCAGGGCCGGCAGGAGGGTCAGGATCACGGCGGTGCTGACGAGCGGTATGAGCATGCCGCCGATGCCCATGCTGCGCAGCAGCGGCACCGGGATGACGAGCAGTGCGCACAGGCTGATGGCGACGGTGCCGGCACTGGCGACGACGGCGTGGCCGGCGTACTGCATGGCCACCACGACGGCGTCGTGGTTGTCCCGCCCGTGCGCGCGCTCCTCGCGCCATCGGTTCACGACGAGCAGGGAGTAGTCGACCGCGACGCCCAGCCCGACCAGGGCGATCAGGAACTGGACGACGAACGAGATGTCGGTGACGTAGGTGCCCAGCAGGACGATCGTGAACGTGGTGAGGATCGAGACCACGGCGATGAGCAGCGGGACGAACGCGAGCACGGAGGCGAAGAGGAACAGCAGCACCGCGAGCGCGCCGAGGCCGCCCAGGAGGGTCTCCACGAGAAGGCTCGGTGCCTCCGGGTCCTCGGTGCCCTGGGCGAGCAGGTTGTAGCCGGTCACGCCGAAGTCGAAGCCGGTGTCCGTGCTGGCCTTCTCCAGGATCGGCTTCATCGCCACGTCAGGTCCGACGTCGGTGAAGCTCTCGAACGGCTTGGGGTAGACCAGGGCGTACGTCGTGCGCCCGTCCTCGGTGAGGAACAGGTCGTCCTGCGTCTCGGCGTAGTCGACCATCCGGGTGCCGGGAAGGGCCTTCGACACCTCGTCGAACACGGGGGTGATCTTGTCGAGCTGGTCCTTGACGGTCGTGCCCTCGGGGACGGTCACCACCGCGATGGTCGGCGGGTTGGAGCCGCCGTTGTGGAACTTCGCCAGCAGCTGCGTCTCGGTCTCGTAGCCGGGCTGGCCGGGCAGCGAGAAGTCGACCACGAGCCGCTTGCTCGTCTGGCCCGCGGCGATGCCGCCGATGGGCAGCATGACCACCCAGAAGACCACCACCAGGATGCGGTGCTTGAGGACGAACTCGGCAAGTCGGACCATCGAGGGGCTCCCCTGGGACGTGTGTCAGCAGCGACGACGCTAGGGGAGACCGCCGACACCGGTCGATCTCATCGGGCCAAGTTCAGGGACTGTTCAGGGCTGTCCCTGGCAGTCACCCGCACGTGTCCGGTCAGACCGGGACGAACCGCACCCCGCGGTGGGTCAGGTCACGGGAGCCGGAGCCAGGCCGCGGCGTCGCCGGGCAGCAGCGCCGCGCCGTCGGCACCCGTGGCCAGCCCGCCGGTGCTCACCAGCACCTCGTCGTACGCCGGGAGCGGCACCGGGTCCGAGGTCAGTGACACGACGCACACGACGGTCGCGCCGTCGACCGTCGTCCGGCGGAACGACAGCGAGCCCTCGGGCGACGGCAGCCAGTCGACCGGCGTGGCCGCCTCGGCCACGGCGAGCCCGCGTCGGCACTCGAGCGCGTGCCGGTAGAGCTCGAGCGCCGAGCCCTCGACTCCCTGCTCCGCCTGCACCGAGACGCCGGCGAACGCCGGCGGCTGCGGCAGCCAGGGGGCGCCGGTCCCGAAGCCGAAGGAGGGACCGTCGACGGTCCACGGGATCGGCACCCGGCACCCGTCGCGGCCCCGCACGGTGTGGCCCGAGCGCTCCCAGATCGGGTCGGCGAGAACCTCCTCCGGCAGGTCGACGACGTCGGGCAGCCCGAGCTCCTCGCCCTGGTAGACGTAGGCCGAGCCCGGCAGTGCGAGCATGAGCAGAGCCGCGGCCCGCGCGCGACGCAGGCCGAGCTCGGGGTCGAGCGGCGTGTCCGGCCCGACCCGGTCGCCCTCGGACACGCCGCCGCCGGTGGTGTCCAGCCGGGCGTACCGGGTGGCGTGTCGGGTGATGTCGTGGTTGGACAGCACCCAGGTCGACGGCGCCCCGACGGTGGCCGACGAGGCCAGGCACTCGTCGATGGTGCGGCGCAGGGCGTCGGCCTCCCAGGGCGCGCGGACGAAGTTGAAGTTGAACGCCGTGTGCAGCTCGTCCGGCCTGGTGTAGCGGGCCAGCCGCTCCGGGCTGTCGACCCAGGCCTCCGCGACGAACACCCGGTCGCCGGCGTACTCATCGGCGACCTTGCGCCAGCCGCGGTAGACCTCGTGCACCTCGTCGCGGTCCCAGAACGGGTGCGTCGGACCCCCGTGCGGCACGAGGACCTCCTCGTCCTCGGGCCCGACGTCCGGAAAGGCCTGGTCCTTCTTCAGCGAGTTGGCGACGTCGATGCGGAAGCCGTCGACGCCACGGTCGAGCCAGAACCGCAGCACGTCCTGGAACTCGGCCACCACCTCGGGGTTCTCCCAGTCGAAGTCCGGCTGCTCGGGCGCGAACAGGTGGAGGTACCACTGACCGTCGGGCACCCGCTCCCAGGCCGGACCTCCGAAGGCGGCCCGCCAGTCGTTCGGCGGCAGCTCGCCGTTCTCTCCCTTGCCCTCGCGGAAGATGTAGCGCGCCCGCTCGCGGCTGCCGGGCCCTGCGGCCAGCGCCGCCTGGAACCACTCGTGCTGGTCCGAGGAGTGGTTGGGGACGATGTCGACGATGACGCGCAGGCCGCGGTCGTGCGCCTCGGCGAGCAGCGCGTCGGCGTCGGCCAGCGTGCCGAACAGCGGCTCGATGTCGCGGTAGTCGGCGACGTCGTACCCGCCGTCGGCCATCGGCGACGGGTAGAACGGCGTGATCCAGATGGCGTCCACGCCCAGGTCGCGGAGGTACGGCAGGCGGGACCGGATGCCGGCCAGGTCGCCGATGCCGTCGCCGTCGCCGTCGGCGAAGCTGCGGATGTAGATCTGGTAGATCACCGCGCTGCGCCACCACGCCACGTCGCTGCGGCTGTGGAGCTCGGTCGCGTCGGTCAGGGCGGTCGCGTCAGGGGAGGGCACGCGGGGATCCTGCCAAACGATCCGGCCGTCGACGCGCGGTGCCCGGCCCGCGGACCTGCCACGCCGTGGCGAGCGTCTCAACCGGGGGTGTTGACCAGGCTGCCGGCGGCCATCACCAGGTAGTCCCAGAGCAGCTTCTCGGCGTCCGGGTGCAGGTCGAGCTCGTCCACGGAGGCCCGCATCTGGCGCAGCCACGCGTCGTGAGCCGCCTGGTCGACGGCGAACGGCGCGTGCCGCATCCGCAGCCGCGGGTGGCCGCGTTGCTCGGAGTAGGTCCGGGGGCCGCCCCAGTACTGCTCGAGGAACATCCGCAGCCGCACCTCGGCGCCGCTCAGGTCCGCCTCGGGGTAGAGCGGCCGCAGCACCGGGTCCTCGGCGACGCCCTGGTAGAACCGGTGGACGAGCCGGCGGAACGTCTCCGCGCCGCCCACGGCGTCGTAGAACGTCGGGGCCGACTCGGGAACATCCACGCCGGTCATGGTGTCATGGGAGTGAGGACCGACCGGGTCCCCCCACGACCGCCCGTCGTCCGCAGGAAGGACCGCACGCATGGCCACCACGCGCACCGCCAACGCCCACTGGGAGGGCAACCTCTTCGACGGCAAGGGTCGGGTGTCGCTCGACTCGTCCGGCCTCGGGTCCTACGACGTCAGCTGGCCCGCGCGCACCGAGGAGCCCCACGGGATGACCAGCCCCGAGGAGCTGATCGCCGCCGCTCACTCGGCCTGCTTCTCGATGGCCTTCTCCAACGAGCTGAGCAAGGCCGGCCACACGGTCGAGTCCGTCGACACCAAGGCCGACGTCAGCTTCCAGCCCGGCAAGGGCATCACCGGCAGCCACCTCACCACCCGCGCGTCGGTCCCCGGCATCTCCGAGGAGGAGTTCGCCGAGATCGCCGAGAAGGCGAAGACGGGCTGCCCGGTCAGCTCCGCCCTGACCGGCACCACGATCACCCTGGACGCCACCCTCGCCTGAGGTGGGTTCAGCAATCTCGCAGGATCGGAGAGCAAGCGTGGCGCCAAGAGCCTCGTTCGCTCTCCGACCGGAGGTGCGCGACCGACGGCGGGATGCCGGCCGGTGGCCGCGTCTTCGTCTGAAGCCGCTCTGACCTGAGCCAGGACGGGGGCGGCAGCGGACTCGGGTGATCAGAGCGGGCCGGGGGAGCCCGGGAAGACAGGGGGCGGGACCCGGACGCCCTCGCGGTCGAACGCCTCCTTGATGCGCTCCCGGAGCTCACGCTGGACGCCGAAGTGCTCGTTCGGCGCACACTTCACGATGACCCGGATCGTCACCGACGTCGCGGTCACCGACTCGACGCCGGCGACGGTCGGCGGCTCGATGATCTTCTCGCTCCAGCCGTCCTCCTCGGCCATCGCCTCGGCGGTCTCGCCGATGACGCGCTGCACCTTGGGGATGTCCTCGTTGTAGGCGACCGACACGTCGACGATGCCGGTCGACCAGCCCTGGCTGTGGTTGCCGACCTGCAGGATCTCGCCGTTGCGGACGTACCAGACGACGCCGGTGCCGTCGCGCAGCCGCGTGACCCGGAGCCCGACGGCCTCGATGGTTCCGACGGTGCCCATGCCGGTGTCGACCAGGTCGCCGACGCCGTACTGGTCCTCGAGGATGAGGAAGATCCCGGACAGGAAGTCCTTGACCAGCGACTGCGCGCCGAAGCCGACGGCGACGCCGACGATGCCGGCGCTCGCGAGCAGCGGCGCGATCGGCAGGCCGACGACGTCGAGGATCATCAGCGCGGCGACCGACAGCAGGACGCCGGTGGTGATGCTGCGCAGCACCGACGACATCGTCTCGGCACGCTGCTTGCGTCGCTCCGACAGCAACGGGCTGGCCAGCAGCTTCGCGCCGTGGCCCTTGGCGAGGACCCCGGGCACGGTTCCCTCCGCGGCGCGGGCCGCGATCCGCCGGATGATGCGGTGCAGCACGAACCGGATGAAGCCGGTGAGGGCCAGGATCACGAGGATCGACACCGGCTTCGCCAGCAGCCAGTCCGACGACTCGGCCAGCCCGCGGCTGCCGGTCGTGTCGTAGACCCAGTCGCAGAACGTGCCGGTCGACTTGTCGTCGACGCAGCTCTTGAGCCGGAGCAGGTGGACGGCGTCGGGCAGTGCGGTCGGTGCGGGCAGGGTCGCCGCGAACGGCACGGTGGGTCCTCCCAAGGGGACGGTGGAGCGGACCCGCCGAGGCTACCGAGCCCCAGGTCAGGTGAGGTCGAGGCCGGTCCAGCGCGCGGCGAACGCGAGCGTGTCGGCCGTCAGCGCCACCGAGCGGCTCAGCGCACGGGCCCCGTGACCGACGTCACGCTCGCGGCGGAGCAGTACCGGGCGTGTCCCCGAGGTCGCGTGCTGGAGGGCCGCACACATCTTGCGCGCGTGCATCGGGTCCACCCGGGTGTCGCCGTCGAAGACCGTGAACAGGACGGCCGGGTAGTCCACGCCGTCCCTGACGTGGTGGTACGGCGAGTAGCCGAGCAGCCAGTCGAGCTCCTCGGGCACGTCGGCGCTGCCGTACTCGTCGCTCCAGGTGGCACCGAGCCCGAACCGTTCGTAGCGGACCATGTCGAGCAGCGGGGCCGAGCAGACCGCCGCGGCGAACAGCTCCGGCCGCTGGGTGACGGCGGCGCCGACGAGCAGACCGCCGTTGGATCCGCCGTTGACCACCAGCCGGTCGCTCGCCGTCCAGCCGTCGGCGACGAGCCGCTCGGCGGCGGCGTGGAAGTCGTCGAACGTGTTCTGCTTCTTCTCGCGCATGCCGTCGCGGTGCCACTGCTCGCCCTCCTCCGAGCCGCCGCGCAGCTGGGCGATCGCGTAGACGCCGCCCGCCTCGACCCAGGCGAGGACGCCGGCGGAGTAGCCCGGGGTCATCGGGATGCTGAACCCGCCGTAGCCGTAGAGGATCGTCGGCCGCGGCCGGTCCGGCTCCTTGGTCGGGGCGAGCACGAGCATGCGCACGGCGGTTCCGTCCGCGGAGGCGTACTCCACCTGACGGGCGTGCACCTCCGGGACCTCGACCCGGCCCGGGGCCTCGCTCCAGAGCGAGGTCTCGCCGGTGCTCGCGTCGTAGCGGTAGACCGACGAGGGGACGACGTGGTCGGTGTAGCCGAACCACGCCTCGTAGCCGCCCTCCGGCCGCTCGGCGATACCGGCCACCGAGCCGAGCCCGGGCAGGGGGACCGAGCCGGTCCGCTCGCCGGTGCCGAGCGCGTGCGTGGTCAGCTCGCTCACCGCGTGCCGGGTCCAGACGCACAGCAGGGTCCCGCCGCCGGCCGGCGGCTCGCCGTCAGGTCCGACGCCGTCCAGCACGGCGTAGCCCTCCAGCACGGCTTCGTCGTCCTCGGGCACCAGGTCAGTCCACGACTCGTACGCCGTGGCGTCGGGCGTCGTCACCATCAGCCGGCCGCGTGACGCGTCGCGGTCGGTGAACAGGTAGACGCGGCCGTCGCGGCCGACGTGCATCGAGGTGCTCGCGTCGACGTCCTGCTGCACGACGCGCAGGTCCGGGGACTCGAGCCGGCCGTCGGAGAGGTCGGCCAACCACAGGTCGTTGCGCGGCGCGGTGCCTGTCGACGCCCCGACGACCAGCCACCGGCCGTCCATCGACACGGTGACGCCGAAATAGCTCGTGCGGTCGAGGCCGGCGCCGAGGATCTCGACGTCATCGGCCGGGTCGGTACCGAGCCGGTGCAGCCAGACGCGTCGGTGGTACTGCTCCTCGCCCTCGGGCGTCAGCTCCGGCGCGATGCGGCGCACGTAGTAGTACGCCTTCCCGCCGGGCAGCCACGCGACGGGCGAGTAGCGCGTGCGGTCGATCGGCTCCTCGAGCTGCTCACCGGTGACGACGTCGACCACGTGCAGCAGCGACTCCTCGGTACCGCCGTGCGAGAGCTGGTACGCCAGCCGGTCGCCCTCCTTCGACGGCTGCCACGCGTCCAGCGTCGTCGCGCCGGACGGGTCGACGGCGACGGGATCGACGAGGACGCGCTCGGTGCCGTCGGGGTCGACGGTGAGCAGCACGGCGTGCTCCTGGTCGGCCGTCCGGCGGACGAAGAACTGCCGTTCGCCGCGCCAGGCCGGCGCTCCGACCAGGCCCGCCCCGAGCAGCTCTCCCACCCGCGCCGCCAGCCGGTCGTGCACCTCCGCGTCGCCCGACCACCGGCCGGACTCGAGCAGCGCGTCCTGCGCAGCCAGCCACGCCGACGACTCCGGCGACGCCGGATCCTCCAGCCACCGGTAGGGATCCGGCACCACGGTGCCGTGCAGGGTGTCCGCGTCGTCACTGCGGCGGGCCTCGGGGTACACGGGGCTCGACATGGCGGTCACCGTATCCGTCGGCCGCCTGGCGGCCTGTCGGTGGCGCCAGGACGTGCGGCACGTCACACTGATCAGTGCCGACCCGGCACGAGCCACGTGCCGGGCCCGTTGTCGGAGGCGCCGATGGGCCACGCCCTTGTGCTCAACGCGACGTACGAGCCGCTCTGCGTCGTGCCCGCGCGCCGAGCGCTGCTGCTCGTGCTGATGCGCAAGGCCATCGCGGTCGAGCAGTCCGACCTCGTGCTGCACAGCTCCACCTTCGAGATGCATGCACCCGCCGTGGTCCGTCTGACGCGCTACGTGCGCCTGCCCCACCGCGGCCCGGTCCCGCTCACGCGACGGGCCGTCTTCGTCCGCGACGGCGGCCGCTGCGTGTACTGCGGCGTACCGGCCACGAGCATCGACCACGTCGTGCCGCGCAGCCGCGGTGGCCGGCACGAGTGGGACAACGTGGTCTCGGCCTGCCGGCGCTGCAACCACGTCAAGGCCGACCGCACCGTCGCGGAGATCGGCTGGCGGCTGCACCCGCCGCAGGAGCCGTCCGGCAGCGCCTGGCGGGTGCTCGGCACCGGACGGTCGGACCCGAGCTGGGCGCCGTACCTCTCGGCGTACGGCGGGGACAGCGCCGCGGCCGTCGTCTCCGCCTGACGTCGGCCGGACTGCGTGTCCGCTGACCGCCGTCGCCGGTGCGCGTCAGAGCGGCTGGGGAGGAGAGGTGTCGCCAGCCGCCGTCCGTCACCTTCCGCTTGTCTCGGTCCGCGGACGATTCCGATCCGATCTCCGTTCCTTCACACGGCTTAGTGCTGCTTGTCGTGGCGTGCACGCCACGACAAGCAACTTCACCACGACAAGCAGCAGGTCGGATCGTGGTTGTCTCGACAGGCGGACAGGGACCGATGGCGAGCGGCTGGAACGGCGCAGCGTCCGCGTCCTTGGCGCTCTTGACCTGACCTGCCGGGACCGACGGCGAGCGGCTGGAACGGCGCAGCGTCCGCGTCCTTGGCGCTCTTGACCTGACCTGCCGGGACCGACGGCGGGCGGCGGGAACGGACCTCCCACCAGAGCGTGTCTAGGCTCGCCGCGTGCTGACCCCCGACCTCGTCGAGCTCGCCCACGCCTACGGGGTCGCCACCGAGTTCTGGGACTGGCAGGGCCGCCACACCCAGGTCTCCCGCGAGTCGGTCGAGGCGGTGCTGGCCGCGCTCGGCGTGCCGGCGCACACCGACGACTCGGTCGTGGCCTCCCTCGTCGCCGTGCGGCAGGCGCCGTGGCGGCGCACCCTGCCCCCCTGCGTCGTGACCCGGTCGGGGCGGCCGACCGAGGTACCGGTGCACGTCCCGCACCTCGCGCCGGTCCGGCTGCACGCCGAGCTCGAGGGCGGCGGCCGGGTCGACCTGCCCGCCGTCGACCGGTGGGTCGACCCGCAGGAGGTCGACGGCTCCCTCGTCGGCGAGGCGACGTTCGCGGTGCCGGGCGACCTGCCGCTGGGCTGGCACGAGCTGGTGGCCTCGGTCGGCGACGAGCAGGTCGAACGGGCGCGGGTGCCACTGGTCGTGACGCCGGACCGGCTGGAGCTGCCGCCCGAGGTGGCCGACGGGCCGCCGACGTGGGGCCTCATGACCCAGCTCTACTCGGTGCGGTCCCGTCGCTCGTGGGGCCACGGCGACCTCGACGACCTCGGCGAGCTCGCACAGTGGTGCGGCCAGGACCTGGGGGCGGGCTTCGTCCTCGTCAACCCGCTGCACGCGCCCTCGCCGACCGTGCCGGTCGAGCCGTCCCCGTACCTGCCGGTGACCCGGCGGTTCGTGAGCCCGCTGTACGTCCGCGTCGAGCGGGTGCCGGAGCACGCCTACCTGACGGGCGCGGTCCGGTCCGAGATCGAGCGAACCGCGCTGCTGCAGCGGGCCACGAGCGCGTCGTCCGCGCTGCTCGACCGGGACGCGGTGTGGGAGGCGAAGCGGTCGGCGCTGACGCTGGTGCACTCGGTGCCGCGCAGCGCTGCGCGGGAGGCCGACTACCAGGGCTTCCTGGCGCGCGAAGGCGCGGGGCTGGTCGACTTCGCGACCTGGTGCGCGCTCGCCGAGGTGCACGGCGACGTCTGGAGCGAGTGGCCCCTGGACCTGCGGATGCCGGGTTCGTCCGCCGTCGCCGCGGCGCGGTCCGACCTCGCCGACCGGGTCGACTTCTACTGCTGGCTGCAGTGGGTGGTGGACGAACAGCTCGGCGACGCGCAGGCGCGCGCCCGGGCCGCCGGGATGCCCCTGGGCGTGGTCCACGACCTGGCCGTCGGCGTACACGCGGACGGCGCGGACACCTGGGCGCTGCAGGACGTGATGGCCCGCGGCGTGACGGTCGGTGCCCCGCCGGACGCGTTCAACCAGGTCGGCCAGGACTGGTCGCAGCCGCCGTGGCGGCCGGACCGGCTCGCGGAGGCCGGCTACCTGCCGTACCGCGACATGCTGCGCACGGTGCTGCGGCACGCGGGCGGCATCCGGGTCGACCACGTCATCGGGCTGTTCCGGCTCTGGTGGGTCCCCGAGGGGCGGACCGCGGCGGAGGGCACCTACGTGCGCTTCGACCACGAGGCGCTGGTCGGCATCCTGGCGCTGGAGGCCTGGCGGGCCGGCGCCCTGGTGGTCGGCGAGGACCTCGGGACCGTGGAGCCATGGGCGCGGGACTACCTCGCCGACCGCGGGGTGCTCGGCACCTCCATCCTGTGGTTCGAGCGCGACGGCCAGGGCCAGCCGAGGCCGCCGGAGACGTGGCGTCGGCTCTGCCTGGCGACCGTCACCACCCATGACCTGCCGCCCACTGCCGGCTACCTCGCCGGCGAGCACATCAGGATCCGCGCCGGCCTGGGGCTGCTCACCCGCTCGGTGTCGGAGGAGACCGCGGTCGACGAGGCCGACCGGGCCAGCTGGCTGGCGCTGCTGGTGGAGCGCGGCTGGCTGGCGGCCGGGGCGGAGCGAGACGTCGAGGCGGTGACCGTCGCACTGCACCGGGCGCTCGCCGCGACACCGAGCCGGCTGCTGGGCGTGGCCCTCACCGACGTCGTCGGTGAGCTGCGCGCCATGAACCAGCCCGGCACGCACGGGGAGTACCCCAACTGGCAGGTCCCGCTGTGCGACGGTGCCGGCAGGCCGGTGCTGCTCGACGACCTGCTCGGCTCGGCACGGGCGGCCGAGCTGGCCGCCGCGGTCCGCTGCGGCGACCGCGACTAGTACGGTTCACCCCGTGACTGCACGACTCCTGCGCACGGCCTCCGTCGCGGCTGCCGCGACCGTCGTCCTGCTCACCACCCTCGCGGCCGGCACCCCGGCGTACGCCGCCAGCTATGCGGCGAACACCGACGACGGCCAGCAGACCGGCAGCGGGCTCTCCGTCCTCGAGACCCTGCTCCTCTTCGTCGGCATCCCGGCTGCCCTCTTCGTGGCGATCGTGGTGCTCGTCTCGGCTCCCTCGATGGCGCGCGGCCCGCGCTACCGGCCGGGGCTGGGCTGGTGGGCCGCACCTGTGTGGTTCAACGGTCCGGACGACGCCGACACTGCGGTGCGCCGTGCCACCGCGACCGCCGGGGGAGGTGGCGCAAGTGCCCGCTGGTGACGCGTTCTCGGCCCGTCAGCAGGACGACGTGGTGCGAGCCATCCGGCTCGCGAAGCAGCAGTCGCAGCTGCCGGTCTCGGTCTACGTCGGGACGCTCGAGGGCGACAGCCGGGCCACGGCGCTGCAGCTGCACGGCGCGCTCGGCGACGAGGCGCCCCGCACCGTCCTGGTCGCCGTCGACCCCGGCGCTCGCCGGGTCGAGGTCGTGACGGGCACGGAGGTACGGCGGCGGCTCGACGACCGGGCTGCCGGCCTCGCCGCGATGACGATGACCTCGGCGTTCCAGGCCGGCGACCTCGCCGGCGGCATCGCCTCCGGCGTGCTCGCCCTGGCCGAGCACGCCCACGTCCCGCGCTCGCTGCACACCGACACCCCGGAGTAGGGCTTCCGGTCGTCCGGCTCCTCTATTCTCGTCAGCTCCGGTCAGATCACGAGCGCCAAGGACGCGGACGCTGCGCCGTTCCCGCCGCTCGCCGTCGGTCCCTGCAGATCAGGTCAAGAGCGCCAAGGACGCGGACGCTGCGCCGTCCGGGCGCTCGCCGTCGGTTCCCGTCCGCCTGTCGAGACAACCACGATCCAACCTGCTGCTTGTCGTGGTGAAAGCGTGCTTGTCGTGGCGTGCACGCCACGACAAGCACCACTAAGCCGTGTGAAGCACGGAGTTCCGCCTGGAATTGTCCACGAACCGAGACAGGCGCACGGCGGGTGGCCGCGCCCCTCCTCCAAAGCGCTCTGACAGGAGCCCGACGGCGGGAGAGGGGCCCCGCGCCACGACGGCGGGACAGCGGACGCGCAGCGAACGGCAGCCCTATCCGGCGGAGCGGGCGGACAGCTGCTGGGCGCGGATCGCGCGGGCCACGCCGTCCCGTGACTCGCCGACGAGCCGGCGCAGGGCCGGCGCGGCGTCGCGGTGCTCGACCAGCCAGGCGTCGGAGCGGTCGACGGTGGCCTGCTCGGCGAGCAGCGTGGGGAAGAGGCCGATGACGATGGTCTGCGCCGTCTCGTTCGTCCGCTCCTCCCAGACCCGGGTGAGCGAGTCGAAGTAGGCGTCGACGTAGGGCCGGAGCAGGTCGAGGTGCTCGATGTTGGCGAAGCCGCCGATCACCGCGGTCTGGATGGCGTTCGGCAGCTCGTCGCCCTCGACGACCGCCGCCCAGGCCTCGGCCTTGGCCGTCGCCTGGGGCCGGGCGGCGAGGGCTGCCGCGGCCTGCCGGCGACCCGTCGCGGTGTCGTCGGCGTCGAGCTCGCGGTCGATCTCGTCGTCCGCCGCCTTGCCGCTCGCCACCAGCTGGTGGAGCAGGTGCCAGCGCAGGTCGGTGTCGACGACCAGCTCGCCGAGCTGCTCGGTGCCGTCGAGCAGAGCGCGGACCACGGCGAGGTGCTCGTCGCTGGCCGCGGCCGAGGCGAACGCACGGACGAACTGCAGCTGCGAGTCGCAGCCCGGCATCGCCTCGTGCATCAGCTGCGTCAGGCCGGCGGCGAGCTGGTTGCGCACGTCGCGGCGCTGTGCCGGGTCGCAGTACAGCAGGCAAGCGGTGTCCGCCTGCCGCAGCACGGTCCGCACGACCGAGCTGTCGGTCTCGGTCCGGACACCGGCCAGCACCAGGCTGACGTAGTCCTGCGTCGACATCTCCGCGTCACGGGTCATGTCCCACGCAGCCGACCAGCACAGCGAGCGGGGCAGCGTCTCGCGGATCTCGCCCATCGAGTCGCGCAGCGTCTCCAGCGACCGGTCGTCGAGCCGCACCTTGGCATAGGTGAGATCGTCGTCGTTGACCAGGACGAGGTCCGGCCGCCGCCGACCAACCAGGTCCGGCGATCTCGGTCGACGCGCCACCGGCGTCGAGCTCGACCCGGTGAGTACGGACGAGCCCCTCCCCGGTGCGTTCGTAGAGGCCGATCGCGAGGCGGTGCGACCGCAGGGTCGGCCATCCCTCCGGAGCGGTCTGGCGGATGGCGAACGACGTGAACCGGTCCTCGTCGTCGGTCTCGAACTCGGCACGCAGGGTGTTGACCCCGGCGGTCTCCAGCCACTCCGCGGACCAGGCCTTGAGGTCGCGGCCGGAAGTCTCCTCGAGCTTGCCCAGCAGGTCGGACAACGTGGTGTTCTGCCACGCGAACGCCCGGAAGTACGCGCGCAGCCCGTCGACGAAGGCGTCGCGGCCGACCCAGGCCGCGAGCAGCTTGAGGACCGCGGCGCCCTTGGCGTAGGTGATGCCGTCGAAGTTGACCTCGACGTCCTCGAGGTCGTTGATCTCGGCCGCGATCGGGTGCGTCGACGGGAGCTGGTCCTGGCGGTAGGCCCAGGTCTTGTCGGTGTTGGCGAACGTCGTCCAGGCCGACGTCCACGAGGTGGCCTCCGCGGCGGCCATGGTGCTGACCCACTCGGCGAACGACTCGTTGAGCCAGAGGTCGTCCCACCACCGCATCGTCACGAGGTCGCCGAACCACATGTGGGCGAGCTCGTGCAGGATCGTGATGCACCGTCGCTCGTACGACACCTGCGGGACCCGCGAGCGGAAGACGTAGTCCTCGTTCAGCGTGACGCAGCCGGCGTTCTCCATCGCGCCGGAGTTGTACTCGGGGACGAAGAGCTGGTCGTACTTGGTGAAGGGGTACGGCGTGTCGAACATCGCCTCGAAGAACGCGAAGCCCTGACGGGTCTCCTCGAGGATGACGTCGGTGTCGAGGTGCGCCGCCAGCGACTCGCGGCAGAACACCGACAGCGGCACGACCCGGTCGCCGTCGCGGTACTCGCCGTCGAGCCGGTGGTACGGGCCGGCGACCAGCGCAGTGATGTACGACGAGATGCGCGGCGTCGCGGCGAAGCGCCAGGTCGCGTTGCCCAGGCCGACCGCCTGCGGCTCCGGCGTCGGCTCGTTGGACACGACCTGCCCAGTCGTCGGGCGCGGTGACCGTGAACGCGAAGGTGGCCTTGAGGTCGGGCTGCTCGAACACCGTGAAGACGCGCCGCGAGTCCGCGACCTGGAACTGGGTGTAGAGGTACACGGACTTGTCGACGGGGTCGACGAAGCGATGCAGCCCCTCGCCGGTGTGCATGTAGCGGCAGGTCGCGCGCACCGTGAGCTCGTTGTCGGCGGCCAGGTCGTCGAGGTGGATGCGCGCGCCGTCGTAGACCGAGCGCGGGTCGAGCGACCGGCCGTTCAGCGTGATCTGCGCCACCTCGTCGGCGAGCAGGTCGACGAAGGTCGCGGCGCCCGGCTCAGAGCAGGTGAACTGCACCGTCGTGAGGGAGTCGAACGTGACGTCGCCCACGGTGAGGTCCAGCTCGACGTCGTACGACGCCACCTCGAGCAACCGTGCCCGGGCCTGGGCCTCGTCGCGGGTCACGTTCATGCGGGCGGCAGCGCTGGGCACGACTGATCTCTTCCGTTCACGAGGGGGACGGGAGATCCTCGCACGCGGCCTCAGCGACGACCGCACGGGAATGCCGTCCCTGTGCCCAGAGTTGTCGCGATCGTGACCTCTCGTACCTTTGGCGCGCCCGGAACGTCCGACAACGTCCCCGCGAGCGCGGACTTCTGGTTCGACCCGATCTGCCCGTGGGCCTGGATCGCCTCCCGCTGGATGCTGGAGGTCGAGCAGGTTCGCGACGTCGACGTGCGATGGCACGTGATGTCCCTGGCGTACCTCAACGAGGACCGCGACCTGCCGCCGGACTACCGCAAGGTGATGGACGAGGCGTGGGGTCCGGCGCGGGTCGTCACCGCGGCCGTGCAGGCGCACGGCGACGAGGTCGCACTGCCGCTCTACACGGCGCTCGGCACCCGCTTCCACCACGAGAAGCTGCCGAAGGACCGCGAGACGATCGAGGCAGCACTCGCCGAGGTCGGGCTGCCGCCGGCCCTTGCCGACGCGATGGCCACCGACGTGCACGACGAGGCGATGAAGGCCTCGCACCACGCGGGCATGGACCAGGTGGGCATGGAGGTCGGGACCCCGGTCATCTCGGTCGAGGGCGTCGCGTTCTTCGGGCCGGTCCTGTCCCCGATCCCGCGCGGCGAGGCCGCCGGCCGGCTCTGGGACGGCGTCCGCCTGGTGGCCGGCACCGACGGCTTCTTCGAGCTGAAGCGGACCCGCACGCGGGACCCGATCTTCGACTGACGACCGGTGGCCGAAATGTGCTGACGCGCGGCCCCTCGGAGGCGCACGATGGTCGCCAACGACGGGGACTGAGAGGTGTGTCGTCAGTGATCAACGTGCGGCCGGGCTACTGGGACGTCGACAGCTGTTCATGGGTCGGGGTCGACCCCGTCTACGTCGTGCCCCCTCTGCGGCACGCCGAGCACCCGCACGACCGCGCGTTCGGCGCCGCTGACGTGACCGACGTGCCGGCGGTGCCCGAGGTGCCCGAGCAGCGCGCCGACGAGATCGTGCTCGAGCCGGAGGGTTCCGCCCCGGCCTGACCCGTCAGGTCACGATCCGCATCGGCCGGCCCCGCTCGTCGTACCGCGGGGGGTCGGGCATCGTGCGCGCCGTGCCTGCCAGCCAGCGGTGCGCCGACCAGGCGACTGCCAGCGCGTCCAGCCCGTCGTCCCCGGCGGGCACGTCGTCGGCGGTGAGGTCCGGCAGCCATCGGCGCAGCGTCTCGATGCGCAGCGCTCGGCCGGCGGCGGTCTTCTTGGACGGCAGCGCGCCCGTCCCGCCCAGCTCGGCGAAGGACAGCTCGGGGTGCACCTCGACCAGACGCGGGTCGCCCGCGACCCCGTCCACCTCCCGCACCTTGGGCACCAGGTGCCACGTCTGCACGGACAGGCCGAGCCCGCCGGTCAGCTCACGGTGCACCCGGTTCGCGTCCGGGTAGGCCTCGGCCGCCAGGACGCCGCGGGGCGGCGCCAGGAACACCCGCGGGTGCGCCCGCCCGAGGAAGGACTTGGCGAGCACGTCGCACTCGCGCCGACCGGTCGCCGGCAGCCCGACCGGCATGTCGACCCCCACGACCTCGACGTCGAGAGCCAGCGCCTCGGTGACGTGGCCGAAGCGCAGCCAGCGGACCCGGCCGTCCGCCACGAGGGCGCCGACCCAGCCGCCGCGGGCGCCGTCGAGTCCGAGGCAGCGCGTCACGGCCGGCTCCTGCCAGACTGCGCAGCATGCGCGTGCACCTCGGCTCCGACCACGCCGGCTTCGAGCTCAAGGCCCAGCTGACCGAGGCGCTGCACCGCCTCGGCTACGAGGTGGTCGACCACGGGCCGGTGGAGTACGACCCCGTCGACGACTACCCGCCATTCGTCCTGCGGGCCGCCGCCGCGGTGGTCAACGACACCGGCAGCCTCGGCGTCGTGATCGGCGGGTCCGGCAACGGCGAGGCGATCGCCGCCAACAAGGTCCCCGGCGTGCGGGCCGCGCTCGCGTGGAACGACGACACGGCGTCGCTGGGCCGCGAGCACAACGACGCCAACGTCGTGGCCGTCGGCGCCCGGATGCACTCGCTGGACGAGGCGACCCGGCTGGTCGAGCGGTTCGTCACGACACCGTTCAGCGGCGACGCGCGGCACGCCCGCCGGATCGAGATGATCGCGGCCTTCGAGGAGTCCGGCGACCTGCCCGAGCTGCCGGGACCGCCCGCGCTGGCGTAGCCGGCGGCTCAGAACACCACCGGGCACCAGGCAGCGGGGGAGTGCGCGAACGCCGTGGCCGCTGCGCGGACCGCCTCCGCCGAGCCCTGCGCCCGCCCCGCGGCGGCCAGCTCGACCAGCGACGTGCTGCCGAGGTACGCCGCACCCAGCTCGCGCACGTCGAGTGCCAGCTCGGCCGCGTCGTCGGTGCGGCTGCACGTCGCCCCGTCGGTGCCGCCCGTCAGCCGCCAGCGACCGGCGTTCCAGGGACAACGCGTGTCGGTGACGTCGAGGACGACGTCGACGTCCGCGGCGTAGGTGCGGGCGGCCAGCGCCCGGTCGACGTCGACGAGCCGGACGTAGAGGGCGTCGCCCGTCTCGGGCTTGGCCCGGCGTGGGTTCGTGAGCCAGTGCACCAGCGGGTCGTCGACCGGCAGGTTCCACAGCTCGGTGCTGCCCATCAGGTCGAGGTCGAACAGGAAGCGGTACAGCGTGGCCAGCGCGGCCGGGTCCGTGGCCAGGACCTCGCGCACAGCGACGACGCCCTGACCGAAGTCGGCGCCGAACGACGACTTGGTGGCGTACCGGGAGTAGCCGCGGACCCCGCCGTCGTCCTCGGCGACGACGCAGCGCAGCGCCGACCTGCCCTGCCGCATCGACTCCTCGTCGCGTACGGCGCGCGTCCACCACCGCTCGTCGCGCGCGAACATGCCGGGCCGGGTGGGCGCCACGGCGTCGTAGACCGGTGCGGTCAGGGCCCAGTCGCCGGCGGGCACCAGCCGCAGGCGCAGCCGGTCGTCGGCCGGCGCGTCCGGCAGCAGCGCGGTCGCGCCGCGGGGCACGGTTGCCGACCAGTGGCGGGACGCGAGCCCGTAGCCGTAGCGGCCGTAGATCTGCGGCTCGGACGCCCAGAGGGCGGCCACCGGCTCCCTGCCCTGCTCGTGCAGCCAGGTCAGCTGGCTGGACATCAGTGAGCTGAGCACGCCGCGACGCCGGTAGGTGGGGAGCACCCCGACCCAGCTGACTCCCGCCGTCGGCACCGTGCGGCCCGGCACGGTCAGGTCGAGCTCGTACGCGTTCGCGATGCCCACGAGCACGTCCCCGTCGTACGCGCCGATGTCCCTGCCGAGGCCGAAGTACGGCCGCTCCGACTCGCCGATCTCGGCCGGGAACGTCGTCCCGAACGCGTGCGAGTCGACGTCGGTGAAGGCCGCCCAGGCGTCGGCGCCGAGGACACGGACCGGCCAGCGGCCGCCGGCGGCGGTGCGTTGCTCGCTCATGCCCCAGGAGTACCAGAACCGGTTCGTCCCCAGCCACATCAATCGTCCCGGTCGGACCGTGCGGCTCCGTGACTCTCCGGACGGAACGGGCGTCGCGCTCCGGGACGCTCGCTACTGTCGTCGGCATGGTGGGCACGCGGTCACGCCGCCGGCGCGGCTCAGGCGCCGAGGTGGTGGCGTCTCTCCACCTGGCTCCGCCGGCACGTGCTGCACTCGGACGCCTTCGCGCTGGGCGCGCTCGCCCTGTGCGCCGCCGGGCTCGGTGCTCTGTTCGTCGTCGACCGCTCGTGGTTCCCGCTGTCGAGCCTGGCCCTGGTGCTGCTCGTCGGCGGCTTCATGCTGACGGTGCGCAGCCTGCTGCTCCTCGACCTCGTCGTCGGCCTGATCGTGCTGGCCGAGATCCTCCAGGCGACGGCGCCACGGGTGAGCCCCGGCGCGGTCCTCGTCGTGGGGGCGACGGGCGCGATCGTGCACTCGCTGGCGCGATCGCGTGGCCGCCTCGGTGTGCAGGGCACGCGCGGCGACTCGATGCTCGTGGACCTGCGCGACCGGCTGGTGGCGCAGGGGGAGATGCCCGGCCTGCCCGAGCGGCTGGTCCGCCGAGGTCGTGCTCCGCTCCGCCGGAGGCGCGTCGTTCTCCGGCGACTTCCTGGTGGCGACACGCTCCGACGACGGCAGCCAGCTCGAGGTCGCGCTGGTCGACGTCTCCGGCAAGGGTGTCGACGCCGGCACCCGCGCCCTGCTGCTGTCCGGTGCGTTCGGCGGTCTCCTCGGGTCGGTCACGCACGAGGAGTTCCTGCCGGCGACGAACCGCTACCTGCTGCGCCAGCAGTGGGAGGAGGGGTTCGCCACGGTCGCGCACGTCATGATCGACCTCGACTCCGGGGAGTACGTCGTCTCGGTGGCCGGCCACCCGCCGGCCGTGCAGTTCTCCGCCGGCTCGGGCCGCTGGCGGATGAGCGAGGCCAGCGAGGGCCCTCTCCTCGGCGTCTTCCCGGACGCGAAGTTCGTCTCCGAGCGCGGCCGGCTGGACCGTGGCGACGCCCTGCTGCTCTTCACCGACGGCCTGATCGAGAAGCCCGGTCAGGACATCGAGGTGGGCATCGACAAGCTCCTCGGCGAAGCCGAGCGCCTGGTCACCAAGGGCTTCCGGCACGGCGCCAAGCGCCTGATCGACCGGGTCGCGGCCGCCGTCAACGACGACCGCGCCGTCGTCCTCATCTGGCGCGAGTGACGTCCGTCTCCCCGTCATCCGCGGAACCGGGAAACGGCGGGATTCCGGCACGTGCTCCGTCCTGTCCGAAGCCGCTCTGACGGGGCGCACGACAGCGGGACAGCTGCCATCCGACCCGAAGCCTTGGGGAGGCGAACGGGTGGGGCACGAGTGGAGCGGGTGACGGGAATCGAACCCGCATGACCAGCTTGGAAGGCTGGAGCTCTGCCATTGAGCTACACCCGCGTGCGGCCGTGCGCGTGCGTTCGCGTGCACGGCGGCCTGGCTCTAGGATGCCAGGAGCGCTGCGGGGCGTAGCGTAGTGGCTAGCGCGCCTGCTTTGGGGGCAGGAGATCGGGAGTTCGAGTCTCCCCGCCCCGACCATCACCGCCCACGCAGGCGCCCGCCGCGCGAGCCCGCACCGAGCCGACCGCCGAACGTCCCCGCATGCCCTGAGGAGCTTCCCGACCGTGAAGAGCGATCTCGAGACCCTGAACCCGACGCGGGTCAAGCTGACCGTGGAGGTGCCGTTCGAGGAGCTCAAGCCGAGCCTGGACGCGGCCTACCGCAAGATCGGCTCGCAGGTCACCATCCCCGGCTTCCGCAAGGGCAAGGTGCCGCCGCGCGTCATCGACCAGCGCTTCGGCCGCGGCATGGTGCTGGAGGAGGCCGTCAACGACGCGCTGCCCAAGTTCTACGGCGACGCCGTCGAGGCCAACGACGTCAAGGTGATCGGGCAGCCCGACGTCGACGTCACCGAGCTCGAGGACGGCCAGCACCTCACCTTCACCGCCGAGGTCGACGTCCGCCCGGAGTTCGACCTGCCGGAGTACGAGGGCACTCGAGGTCACCGTCGACGACGCCGAGGTGACCGACGCCGAGATCGACGAGCAGGTCGACGGGCTGCGGGCCCGGTTCGGCACCCTCACGGGCGTCGACCGTGCGGTCGCCGACGGCGACTTCCTCTCGATCGACCTGTCCGCGACGGTCGGCGGCGAGGCCGTGCCGGACCTCACCGCCAAGGGCCTGAGCTACCAGGTCGGCGGCGGCGCGCTGCTCGAGGGGCTCGACGAGGCGGTCGTCGGGCTGAGCGCCGGCGAGACCCGCGACTTCACGACGACTCTCGTCGGCGGCGACCACGCCGGCGAGGAGGCCGTCGTCACCGTCGAGGTGAAGTCGGTCAAGGAGCGCGAGCTCCCCGAGCTCGACGACGACTTCGCCCAGACCGCGAGCGAGTTCGACACCCTCGACGAGCTGCGCAGCGACGTCCGCAGCCGGGTCGAGAACATGAAGACGGTGCAGCAGGGCGTCCAGGCGCGCGACCGGGTCCTGGAGAAGCTGCTGGACTCCGTCGACCTGCCGCTGCCCGAGGGCGTCGTCAAGGCCGAGATCGACGCGCGCAACCACTCGCTGGCCCACCAGCTCGAGTCCGCCGGCATGAGCAGGGCCGACTTCCTCGCCGCCGAGGGGCAGACCGAGGAGGAGTTCGACGCCGAGCTCCTCAAGAGCACCCGGGACGCGATGACCGCCCAGTTCGTCCTCGAGAAGATCGTCGAGAAGGAGCAGCTGTCGGTCAACGAGCAGGAGCTCACCGAGCACCTCGTCCGTACGGCGGCGCGCTACGGCATGAGCCCGGACCAGTTCGTCCAGCAGGTCGTCCAGGGCGGCCAGGTCCCGATGCTCGTGAGCGAGGTCGTCCGCGGCAAGGCGCTGGCACTCGTGCTGGAGAAGGCCAAGATCACGGACGCGTCCGGTCGCGAGATCGACCTGGACACGCTGCGCGAGGACGCCCCCGAGGGCGACGTCGCCGGCGAGGTCCCCGGTGAGGTCGACGTCGAGGACCACACCGGTCACGACCACGACTGAGCTGCCAGACACCGTCCGAGGGGCCCCGCCGCGCACCCTGCCGGCCGGGGCCCCTCGGCTGTCCGGGTGAGGGCCGTGCGCCGTCAGCGAACACCCGCCGGGCGGGGACTTCCGTGTCCAGACCCCGCGTTAGTGTCGGCACCAGTGACCGGTGTGCACCGGTCGAGACCGATCAGACGAGACAGGTGAGCCCGACGTGACCGAGCAGATGCAGGGGCTGATCACGCCCGCCCTCGAGACCCCGCAGGGGCGCTCCCCGCAGCCGCAGGGGATGGGCCTCGACGACCAGGTCTACAACCGCCTGCTCCGCGAGCGCATCATCTTCCTCGGCTCCGTCGTCGAGGACGCCAACGCCAACGCGATCTGCGCCCAGCTGCTGCTGCTCGCGGCTGACGACCCCGACAAGGACATCTGGCTCTACATCAACTCGCCCGGCGGCTCGGTGTCCGCGGGCATGGCGGTCTACGACACGATGCAGTGGGTCACCAACGACGTCGCCACCGTCTCGATGGGCCTGGCCGCGTCGATGGGGCAGTTCCTGCTCTGTGCCGGCACCCCGGGCAAGCGCTACGCGCTGCCGCACTCGCGGATCATGATGCACCAGCCGTCCGGCGGGCTGGGCGGCACGGCGTCCGACATCCGCATCCAGGCCGAGCAGATGCTCTACACCAAGAAGAAGATGGCCGAGCTCATCGCCGGCCACACCGGCCAGACCGTCGAGCAGATCGAGCGCGACTCCGACCGCGACCGCTGGTTCACCGCCGACGAGGCCAAGGAGTACGGCCTGGTCGACCAGGTCGTCGCGAGCGCCGGGCAGGTCGCCGGCCAGGGCGGCACGGCATGAGCAGCCACTACCCACCCGCCGGCGGCCCGCGAGGAGACCACGCCCCCATGAAGGCCCAGATGAGCGACCTCTACCAGCCCAGCTCCCGCTACGTGCTCCCCGTCATGGAGGAGCGCACCTCCTACGGCTTCAAGCGGCAGGATCCCTACAACAAGCTGTTCGAGGAGCGCATCATCTTCCTCGGCACCCAGATCGACGACGTGTCGGCCAACGACGTGATGGCCCAGCTGCTCACGCTGGAGTCCCTCGACCCCGACCGCGACATCTCGATCTACATCAACTCGCCCGGTGGCTCGTTCACCGCGCTGACCGCGATCTACGACACGATGCAGTTCGTCCGGCCCGAGATCCAGACCACCTGCCTGGGGCAGGCGGCGTCGGCGGCGGCGATCATCCTGGCGGCCGGCACCCCCGGCAAGCGGTTCGCGCTGGCGAACTCCCGGATCCTCATCCACCAGCCCTCCACGGAGGGCGGCGGCCAGGCCTCCGACGTCGAGATCCAGGCCCGCGAGGTGCTCCGCATGCGCAAGCTGCTCGAGGAGATGATCGCCAAGCACTCCAACCGCACCCTGGAGCAGGTCGAGGTCGACATCGAGCGCGACAAGATCCTCACCGCGGAGGAGGCCGTCGAGTACGGCCTGGTCGACCGCGTGCTCACCACCCGAGGCGTCTGACACGCCGCCCGGCGGCGGCCCCCGGGGCGGCCGCCGGGCGACTCGCCCGTCCGCGCCGACCCGGCGCGGAATGGAGGCGCAGACGGGCCCGCCAGGGTACCGTCGTGGCACACACGACCCGGTCGTCCGACCGGGCTGGCAGAGGGGAACTACCGCGTGGCTCGCATCGGTGACGGTGGTGACCTGCTCAAGTGCTCCTTCTGCGGGAAGAGCCAGAAGCAGGTCAAGAAGCTGATCGCCGGTCCAGGCGTCTACATCTGCGACGAGTGCATCGACCTCTGCAACGAGATCATCGAGGAGGAGCTCTCCGAGAGCTCGGACCTCAAGTGGGACGAGCTGCCCAAGCCGATGGAGATCTGCGAGTTCCTCGACTCGTACGTCGTCGGGCAGGACGTCGCCAAGAAGGCCCTCGCGGTCGCCGTCTACAACCACTACAAGCGGGTGCAGGCCGGCGAGTCCGGCAAGCCGGGCCGTGACGACCACGTCGAGCTGTCGAAGTCCAACATCCTGCTCATCGGCCCGACCGGCTGCGGCAAGACGCACCTCGCCCAGACCCTCGCCCGGATGCTCAACGTGCCCTTCGCGATCGCCGACGCGACCGCGCTCACCGAGGCCGGCTACGTCGGCGAGGACGTCGAGAACATCCTGCTCAAGCTGATCCAGGCCGCCGACTACGACGTCAAGAAGGCCGAGACCGGGATCATCTACATCGACGAGGTCGACAAGATCGCCCGCAAGAGCGAGAACCCGTCGATCACCCGCGACGTCTCCGGCGAGGGCGTGCAGCAGGCGCTGCTGAAGATCCTCGAGGGCACGACCGCGTCGGTGCCTCCGCAGGGCGGCCGCAAGCACCCGCACCAGGAGTTCATCCAGATCGACACGACCAACGTGCTGTTCATCGTGGGCGGCGCCTTCTCCGGCCTGGAGAAGATCATCGAGAGCCGGATCGGTCGCAAGGGGCTGGGCTTCGGCGCGACGCTGCACACCAAGGCCGACCGCGAGAACGCGGACGTCTTCGGCGACGTGCTCCCCGAGGACCTGCTGAAGTTCGGCATGATCCCGGAGTTCGTCGGCCGCCTCCCGGTGATCACCAACGTGCGCAACCTCGACCAGGAGGCGCTGGTGCGCATCCTCAACGAGCCGCGCAACGCGCTGGTCAAGCAGTACGAGAAGCTCTTCGAGCTCGACGGCGTCGCGCTCGAGTTCACCGACGACGCGCTCGAGGCGGTGGCCGACCAGGCCATCCTGCGCGGCACCGGCGCCCGCGGCCTGCGGGCGATCATGGAGGAGGTCCTGCTCTCCGTGATGTACGAGGTGCCCTCCCGCAAGGACGTCGCCAAGGTCGTCATCACCCGGGAGGTCGTGCTCGAGCACGTCAACCCGACGCTGGTGCCGCGCGAGACCCCCAAGCGCGAGCGCCGCGAGAAGTCGGCCTAGCGCTCTCGCAACTGTCGGCAGTCAGGTCAGGACGACTCGAGCCGGGTGATCCGTTGGGCGAGGACGTCCAGCCGCTCAAGGACCTCGACCTTGTCCTCGCGCCGGCGGATCTCCATCGTCT
Source organism: uncultured Actinomycetota bacterium (assembly GCA_963746175.1). Lineage (GTDB taxonomy): Bacteria > Actinomycetota > Actinomycetes > JACCUZ01 > JACCUZ01 > CAVVAH01. The sequence goes on along the minus strand of CAVVAH010000001.1, from coordinate 1,288,867 downwards.
CGAAGCGCTGGTCGATCCGCTCGAAGCGCTGGTCGATCCGCTCGAAGCGCTGGTCGATCCGCTCGAAGCGAGTGTCCAGCCGGTCGGAGAGCCGGTCGACGCGGCCGAGCAGCTGGAACAAGGCGGTGCCGAGCAGGCCGACGACAGCGACGAGCAGGCCGGTCATCGTCGCGTAGACGGTCCAGCTGTAGGCCACTTCGGCACCTCCTCGCGACCAGTGTGCACCGGGACCGGTGCTCGGAGCCTGCTGTCCACAGGGTTGCTCAGAGGGTGACGGCGGCCCCCAGGGCGTCGTCGGAGGGTGCGAACGCGAGCTCGCCGACCCGGCCGGTCGCCTGCAGGTCGGCGGCGGCCAGCCCCACGCGGTCCAGCGCCTCAGCCGGACCGGTGACCGTCGCGGCGCGCACCTCGGTCCGCATCGAGGTCTTGGCCTCGGACTTGGCCTTGCGGAGCGCTCCGAGCACGACCGACGTGTCGGCGAGCACACCCGGGTCACCGTCCGTGGCGAGGAGGGCGACCCGCTCGGCGTCCGGCCACTCGGCACGGTGCACCGAGCCCTCCTGCCACCACGACCAGACCTCCTCGGTCACGAACGGCAGGAACGGTGCGAACAGCCGCAGCTGCACCGACAGCGCAGCCGCGAGGGTCGCGCGGGCCGACGCCGCGGGGTCGTCGCCGCGGCCGCCGTACGCCCGGTCCTTGACGAGCTCGAGGTAGTCGTCGCAGAACGTCCAGAAGAACGTCTCCGTCACCTCGAGCGCCCGGGTGTACTCGTAGGCGTCCAACGCCGCGGTGGCCTCCCGGACCACGTCGGCAAGGGTGGCCAGCGCCGAACGGTCGAGCGGGTCGGTGATGTCCTGGGGCCGGTCCGTCGCCCCCGCCTGCAGGGCGAACTTGCTGGCGTTGAGGATCTTGATGGCGAGGCGGCGGCCGATCTTCATCTGCGCCTCGTCGAACGGGCTGTCCGTGCCCGGCCGGGCGCCGGCCGCCCGCCACCGCACGGCGTCCGGGCCGTAGGTCTCCAGGATCGCCAGCGGGTCCACCGAGTTGCCCTTGGACTTCGACATCTTCTGCCGCTTGGGGTCGGCGACGATGCCCGAGATGGCCGCCGTACGCCACGGCAGGCCGCCGACCTCGTAGTGGCTGCGCACGACGGTCGCGAACAACCAGGTCCGGATGATCTCGTGCGCCTGCGGTCGCATGTCCATCGGGAAGGTGCGCGCGAACAGGTCCGGGTCGCGCTCCCAGCCGCAGACGATCAGTGGCGAGAGCGAGGACGTGGCCCAGGTGTCCATGATGTCGGGGTCGCGGGTGAAGCCTCCCGGACGGTCGCGCTGGTCCTCGGTGTAGCCGGCGGGCGCCTGCGACGCGGGGTCGACCGGCAGCTGGTCCTCGGTCGGCAGCAGTGGCCGGTCGTGCACCACCTCGCCGTCGGCGTCCAGCGGGTACCAGACCGGGAACGGCACCCCGGAGAACCGCTGGCGGCTGATCAGCCAGTCGCCGTTGAGGCCGCCCACCCAGTTGTCGTACCGCTGCTTCATGAAGGCAGGCACCCAGTGCAGCTCCCGGCCGCGGGCGAGGAACGTCTCGCGCAGGGCGTCGTCCCGGCCGCCGTTGCGGATGTACCACTGCCGGCTGGTGACGATCTCGAGCGGCTTGTCGCCGTTCTCGTAGAAGTTGGCCATCCGCACGGTGGGGGTCGGCTCGCCGTCGAGGTCGCCGGACGCACGCAGCCGGGCGACCACCGCCTCGCGGGCCGAGAAGGTCGTCTTGCCCGCCAGCTCGGCGTACGCCGAGGCGGCCGGCTCCGCGGACAGCCACGGTGGCGTCTCCCGGAGCAGGCGGCCGTCGCGGCCGACCACGGAGCGCACCGGCAGGTCGAGCTCGCGCCACCACAGCACGTCGGTGAGGTCGCCGAACGTGCAGACCATCGCGATGCCCGCGCCCTTGTCGGGCTCGGCGGCGTGGTGTGCGAGCACCGGGATCTCGACGTCGAACAGCGGTGAGCGCACGGTCGTCCCGAACGTCGGCTGGTAGCGCTCGTCGTCGGGGTGGGCGACCAGGGCGACCACCGCGGCGATGAGCTCGGGCCGGGTGGTCTCGATCCAGACCGGGCCCTCGGGTCCGTGGAAGGCGATCCGGTGGAAGTGGCCGGGGTACTCCCGGGCCTCCAGCTCGGCCTGGGCCACGGCGGTCTGGTAGGTCACGTCCCACAGGCCCGGTGCCTCGGCCTGGTACGCCTCGCCACGTGCCAGGTTGCGCAGGAAGCCGCGCTGGGCGGCCGTGATCGCGGTCGGGCTGATCGTCGTGTACTTCTGGGTCCAGTCGACCGACAGGCCGAGGCGGCGCCAGAGCGACTCGTACAGCGCCTCGGTCTCGTCCGACCAGCGTTCGCACAGCTCGACGAAGTTCCGGCGGGAGACCGGCACCTGCTTCTTGGGGTCCGGCTTCTCCGGCGGCGCGAAGTCGGGGTCGTAGGGCAGCTCGGGGTCGACCCGGACGCCGTACGTCAGCTGCACCCGGCGCTCGGTCGGGAGCCCGTTGTCGTCCCACCCCATCGGGTAGAAGACCTCGCGACCGCGCATCCGCTGGAACCGCGCGATGACGTCCGTGTGCGTGTACGAGAACACGTGCCCGACGTGCAGCGTGCCGCTCACGGTGGGCGGCGGCGTGTCGATGGAGAAGACCTGCTCGCGGGTCTTGGTCCGGTCGAAGAGGTAGGTGCCCTGCTCCTGCCATACCTGCGCCCAGCGCTCCTCGAGGCCGTCGACGGTCGGCTTGTCGGGCACCGACGTCGGGGCAGCGGGGGCCTGGGTCTGCTGGTCCATGACCGAAATCCTACGGGCGGCGAACAACCCGGAACTGCCACTGCCCGACCGCCGGCCGGCATGCCGGCCGCGGCTCCTTAGACTCGCCGGGTGAGCGCGACCGAGGACAGAGAGCAGGCCGCCGCACTGGCCGCGCGGGTGGCTGCCGTCGAGCAGGAGATCCTCGCCCGGGCGCCCGAGCACGACATCGACCCGACGCTGGACCGGGTGCGGGCCCTGCTCGACCTGCTCGGCGACCCGCAGAAGTCCGCGCCCGTGATCCAGGTCGCCGGCACCAACGGCAAGACCTCCACCACCCGCATGATCGAGACCCTGCTGCGGGAGTTCGGGCTGCGCACCGGCCAGTTCACCAGCCCGCACCTGCAGTCGATGCGCGAGCGGATCGCGTTCGACGGCGCACCCATCGACGTGGAGCGCTTCCTCTCGACGTACGACGACGTGGCGCCGTACCTCGAGCTGGTCGATTCCCAGCAGCCGCACCGGCTGTCGTTCTTCGAGGTGCTGACAGCGATGGGTTTCGCCGCCTTCGCCGACGCACCGGTCGACGTCGCCGTGGTCGAGGTCGGGCTCGGCGGCACCTGGGACAGCACCAACGTCGCCGACGCGCAGGTGGCCGTGGTGACGCCGATCTCCGTCGACCACACCCGCTGGCTGGGCCGCACCGTCGAGGAGATCGCGGGCCAGAAGGCGGGGATCCTCAAGCCCGGGTCGTACGGCGTCCTCGCCCAGCAGCCGGTCGAGGCGGCCGACGTGCTGCTCCGCCGGTCCGTCGAGGTGGACGCGATCGTCGCCCGCGAGGGCCTGGAGTTCGGGGTCACGACCCGCATGGTCGCCGTCGGGGGACAGGTCCTGACCCTGCGCGGCCTCGCGGGGGAGTACGACGACGTGTTCCTCCCCCTGCACGGTGCTCACCAGGCGCACAACGCGGCCGTCGCGCTGGCCGCGGTCGAGGCCTTCCTCGGCGGGGCCACCGGCGAGCGCGGCCGCCTGGACGTCGACATCATCCGCTCCGGCTTCGCCTCCGCCACCTCCCCCGGACGCCTCGAGGTCATCCGCAGCTCCCCGACCGTCGTCCTGGACGCCGCCCACAACCCCGCGGGCGCGCAGGCCACCGCCGCCGCGCTGGAGGAGTCCTTCGGGTTCACCCGGCTGGTCGGCGTGATCGGTGCGATGGCCGACAAGGACGTCCGCGGCATGCTCGAGGCATTCGAGCCGGTGCTGGCCGAGCTCGTCGTCACCGAAGCCGGGTCGGACCGCGCGATGCCGGCCGACGAGCTGGCGGCCGTCGCGGTCGAGGTCTTCGGGCCGGACCGGGTCGAGGTGACGCCGCGGCTGGCCGACGCGCTCGACTCCGCCGTCACGCTGGCCGAGGAGGACGGCGACCTCGCCGGTGCCGGCGTGCTGGTCACCGGCTCGATCGTCACCGTGGGTGCAGCGCGCGGGCTGCTGCTGCGCCGCGGCCGGTCGTGAGAGGGATCTGCGCCGCCGTCCTCGTCTTCGAGGGCCTGGTGATCTTCTTCGCCACCCTGGTCGCGCTCGACCTGACCGACGTAGACCACGCCACGCTCTGGTCGGTCGGCGGCGGCGGCGCTGCCCTGTGCGTGCTCCTGGCCGGGCTGCTCCGGCACCGCTGGGCGTTCGCGGTGGCGTCCAGCCTGCAGGTCGCCCTCGTGGCGTCCGGGCTCGTGGTCCCGGTGATGTTCTTCCTCGGCCTGGTCTTCGGCGCGCTGTGGTTCCTCGCGATCCACCTCGGGCGCAAGGTCGAACGGCTGCAGGCCGAGCGTGCCGCCGCGGGTGCCGGGCCGGACCAGCAGCCCGGGTAGGGTCCCGGCCGTGACCGAGCGAACCCTTGTCCTGATCAAGCCCGACGCCGTCCGCCGCGGCCTGGTCGGAGAGGTCCTCGGCGCGCTTCGAGCGCAAGGGCCTGGTCGTGGTGGCGATGGACCAGCGCACGATCGACGGCGAGACCGCCGACCGGCACTACGCCGAGCACGTGGACAAGGACTGGTACCCGCCGCTGCGGGAGTTCATCACCTCCGGGCCGCTGGTGGCCATGGTCCTCGAGGGCGACCAGGCGGTCGCCGTGGTGCGCGGGATCAACGGGGCGACCGACGGCCGGGCGGCCGCGGCCGGCACGATCCGCGGCGACCTGTCGCTGTCCAACCGGGAGAACCTCGTGCACGCGTCCGACTCCGCCGAGTCCTCGGCCCGCGAGATCCCGATCTTCTTCCCCGCACTCTGACTGCCCCCCCGTCCGGCCGTCCCTGGCTGGGTAGCTGCGGGTCAGATCGGCCAGGACGGAGAGGCAGGGAGTGGTCGCCCGCCGTCCGAAGGTCGCCGCTCTGCCGAACGCGGCGAACCGCCGCCGCACGTGGTCAATTCACCGCTGGTGGCGGAGGTTGATCACGTCCACGTGATCATTTGCACGCTGTCGCCGGTTCGTGGCCGAGCTGTGACCAGGATCGCCCGCTGACGGGCGCGTTGCGTCAGGTCCGGCCCGGTTGCCGCCGATAGAGTCGAGAGACGCGCGACGCACCACCGGACCGGCTTCACGGAAGGCCCTTGCTCATGGGTAACAACTTGTCGTTCATCGGCCGGGACATGGCCGTCGACCTCGGCACCGCCAACACCCTGGTCTACGTCCGGGGCAAGGGGATCGTCCTCAACGAGCCCTCCGTGGTGGCGATCAACACCAACACAGGCGGCATCCTCGCGGTGGGCGCAGAGGCCAAGAAGATGATCGGCCGCACCCCCGGCAACATCGTGGCGATCCGGCCGCTCAAGGACGGGGTCATCGCCGACTTCGACACCACCGAGCGGATGCTGCGCTACTTCATCCAGAAGGTGCACCGCCGGCGCCACCTGGCGAAGCCCCGGATCGTCGTCTGCGTGCCGAGCGGCATCACGGGCGTCGAGCAGCGCGCCGTCAAGGACGCCGGCTACGCCGCCGGCGCGCGCAAGGTCTACATCATCGAGGAGCCGATGGCGGCCGCGATCGGCGCCGGCCTCCCCGTCCACGAGCCCACCGGCAACATGGTCGTCGACATCGGCGGCGGCACCACCGAGGTCGCGGTCATCTCGCTCGGCGGCATCGTCACCAGCCAGTCGATCCGCACCGGCGGCGACGAGCTGGACCAGGCGATCATCACGTACGTCAAGAAGGAGTACTCGCTCATGCTGGGCGAGCGCACGGCGGAAGAGATCAAGATGGCCATCGGGTCGGCGTTCCCGTCGCCCGACGAGCCGCACGCCGAGATCCGCGGCCGGGACCTCGTCTCCGGCCTGCCGAAGACGATCGTCGTGAGCGCCGAGGAGATCCGCAAGGCGATCGAGGAGCCGGTCAACTCCATCGTCGACGCGGTCAAGACGACCCTGGACAAGTGCCCGCCGGAGCTGTCCGGCGACATCATGGACCGCGGCATCGTCATCACCGGTGGCGGTGCGCTGCTCAAGGGGCTCGACGAGCGGCTGCGGCACGAGACCGGCATGCCCATCCACCTCACCGAGCGCCCGCTGGACTCCGTGGCGATGGGCTCGGGCAAGTGCGTCGAGGAGTTCGAGGCCCTCCAGCAGGTGCTGATCTCCGAGCCGCGGCACTGAGCCACGACATCACCAGCGGCCAGAAGTGAACGACAGCCGGCGCACCCGGGTGCTGCTGGCGCTGCTCCTCGTCACCTCGGTCAGCCTCATCACGATCGACTACCGCGGCGGCGACGACTCGCCGCTGGACGGCGTCCGCTCGGCCGCGGCGAGCGTCTTCGGCCCGGTGGAGCGGGTGGCCGCGGCGATCGCCGCCCCGGTGTCCGACGCCGTCGACGGCGTGAGCGGGCTCGGTGGCGGCGGTGCCGACGCCGACCGGCTGACGGCGCAGAACAAGGCGCTGCGCAGCAGGCTCCGTACCTCCGCGCTGGACCGGAGCCGGGCCCAGGAGCTCGACGACCTGCTCAAGGTCGCCGGGGCAGGCCGCTACCGCGTGGTCCCGGCGCGTGTCATCGCGATCGGCGCGGCGCAGACCTTCTCCTGGACGGTGACGCTGGACGCCGGCAGCCGGGACGGGATCCGGCCCGACATGACGGTCCTCGACGGCGACGGGCTGGTCGGCCGGGTGAAGACGGTGGGGCCGTCCACGTCGACCGTGCTGCTCGCCGTCGACCCGGAGTCGTCGATCGGCGTGCGGCTCGAGGGGTCGATGGAGGTCGGATTCACGACCGGCCGGGGGGTCCGGGACCGCGGCGACCTCGACCTCCGGCTGCTCGACGGGCAGTCCAGCGTGGCCCCGGGCGACCGGCTGGTCACCTTCGGCTCGCAGGGCGACACGCCGTACGTCCCGGGAGTGCCGGTCGGCCGGGTCGTGACCGTGAGCGGCTCACCCGGCTCGCAGACCCGCACCGCGGTCGTCGCGCCGTACGTCGACTTCACCTCGCTCGACCTGGTCGGTGTCGTCGTCGAACCGCCGCGCAAGGACCCGCGTGACGCGGTCCTGCCGCCGAAGCCGGTCGCCACGCCCACGCCGACGGTGACGGTCACGGTGACCGCCACCCCGAGCCCGAGCGGTTCCCGCTGATGCCCCCGGCCCGGATCCCGCTGGCCGCCCTGCTGGTGATCGTGGCCCTCTCGCTGCAGGTGACCTTTCTCAGCCGGCTGCCGCTGCCGGGTGCGACGCCGGACCTGCTGCTGCTCGTCGTGGTCTCGCTCGCCCTCGCCTACGGGCCGGGCTTCGGGCTCGGTGTCGGCTTCGGGGCCGGGCTGGCCGCGGATCTCGTGCCACCCGCCGACCACGAGGTCGGCCGGTGGGCGCTGGTGCTCACCCTCGTCGGGTACCTCGCCGGTGCCGCTCGTGGCGAGACCCGGCGGTCCGCGTTCGTGCCGCTCGTCGTCGTCGGCGTCGCCGGAGCGGCGTCCGTCCTGCTGTACGCCGGCCTGGGTGCGCTGATGGACGACCCGAACATCACGTGGGACGCGGTCGTCGCACTGCTGCCGACCGCGGTGCTCTACGACGTGGTGCTGAGCGCGTTCGTCGTGCCGGGTGTGCTCGCGGTGGCCGGCCGGGTCGAGCCGGACCCCGACGCCTTCGCCGGAGTCCTCCGGTGAGCCTTCCCCCCACGAGAGCGCTCGCTGGCGCTCACGCTCCCGCGGGGGCCCCGGATGAGTGAGCGGAGCCGGCTGCGGCTGGTGGTCCTCCAGGTGCTGGTGCTCTCGCTCCTGGTGACGTTGCTGGGCCGGCTCTGGTACCTGCAGGTCCTGGCGTCGGAGAACTACCAGCAGGCGGCCGCGGAGAACGGCACCCGGCAGATCGTCACGCCGGCGGCGCGCGGCATGATCCTCGACTCCCGCGGCCGGCCGCTGGCGCGCAACCGGACGGCGCTCGTCGTCTCGATCAGCCGGACCGCGATGCTGCGGCAGAAGGACGGCGGCCGCGAGCTGGTCGCGAAGGTCGCGAAGGTCGTCGGCGAGCCGTTCCAGGACGTGTGGGAGCGCACCCGCCTCTGCGGCAGCGAGGGCGCGCCGCCGGCGCCGAGATGCTTCAACGGCTCGCCGTACCAGCCGATCCCGGTGACCGACGAGGCCAGCACCGCCATGGCGCTGCAGATCATGGAGCGCCGGGAGGACTTCCCCGGCGTCACGGCCGAGCTCAGCTCGGTGCGCGAGTACCCGGAGCCGCTCGGGGCCAACGCGGCGCACGAGCTGGGCTACCTCGGGCCGGTCACCGACGAGGAGCTGGCCGCTCGTCAGGAGGCGGGCAAGGTGCCCGGCGCGCGGACCGAGACCGTCCTGCAGCGCACCGACCTGATCGGCCGCGCCGGTCTCGAGCGCGAGTACGACGAGGACCTGCGCGGCACCCCCGGGGTGAAGACCCTCACGGTCGACCACCAGGGCGGCGTCTCCGGCGTGCTCTCCGAGACCCAGCCGACGCCCGGCAACTACCTCGTCACCACGATCGACGCGAAGGTCCAGGCCGAGGCCGAGAAGCAGCTGAAGGCCGCGATCCTGCGGGCCCGCAACGAGGGTGACATCAACAAGGGGTTCGCCAAGCACCCGGCCGACTCCGGCGCCGTCGTCGTGATGGACGTCCGCACGGGTGGCATCGTCGCGATGGCCAGCTGGCCGACGTACGACCCGAACATCTGGGTCGGCGGCATCAGCAGCAGGGACTACAAGTCCATCACCAGCAAGAAGCGCAACTACCCCAACCAGTCCCGCGCCTTCCAGGGCGAGTTCGCGCCGGCGTCGACGTTCAAGGCCGTGTCACTGCCCGCGGCCGTGCGGGCGGGCTACTCCCTGGACGGGTCGTACCCGTGCCCGTCGTCGTACTCGATCGGCGGCTCGCCGAAGGCCAACTACGAGTCGCAGGGCTACGGCACCATCTCGATGCTGCGGGCGATCCAGGTGTCCTGCGACACCGTCTTCTACAAGTTCGCGTACGAGACCTGGCTCCGGATGGGCGGGCTGCACCCGAAGAAGAAGGCCAAGGACCCGTTCACGGAGATGGCCAAGGCGTACGGCCTCGGCCGGCCCACCGGTCTCGACCTGCCGGCCGAGTCCGACGGCCGGATCGCGGACCGCGCCTGGAAGAAGGCGTACTGGAAGGCCACCAAGGACTTCTACTGCGCGAAGGCCAAGACCGGCTACCCGGAGGTCGCGAAGACCGACCCGCAGCGCGCCGCGTACCTGCTCCAGCTGTCCAAGGAGAACTGCGCCGACGGCTGGGCCTACCGCGGCGGCGACGCCGCCAACTTCGCGATCGGCCAGGGCGACACGACGGCGACGCCGCTGCAGATGGCCCGGGTGTACTCCGCGGTCGCGAACGGCGGGACGCTGGTCACCCCGCACATCGGCAGCGCGATCATGTCGCCCGACGGTCGGCTGGTGCGCCGGATCGACCCGGCGCCCGCCCGCAGGATCCCGGTGAGCAGGACGACGCTCGACTGGATGCGGCACGCGCTGCGCACGGTCACCGAGGTCGGCACCGGCTACGGGCCGTTCTTCCGGGCCGGCTTCCCGATCGACAAGCTCCCGGTCGCGAGCAAGACCGGCACCGGCGAGGTCTACGGCAAGGACACCACCTCGTGGTTCGCGTCCTTCGCGCCGGCCACCAAGCCGCAGTACGCCGTGGTGATGATGGTCAGCCAGGGCGGCACTGGCTCCGGCATCTCCGGTCCCTCGGTCGCCGGGCTCTACAAGACGCTGTTCGGCGTCCACGGCAGCCAGGTCGAGCTCGCGACCGCGTCCCCGCCGGGCGGGCACCCGTCGACCCAGCTGCCGCAGGTGCGGCCGGACGGGACCGTGGTCACGCCGGAGAGCCGGCAGCCGGCCGCTGACCGGGTGCCGGTCACGGCCCCCGACCTGAAGGCCTTCCGGCGTGACGACGGCGGTGGTGGCTGATGACCGTCGGCTACCGTCCCGCGACCTACACGGTGCCACCCGCGCGCCGAGGCTCCCGGCTGCTGCACCGCGACGCCGCGCTGCGCCGGATCGACTGGCTGCTGCTCGTGGCCGTGCTCGCCCTGTGCGCCATCGGCGGGGCACTGGTGTGGTCCGCGACGAGGCAGGCCGCCCTCGACAGCGGCGGCGACCCGACGGCGTTCCTCAAGAAGCACTGCCTGAACGTCGCGATCGGCCTGGTGCTCGGCGTGTGCGCATCGGTGTTCGACTACCGGATGCTGAGGGCCTATGCGCCGGTGATCTACCTCATGTCGATCGCCGGCCTCGCCGCGGTGCTCTCGCCGCTGGGGTCGACGATCAACGGCTCGCACTCGTGGATCGTGCTGCCGGCCGGCTTCTCGATCCAGCCGTCCGAGCTGGCGAAGGTCGCACTCGTCGTCGGCATGGCCGTGCTGCTGTCGGAGAAGCGCGACGCGGAGGACACCCCGCGCGACATCGACGTCGTGGTGACCCTGGGGTTCGCCGCCGTTCCGCTCGCGCTGGTCATGCTGCAGCCCGACCTGGGCACGGCGCTGGTCGTGTCGGCCACCGTCCTGGGCGTGGTGGCCGTCTCCGGCGCGCCGCTGAGGTGGGTCGTCGGCCTGGTCTCCGGCGCCGTGCTGCTTGCCGTCGTAGCCGTGCAGGCCGGCCTGCTCAAGGACTACCAGCTGGACCGGTTCCGGGCGTTCTACGACCCCACCGCCGACCCCAAGGGCGTCGGCTACAACGTCCGGCAGGCGCAGATCGCCGTCGGCTCCGGCGGGTTCGACGGCCAAGGGCTGTTCCACGGCGCCCAGACGCAGGGCCGCTTCGTCCCCGCGCAGCAGACCGACTTCATCTTCACCGTCGCGGGGGAGGAGCTCGGCTTCCTCGGCTCCGCGCTGGTCGTGCTGCTCGTCGGGCTGGTGCTGTGGCGGGCCGCGCGGATCGCCGCCCGCGCCGAGGACCTCTTCGGCCGGCTGGTGGCGACCGGAATCCTCTGCTGGTTCGCGTTCCAGGCGTTCGAGAACGTCGGGATGACCTTGGGGATCATGCCGGTCACCGGGGTGCCGCTGCCCTTCGTGTCGTACGGCGGCTCGTCGATGTTCGCGAACATGCTGGCCGTCGGCCTGCTCCAGAACGTGCACATGCGGAGATATTCGTAATCTGACCTACCCTGGACGGATGCCTGTCGAGTCCGTCTTCCCCCGTCTGGAGCCGCTCCTCCCGAGCGTCAGCAAGCCGATCCAGTACGTGGGCGGCGAGCTCAACTCCACCGTCAAGGACTGGGACTCCTGCGACGTGCGCTGGGCTCTCATGTACCCCGACGCGTACGAGGTCGGCGTACCGAACCAGGGCGTCATGATCCTCTACGAGGTGCTCAACGAACGCCCGGGGATCCTCGCCGAGCGCACCTACGCGGTCTGGCCGGACATGGAGAAGGCCATGCGCGAGCACGGCATCCCGGCGTTCACGGTCGACGCGCACCGCCCGGTCGGTGCGTTCGACGTGCTGGGCGTGTCCTTCGCCACCGAGCTCGGCTACACCAACCTGCTGCAGACTCTCGACCTGGCGGGCGTACCGCGGCACGCCCGGGACCGCACGGTCGACCACCCGGTCGTGGTGGCCGGCGGGCACTCGGCGTTCAACCCGGAGCCCGTGGCCGACTTCGTCGACGCCGCCGTGCTCGGCGACGGCGAGGAGGCCGTGCTCCAGATCAGCGAGGTCGTGCGGCGCTGGAAGTCCGAGGGCCGCCCGGGTGGCCGCGACGAGCTCCTGCTGCGGCTGGCCCGCACGGGTGGTGTCTACGTGCCGGCGTTCTACGACGTGGAGTACCTCACCGACGGCCGGATCAAGCGGGTCGCCCCCAACCGCCCGGGAGTGCCGTGGCGGGTGTCCAAGCACACGGTGATGGACCTCGACGAGTGGCCGTACCCGAAGCAGCCGCTCGTGCCGCTGGCCGAGTCGGTGCACGAGCGGGCGTCGGTGGAGATCTTCCGCGGCTGCACGCGCGGCTGCCGGTTCTGCCAAGCAGGGATGATCACCCGGCCGGTGCGTGAGCGCTCGATCACCGGTGTCGGCGAGATGGTCGAGAAGGCGTTGGCCGCCACCGGTTTCGAGGAGGTCGGCCTGCTGTCGCTGTCCAGCGCCGACCACAGCGAGATCGCACCGATGACCAAGGGCCTGGCCGACCGCTACGAGGGCACCCAGACCTCGCTGTCGCTGCCCTCGACGCGGGTCGATGCGTTCAACATCGACCTGGCCAACGAGCTGACCCGCAACGGGCGTCGCACCGGCCTGACCTTCGCCCCCGAAGGCGGCAGCGAGCGGATCCGCAAGGTCATCAACAAGATGGTGACCGAGGACGACCTGATCCGCACCGTGACTGCCGCCTACTCCGCGGGCTGGCGGCAGGTGAAGCTCTACTTCATGTGCGGCCTGCCGACCGAGACGGACGACGACGTGCTGCAGATCGCCGACCTGGCGAAGAAGGTCATCGCCACCGGTCGCCAGGTGACCGGCCGCAACGACATCCGCTGCACCGTGTCGATCGGCGGGTTCGTGCCCAAGCCGCACACGCCGTTCCAGTGGGTCGCCCAGCTCGGGCACGAGGAGACCGACTCGCGGCTGGCCAAGCTGCGCGACGCGGTGCGCTCGGACCGCTCGTTCGCGAAGGCGATCGGGTTCCGCTACCACGACGGCAAGCCGGGGATCGTCGAGGGACTGCTGTCCCGCGGCGACCGTCGGGTCGGCAAGGTCATCGAGGCGGTCTACGACGACGGCGGCCGCTTCGACGGCTGGAGCGAGCACTTCTCCTTCGAGCGCTGGATGACCAGCGCGGAGAAGGCGTTCGCCGACCAGCCCGTCGACGTCGACTGGTACACCGTGCGCGAGCGCGACTACGCCGAGGTGCTGCCCTGGGACCACCTGGACTCGGGGCTGGACCGGGACTGGCTGTGGGAGGACTGGCAGGACGCCCTCACCGGTACCGAGGTGGACGACTGCCGGTGGACCCCGTGCTTCGACTGCGGCGTCTGCCCGCAGATGGGCACCGAGATCCAGCAGGGCCCGACCGGGAAGACCCTGATCCCGCTCACCGTGCTCAACTCCGCCCGCGACCAGGTGCTGGCCGGGACCTCCACCGAGTGACCGGCTCACCCGAGACGATCCACCGGCGCGGCCGGGCCGCCGTCCTCGCCGGCCGCGCCCTGCTCGACGTACCGCCCGCCCCCGGCGGGACCCGGTGGGGCCTCTCGCTCGTGGCGCGACCCGACCCCCAGGCGGCGGTGCAGCTGGAGCGGCTGGCCGCCGGCGCCGCCGAGGCGGCCGGACCGGGGCAGTGGGTCACCGCCAGCCCGGGGTCGACGCACCTGACGATCAGCTACCTCGAGCGCGTCCACCGCGAGGTCGGTCCCGACGACACGGCCGTGCGGCGGCTCGCCGGCGCCGTGCAGCGGCTCGCCGACGGCATGCCGCCGCTGCGCTGGCGGGTGACCGGGCTGGCCCTGGCCGACCGGGGCGTGCTCGCCCTGGCCGAGCCGGTCGACGGTGCGCCCGACCGCCTCCGCGACCGGGTCCTGCGCGAGCTGGCCGAGGTCGGCCGGGCCGAGGCGTACTACCGCCGCTCGGTCTGGTGGTCCACCCTGCTGCACTTCGCCGCACCGGTCGCCGACCCCGTGCGGCTGGCCGCCTGGGTCGATGCGCGCGGGTCCGTCGAGGCGGTCCCGCTCGTCACCGACCGGGTCGACGTCGTCCGGTACGAGTTCGACGGCGCCCGCACCGTGCCGGTGACCCTGGCGACGGCGCCGCTGACCGGCGTACCGCAGGAGGCGCCGCGTGCCGCGCCAGCCTGAGGGACCGCCGCCGCCGCCGACCGTGCAGCGGCTCCGGATGCGCTACACCAAGCGCGGCCGGCTGCGGTTCACCAGCCACCGCGACTTCCAGCGCGCCTTCGAGCGGGCGCTGCGCCGTGCTGCGGTGCCGATGGCGTACTCGGCCGGCTTCTCGCCGCACCCCAAGGTCAGCTACGCCGGGGCCGCCCCGACGGGGGTCGCCAGCGAGGCGGAGTACCTCGAGATCGGCCTGTCCCAGCGCTGCGACCCGGAGAAGCTGCGGGCCGCCCTGGACGCCTCGCTGCCGGACGACCTCGACGTGCTCGAGATGGTCGAGGTCGCCCCGCCCCCGGCGAACACCCGGGCCGAGAGCCTGGCCGACCGGCTGGAGGCGTCGGTCTGGGAGGTCCGGCTGGACGGCGTCGACCAGGCCGCCGCCGAGTCGGCGGTGGCCGCCTTCCTCGCCGCCGACCGCGCCGAGGTCTCCCGGATGACCAAGAACGGGCTGCGGACCTTCGACGCCCGGGAGGCGGTGGTGGCGCTGAGCGCCGGGTCCGGCCCGCGTGGCGCGGGGGATGCCGGCGGCCCGTGTGCGATACTGCGACTGGTCGTACGCCATGTCACACCGGCTGTCCGACCCGACGACGTCCTCGCCGGACTCGCTTCGATCGGCGCGCTCGCGCCGCCCGTGACCCCCGCGGTCACGAGGCTGGCGCAAGGCCCCCTCGACGAGCCGGCCGGAACGGTGTCCGACCCACTGGCACCGGACCGAGACGCCGCCGGCGACTGAACCGCCCCTGCGCGGCCTCCGGGCCGCAGCGGGGCGCGCCGGTCGCACCACAGACTTCGCACGGCCGCCCGCCTCCCTGGCGGACGGACCTGAGACCAGCCCCCGCGCGGCGCTGCGGGGAGCGGGACCGGACCACCCACCAGGTGGACCGGCCGCCCGCCCGGCGCCCGGGAGCACGACGGGAGACCACCCGGATGCTCGACACCGAGCCGACACAGACGACCGAGGGCGGCGCTGCAGCCGGCCCCGACACCACCACCGACAGCGCGCCGCGTCGCCGGCGCCGGGCAGCCAGCAGGCCGGCCGGACCGCCCGTCGCGGCCGACTCCGACCGGCCCACCGCGGCCGAGGAGCACCCGGCCTCCGACGCGCCGTCCGCCGAGGCGGCCCCGGCCAAGAAGGCCGCCCGCAAGCGCACCACGAAGAAGGCCGCCGCTGCTCCCGAGGCGCCCGCCGCCTCCGACGCGCCGTCGGCCGAGCCCGCGCCGGCGAAGAAGGCGACCCGCAAGCGCACCACGAAGAAGACTGCCGCGGAGGTCACGGCCGAGCCCGTGGACGGCGCGACGGACGCCGACGCGGCAGCGGCCACGAGCGGCCCGGTCGCCCCCGGCCTGCTCTTCCAGGCGCCCGACCCCGTCGGCGCGCCGCCGCGCCGCCGCGCCGCCGCGGCCAAGGCCGCGGCCGCTGCGCCGGAGCCCGACGAGGCGGCTGCCGACGACGAGACCGACGACGACGAGACCGGCGAGACGGGCACCGCCCGGCGCCGTCGGCGCGGTGGCCGCGGTCGCCGCGGCCGGGGTCGCGGCGAGTCCGACCAGGCGCCCGACGACGAGGCGCCGGAGCCCGGCGACACCGCGGCCGGCGAGACCGGTGACGAGGTGGTCGGAGAGATCCCTGACTCGGAGGACGTCGAGGACGGCGAGGCCGCCGGCACCCGCCGGCGCCGCCGGCGGCGGCGCCGGGGTGGCTCCGACTCCGGCGACGACGTCGCGGTCGACGACCCGCCCCACACCGTCACCCGGGTCCGCGAGCCGCGCAAGCGCAGCACCCCGCGGGAGCGCGAGGACGACGACGGCGTGCGCTCGGTCAAGGGCTCGACCCGGCTCGAGGCCAAGAAGCAGCGGCGCCGCGAGGGCCGCGAGGCAGGACGCCGGCGCCCATCGGTGATCACCGAGGCCGAGTTCCTGGCCCGTCGCGAGGCCGTCGACCGGCAGATGATCGTCCGCCAGTCCGGCGAGCGCACCCAGATCGCGGTCCTCGAGGACGGCGTGCTGGTCGAGCACTACGTGAGCAGCGCGAGCAGCTCGGGGCTGGTGGGCAACGTCTACCTGGGCCGGGTGCAGAACGTGCTTCCCTCGATGGAGGCCGCCTTCATCGACATCGGCAAGGGCCGCAACGCCGTCCTGTACGCCGGCGAGGTCAACTGGGACGCCGCGGGCCTCGACGGTCAGCCACGCCGCATCGAGCTGGCGCTGAAGTCCGGTGACCCCGTGCTCGTGCAGGTCACGAAGGACCCGATCGGCCACAAGGGCGCCCGGCTCACCAGCCAGGTCTCGCTCGCCGGTCGCTACCTCGTCCTCGTGCCGGGCAGCTCCATGACCGGCATCAGCCGCAAGCTGCCCGACACCGAGCGGACGCGGCTCAAGGCGATCCTGCGCAAGGTGGTCCCGGAGGGTGCCGGCGTCATCGTCCGGACCGCGGCCGAGGGCGCCAGCGAGGAGGAGCTGTCACGCGACGTCGCCCGGCTGACCGCGCAGTGGGAGGACATCGAGAAGAAGTCGGAGAAGGGCACGTCGGCCCCGACGCTGCTCTACGGCGAGCCGGACATGACGATCCGCGTCGTCCGCGACATCTTCAACGAGGACTTCGCCTCGCTGGTCGTCTCCGGCGACGACGCCTGGGACATGCTCGAGCCGTACGTCGGTCACGTCGCGCCCGACCTCCGGGAGCGGATGTCGCGCTGGACGGGAGAGAAGGACGTCTTCCTCGAGAACCGCGTCGACGAGCAGCTGGCCAAGGCGCTGGACCGCAAGGTCTGGCTGCCCAGCGGCGGCTACCTCGTCATCGACCGCACCGAGGCCATGATCGTGGTCGACGTCAACACCGGGAAGTTCACCGGCGCCGGCGGCAACCTCGAGGAGACGGTCACCAAGAACAACCTCGAGGCGGCCGAGGAGATCGTGCGACAGCTCCGGCTGCGCGACCTCGGCGGCATCATCGTCATCGACTTCATCGACATGGTGCTCGAGAGCAACCGCGACCTCGTCCTGCGCCGGCTGATCGAGTGCCTCGGGCGCGACCGGACCAAGCACCAGGTCGCCGAGGTGACCTCGCTCGGGCTCGTACAGATGACCCGCAAGCGGGTCGGCCAGGGCCTGCACGAGGTGTTCGCCGAGACCTGCGAGGCGTGCAACGGCCGCGGCTACCACATCCACACCGAGCCGGTCGACAAGAAGAACGGCGGCGGTGACAGCGGTGAGCGCAAGGGTGGTCGCGGCGGCCGGGCACGCGGCGAGGCCAAGGAGAGCGGCGAGCCCAAGGCCGCCGGCGGCGGCAAGGACGCGAAGGACCGGGGCCGGTCCGGCGGACGGGGCCGCAAGGACGTGGCCGCGGCAGACGAGGCCGTCGACGGCGCCGCGGTGCAGGACGCTGCCGGCGACCCGGTGGCGATCGAGGACCCGGTCGAGGCTCCGGACGCCGCCACGGTCGGCTCCGAGCCGGTCGACACCGAGCCGGCGGTCGCCCAGCCGGCTGACGCGGGGGACCAGCCGGCTGCCGGCCGGTCCCGGCGCCGCCGCAAGGCGACCAGCCCGGTGACCACGCTGTAGGTGCAGTGGCGGGGCGCCGGCCGGTTTGACCGGGTGGCGCCGGTCTCCGTACCCTTGACTGTCCCTACGCCTGGCGTCCGTCGTGACGCCGGTTTCCCTCGCGCGCGTGCTGCGTGCGCCGAGGTCCCCGTGACGCGAGTGCAGAGAGTAAGGCTGAGTCCTCGATGGTGTACGCGATCGTCCGTGCTGGTGGCCGCCAGGAGAAGGTGGCCGTCGGTGACGTCCTCGAGATCGACCGGGTCCAGGCCGAGCCGGGCGCGACCGTCGAGCTGCCCGTCCTCCTGCTCGTCGACGGCGAGTCGGTGACCAGCGACAAGGCGGCCCTGGCCAAGGCCACGGTGACCGTCGAGATCGTTGCCGCCACCAAAGGCCCCAAGATCGACATCCTGAAGTTCAAGAACAAGACCGGCTACCGCAAGCGCCAGGGTCACCGGCAGAAGCACACGCAGGTGAAGGTCACCGGCATCGAGACCGGCTCGAAGAAGTAGGTCCCGGCACCCGCCGACCGACACCAGCATCACGCGAAAGGCACATCGATGGCTCACAAGAAGGGCGCCTCGTCCACCCGCAACGGGCGCGACTCCAACGCGCAGCGGCTCGGCGTCAAGCGCTTCGGCGGCCAGGTCGTCAACGCCGGCGAGATCATCGTCCGCCAGCGCGGCACCCACTTCCACCCCGGCCTCAACGTCGGCCGCGGCAGTGACGACACCCTGTTCGCCCTGAGCGCCGGCGCCGTCGAGTTCGGCAGCCGCCGGGGTCGCCGCGTCGTCAACATCGTCCCGGCCGAGGTCGCGGTCAGCTGACCGCGGCACCACCTCCCGCCGCATCCGCGGCGCCGGCACGACCACCAGTGGGGATCATGGTCTCGACCATGGTCCCCATTGCCGTTCCGCACCGCCTCCGCACCACCTGAGAGAGCAGGACCCGTGACCACCTTCGTCGACCGCGTCGTGCTGCACGTCGCCGCCGGCGACGGCGGCCACGGCTGCAGCTCGGTCCACCGCGAGAAGTTCAAGCCGCTCGGCGGCCCCGACGGCGGGAACGGCGGTCGCGGCGGCAACGTCGTCCTGGTCGTCGACCAGAACGTCACGACGCTGCTCGACTACCACCACGCCCCGCACCGCAAAGCCACCAGCGGCAAGCCCGGCCAGGGCGGTCACCGCAGCGGCGCCGACGGCCACGACCTGGTCCTGGCGGTGCCGGACGGCACCGTCGTCAAGGGCACCGACGGCGAGGTGCTGGCCGACCTGGTGGGCGCGGGCGCGACCTACGTCGCGGCACAGGGCGGCCGTGGTGGGCTGGGCAACGCTGCGCTCGCCTCGGCGCGCCGCAAGGCCCCCGGCTTCGCGCTGCTGGGCGAGCCCGGGGACGGCGGCGACGTCGTCCTCGAGCTGAAGACCGTCGCCGACGTCGCGCTGGTCGGCTTCCCGAGCGCCGGCAAGTCCAGCCTGGTCGCCGCACTGAGCGCTGCCCGGCCGAAGATCGCGGACTACCCGTTCACCACCTTGGTCCCCAACCTGGGCGTCGTCGAGGCCGGTGAGGTCCGCTACACCGTCGCCGACGTCCCGGGCCTGATTCCCGGCGCCAGCGAGGGCAAGGGACTCGGCCTGCAGTTCCTCCGCCACGTCGAGCGGTGCAGCGTCCTGGTGCACGTCATCGACATGGCCACCATCGAGCCGGGCCGCGACCCGCTGAGCGACCTGGACGCGATCGAGGCCGAGCTGTCGGCGTACGGCGGGCTCGACGACCGGCCGCGGCTGGTGGCCCTCAACAAGGTCGACGTGCCCGATGCCCACGAGCTCTCCGAGATGGTCACCGCCGACCTCGAGGCGCGCGGGCTGCAGGTGCTCCCGGTCAGTGCCGCCACGCGCGGTGGGCTGCGCGAGCTGTCGTTCGCGATGGCTGCACGGGTCCAGCAGGCGCGCGACGAGGCGCCGGACCTGGAAGCCACCCGGATCGTGCTCCGGCCGACCGCTGTCGACGACTCGGGCTTCACCGTCGTCCAGGAGGGTGACCGGTTCGTCATCACCGGCGGCAAGCCGACCCGGTGGGTCCGGCAGACCGACTTCAGCAACGACGAGGCCGTCGGCTACCTGGCCGACCGGCTGGCCCGGCTCGGCGTCGAGGAGGCGCTGCTCGCCGCGGGTGCCGAGGCCGGGGACGAGGTCGTCATCGGCGCCGGCCCGGAAGGCGTCATCTTCGACTGGGAGCCGACGCTGCAGGCGGGCGCCGAGCTGCTGCACGGCCGGCGCGGCACCGACCTGCGGCTCGACGGACGCTGAGCCCGTGGCGGGCCGCGTCGTCGTCAAGATCGGCTCGTCGTCGCTCACGACGCCCGGCGGCGGCCTGGACCCGGCCCGCGTCGACGCGCTCGTCGACGCCCTGGCCGCCGCGCACGCGGCCGGCCGCGAGGTCGTGCTCGTGTCCTCCGGCGCCATCGCGTCCGGGCTCGGACCGCTCGCCCTGGCCCGCCGGCCCCGCGACCTGGCCACCCAGCAGGCGGCCGCCAGCGTGGGCCAGGGTCTCCTGGTGCACCGCTACACCGAGGCGTTCGCCCGGCACGGGATCACCGTCGGCCAGGTGCTGCTGACCACCGACGACGTCGTACGCCGCGGTCACTACCGCAACGCCCAGCGGACGCTGTACCGGCTGCTGGAGCTCGGCGTGCTGCCGGTCGTCAACGAGAACGACACGGTCGCCACCGAGGAGATCCGGTTCGGCGACAACGACCGGCTCGCTGCCCTGGTCGCGCACCTCGTGCGCGCCGAGCTGCTCGTGCTGCTGTCCGACGTCGACGGCCTGTACGACGGGGACCCGCGGCGCCGTGACGCGCGCCGGATCAGCCACGTGGCCGGCCCCGAGGACCTCGTCGGCGTCCGGCTCGGCCGCGGCGGGTCCGGCGTCGGCACCGGCGGGATGGCCGACCAAGGTCGAGGCCGCGCGGATCGCGACCGCTGCCGGCGTGCGCGCCGTGGTGGCCGGCGCCGACCAGGCAGGCGCGGTGCTGGCCGGGGCCGAGGTGGGGACCTCGTTCGCGGCGGCCGAGGTGCGGCTCCCGACCCGGATGCTCTGGCTGGCGTACGCCACGACCCCGCGCGGCAGCCTCAGCCTGGACGACGGGGCGGTGCGCGCCGTCGTCGAGCGGCGGATGTCGCTGCTGGCGGCGGGCCTGACGTCGGTCACGGGCGAGTTCGTCGCGGGCGATCCGGTGGACCTCCTTGACCAAAACGGCCACGCGGTGGCGCGCGGGCTGGTGAACTTTGACGTGACAGAGCTCCCCGGCCTCCTGGGCCGGTCGACACCGGACCTGGCCCGGGAGCTGGGACCCGCCTTCGGCCGCGAGGTCGTCCACCGCGACGACATCGTCCTGCTGGGCGGCTGACGAGCCGGACGAGCGGAGGGTGCACGGGTGAGCGACGTGGCCCGACCTGTCGGGGTGGAGCCGGGCGCGCAGCGGCCAGCTGGTCAGCCCGCGACACCCCCGATGTGGCACGTCACCCTGACGGTCGTCGGCGACGCCGTCGATGCCGGCGAGATCCGGGCGGCGCTCGAGCGGCTGGCGCACGAGCGACCCTTCCTGCTGTCCGCGCGCTACGCCCAGGACCGGGCCGAGCTGCGCTACTGGGAGGAGGCCCGTGACCTCGAGGACGCCGCGGCGCTGGCCCTGCGGCTCTGGGGCGAGCACCGGCTGACCGCCGAGCTGCCGCCATGGCGGGTGTCGGGCCTCGAGGTGGTCGACCGGCTCACCTACCACCGCCGCGCGACCGAGAGCCCGGCCCCGGTCCTGGTGCCCGCCGGGGGCGTCCGACCGTTCTGACCCTCGCCGGCGCCCTCCTGCACCACCGCGCTGTGGAAGGATGCGCCCAGCCCCATCCAGCCCGACAGGAGTGCCCCCGACATGACCGCAGCCGTCGTCCGACTTCTCGCCGTCGAGGGCGAGTCCCAGGGCCGTGACCTGCCGCTGGAGCCGTGGGCGATCGGCCTGATCGCGTTCGCCCTGCTGACCGCCGCCCTGCTGGTGACGCTCATGTTCGGCAAGGACCGCTGAGCGGGCCCTCCGCCGCGCCCGCCGTGACTCCTTCCACGCCGGCGCCGCCGTCCCGTCTCGGGGTCATGGGCGGCACCTTCGACCCGATCCACCACGGCCACCTCGTCGCCGCCAGCGAGGTCGCGGCGCGGTTCGCCCTGGACGAGGTGGTGTTCGTCCCCACCGGCCAGCCCTGGCAGAAGGGTGGGCGGTCCGTGACCACGGCCGAGCACCGCTACCTGATGGCTGTCATCGCGACCGCGTCGAACCCCCGCTTCACGGTCAGCCGCGTCGACATCGACCGGCCCGGCCCGACCTTCACCGTCGACACCCTCACCGACCTGCGCGGGCAGCGCGGCGACTCGGTGGAGCTGTTCTTCATCACCGGCGCCGACGCGCTGGCCCAGATCCTGACCTGGAAGGACGCGGACGAGCTGTTCTCGCTGGCCCACTTCATCGGCGTCACCCGTCCCGGGCACACCGCTGTCCGGCGACGGCCTGCCGCAGGACCGGGTCAGCCTGCTCGAGGTCCCCGCGATGGCGATCTCGTCGACCGACTGCCGCCAGCGGGTGAGCCGGGGCGAACCCGTCTGGTACCTCGTGCCCGACGGCGTCGTGCAGTACGTCGCCAAGCACCGGCTCTACCCGGTGACCCGGTGACCTCTCCCCGCGTCAGCGCGCCGGCGCTCGAGCTCCCCGGTGGCCCCGATGAGTAGCGGGAAGCACCGGCGTCCCGAGCCCGACCCGTTGCCCGACGTCGACGTGGCCGGGCGGCTGCGCTCCGGCCCCGTGGTGCGAGCGGGACCCGAGACGGAGGCCCCGGGACAGAGCCCGGCCGCCCCGGCCGGTCCCGGTTCGGGGACCACCGCCGGCGCCGCAGCGGCGGCACCGGGGCCGACGGTCGTCGTGCGGCGCGATCGCCATGCCGAGCGGGCCGCACGCGTGCGCGCCCGACGCCGGCGTGTGCTGGTCGTCGCGGCCGGGGTCGTCGGCGTGGTCCTCGTCGTCCTGGTGGGGTGGCTGCTGCTGCGCCCCTCGGACACCGAGCCGCCGACCGCCACCACGGTGGGTGACAAGCAGCTGATCACGCTGGTCCAGGTGACCGGCACCGACGGCACGGCCGCCGCGATCCGCGATCGTCGGGACCACCAAGGGCGCCGCGTCGGCAGTCGCGCTGCTCGTGCCGTCGCGGCTCAACGTCGACGTCGCCGGCTCCGGCGCGATGGCTTTCGGCGAGACCACCACCATCGGCGACCCGGAGGCCTCCAGCGCGGCGCTCACCGACCTGCTCGGGCTGCGCGTCGACGACACCTGGACGCTGACGAAGCCGGCGCTGGTCGCCCTGGTCGACGCGGTCGGCGGCGTCCAGGCCGCCGTCGACGTCGACGTCGTCGACACCGCGCCGAACGGCGCCCAGACGGTCGTCGTCAAGGCCGGCAACCAGCTGCTGAAGGGGTCCGCCGCAGTGGCCTATGCCACCTACCTCGCGGACACCGAGCCCGAGGAGGCACGGCTGGCCCGCTTCGACGACGTGCTCACCGCGATGCTCTCGAAGCTGCCCGCCGACGAGACCGGCATCGGCGCGTTCCTCGCCACGGCCGGCGCCGGCTCGTCGTCCAACCTGGACCAGGGCGCGCTGGCCGCGCGGCTCGCCGTGATGCGCGAGGCGGCGAAGAAGGGCGAGTTCGTCTCGGACGTGCTCCCGGTCAACGAGATCGACACCGGCGGTCCGGTGCCGTCCTACGGTCTCAACGTCGGCGACGCGGACGCCGCGCTGCGCGACAAGTTCCCCGGGGCGCTGCAGAAGGACGCCTCGGGCGGGGTCGTCCGCGTGCTGGTGGAGAACGGGGTCGGCACCCCCGGCCTCGCCGAGCAGGCTCGGAGCAAGCTGGTCGACGCGGGGTTCCAGTTCAAGAACGGCGGCAACGCGTCGCCGTTCACGAACCAGCCGAGCTCGATCCAGGTGAGCGACGGCACGGACGCGAGCCTGGAAAAGGGCCGTCGGGTGGCCGCGGCGCTGGGCCTGCCCGCCGACTCGGTGGTCCCCAACGACCGTGGCCAGACGATCGCCGACGTGATCGTGATCCTCGGCCCGGACTTCGCGCCGTGACGGCACCGGAGCCGGTCGTGAGAAACTGGGGCCCGTGACCGTCTCGACCCGTGCGCGCGAGCTGGCGGTGGCCGCCGCCGAGGCCGCCGCCGACAAGCTGGCCGACGACATCCTCGCGTTCGACGTGGGTGACCAGCTCGTCATCACCGACGTGTTCGTGCTCTGCTCCGCCTCGAACGACCGGCAGGTCCGCGCGGTGGTCGACGGGATCGAGGAGCGACTGCGCGGGCTGGGCGCCAAGCCGGTACGCCGCGAGGGCGAGCGCGAGGGCCGCTGGATCCTGCTCGACTACGTCGACATCATCGTGCACGTCCAGCACGCGGAGGAGCGGATCTACTACTCCCTCGAGCGGATCTGGAAGGACTGCCCCTCGGTCGAGCTGCCCGAGTCGGTGCGGCAGGCGCACAGCCGGCGCTCGCACCTCGAGGGCGGCGTCGAGGGGGCCGCGTCCTGAGCCGGATCTCCGGCCGGCGGGTCGTCCTCTGGCGGCACGGGCAGACGGCGTGGAACCTCGCCGAGCGGTTCCAGGGCAGCAGCGACGTCGAGCTCGACGAGGTCGGCGCCGCGCAGGCCGGCCGCGCCGCGCGGCTGCTCACCACGCTGGCACCGGCCGCCATCGTCTCCTCCGACCTGCTGCGCGCGAGCGGCACGGCGGCGGCGCTCGGCGAGCTGTGCCAGCTCGACGTCCGGCTCGACGCGCGGCTGCGCGAGACGTACGGCGGCCGCTGGCAGGGCCGGACGGCGACCGAGATCGACGCCGAGGACCACGAGCTCTACGCCGCCTGGCGGGCCGGCGAGGACGTCCCCGCGGGCGGCGGCGAGCGCCGTACCGAGGTGGCTGCCCGGGTGGTCCCGGCGGTCGTCGACGCACTGGCCGAGGTGCCGGCCGGCGGCACCCTGGTCGTGGTCACCCACGGCGGCTCGGCCCGCGCCGCGATCGGCTCCTTGCTCGACCTGCCGCTGGACCGGTGGGCCGTCGTCGGCGGGCTGGCCAACTGCTGCTGGTCGGTGCTCGAGGAGGCGCCGCCCGCGGGCTGGCGGCTGGTCGAGCACAACGCCGGCAGCCTTCCCGAGCCCGTGATGGGAGATGAGGAGTAGCCGCAGGCCAGGTCGATTCGTGCGGCTGGAGGGGAGCCGTTAGACTCGCTCGGCAGCACGACAAGCAGTGGCAAGGGGCTGTGGCGCAGCTGGTAGCGCACCACACTGGCAGTGTGGGGGTCAGGGGTTCGAGTCCCCTCAGCTCCACCCCGGATGACCTGCGGTTCCGTCCTTCGGGGCGGGGCCGCAGCGTCGTCTCCGGGCGGGTGGTGCCTCCGGTCAGGCTCGCCTGCTCGGCCCTCGCGTTGACGTAGTTCTGCTCGGGGATCGAGTCCGGTGAGCGATGCCGCGAGCCGGTAGGAAGCCGCGGCTTCCGGGCTTCCCTGGGCGCTCCAGCAGGTGGGCCCGGGCGGCGAGGATTCGGTCGTCCCGTGGGCGTGCTGCCAGCAGCGGCTCGCAGCGCCGCCAACCCCGCCGGCGGGTCCGTCCAGCTCGCTCCCGTCGTGGCAGCGCCGCATCGTGGCGGCTGGATTGGTGCCGAGGGCGCCGTCCGGTGAGTCGAGGTCGCGCGCCCAACGGCGTCACTCGCAGACGGTCACCGCAGTGGCTGCGTCGCTATGCCGGCGAGGCGGTCTGCAGCTGGGATGGCCCGATCGGGTCCCGTCCGGCGTGCGTCTGCATCGATGCCGCGGAGTCGAGGCGCGCGCGGCGACGATGCGTCGTGCGCATCCAGCGGCCGTCCGGATCCGCTCGGCACTGGGGTGATCGGCGTCGCGCCACGTGTGCGGGCCGGGCGTCGACGCGCGTTCATCCGCAGCATCGGTGGACGCGAAGCAGCGTCGACGGTCGACGGGAGGCTCGCGTGGGAACGCGGCCTGGATGGAGCTGTGGCATGGACGTGAGCCGGCATCTCGCCGAGCCGGGAGCAGTGGTACCGGGATCGATGACCTTTCCGCCGGTTCGTGGTCTGCGCGAAGCTGGTCGGCCGGCGACCGCGCGTCCGGTTTGCAGCGCGCTGGTGGAGGCGTTGCGCCAGCATCGGCGGTTCGCCGGCGCAGGTCTTGACCCGACGACGGGAAGGTGTTCACGGCCCGATTCGGTCTCGTCCTGGGCCGGTGGTGCTCGACAAGGTGTGCAACGCCAACGGCGATCTCGTCATCTGCTCACCGCGCCGTATTCGCTCGCAGCGACGACCGCGAAGATCGAGCGGTTGCATGAGACGATCCGCGCTGAGTTCCTAATCGAGCACGACCGTCAGCACGCCACGATCGAGGACGCGCAGGCGGCGCTGCACGGATGGGTCGTGGAGTACAACACCGAGCAGCCGCATCAGTCCTGCGGCGGCCGGCCGCCGGTGGAGCGTTCGCGCTGGCCGAGAGCAGTCTCATCGTTGTCGACGAGCCGGTGCTGCCGGCGCAGCGGCAGCCGCGTGGCGTTCGCGGCTATCCGTCGGTGAGTCGCTGGGTCTGCCGAGCGGCCGGATCCTCTCGCCTCGACTCGTGGCCGGTGCGACCTCGCGGTCAGCCAGTCGAGGTCGTCCGTCGCCGGCGGGCGGCGAGGACGCGTGGCGCCTCGCGACGCCATACGTAGCCGTCTCAAGTCAGCACCGAGGTCAGGAGTCGGGTCCTCCGGCCGCGATGTGCCGGTGCAGCGCCGAGCCCGGACGCCACCGTCGGGCTGACGGTGACCCGGATCGTCGATCTCCAGCGGGTCGCTCAGCTTCGCCGGCACGCCGTATCGAGCGGGAAGCCGCTGGGCTCGCCAGCTCGATCGACGTCGCGATCGTCGCCGGCGTCGGTTCACCCTGCCCAGCACGAACACCCGGCGATCCGGGTGCTCCCGATCCGCCCCATGACCGACTCCCGCTGAGCGTCGGCGTCGCCAACACCCTAGCTCCCACCAGGCTCCACACCGCCGCCTGCTGATCATGTCGGCCACCTACCGGTCAGCCGATGTCGCGCGGTGTACCGGCGCTCGTCAGGCTCGCCCGCTCGGCCCGCGCGTTGAGTAGTCTGCTCAGGTGATGTACTTCCGGTTCTCCTCCTCGGGGCCGCCCATCGGCCCCACCCGCCCGGACGTCGGAGCCACGACGGAGAGCGCGACACCACCGAGACACGAATCAGCACTGGCCGCTCTCCTGGTGGGGAGAGCGGCCAGTGTCGTCCGTGCTGCCGCGACGCGATCCGGCGGGTAGCGGACCTGACGGCGCGGCTAGTAGTAGCGGCGGCGGGTCCCGCCGATCGGCACGAGGTTCAGCACCAGGCCGACGACGAGCAGGATGATGCCGAGCCAGACGAGGATCGACAGGCTCGCGACGAGCCCGATGATGAGCAAGATGGCGCCAAGGATGACCACGCCGACCTCCAGGTGGGGCGGTCCGCCGGGTGCGGCCGCGCCTCCCTGATGTGCCCCGCAGGATGCCAGGCATGCCTGCGGCGCCGGGTGAACGTCGCGTGGACCCGGCGGGCGATGCGCCTCTGCGCGTCATCGCTGGACGATCCGCACCAGGCTGAGGGTCTCGAGCGGGCCCTTCACCGTGGTCTCGCGCACCTCACCGATGCCACGCACGTAGTACTTGTGGTCGACGACGCCGGGCTCGAGCGGCGTCCACTCCTTGGTGAGCAGCACGTTGCGACGCATCGGGTTCCGGCCGAAGTGGCCGTAGGGGACCCGGACGTCCTTCGTCAGGCTCCGCACCTGGAAGAAGTCCTCGGCGTGCCCGCGCAGGAACTCCTGCCGGAACGTGTGGCCGGCCTGCGGGTTCGCCTCCATGAAGATGCCCGCCTCGGCGCCGTCCCGGCCGGCGCGCCAGGTGCCTTCGCGACTGGTCACCCGGCCTTTCGCGTCCAGCTCGGCGGTGTCCTCGCCGAAGTACCAGACGTTCCCGTCGACGTCCTGGGTGTAGTAGTCGTCGGTCGTCTCCGCGAGCCTGCCGTCGAGGAAGACCTCGTCGTGCACCACCCGGCACTCGACGCCGGCGATGGTGATGGTCTCCCTGGTGACGGTGAAGACGTCGCGCAGGTGACCGTCGGCCTCGACGCCGCGGTACACGTACGTGATCCCGGGCTTGAGGGGGAACCAGGCGTTGTCGACC
Source organism: uncultured Actinomycetota bacterium (assembly GCA_963746175.1). Taxonomy (GTDB): domain Bacteria; phylum Actinomycetota; class Actinomycetes; order JACCUZ01; family JACCUZ01; genus CAVVAH01. Next base: position 1,260,918 of record CAVVAH010000001.1, on the reverse strand, counting down.
CGTGTCGTGAAGTGCGCAGGGTCGTAGTACGGCGCCTCGCGCGGGTCCACCCTGGGGGCTGGCCCCGCCGCAACGGCCTGCCAGGTGGCCGCGCCGACCAGGCCGCCGAGGAGCAGGAGGACGGTGGACCACCGTGCTCCCGCCGCCACGTGCGAGCGATGACGCGTGACCCGAGAGCTGTTCATGGGCCGCATGACTCCTCCTGTGTCCTCGTCGGTCTGGTCTGCCGGGCTGCGGGCTCAGCGCGAGCCGCTCTCCTCGTGGTCGCCCTCGACCCCCCGCCGTCCGTGGCCGGCGGCCACAGCGGCTCCGCCTCCTGCGAGCAGAGCGGTGAGGGTCGCCGCGCTGATGATGAGTCTCCTCGTCATTGCTGCCTCCTTCTCAGGGCGACCTCACGCTAGGCAGCGGTTGCTGAAGGAGCACTGAACGAGTCGATGCCGCGCGTCAGGCTCGCGTGCCAGCCTCGGGCAGCCGCACGACGAAGCGTCGCTCCGGCGCCGGCTCGGTGCCGTCCGTCACGTGCACCGAGCCACCGTGCCGCGTCAGCCACCGCGGCGACGATCGACAGCCCCAGCCCGCTTCCCGAGCCCTGCCGGGAGCGCGCCGTGTCCAGGCGCACGAAGCGGTCGAAGACGTGCTCCCGCGCCTCCGGAGGCACTCCTTGGCCGTCGTCATGGACCGTCAGCTCGACGACGCCTTCCTCGGAGATCAGCGACAGCTCGACGCGTCCGGCGGCGTGCCGCACCGCGTTCTCCAGCAGGTTGCGCACCAGTCGCCGCAGCTGCTCCCGGCTGCCGCGGAGCGGGGGCGGCGGAGACCGCCGAGGTGTCGATGGTCACCGGCGACGCCGTCCGCACCCGGGCCGCCTCCTCGAGCACCAGGTCGTCCAGGTCCACCGAGCTGAGCCGCCGGCTCGGTCGGCCGCCCTCGTCCTCCGTGGCGAGGAACAGGAGGTCGCGGACCAACGCCTCCATCTCCTGGCTGCCCGCCAGCAGGCCACCGGCGCCAAGCGACCAGTCGGTCGACTCCGGGTGTGCCAGTCGCCACCTCGAGCTGGGTCCGGAACGTCGTCAACGGGCTCTGCAGCTCGTGCGACGCGTCGGCGACGAAGTCGCGCTGGCGACGGGTGGCGGTGTCGAGCCGGGCCAGCATGGCGTTCATCGTGCGGGCCAGTCGGGCCACCTCGTCGTTCCCGGGCGGCTCCGGCACCCGGCGCACGAGGTCCCGATCGGTGATCGTCGCCACCTCTGACCCGGATCGCCTCCACCGGCCGCAGTGCGCGGCCCACGACCGGCCACGCGACCAGGCCGAGGAGCAGGGCCACGGCCGGCACGCCGACCAGGAGCAGCCGGCGCAGCGTGGCGACCGTCTCCGACACCAGCTCGACGCTGGTGGCGACGTACACCGTCACGGGTCCCGTCGGCGACGGACCGGTCGAGGCCACCACCCGGTAGTCCTCCAGGTCGGCGTCGTCGCGGACCCGTCGTACCGTGCGCACCACCGTCTCCCCGGACGGTGGCCGGTACGACGTGACGGGTGGCCGGCCACCGTTGCCCTCGCTGGCCCCGACCACGCTCCCGTCGGCGACCACCTGCGCGAAGGCGTCGTCGCCGAGCGACGGCAGCCGAGCGGCAGCCGACCCGCTTCGGCCAGCCCGAGGAGCTCGGTCGCGCGGGCCCGCGCGGCATCGTCCTGGCTGTCCCGCAGCGCGCGCTCCGCAGTCGTGAGCAGCAGCCAGGACGCAGCTGCCAGCGCCAGCAGGACCACGAGTGTCGCGGCGGCGGTGATCCGCACCCGGACCGACCCGCGGCCCGGGAGCCCGCTGCCCGCCATCAGCCGCCGTCCGGGTCGAGCCGGTACCCGACACCTCGCACGGTCTGCAGGGCGGCCCGACCGAAGGGTGCGTCGATCCGGCGCCGGAGCTGGCCGACGTAGACCTCCACGATGTTGGGGTCGCCCTCGTACGCGAAGTCCCAGACGTGGGCGAGGATGTCCTGGCGGGAGAGCACGTCGCCGGCCCGGCGCAGGAAGAGCTCGAGCAGCGCGAACTGGCGGGGCGTCAGGTCCACGGGGGTGTCGCCACGGGCCACGACGTGCCGGGCCGGGTCGAGCGCCAGGTCCCCCGCCGAGAGGCTCACCGGGCGCTCCGCACCACCGCGCCGCAGCAGGGCGCGCAACCGCGCCAGCAGGACGCCGAAGGAGAACGGCTTGGCGAGGAAGTCGTCGGCCCCGATGTCCAGGGCGCGCATCTCGTCCTCCGCCTGACCGCGCGCCGTGAGCACCAGGATGGGTGCCCAGACCCCCTCCGCCCGCAGCTGCGACGTGACCGACAGCCCGTCCGGTCCGGGCATCATCACGTCCAGCACCAGGGCGTCGTACGCCGCCTCGCGGGCCCGCCAGAGCGCCTCGGTCCCGTCGACGGCGACGTCGACCGCGAAGCCCTCGGCCACGAGACCGCGCCGCAGGGCCTCGACCAGGCGAGGGTCGTCGTCGACCACCAGCACCCGCACGTCGCCACCGTGCCACAGGGCGCCTGAACACCGGCTGAAACCGCGACCGGACCGGACACCCCGGCTCGGACCGCTACCGCCGGCTACCGCGCGGTCACGACGGCTCCGGTGGGCTGGTCCATCCGGGCAACGGGCTCCCACGCGCGGGCCTGCGGCCCTACGGTGTCAAGGTGGCGAACGGGCATGTCGAGAGAACCGGTGTGTCGCCGACGCCCGAGGAGACGTACGACGCGGCGGTGACGGCTGCTGTCCCGGCCCTCGCTGCGGGCCTCGGCGTGCTCTTCGCCGCCTTCGCCGTGCCTGCACGTGGTGATGCTGGACGGCACCCCGCGGCTGGTGATGTCCGCGACCGCCGCGGCTGGTGCACTGCTGCTCGGGGCCTTCGCGTTCGTGGCGCACCGCCGCCGGCTCCCGGACCAGCTCGGCCATGCCGCCACCTCGGCACTGGTGCTGCTGTCGGTCGGCTGCTCCGTGCTGCACCTCGTGCTGGTCGAGCAGCCACGGCAGACGACCAACGTCATGCTCGTGATCGTCGGCGCCGGCGCGGTACTCCTGTCGCTGCGCTGGCTGGCCGCGACGCTGTACCTCGCCTGGGGTGCGTGGGGGGTGGGGGCGTTCCTCGTCGGGACGGCGCCGCAGTGGCCGCACTACGTCGTCGGGATGTGCAGCGCCACGCTGCTCTCCCTCGTGGTCAACCACCTGCGCCGCGCGAACGTCCGCGAGCTGGCGACCGCTCGCACCGCCGCCGAGTCGGCCGCCGTCCGCGACCACCTCACCGGGCTCGCCAACCGTCGCGGGCTGGCGATGGTCGGCGGTCAGATGGTGGAGCAGGCCCGCAGGCAGGGCGACGCCGTGCACTGCATCTTCGTCGACATCGACGGGCTGAAGCGGATCAACGACGCCCTCGGCCACGCCGCCGGCGACGAGGTGATCGTCGCGGTGGCCGAAGCGCTGCGCACGGCCACCCGCGCCACCGACGTCGTCGCCCGGTGGGGCGGTGACGAGTTCTGCGTCGTCGGGCCGGGAGCCGGCATGGCACCGCTCGAGCTGGAGCGCCGGGTCCGGGACGGCGTCGTGCTCACCGACGACGTGCCGGCCGAGGTCTGGCCGGTCCGGGTCAGCGCGGGCGGGGCGATGCTCGCGCCGTGGGACTCCGGCACCCTCGAGACGCTGCTCGGCAAGGCGGACCAGGAGATGTACCTGCGCCGGTCGCTGCGCAAGGAGGCCGGCGGCCTCCCGCAGCGCCGTCGGGTCGACACGCCGCCGTCGGCCGGGACTCCGCCGGCGACTGCCGACTAAAGCGTCCGGGCGGTGTACGCAGGCGTCCGCTACCCTGGTCGCGTGAGGTACGGACTGCTCCTTACCGAGCCGCGCTGACCAGCACCCCGTCAGCGCGGCAGCCCCTCCATGTCGAGGGGCTTTTCCATGTCCGGACCCGGCAGCCGACCCGAAGAGGCGCGACGAGATGACCGACACCCACCCGCCCCCACCGAGGACGCGGCGACGACCAGCGGCGAGGCGCCGTACCGCTACACCGCCGCGATGGCGGGCGAGATCGAGGCGCGGTGGCAGGACCGCTGGGACGCCGAGGGCACCTTCGAGGCGCCGAACCCGGCCGGTCCGATGGCCGAGCCGGAGAAGGTCGCGGCCCGGCCGAAGAAGTACGTGCTGGACATGTTCCCGTACCCCTCGGGCATCGGGCTGCACGTCGGTCACCCGCTGGGCTACATCGCCACCGACGTCTACGGCCGCTTCAAGCGGATGACCGGCTACAACGTCCTGCACGCCCTGGGCTACGACGCCTTCGGGCTGCCCGCCGAGCAGTACGCCGTCCAGACCGGCCAGCACCCGCGCATCACCACCGACCAGAACATCGCGACGATGCGCGCGCAGCTGCGCCGGCTGGGGCTGGCGCACGACGGCCGCCGCAGCGTCGCCACCACCGACACCGGCTTCTACCGGTGGACCCAGTGGATCTTCAACCAGATCTTCGAGGCGTGGTACGACGAGCAGGCCGGGCGGGCCCGGCCGGTGGCCGAGCTGGCGCCGTTGCTGGCGTCCGGCGCGCGGCCGATGCCGACCGGTGTCCCCGGCGTGGCCGACGGCACCCCGTGGGCCGACCTGGACGACGTGGGGCGGCGCCGCGTGGTCGACGCACACCGGCTGGCGTACGTGTCGAACGCGCCGGTCAACTGGTGCCCCGCGCTGGGCACCGTGCTGGCCAACGAGGAGGTCACCGCCGAGGGACGCAGCGACCGCGGCAACTTCCCGGTGTTCAAGCGCGACCTGCGGCAGTGGAAGATGCGGATCACGGCCTACGCGCACCGGCTGCTGACCGACCTGGACGGGCTGGACTGGCCCGAGTCCATCAAGCTGCAGCAGCGGAACTGGATCGGCAGGTCCGAGGGCGCCCGCGTCACCTTCGCCAGCGAGGGCGGCGGCCTGGAGGTGTTCACGACGCGGCCGGACACGTTGTTCGGCGCGACGTTCATGGTGGTCGCGCCGGAGCACCCCGCGGTCGACCTGCTGGCGACCGGTGCGTGGCCTGCCGACGCACCGTCGTCGTGGACCGGTGGCGCCGCGACGCCGCGCGACGCCGTCGAGGCCTACCGCCGGTCGGCGGAGCTGCGCACCGACCTCGAGCGGCAGACCGAGGGCCACGAGAAGACCGGCGTGTGGACCGGCGGCTACGCCACCAACCCCGTCAACGGGGAGGCGCTGCCCGTCTTCGTCGCCGACTACGTGCTGATGGGCTACGGCACCGGCGCGATCATGGCGGTGCCCGGCCAGGACGAGCGGGACTGGGAGTTCGCGACCCGCTTCGGGCTGCCGATCGTGCGCACCGTCGCACCTCCCGAGGGTTGGGAGGGCGAGGCGTACACCGGTGAGGGCCCGGCCATCAGCTCGGCGAACGACGAGATCAGCCTGGACGGCCTGCCGGTCGCCGAGGCGAAGGCACGGACCATCGACTGGCTGGAGAGCAAGGGCACCGGCCGGCGCACCGTCACCTACAAGCTGCGCGACTGGCTGTTCAGCCGGCAGCGCTACTGGGGCGAGCCGTTCCCGATCGTCTACGACGAGCACGACCTGCCCGTCGCCGTACCCGACTCGATGCTGCCGGTCGAGCTGCCCGAGGTCGACGACTACTCGCCGCGGACCTTCCCCGAGGACGACACGACCTCCGAGCCGGAGCCACCGTTGGCCCGCAAGGCCGACTGGGTCGAGGTCGAGCTGGACCTCGGCGACGGGCCGAAGCGCTACCGCCGCGAGACCAACACCATGCCGCAGTGGGCCGGCTCCTGCTGGTACGAGCTGCGCTACCTGGACCCGACGAACGAGGAGCGGTTCGTCGACCCCGAGGTCGAGCGCTACTGGATGGGGCCGCAGGGCGAGGGCCACCCAGGCGGCGTCGACCTGTACGTCGGTGGCGCCGAGCATGCCGTGCTGCACCTGCTGTACGCGCGGTTCTGGCACAAGGTGCTGCACGACCTGGGGCACGTGTCGAGCAGCGAGCCCTTCCACAAGCTGTTCAACCAGGGGATGATCCAGGCCTACGCCTACACCGACGAGCGCGGCCTGTACGTCCCGGCCGAGGAGGTCGTCGAGGACGGTCACGGCGGCTTCAGCCATGAGGGCAAGCCCGTCAACCGTGACTACGGGAAGATGGGCAAGAGCCTGAAGAACATGGTGACGCCCGACGACATGTGCAACGCGTACGGCGCCGACACGTTCCGGCTGTACGAGATGTCGATGGGGCCGCTGGACGCGTCCCGGCCCTGGGAGACCCGTGCGGTCGTCGGCTCGCAGCGGTTCCTGCAGCGGCTGTGGCGCAACGTCGTCGACGAGGAGACCGGTGAGGTCCACGTCGTCGACGAGCCCGCGGACGAGGTCACCCGGCGGCTGCTGCACAAGACGATCGACAGCGTGCGCACCGACATGGAGAACCTGCGCGCCAACACGTCGATCGCCCGGCTGATCGAGCTGAACAACCATGTCGTCCGGACGGGGGTGGCGCACCGCGAGGTGGCCGAGGCACTGGTGCTGATGGTCGCGCCGCTGGCGCCGCACCTGGCGGAGGAGCTGTGGTCCCGGCTGGGGCACGACGGCTCGCTGACCCACGTCGAGTTCCCGGCCGCCGACCCGGAGCTGCTGGTCGAGGACACCGTGACCTGCGTGGTGCAGGTGCAGGGCAAGGTGCGCGACCGGCTGCAGGTCCCGACCGACATCACCGAGGACGCGCTGCGCGAGAAGGCACTGGCGTCCGAGGCGGTGCAGCGCGCCCTGGAGGGCCGCGAGGTGCGCACCGTCGTGGTCCGCGCGCCGAAGCTGGTCAACGTCGTCCCGGTCTGAGGCCCGGCTCGGTAGCCTCACCGGCATGTCCGAGCAGGCGCGGGTCGCAGTCGTCACCGACTCGACGGCGTACCTGCCGGTCGAGCTGGCCAGCCGCGCCGGCGTCGAGGTCGTGCCCCTGCAGGTCGTGATCGGCGGCACGTCGTACGACGAGGTGGACCAGGCGTCGTCCGGCACCGTCGCCGACGCCCTGCGCCGCTGGCAGCCGGTCACCACCTCGCGACCCGGCCCGGCGGCCTTCCTCGCCGCCTACCAGCGGGCGGCGGACCGCGGCTGCGACGCCGTGGTCTCGGTGCACCTGTCGGCGCAGATGTCGGGCACCGTCGAGTCGGCGCGGCTGGCGGCCAAGGAGTCGCCCGTGCCCGCGGAGGTCGTCGACTCCGAGACCCTCGGGATGGCCCTCGGGTTCGCCGTGCTGTCCGCGGCGGCCGCGGCCGCGCAGGGACGTCCGGCGCACGAGGTCGCCGAAGCGGCGCGGCGGCGCGCGGCCGCCTCCACCACCGTCTTCTACGTCGACACCCTCGAGCACCTGCGCCGCGGCGGGCGGATCGGTGCCGCCGCCGCGTTCGTCGGGTCGGCGCTGGCGGTGAAGCCGCTGCTCCAGATGGTCGACGGGCACATCGAGCCGCTGGAGAAGGTACGCACCGCCGCGAAGGCGATCGCCCGGCTCGAGGAGGTCGCGGTCGCGGCGGCGGGCAGCCGGCCGGGCGACATGGCGGTCCACCACCTGGCCGGCGCCGAGCGGGCCGACGCGCTCGCCGACAGGCTGCGCCGGCGGGTCACGGGACTCGACCAGCTGGTCGTCAGCGAGGTCGGCGCGGTGGTCGGCGCTCACGTCGGGCCCGGCATGCTCGCCGTGGTCGTCGCCCCGCACTGACGCCCCGGAACCGTCGTCCACAGCCGGTCGTCGTCCACCGATCGGTCGCGGGGCGCCCGCGTGCACCTGCGGGGTTCCTAGCGTCGGACGGGTGAGCTCCCGTCCAGCGCGGCACCGCCGGCCCGACCAGTCCTCCCTCGCGGGGGAGCAGCTGCTGGCACGCCTCGGCGCCCGACCGGCTGCGCCCGCGGACGCACCGGTGCCACCGGCATCGCCGCCGTCCGCCCCGCCCGGCTGGGTGCCGCACCGGCCGCCGGAGCCGGCACCGCCGCCTACCGCCCGGTGGGCACCGACCGGCCGGGCCGTCGGCGGCCTGGCTGCGGTCGTGGTGGTCGCCGTCCTGGTCGCGCTGTTCGTCGTGTGGCAGGCGCAGCCCGCTGCGCAGGCCGCCCCGCGGGTCCGGCGGGAGCAGCCGTCCCCGTCGGCGTCGCGCATCAGCTCCGGCGGTGGGTCCGAGAGCCCGTCGGCGGGCGGGGTGGTGGCAGAGGTGGTCGTGCACGTGGTGGGCGCGGTGCACCGGCCGGGGCTGGTCCGGTTGCGGGCCGGCTCCCGGGTCGCCGACGCGGTGGACGCTGCCGGTGGCCCGACGGATGCGGCGCGCCTCGCCAGCGTCAACCTCGCCCGTCCGGCGGTCGACGGCGAGCAGGTCGTCGTCCAGCGCCGCGGCCGACCGTCCGTCCTCGGTGCCCCGGCGGTCAGCGCGCCGGCGGCGGGCGCCGGTCCCGCCTCGCCGGTCGACCTCAACTCCGCCACGCTCGACGCGCTGGACGGGTTGCCCGGCATCGGTCCGGTGCTGGCCCAGCGGATCCTCGACTGGCGTAGAGCGCACGGGCGGTTCAGCTCCGTCGACGAGCTGGGCGAGGTCTCGGGCATCGGCGAGGCGACCCTGTCGGACCTGGCCCCGCTGGTGGTCGTGTGAGGAGAACGAGCCTGCCGGGCGGCGCGGCGGAGCGGCCGGACGCACGGCTCGCAGCGCCGGCGGCCGCTGTGTGGCTGGGGACCTTCGCTGCCACCGGTGGGCGGCCGTGGCTCGGTGTCGCGGTGCCGGCAGTGCTGCTGGCCGGTGTCCTCGTCCTCGGGCTGGTCCGTGCCCGCCCGCTCGTACCGGTCGCCGGTGCCGCCCTGGTCTGCCTCGCAGGGGCGGCCACGGTCGGCGCCCTGCACGTCGGCGCCGTGCGGTCGAGCGGGCTCGGCGACCTGGCGGCCGAGGGCGCGGTCGCCGAGCTGGCCGGGACGGTCACCGGCGACCCGGTGGTGCACCACGGCGGGACGCGTGGCGACCACCGGACCGGCGACCTGGTCGTCGTGCCGGTGCGGGTGGAGCGCACCGTCGCACGAGGGCGCGAGCTTCGGACGAGGGCGCCGGTCGTGGTGCTCGCACGGGACCGGCGGTGGGCCGGTCTGCTCCCCGGCCAGCGGGTGTCGTTGTCCGGTCGGCTCGGCCCGGCCCGTGCCGGGCAGCCGGCGGCCGCCGTCGTCGCCGTGCGAGGGCCTCCGGTCCGGCGCGGCCGGCCACCCGCGGTCCAGCGGCTGGCGGGCCGGCTCAGGTCGGGGCTGCGGGTCGCGTCGAGCGACTTGGCTCCGGACGCGCGCGGTCTGCTGCCCGGGCTCGTCGTCGGTGACACGTCGCGGGTGCCGGCGTCCCTGGACGCCGACCTTCGCATCGCCGGCATGACGCACCTGGTCGCCGTCTCGGGCGCGAACCTCGCGATCGTGGCGTCCTTCGTCCTTCTCGCCGGCCGCTGGGCAGGTGTGCGCGGGCGAGGGCTGCCGCTCGCGGCCGCCGCCGCGATCGCCGGGTTCGTCGTGGTGGCGCGCCCGCAGCCCTCGGTGCTGCGCGCCGCCGTGATGGGCGCGATCGGGCTGGCCGCGCTGGCGACCGGTCGTCGCCGGCGCGGCCTCGCGGCCCTCGCCGCGGCTGTGGTGCTGCTGCTGCTCGCGGACCCGTGGCTGGCCCGGTCCTACGGCTTCGTCCTCTCGGCGCTCGCGACCGGCGGTCTGGTGCTGCTGGCACCCGGCTGGGCCGCGGCGTGGCGAGCCCGCGGACTGCCACGCCCGCCGGCGGAGGCGCTGGCCGTCGCCCTGGCCGCCCAGCTCGTCTGCGCGCCCGTCGTGGTGCTGCTCTCCGGACAGGTCAGCCTGGTCGCCGTGCCCGCGAACCTGCTGGCGGCACCGGCCGTCGCGCCGGCCACCCTGCTCGGCGTGCTCGCCCTGGCGGTCGCGCCGGCGAGCGCGGCCGGAGCGGCAGCGGTGGCCCGTGTGGCGGAGCTGCCGGTGCGGTGGATCGCGGCGGTCGCGCACACCGCCGCGGGGCTGCCCGAGGCGGCGATGCCGTGGCCCGGCAGCGCGGCCGGCGCGGCTCTGCTCGCCGGGGCGACGGTCGTGGCGGTGCTGCTGACCCGGGTCATCGGCCGACGGCCGGGCGCCGCCGCGGCGTCGGCCGCGGTGCTCGGCGTGGTGCTCGTCGTCCCGGCGACGACGCCGGGCTGGCCGCCCGCCGGCTGGCTGCTGGCTGTCTGCGACGTGGGGCAGGGCGACGCGCTGGTGCTGGCCGCCGGTCCGGGAGCCGGTGTCGTCGTGGACGCCGGGCCGGATCCACGTGCCGTGGACCGCTGCCTCCGCGGGCTCGGCGTGCACCGGGTGCCGCTGGTGCTGCTCACCCACCTGCACGCCGACCACGTCGAGGGACTGCCCGGCGTGCTGCGGGGCCGCGAGGTGGGCGAGCTCGCCCTCGGCGGGTACGCCGAGCCCCACGGTGAGCTGGTCCGCGTCCGGCGGTGGACGAGGAGGGCCGGCGTGCCGCTGACGACACCGGTGGTGGGCGAGCGGGTGACCGTGGGACCGGTGTCCTGGCGGGTGCTGTGGCCGGCCCGCGTGATCGACGAGGGCTCGGTGCCCAACAACGCCAGCGTGGTGCTGCTCGTCCGCACCCGCGGCGTCCGGCTGCTGCTCACCGGCGACGTCGAGCCGCCGGCGCAACGGGCGCTGCTGGCGCGTGGGCCGCTCCCGGCGGTCGACGTGCTCAAGGTGGCGCACCACGGCTCGGCGTACCAGGCGCCCGGCCTGCTCGCCGTGGCCCGGCCGCGGATCGCGCTGATCAGCGTCGGGGTCGACAACGACTACGGCCACCCGGCCCCCAGGACCCTGCGCGCGTTGCGGCGGGCCGGTGCGCTCGTCGGCCGCACCGATCAGGGCGGGACGCTCGTGGTCGCGGGCGACCGACGCCACCTCCGGCTCGTCCGGGCCGACGGATAGCCTGGCGGCGATGCCAGCCCCCGGCCCCGCCCCGCTCACCCTCGTCACCGGTCCCGAGGCCCTCCTGCGCGACCGCGCGGTCGCCACCGCGGTGGCCGCCGTCCGGGCCGCCGACCCGGAGGCCGACGTCACCGACGTCTCCGCCGTCGGGATCGAGGCCGGGCGGATCACCGAGCTCGCCAGCCCGTCGCTGTTCGGCGGCACCACCGTGATCGTGGTCCGTGACGTCGCCGAGGCCGCCGAGCCGGTCGCCGACGAGCTGCGCCGGGTGGTCGCCGACCCGGGTGACGACGTCGTGCTGGTGCTCGTGCACGCCGGGGGAGTGAAGGGCAAGGCGCTCCTCGACATTGTCAAGAAGGCCGGTGCGGTCGTGGTCGAGTGCAAGCCGGTGAAGTGGGAGAGCGACAAGGTCGCCTTCGTGCAGGGCGAGTTCAAGGCGGCCGGTCGTCGGGTCGCGCCGGCAGCCGCGGTCGCCCTGGTCGATGCGCTGGGCAGCGACCTGCGCGAGCTGGCCCAGGCGTGCAGCCAGCTGGTGTCCGACACGACGGGGACGGTCGACGTCGAGGTCGTGGAGCGCTACCACTCGGGCCGGGTGGAGGTGACCGGCTTCAAGGTGGCCGACGCCGCGGTCGAGGGCCGCTACGAGGACGCGCTGCGGCTGCTGCGGCACGCGCTGGCCACCGGCGTCGACCCGGTGCCGCTCAACGCGGCGTTCGCGGCCGGGCTGCGGACCCTGGCCAAGGTGGGCGGCGCCTCCCGCTCGGCACGGCCCGACGACATCGCCCGCGACCTGGGGCTGGCGCCGTTCCAGGTGAAGAAGGCGCGCGGTCAGCTCGCCGGCTGGACGCCGGACGGCGTGGCGGCCGGCATCCTCGCGGTGGCCCGGGCCGACGAGCAGATCAAGGGCGGCGGCACCGACCCGGTCTACGCCCTGGAGCGGGCCGTCGGCGCGATCGTCAGCGCGCGCACCGGCTGACGATCACGGCAGCGGGGTCCTCCGCCCCACGATCATGCCTGGGTCAGGTGCGGGCGGCGGCTGGCAACGAGGAGGGCGCCATCCCCGTGGGGGGTGACGCCCTCGACGTGCGGTGCGGGAGCGCTCAGAGCGAGGCGGCCCGCTTGGCCATCGCCGACTTGCGGTTGGCGGCCTGGTTCCGGTGGATGACGCCCTTGCTCGCGGCCTTGTCCAGCGCGCGGCCGGCGTCCTCGAGCAGCGTGGTCGCGGTGTCGCGGTCACCGGCGTCCACGGCCTCGCGGAACTTGCGGACCGACGTCTTGAGAGAGGACTTGACGGCCTTGTTGCGCAGCCGCGCCTTCTCGTTCGTCTTGATCCGCTTGAGCTGGGACTTGATGTTCGCCACGAAGAAGCCTCAAAGAGTGTGTCGGTGGGGGGTGCCGCGGCGCAGGGCAGCGCGGCAGTGCGCACATCGTGCGACGGGACAGGCTAGCAACCAGCGCGCCGGACGGCCAAACCGGTGCACCCCGAAGGCACCCGAGCGGCTACGCCCGGTGACTGGCTGGAGCAGGATGACCAGCCCTCTGTGACCCGAAAGAACCACGCGCCTGGTTCATTCGGGCCGGAAATTTGGTCGTTAGGTCTTGATTACTGGCGGTTTGCGGGTCAGGCTGCCCGAGGCTTCGAGCCTCCACGGAGGGTAACCACTCCCGTGCACCGTAGCGAAAGAGAGATCCCGCATGCGCCGCACCGCTCGTTGGTGTGCCGTGGCAGCTGCCCTCGCGATGGCCGTTACCCCGGCCGTCTCGGCATCTGCCGGCACCACCTCAGGCCCCACGAAGGCCGACGCGAAAGCAGCTGCCGCCAGGACCGTCCAGGACCGGAACATCCCGGTGCCCGCGCCGTCCGACGTGTCCGCAGGCAAGGTCCCCATCAAGGGTGAGCAGACGGCCAGCGCGCAGCAGCGGCAGGCCGCCGCGGCCGCACCGGCTGCCGCAGCGGCTACGGGAGAGGTCAGGTACTGGCTGGCCCTGAACGACAACACCGGGCGCTACTACGCCAAGAAGTTCCAGCTCATGGGCGATGGCCAGCACATCCAGATCTGGGTCGCGGTCGACGACGCCGGCAACCAGGCGCTGAAGTTCCCGGCCGGCTCGCCGGGCGCCTGCCGCAACGACGTGTTCGGCGGCGGCGAGGTCACGGTCACCGCAGGACCAGGTGAACTCCTTCATCAACGAGTTCGACAACAACATGTTCCCGAAGGAGAGCGAGGCGTTCTCCGACCTCACCTCCCGTGACGGGTCCGGCGCGCTGGTCACCGCCGCGCGCGACGAGAACGGCACCATCATCCCGTTCGCTCCCGGCTACTTCTCCGGTCCCGGCGACAAGGTCGTCACGCTCGTCGACAACGTGCGCGACGCCAACTACCTCGACCCGGGCTCGCCGGACGGCCAGACCTACATCGCCGGCTTCTTCTCTCCGACGTTCGCGGCCAACCTGGACCGCAACATCATGACCATCGACTCGTTCGACTGGCTGCACCGCACCGGCGCCAACCCGCAGGCCGACCAGCCGGTCGCCGGCTGCCCGTCCGCCGGCACCACGGCCCGGCCGCACCAGTACGAGGGCACCTTCGCCCACGAGTACCAGCACCTGCTCGAGAACGACCAGGACGCCGACGAGTACAGCTGGGTCAACGAGGGCCTGTCCGACTGGGCGCAGACCCTGGTCGGCTACGTCAACCCCAACCAGCTCCCGACCGAGCCCGACCGCCGACCGCCACGTGTCGTGCTTCCAGGGCTTCCTGGGTGACAACTTCGGTGGTGCCGAGAACTCGCTGACCGAGTGGAGCGACCAGGGCGGCCCGGAGATCCTCTGCGACTACGGCGCGGCCTACTCGATGATGGAGTACCTGCACGGCCGGTTCGGTGGCGACGCCTTCATGTCGGCGCTGCACACGGAGCAGGGCAACGGGCTCGAGGGGCTGCAGAACGTCCTCAACCAGTTCGGCGCCGGGGTGACCGCCCAGCAGGTCGTGCACCAGTGGCAGGCGATGATCGCCCTCGACAACGCCGATCGACCAGGGCGCGAAGCTCAAGGGTGGCAGCAAGTCGCGCCTACACCTCTCCGACGCTGAAGTCGCTCGTCAACCTCGCCAGCCCGCAGTCCTACTCGTCGCCGGGAGCGCCGAACAACGGTGCCGACTACGTCCAGCTGAAGGACCCGATCGGCAAGCGTCGACGCCAAGTCGCTCAAGAGCCTGACCTTCCAGGGCAACGCCGGCTACGACCCGGGCCCGGTCGAGTGGGCCGCAGGGCGACGGCAAGCTCTACTCCGGCCAGGGCGACGACCTCGACCGCGGCATCACCCGCAAGGTGACCGTGCCGACTGACGCGTCCAAGGCAGTCCTCTCGGCGGACCTCACGTGGGGCACCGAGCTCGCGTGGGACTTCGCCTACGTCCAGGTCTTCGACCCGGCCACCAAGAAGTGGGTCAGCCTGGAGGACACGGCGAAGACAACACGACCGACAAGCACGACCCGTCGGCCGCGGCGAACGTCGTCGCCAACCTCCCCGGTCTCACCGGCCCGTCCGACAACCCGGACGGCGACCCGGCCACGACCGTGGACCAGACGTCCGCCACCCTGACCTTCGACCTGTCGAAGTACGCGGGCCAGACCATCGACATCGCCTTCCGGTACATCACGGACGCGGCGACCGTCGGTGACGGCTTCTGGGTCGACAACGTCAAGGTCGGCGACGAGCTGATCTCCGACGGCGACCGACCTGGCGGAGTGGACGTCGCTCACCCAGGCGCACCCGGTTCCGGTGGCCGGCTGGACCGTGCAGCTGGTCGCCTACGGCACCGACGGCAAGTTCGCCTACGTGGCACAGGTGCCGGTCCGCTACGACGCGGCCACCGACATGTGGACCGCGAACATCGGCAACGACGTGCATCTCCGAGCTGGTCGGCAACAAGTCGACCACGACGACGGTGGCCGCGCTGGTCACCGCCGACGACCCGAGGAGACCGCGACGGCGTACCCGAAGTACACGCTCACGGCGAACGGGGCGACCCAGCCCGGCGGGAGCTGATCCTCCCGGCGTGACGTCAGGCTGATCGGTCACGAGGGCCCGGCACCGCGAGGTGCCGGGCCCTCGTGCGTCCCAGCGACGTCGTGCTCAGCGGGTACGACGTCGCTCGAGCCAGGACAGGGCCGCGGTGCCGTAGTGGGCGCGGTGCGCTGGGAGCCATGACGAGGCGAAGTCGGGCGCCGGCTCGGCGGCCTGCCCGCACATGAACGCGGCCAGCAGTGCCAGCCAGGCGTCGACAGCCTCCGGGTCGACCCCGTCGAGAAGTGTCGACCCGGCCAGCGCCGCGTCGACGTCGAGACCGTCGGCGTGCGCGGTGACGAGCAGCCCCACCACGTCGGTCCACGCCGCGCCCAGCAGCAGCCAGTTCCAGTCGCCGACCCAGACCTTGCCGGCGGGGTCCACGACCAGGTTGTCGGCGCGCAGGTCGCCGTGGCACGCGGTCTCGCCGTCGACGGCCGGACCGGAGACGTCCAGCAGCCGTCGCAGCTCGGGAAGGGAATCGCGCGCCCAGGGCGACAGCAGGTCGGTCGACACCTCGCCGCGCGCGACGTCGGCGTACCACCGCAGCCACGGCGTCGTCACCGACGGAGATGTCGGCGAGCCGGTCGAGCGTGAGCCCCGGGGGTGCCGGGTGCAGCGCGTCCGCCAGCTGCTCGCAGGTCGCGACCGCGCGGTCGACGTCGGCGACGCTCCACGGCAGCCCGGGCATCCGACCGCGCACGGGCTCGATGCCCAGCACCACCCACGGACCGACGTCGACCGTCCAGCGGAGCCGTGGCGCGGGGACGGCGGCCGGCAGCGCGCGCAGGACACCGGCCTCCGTGCGGTACGAACGGTGCGCGACCGGCCGCTCCAGCTCCGACGCCGCCTTGACGAACACCTCGGTGCCGTCGGCCAGGCCGAGCGTCCCGGCGAAGCCCCGGGTGAAGCCGCCGCCGGCGACGTCGACGCTCACCACCGCGGCCCCGGCCAGCTCGGCGACCCGGTCGCGGACGTCCTCGGGCAGCTCGGTCCACGCGGGGCGCGCTGCCGTCCGGTCGTACGGCGGGCGCTCGGTCACGATCCCGGCGCGTTCCCGTCCAGCCGGTCCCGGCGGTCCGGTGCGATCCTCCACCCCGGCATCATCGCCGCCCGCGCCGCCTGGACGCGCGGCAGTTCCTGCCTTCCCACTGGTCGCGCGCCCTGGTCCACGGTGACCGCATGGGAGGATGAAGGGTCCCGTCGTACGAGAACAATTGGATGCTGCGTGCCCGCCAGTCCTGCGAACACCTCCGGCAGCACCGTGCCGGGCCGCACCGCCCCGGCGCAGATCCGCAACTTCTGCATCATCGCCCACATCGACCACGGCAAGTCGACGCTGGCCGACCGGATGCTGCAGCAGACGGGCGTCGTCGACGACCGCGCCATGCGCGCGCAGTACCTCGACCGGATGGACATCGAGCGCGAGCGCGGCATCACCATCAAGAGCCAGGCCGTGCGGCTGCCCTACACCGCCGACGACGGCCGCACGTACACCCTGAACATGATCGACACCCCGGGCCACGTCGACTTCACCTACGAGGTGTCCAGGTCGCTCGCCGCGTGCGAGGGCACGGTCCTGCTCGTCGACGCCGCGCAGGGGATCGAGGCGCAGACGCTGGCCAACCTCTACCTGGCGCTCGAGAACGACCTGCAGATCATCCCGGTGCTCAACAAGATCGACCTGCCGTCGGCGCAGCCGGAGAAGTACGCCGCCGAGATCGCGCACATCATCGGCTGCGACCCGGCCGACGTGCTCCGGGTCAGTGCCAAGACCGGCGAGGGAGTCCACGACCTGCTGGAGTCCATCGTCGTCCAGGTGCCGCCGCCCGTGGGCGACGCCGAGGCGCCGGCCCGCGCGATGATCTTCGACAGCGTCTACGACGTCTACCGCGGGGTCGTGACGTACGTCCGCGTCATCGACGGCCACCTCTCGCCGCGCGAGCGGATCCTCATGCTCTCGACCAAGGCGCAGCACGACCTGCTGGAGATCGGTGTCATCTCGCCCGAGCCGATGCCGTCCGACGGCCTCGGGGTCGGCGAGGTCGGCTACCTCATCACCGGTGTGAAGGACGTCCGCCAGTCGAAGGTCGGTGACACGGTCACCAATGCGTCGCACCCGGCGAAGTCGGCGCTCGGCGGCTACAAGGACCCCAAGCCGATGGTGTTCTCCGGGCTGTACCCGGTCGACGGCGACGACTACCCGGACCTGCGAGACGCGCTGGAGCGGCTGCAGCTCAACGACGCGGCACTGGTCTGGGAGCCGGAGACCTCGGCCGCGCTCGGGTTCGGCTTCCGCTGCGGCTTCCTCGGCCTGCTGCACCTCGAGATCGTGCGCGAGCGGCTGGAGCGCGAGTTCGACCTCAACCTCATCGCGACCGCGCCGAACGTCGTCTACCGCGTCGTGATGGACGACGCTTCCGAGCGGGTCGTCACCAACCCCAGCGAGTTCCCCGACGGCAAGGTCGCCGAGGTGCACGAGCCGGTCGTCCGCGCCACGGTCCTCGCGCCGAGCGACTACATCGGCGCGATCATGGACCTCTGCCAGACCCGGCGCGGCACCTTGCTGGGCATGGACTACCTGTCCGAGGAGCGCGTCGAGCTGCGCTACACGCTGCCGCTCGCCGAGATCATCTTCGACTTCTTCGACAACCTGAAGTCCCGCACCCGCGGCTACGCCTCGCTCGACTACGAGGTCGACGGCGAGCAGGCGTCTGCCCTGGTGAAGGTCGACATCCTGCTGCAGGGGGAGGGCGTCGACGCGTTCTCCTCGATCGTGCACAAGGACAAGGCCTACGCGTACGGCGTGCAGATGACCCAGCGGCTGCGCGAGCTGATCCCGCGGCAGCAGTTCGAGGTGCCGATCCAGGCGGCCATCGGCTCCCGCGTCATCGCGCGCGAGAGCATCCGGGCCATCCGCAAGGACGTCCTCGCGAAGTGCTACGGCGGTGACATCACCCGCAAGCGCAAGCTGCTGGAGAAGCAGAAGGAGGGCAAGAAGCGGATGAAGATGGTCGGCCGGGTCGAGGTCCCGCAGGAGGCCTTCATCGCCGCGCTGTCCACCGACGGCGCCGGGGAGAAGGCCAAGAAGTGACGGGCGCGGCGTCCGGGTCGGCGGCTGGCGTCGGGCTCGTGCCCGCTCGCATCACGTCGGTCAACGTCGTCCACGCCCTGATCCCCGACCTGCGCGGCGACCTCGAGAAGACCGCGATCGACAAGCGCCCCGTCGACGGCCGGGTCCCGGTGCACGCGGCCGCCGACGGCGACGTCGGCCTGGCTGGTGACCAGATCTTCGACACCCGGCACCACGGCGGCCCGGACCAGGCCGTCTACGCCTATGCCGGCGAGGACCGTGCCTGGTGGGCGGCCGAGCTCGGCCGCGAGCTGGCGCCCGGCTCGTTCGGCCAGAACCTCGACACCGAGGGCCTCGACGTCACCGGCGCCGTGATCGGCGAGCGCTGGCAGGTCGGCGACGACGGCCTGGTCCTGGAGGTGACCTCGCCGCGCATCCCGTGCACGACCTTCCAGGGCTTCATGGACGAGCCGCACTGGGTGAAGCGCTTCACCGACCACGGCGCTTGCGGGGCCTACCTGCGTGTCCTCACGCCGGGCACCGTCGGCCCGGGCGACGCCGTGACGGTCGTCGACCGTCCGGCTCACGGCGTCACCATCGGCGACGTGTTCAGAGTCCGCTCCGTCGATGCTGCCCGGTTGCGCCGGATGCTCGACGAGCAGGCGGACCTCGCCGACGCCCTCGTGCACGCCGTACGCCGCGACCTCGCCGCCCGGGACCGGTGACGCCGCTCCGCGGTCGCCTCGCCGCACTGCTCCCCGCCGACCCGACCCAGCGCACCTGGGCCTGGGCCACCCTGGCCAACACGGCCGGCAACGGGATGTTCTTCACGGTCAGCGCCATCTACTTCACCCAGTCGGTCGGTCTCAGCCCGACCCAGGTCGGTATCGGGCTCACGGTCGCGGGGCTCTGCGGCCTGCTCGCCGGCGTCCCGGCCGGCCATCTGGGCGACGTGCGCGGTCCGCGCAACATCATCGTCGGACTGGCACTGGCCGAGGGCCTCGGCGTCGCGGCCTACACCCTGGTCGACGGGTTCACCGCGTTCCTGCTCGTCGCCTGCCTCGTGACGACGGTCGACCGGGCGTCCAACGCCGTCCGCAGCGGCATGATCGCGGCGCTGGGGGCACCGGGCGAGCGGGTGAGGCTGCGGGCGTACCTGCGCGCCGTGACCAACGTGGGCATCACCATCGGGGCGCCGGTGGGCGGTCTCGCCCTCGCCGTCGACACCCGCACTGCCTACGTGACCGTCATCCTGCTCAACTCCGCGACCTTCCTCGTGGCGGCACTGCTCGTGCTGCGCATCCCGCCGGTACAGCCGCGGCCGCACCTCGGGGACGGGCCGCGGCTCGCGGTCCTGCGCGACCGGCCGTTCGTCCTCGTCGCGGTGGTGCACGCCTTCCTGGCGCTGCACTTCGCCCTCCTCGACGTCGCGCTGCCGCTGTGGATCGTCCGTCGGACCGAGGCGCCGCAGTGGCTCGTCGCCGTCCTGCTGCTCGTCAACACGCTGACGGTCGTCGCCTTCCAGGTCCGCGCCAGCCGTGGCGTGGAGACGGTCGGTCAGGGAGCGCTGGCGCTGCGCCGGTCCGGCTGGGTGCTCGCACTGGCGTGCGTGGTGTTCGCACTCTCCGGTGGCGTCCCGGCGTCCGCCGCCGTCGTGCTGCTGCTGGTCGCCACCCTGGTGCACGTGACCGGCGAGCTGCTGCAGTCGGCCGGCGGCTGGGCGGTCAGCTTCGGCCTGGCGCCGGACGACCGCCAGGGGCAGTACCAGGGGCTGTTCAGCACCGGCTTCGCGGCCACCTCGATGCTGGCTCCGGCGGTCCTCACCGCCCTGTGCATCACCTGGGGCTGGCCGGGCTGGCTCGTCGTCGGCGCGGTGTTCGCGCTCGCCGGCACCGCGCTGGTGCCGCTCGTGCGCCGGGCAGAGCACCGCCCGCTACCGGCGGCTCCGGTCCTGGACGACGATCCGCTCCGGACCCGTTAGTTTCGGGGCATGAGCCTGGCAGCCGGCAGCAGCGTAGGTACGCATCGCCCCGCGTCCGTCGGCGCCATGTTCCTCGACCGGGTCGACGCGACACCCGAGAGGGAGGCGTACCGGCGACCGGTCGGCGACGGGTGGGAGTCGATGTCCTGGCGGGAGGCCGGCGACCGCGTGCAGCAGCTGGCCGCCGGGCTGCTGGACCTGGGCGTGCTGCCCGAGGAGCGCGTCGCGCTGATCTGCACCACGCGGGTCGACTGGGTGCTCGCCGACTTCGCGATCATGTGCTCCGGCGCCGCGACCACCACCGTCTACCCGACCAGCAACCCCGAGGACGTCGCCTACATCGTGGCCGACTCCGGCGCCGTGGTCGCGTTCGCCGAGGACGACGGCCAGCTCGCCAAGCTGCGCGAGCACCGAAGCGAGCTGCCGGCCGTCCGCACGGTCGTGACCTTCGACGGCACGCCCGACGGCGACTGGGTGATCGGCCTCGACGAGCTCGCCCGACGCGGCGCGGCCCGGCTGGCGGAGCAGCCCGAGCTGGTGCGCCGCACCGTCGCGGCGATCCGGCCCGAGCACCTCGCGACGCTGATCTACACCAGCGGCACGACGGGCCGTCCGAAGGGCGTGCGGCTCGACCAGGAGTGCTGGGTCTACGAGGGCAGCGCCGTCGACGGCGAGGGACTGCTCTCTCCCGACGACCTGCAGTACCTCTGGCTGCCCCTGTCGCACGCGTTCGGCAAGGTGCTGCTCGCCGCGCAGGTCGCGACCGGCTCGGCCGCGGCGGTCGACGGCCGGGTCGACCGGATCATCGACAACCTGGCCGTCGTCTCGCCGACGTTCATGGCCGCCGCACCGCGGATCTTCGAGAAGGTGCGCGGCCGGGTGGTCACCCTGGCCGAGGAGGAGGGCGGCGTTCGCCTGCGCATCTTCCGCTGGGCCATGGGCGTGGGCCGCCGGGTCAGCCGGCTGGAGCGCGCCGGGAAGACGCCGGGGCCGCTGCTCAGGACGCAGCACGCCCTGGCCGACCGGCTGGTCTTCACCCGGCTGCGGGCGCGGTTCGGCGGCCGGTTGCGGTTCCTGGTGTCCGGCAGCGCGGCGCTGTCGCAGGACGTCGCGGAGTTCTTCCACGCCGCCGGCATCCTCGTCCTGGAGGGCTACGGACTCACCGAGACCAGTGCCGGCACGTTCGTCAACCGGCCGGACCACTTCAAGTTCGGCACCGTCGGGCTGCCGTTCCCCGGCACCGACGTCCGGATCGCCGACGACGGCGAGGTCCTGCTGCGCGGACCCGGTGTGATGTCCGGCTACCACGGGCTGCCCGACCAGTCCGCCGAGGCGCTCGACGCGGACGGCTGGTTCCGCACCGGTGACATCGGCGAGCTCGATGACGACGGCTTCCTCCGGATCACCGACCGCAAGAAGGACCTCATCAAGACGTCCAACGGCAAGTACGTCGCGCCGCAGGCCGTCGAGATCCTCTTCAAGGGGTCCTGCGCCCTGGCCAGTCAGATCGTGGTGCTCGGCGACGGGCGCAGCTACTGCGCCGCACTCATCACCCTCGACGAGGACGCGCTACGCCAGTGGGCGGCGCACCACGGCGTCAGCGGGGACTACGCGGAGCTGACCCGGCGGGACGACGTGCGCGCCGAGGTGTCCGCCGCCGTCGACGCGATGAACGCGCGGCTGAACCGTTGGGAGACCATCAAGACGTTCCGCATCCTCGACCGCGACCTGACGATCGAGGACGGCGAGCTGACCCCCAGCCTCAAGGTGCGGCGCAAGGCGGTCGCCGACCGGTACGCCGACCTCATCGCCGAGATGTACCCGTCGTCGTGACCTCGCCCCTGATGCCACCGATGCCTGCCTGATGCCCTCGGCACCTCCCGACGGCGAGCCGGTCCCGGTCGACGGCACGCTCCCGCCGTCGGCACTGACCGGCCTCGGCGACCGGCCCTTCGGCGTCTACGTGCACGTGCCGTTCTGCGCGACCCGGTGCGGCTACTGCGACTTCAACACCTACACGGCGCTCGAGCTGGGCGGTGGCGCGTCGCAGGCGTCGTACGCCGCCACGGCTGCCGCCGAGGTGCGGCTGGCGCGGCGCGTCCTCGGAACCGCCGACGTGCCCGCGGCGACGGTGTTCTTCGGCGGCGGCACGCCGACCCTGCTCGACCCGCACGACCTCGCGCGGCTGCTCGCCGCCGTACGCGACGAGCTCGGGGTGCGTCCCGACGCGGAGGTGACGACGGAGGCGAACCCCGACAGCGTGGACGAGGCGTCGCTGGCGGCCCTTCGCGACGCCGGGTTCACGAGGGTGTCGTTCGGGATGCAGTCGGCCGTGCCGCACGTGCTCGCCACGCTCGACCGCACCCACGACCCGGAGCGGGTCCCGAAGGTGGTCGAGTGGGCCCGGGCGGCCGGGTTCGAGGGCGTCAGCCTGGACCTCATCTACGGCACGCCGGGGGAGTCGCAGGACGACTGGCGGCGCAGCCTCGACGCCGCTCTCGCCACCGGGCCGGACCACGTGAGCGCCTACGCGCTGGTCGTCGAGGACGGCACCCGGATGGCCGCCCAGGTCCGTCGCGGCGAGATCGCCGCCCCGGACGACGACGACCTCGCCGACCGCTACCTGCTCGCCGACGAGGTCCTCGGCGGCGCCGGCTACGCGTGGTACGAGGTGAGCAACTGGTCGCGCGGCGAGGACCAGCGGGCCCGGCACAACGAGGGCTACTGGCTCGGGCACGACTGGTGGGGCGTGGGGCCCGGGGCGCACAGCCACGTGGGCGGCACCCGGTGGTGGAACGTGCGGCACCCGACGGCGTACGCCGGGCGGCTGGCGGCCGGAGCGAGCCCGGCGCAGGCCCGTGAGGTCCTGACGCCCGGGCAGCGGCGCGACGAGCGGGTCCTGCTGGCCGTGCGGCTGCGCGAGGGCCTGCCGATCGCCGAGCTCGCCGACGCCGGCCGCGCCGGCGCGCTACGGGCGGTCGACGACGGCCTGCTGGACCGGGCCGCGTACGACGACGGCCGCGCGGCGCTGACGCTGCGCGGCCGCCTGCTCGCCGACGCCGTGGTGCGCGACCTCCTCGGCTGACGCCGGCTGACGAGGTCAGGGCACGCGGCCCTTTCCCGTCATGCGCGCCTCACGGCTGCCGTGATCTCCGGCTGGCGAATCGTCCACGGTCACGAAGTCGATGAGCTCCTCGACCCGGCCCAGCAGGCTCGGCTCGAGGTCGGCGTAGCCGGTCACCGCGGCGAGGATCCGGCGCCACGCTGCGGGCGGGTCGACCGGCCAGCCCAGCCCGGCGCAGACGCCCTCCTTCCACGGCGTCCCGCGCGGCACCTCGGGCCAGGCGGTGATGCCCAGCGCCGCCGGCCGGACGGCCTGCCAGACGTCGACGTAGGGGTGGCCGAGGACCCGCACGTGCGGGGACCGCACCTCGGCCGCGAGCCGCGACTCCTTGCTCCCCGGGACGAGATGGTCGACCAGCACACCGAGCCGGCGGCTGCGGCGTGGGGCCGAAGTCGCGGACCACGGCCGGCAGGTCGTCGATGCCGCCCAGGTGCTCGACCACGACGCCCTCGACGCGCAGGTCGTCACCCCAGACCTTCTCGACGAGCTCGGCGTCGTGCTTGCCCTCGACGTAGATCCGGCTCTCCCGCGCCACCCTCGCGCGCTGACCGGAGACGGCGACCGAGCCGGACGCCGTACGGCGGGCCACGGCGGGCGCCGCGACAGCCGGGCCGGACCAGCTGGACTGCCGCGCCGTCGACGAGGAAGCCCGCACCCAGGGGGAAGACCCGGTGCCTGCCGCGCCGGTCCTCGAGGGTGACCGTGAACCCGCCCGCCGTCTTCTCGCAGCGCACCACGGCGCCGCAGAAGCCGGTCTCGGCGTCCTCGACGACGAGGTCGCGTTCGGCGGCGACGGTCGGGACGGCGGGTGGCGTGCGGGACCGTCGCCAGCCGTCGGCGAGCACGTCGGTGCGGTAGCGGTCCATCGCCGACCACCCTGTCGGTCGCGGCACCGGCGACGCCAGCGGACGCGCCGCGGCCTGTCGCCGGGGCCGCGTGGTCGTACACTTGGCACTCTGCCGTCGGGAGTGCCAGCCTGGTCCCGCGGCCGGAGGGACCAGGTCGGACCGGACGCCGGGAGGTGCGCGCGTGCTCGAGGACCGCAAGCTCGAAGTGCTGCGCGCGATCGTCGAGGACTACGTGTCCACCCAGGAGCCGGTCGGCTCGAAGGCGCTCGTCGAGCGGCACAACCTCGGCGTCTCGCCGGCGACGATCCGCAACGACATGGCGGCGCTCGAGGACGAGGGCTACATCGCCCAGCCGCACACCAGCGCCGGCCGGATCCCCACCGACAAGGGCTACCGGCTGTTCGTCGACCGGCTCTCGACCGTGAAGCCGCTGTCGACGGCCGAGCGGCGTGCCATCCAGTCCTTCCTCGACGGAGCACTCGACCTCGACGACATCGTGGCGCGCACCGTCCGGCTGCTCGCGACGCTGACCCAGCAGGTGGCGGTGGTGCAGTACCCCTCGCTGTCGCGCTCCAGCGTCCGGCACGTCGAGCTGGTGCCGTTGACGACCAGCCGGCTGCTGCTCGTCCTCATCACGAGCACCGGCCGGGTCGAGCAGCGCGTGGTCGAGTCCGGCGCCGAGCTGTCCGAGTCGCTGCTCGCCGAGCTGCGGGCCCAGCTCAACGCCTCGACCGCGGGGGTCCGGCTGCCCGAGGCGGCCGGCCGTCTCGAGGACCTCACCGATCACTTCACACCGGACCAACGGCCCGCGGTCAGCGCGGTGCTGTCGGCCCTGCTGGAGAGCCTGGTCGAGGAGCACGAGGAGCGGGTGGTCCTCGGCGGCACCGCCAACCTCGCGCGGTTCGGTCCCGACTTCCCGCAGACGATCCGGCCGGTCCTCGAGGCACTGGAGGAGCAGATGGTGCTGCTCCGGCTGCTCGGCGAAGCAGCGGACCCGTCGGTCCTGCAGGTGCGCATCGGGCACGAGAACCCGCACGCCGGCCTGACCACCACCTCCGTGGTGAGCGTCGGCTACGGCACCGAGTCCGAGATGCTCGCCAAGCTCGGCGTCCTCGGGCCGACCAGGATGGACTACCCCGGAACGATGGGAGCGGTGCGCGCGGTGGCTCGGTACGTCGGTCGGATCGTCGGCGAGGGCAGCTGATGGCCAGCACCCAGGAGGACTACTACGCCGTCCTCGGCGTCGCGCGCGACGCGACGCCGGAGGAGATCAAGAAGGCCTACCGCAAGCTGGCCCGCCAGCTGCACCCCGACGTCAACCCGGGCGAGGAGGAGCGGTTCAAGGAGGTCACCAAGGCCTACGAGGTGCTCTCCGACCCCAAGAAGCGCGAGCTGCACGACCTCGGTGGTGACCCGTTCTCCACCGGCGGCGGCTTCGGGTCGGGCTTCGGCTTCTCCGACATCATGGACGCCTTCTTCGGCGCCGGAGGCGGCGGTGGCCGCGGTCCGCGCCCCCGGCAGCGCCGTGGCCAGGACGCCCTCATCCGGGTCGAGGTGGACCTGTCCGAGGCGACCTTCGGCGCGACCCGGGACCTCCAGGTCGAGACCGCTGTCGGCTGCCCGACCTGCCACGGGGCCGGCACCCGCCCCGGAACCTCGCCGCGCACGTGCGACGTCTGCCGTGGCCGTGGCGAGGTCCAGCAGATCACCCGCAGCTTCCTCGGCCAGGTCATGACCTCCCGGCCGTGCTCGGCGTGCCAGGGCTTCGGCACGGTCATCCCCGACCCGTGCCACGAGTGCGGCGGCGACGGCCGGGTGCGCACCCGCCGCACGCTGACGGTGAAGATCCCGCCGGGCGTCGACACGGGCACCCGGATCCAGCTGACCGGCGAGGGCGAGGCCGGCCCGGGCGGTGGGCCTGCCGGCGACCTGTTCGTCGAGGTGGTCGAGCGACCGCACCCGCTGTTCCGCCGCCAGGGCGACGACCTGCACTGCAGCGTGTCCGTCCCGATGACGGCGGCGGCGCTGGGCACCACGGTGAGCATCGAGACCCTCGACGGGCCGAAGCCGGTAGAGCTGCGGTCGGGCACGCAGAGCGGCACCACCACGACGCTGACCGGGCTCGGAGTGGCGCACCTGCGCTCGCCGGGGCGCGGGGACCTGGTCGTGCACGTCGAGGTCGCGACGCCGACCCGGCTCGACGTCGAGCAGGAGGAGCTGCTGCGCAAGCTGGCCGCCCTCCGCGACGAGGACGGCCCCGACGTCGGCACCGTCACCGGACAGCGCACCAGCTTCTTCGGCCGGCTGCGCGACGCCTTCAACGACGGCCAGCGCTGAGCGCCCCGGTCTTCGTCGTCCCCGCCGCGCGGCTGCGGGCCGGCCGGGTCGTCCTCGACGGACCCGAAGGCCGGCACGCCGCGACGGTGGCTCGGCTCGGACCGGGTGAGGCCGTGGTGCTGGTGGACGGCGACGGGCGGCGTGGCTCGGGGGCGGTTGTCGCGGTCACCGGCAAGGACGTCGTCGAGGTCCTCGTCACCGAGGTCGTGACAGAGCCGCGGCCCGAACCCTGGCTCGTCGTCGTGCAGGCACTGCCGAAGGGAGACCGCGGCGAGACCGCGGTCGAGACGATGACCGAGGTCGGCGTCGACGAGGTCGTGCCGTGGGCCGCGTCCCGGTGCGTCACCCGCTGGCGCGAGGGTCGCGGCGACAAGGCGCTGACCCGGTGGAGGGCGACGGCTGCGGCGGCTGCGAAGCAGTCGCGGCGGGCCCGGTTCCCCGTCGTCGCCGAGCTCGCCACGACCGCTGCGGTGGCTCAGCGCCTGGCCGGCGCCGCGGCCGCCGTGCTGCTGCACGAGGACGCGTCCACACCGCTCGCGTCGTTCGGCCCGCCGGCCGACGGCGAGGTGGTCGTGGTCGTCGGCCCTGAGGGCGGCCTCAGCCCCGAGGAGCTCGCGGCCTTCGAGGCCGCCGGCGCCGCGGCGTACCGGCTAGGACCGACGGTGCTGCGCACCTCGACGGCGGGCACCGCGGCCCTCGCCGTCCTGCTGGCGAGGACCCCCCGCTGGGGCTAGCTGCCTACGCTGCGCGGTACGTGAGGGCGGTGCCGGGTGCTGTGAGAGCGGCTGTGGACACGAAGCGGCCTGCCCGCCTCCCGCCGTCCGTGCGCAAATGATCACGGGACCGTGATCACTTGCCGCCGACCGTGGTGAATTCACCACGGTTCGGTGCTGTTGATCACGGGACCGTGATCACTTGCCAAGGGGCGTCAGGAGGCCAGGGACCGGCGGCGAGGGCCCGGCAGGTGGAGCGTCCGCGTCCTTGCCGGTCTTGATCTGACGGTGCCGCCTACAAGGCGGCGCGCACTGTCAGGTGGGGGTGGCGGACGGGGCGACGGTGAAGGTCTTGGTGTCCACGTGGAGCGGGCTGCCGTCCTTGGCCGAGGACTCGAAGGCGCGCAGCTCGTAGGTGCCGGACGGCACGTTCTCGATGGTGCCCGAGAACTCGCCGAACTCGCCGTTCGAGCCGCCCTGCACGGTGCCTTCGTCGACGACCTTGCCGCCCTGACGCAGCTCCCAGCTGATGGTCGCCTCGAAGGCGGTGCCGTAGCCGGTGAAGTCGACCGTCGACGTCACTGTCGCGCCCTGGGTCGGCGTGAGGAGCCAGATCAGGCCTTGCACGTCGAGCATCGGTGCGCGCGAGATCGGCTGCGACCAGTCCTGGTGCCCCGACGCAGGGGTCTTGCCTTCGACGAGGAGGCGCACCTGCTTCACGGCCTTGTCGTTGGCAGTGACGGTGTAGACGAGCTGCTGCACCGCCGCGCTCTCGACGGCGGCGCCGACGCTGACGAACCTGCTCACGTTGACTGTGGCGACGTCTCCCTCAACCGAGTAGTCGACGACGCCCGTGTTCTTGGGCCAGGGCGACGTGTAGTCCGGGTCGAGGGCCGGCTCGGCGAACATCGTCGACAGGGCAGCGGTGACGGGGTCCATGCCAGGGTTCGGTCGCTGCTCCCGGTAGAGGCGCGGGCTCTGGCCGTCGTCCATGACGTAGTAGACGTAGACGTCACCCTCGATGGCTACCGGCGTGGACGGCTCCGCCGACGCGGTGTCCGACGGTGACGGGCTGGGCGAGTCGCTCGCGTCGCCCGTCGCGGTCCCGCTCGACGTGGACGCCGGCCCGACCGTCACGTCGTCGTCACCACCTCCGGCGAGCACCGCGATGCCGCCGGCCATCAGGCCGAGCACCAGTGCGGCCGCAAGAGCGGGGGTGGCCGGGTGCCGCCACCACGGCCGCCGCCTGGTCTCGTCGATGCCGGCGCGGATGTTCTGCAGTCCGTCGTCCGAGGGCTGGACCATGTCGGCCTCCGAGGTGAGGGCTGCGCGCAGCCGCGCGGCCAGCGGGTCGTCGTCGCGTCCTGACGAAGGGAATGTCATGCCGTCGCCTCCAGGGCAGTTCGGAGAGCGGCCATGCCGCGGGACGCGTGGCTCTTGACGGCGCCGCGGCTGATGCCGAGCGCGTCGGCGATGTCGGCCTCGGAGAGGTCGACGTAGTAGCGCAGGACGAGGACCTCGCGCTGTCGGACCGGCAGCGTGCGCAGTGCCGCGAGGACCTCCGCGTGCTCGAGGGCGACCATGGCTCCGTGCTCGGCGCTGGCCTCGTCGGGGGCCGGCCGGGGTGCCAGCCGGGTCGCCACCTCGCGGCGGCGCAGCGAGGAGCGGGCGCCGTTGACCACCGACTGCCGCAGGTAGGCCAGCGCGCGGTCCGGCTCCTGGAGCCGTCGCCAGGCGCCGTGCATCGCCACGAAGGCGTCCTGCACGACCTCCTCGGCGACGGCGGTGTCGCGCAGCAGCAGGGCGCCGAGCCGGACCAGCGAGCGGTAGTGGGCGGCGTACAGCTGGGTCACGGCCTCGTCGGCCGCCCAGGCGGGCTCCGCCGGGACTGTCATGCCGCTCCTCGTCGCAGCCGTCGTCGCCAGTTCGGTCACACGCGTACGACGCGGGGGTCGCCCCGTCGGTTTACATGTCGCTCTACCTGGCCGGTCCACCGGTCTACCGGGCCCGGCGCCACTGCGCAGCCCGCCACGCCGCCGGAGCACCTCTCGGTAGGGTCACGGCATGGCTGACGAGACCGGCGTCGCCGAGGGCTCGGCCGCCGCCGCGGACTGCGTGTTCTGCAAGGTCGTGGCCGGCGTGATCCCCGCTGACGTCGTGCGCGAGGGCGAGCTGGTGCTGGCGTTCCGCGATCTCGCGCCGGTCGCGCCGACGCACGTCCTGGTGGTCCCGCGGCGGCACCACCGGGACGTCGGCGCTCTGGCCGCGGGCCAGCCGGACGCGTTGGCAGAGCTCGTCCGGCTGGCGGCGGAGGTCGCCAGGGAAGCCGGGCACGACGACTACCGGCTGGTGTTCAACACAGGAGCCGGCGCCGGCCAGAGCGTCTTCCACGTGCATGCCCACGTGCTCGCCGGACGCGACCTGACCTGGCCGCCCGGATGAGCATTCCCGCCGACCGGCCGCTGCCCGCAGCCACCCTGGCGCGACTCGACCGTGAGGCGGCCACTCACCAGGCCGACTGGCGGGCCGCCGGCCTCGCAGCTGCGGTGGTCCGGCGCGGGACGCCGCTCTGGCGCGGCTTCGTCGGCACCACCGACGCCGGCGACCACGGCGCGCTGCCCACCGGGGACACGCAGTTCCGGATGGGGTCGATCACCAAGACGTTCACCGCGGTGCTGGTCATGCAGTGCCGGGACGACGGTCTGCTCGGCCTCGACGACGCCCTGGACGCGCACCTGCCCGGTACCCGGCACGGCGCCCTCACCGTGCGGCGGATGCTCGCGCACCTCTCCGGCCTGCAGCGCGAACCCGTGGGCGAGGTCTGGGAGAAGCCGGAGGGCCCGCACCTCGACGAGATGCTGGCCGGGCTCGACGAGGCCGAGGCGGTGCTCGCGCCCGCGCAGCGATGGCACTACTCCAATCTCGCCTACGCCCTGCTCGGCGAGGTGGTGGCACGGCTGCGCCGCAGCACCTGGGAGGAGGCGCTGCGCGACCGGGTGCTGACCCCCCTCGGGCTCGACCGCACGACGCTGCGGCGGGCGGCGCCGTACGCCCGGGGCTACTTCACCGACCCGTACGCCGACCGGCTGCACGAGGAGCCGGAGTTCCCGGGCAACGCCTTCGCGCCGGCCGCCGAGCTGTGGACCACGGTCGACGACCTGAGCCGGTGGGCGGCGTTCCTCGCCGACCCGGACCCGAGCGTGCTCGCACCGACCACGGTCGAGGAGATGTGCTACCCGCAGGCGATGTACGACGTGGACGCCTGGACGCTCGGCTGGGGACTGGGCCTGATGCTGCACCGCCGCGGCGACAAGATCGTCGTCGGGCACGACGGGGCGATGCCGGGGTTCCTGGCCGGGCTCGCGGTCCGGCGGCCGGAGAAGGTCGGGGCCGTGGTGCTGGTGAACACCTCGGCCACCGCCGACCCCGGCGGGCTCGCCGTCGATCTCGTGCTGCGTGTGCTGGCCGACGACCCCGACGCCGCCGAGCCCTGGCGACCGGGACCGGATGTGCCGCCGCACGTCGAGGAGCTGCTCGGCCAGTGGTGGACCGAGGGGACGCCGTACGTCTTCTCCGCGCGGGAGGGGCGGCTCGAGGTGCGCGCGCTCACCGCCTCCCCGAAGCGGCCGCCGGCGGTGCTCGCCGAGGAGGGCCCGGACCGGTTCCGCGTGGTGTCCGGCCGCGAGCAGGGCGAGCTGCTGCGGGTCGTCCGGGCGCCCGACGGCTCGGTCGAGCGCCTCTACTGGGCGACGTACCCCGTCACCCGCGACCCGCGGCCGTTCGGCACTTAGGGATTCACGCTGGGCCTCGGCCCGCGGCATTGCGTAGCATCGATACCCACATGAGCGAGTCACCCCAGACCCGGACGACGATCGTCGTCCCCGCCAGCCAGCCGATGGTGGCGGTCCTCGGCACGAGGGACGAGCTGCTGCGCGTGGTCGAGCAGGCGTTCCCGACCACCGACATCTCCGTCCGCGGCAACGAGATCACCGTCGGCGGCGAGCCCGGCGAGGTCGCCCTCGTGGAGCGGTTGTTCGACGAGCTCGTCACCGTTCTGCGCACGGGCCAGGCCGCCAGCGCCGAGTCGGTCGAGCGGATGGTGGCCATGCTGCGCTCCGAGACCGGCGAGCGGCCGGCCGAGGTGCTCACCCTGAACATCCTGTCCAACCGCGGCCGCACGATCCGGCCGAAGACGCTGAACCAGAAGCGCTACGTCGACGCCATCGACCGCAACACGATCACCTTCGGCATCGGCCCGGCCGGCACCGGCAAGACCTACCTCGCGATGGCCAAGGCCGTGCAGGCCCTGCAGGCGAAGCAGGTCACCCGGATCATCCTCACCCGGCCGGCGGTCGAAGCCGGCGAGCGCCTCGGCTTCCTGCCCGGCACGCTCTACGAGAAGATCGACCCCTACCTGCGGCCGCTCTACGACGCCCTGCACGACATGGTCGACCCCGACTCGATCCCGCGCCTCATGACCGCCGGCACCATCGAGGTCGCCCCGCTGGCGTACATGCGGGGAAGAGCTCAACCCGTCGAGACCCCGGTGCTCACACCGACTGGTTTCCGGCGGATCGGGAGCCTCCGGGTCGGCGACCTGGTCGTCGGCTCCGACGGTCGGCCGACCCCCGTCCTGGGCGTCTACCCGCAGGGCGTCAAGGATGTCTACCGAGTCCGCGCGCAGGATGGCGCGTCGACCCTCGCGTGCGGCGAGCACCTCTGGGCTGTCACAACGCGCGCGGACAAGCGCCGCGGGAAGCCGGCTCGGGTGCTCGAGACACGCGAGATGATCGGCCGGCTGCGCCAGGCTCACGCGCACCGGTACGAGCTCCCGGTCGTGGCGCCCGTCGAGATGGAACCGCGAGAGGTCCCTCTTCAGCCCTACGCCGTCGGCCTGCTGCTGGGTGACGGCTGCATCACGGACCGCACCACGCCGACCTTCTCGACGAGCGATCCCGAGCTTGCGATCGCGCTCGATGCCGCCCTGCCCGGCATCGAGGTGACGCACAAGGCCGGCCCCGACTACGTCCTGCGTATCCGGCCGGCGGTCGCGGCGGCCTGCTGGTCGCGAACCCCGTCTCCGTCGACCTGCGCGACCTCGGCCTTGCCGGTCGGGGATCCGCGACGAAGTTCGTCCCTGTCTCCTATCTCAACAACTCCCGCGCTGTCCGTCTTGCGGTGCTCCAAGGTCTGCTGGACTCCGACGGTGGCCCGGTGCGTCAGGCCGGCCGCACATGCCGGATCCAGTACTCAACCTGTTCGGACCGGTTGAGCCACGACGTCGTTCACCTTGTGCGTTCCCTGGGTGGCGTCGCCTATGTCCTCAAGCGCCCGGCCGAGGGGCGCAAGCCCGGACCGGCAAAGGGGCGGCCGGTGCACCACCGGCTCGACGCGTTCATCCTCGACATTCGACTGC
Source organism: uncultured Actinomycetota bacterium (assembly GCA_963746175.1). Taxonomy (GTDB): domain Bacteria; phylum Actinomycetota; class Actinomycetes; order JACCUZ01; family JACCUZ01; genus CAVVAH01. The sequence goes on along the minus strand of CAVVAH010000001.1, from coordinate 1,228,366 downwards.
CCGCCGGCATGGAGCCGTTCCGGCTCGCGCGCAAGAAGGCGCTCTACGACGCGGCCGGTGGCGGTCGACCGATGCGCTTCATCGACACCATCGATCCGGCCGGCGACGCGGAGTGCGTGTGCATCTCGGTGGGTGCCGCGGACTCGCTGTACGTCACGGAGGACTTCCTCGTCACGCACAACACCCTCAACGACGCGTTCATCATCCTCGACGAGGCGCAGAACAGCTCCGCCGAGCAGATGAAGATGTTCCTGACCCGGCTCGGCTTCGGCTCGAAGATGGTCGTCACCGGCGACGTCACCCAGGTCGACCTCCCTGGCGGCACCCAGAGCGGCCTGCGCGTGGTGCAGGACATCCTGGCCGGCATCGACGACGTGGAGTTCTGCCGGCTGTCGAGCCAGGACGTCGTACGCCACCGCCTGGTCAGCGACATCGTCGACGCGTACGGCAGGTTCGACGCCGCCAGCGAGACCGGACAGGGGCGGCAGACCGGCGGGTCCGGCCGCCGACGACGCTGATACCCGACCACGGAGACGACGCAGTGAGCATCGAGGTCAACGACGAGTCCGGCGAGGCCGTCGACGGCGAGCGCGTCTGGGCCCTCTCGCGCTTCGTGCTCGACGCCCTGAAGGTGCACCCGCAGGCCGAGCTGTCGGTGCTCGCCGTCGATGTCGCGACGATGTCGTCGCTGCACGAGCAGTGGATGGACGAGGAGGGCCCGACCGACGTCCTCTCCTTCCCGATGGACGAGATGCGCCCCGGCAACGACGACGAGGAACCCGAGCCGGGCCTGCTCGGGGACGTCGTGCTGTGCCCAGCGGTCGCCGCGAAGCAGGCCGCTGCTGCTGGTCACTCGACCGAGCAGGAGCTCGACCTGCTCACGACGCACGGGATCCTGCACCTGCTCGGCTACGACCACGCCGAGCCCGACGACGAGCGCGAGATGTTCGGGCTGCAGACCCGGCTGCTGCACGACTGGGCCGCGTCCCGCGACGGGGGCACGGCATGACCGCCCTGCTGCTGGTCGTGGCCGGCGCCCTGGTCCTGGTGGCGGGGATCCTCGCCGGCGCCGAGGCCGCGCTGTCCAAGGTCTCCCGCGTCGCGGCCGACGACTACGAGCGCGAGGGCCGGCGCGGCGCGAACCGGCTGCGGCACGTCCTGGACGACCCGGCGCGCTACCTCAACCTGCTCACCCTGCTCCGTGTCACCGCCGAGCTCCTCGCCACCGTGCTGGTGACCGTCGCAGCGCTCGACATCTTCGACGAGGTGTGGCAGGCGACGCTCGTGGCCGCGTCGTCGATGATCCTCATCTCCTACATCGCGATCGGCGTCTCGCCGCGCACCCTCGGGCGTCAGCACCCGGGCCCGGTCGCGCTGGCGGCTGCCCGGGTGGTCTACCCGCTGGCTCGGGTGCTGGGCCCGCTGCCGCGGCTGCTCATCCTGGTCGGCAACGCCCTGACGCCCGGCAAGGGCTACCGCGAGGGACCGTTCGCGACCGAGGCCGAGCTGCGCGACCTGGTCGACCTCGCCGAGGAGAACCAGCTCATCGAGGACCGCGAGCGGATGATGATCCACTCCGTCTTCGAGCTCGGCGACACCATCGTGCGCGAAGTGATGGTGCCCCGCACCGACGTGGTGTTCATCGAGCGCACCAAGACCTTGCGTCAGGCGATGTCGCTCGCCCTTCGCAGCGGGTTCAGCCGCATCCCGGTGATCGGTGAGGGATTCGACGACGTGCTCGGCGTCGTCTACCTCAAGGACCTCGTACGCCGCACCTACGTGCACCGCGACGGCGAGTCGGTCGAGAAGGTCGACTCGATCATGCGGCCCGCGGTGTTCGTGCCGGAGAGCAAGCCGGTCGACGAGCTGCTGCGTGAGATGCAGGCCCAGCAGACCCACGTCGCGATCGTCGTCGACGAGTACGGCGGCACCGCCGGCATCGTGACGATCGAGGACGTGCTCGAGGAGATCGTCGGGGAGATCGCCGACGAGTACGACGTCGAGACCCCGCTGATCGACGAGCTCGACGACGGGTCGCTCCGGGTCAGCACCCGGCTCCACCTCGACGAGCTGTCCGAGCGGCTGGACGTCGAGCTCGAGGACGACGACGTCGACACGGTGGGCGGCCTGCTTGCGAAGCACCTCGGCCGGGTGCCGATCCCCGGCGCCCAGGTCTGGTTGCACGGGGTCGAGCTGACCGCCGAGAGCGCCCAGGGCCGCCGGAACCGGATCGGCACCGTGCTGGTGCGACGGGTCGCCGACGCTCCCGACGGGGCCGCGCTGGAGGCCGCCGATGTCCGCGAGTCCTGACGGCGGGCCGGGCGCCGAGGACGCGAAGCTCGTCACCCTGGCCCGGTCGGCGCGGGCTCGCGCCCAGGCCGCCGAGGGTGCCGCGGTGCGCGACGACATGGGGCGCACCTACGCGGCCGCCACTGTCGGCCTGCCGTCGCTGCGGCTGTCCGCGCTGCAGGCTGCGGTCGCTGCCGCGGTGTCCAGTGGCTCGGACCGGCTGGAGGCAGCCGTCGTCGTGACGGCCTCCGACGAGCTGGCCGACGACGACCGGGCGGTGCTCGCCGACCTCGCCGTCGCGACGGTGCTCAGCGCCGCGCCCGACGGCACGCTGCGCCGGCCGTAGCCGGCCCCGTACCGTCGAGCCATGTTCCGCCGCCGCCGCGCCGTCCCACCGAGCGCTCCACGTGCTGTTGCCGGACCGATGGCGGCCCCGGCCCATCGTCATGACGTCAGCCCGATCGACGGGGTCGAGACGCCGTACGTGCTGCGCTTCTCGGCCGCGTGGTCCTGGCGGCTCCTGCTCGTCGTGGCAGCCATCTACGTGTTCCTGCACGTGTTCTCGCTTCTCTCGGTCGTGCTCGTCCCGGTCATCATCGGACTGCTCATCTCCGCCGCCCTCTCGCCCCTCGCCGACCGCCTGGTGCAGTGGAACCTGCCGCGCAGCCTGGCGACGATGGTGGTGGTCGTCGGGGCCATCGCACTGATCGCGGCGCTGGTCGCGCTCGTCGCGCAGCAGTTCTCCTCCGGCTTCGGTGATCTGCGCTCGTCCTTCGACGACAGCCTCGACAAGCTCGAGGACTACCTCACCAAGCTCGGGCTGAGCCAGCAGCAGCTGTCCGACTTCTTCGACAAGGTGCAGGAAGGCGTGCAGTCCGGGCAGGGCAACCTGGGTGGCACCGTGGTCAAGACCGCCACGACGGCCGGCCACCTGATCGCCGGGCTGTTCATCATGCTGTTCGCGACGATCTTCTTCACCTACGACGGCCGCGGCATCTGGCGCTGGCTGGTGTCCCTGTTCCCCGAGCCCGCCCGCGACCGCGTGCACGGCAGCGGCGAGCGCGCGTGGGCGGTGCTCACGGCGTACGTACGGGCCACGCTCGTCATCGCCGCGACCGACGCGCTGGGCATCTCGCTGGTGGCACTGGTCCTGGGGCTGCCGCTCGTCGTGCCGCTGGGCGTCCTGGTGTTCCTCGGCGCCTTCATCCCCGTCGTCGGTGCGGCCATCAGTGGCATCGTCGCCGTCGCCGTCGCCCTGGTGTCGGTCGGCCCCGTCACCGCTCTCATCATGCTGGCCGGCGTGGTGGCGGTGCAGCAGATCGAGGGCCACGTGCTGCAGCCCTTCCTCATGGGCCGCCTGGTGCGGGTGCACCCGCTCGCGATCGTCGTCGTCATCGCGGTGGGCGCCGAGGTCGCGGGCATCTTCGGCGCGCTGATCGCGGTGCCGCTCACCGCGGTGATCAACGCGGTGTCGTCCCACCTGGCCGGGTCTCGCCGGGACCGGCTGGCCCAGGAGCCCGGCGCGCTCGCCGACCCCGCGGTGACCTCGTGACCGGCGTCCACCGCGCCGGCTTCGTCGCCTTCGTGGGCCGGCCGAACGCCGGCAAGTCGACCCTCACCAACGCCCTGGTCGGCGAGAAGGTCGTGATCACCTCCAGCAAGCCGCAGACCACCCGTCGCGTGGTCCGCGGGATCGTGCACCGGCCGGATGCGCAGCTCGTGCTGCTCGACACCCCGGGGCTGCACCGGCCGAGGACGCTGCTGGGGGAGCGGCTCAACGAGGAGGTCCGCACCGCCTGGTCGCAAGTCGACGTCGTCGGGTTCTGCCTGCCGGCGGACGAGAAGCTCGGCCCGGGGGACCGCTTCATCGCGCGCGAGCTGGCCGAGCTGAGCCGCACCAGGAAGGTCGCGGTCGTCACGAAGACGGACCGGGTCGGACGGGACCGCGTGGCGGAGGCGCTGCACGCCGTCGGCCGGCTCGGCGAGGAGGTCGGCGTCGAGTGGGCGGAGGTCGTGCCGGTCTCCGCCACGGCGGGTGACCAGGTCGACCTGCTCGCGGACCTCCTGGCGGCACTGCTGCCGGAGTCACCGCCGCTGTACCTGGACGGCGAGCTGACCGACGAGCCGGAGGCGATCCTGGTGGCCGAGCTCATCCGGGAGGCTGCGCTCGAAGGCGTCCGGGACGAGCTCCCGCACTCGATCGCCGTGGTGGTCGAGGAGATGCTGCCGCGCGAGGACCGGCACCCCGACCGGCCGCTCCTCGACGTCCACGCCTACCTGTACGTCGAGCGGCAGAGCCAGAAGGCCATCGTGATCGGCCCGAAGGGTGCGCGTCTCAAGGACATCGGCACCCGGTCGCGTGCGGCGATCGAGGCTCTGCTGGGCACGCCGGTCTTCCTCGACCTGCACGTCAGCGTCGCCAAGGACTGGCAGCGCGACCCTCGACAGCTGCGCAAGCTCGGCTTCTGACGGCCACCCCGGCGGGTCTGGGGGGTTCGTCCATGGCCCATCGGGCATGGTGGCTCCCAGCGAGGTTCAGCAGCGAGCCCCGCAGTGGGGAGATGCATGTGCCGCGTGGTGAGCACGGAGCTCGGCAGATCGATCGCCGCGGTGGCCGAGGCTCGCACGTTCGTCGCCACGGCCCTGCGCCGCTGGGACCTCGAGCCGCTCGTCGTGGACGCTGAGCTGCTGACCAGCGAGCTGGTGACGAACGCCGTGCTGCACGCCCGGAGCGACGTGACGGTCACGGTCGCGGTCGCGGACGGCACCGCGGAGATCGGCATCACCGATGCGTCGGCCGAGCCGCCGACGCCACGCTGGGCCGCCTCGAGCGCGGAAGGTGGTCGGGGGCTCAGGCTCGTCGACCGGGTGGCCGAGGCCTGGGGGGTGGCGTACCTCGAGGCCGGCAAGCAGGTGTGGTGCCGTCTCGACGTCGGGGTCGACTGGGCGCACCGCTCGTCCTGTCCCTGCCTCGGTGAGGATCTCGGTCGAGTCCGGCTCGAGTCCGGCCGGTGGGCGGTCGCGGCGCCCGGCCCCTGGGACGCACCCGGCTGACGGTGTTCTCCGGTCAGACCGTCAACCGTCAGACCGTCAGACGGCGCGCTCGTACTCCGACCACTGGCGGACGACCTCGAAGCCCATCGCCAGGTTGACGCGCAGCATGTGCGCGTTGGAGTCGGCGTTCCAGGTGTCGACCGTGCGCACCCGGGGCTCGCGCGCCCGCAGGTGGGCGAGGTTCGCCAGCTTGACCAGCATGCCCAAGCGGTGGCCGCGGTGCTCGGGCAGCACGATGGTCTGCCACTGGTACGCCCCGGTGTAGGAGTCCACGAAGACCACCGCAGTCGTCGACCCGACGACGTCGCCGGTCTCGTCGTGCACGACCGCCGACGTGTACAGGCCGGTGCCGCGCTCGACCCAGATCCGGTCGTGCTCGGCCAGCCGCTCGGTGTCGTAGACCTCTTGCTCCCAGCTCAGGTCGTCGAGCGGAGTGTCAGTCGTCATCCGGCTCTGCAGGGCGGCCATGCCCGGCAGATACTTCTCCGGGCTCGCACCCACCCACTGCACGACCGAGTAGCCCGTGGCGTGCGCCCGCGCGTCGGCCATCAGCTCGGTGAGCCGGGCGACGTCGGCGGTCGCGAGGTCGAGCCTGCGCTGGGTGTCGGCCAGGACACCGCGGAAGCCGAGCGCCGTGGCGAACGCGGCCCCCTCGCCCTCGGCGCCCTCGGTGAGCAGCCGGGTGCGGCCCATCGACGACGCCCGCCGGGCCCACTCGTCGACGATGGCGCGGCCGTAGCCGCGGCGCCGGTGGTCGGGGTGCACCGAGAGCTCGGCAGGGCACGCGTCGAGGTTCTCCCGGTGCGAGAGCGAGAGGCTGAACCAGCCGACCGCGTCACCGTCGACCTCTGCCAGCACCAGGTGCACCTCTGAGCCCGGCATCGGGGTGGTGACGTAGCCCGCCCACGCGCCGTACCCGGGTATCGGGTCGCCCGGGCGGTCCACCGCGTGCGCAGCGGCGGCGAGGTCGTACCAGCGGCGCAGGTCCTTGTCGTCGCCCGGCCCGACGTCGACGAATCTCGGCTCAGGCACCCTCGGTCTCCTCGCTCGGCTGCTGGACGTCGAGACGCCAGGCGCTCTCCTGCCGGGCGATGCGGAAGCCGAGGAGCTCGTTGATGGACACCATGTACGTGTTGGTGTCGGCGTTCCAGGTGTGCACCCGTCGTGCGTCCGGCGCCGCGTCGAGCAGCCGCTCCAGGTTGGCGACCTTGACGAGGGTGCCGAGCCGGTGGCCGCGGTCCTCCCGGCGAACGAGGGTGTCCCACTGGAAGGCGTTCACCGGGTCGTGTCGGGTCGTGACGATATCGGTGTACGCCACCAGCGGGCCGTCGCTGCCCAGGCGGGCAGCGGTCGCCACCTCGGTGCGGCCCTGCCGGGCCATGACGTCCTCGCGCTCGCGGATCCGGGCGGCGTCCCAGTGCTCCGGCTCGATGTCGAGCTCGCCCATCGGCGCGTCGGTGCTCATCCGGGCGACCAGTGCGGCGTAGTCGTCGACCAGGTCGTCGGGGCAGGGGCCGGTCCAGCCGACGAGCTGGTACCCGTCGGCATGCTTCGCGGCCTCGGCACGCAGGTCGGCCAGCTGCTCGCGGTCGACCGTCGTGAGGTCCAAGGTGCGCCGGACCTCGCCGAGCGAGCGACGGGCGCCGGCAGCGGCGGCGAACCGGGTGCTCCGGCTCTCGTCGCCATCGGGCGGCTCGCCGACGCCGGTGATCAGCTGGTGCCGGCCGAGCTCGACCGCACGAGCGACGAGGTGCTCGAGCAGCCGGCGGCCGTGGCCGCGGCCCTGCTTGTGCGGGTGGACCGCGAGGTCGACCTCGGCCAGCTCGAGGTTGTCCTGGGTGGGCATCTCCAGCCACAGGCAGCCGACGACGTCGGCGCCTTCGCGGAGCGACCAGAACTCCTCGACGACGCTGCGGTGCGGTGCGGTGGCCCGGGCGACGATCTCGGGAAACGTCGGCAGCGGGTTGTCCGGGTCGTGCTCGAGGTACGCCGCGCTCCACACGTCGTAGACCGCGCGCATCGCCGTCCCGTCAGCCGGGTCGACGCGTTCGATGGTCCTGGTCACGCCCGCCAGCGTGGTCCTCGGCGGCCCCGGCCGCCAGCGGATAACGGCGCTGATCGGTTCCACGATGCGGAACCGGCTCCCCCGGAAGGGCGGCGCGACCGGCGCACCCGGCGTACTGTTCAGCCATGCGGCACGGCCTGCTCCTTCTCGGCTGCCGCGGCGAGGCACTCTCCTAGAGGCCGGTCCCCTCGCCGCGGAGTGCTCGGCTGTTCCGGTCTCTTCCGAGAACGTCTCCCGCGAGATCCCGAGAGTGGCCCGATGACCGCAACTCCGTACGACGCGCGCAACGCCCAGCAGCCGTCCGGCATGCCGATCCACCGCTACCCCCCGTTCACGCCCGTCGGCCTCACCGACCGCACCTGGCCGGGCGCGGTCGCCACCGAGGCGCCGCGCTGGTGCGCGGTCGACCTGCGCGACGGCAACCAGGCGCTGATCGACCCGATGAGCCCTGGCCGCAAGCGCCGGATGTTCGAGCTCCTGGTCCGGATGGGCTACAAGGAGATCGAGGTCGGCTTCCCGTCGGCCAGCCAGACCGACTTCGACTTCGTCCGGCAGCTCGTCGAGGAGGACCTGATCCCCGACGACGTCGTCATCCAGGTGCTCACCCAGGCGCGGGACGCCCTCATCGAGCGCACCTTCGAGTCGATCCGCGGGGCCAAGCAGGCGATCGTCCACCTCTACAACTCCACCTCCACCCTGCAGCGTCGCGTCGTCTTCGGCCTGCCCAAGGAGGGCATCGTCGACATCGCGGTGCAGGGCGCCCGGCTCTGCCAGAAGCTGACCGAGACCGTGCCGGACACCGACGTCTTCTTCGAGTACTCGCCGGAGTCCTACACCGGCACCGAGCTCGAGTTCGCCGTCGAGGTCTGCAATGCGGTCAACGACGTGTGGCAGCCCACGCCGGACCGAAGGACGATCGTCAACCTGCCCGCGACCGTCGAGATGGCCACACCGAACATCTACGCCGACTCGATCGAGTGGATGCACCGCAACCTGGCTCACCGCGACTCGGTCGTGCTGTCCCTGCACCCGCACAACGACCGCGGTACGGCGGTCGCCGCTGCCGAGCTCGGCCGGATGGCCGGGGCGGACCGCATCGAGGGATGCCTGTTCGGCAACGGCGAGCGCACCGGCAACGTCTGCCTGGTGACCCTGGGCCTCAACCTGTTCTCGCAGGGGATCGACCCGCAGATCGACTTCAGCGACATCGACGAGATCCGCCGCACCGTGGAGTACTGCAACCAGCTGCCGGTCCACGAGCGGCACCCGTACGGCGGCGACCTGGTCTACACGGCCTTCTCCGGCTCGCACCAGGACGCCATCAAGAAGGGCTTCGAGTGGATGGAGCGGGACGCGGCCACGGCAGGCGTCGACGTCGCGGACTTCCGCTGGGCGGTGCCGTACCTGCCGATCGACCCCAAGGACGTCGGTCGGTCCTACGAGGCCGTGATCCGGGTCAACTCGCAGTCCGGAAAGGGCGGCGTGGCCTACATCATGCGTACCGAGCACCATCTCGACCTGCCGCGCCGCCTGCAGATCGAGTTCAGCCAGGTCGTGCAGGCCCGCACCGACTCCGACGGCGGCGAGGTCTCGCCGGCGCAGATGTGGGAGGCCTTCGAGGCGGAGTACCTCGCGCCGCGCACACCGCTGGCGCTGAACAGCCACCACACGTCGTCCGTCGCCGGCAGCGACGACGAGCTCGACGTCAACGTCTTCCTCGACGGGAAGCAGACCACGCTGCGCGGCATCGGCAACGGGCCGATCGCGGCGTTCGTCGCCGCCCTCGCCACCATCGGGCACGAGGTGCGTGTGCTCGACTACGCCGAGCACGCCCTGTCGGCCGGTGGCGACGCGCGGGCCGCGGCCTACGTGGAGTGCGCGATCGGCGAGCGGATCGTCTGGGGAGTGGGCATCGACGCCAACATCGTCACTGCGTCCCTCAAGGCCGTCGTCTCCGCCGTGAACCGCGCCACCGCGAGGTAGCGGGCTCAGGCGTCGGGTTGGTCGAACACGTAGAACGTGTTTCCGCCGGTGGCGGCCAACCCGACGACCGCACCGCCCGGTATTTCGAACTTGTCGACCGCCATGGCCACGTCCGGGTGGTCGCCGAGCCACTCGTCGACGCTGTCGACGAGGTACATGGGGCCCGGCGGCTGCGGGGTCGTCGACACCATGCTGATCGACCGTGTGCTGGGTGGTCAGCAGGCACCGATGCCCTCGCTCATCGCCGCCGCCTGGCGATCGGCGCTCTGGTACTCCAGCGACGGTCCGCGCGCCGCGCGCGACGCGCGACGCGCACTGCAGCGACTGCTCCTCGGAGCCTGAACGGCTACTCGTCGGGTGGTTCGGGTGGTGGTGGTCGGTTGTGGCCGGGTCGGGGTGGTTCGGGTCCGAGGGTGCGGCCGTCGCGGTGGCGTAGGAGGTAGCGGCCGTCGGGGAGGCGTTCGAGTGTCCAGTGGCCTTCGTGGAGCTGGACGTGGTGGCCTTCGCACGGGAGGGCGCCGTTGGCGATGGTGGTGGTGCCGCCTTGGGAGACGGGGGTGAGGTGGTGTCCGTCGGACCAGGCGGCGGGCCGGTCGCAGAACGGTGCGGCGCAGGTGTCGCCGTCGCGGGCGATCATCGCGAGGATCTGGCTTCGGGTGAAGAACCGGCGGCTGGTGCCGGCCTCGACGACGTTGCCGTGCTCGTCGAGGGTGACGAAGGTGGCGGTGGCGTTGCAGCCGAGCCGCTGCGCGGTGCTGGCGGTGATGGGTCCGGCCCAGGTCAGGGTGCCGCCGGGTGAGGTGTGCCCGGCGAGCCCGGCGTGGTCGATGGTGACGACCAGCCGCGCCTTGGACTTGCTGGTGCCGCTTCGCGGTGGGGTCGGCGGTGTCACCCTCGGGGGTGCTGGTGTCGAGCCAGTGCCGGCAGATCTGGTGCAGCCCGTCGAGGCGCCGGCGGGCGGCGGTGCGGGTGTCGCCGGTCACCAGCGGGGAGGCGGCGTCGACGGCGGCGACGATGGCGGCGCCGGTGGTCTCGTCGGCGGTGCCGGTGATGGCGAACCCGCCGTCGAGCAGCGGGGAGATCGTGATGCCGGCCCGCTCGTAACGCTGGAGAGCGCGCTCGTCGGCCGTGTCGGGGTCCAGGGCGTGGGTGAAGGCGCGCATCACGTTCGCGGTCGCCGCCAGGTCGCCCTCGCAGGCGACCGACACGGCTTCGGGCTCGATGAGGGCGATGGCGCCGGCCGGGGCGTCCTTGACGGCGTCGGCGATCACCGCCGCGTGCCGGCCGGTGATCGCCCCCGCCGCGAGCGCGGCGGACGTGTTCGGCAGCACCCCCGACCGCAGCGTCCGGGCGGTGCGCACGGTGCGCGCCGCCTCGGCCATCGTCTGGTGGCCGAGGGCCCGCACCCACGCTCCGGTCGACAGGCAGCCGTCGTAGGCGTGGGTGCCGTCGGCGTCGACCTTGCCCACCACGGCCAGCGTCAGCGCGTCGGTCTTCGCGGCCAGGGCCCGCAGCTGGGCGAGCAGGGCGGTGGACTGGTCGTGGCTCAGGTGCTCGACCCCGTCGCGCAGGGCGGCGGTCAGCGCGCGGTCGGCGGCGGCGACGCCGGCCTCGACTCCCGCACTTCTCCCTGTCGAACACATGTTCGAATCATAGCGCACGGCGTGGACATTGGGAACCCCGGAAACCCTTTGTGCACAAGGGTTTTCGCCTGTCCACAGCAGTCAGAACTGCATGATCACCGAAGGGCTCACGGGGACAGCGCAGGGACGGCGGGACAGGAGCCGACGGCGGGGTGCATCGACCAGCCTCGTTCCTTCCAAAGCCGCTCTAGGCCGCACCCACGACGGCGGGACACGTAGGAAGGGGATTCAACGGCGCTCCGCCACCCACCCGGTGCCGAGTGGGCGGAAGCCGATGCCGGCGTAGATCCGCGCGACCTCCGGCGAGGACGCGGTGAGGAACACCGTGGTGAGGCCGAGGTGGCGGGCGTCCTCGACGAGGGCGGCGGTCACAGCGGCGCCGAGACCCTGCCGTCGCGCGGACGGCAGGGTGGCGACGCCCATCACCTCCGTCACGCCGGCCAGCGGCAGAGTGCGACCGGTGGCCAGCTGGCCGAGCTCGGCGTGCTCGGCGACGGCCACCCGGACGGTGCCCTCGTCGAGGAGGTCGAGCACCCTCTGCTGGGCAGGCTTCAGCACAGCATCCCGTTCCGCCGGGCCCGCCCCGCCGCGCGCGGTGCCCTCGGCCGCGAAGCCCACCTCGCTCACCGCGCGCGATGCGGCGACCGCGTCGGCGTCGTCGGGGCCGAGCAGGCGCACGGTCACGTCGTCCGGCAACGGAGGAGTCGTCACCGTCAGGTCCCCCTCGAGGGCGAGCAGCGGCAGCTCCTCGAGCTCGAACACCCCGGTGGCCCGGACGGCGTCCAGCAGCGCCGGTGTCGTCTCGTGCACCCACTCGACGTTCTGCGGCAGACCGAGCTCGGCGAGCCGGGCCACCGCCGCCGTCACGTCGTCCGGGGTGAACAGGCCGTCACCCCCGAGCCGCGGGCGGGCGTAGTAGGTCCAGCCGCCGGGCTCACCGAGGAACAGCGTGAACGGCCCGCACTCCTCGGTGCGCGCGAACCGGCGCGGCACGCCGTCGTAGTAGGCCTCGAGACGCCGGAGCAGGTCGTCGGTCATCGCAGCATCCTGGCAGCCGTCAGCGCAGCAGCTCGCGAGTCACGGTGGTCCGGGCGACCTCGCGACCGCGGAACCAGACCTGCCGCGGCGGGTCCTGCAGCCGCAGCACCTCGGGCCAGCTCGACGCGGCGTAGAGCTGCAGGTCTGCCCGCGCGCCGGGCGTCACGCCGTACGCCGCTCCGAGCCGCCACGCGCCGGCGGGCACTGTCGTGACCGCCGCGAGCGCGAGCTGCTGCTCCTCGACCGTGGCGAGGTGCGCGGCGTGCGCCGACACCAGTGCCACCTCCAGCAGGTCGCCCCGGCCGAACGGGTAGAAGCCGTCGTGCACGCAGTCCTGCCCGAACGCCACAGGCACTCCGGCGGCCAGCAGCTCGCGGATCCGGGTGGTGCCGCGGCGCACCAGCCCGCGGTCGCCGCGGCCCTGGAGCACGAGGTTGGTGACCGGGTTCGACACCACGGTGATGCCGGCCCGGGCGCAGCCGGCGATCACGTCGTCGGCGTACCCGTCGTCGGCCGCCGCGAGGGCGCACACGTGACCGACCGTGACCCGGCCCTGCCACCCGCGGCGCTCCGTCTCCTCGACGACCATCGCGAGCGTGCGCACCGACCCGTCGTCGGTCTCGTCGACGTGCATGTCGACATCCACGTCGTGGCGCTGCGCCAGGTCGAAGCAGAACCGCACGTGCTCGCGCTGGTCGTCCTCGCCCTGCTCCCAGTGCGGCATCCCGCCGACGACGGTCGCGCCGGCGTCCATCGCCTCGGACATGAGGTCCGCCGCCCCGGGATCGCGCAGGATCCCCTCCTGCGGGAACGCGATGACCTGCACCTCCGCGAGGTCCGCGCAGTCCCTGGCGGCGGCCAGCACGCCCTCGAGCGGCACGAGCCCGCCGATCGTGTCGACGTCGACGTGGCTGCGCAGCCGGGTGGTGCCGGTCAGGACCGACGACTCGATCACGGCGCGGGCCCGGCGACGTACGTCCTCGACGTCGTAGCCGCGCTTGGCGGCATGGATCGCCTCGATCGCTCCGCGGAGGGTGCCGTCGTGCTCCGCCAGCTGGTCGCGGATCAGCACCTTGTCGAGGTGCACATGGGTGTCGACGTACGCCGGCAGCAGCAGACCGCCGCCGCCCTCGACGACGAGGTCGCCGGAGCCGGCCCCCCAGCCGGACGGGAGCACCTCCACCACGCGGTCGTCCTCGACGAGGACGTCGGCGCCGCTGCCGTCGGCCAGCGAGACGTCCGATATCAGCAGTCGCGCCATGCGGCCATCAGACCATCGATGACGGATGATGGCGTGATGGGCCTCTACCGGGACGAGGGTGTCGTGCTGCGCACCCAGAAGCTCGGTGAGGCCGACCGCATCATCACCCTGCTGACCCGCAGCCACGGCCGGGTCCGTGCGGTCGGCAAGGGTGTCCGGCGCACCCGGTCGAAGTTCGGCTCCCGGCTGGAGCCGTTCACCCACGTCGACCTCCAGCTCTACGAGGGCCGGTCGCTGGACGTGGTGCAGCAGGCCGAGACGCTGGCGCCGTACGGCGACCGGATCGTCGACGACTACCCGCGCTACACCGCCGGCAGCGCGATGCTCGAGACGGCCGAGCGGCTCACCGCCGAGGAGAAGGAGCCGCAGACCCAGCAGTTCCTGCTGCTCGTGGGAGGGCTGCGCACGCTCGCCGACGCGTCGCACGCGCCGGGGCTGGTGCTCGACGCGTTCCTGCTGCGGTCGCTGGCGGTCGCGGGCTACGCGCCGTCGTTCGAGGACTGCGCGCGCTGCACCCGGCCCGGCCCGCACCCGTTCTTCAACGTCGAGGCCGGTGGCGCCGTGTGCGGTTCCTGCCGGCCGCCGGGCTCGGTCAGCCCGGCCCGCCCCACCCTCGACCTGCTCGCCGCCCTGCTCACCGGCGACTGGGTCACGGCCGACGCCAGCGACCCGCGGTACCGCCGCGAGGGCAACGGGCTGGTCGCGGCGTACCTCCAGTGGCACCTCGAGCGCGGGCTGCGCTCGCTGCCGCTGGTGGAGCGCACGTGAGGAAGGCGGCTCGTGCACGGCGCGCGGAACGGCACGAACCGGTCCCGCCGCGGCCGCACGCGTCCGGCGTACGGCCGCCCGACCTGCCCGCCGAGCTCGTGCCGGCGCACGTCGCCATCGTCATGGACGGCAACGGCCGGTGGGCCAAGGCCCGTGGCCTGCCGCGGACCCAGGGCCACGAGGCGGGCGAGGCTGCCCTGCTCGACGTCGTGCACGGCGCCGTCGAGATCGGCGTGAAGCACCTGTCGGCGTACGCCTTCTCGACCGAGAACTGGAAGCGGTCACCCGACGAGGTGCGCTTCCTCATGGGCTTCAACCGCGAGGTGATCCGGCGGCGCCGGGACGAGCTGGACGCGATCGGCGTGCGGGTGCGGTGGGCCGGACGACACAAGCGGCTCTGGCGCTCGGTCATCGACGAGCTCGAGGAGGCCGAGGAACGCACCCGGCACAACGACGTGCTCACCTTGCAGTTCTGCGTGAACTACGGCGGCCGCGCCGAGATCGCCGATGCGGCCCAGGCGCTCGCCCGCGAGGTGGCCGCCGGCCGGCTCGACCCGGCGAAGGTCGACGAGCGCGCGATCGCCCGCCACCTCGACGAGCCGGGCATCCCCGACGTCGACCTCTTCGTGCGGTCGTCGGGGGAGCAGCGGTTCTCCAACTTCCTGCTCTGGCAGTCGGCGTACGCCGAGATGGTCTTCCTCGACACCCTGTGGCCGGACTTCGACCGCCGGCACCTGTGGCAGGCGATCGAGACCTACGCCAGCCGCGACCGGAGGTACGGCGGAGCCGTACCGAACGCGGTCGAGCCGCCGTCCTGAGGCTGTCGCGGCGCTAGACCGCGCAGCTCGAGCAGGTGCCGAAGACCTCGACCGTGTGCTCGACGTCGACGAACCCGTGGTCTCGCGCGACCCGCTCCGCCCACGTCTCGACGGCCCGGCCCTCGACCTCGACCGTGGTGCCGCAGCTGCGGCAGACGACATGGTGGTGGTGGCCGGCGGAGCAGGCGCGGTACGTCGACTCGCCGTCGTCGTTGCGCAGGACGTCGACATCGTCCGCGTCCGCGAGCGACTGGAGCGCGCGGTAGACCGTGGTGAGCCCGATCCGGTGGCCGGAGTCACGCAGGCTGGCGTGGATCTCCTGCGCGCTGCGGAACGCGGGGTCGCGGGACAGCTCGTCGCGCACGGCGCTGCGCTGCCGGCTCATCCGGGGTCCCCCCGCTTTTCCGGGGTCCCCGCGTGATCGCGAGCGCAGCGGGTGATCTCGTGGGGTGTTCGTGAGCGCAGCGAGCGATTCGGTGGGGTGGTCATGACGCGGCCACCACGATCCACATGAGCCCGACGCCGCCGAGGGTGCTGAGCAGCGTGAGGCGGGACGGGTGCCGGGCATGCGCCTCGGGAAGGATGTCGGCGGTCGCGAGGTACAGCAGGAAGCCGGCGAAGCCGCCGAGGTACAGCGCCAGCACGTCGTCACCGACGCTGAAGAACAGCGTCGACAGGGCACCCAGCACCGGTGCGAGCGCATCCATCACCAGCATCACCACCTGACGCCGGTGCGAGTTGCCGTGGGTCCGCATCACCGTCACCGTGTTGAGCCCGTCGGCGAAGTCGTGCGCTATGACGGCCAGCGCCACGGCGTAGCCGACGGTGTCGCTGACCTGGAACGCCAGGCCGATGCCGACGCCGTCGAGGAACGAGTGCGCGACCAGCGCGGAGGCGGACGCCAGCCCGACGTGCGGGTCGTGGTGGCTGTGCGCGCCGTACTCGCCCTCGTGGGCGCCGTGCATCGCCACCGAGCGCTCGACGACGTGCAGCAGGAGGAAGCCGGCCGCGAAGGCGACCATCACCGCGGGCACGCCGCCGAACGTCGCCCCCGAGAGCTCGAAGAGCTCGGGGAGCAGGTCGAAGGCGACCAGACCGAGCATCACGCCGGCCGCGAAGCCGAGGACGAGGTGCAGCCGGTCGCGGCTGCGCAGCGCGACGACGCCGCCGACCGCCGTCGAGACGACGGTGAGGACGGCGAGCAGGACGGGCATGTCGAGACGGTAGCACGGAAACGACAACGGTTTTCATTCGCCGATACGACTAGGCTGACGCCGTGCTGGTGCTGACCCGGGCCCGCGTCCCCGCCGACGCCGCCGACTCCTTCCGGACTGCCGCCGACGACCTGCTTGCGCTGCTCGCCGGGCTGCCTGGTTTCGTCCGCGGGCATCTCGGCCGGGCCGCCGACGACCAGGAGCTCTGGGTCGTCGCCAGCGAGTGGGAGGGCGTCGGTGCCTACCGGCGGGCGCTCTCGTCGTACGACGTGAAGATGACGGCTCCCGCGGTGATGGCCTACGCGGTGACCGAGCCCAGCGCCTTCGAGGTCCTCGGTGCGAAGCGGCGCCCGACCGAGCGCTAGTGTCGAGGGCTCGACCGCCGACAACCAGCCGGATGGAGGCCACCGTGGCCAAGAGCAGTGAAGCCGCGCGCAACGACGCGATCGTCAGCCTCAGCAAGCGCCGGGGGTTCGTCTACCCCAGCAGCGAGATCTACGGCGGCACCCGCTCGGCCTGGGACTACGGCCCCCTCGGCGTGGAGCTCAAGGAGAACGTCCGCCGCCAGTGGTGGAAGGCGATGGTCCAGACCCGCGAGGACGTCGTCGGTCTCGACTCCGCGGTGATCCTCGCCCGGGACGTCTGGGTGGCCTCCGGCCACGTCGACACGTTCAGCGACCCGCTGGTCGAGTGCCAGTCCTGCCACAAGCGGTTCCGGGCCGACCATCTCGAGGAGGCGTACGAGGCCAAGAAGGGCTCGCCGCCGGCGCACGGCCTCAAGGACGTCAACTGCCCCAACTGCGGCACCAAGGGCGCCTTCACCGAGCCGCGGCAGTTCTCCGGCCTGCTGAAGACCTATCTCGGGCCGGTCGAGAGCGAGGAGGGGCTGCACTACCTGCGCCCCGAGACCGCGCAGGGCATCTTCGTCAACTTCCTCAACGTCATGACCTCGGCGCGCAAGAAGCCGCCGTTCGGCATCGCGCAGACCGGCAAGTCGTTCCGCAACGAGATCACGCCGGGCAACTTCATCTTCCGGACCCGCGAGTTCGAGCAGATGGAGATGGAGTACTTCGTCGAGCCGGGCACGGACGAGGAGTGGTTCGACTACTGGCTCCAGCAGCGCTGGAGCTGGTTCACCGGCCTCGGCGTGCGCGAGGACAACCTGCGGACCTACGAGCACCCCCGGGAGAAGCTCTCGCACTACTCCAAGCGCACGGTCGACATCGAGTACCGCTTCAACTTCGGCGGCAAGGAGTTCGACGAGCTCGAGGGCGTGGCCAACCGCACCGACTTCGACCTCACTGCGCACTCCAAGCACTCCGGTGTCGACCTCACCTACTTCGACCAGGAGAAGGGCGAGCGCTGGACGCCGTACGTCGTCGAGCCGGCGCTCGGCCTGACCCGCGCCACGCTCGCCTTCATGCTCGACGCCTACAGCGAGGACGAGGCGCCGAACGCCAAGGGCACCATGGAGAAGCGCACCGTCATGCGCCTCGACCCGCGGCTCTCGCCGGTGAAGGCGGCGGTGCTCCCGCTGTCACGCAACGCCGACCTGTCGCCCAAGGCGAAGGACCTGGCCACTCAGCTGCGGCAGAGCTGGAACGTGGAGTTCGACGACGCCGGGGCCATCGGGCGCCGGTACCGCCGGCAGGACGAGATCGGCACGCCGTTCTGCATCACCGTCGACTTCGACACCCTCGACGACAACGCGGTCACCATCCGCGAGCGCGACACGATGCAGCAGGAGCGGGTCGGTCTCGATGCCGTGCCAGGCTGGCTGGCCCAGCGCCTCCTCGGCTGCTGAGGGCGTTCACGGGCCACGAGACGCCCAGGGCCCGCGTCGCCGAGCGGGGGGGTCGGCTGGCGACGCGGGCGGTCTGGCGGGCCGAGGTCTCAGACCTCCTCCACGAAGACTGGCCGCCGCGGGTCGTGCTCCTGCGCGTGCAGCAGGCCGACGAGGTCCGCACGATCCATGGCCGCCGAGTCGCGATCCCGTCCGGCCCAGTCTCGGTCCAGCCCGGCCTGACCATCACCGGTCACAGGACGGCTGTCAGCGCGTCGGTCGCGCCGTTCGGCCGCCTGGTCGCGGATGTCTCCGCGGGTGAGGATCGCGTCGAGGCGATCGTCACGAGACGCCTCCTCGATCGCATCCGCACCGGAGGCGATGTGCAGGCTCGGCGTCTCGGCCGGGGTGGCCGGCAGCTCGATCGCGCGAGCGGCTTGAGTGGGAACGTGCTCGGCCATCAGGGGCCCCTTCGGATCTCCCGTGATCCCATCGCGGAACCGGGTCCGGGGCGAAACGAGGGCGTCCTCCTGACCGTACGCCCGAACGTGCTCGGGCGGGGCCCTGGGAGCAAGGCTTTACCCAACCGGTCGTTAGGGTCACCCGGTGCCGTCCCCCGACTTCC
The DNA here is from genome assembly GCA_963746175.1 of uncultured Actinomycetota bacterium. Classification (GTDB taxonomy): domain Bacteria; phylum Actinomycetota; class Actinomycetes; order JACCUZ01; family JACCUZ01; genus CAVVAH01. Next base: position 1,209,825 of record CAVVAH010000001.1, on the reverse strand, counting down.
CGCCGAAGGTGGCCACCCTGCTCCTTTGCGACGGCGCGGGCACCGTCCTGGGCAGCCTGCCACCGTTCGAGGTGGCGGTCCCGTGGTGGCAGGAGGTGGAGGGCGTCGTCGCGGGCGCCAAGGACCGGTTCGGCGTCGACGTGACCGTGCTGCGGCTGCTGCACGCCGAGACCGGCTGGGGCACCGCCGGCGGTCCGGCGACCTATCTCGCCGAGGTCGACCCGGCTCCCGACCGCGACCTGGCACCGTGGGCCGGTCCGGACCCGACGGTGGACCACCCGTTGCGGCTGCCGTACGCCAGGCCCGGTGGGCCCGCCGCCGATGTCGCGTGGGCGGAGGGACAGCTGGCGGCCGCGGGACGGCCCAGCACCGGGCCCGCCGCGCAGATCAAGACCTGGAACCTGTCGAGCATCTGGCGGCTCCCGACGGCGGAGGGGCCGGCCTGGCTCAAAGTGGTGCCACCGTTCTTCGCGCACGAGGGCGACATGCTGCGCCGCCTCCACACCGAGGTCGTGCCGCCGCTCCTCGCCGCGGAAGGCCGGCGCGTCCTGCTCGACGACGTGCCCGGCGAGGACCACTGGGGTGCCGAGCTGCCGGTGCTCCAGCGGGTCGTCGCGATGCTGGTCGGACTGCAGGTCGAGTGGGTCGACCGGGTGCCGGAGCTCGTGGAGGTCGGCGCGCCGGACTGGCGGGCCGAGGCGTTCGTGCCGGCAGCCGAGCAGCTGCTGTCGGTGGCCGGCGGCGACCTCGGTGCGGACGACGTGAGCCGGCTGCACGCCATCGTCGACGGCCTGCCGCATCGGTTCGCGGCCGTCGCCGAGTGCGGTGTCCCGGACACGTTCGTGCACGGCGACTTCCATCCCGGCAACACCCGGGGGTCGGACGCGCCGGACGGCCGCAGCGTGCTCCTGGACTGGGGCGACTGCGGCATCGGGAACCCCTTGCTCGACCAGGCGGCGACGCTGGCCAGCATCCGCGACGAGCAGCGCGACCCGCTGCGCGCGCACTGGGCCGGGCTGTGGCGGGACGCGGTCCCGGGCTGCGACCCGGACCGGGCCGCCGAGCTGCTCGGCCCGGTCCGAGCGCTGCGGCAAGCGTTGATCTACCAGGTCTTCCTGGACGGCATCGAGCCCGACGAGCGCGTCTACCACTCCGGCGACCCGGCGCACTGGCTGCGCAAGGCGGCGGCGCTGCCCTAGCCCCCGAGCAGCAGGGAGTCGAGGCCGCGGACGAGGCCGACGCGCTGCGGCGCAGCCCGGATCGCGAGCAGCGTGCCGGCGACGTACGGCGCGGGTGTGCCGCCGGCGTCGTGCCGGATCACCAGCCGCTCGTCGGGGAGCGCGAAGACGACCTCGGTGGAGACCACGAATCCCGGCAGGCGCACCGAGTGCACCTGGGTGCCGGCGATGGTCGCGCCGCGCGCCTCGGGGTGCCCGCCGGTGTCGGCGACCGCGACCACCAGGGACGGCCGCGACACCTCGCCGAGCCGCTCGGCCAGCTCACGGGCGGTGCCGCTCGGTGCGTCCGGCTTGCCGGCCGACGCGTAGTCGAGGACCTCGCGGTCCGGCAGGTACGGCGCCACCAGCAGCGCCGCGGCCTGCGCCATCGCCGCGGTGAGCGAGAAGTTGCCGGCGGCGACGACACCGACGCCGGCGGCGCGGGCAGCGCTGTCGATCTCGGCGAAGTCGTCGGCCGTCAGGCCGGAGGAGCCGATGACGACGTGCACCCCGTGGGACACAGCAGTCAGCGCGTGCCGCTTCGCGGCGTCGTGGGAGGTGTAGTCGACGAGCACGTCGACACCGTCGAGCGCGTCGCCGGCATCGGCCACCACCGGGACGCCGTTGGCCTCGAGACCCCAGGCGGTGCCCAGGTCGGCACCCGCTGACGAGCGAGCCACGGCCGAGCGCAGGTCCAGGTCCGCCTCGGCGAGCACCGCCTCGGCGACGGCTCGTCCGGTCCAGCCCGTCGCCCCGGCGACGCACACCGCGATGGTCCCGCTCATGGGGGTCACCCTGCCATGACACCTGTCACGGGCAGGTCCTGACGTCGCGCACTCCGACGCATCGGCGTACGACGGCAGAGTCGTGGTCATGACGACAGACGTGATGATCTGCTCCGCGGCCGCGGCGCTGTCCCGCCACCGGCGTGCGGCGGCCTGACGTGAGGGCGGCTAGCGTCCGGGGCGTGCGACTCCCGAGGCTGCTGACCAGGCCTGCCGACTGCGCGGAGGAGTGCGACGACGGCAGCGGCCTGTCCGAGGCCGAGCGCGTCTTCTTCCAGCCCCGCAGCGCCCGCTGGCGCCTGGGCAGCGGCATCTGGCTGGTGTTCCTCGCCGACTCGTTCGTCAGCGTGGTCCAGGCCGACCAGTCGTGGCAGCTGCGCAGCCTCGCTCTCGGCGGCCTGCTCGCCTTCTGCGTCGCGTACGTCTTCATCGTCCCCGTGATGATGGCGCCGCGGGTCAGCGCGCGCAGCCGTCGCCTGTTCGTGCTCTGGGCCTTCGGCGTCGCGTGCAGCATCCTGCCCGTCACCGGGCAGCACGGGCTCAGCGTCTTCGTGTTCGTCGCCGTCATCGCGATCATGCTCCTGGAGACACGGGAGGCTCTCGCGGTCGTCGCCTTCCTGCTGGTGCTCGCTCCGGTGCTGCAGCTGCTCGTCGACTCGTGGCCGAACTCGGTCTGGATCGACCTCCCGATCGCCACCGCGTCGGCGGCCGTCTTCGGGCTCGCGAGCGTCATCAAGCGCAACCGGTCGCTCGCGGAAGCGCACCTCGAGCTCAAGTCGCTGGCCGTCGAGCAGGAGCGGGCCCGCTTCGCCCGCGACCTGCACGACCTGCTGGGCCACAGCCTCACGGTCATCGCCGTCAAGTCCGAGCTGGCCCGCCGGGTCATGGACGCCGACCCGCAGCGGGCGGCGGCGGAGGTGGCCGACATCGAGCGGCTCTCGCGGGAGGCGCTGGCCGACGTGCGCGCGACCGTGGCCGGCTACCGCGGCGTGACGCTGGCCGCGGAGATCTCCTCGGCGCGAGCGGCCCTGGACGCAGCCGGCGTCGTCGCCGACCTGCCCGGCGCCGTCGACGACGTGCCCGGGGAGCGGCGCGAGCTGTTCGGCTGGGTGCTGCGCGAGGGCGTCACGAACGTCATCCGCCACTCGGACGCGCAGCGGGTCCGGGTGGCGGTCTCCGCGCGCAGCGTCGAGATCGTCGACGACGGCCATCCGGGGCCGAACGGGCACGAGGGCTCGGGCCTCACCGGCCTCCGCGAGCGGCTGGACCAGGTCGGCGGCCGGCTGGACGCGGGGCCGGTCGAGGACGGCGGCTTCCGGCTGTACGCCGAGGTGCCGGCGTGACCGGCCGATGATCCGTCTCCTGCTGGCCGACGACCAGGCGCTGGTCCGCGGCGCCCTGGCCGCGCTGCTCTCCCTGGAGAGCGACCTCGACGTGGTGGCCGAGGTCGAGCGCGGCGACCTCGTGGTCCCGACGGCGTGCGACGTGCGTCCCGACGTCGCCGTGCTGGACATCGAGATGCCGGGGCTGGACGGCATCGCCGCGACCGGCGCGCTGCGCCAGGCGCTCCCCGGCTGCCGGGTGCTCGTCGTCACGACGTTCGGACGGCCGGGCTACCTCCGGCGGGCGATGGAGGCCGGCGCGTCCGGCTTCCTGGTCAAGGACGCGCCGGCCGCGCAGCTCGCGGACGCGATCCGCCGGGTGCACCAGGGGCTGCGTGTCGTCGATCCCGCTCTCGCCGCCGAGACGCTGGCCAGCGGGGAGTCGCCGCTGACCGGCCGGGAGCGCGACGTGCTCGTCGCCGCCCGCTCCGGCGGCACCGTCGCCGACATCGCCCGGCTGCTCGTCCTCAGTGACGGCACCGTGCGCAACTACCTGTCGTCGGCGATGGGCAAGACGGGTGCCCGGACCCGGGCCGAGGCGGTGCTCATCGCCGAGGAGCGCGGCTGGCTCTGACTGTCCACCGCCCACCCGCCGACCGCCGGTCGGTCGACGACGGGCCCGGCAGGAGAGCCGCCCACGCACGGGTACCGGTGCCTACCTCTTACGCCGCTCACAGGTTGCCCAGCGGCGGGTCAGCCGGCCGGGCACTCGCGAGGTCACGGTCCGGTTCCACGTCGTGGCCCGCCCGGCGTGCCCCGGCGTTCCTGCCAGGTTCGTTCGTTAGGGTCCGCGCACCAGAAGCCGCAGATCAGGCAAAGCGGGTGAGTTGACGGATGCTCGGGGCGAACGTCGCACGAGGCGGGCTGGCGGCCGCCGGTGCCCTGGTGGTGGCCGTGCTGGTCGGGGCGATCCCGGCCCAGGGCGCGGGCAACGGCCCGACCCGTCCGGCGGGTGTGACCTCCTCGCCGACGGTGACTCCGACCGAGACTCCGACGGAGACTCCGACAGAGACTCCGACTCCGACTCCGACTCCGACACCGACGCCGACACCGACGCCGACGCCCACCCCGACGACGACGACACCGCCGGTCCCCGGGCTGCTGCCGGACCTGATCGCGCTGCCCGCCAACCAGCTGTCGCTCCAGGAGCGCAAGGACGGCCGCCGGCTGCGCTTCTCGTCGTCGCTCGGCAACATCGGGGCCGGGCCGATCGAGGTGCGGCCCAACAACCTTCAGCCGTGCCCCGAGGGCCAGCACAACTCGACGCAGATCATCTACGTCGACCGCAATGCCAACGGCCGCTACAACCTGAAGAAGGACACCCGACTCGTCCGGCACCGGGCCGGCTGCATGGTCTACCACCCGCTGCACCACCACTGGCACTTCAAGGCCTCGGCGCGCTACACGCTGCGGACGCCGGTGGCGGAGGGCCAGACCGAGGGCGTCGTCGTGTCGGCGCGGCGCAAGGTGAGCTTCTGCCTCCGGGACACCGCCCGCGTCCCTGCGCGGTACGGCGAGTTCGGCTTCGACCTCGCGTACGGCTCGTGCACCAAGCGGAGCCCGCAGGGGATCTCGGTCGGCTGGATGGACATCTACCAGAGCTTCCTCGCCGGTCAGGCGCTGCGGCTGCCCGACGACCTGCCGGACGGTCTGTACTGCCTGGAGACGGTCGTCGACCCGATCGACCAGCTCGTCGAGTCCGACAACGACAACAACTCGTCGGTGCGCGCGCTCCGGATCCACCGCACCAAGGTCGTCGAGCGCCCCACCGCGCTCTGCCGCTGAGAGGACCAGACATGACCCGCTTCGACCGTCGCACGCTGCTCAAGGCCGGGCTCGCCACAGCGGGTGGTGCCGCCCTCGGCACGGGCGTCGCCGGCACCGGGCCGGCCCAGGCGGCGCCGCGGGTCGACCGGACGCTCGCCCACGGTCTCGGTGTCCCGTGGGGGATGGCCTTCCTGCCCAGCGGCAACGCTCTCGTCGGTGAGCGGGACAGCGGTGACGTCCACGTGGTCAAGCGCGGCGGCGGCCGGCACCGGGTGGGTCACCTCGAGGCGCACAGCCAGGTGGGCAACGCGGGCGAGAGCGGTCTGCTCGGGCTGGCTCTGCACCCCGACTTCGCGTCCAACCGGCTGGTCTACGCCTATCTCTCGACCCGCAGCGACAACCGGATCGTGCGGTTCACCTACGCGGGTGGCGCGCTGGGCACGCGGACGGTCGTGCTGGCCGGGATCCCGATGAACCTGCACCACAACGGCGGCGGGCTCGTGTTCGGGCCGGACGGTCTCCTCTACGCCAGCACCGGCGACGGGGAGGTGAGCTCGCGGGCGCAGAGCAGGAGCTCGCTCGGCGGCAAGATCCTGCGCCTCACACCGGCCGGCGGAGTGCCGTCGGACAACCCGTTCGGCAACCACACCTGGTCGATGGGCCACCGCAACGTCGAGGGCATCACCTTCGACCGGCGCGGACAGCTGTGGGCCAGCGAGTTCGGCGAGAAGGAGAGCGACGAGCTCAACATGATCGTGCGCGGCGCGAACTACGGCTGGCCGTACGTCGAGGGGGCCGACGGCGCCGGCGGCTACCGCGACCCGCTGGCCCAGTGGTCGCCGACCTCGACCTGCTCGCCGGCCGGTGTCGCGGTCGCCAACGGACGCGCCTGGCTCGGTGCGCTGCAGGGCGAGTGCCTGTTCTCGGTGCGGCTGCGTGGCCCGGACTCCGGGAAGAAGCGCAAGCACCTCGCGGGCCGCTTCGGCCGGATCCGCCAGGTGATGGCCGCGCCGGACGGCTCGCTCTGGATCACCACCTCCAACCGCGACGGCCGGGCGAACCCCGGGCCGGGCGACGACAAGGTGATCCGGGTCGCCCTGCCCTGATCTCTCGGGGCCGGGTGATCGTCAGAGCGGCTTCGGAGGAGGAGACGCCTGCCCGCCGTCCGTCGCTCTCCCGATCTCGTGGCTTTCGCGACATCGGAGTCAGTTGGGGCAAGTCGCACGCGTGGCGTGACCTCCGATGTTGGCAAGCCGGCTCGAACCTGGGGTAGAGCCGCGGATGTCCCACCGTCTGATCGGATCCCGTCCGAGTGGTGATCCGAGCGAAGTGGCCCCGCTGGAGCCCCGGAAAGCGCCCCCTTGGCGGGGCCACTTCACCAGAAACCGTGGACGGCGAGCCAGCCGGCAACGGCAGCCGAGAGGGCACGCGCTCCGTCCGTCCAACGCCGCTCTGACCTCGGCCACGACGGCGCGACACGTGGAAAGGTGCCACGACGGCGGGAGACGTCCGAAGTGCCACGACGGCGGGAGACGTCCGAAGTGCCACGACGGCGGCCGACGTGCGCGACCGCCCGGGCGAGGTAAGAGCAGGTCAGCCAGGCTGGGAGAATCACGGGGTGACCGTGCAGCCGACCTCCGACGCGCCCGCCGAGGGCGGGCTGCGGATCGGGCCGTACCCGGTGTGGCCTCCGGTCGTGCTGGCGCCGATGGCCGGCATCACCAACCAGCCGTTCCGCTCGCTCTGCCGGGAGTACGGCGGTGGGCTGTACGTCAGCGAGATGATCACGACCCGGGCGCTGGTCGAGCGCGACCCGGAGACCATGCGCCTGATCGAGTTCGGCCCCGACGAGCACCCGCGCAGCCTGCAGCTGTACGGCGTCGACCCCCGCGTGGTCGGTGAGGCCGTCACGATGATCGTGGCCGAGGACCGCGCCGATCACCTCGACCTCAACTTCGGCTGCCCGGTGCCCAAGGTGACCCGCCGCGGCGGCGGCGCGGCGCTGCCGTGGAAGCGCGACCTGCTCAAGGCCGTCCTTCGGGCAGCCGTCCGGGCGGCCGGGCCGCTCCCGGTGACGATGAAGATGCGCAAGGGCATCGACGACGAGCACCTGACCTACCTCGAGGCCGGCCGGATCGCCGAGGACGAGGGCGTGACCGCGGTGGCGCTGCACGGCCGGACCGCCGCCCAGGCGTACTCCGGGCAGGCCGACTGGGAGGCCGTGGCCCGGCTCAAGGAGCACGTCACCTCCGTGCCGGTGCTCGGCAACGGCGACGTCTGGGAGGCCGACGACGCCCTGCGGATGATGCGCGAGACCGGCTGCGACGGCGTCGTCGTCGGCCGCGGCTGCCTCGGCCGCCCGTGGCTGTTCCGCTCCCTCGACCGCGCGTTCGCCGGCCTCCCGGACGACGAGCACCCGACCCTGGGCGAGGTCGCGCGGGTCATGCGACGGCACGCGGGGCTGATGGCGGACTGGCTGGGGGAGGACAAGGGCTGCCGGGAGTTCCGCAAGCACGTGTCCTGGTACCTCAAGGGCTTCGGCGTGGGTGGCGAGACCCGACACCGGCTCGCCCTGGTCTCGACGCTGGCCGAGCTCGACGGCCTGCTCGCCGGGCTCGACGCCGACGAGCCGTTCCCGCCGGTGGCGGTCGGCACACCGCGCGGCCGGGCCGGTTCGCCGCGCCGCGTCGCACTGCCGGAGGGGTGGCTGGACGCCCCCACCGGCGGTGTCGTCGACCTCGACGCCGAGCTCGCGGTCTCCGGCGGCTGACCGGCCGCCACGTAGGCTTGACGTCCGGTCCGACGGCCCGACGGAAGGTGCAGCAGATGGTCTCCTGGCGCGACGACGCCTCGCCGCAGGCCCAGCAGGACGCCGACACGCTCCTCAGCACCGTGCTCGAGGTGGCCGGGCAGCGGCTGGTGAGCAACGGCGGGTTCTACCCGTTCGGTGCGGCGTACACGACAGCTGGCGACCTGGTCCTGCTCGACGGCGACCCCGACCTGGGCGACCAACCGAGCACCGACGACGTCCTGCACTCGCTACATGTGGGCACCGAGCAGCGCCGGGACGAGTACCGCTCGGTCGCGCTGGCCGCCGACGTCACCGACGCGGTGACCGGCGAGGACCGCACCGGTGTCCGGGTCGAGCTCGAGCACCACGAGGGCACGTCCCTGGTGCTGCTCGTGCCCTACACGCGCGGTCCGCAGGGGGAGCTCGCGTACGGCGAGATGGAGGGCGCCGTCAACGCCCGCCGGGTGTGGGCGCCGCGGGACTGACGGAGCCCAGTCCCACCTGGTCGAGCACGAAGGCGTGCAGGAACGCCTCGTGCCGCCACGCGTCGTAGCGGCCGGCCGGTCCCGTGTGCGCGGCGCCGCCCAGCGCCGTGCGCAGCAGCAGCGGTCCGCGGCGGCGTGCCGGTTCCGCCGCCTCGACAGCGCGCATCCGTGCGACCCACTTGGCCGGCTCGTGCACGGACACCCGCGGGTCGTGCCGGCTCGCGGTGACCAGCAGCGCGGCGCGGTCCGGGCCGGGCAGGTTGTCGTACGGCGAGTAGCCGGCGAGGTAGGCGTAGTCCTCGGGCCGCCGCGGGTCGCCCCACTCGTCCCACTCGGCGACGGTCAGCGGGAGGGTGTCGTCGAGCATCGTGCCCACGACGTCGACGAACGGCACCTCGGCCACGACGGCGGCGAACTGCTCGGGAGCCAGGTGCGCGACGGCGCCCATGAGCAGGCCACCGGCGGAGAGCCCCCGTGCCACCAGCCGGTCCCCGGTCGTGACGCCGGTGTCGACGAGGTGTCGTGCGGCAGCGACGAAGTCGGTGAACGTCGTGCGCTTGCGGAGCAGCCGCCCCTGCTGCCACCACTGCCGGCCCAGCTCGCCGCCGCCGCGCACGTGCGCCACCGCGAACGTGATGCCGCGGTCGACCAGCGGCAGCACCTCCGGCCAGAACTCGGGATCGACGCTCGACTCGTAGGCGCCGTAGCCGTAGAGCAGGCAGGGCGCGCCGCCCGGGATGGCTGCGGCGTCGGCCCGGTGCACGAGGGACACCGGCACGGCGGTGCCGTCGTCGGCGACCGCGTGCACGAGGTCGCACCGGTAGTCGTCCAGCGGTCGCCGTACCTCCTGCTCGTGGACGAGCGTCTCGGTGCCGGTGGCGAGGTCGTGCTCGACCTCGCTCGGCGGGCGCACCCAGCCCTCGCGGACCAACCGCACCGACGCGGCCTCGACGTCGTCGTTGTCGCCCAGCCGCACGACCTCGCCGGTCGCGTCCGGCTCGACGAGACGCACCGTGGTCCCCGCGCTGTCGAGGAGTCGCACCCGGAGGCGGCCGGCGGTGCGCTCGCCGATCACGACGTGACCGCCGACGACGTCGGCGCTCTCGACCCGGACGGCCGGGTCGTGCGGGAGCAGCTCGACCCAGTCGGCGGCGTCCGTCGACCCGACCGGAGCGGTCATCACGCGGTACTCGGGCGCGTCGAGGTCGGTCACGATGACCAGCCGGCCGCCGTCCGGCCCGGGCTGGTGGTCGACGAAGTACTCGCGGACCGCGACCCGCTCGGCCACCCGACGCGGCTCGGTCGACAGGGAGTCGGTGGGGACGAGGCGTACCTCGGTCGTGTCGCGGCTGCGGGCGAGCAGCACGGCGTACGTACCGCTGCGGGTGGTCTCGACCTCCAGCTCGAACCGCCTGTCCTTCTCCTGCCAGACCTCCGTGTCGTCGTCCTGCGGCGTGCCGAGGACGTGGTGCCGCACCGTGTCCGGCCGGTACGCCTCGTCCAGCGTCGTGTAGAGCAGTCCGGTGCCGTCGGCCGACCAGGCCAGCCCGTAGTACGTCTCGGTCAGGACGTCGGGCAGGTCGGTGCCGGTGCAGAGGTCGCGCACCCGCAGCTCGTAGACCTCGTCTCCGTCGTGGTCGACGGAGTAGGCCAGCAGCCGGCCGTCCGGGCTCGGTTCCCAGACGCCGAGCTCGAGGAAGTCGTGCCCGGCCGCGAGCACGTTCTCGTCCAGGACCACCTCGTCGTCGTCGGGGCCGGTGCCCGGGCGGCGGCGGACGTGCACGGGGTACTGCGCCCCGGCGGGGCGGCGGACCCGGTACTCCCAGCCGTTGCGCGTTCGGGGCGCCGACACGTCCTCGTCGGGCAGCGCGGCGGCGAGCTCGGCCTCGACGGCTGTCCGGAGAGCCGCGAGGTGTGCCGTCTGCGCGTCGCACCACGCGTTCTCGGCGGTCAGGTAGCCGAGCAGCTCGGGGTCGTCGGTCTGCCGCATCCAGGCGTAGTCGTCGGACCGCTCGTCGCCGTGCAGGACCAGGCGGGAGGGCCGGCGCGGCGCGGCCGGCGGGTGGGCGGCGGGGATCACCGGCGCACGGTAACCCCTCCGCACCGTCACTGACTCGTGACTCAGGAGAAGCGTGACAAACGCATCGCCACCCACGATGATCCTGGGCACGACGGGGGTCCGACGTCGGTGGAGGTCTCATGCAGGCTCGACGCGCACCACGGCTGGTCGCGCTCGCCGCCGTGGCACTCATCGCGGCGGCCACGTCGCTCGTCGGTGGGACGATGCCCGCCTCGGGGGCCTCCGGCGACCCGACGACGTTCACGGTCGGGATCAAGCAGGACATCGACTCGCTCAACCCGTTCACGGGGATCGTGGCGTCGGCCTACGAGATGTACCAGATGAACTACGAGACGCTGACCGACTACGGCCAGGAGGACTTCTCGGCGCAGCCGGCGCTGGCCCAGAGCTGGGACACGTCCGAGGACGGCCTCACCTGGACCTACCACCTCCGGCCGGACCTGAAGTGGTCGGACGGCCAGCCGCTCACCTCGGCGGACGTGGTCTACACGTTCAACCGGGTGATCAACGGCAAGTACGAGTCGACCAACTTCGGCAACTACGTCGCGGCCATCACGTCGGTGAAGGCGCCCGACCCCACCACCATCGTCTTCACGGTGAAGAAGCCGACCCCGGTCATGCTGCACCTCTACGTCTACATCCTCCCGGAGCACATCTGGAAGGACATCGACGAGAAGGAGGTGCGGAAGTTCGCCAACGAGCCCGGCCCCGACGGCGTGGTCGGCTCCGGGCCGTACGTCGTCACCGAGCACCAGAAGGGCCAGTTCCTCCGGTTCAAGGCCAACCCCAACTACTACGGGGGCAAGCCGAAGGTCGACGAGGTCGTCTTCCGGGTGTTCCAGAACGACGACTCGCTCGCCCAGGCGCTCAAGCGTGGCGAGATCGACTTCGCCGACGACCTCGGCGCCAACGTCTTCAAGAGCCTCGAGGGAGTCGACGGCGTCACGACCCGGGACGCGGCCTACTCCGGCTTCAACGAGATCGCGTTCAACACCGGTGCCGCGCTCGACGACGGCACAGCGATCGGTGACGGGCACCCGGCGCTCAAGGACGCCAAGCTGCGGGTCGCCCTGTCCTACGCCGTCGACAAGGACGCGCTGGTCGAACGCGTCTACGGCGGGCACGCGACGGCCGGCGACAGCTTCATCCCGTCGCTCTACCAGTCGCTGCACTACGACCCGGGCGACACGGCGTACACCTTCGACCCGCAGAAGGCCGAGCAGCTGCTCGACGAGGCCGGCTACACCAAGGGGTCGGACGGGATCCGGACGATGCCGAACGGCGGGCGCAAGCTGTCGTTCCGGCTCTACGGCCGCAGCAACTCCCCGGAGAGCCAGCAGACGGTGCAGTTCGTCGCCGGCTGGTTCCGCGATGTCGGCATCGAGGTGAAGCCCAAGATCGTCAGCGAGGACGCGCTCACCGAGATCATCGGCCAGGGCAACTTCGACCTGTTCGAGTGGGGGTGGGTCGTCGAGCCGGATCCCAACTACCAGCTGTCGACCTTCACCTGCGCCAACCGGTCGTACAAGGACGGCGGCGAGGTCTACGCGAACCTGTCCGACTCGTTCTACTGCAGCCCGGAGTACGACCGCCTCAACGGCGTGCAGGCTGCACAGATCGACCCGGCCGAGCGGGCGGCCACGGTGAAGCAGATGCAGAAGCTCGTCTACGACTCGGCGGCCTACATCATCACCGTCTACTACAACGACCCGCAGGCCTACCGGTCGGACCGCTTCACCGGCTTCCTGCCGCAGCCCGACCCGGACGGGTCGCTGCTGTTCCAGTACGGCACCCACAGCTACAAGAACATCCGGCCGGTCACCGCGAAGGACAGCCAGGACGACACCACCGGCACGGGCGAGAGCACCGGCGCGGCGGCGCCCGACGACGACGGCAGCAGCACCGGTCTGATCGTCGGGGGCATCGTGGTCGCCGTGCTGCTGCTCGGCGGCATCGGCTTCGCCCTGTCGCGGCGGCGCCCGGACAGCGATGTCGAGTAGCGCCGGCGGCTGTACCGCTCCACAACAGGCGTGTGGGTCCCGCAACAGGCGTACCGACCTGTTGCGGGTGTCATCTGCCTGTTGTGGACCGGTCAAGTCCACGATGCGGAACGCGACCGATGGCGCTCGGCCGACGACTGCGCTGCGTCCTGTCCTCAGCCGCTCTGACCGAGCTCTGGACGGCGGCGAGCGACCGCGGGCCGCCGAGCGGACCGCTCCAGGGGCGGCCCCACCAGGAATCCGCCGGTGACGTTCGCAGCGGCCGACTCCGCCGTCGCGGCGGAGTCGGCGCACGAACGCTCCGGGGGCGGCCGGGGCTCCGGGCTCTGGGGCTACGCCGGCCGGCGCTCGCTGTCCGGGCTGGCGACGATCGCGTTCGTCCTGGTCTTCAACTTCTTCCTGTTCCGGCTGCTGCCGGGCGACCCGATCTCGCTGTACACCAAGGGTCGCAACATGGACCAGGAGCAGCTGCGGGAGCTGCGTCGCAGCCTGAACAAGCCGGTGGCGCAGCAGTTCCTCGACTACCTCAAGAACCCGTTCTCCTCCGGCGTCGACTCGACGCAGTTCTCGCGACCTGTGTGGGAAGTCATCGGCGACTACGTGTGGCCGACCCTCGTGCTGCTCACCACCGCGACCGTCCTGTCCGCGGTCATCGGCATCGCCATCGGGATCCGCGGCGGCTGGTCGAGGGGCAGCACGTTCGACCGGGCCAGCACCGGCATCAGCCTGACGCTGTACGCGATGCCGGAGTTCTGGCTCGGCATGGTCCTGCTCATCCTGCTCAGCACCGGCGTCGGCTTCCTGCCCGGCATCTTCCCGAGCGGGGGAGTCATCACCCCGGGTCTGGAGCGGTGGTCGGTCGACGGGGTCCGCGACCAGGCGTGGCACCTCTTCCTGCCCGCCCTCACCCTGACGCTGGCATATCTCGCGGAGTACGCCCTCGTCATGCGCTCCTCGCTGGTCGACGAGCTGCGCCAGGACTACCTGACCACCGCACGCGCCAAGGGGATGATGGAGAAGATGGTGCGCCGCCGGCACGCCGTCCCCAACGCCCTGCTGCCGACGATCACCCTGGTCTTCCTCAACATCGGCTTCGTCGTGTCCGGCGCGATCACGGTCGAGACGGTCTTCTCGTGGCCCGGCCTCGGGCTGCTGTCGTACCAGGCGATCCGTGGGCCGGACGTACCGCTGCTGCAGGCGATCTTCCTGCTCTTCTCGCTGTCGGTCGTCGTCGCCAACCTGGTGGCGGACATCGTGGTCGCCGCCGTCGACCCCCGGCTCCGCACGTGAGCAGCACCCGCGTGAGCGGTGCCGTCCTGTCGGCACGGGCCGTCCGACGGGCCCGGCGGCGTACCTCCCTGCGCCGGTTCGCGACAGCGTTCCGGGGACAGCGGGCCGGACTCGCCGGGCTGGCGATCCTGGCGGTGTTCGTCGTCCTCGCACTGGCCGCACCGCTGCTGTTCTCCTCGGACGAGCTCGAGGTGACGAAGGCGACCGGTGACGTCCTGTCCGAACCGACCGGCGGCTTCCCACTGGGCACCGACGAGTCCGGCCGATCGGTGCTCGCCCTCGTCGTGTGGGGCGCCCGGGTCTCGCTGCTCGTCGGCATCTCCGCCACGGTGATCTCGATGGCGATCGGCACGCTGGTGGGCATCGCGTCCGGCCACTTCGGCGGCTGGCTGGGCGGCATCCTCGAGCGGCTCACCGACTGGTTCCTCGTCATCCCCTTCCTGCCGCTCGCCATCGCCCTCGCAACGGTCCTCGGCTCGTCGCTGCTCAACGTCATCGTCGTCATCGGCGTCACGTCGTGGCCGGGGACGGCCCGGCTGGTGCGGGCCCAGACGCTGGCCGTCGAGGCCCGGCCGTACCTCGAGCGCGCCCGCGTGCTCGGGGGCGGGCACTGGCACCAGATGTCGCGGCACGTGCTGCCCAACGTCATGCCCCTGGTGCTGGCCAACACGACCCTGACCGTGGCGATCGCGATCCTGTCCGAGACGACGCTGTCGTTCCTCGGGCTCGGCGACCCGTTCCGGATCTCCTGGGGCTCGATGCTGGACAACGCGTTCTCCGCCGGCGCGATCAGCGCCGGCGCCTGGTGGTACCTGCTGCCGCCGGGTGTCTGCGTGGTGGTCGTGGTGCTGGCCTTCACGCTGGTCGGCCGGGCGCTGGAGAACGTCCTCGACCCGGGGAGCCGGTGACCGTGCCGCTGCTGCGCCTCGAGGACCTCGAGGTCACCTACCGCACCTCGGAGGGCGACGTGCCCGCCGTCCGCGGCGTCACGCTGGACGTCGAGGCGGGCACCAGCCTCGGAGTGGCGGGGGAGTCCGGGTCGGGCAAGTCGACGCTGGCGGCCACCGTGCTGCGCCTCACCCCGCGGTCCGCGAAGGTCTCCGGCCGCGTGCTGCTCGACGACGAGGACGTGCTGTCGATGTCGTTCGGCCGGCTGCGCGCGGTGCGCTGGTCCGAGGCGTCGATCGTGTTCCAGGGCGCGCTGCACTCCCTGAACCCGTTGCACCGCGTCGGGCGGCAGGTGGCCGAGCCGGTCCAGCTGCACGACCGTTCCTCCACCCGGCGCGCGGCGGAGAAGACGGTCGCCCGGCTGCTGTCCGACGTCGGGCTGCCGGCGCGGCTCGCCTCGTCGTACCCGCACCAGCTCTCCGGTGGCCAGAAGCAGCGGGTGATGATCGCGATGGCGCTGGCCTGCGAGCCGCGCCTGATCGTCGCCGACGAGCCGACGACGGCACTGGACGTGATGGTGCAGGCGCAGGTGCTGGACCTGCTCACCTCGCTCGTGCACGACCGCGGCCTCGGGCTCGTCGTCATCAGCCACGACCTGTCCGTGCTCGCCAGCACCTGCGACCGGGTCGCTGTGATGTACGCCGGCCGCGTCGTCGAGCAGGGCCGGTCCGCCGACGTGCTCGTCCGCGCGCGGCACCCGTACACGCGCGCTCTGTCGGCGGCGTTCCCCACGATCGGCGACCCGGCGGCGCGGTTCGCCCCTCGCGGGCTGCCGGGGGACCCGCCGTGGCCGGGCGACCTCCCCGGTGGCTGCCCGTTCCATCCGCGGTGCCCGGAGACCGTCGAGGAGTGCCGGACCGTCGACGTGCGGCTGCGGCCGGCCGGGCCGGAGCAGCAGGCCGCCTGCGTGCACGTCGGCCCCGCGGTGTCGCCGTGAGCAGGGCGTCGGCGCTGGAGGCGGTGGGTCTGTCGACGACCTTCCGGACCCGCGGCGGTCTGCTCGCCAGGGCCGTCGACGGCGTCGACCTCGCCGTCGGCCGCGGCGAGGTCGTGGCGCTGGTCGGTGAGTCCGGTTGCGGAAAGACCACGCTCGCGCGGACCCTGCTCGGGCTGGAGCGCCCGTCGGCCGGCCAGGTGCTCTTCGGCGGTCGACCGCTGCGCTACGACGCGCGAGCGCTCAAGGCGTACCGCCGCCAGGTGCAGCTGGTGCTGCAGGACCCCACCGGGTCGCTCAACCCGCGGCACACCGTCTACGAAGCCGTCGCCGAGGGGCTGCGGGTCCACCGGATCGGCGGTGACGAGCAGACCCGGGTCGCGGACGCCCTGTCACGGGTCGGGCTGCGGCCCGCCGAACGCTACTTCCTGCGCTACCCGCACGAGCTGTCCGGCGGCCAGCGGCAGCGCGTCGTGATCGCCGGCGCGCTCGTCCTCGACCCCGAGGTGCTCGTCGCCGACGAGCCGGTGTCGTCGCTGGACGCCTCGGTGCGCGGTGAGATCCTCGAGCTGCTGCTCGGCCTGCGCCGGGAGCTGGGCCTGTCCGTGCTCGTCGTCACGCACGACCTGGGGCTGGCGTGGAACATCGCCGACCGGATCGCCGTGATGTACCTCGGCCGGGTCGTCGAGAGCGGTCCGACCGAGCAGGTGCTCGACGACCCGCAGCACCCGTACACGCGGGCGCTGCTGTCGGTGGTGCCGGAGACCAAGCACCTCGAGCCCACCGTGCTGGCCGGCGAGCCGCCGGACCCGACCCGGGTGCCGGACGGCTGCCGGTTCCACCCGCGCTGCCCGGCGCTCGCCTCGGGTGCGGCCGAGGAGGCCGGGGTCGACGGCGACTGCCGACGAACCCACCTTCCGGTGCTCACCGCGACGGAGACCCACGTCGCCTCCTGCTTCCTCTCCGGACTCCGGCAGGGCACACTGGACTGAGGCGTTACTGACTCGCGGATCAGTAGAGGGGAGGTGCTCGGGCGGTGACCTCGCTGCAGGCGGCGTTGCCGGCGCCGTACTACGTCGACGCGACGCACTGGGCGCGCGAGCGCGAGCAGGTGCTGCACCGGGAGTGGTTCTGCGCCGGCCGCGTGCCCGACCTCGGCGACGGCCCCGGCGTCGCCGCGCTCGACGTGGCCGGCGAGAGCATCCTCGTCACCCGCGACGGTGAGGGCGGCTTCCGCGCCTTCTACAACGTCTGCCGGCACCGCGGGTCACAGGTCGTCCCGGTCGACCCCGACGTCGAGCTGCCCGCACCGTTCCGGGCGCAGTCGCTTCGCTGCCCGTACCACTCGTGGACCTACGACCTCGGCGGCCGGCTGCTGCGCGCGCCGCACACCGAGGACGTCGACGACTTCGACCCCGACGGGTTCGGCCTGCACCCGGTCGGCGTCGACACATGGGGCGGCTTCCTCTTCCTGCACCTCACACCGCAGGCCGGCCCGCCTGCGTTGCGCGATTCGCTCGGCGCGGCCGTCGAGCGAGTGGCGCGCTACCCGCTCGAGCGCCTCGTCGTCGGCGACAGTCGGGAGTACGACGTCCGGGCCAACTACAAGGTCGTGCTGGAGAACTACAACGAGTGCTACCACTGCGCCGGTGTGCACCCGGAGCTGGTGCGGCTGGTGCCGGCGTTCGGCCGCGGCGGTGCCGACCTCGACTGGGAGGACGGCATCCCGCACCGGGACGGTGCCTGGACCTTCACAGCGTCGGGCACCTCCGACCGGGCGCCGTTCCCCGGGCTGGACGACGCCGAGAAGGTGCGGCACAAGGGCGAGCTGCTCTACCCGAACCTCATGCTCAGCCTGTCCGCCGACCACGTGGCGGCGTTCACGCTCTGGCCCGCAGGCGCCCACCGGACCCGGATCGTGTGCGACCTGTTGTTCGCGCCGGATGAGGCGGCGCGGCCGGGCTTCGACCCGTCGGACGCGATGGACTTCTGGGACGTCGTCAACCGCCAGGACTGGGCGGTCTGCGAGTCGGTGCAGCGCGGCATGTCGTCCCGGGCGTACACGCAGGGCTGGTTCGCGCCGATGGAGGACGCCAGCCTCGACATCCGGCGATGGCTCCTGCCCCGGCTGGGGGAGGAAGCCCCATGACGGCCCAGCCGGGCGTCGACGTCGTCGTCGTCGGGCTCGGCGGACTCGGCTCGGCCACCGCCTGGCAGCTCGCGCGGCGCGGTGCGTCGGTGGTCGGGCTCGAGCAGTTCGAGCTGGGTCACGTCCGCGGTGCCTCGCACGACACGTCGCGGATCCTGCGCCGCAGCTACCACACCCCGGCGTACGTGCGGCTGGCCGGTGAGGCGTACGACGACTGGGCCGACCTGGAGCGCGAGTCCGGCGAGCAGCTGGTCACGCGCACCGGCGGCGTCGACCTCTTCCCGCCGGGCCCGGCCATCCCGGCCGAGGACTACACGAGCAGCATGATCGCCGAGGACGTGCCGTTCACGACGCTCGGCGCCGACGAGGTCACCGCCCGGTGGCCGTCGCTGACGGTCCCGGAGGGCACCGTCGCACTCGTGCAGGAGGACACGTCGATCGTCCCGGCCGGCCGGTCGACCCGGGTGCTGCAGCGGCTCGCTGCGCTCGCCGGTGCACGGCTGCACGCCGAGTCGCCGGTGACGGCCCTTCGCTCGCACGACGACGGGACGGTCAGCGTCACGTCCGGTGGCGCGGCCGCCCGCACCTACCGGGCCCGGCACGTGGTGCTCACCGCGGACGCGTGGACCAACCAGCTGCTCGCCCACCTCGACACGTCGATGCCCCTGACGGTGACCCGCGAGCAGGTGACCTACTTCGCGCCGTCGAGGCCCGGTCGCTACTCGCCGGCATCGGTCCCGGTGTGGATCTGGATGGACGACCCGTCGTTCTACGGCTTCCCGACCTACGACGAGGCCGGCACCGGTGCTCTGGTGAAGGCCGGCCAGGACGTCGGTGGAGCGGTGACCACCGCCGAGTCGAGGACCTTCGCGCCCGACCTCGAGGCCGAGCACCGGCTCACCCGGTTCGTGCACAGCCTGCTGCCGGGAGTCGGCTCACCGACGAGCACCGTGACCTGCCTCTACACGCTCACGCCCGACCGCGACTTCGTCGTCGGCCCGGTGCCCAAGCACGAGTCGGTGCTCGTCGGTCTCGGCGCCGGGCACGGCTTCAAGTTCGTGCCGACGTTCGGCCGGCTGCTCGCCGACCTGGTCACCGACGGGACGACAACCTCCGACATCGGCGCGTTCGCACCGGACCGGCCGGCGCTGGTCGAACCTGGCCACGCCACGAGCTGGCTGGTCTGACGAGGCGGGCTATCGGCGCAGCGTGGCCGGGTCGAGGCCCAGCTCGGCCGCCGCCGCGCTGCGGACCCAGGACGTCACCTGCCGGCGGGTGAGCACGCCACTGTGCACCGTTGCCTGCACGGCGAGCCCGTCGAGCAGCGCGGTGATCCGCCACGCCGCGGCGGTCGGGTCCGCGCAGGTCATCTCGCCGCGCGCGACGCCGTCGGCGATCACCGTGGCCACCGCGTCCTTCCACCGCACGTCGAGCTGTTGCGACACCTCTGCCAGCTCGGGGATGCGCAGGGCCGTCGCCCACGCGTCGATCCACAGCGGCCAGCCGGCCGCCGACTCCTCAGGGCCGTAGTAGGCGAGGATCTTCGCCAGCCGGCGGACCGCGCTCCCGCTGCCCTGTGCGGCTGCGTCCAGCCGCTCGAGGTCGCGCTCGGCGGCGTACGCGAAGGCCTGCGAGAGCAGCGCCTCCTTCGACTCGAAGTGGTAGAAGACCAGCCCGGTGCTGATGCCGAGCCGGCTCGCCACGTCGGCCACCCGGGTGCTGGCGAAGCCGCGCTCGGTGACCTCGTCGACGGTCGCGCGCAGGATCTCCTCGCGCCGCACCTCGACCTTCCGGCGACTCATGGCGGGACTCTATGGGGAAGGAGCACGACATGACACCGGCTCCGGTGGTGTCGCGGGGCTCGACTCGGCGCTGCTGCCGTTCGACTACCGCGACGGGCGCGCCCTTCCCGTCTAGCGGCTGCCGAGCCGCAACCGCCGCACGCCGACCTCGGCGAGCCAGGCCGCGGCGTCGGGCAGGACCGAGTCGTCGAAGGCGGCGCGTGGCGAGTGGTTGTCGGGCGCGGAGTCGTAGTCGTCGACCGTGGAGGCGCCGAGATTGAGGTACGCGCCGGGGACCCGGTCGAGCACGAAGGACATGTCCTCGGAACCCAGCTCCGGCTCGGCCATCAGCGTGAAGCGGTCGGCACCGAAGAGGTCCGTGACCACCTCCAGCGCGAGTGCGTGCTCCGTCGCGTCGTTCACGGTCACCGGGTACCCGAGCCGGTAGTCGACCTCGGCGGTGAGCCCGTGTGCCTCGGCGATGCCGTGGACCAGTCGCTCGATGTCGTGCTGCACCTTCTCCCGCGCCGCTGCCGAGAGGCTGCGGACGGTCGCGTCGAACTCGGCGCCGTCCGGGATGATGTTGTCCTTGGTGCCCGCCGCGAGCCGGCCCACGGTCACCACCACCGGGTCGAACACGTCGAAGCCACGGGTCGTCATCGTCTGCAGCGCGAGGACCATCTCGCAGGCGGCCGGCACCGGGTCCTTGGCGCGGTGCGGGCTCGAGCCGTGGCCGCCGACCCCGACCACGCGGACCCGGGCCTCGTCGGCGGCGGCGTAGACCGGGCCCGGCCTGCCGTACCACTGCCCGAGCGGGTGCTCCGACGACGCGACGTGCAACGCGTACGCCGCGTCGACCGGACGCCCGGCTGCCGTCAGCAGCCCTTCGGCGATCATCGGCTCGGCCCCGCCGGGGCCCTCCTCGCCGGGCTGGAACATCAGCACCACGTCGCCGGCCAGCTCGTCGCGACGGGCCAGCAGCAGCCGGGCCGCGCCGACCAGGCCGGCCATGTGCAGGTCGTGGCCACAGGCATGCATGACCCCGACGTGCTCCGAGACGTAGTCGACCGCGACCTCCTCGGTCACCGGCAGGGCGTCCATGTCGCCGCGCAGCAGGACCACCGGGCCCTTGTCTGCGCCGGGGGCACCGCCACGGATCACGACGGTGATCGAGGACAGCGCCTCACCGGTGCTGATCTCGACGACCTTGCTGCCGTCGTCGAGAGCGGTCAGCTCGCGGAGCAGCACCTGCTGGGTCAGCGGCAGGTGGTTGCCGATCTCCGGGATGCGGTGCAGCTCGCGGCGCAGCGCCACGAGGTCGGGCCCGATCTCCCGGGCGCGGGCCAGGACATCGGTGCGGCTCTCGACGGTCACGACGACCGAGTCTACGGAGCGTCCACCGCGTCGCGGACGAGGGCGCTGGTGACCTCGGGCCGTTCCAGGGACGGCAGGTGGCCGGCCCACTGCAGCTCGACCAGCCGGGCGTCCGGCAGCTGCCGGGCGAGCTCCCTGGCGATGTCGGCGAACCAGTCGACGTCGTGGCCGCCGAAGGCCACCGTGGTGGGCATCGTCAGCCGCGCGAGGTCGACGTCGAGCTCGCGGTCGTCGACGTCGTCGCCCGCAGCCAGCTGCACCTCGTACGCGCGCCGCTGCATGTCGCGGACCAGCGCGCGTGCCGGCTCGTCGGCGTCCGGCCCGAGCCAGGTCCGCACCATGAGCTCGGTCGCCCCGTCCACGTCGCCGGCATTGAGCAGCCGCTCCTCCTCCGCCCAGACGGCCCGGATCGCCGCCGTCTTCTCGGCGACCACGGCGGCAGCGTCGAGCAGCACCAGCCTCGTGACGCGGCCCGGGACCGCCGAGGCGACCTGCAGGGCGACACCGCCGCCGTGCGACGCGCCGACGAGGGCGAAGTCGCCGACGCCCAGGTCGTCGAGCAGCGCGAGGACGTCCTCGGCGTCGGAGTACGAGTCGTCCGCGGCGAGCGGAGACTGCCCGAAGCCGCGGAAGTCGCACCGGACGACAGTGTGGTCGGCGGCCAGCGCGGCAGCCTGGTGGTCCCACATCCGCAGGTCGGCGACCGCGGCGTGCAGCAGCACGACGGTCGGTCCGGAACCTTCGACACGGTGGTGCAGGGGAGATGGCATCCGGTCGAGCCTGTCACCGGTCGGGCGCCGCGTCACCCGCATTAGTCGTTGCTGGGCTCCCTCAGCTGAGGAGTGGCAGCCTGGTTCTGGTGTGGGTGAGGCCGAGGGGGCTGGTCCAGGTCTTGGTGGCCGTGTTCGGGTCATAGTGCAGTCGCCAGTGGCCGCAAGTCTTGGCGTTGTGTGATGCTGGCGGCACAGGGGTCCGAGATTGATCTGGACGGTCCGGCCATGGTGGCGGAAGGCGACGACGTGGTCGCAGTCGCAGGCTTGTGCGGGTTGGTTGCAGCCGGGAAAGCCGCAGACCCGGTCGCGGGCGTTGACGTAGGCGTGCAGGGCGCCGCCGGGCCGGTAGCGGCGGTGCCGCGGTCGAGCAGCTGCCCGGTTCTGCGGGTCGGTGATCCAGCGGATCCAGTCGCGGTCGGCGGCCATCCTCCGGGCAAGGTCAGCGGGCACGGCGCCGTAGCCGGGCAGGTAGCCGGGGTTGTCGGCCAGGCCGAGCGCGGTGGGCACGTCGAGCACGACGGCGGCGGTCTGCGCGCCGCCGCAGGTGCACCGCGGTAGCCGCGCGAGACCTGACGGCCTACGGGCCCGAGCGGTGGGCTGCTCGCTGGTCGGGTCGTCGGCGAGGGTGATTCCGGTGGTGGCAGGGCGGCCGAGGATCCGATCGATCGGGACGTCGACCCGCTCAGGTTCGCCCTCGTGTGACCCGAACCATTTCCACGAGGTCACCGTCCGCCGTCGCGGCCCACCTGAACTTCGTCCGCTGGCGTGGTCGCGTGTATGTGGCCGACGACCTGACGAGGACGGGTGTCGCGGGGCGAACGACTCGGCGTGGTGCGCTGCCGGCTGGACGGATCGAGGACACCGTTCGCCTACGAGGACCGCAATGGTGATGCGGGCTTCGTCGACGCCGGCGAACCGATCTTCACGGTCGAGGGCTACCCGCCAGACGAAGCGGTCGGCGCGCCGGTTCGAGGGCCAGCTCCTGGTGTTTTTCCCCGACGCGAAGCGTGATTGACCGCCGGCCGCGAGCACGAACGCCCGAGCCCGTGGATGGTTAGGGACGCGTTAGCAGTCCGACAGCGCGGCGCGTAGGCGGTGAGCGGCACCGTCGTGGGAGTCAGCAGACCACCACGAACGGAGACCGACATGAACCGCAGCACGATCGCCCTCAGCGCCGCAGCCGTCCTGCTCCTCGGCGGGACCGGCGTCGCCGTCGCGGCCGACGGCCCGTCCGGCGACGACACGGCGACGCCCCGGGCGACCGTCACGTCGACCGCCACCACGACCGTCACCGCCACACCGAGCCCCAGCGCGAGTGCCAGCGACGAGGCCGTGCACCACCACCGCCGGCACCGGGGCGGCCATCACACCCCTGAGGCCGGCGACGACCGTGGCACGCACCGCGAGGCCGAGGTCGGCGACGACCACGGTGGCGACCGGACCGCCGAGGTCGGCGACGACCACGGTGGCAACCGGACCGCCGAGCCCGGCGACGACCGCGGCGGGCGTGGCGAGGTCGAGCCCGGTGACGACCACGGCGGCGACCGCGGTGGCGACGACAGCAGCGGTCACGGTGGCGGCGACGACAGCAGCGGTCACGGTGGCGGCGACGACAGCAGCGGCCACGGTGGTCACGGCAGCGACGACTGACCGGTCGCCGGCGGCCACCTGCCCGCGACTGCTCAGAGCGAGAGCAGTCGCGGCAGGTCGTCGCAGAGGTGGGCCGGGTGCAGGCCGAGGGCGGACAGGTCCTCGGCGCCGGCCCACAGCAGCTCGAAGCTGTTGTCCGGCGTGTGCGCCTCGAGCTCGGGGCCGGAGAGCGTCGGCGAACCCTCGACGTCCGTCATCACGTAGTAGCGGGCCTCGCGACCGTTGTGCTCGCCGGCGAGCAGCTGGCGGTCCACCCGGGCGCGCAGCGTGCTCTCCTCCCACAGCTCGCGCACGGCGGCGTCCTCGAAGGTCTCACCCGGCTCGACGCTCCCGCCGGGGAGGACGGCGTAGTCGCGGCCGCGGTAGTGCCGCTTGATGACGAGCAGCTCTCGGTCGCGCTGGACCACGGCAACAGCTCGGGGCGCGTCCATGGCGTCCGACCCTAGCGAGCGGTCAGCCGAGTGCCCGCGGGATCCGTCGCTCCCAGGCGCGGCTCACGAACGGCTCGCCGTCGCGCCAGGTGCCGAGGTGGATCGTCAGGTCGAAGGTCGTGTCGTCGGCCACCAGTGTCACCTCGGCGCGGGCCTGCACCGTGGCCTCCGGCCAGCTCAGCGTGAACTCAGCGGTCGACTCGGCTCGCTGCTCCCACGTCCTCGTGTCCACCTCGACGCGGCCGGTGTAGCGCTCCTCGACCGACCCGCCCTCGACGTCGTACTCGCCGCCGTGGTCGTCCGAGCAGCTGGTTCGCCGGCGCAGCACGTCACGGGAGACGTGCCAGCCGACGGCGTCGGCACCGCTGTCGTCACCGCCTGCGGGTGGCTCGACGAACGGCAGCGGCAGCGCGGGCACCGAGGCCCCGGCCAGCGGCAGGTCCAGCGCGCAGTGGGCCAGGTCGAGCGAGAGAGACAGCGGCACCGGGGGAGCGACCGTGTTCGGCCAGTCGACGCCGGCCAGCGAGAGCCGCAGCCGGTGCGCGGGGAGGTCGGCGTCGAACGCCATCGCCTCCATCTCCAGCTCGACGTCGAGCCACTCGTCCACCGGCACCGGCGACGGCGACGTGGACGACGTCCGGTGGGTGAGGTTCAGGAACCCTCGGCAGACCAAGGACGAGGTCCCGTCGGGGAAGACGTCGCAGAGCTTCGCCGACACCGAGGCGACCGGCTGCGAGGACCGCAGCCGCAGCCGCAGCTGCGGGTTCCCGAGCAGCGACAGCCCGTCGGCCGGCCAGTCGAACGTCAGCGAGGCTGCGTCGTCGTAGCGCTGGTCGGTCGGCTGTCCCCACGGCAGCGATCCCGCGCAGCTGTTCCACGCCGCCGTGCCCACGTCGGCGAGCACGTCGTACGCCACCACCTCGGAGCCCAGCGGGAGCGTCCGCACGGCGGCGCCGTCGAGCGGCCACGACGGTGCCGCACGCCACTCGCCCTCGACGAGCGCCCGGTCCGGTCCCGGCCGGGTCGACCGTTGCGCGAACCAGGTGAGCGCCGGCTCGTCGTCGTACCCGTCGTCGACCCCACGCAGCCAGCGGTCCCACCAGCGCGCCATCACCGGCACCAGGTCGAGGTGCGGGCCCGGCAGCGAGGTCGCGGTCGACATGTGGCTCCACGGCCCGATGAGCAGCCGGTGCGGCACACCCTGCGCACGCAGCCGTTCGACCATCCGGAACGTGTTGTTGCGGTAGCCGTCGGCCCAGCCGGCCACGATGAACGTCGGGCAGCCGATCCGGTCGTAGCCGGGGCGCACCGACCCCTGCCGCCAGTACGCCGAGTCGTGCTGCTCCTCGACCCAGCGCACCAGCCACGGCTCGAGGTCCTCGACCCGCCGTCGCCAGTCGTCGACCCACCAGTCGCCCACCAGCGACGGCACCGGCGGCAACGCGTTCATCGCCACCATGTACGTCGGGTAGTCGACGACGTCGAGCAGCCGGAGCGACCCACCCATGAAGTGCACGTCGTCCGTGTAGCGGTCGTCGCTGGAGTAGATGGCGCAGACGGCCTTCAGCGCCGGCGGCCGCTCGGCAGCGAGGTGCAGCGCGTTGAAGCCGGAGTACGACGTGCCGAACATGCCGACGGCACCCGAGCACCAGGCCTGGTTCGCCAACCACTGGATCAGCTCGGCGAGGTCGCGCTGCTCCTGCTCCGGGTACTCGTCGGTGGCCAGGCCGTCGGACGAGCCGGTGCCGCGGACGTCGACGCGGCAGACGGCGTAGTCGTGCTCGTCGCGCAGGCGCACGTACTCCGGGCGGTAGCCGGCCGTGAGGTCGTCCTTGCGGTAGGGCAGCGCCTCGAGCAGGCACGGCACCGGCTCGCGCGTCGCCGGCAGGTAGAGCGTGACGGCCAGCCGGGTGCCGTCGGACAGCGTGACGAACGTCCGCTCCGCGGTCCCCTCATCCACCGAGGCCGGCCTCGCGGAGCAGCGCCACGACGTCGTGGAACGGCAGCGCCTCGGCCCGGTTGCCGTCGCGGCCGACGACGGTGGTCGCCGTGAGCAGGCTGGTGACTACCGCCTCCTCGGTCGCCTCGACGGCGGCTGCGAGGAACGGGTCGAGCTCGCGCCCGGTGAGCGGTACGCCGGGTGCCGGCTGGTCGCGCGGCGCGCGCAACCCGGTGGCCAGCGCCAGGAAGATCTCGCCGCTGCCATGGGTGGCGACGCTGCCGGTGCGGGCCAGCCCGAGCCCGGCCCGGCGGGCCAGCCGGGTGCAGCCGGCTGCGTCGACCGGTGCGTCGGTCACCAGGACGACGATGCACGAGCCGGCGTCGCGCTGCCGGCTCGACGCCGCCCGTCGCAGCGCCGCCCCGACCGGGAGGCCGCCGACCGTGAGCCGGTCCTGCTCGCCGAAGTTGGTGAGCACCACCGCGCCCAGGGTGTGCCCGGACGGCAGCAGCCGGGACGCCGTCCCGATGCCGCCCTTGTGGCCGAGGCAGGTCATCCCGGTCCCGGCACCGACCGAGCCCTCGAGCGGCGGCGTGAGGCTGCCGGCCGACGCCCGGGCAGCGGCCAGAGCCGCCCGTACGTCGTCCTTGGTCACCTGGGTGCGCCGGCTGTCGTTGAGGTGCGAGTCGTCGCACTCGGCGACGAGCGGGAGGACGACGTCGTCGACGCCGATCGTCGGGTCCTCCTCGACGAGCAGCTCGCACGCGGCGTCGAGCACCCTGCCGACCTGCATCGTCGAGGTCAGGAAGACCGGGGTCTCGGCGAGCCCCCACTCCTGCAGCGAGACGAAGCCGGTGCACTCGCCGGCCCCGTTGAGCACGGCACCACCGGCGGGCACGGGTGAGCGGAACATGTTGCCGCCGAGGTCGATGATCGTCACGCCGGTGCGCGCGATGCCGCGGCCGGACGGCGGCGGCTCCTCGTCGCGCCACACCGTCGCGTGCCCGAGTCCCACACCCGGCACGTCGAGCACGGACGCCGTCGGCCCCGACGGGAGGAGTCCGATCCTGACCGGCAGATCAGCAGCGCGGGGCACGCGTGACAGCATGCACCACATGGCCCCGCTGCCGCCCGTGGTCTGGTCCGACGTCGTGCTGTGCCACGAGCCGAAGGGCGAGGTCTGGGTCGGCGTCATGACGCCGGGCACCGAGGTCCCGGGCCGCGCCACCGTCCTGCGGGACGCGTGCCTCGCCGCCGGCGGCGTCCTCGTCGACGCCACCACGCACGACGACGCGGTCCTGCGCACGGTCCACGACCCCGCACTGCTCGCGTACCTGTCGACGATCGCCGACGACTGGGCGGCTGGCGACTACGTCGAGCTGGTCGGCCAGGATCGCGTCGTGCCGTACGTCTTCATGACCGAGGGCATGCTCGACGGGCTGCCGGCGCACCACCCGGTGGCGCCGCACGCGCGCGCCGGCGTGTGGTGCTACGACACGATGACGCTGGTCGGGCCCGGCACCTGGGAGGCCGCCCGCGCGGCCGTCGACGTGACGCTGACCGCGGTCGACCTCGTCGTCGGCGGTGCCTCCTCGGCGTACGCCCTCACCCGGCCGCCCGGCCACCACGCCACCGGGCGGGCGTTCGGCGGGTCCTGCTACCTCAACAACGCCGCCGTCGCCGCCGAGGGGCTGCGTGCCGCCGGCTCGCTGCGGGTGGCGGTGGTCGACGTCGACGCGCACCACGGCAACGGAACCCAGGCGGTGTTCTGGGAGCGGCCCGACGTCCTGTACGCCTCGCTGCACGTCGACCCCGGCGCCGGCTGGTTCCCGCACGTCGTGGGGTACGCCGATGAACGCGGGTCCGGGGAGGGCACCGGGACCACCGTGAACGAGCCGCTGGCCCCGGGGACCGGCGACGAGGGCTGGCTCGCGGCGCTGGAGCGGCTGCTCGGCGCGGTCGACGAGTTCGCGCCCGACGCCGTCGTGGTGTCGCTGGGCGTCGACGCCGCCGGAGCCGACCCGGAGAGCCCGCTCGACGTCACCACCGACGGCTTCCGCCGCGCCGGCGAACGGCTCGCCGCCGTCGACCGGCCGACCGTCCTGGTGCACGAGGGCGGCTACGCCCTCGACCGCCTCGGTGCCGACACCGTCGCGCTGCTGTCCGCGTACGGCGACGGCGGGTAGAGCGCGGTGTAGTCCAGCCCGATCTGCCGCCGCACCTCGTCCATCGTCTCCATGATCGACACCGTCTCGTCGAGCGGCATCACGTCGCTCTCGGTCCGGCCCTCGCGCAGGCAGCGCATCAGCTCGGCCGCCTCGTGCCGCAGCCCCTGTCCCTCGTGCGGCTCGTCGAATCGCTCCACCGAACCGTCGCGCCGGGTCAGCGTGAACCCGGTGGGCGTGTAGAACACGGGGTCGACCTCGATCCGCGCCTCGGTCCCGACGATCGCCGCCCGGTTGGGTCCGAGCGCCGACAAGGTCGTCGTGAGCACCGACTGCGCCCCCGAGCCGTAGGTCAGCACGATCGAGGTCGTCGCGTCGACGCCGGTGAAGGCCGGCGTCCCCACCGCGGTGACCGTGGCGGGCGCGCCGAGCACCATCGAGGCGAACGACACCGGGTAGATCCCGAGGTCGAGCAGGGCCCCGCCGCCGAGCTCGGGGGCGAAGAGCCGGTGCGAGGCGTCCTCCGCGAACCACTGGCAGTGGTCGGCGGTCACCAGCCGGACGTCGCCCAGTGCACCCGCGGCGAGCAGCTCACGCACCCGGACCAGGTGCGGGGTGAAGCGGGCCCACATCGCCTCCATGACGAAGACGCCGTTCGCCCGGGCCGCGTCGACCACCACCCGCGCCTCGGCCGCATCCATGGTGAACGGCTTCTCCACCAGCACCGCCTTGCCGGCGTCGATCGCGAGCAGCGCGGCGTCGCGGTGGCCGGGGTGGACCGTCGAGACGTAGACCGCGTCCACCTCCGGGTCACGGCACACCTCGTCGTACGACGAGTAGTGCCGCCCGACGCCGTGCGCGGCGGCGAACCCCGCGGCGGAGCCGGCAGTCCGCGACCCCACGGCGACGACCTCGGCGTCCGGCAGCAGCCGGAGGTCCCCGACCATGGCGGCGGCGATCCCGCCCGTCCCGACGATGCCCCAGCGGACCGTGTCCATCGACCCTCCTCAGCGCCGGACCAGCCGGCTGGTGCTCCACGCCGCGACCAGCGGCCAGACGGACTGGGCGCCGGCGGCGACCCGCTCGGCCAGGCCGACCCGGTCGGAGCCGGCCGACAGCTCCACGACGAACCAGCCCACCAGCCCCAGCAGGACGACCCCCGCCGTCTGCGAGACCGGACGCGCCAGCGCGCCCTCCCCGTCCCGGCGGCCGGCCAGCAGCGGCCAGGCGCCGAGCGCGGCGAACGACACCCCGGCGGCGGCGGTGTGGGCGGCCGAGCCGGTGTCCCCGCCGGGCAGCGGGAAGACCCCGACCAGGACGGTGGCGACGCCGCCCACGGCCAGCACCAGACGGCCGGGCCGTGCGGCACCGCGGAGCGCGGCCGACGTCGTCAGGTGGCAGGCGCCGAGTCCCAGCAGCGCGGACGTCATGAGCCACCGGTCGTCCGCGTCGCGGGCAGCGAGTGCGCTGATCGTCTCCACGACCGGGTCGAAGCCGCCGCGCTGCCGGGACGCGGCCCAGGTCCAGCCGCCGACGAGCAGCACCGGGCCGGCCA
This sequence comes from uncultured Actinomycetota bacterium, assembly GCA_963746175.1. Lineage (GTDB taxonomy): Bacteria > Actinomycetota > Actinomycetes > JACCUZ01 > JACCUZ01 > CAVVAH01. The sequence continues at coordinate 1,180,329 of CAVVAH010000001.1, read as the reverse complement.
GCGACGAGACCAGGCCCCACCACGGCGTACGTCGCGACCACGGCACGGCGGGCATCCTCGCACCACGCGGCGCGGCGGGGCGTGGGTAGGCTCCGCCGCAGAGGTCTTGCAGCCGACAGTCCGTCGACGACGATCGCGCGAGGGGTCCGCACATGACCAAGTACGTGTACGACTTCACCGAGGGCAGCAGGGACATGAAGGACCTGCTGGGCGGCAAGGGCGCCAACCTCGCCGAGATGACCAACCTCGGGCTCCCCGTCCCGCCCGGCTTCACGATCACGACCGAGGCCTGCAAGGTCTACCTCGACAGCGGCGACGAGCCGGCCGAGCTGCGCGACGAGGTCAGCACCCACCTCGCGGCGCTCGAGAAGACGATGGGCCGCAGCCTCGGGCAGCCCGACCACCCGCTGCTCGTCTCGGTGCGGTCCGGTGCGAAGTTCTCCATGCCCGGGATGATGGAGACGGTCCTCAACATCGGGCTCAACGACGAGTCGGTGCAGGGGCTGGCCAAGCAGACCGGCAGCGAGCGGTTCGCCTGGGACTCCTACCGCCGGCTGATCCAGATGTTCGGCAAGACCGTGCTCGACATCGACGGCGAGCACTTCGAGGACGTCCTCGACGAGGCGAAGAAGGCCCGCGGCACGCAGAACGACCTCGACCTCGACGAGACCGACCTGCGCGGGGTCGTCGACTCGTTCAAGGAGATCGTGCGCAAGCACGCCGGCCGCGAGTTCCCGACCGAGCCGCGCGAGCAGATGGACCTCGCGGTCCGCGCGGTCTTCGACTCGTGGAACGCGCCGCGCGCGATCCTCTACCGCCGCCAGGAGCGCATCCCGGCCGACCTCGGCACCGCCGTCAACGTCATGTCGATGGTGTTCGGCAACCTCGGGATGGACTCCGGCACCGGCGTGGCATTCACCCGCGACCCGGGTTCCGGGCAGCAGGGCATCTACGGCGACTACCTGCAGAACGCCCAGGGCGAGGACGTCGTCGCAGGCATCCGTAACACGCTGCCGCTGCAGGACCTGGAGGGCATCGACAAGCCGGCGTACGACCAGCTGCTCGGGATCATGGAGACGCTGGAGAACCACTACCGCGACCTGTGCGACATCGAGTTCACCATCGAGCGCAACAAGCTGTGGATGCTGCAGACCCGGGTCGGCAAGCGGACGGCGGGCGCGGCCTTCCGGATCGCGACCCAGCTGGTCGACCAGGGCCTGATCGACATGGACGAGGCGCTGGACCGGGTCACCGGCGACCAGCTGGCCCAGCTGATGTTCCCGCGGTTCGACGAGAGCGACACCAAGGACCAGATCGCCAAGGGCATGAACGCCTCGCCGGGCGCGGCGGTCGGCAAGGCGGTCTTCGACTCCTACACCGCCGTGAAGTGGTCGCGCTCCGGCGAGAAGGTCATCCTCGTCCGCCGCGAGACCAATCCCGACGACCTCGAGGGCATGATCGCCGCGCAGGGCATCCTCACCAGCCGGGGCGGGAAGACGAGCCACGCGGCCGTCGTCGCCCGCGGCATGGGCAAGACCTGCGTCTGCGGTGCCGAGGCGCTCGACGTCGACACCAAGAAGCGGCGGATGACCGCCGGCAGCACGGTGGTCGAGGAGGGTGACGTCATCTCCATCGACGGCACCTCCGGCAAGGTCTACCTCGGCGAGATGCCGGTCGTCCCCTCGCCCGTGGTCGAGTACTTCGAGGGCAACCTCGACCCGGCGGCTGCCGACGCCGACGATCTCGTCAAGGCAGTGCACCGCCTCATGACGCACGCCGACGAGAACCGGCGGCTGCGGGTGCGCGCCAACTCCGACACCCCCGAGGACTCCGAACGGGCCCGCCGCTTCGGTGCGGAGGGCATCGGCCTGTGCCGTACCGAGCACATGTTCCTGGGTGACCGGCGCAAGCACGTCGAGCGGCTGATCCTGGCGGACGGCGACGAGGAGCGCGAGGCGGCGCTCGCAGCGCTGCTGCCTCTCCAGCGCGAGGACTTCGTGGGCATCTTCGAGGCGATGGACGGCCTGCCTGTCACCGTCCGCCTGCTCGACCCGCCGCTGCACGAGTTCCTGCCCGACTTCACCGAGCTCTCGGTCCGGGTCGCCGTGGCCGAGTCGCGCGGCGAGGACAACGAGAACGAGCTGCGGCTGCTCCAGGCCGTGCACCGGCTGCACGAGCAGAACCCGATGCTGGGCCTGCGGGGCGTGCGGCTCGGCATCGTCGTCCCCGGGTTGTTCGCGATGCAGGTCCGCGCGATCATCGAGGCCGCCGCCGAGCGCAAGAAGGCCGGCGGTGACCCGCACGTCGAGATCATGATCCCGCTGGTCGACGCCGTGCAGGAGCTCGAGCTGGTGCGCGAGGAGGCCGAGCGGATCTGCGACGAGGTGTGCGAGCGGGAGGGCATCGAGGTCGCGCACATGATCGGCACGATGATCGAGCTGCCGCGCGCCGCGATCACCGCCGCGCAGATCGCGGAGGCCGCCGAGTTCTTCTCCTTCGGCACCAACGACCTCACCCAGACGACGTGGGGGTTCTCCCGCGACGACGTCGAGGCCGCGTTCTTCTCGGCGTACCTCGAGAAGGGCATCTTCGGCGTCTCGCCGTTCGAGTCGATCGACGTGGACGGTGTCGGCGCCCTGGTGCGGATCGGCGCCGAGGAGGGCCGCAAGACACGGCCCGACCTCAAGCTCGGTGTCTGCGGCGAGCACGGTGGCGATCCGGCCTCGGTGCACTTCTTCCACGACGTCGGGCTCGACTACGTGTCCTGCTCGCCGTTCCGCGTGCCGGTGGCGCGGCTCGAGGCCGGGCGCGCGGCGCTCAGCACGGAAGGCAGCGACAGCAGGTGACCTTCTGGTGATCCTGCTCGTCCGCATCGCCGTCAAGACCGTGGCGGCGGTCGTGCTGCTGGCCGTCCTCGTGCTGGCCGGCACCGCCGGCCGCGTCTGGTGGTTCGCGCGTCAGGACGACACGCGCACCTCCGACGTGATCGTCGTGCTCGGGGCCGCCCAGTTCGACGGTCGTCCGTCGTCGGTCTTCACGGCCCGGCTGGTGCACGCCCGCGACCTCTGGAAGGACGACGTCGCGCCCCGCATCGTCACGGTCGGCGGCAACCGGGCGGGCGACCGCTTCACCGAGGCGGCGGCCGGCAAGCAGTGGCTGACCGAGCACGGCGTCCCGGCCGCACGGATCACTGCCGTGGGCACCGGCAACGACACCCTGCAGAGCGTCGATGCCGTGCAGAAGAAGATGCAGCGGAAGGGCTGGTCGACCGCCGTCGTGGTGACCGACCCGTGGCACGCGCTGCGCACCCGGTCGATGGCGACCGACCAGGGCATCGACGCGGTCATGTCGCCGACCCGGCAGGGGCCGGCGGTACGCCAGCGCTCGACCGAGTTCCGCTACATCGCCCGCGAGACGCTGGCCTACCTCTACTACAAGGCCTTCAAGCGCAGCGCCGACTCCGGCCCGAACGCCGTCTGACGGTCGCCATGACGGGCAGCGCCGCCGAGGAGCGGTGGGTCGAGGAGCCGGCGAAGCGCGCGGGCCGCTCGGCGTACGAGCGCGACAGGGCGCGGGTCCTGCACTCGTCTGCCCTGCGCCGGCTCGCGGCCAAGACCCAGGTCGTGGTGCCGGGGGAGAGCGACTTCCCGCGCACCCGGCTCACCCACTCGCTGGAGTGCGCGCAGATCGGCCGCGGGCTCGGCCGCGCGCTCGGGGCCGACCCCGACCTCGTCGAGACCGCCTGCCTGGCGCACGACCTCGGCCATCCGCCGTTCGGGCACACGGGGGAGGCGGCGCTGGACGAGGTGGCGGCCGCGGCCGGCGGCTTCGAGGGGAACGCGCAGAGCCTGCGGATCCTCACCCGGCTGGAGGCCAAGACGTTCTCGCCGGACGGGCGCAGCGTCGGTCTCAACCTGACCCGGGCATCGCTGGACGCGGCCTGCAAGTACCCGTGGACCCGTGCGGAGAACCCGCGCAAGTACGGCGTGTACGACGACGACCTCGAGGTCTTCCGGTGGTTGCGGCGTGGCGCGCCGGGCGGGCGGCGCTGCCTCGAGGCGCAGGTCATGGACTGGTCGGACGACATCGCCTACTCGGTGCACGACCTGGAGGACGCCGTCGTCGCCGGGCACCTGCGGCTGGACGCGCTGCGCGACGACGCGGAGCGGTCGGAGCTGGCACGGCTCACCTGCGCCCGGACGACCGTCGACGGTACCGACGAGGCGGAGGTGGTCGCAGCGCTCGACCGGCTGCTCGCGACCCCGTGGTGGCCGTCGTCGTACGACGGGACCCATCGGTCCTTGGCCGCGCTCAAGAACACCACCAGCCAGCTGATCGGGCGGTTCTGCCAGGCCGCAGAAGGAGCTACCCGGGAGGGGTTCCCCGCGGTGGCCGCCCGCCGCTACGACGCCGATCTCGTCGTGCCGCGCGAGACGCGGCTGGAGGTCGAGGTGCTGAAGGCGGTCGCCGACCAGTACGTGATGTCCCGCGACGACGCGACCCGGCGCTACGCGGACCAGCGTGGCCTCGTGCACGAGCTGGTCGACGCCCTGATGCGCGACGCACCGGTCGGCCTCGACCCGCTGCTCGCCGACGACTTCGCCGCGGCTGCGGATGACGTGGCCCGGCTCCGGACGTTGCTCGACCAGGTGGCCCAGCTCACGGACACCTCAGCGACCGCGCTGCACGCGCGGCTGACCGGCAGGAAGGGCTGAGAGATGGCAGGCAGCAGCGCGTACGTCGTGGTCGGCGCGAGCCTCGCGGGGGCCAAGGCAGTGGAGGCGGCGCGGGACGCCGGGTACGAGGGCCCGCTGGTGCTCGTCGGCGACGAGGTCGACCGGCCCTACGAGCGGCCGCTCCTGTCGAAGGAGCTGCTCAAGGGCGAGAAGCCGCGCGAGAAGACCTACGTCCACGACGAGGGCTGGTACGCAGCGCACGACGTCGAGCTGCGGCTCGGCATCTCGGCGACGGCGGTGGACCGCGACGGCAAGGTCGTCGCGCTGTCCGACGGCGACCACCTGCCGTACGACCGGCTGCTGCTCACCACGGGGTCGTCGCCGCGCCGCATCGACGTGCCCGGGGCGGACCTCGACGGCATCCGCTACCTGCGCCGGGTCGGGGAGTCGGAGGCTTTGCGCGACGCGCTCGCCGGGCTGGGCTCCGGCGGCCGGCTGGTCGTCGTCGGCGCCGGCTGGATCGGGCTGGAGGTCGCTGCCGCCGCACGGCACCACGGCGTCGCGGTCTCCGTGGTCGAGCCGCAGGCGCAGCCCCTGCTCGGCGTGCTCGGGCCGGAGGTGGGTGCCGTGTTCGCGCAGCTGCACCGCGACCACGACGTCGACCTGCGGCTCGGCACCGGCGTCGAGGGCTTCGAGGCGCTCGACGGCGGCCGTCTCGGCGTCCGCACGCCGGACGGTGTCGTCGAGGGCGACCTCGTCGTCGTCGGGGTCGGCATCACGCCCAACACCGGGCTGGCCTCCGACTCAGGTCTCGCGGTCGACAACGGCGTGCTGGTCGACGAGCTGCTGCGCACGTCGGACGAGGACGTCTTCGCGGCGGGCGACGTCGCGAACGCGGTGAACCCGCTGCTCGGTGCAAGGGTCCGGCTGGAGCACTGGGCGAACGCGCAGAACCAGGGCGCGGCGGCCGGTCGCTCGATGGCCGGCGCGGGGGAGCCGTACGCGAAGCTGCCGTACTTCTACACCGACCAGTACGACCTCTCGATGGAGTACCACGGCTACACCGGCCGCGAGGCGCCGAACGTCGCCGACCAGGTCGTCCTCCGGGGCGACCCGGCGGGAGAGAAGTGGCTCGCCTTCTGGCTGGGCGGTGGCCGGGTGCTGGCCGGGATGAACGTCAACGACTGGGACGCCGCCGACGGCATCAAGAAGCTGGCGAAGGCCCGCACCCGCGTCGACCCGGCCGGCCTCGCCGACCCCGACGTCCCCCTCGCGGACCTCTGACCGGCACCCGTTGATCGTTTGCGACCTCAGCCACCGACACGCCGGTGATGGCTCCGGCGTGTCGGTGATCCAGGTCGCAAACGATCACTGCTTCGCCGCTCCTGTGGACCGGACGGACGAGGCTCCAGGCCGACCGTAGACTCGGGGCCGTGGCAGGCCGGATCCGGGACGAGGACGTCGTCCTCGTCAAGGAGCGGGCCGACATCGCCGAGGTCGTGGGCGAGGTCGTGACCCTCCGGCCGGCCGGCGGCGGCAACTTCAAGGGCCTCTGCCCCTTCCACGACGAGAAGTCCCCGTCCTTCTCGGTGCGCCCTTCGGTCGGGTCATTCCACTGCTTCGGCTGCCAGGAGGGGGGCGACGTCATCTCGTTCATGATGAAGATCGACCACCTGACCTTCGCCGAGACCGTCGAGCGGCTGGCCGACCGCTACGGCATCCAGCTGCGCTACGAGGAGGGCGGGCACACGCCCGGCCGGCAGCAGGGTCAGCGCACCCGGCTGGTCGAGGCCACCAAGGCGGCCGCCGAGTTCTACGCCGAGCAGCTGGCCGGACCCGGTGCGGTGGCCGGCCGGCAGTTCCTCGACGAGCGCGGCTTCGACCAGGACGCCGCTGCGCACTTCGGGGTCGGCTTCGCGCCGCGCGACTGGGACCTGCTCACGCAGCACCTCCGCGGTCGCGGCTACTCCGTCGAGGAGCTGGTGGCCGCGGGGCTGGCACGGGAGGGTCAGCGCGGCCCGATCGACCGGTTCATGGCGCGGCTGCTGTGGCCGATCCGCGACCTCGGCGGTGACGTCGTCGGCTTCGGCGCACGACGGCTGTTCGACGACGACCGCATCGAGGCGAAGTACGTCAACACGCCGGAGACCACGCTCTACAAGAAGTCCAGCGTCCTCTACGGCGTCGACCTCGCGAAGAAGGAGATCGCGCGCCGCATGCAGGCGGTCGTGGTCGAGGGCTACACCGACGTGATGGCCTGCCACCTGGCCGGCGTCGAGACGGCGGTGGCCACCTGCGGCACGGCCTTCGGCGACGACCACATCAAGATCCTGCGCCGGTTGCTCATGGACCAGAACGAGTTCCGGGGCGAGGTGGTCTTCACCTTCGACGGCGACTCCGCGGGCCAGAAGGCCGCGCTCAAGGCGTTCCAGGACGACCAGAAGTTCGTCACCCAGACCTTCGTGGCCGTCGAGCCGTCCGGCAAGGACCCGTGCGAGCTCCGGCAGGCTCATGGCGACACCGCGGTGCGCGACCTGGTCGCTCGCCGGGTGCCACTGTTCGAGTTCGCCATCCAGGACGCGATGCGTGGTCACGACCTCGAGACGAACGAAGGTCGGCTGCGGGCACTGGACGCCGCGGCTCCCATCGTGGCGAAGATCCGCGACCAGGGCCTTCGACGGCGCTATGCCATCAGTCTCGACAAGTGGCTCGGCCTGATGGACGAGCGCTTCATCCTCCGGCGCGTCGACGAGGTGTCGCGCCGGCAGCCGGCGGCGACGCGCAACGCCCGTGGCGAGGCACCCCCGCCCACCGGTCCGCCGCCGGGACCGGACCCGCGCGACCCGGCCCTGCGGTTCGAGCGCGACTCCCTCAAAGTCGTGCTGCAGGCGCCCCGACTGGCCACCGGCTTCGAGGAGCTCGACGTGGTGGTGTTCACCGCGCCGGCGTACGCCGCCCTGGCCGCCGCCGTCGTCGCGGCCGGCGGCCTGGAGACCGCGGGCGACGGGGGGCCCGAGTGGGTCGCCAAGGTGGACGGCGCGTCGGCCGACGACACCGTGCGCCGTCTGGTGCGCGAGCTGGCCGTCGAGCCGTTGCCGTCCGACGAGGCCGCGCTCACGCGGTACGCGACCGAGGTCCTGGCGCGGCTGCAAGAGCTGGCGGCGAACCGTCGCATCGCCGAGGTGAAGTCGCGGCTGCAACGCATGAATCCCGTCGAAGAGGTTGCCGAGTACAACCGGCTGTTCGGCGAGCTCGTCTCGTTGGAGGCACACAGTCGCGCGCTGCGTGACCAAGCAATCGGCACCCTCTGACGCGGGCTTGGCCACCGGTGCACACGACTGCGTGATGACCATGATCTGGACAGGTCTGCCGGATCGGGAGATCGACTCCGTAATCGGCTGCGCCGGGCACCGGGGAGGGGCAGACTTCGTGCCGTGGGGGAGATCGTCGTCCTGCCGGACTCCGTGAGTGATGTCGTTGCCCGCCTCAGCGCCCAGGGCGTGGGAGCGGGACTGCTTCCTGCCCAGACCGTCGCCGCCGCCGCCACCGAGTCCGGGCTAGCACCGGAGAACATCGACGCCATCGTCCGCGGTCTGGCGGAGTCCGGCGTCGAGGTCGTGTCCGAGGAGCCCTCGGTCGAGGACCTCAAGGCCGAGGAGATCGAGGAGGCCGACGACGACCCCGGCCCGTCGCTCGACGACGCCGGCCCGTCCGCGTCGGCTGACCTGGTCCGCGTCTACCTGCGCGAGATCGGGCGCGTCGCGCTGCTCACCGCGGCCGACGAGGTCGACCTCGCCAAGCGGGTCGAGGCAGGGGTCTTCGCTGCCGAGCGTCTCGAGCAGCTGGAGCGCGCCGGCACCCTGGCGGCCGAGCTGCGCCGCGACCTGCTCGCCGTGGTGGGTGACGGCCAGCGGGCGAAGCAGCGGCTCATCGAGTCCAACCTGCGGCTGGTCGTGTCGATCGCGAAGCGCTACGCCGGCCGCGGACTGCCTTTCCTGGACCTGATCCAGGAGGGCAACCTCGGCCTTATCCGGGCGGTCGAGAAGTTCGACTACACCCGCGGCTTCAAGTTCTCGACGTACGCCTCGTGGTGGATCAGGCAGGCGGTGTCCCGCGCGGTCGCCGACCAGGCCCGCACGATCCGTATCCCGGTCCACATGGTCGAGACCGTCAACCGCATCCTGCGTGCGCAGCGGCTGCTGGTGCAGAGCCTGGGCCGCGACCCGACCGCCGCCGAGATCGCCGTCCAGGTCGACATGCCCGCCGAACGGGTCGAGGAGATCAAGCGGCTGGCCATGGAGCCCGTGTCGCTGCACTCGCCGGTCGGCGAGGAGGAGGGCTCCGAGCTCGGCGACCTCATCGAGGACTCTGAGTCGGTGCCGCCGGCCGAGCTGGTGTCGGCCGGTCTGCTCGCCAGCCACGTCGAGGCGGTGCTCACGCACCTCGGCGACCGCGAGCGCGAGGTCGTCCGGATGCGCTACGGCCTCACCGACGGCGAGCCACGGACCCTCGAGGAGGTCGGGCGCGCGTTCGGCGTCACCCGCGAGCGGGTCCGGCAGATCGAGGCCAAGAGCCTGGCCAAGCTCCGGCACCCGCACCTGTCCGCGCAGCTGCGCGACTACCTCGGCACCTGACCCGGCTCGCGGGGTCCGTAGCCTCGTCGGTGTGAAGCTCCGTCGCCGTCCGCTGCTCCCCGACGACGCGCGCGCCGCGCTGCCGCTGGACCGCGGGGAGAAGGCCATCGCGGCTGCGCAGCTCGCCGACGGCGGTTGGCTGGTGGCCACGGGCACCGCCCTCGTGGGTCCTGGCGGCCGCACGCCGTGGACCGACGTCGCGCACGCCCAGTGGTTCGACGAGGAGCAGCTGCTCGTCGTCGACCCGGTGCCCGGCGCCGGTGCGTCGCTGCGGCTCCGGCTGGCCGAGCCCGGCCGGGTCCCCGAGACCGTTCACGAGCGGGTGATGGCGAGCATCGTCCTGAGCCGGCGGGTCGCGCTCCCCGGCGGGGGAGGAACTCGCCTGGTGGCCCGCCGCGGCGACAGTGCCGACCTGGTGTGGCAGGTCGTCCCGGACGCCGGCACCGACCTCACGGCGCCTGGGGTGCAGTCAGCCGTCGACGACGCCCTCACCCGCCTGCGCAGCGAGCTGGCCTGACCTTCCCGACCGATCCGGCTGCTAGGCCGCCTTCTGCTTCGGGGACGCCGGGCTGGTCGGCCTACGACGGCGGGCCGCGGTCGCAGGCCGGCGCAGCAGCCGCAGGACGGCCGCCTCGATCTGCCCGTGGGTCGCCGGCTGCCCGAAGGCGGCCCCGGCCCCCAGCCGCTCCAAGGCCGTCGCGATGGTGGTGCCGTCGTCGTAGAGGTCGATGATGCGCGGGTCGATGTACGACGACCGGCACACGGCCGGGGTGTTGCCGAGGTAGTGCGACACCTCGGTCACCGCGCGGCTCACGGCTCGCTTGCGCGCGCTCTCCGACGTCGGCGCGTTCGTCGACACGGCGAGCCCGACCGCCATCAGCACGGTCGCGTGCCAGGTGCGGAAGTCCTTCGCGCTCACCTCGTCGCCGACGACCTCCCGGAGGTAGGCATTGATGTCGGCGGTCGTGACGTCGTGCCAGCCCGTGCGGTCCTTGTAGGCGAGCAGCTCCTTGCTGGGGTCGTCCCTCTCGAGCAGGGACCGCACCACCTTGCGCACGCTCTCGTCGACGACGCCCTGCACCCGCTGCTTGCCGCTCTTGGCGGTGTAGTCGAAGACCACCAGGTCGCCGGTGACCGTGACGTGCCGACGACGCATGGTGGCCAGCCCGAACGAGCCGTTCTCCTCGGCGTACGACTCGCCGCCGATCCGGAAGAAGCCGAGGTCGAGCAGCCGGAAGGCGGCGGCCAGCACCCGCTGCTTCGTGAGCCCTCGCTGGCCCAGGTGCTCGTCGACCTGCTCCCGCGCGGCCGGGAGGCGCCGGGCGAACAGCAGCACCCGCTCATGCTTCTCGGCGTCGCGCTGCAGCCGCCACTCGTCGTGGTAGCGGTACTGCCGTCGTCCGGCCGCGTCGGTGCCGACAGCCTGGATGTGCCCGCGAGGGTGCGTGCAGATCCAGACGTCGGTCCAGGCGGGCGGGAGCACCAGGCCGGCGATGCGCTCGAGGACGACGGGATCGGTGACGGTGCTGCCGTCAGCGTTGCGGTAGGAGAAGCCCCGGCCGCGCTTCACCCGGGCGATGCCCGGCGCCGCGCAGTCGACGCGGCGCAACCTGGCCACCCGCGGCCCCCGTCCCTCGGTCAGCCCGGTCAGGCCTGGTGGCCGTTGGGGCCACCCGCCCCGTCGGTGCTGTGCTCGTGCCCCGAGCCGAGCCACGCCGGCGCCTTGTCGCCGAGCCGGTCGCCGATCCTGCCGGCCGCCTTGTCCTTGGCCGTCGAGAGGGCTTCCCCGGCCTGGTGCTGCAGCGACGAGGTCGTCGACTGCACGGCGGGGTTGGCCATGAAGGACCGGGCGGCCTCGCGGATCTGCTCGTAGCGGGCTCGGCCGGCGCGGGCGCCGAGCACGTAGCCGGCGGCGAAGCCGGCGAGGAAGGTGGCCTTGGTACGCATGGCTGCTCCGAGTGGTTCCGTGGCGGTCCCGGCGCCCCTACCCTGGCGCATCCGGCTGGAACCTTGCGATAACCTGTCCGGGCTCGTCGGGCGGTCCAGACCGCCGCTCGGACGCGGTCCCGCATAGCTCAATTGGCAGAGCAACCGGCTGTTAACCGGTAGGTTCCTGGTTCGAGTCCAGGTGCGGGAGCCCGCACCCGCAGTCCCCCTCCCGGGGTGGTAGCTCAGCCGGTCAGAGCAGGGGACTCATAATCCCTGGGTCCTGGGTTCGAGTCCCAGCCACCCCACCGACAGCCGTTGACAGTGCGGGCACCCGGTGCTCAAGTGGCAAGCGCGCGCCGCGAGGTCGCCTCGCAGGGGAGGCGTGCGCCTGGGGAGGTTCGGCATGGCTCTGACGAGCAGGCGGGTACCGAGGATCCTTCTGGTGGCTTTGGGGGTGGCGGCAGTCACCGCGGCGATGTCGGGGGTGCCGGCCGAGGCCGCGCCAGGGGTGGTGACCCCGGTGGTCTCCGGCCTAAATGGGCCGCGCGGCCTGGATGTCGGGGCCGACGGGCGGATCGTCTACGCCGAGGCCGACGGCTCGGTGACGGTCGCCAAGCAGGTCGGCGACCACGTCACCACCAGGAAGGTCGGCCAGGTCCCGGCCGGCTTCGTCACTGCTGCCGTGGCGTTCGGGCCGCGTGGTCGGATCTACGTGCTGACGCCCGGTGGCGCGCCGGGTACCGGAGCCGCCACGCTCTACCGGCTGAAGGACGGGAAGGCGCTCGTGGTCGCCGACATCGGCGCCTACCAGCTCACCGACCCGGACCCGTTCAACCTGGCGGACCCACCGGGGGAGTCGAACCCCTTCGGCGTCACCGTGCTCCCCGACCGGACCGTGCTCGTGTCCGACGCGGCGGCGAACGACCTCCTGCGGGTCTCCCCGGGCAGCGGCCGGATCGTCACGGTCGCCCGGCTCAAGCCGCGGGTCGTCGCCGTCCCGGCTGAGCTCCCGGACGTGGACCCCGAGACCCACGAGCCGCTCCCGCCGGCGGGCACCCTGCTGCCGGCCGAGGACGTCGCGACCTCCGTCACGGTCGGTGCTGACGGCTACTACTACGTCGGCGAGCTGCGCGGGTTCCCGGCGACGCCGGGGACCTCGTCGGTGTGGCGCATCGCGCCGGGCTCGGTGAACGCGCTCTGCGACCACGAGCACCCGGACACCGGCTCGTGCCGGGTCTACAAGGACGGGTTCACCTCCATCGTGGACCTCGGGGCCGGCGCGGACGGCAGCATCTACGTCGTCGAGCTGGTTCATCGGAGCTGGCTGCAGTGGGAGCTCGGCCTGGTCGACCCGCCGATCGGCGGTCTGTTCCGGATCCGTCCGGACACCAGCGTCCAGGAGCTCGCCGCCGGACAGCTGGTGCTGCCCGGAGGTGTGGACCTCGGCGCCGACGGCACCATCTACGTGACCGGACCGGTGTTCGGGCCCGGTGCGGTCTCGCGGGTGACCGGCTGACAGCCTTCCCGCCCGCGGCCCGCGGTCGAGGGACGTAGCCTCTCCAGCATGATCCGGGGGCCGCGGTGATCGCGCTCGTCGTCGAGAGCTCGGCGCGCGGCCAGCTCCACCAGCTGCGCGACAGCTGGCAGCTCGCGCTGCTCACGCTGGCCCTGCTCCTCGCGGCTGTCGCCCTGTGGACGCGGCGCAGGCCGGCCGCGCCATGGGTGCTGCTGACGCTCGGCGTCTCCGTCGTGCTGTGGTGGGCCTTCGACAAGGCGGTCGAGGGCCCGACCGTGTTCCACGTGACCCGCCGCCACGGGGTGACGCTGGCCGACCTCGTGCCCGTCGTGCTCATCGGGGTGGCGGCCGTCGGCCGGCGGGACCGGGCCGGCGGACCGGCCCCAGGGCCGGTGCGTCGCTGACCCCAGCGGCGCGGCTCACCGCGCCGTTCAGGAGCCGTTCAGGTTCCGCCCCGCAATCTGCCGCAGGGGCAGGTGTGGGGGGAGGAGCCGGTGACTGCATCGATGGTCACAGTCGCGCCGTTGGTGGTGGCGGCCACGGTCATCGGGTTCCGGTTCCCGGTCACGGTGGTGCTGCCGGCGTACGCCGCCACGGTGCCGTTCGGGTCGCTGCTGTCGACCGGCCTCGCACCGCCCTACGACTCTCTCTCGACGCCGCTGGCCATGCTCTTGTGCGCCGGTCTGCTGAAGGAGGTGCTCGCCGGGCGCACCGTCCACCTGCGGTTCCCGGCGACGGTCGGCATCTGGCTGACCTTCCTCGGGGTGTCGGGAGCGTCTGCCGTCTGGAGCCTCTCCCCGCAGCTGACCCAGGCGGCGTTCCAGAGGCTGGCGCTGCTCGTCCTCCTCTACCTGCTGCTCGCGCTCGTGCCGGTCACCGTGCGCCAGCTGCGCCGGGTCGAGACCGCTCTCGTGGTCGGCGGGGTGGCGGCGGCCTGCTACGGCATCGCCCAGTTCCTCACCGGCACCCTCCCGGTGGAGGTCGAGGGCGGCTCCGGCCGCTTCGGCCGCGAGCTGCTCGGCGCCAACAACACGGCTGCCGCCCTGATCGTTCCGCTGGCACTCGCGGTGTGGCGCAGCTCCATCTGGCTGCGACCCTCGTCTCGGCTCGCCTACGCGGCAGCCGGTGGCGCGCTCCTGCTCGGGATCGTGCTGACCGGGTCGCGTGGCGGCATCCTGGCCACCGGCGCGACCCTCGTGGTGACGCTGGCGCTGTCGCGCCGGCACCGGGGGCCGGTGCTGCGACGGGTCGGTGCCGTCGTGCTGGCGCTGTGCGTGCTGCTGATCGCCCACCCCGGCGGCATCGCGGCCCGCACCGACAAGACCAGCTCGTCCGGCCGGAGCGACATCTGGCGGGTCGGCATCCACGCCTGTCATCACTACTGCTGGGCGGGGTCCGGCTGGGGCACGTTCTCGCGGGTCTACACGCAGGAGCTGCCCAAGGTCGCCGACGCGAGGATCCTCACCCAGGGCGTGGCGTACGAGCCGCACAACATCTGGCTCCTGCTCGCCGTCGAGACCGGCGTCGTCGGGATCGGCCTCGCGCTGGTGGGGGTGCTGCTCACGCTGGTGCAGGCCTGGCAGTTGCCCGCAGCCCTCCGGGGTCCGCCCCTGTCCGGCCTGATCGGCACGCTGGTGGCGTCGTTCTTCCTGTCCAACTTCGAGTACAAGTTCTTCTGGATGAACCTCGGCTACTGCCTGCTCTGCCGCACCGTGGCCGGCTCCTGGTCCGCCGCCGGGACGGCACCGCTCCGGTTGCCGGCGCCGGGTCGGCCGACCGGGCCGCTGGTGGTCGCCGGATCGACCGGCGCGGACACCCGAGCGACGAGCCCGGTGCCGTGAGGGCGTTGCTGCCGACCGGTCGGCCTTCGACCCGGACGGCACTGGCGCTGGCTCTGGCGCTGGCGCTGGCGCTCGTCGTCCTCGTCGTCGCCGGCTGCACCGTGGTCGGGCTCGCACTGCCGGACCGCGACGAGCCGCAGGAGAAGGTGACGGTCGGCCCGAGGGACGTGGACTCGTTCACGGCGCCGCACGTCACGGGGTCGCCCACCATCACCAAGACGCTCGTCGTCGTGATCGAGAACCACAACGAACGGCAGATGGAACGGCAGATGCCGTACCTGCGGCGCCTGTCGCACGAGTACGCCTATGCCGACGACTACACCGCGGTGGGCCACCCGTCCCTGCCCAACTACCTCGCGATCCTCGGTGGGTCGACGTTCGGCGTCCGCGACGACCGGGGCCCGGCGCAGCATCCCCTCACGGGGCCGAGCGTCTTCGGCGAGGCGTTGTCGGCGGGTCGCAGCGCCAAGGCCTATCTGGACGAGATGCCGGCCCGCTGCGGCTTGAGCAACCAGGACACGTACGCCGTGCGGCACAACCCCTGGACCTACTTCCCCGGCGAGCACACTGCCTGTCGACGGTTCGACGTCCGGGTCGACTCCGCGAGACACGGGCCGCTGGTGTCGGACATCCGCACCGGGCAGCTCCCGACGGTCGGCCTGCTGGTGCCGGACACGTGCAACGACGCCCATGACCCCGGCTGCACGCTGCGGCGGGCCGACCGATGGCTGCATGCCTGGCTGCCGCAGGTGCTCGACGGCCCGGATTTCCGGTCGGGGCACCTTGCGGTGGTCGTGACGGCCGACGAGGACGACCGCCACGCGGGGAACCACGTGCTCACGGTGGTCGCGGCGGCCGGGCTGCACGGGACCGTCGCGGCGGGTGCGCTCACGCACGTCAGCCTCTCGGGCTTCCTCTCGGACGTCGCGGGCGTACCGCGGCTGCAGCAGGCCCGCTCGGCGCCGGGGCTCGCGGCGGCGTTCGGCCTGACCGTCCGCGCCCCCACCCCCGCCGTCCGTGCCCCGGGCGGCTGACGGGCCGCGGCGCTCCGGCGCGGGTGTGCCGAAGGTGCTTGACTGGGGGCACGCCCCGGACCCCGGCGGGCCGCGAGCACCAGCCGAGCGGGTCCAGCGGCAGAGGTTGCCGGGCCCGCGCAGCACGGTGCGGGTGCTGCGGTCGGTCGCGCCGGCTCCGGCGCACCTCGCCATCAGCCGGTGGGTCTATCCGGTCGGAGGTCGCAGATGTCGAGCACGCGGGTCCTCCAGACCGTCCGCTCGGCCGAGCTGGCAGCCGAGGGCACCGCACGCGTCGCGCACGTGTGCGCCCTGGCGGCCGGCTCCCTGCGGGTCGACGGCGTAGGCCTCTCTGTCACGGCCGGCCCCGGGCGGCACACGCGGGTGGCGGCGACCGATGTGGTGAGCGGCCGGATCGAGGACCTCCAGGTGCTGCTCGGACAGGGTCCGTGCGTCGACGCGGTGAGCACCGGTGCGCCGGTGCTCGTCGCAGACATCACGGGCCCGGAAATCGCCGACCGGTGGCCCGTCTTCGTGCCCGAGGCCACCACGCTGGGCGTCCGGGCGTCGTTCGCCCTGCCGCTGACGGTCGGACGGCTGAGGCTCGGCGCGATGGACCTCTACCGGCGCGACCCCGGCGACCTCACGGACGCCGAGCTCGCCGAGGCCGAGGACTACGCTACGGCGGCCGTCGAGGTGCTGCTGCAGCTGCAGAACGCCGTCCCGGAGGCCGTCCGCGAGATCCTCGAGCCGGGCTGGGCCGCGACGAGCGTCGTGCACCAGGCCACCGGCATGGTGATGGTGCAGCTGGAAGTGGACGGGACCGCGGCCTTCGCGGCGCTGCGCGGGCGCGCCTACCAGGAGGGCCGCACCCTGCAGGAGGTCGCCCGCGAGGTGCTGGCCCGTCGGACGAGGCTGGACGGCGAGGAGGTGTGAAGGGTGTGGCGGAGGATTATCGTGGTGGCATGTCGGGAGGCTTGCGCGAGGAGCGGCTCGCCGAAGCGTTCGTCGATCTGGCGGACACGCTCGTCGACGACTTCGACGTCCTCGACTTCCTGCACTCGCTCGCGACGCACTGCATCGCCCTGCTCGACGTGGACGAGGCCGGGCTGATGCTGGCCGACGGCTCGGGACGGCTGGTCGTCGCCGCGAGCTCGACCGAGCAGGTTCGGCTGCTCGAGCTCTTCGAGGTGCAGAACGACGAGGGGCCCTGCCTCGACTGCTACGCCAGCGGTGAGCCGGTGGTCGTCGACGACCTGGCCGCCGACCAGCCACCGACGTGGCCGCGGTTCGGGGCCGAGGCGACGGCAGCGGGGTTCCGCTCGGTGGTCGCACTGCCGCTGAGGCTGCGGAGCGAGACGATCGGCGCGCTGAACCTGTTCCGGGCCGAGCCGGGAGCGTTGGTCGAGGAGGACCGGTCGCTGGCGCAGGCCCTGGCCGACGTCGCGACGATCGGCATCCTCCAGGAACGGGGCAGCAGCCGGCGCGAGCTGCTGGCCCGGCAGCTCCAGGAGGCGCTGAGCAGCCGCATCGTCATCGAGCAGGCCAAGGGCGTGCTCGCGGAGCGCGCCGGCGTGCACGTCGACGCCGCCTTCCAGCTGCTGCGTGGCTTCGCCCGGAGCCACGGGCTGCCGCTCTCCGAGGTCGCCCGCCAGGTCGTGGCCCGCGACCTCGACCTCGACAGCGTGCCCGGTCGACCAAGCGGGGAGTAGTTTTCGCCGGAGCGGGCACAGAGCCGCTGACCGCTGACCTTCGTCTCGCCCCGGACCCGGTGGACGCCCTTCGCTCCTCCAGGTGAGGCATCCGTGACCAGCTCCGTCGTCCGCACGCTGCGACGACGTCCCGATGCGGCGGCTGCGGCGCGTCGCCAGGTCCGGGACGTGTGCCGCTCCCGCGGTGCCGACGTCGTCGGTGACGTCGAGCTCGTCGTGAGCGAGCTGGTGGCCAACGCGGTCAGGCACGGCGCGGGGACGATCACCCTGGTGCTGGCACTGCTCCCCGACGGTGTACGTGTCGCCGTCGCCGACCGCGGCCCGGGAGGTCCCACCCTGGTCGACGCCGGGCTCGAGCGCACCGACGGACGCGGTATCGCACTGGTCGACCGGCTCGCCGCCGAGTGGGGCGTCGACCGGCTCCCCGACGGCGGCAAGGAGGTCTGGTGCGTCGTCTCCGCGGCTGCACCCGACGTCTCGGTGCGGGCGGGGGAGCCGGTCCCTGCGCCGGGCTGATCTCCCGGAGCCGGGAACGCCACCGTCGTCCGCGGTGTAGACGTAGGGCAGCCCCCGGAGGAGCCCATCAGCGTCGAGCCTGAGGACAGCGAGGTCCTGGCCCGCGCCCGCGGCGGCGATGCCGACGCGTACGCCGAGCTGGTGCGTCGCCACGCCCCCGTGGCCGTGCGGGCCGCGGCCCTTCTCGGTGCCGGGTCGGACGCGGAGGACGTGGTGCAGGAGGCTTTCGTGAAGGCGTACGGCGCGCTCGGACGGTTCCGCGACGGCGCCCCGTTCCGCCCGTGGCTGCTGCGCATCGTCGCGAACGAGACCAGCAACCTGCACCGTTCCGCCGGTCGCCGGCGCGCTCGGGAGCGCTCCGCGTGGGCGCTGGCGGAGCCGTTGCTGCTCGCGGCGGCCACCGACGACCCCGCCTCGGCCGCGTTGTCCGCCGAGCGCACGGCCGACCTGGTTCGTGCTCTGTCCAGGCTGCCGGACGACCAGCGGCGGGTCGTGACCTTCCGCTACCTGCTGGACCTCGACGAGGCCGAGACCGCGGCCGCGCTGGGCTGGCCGCGCGGCACGGTGAAGTCCCGGTTGCACCGCGCGCTGGCCCGGCTGGCCGCCGAGCCCTGGGCGGCGCCCGTCGGGACGGAGGCGCGCCGTGCCTGAGACCCGAGCATCCTCGCCGGCGCCGTACGTCGCGCTGGTGGAGGACCTGCTGGCGCTGGGGCGGACCGTGCCCGTGACGGCGCCTGGACCGGCCCTCGCGACCCGGGTCCGGGACGAGGTCGCGCTGATGCCGGTTCCGGGCCGGGCAGCTCCGAGCCGGGCCCGCGCCACCGGCGGGCTCCGCGACCGCCTCGCCGGTCGCCGCCGGGCGGTGGCCGCCGTCGGTCTGGCCGTTCTCGTCGGGCTCGCCGCTGCGCCACCGGTGCGTGCCGCCGTGGCCGACTGGTTCGGCTTCGCCGGTGTGCTGGTGCACCGCGGCGCCGGCCCGGCCGCGTCGACGGCACCCGCGCCGCCGCCGGCCGACGGGGGGACGACCCTGGCACAGGCACGGCGGCTGGTGGCCTTCGAGCCCGTCGTGCCCCGGGCGCTCGGGCACCCGGACGACGTGGAGGTCTCGGACGACCGGCGCGTGCTGTCCATGACCTGGACCGGCCCGGACGGCGCGCTGCGGCTCGACGAGTTCGACGGTCGGCTGGACTACACGTTCGCGAAGTCGGCCGCCGGGGTGCAGTTCACCGAGGTCGGCGGCGACTTCGCCCTCTGGTTCGCCGCGCCGCACGAGGTGGTGTGGCTGGACCGGGACGGCACCCCGCGCACGGGCACCGCGCGACTGGCCGGCCACACCCTGATCTGGGAGCACCGGGCGCGCACCACGCTGCGCCTGGAGGGTGACGTCTCGCTGTCGCGGGCTCGCGAGATCGCCGGGTCGGCGCGCTGACGGAACTCCGGCCGCAGCAGCGGTGTACCAGGCGTGCCCCGCCGTCGATCCGATCCGCCCGGAGGCCGACATGCGCACCGCTCGCCCCGTCCGTGCCGCACTCGTGACACTTGCTGTCGCCACCCTCGCCACCCTGTCGGTCGCCGCCGGGCCGGCGCAGGCCGGCGGCCCGACCAGCGTCCTGCTGGTGGCGCCCGGCGGGGGCGGCACCGCCGCGCTCTACTACGACGACCCCGAGTACGACGAGCTGACCCGGCTGCTCGGCGACGGCGGGAGCCCGGGCGGCGCGACCGGCGGCCGCGCGGAGGAGGACCACGCGAGCGGGTCCCAGGTGAACGTGACCTGGCTGATCCACGACGTGATGGTGTGGCGGGTCGACCGGATCTACGTCGGAGCGCCCGGCGGCCCCTGGGTCGGGACGCAGGTGAGCTTCGGGCCGGACGTCCTGACGGTCCCGGTGTCCTGGCACCGGCCCGCCGAGCCGAAGGCGCTGGTGGCTCTGCTCGACCGGCTCGGTGTCGGCACCGGCCCCGGCGGAGCGGCGGCCGACCCGCAGCAGGAGCCGGAACCGGCCGCCGCTGCCCCGTCGCCAGCTGCCTCGACCCCCGCGGCCGCCGACGTGCCACGCGAGGCGGGCACGAACGGAGGGGCCTGGTGGCTGCTGGTGGCCGGCGCGTTCCTCGCCGGTGTCGCCATCAGCGCGGTCGGGACCCGGCGGCTGTCGCAGCGCGTACGGCCCGGACCAGCCGACCAGCCACCGGCGAGCGCCGGCGAGCAGGCGGACATGGGCCGGCCCGACTGGACGTCGGCCGAGGAGCTCGCCAGCCGCCGCTGAGGCACGCGGACCTAGTCGCCGCCACTGCCGTGGCCGGAGCTGTCGCCCCCGTGCCCGCCGGAGTCGTCGGAGCAGAGGGCCGACGTGTCGACCGTTGCCACGGCGGCGCCCATGGCGCCCAGGGTCACGAGCACGGCGGCCACCAGCGCGAGCATCAGCTGCAGGCCGTAGCGGGGGAGTGTCGGGTCGTCGGGCACGGAGACCTCCGGTGCGTCGGGATCGGGGCGGGCTTGATCAGGTCAGGACAGGCAGCGCCGACGTCGCCCAGGTCACCGCGACCAGCCCGAGCACGGTGACGCCCAGGGCCGGCAGTGCCCGGCCGGCGCGACGGCCGAGGTGCACGACGACGATCTTCACGGCCGTGAGGACGAGCAGCAGGCTGCCGGCGACGGCATGCACCGCGGCGCTGCCGCCGTCCGCCAGGGCGTCCTCCACGCCGTACGCCGAGAGGCACACGGCACCGACGGCGACCATGAGGCCTGTCGTGGTCGCCCCCACCAGCCGGTGGGCCCGGGCGGCCACCCTCCGCGCGAGCCCGAGCGACCTGAGCCGGCCGTAGACGACCGCGGCCAGCACGGCCTGGTAGCCGGCCAGCCCGAGCACCACGGTGGCCAGGACGACCTTGACCGCGGTGACCGTGGGCGAGGAGTCTTCGGCGAGCAGCACGCGTCGTGCCTTCCCCCGTGGCCGGCTCGGCACGCCCCTCCCGGCGACGCGCTGCGGCGGCCCGCCGAAACGCTTGCGCACCGGCGGGCCGGATGGAAGCGTCAGCACCCGATCGGTCGGGGCCCGCACACGTCAGCAAGGGGACACCACATGTCGGACGACAGGCTCGAGCAGCTGCGCTCGGTACCGCTGTTCGCGGGACTCAAGGACCGGGAGCTCAAGGACATCCTCGGGCGTACCCGCGAGGTCGAGCACACGGGTGGGGAGATCCTCGAGGAGGGCGCGAAGGGGGTCGGCTTCCACCTGATCCTCGAGGGGTCGGCGGCCGTCCTGCAGCACGGCCAGGTCCGCCGCACGCTCGGCCCGGGCGACTACTTCGGCGAGATCTCGATGATCGACGGCAAGCCGCGGTCGGCGACCGTCCGGCCCGAGGGACCGGTCCGCACCTTGTCCCTCGCCGCCTGGAACTTCGAGCCGTTGCTCGAGAAGCACCCCAAGCTCGCGCACGAGCTGCTGCTCGGCCTGTGCGCGCACGTGCGCGAGGCCGAGGCGCGGTCGGCGGACTGAGGGACGGGCCGAGCGCCGGCTGCCCACCACGCGGGACGGCCGGGTTGACGTGTTTGTCACCCGGGAGCAGGTGCTCCTGCTGCGGTACCGCGACCTGCGGGAGGCGAGGCGCCGGTCGCGACGCTCGACGTCATCGCCGGCTTCCTCGGGCTGGAGACGGGGCTCGTCGACGAGGTGCCCGCGGAGAACGTGACCACGCAGGTGACCGACAACCCACGCAACCGCGCCCTGTCGCTGGCGCTTCGGGTGGGCTCCCGGGTCGGTCACGGGGGCCTCGCGCCGGCCTGGCGCCCCACCGCGGACTGGCTGTCCCGGCACCTCCAGCGGGAGCAGAAGCCGCGGGCTCCGTTGCGGCCCGAGCAGCGGCAGGCGCTGCTGCCCCGGGTCGCCGACGACGTCCGGCTGCTGGAGGAGGTCACCGGGCAGAGCTTCGGGGACTGGCTCGACGAGGGTCATGCCCAGTCCCGCTCCCAGCTGCGGCCGCGCGGCAAGATCGGCACCGGGTTCCAGAGCATCGACGACCCGTTCGGTGAGCGGGTGGCCGCCCGCCGGCGCCGCGGCGCCTGACCGGCTGCGGAGCCCGTCGTACGGCTGCCGCGCGCTGCCCGAGCACGTGCCCGAATACCGTTGCACGGCAAAGGATCTCGGCGTCTACCGGATCCGTCGTCACGACACCTTCCCCGTCGGCGCCGGGGCGGTTACGCTCCCGGGGGTGCGCCGAAGCAGCCTGGCGCCAGCGGCGCTCAGCCACCCTCGGGGGCTTGGATGATCAGTCTGCTCGACCCGCACCAGACCGGACCGCACACCGTCGTCGGCGTCACGGGCGAGCTCGACGCGGCGACCGCTCCGGCGCTGCGCGACTCCCTGCTGGGGCTGCTCAACCGTGGGGTCGACAGCCTGGTCGTCGACCTGCGCGGCGTGACCTTCCTCGACTCGACCGGTGTCGGCAGCCTGGTGCGGATCCACCACCGGCAGGGCCTGCTCGGCGGGAGCATCCACTTCGTCGCCGACCAGCCGGCCGTCCTGCGGGTGCTCGACCTGATGCAGCTGACCCGGCGGCTGCACGTCACGCCGAGCATCTCGGCGATCGCCGGCTGCTGCCCGCCGGAGCCGGTCACCGACCTCCGCACCGAGGTCACCGCCGGCTGAGATGCGACAGCGGAGCGTGACCGATCGTCGGCCGGAACCGCCCGAATTCTGCGTTCGGCCACGCAGTGTCACGCTGCCCGCCTAGCCTGGTCACCCTCCGGGGGCACGAGAGGGACGGCGATGGACACACAGGATGCGCGCGCCCGGGTGGCGGACGACCGGCCGGTCGTGATCCACCACGACGACGTGCCGATGCGCGTGCCGGCCCCCCGGGACCACCCGGAGGCACCACGTCGACCCGGCCCGGGCCTGCGCCGCGCCGTCCTGGCCGGGATCGCCGCCGGGGTGCTGCTCGCGGCCGCGCTGGGCGGCTGGTGGGCCACCCGCGGGGACGACCCGGTGCGCACCGCGCCGGCCCAGTCCGCCGGACCCGTGGTCCCGGAGCCGCTCGGACTCGACGTGACCGCACCGACGGACGCGATCGCGGGCCAGCCGGCCACGCTGGTGGTCCGGTACGCCGACGGCGCCGGCACGTTCAGCGGGTCCACCGAGGACTGGGGCGACGAGGTCGCCACCAGCTCGCTCACCGAGGGCCGGTGCGCCGTGGGCGCTGCGGACGGCCCCGCCAGCGGCACCTATCGCGCCACTCACACCTGGTCCGAGCCCGGCAGCTACCCGGTGAAGGTCGCGGTCTCGAGCTACACGTGCGACACCGGGACGCCCGTCGAGCAGCACGCGAGCACGACCGTCACGGTCGTCGTCGCCGCGCCCTGACCCGCGGACGGCTCGTCAGAACTTGAACGGCTTGGGCGGCGCGCCCAGCGATGCCCGGGGGCATTTCGCGAGGTCCAGGCCGCCGAACGCCAGCGACTCGTCGCACAGTGACGCGACGGTCCAGCCGCGGTCGGTGCCGTACTGGGTCACCGTGACGCGGTAGATCGTGATCTCGTACCGGGTCGGCGTGCCGTAGGCGACCTGGACGGTGCCGATGAGCTCGGCGCCCGCCGGGTTGCCGTAGCTCTGCCAGGGCCGGTCGTAGCGGCTCCACAGCGACGGCTCGGACTGCCACAGGCCGCCGTTCTGCACGTCGCGCAGCGCGAGCTCGACGAGGATCGCCCGGGCCGACTCCTCGGGGACGATCGCCGCCGGTCGGATGACCTCGGACACGACGCCTTCGTCGTACGCCTCGGCCATGAGCAGCTCGGGATTGTGCACGGGTTCCTCTCGGTCTGCACGCGGTCCTGCACGGACGATCGTCACGGTCTGTATCGGCGGCGTCGTCGCCGGACTTCAGGGACGAAGGGGGTAAAGATCGGAGGCTCCTGGTGCGGGTGTGACGGGTGTGGCATCATCGGGGGAGTTACCGCTGCACGGGACCCGTCCCGCCGCGTGAGGCCGCTGGGGAAGGCGCACCTCGCGTCGAGCTAGGAGGTTCCGGTGGCGACCCGTGGCGTTGTCTACGTCCATTCCGCACCGCCCGCGCTGTGCCCGCACGTCGAGTGGGCCGTCGGCGGTGTCCTCGGCGCGCGCGTGACCCTCGACTGGACGCAGCAGCCCGCTGCTCCCGGGACGGTCCGCGGCGAGCTGTCGTGGCAGGCCGACGCCGGCACCGGCGCCCGGCTGGCCAGCGCGCTGCGCGACTGGATGCACCTCCGGTTCGAGGTGACCGAGGAGCCGAGCGCGGGCGCCGAGGGGGAGCGCTGGTCGTCGACGCCGGCCCTCGGGCTCTTCCACGCCACGACCGGCGTCCACGGCGACATCCTGGTCCGGGAGGACCGGCTGCGGGCCGCGCTGGCCCGGGCCGCCACCGACCCGGCCACCGACGTGGCCACCGAGCTGCAGGGCCTGCTCGGCAAGTCCTGGGACGACGAGCTCGAGTCGTTCCGGTACGCCGGCGACGGCGCCCCCGTCAGCTGGCTCCACCAGGTCGTCTAGCCCCTGGCGATCGACCACGTATACGTGGTCAGCAGCCACAGGGTGGGGTGTGGCTAGAGGGGGATGTTGCCGTGCTGGCCGCGGGTGGCGGGGGCGGCGACGATGGCGGCGGCGATCGCGGACCGGGTCCGCGTCGGCTCGATCACCTCGTCGATGACGCCGATCTCCTGGGCGCGGGCCAGCCCGCCGGCGAGCTTCTCGTGCTCGACGGCGAGCTCCTGCTCGACCTCGCCGCGCACGTCGGCGGGAACGTCGGCGAGCCGGCGCCGGTGCAGGATGCGCACCGCCGCGACCGCACCCATCACCGCGATCTGGGCGCCGGGCCAGGCGAAGACCTTGGTGGCGCCGAGCGAGCGGGAGTTCATCGCGATGTACGCGCCGCCGTAGGCCTTGCGGGTCACCAGCGTCACCCGCGGCACGGTCGCCTCGGCGAACGCGTGCAGCAGCTTGGCGCCACGGCGCACGACGCCGTCCCACTCCTGGCCGACACCGGGGAGGTAGCCCGGGACGTCGACGACGACCACCATCGGCACCCCGAAGGCGTCGCACATCCGCACGAAGCGCGCGGCCTTCTCGGCCGATGCAGAGTCGAGGCAGCCGCCGAGACGCAGCGGGTTGTTGGCGATGACGCCGACGGTGCGGCCGCCGAGGCGGCCCAGGGTCGTGGTGACGTTGGGCGCCCACTTGGGGTGCAGCTCGAGGGCGGCTGCCGTCGTCGAGCAGCGAGTCGATGATCGGGTGCACGTCGTAGGCGCGCTTGGGCGAGTCAGGCATGGACTCCGACAGGTCGCGGTCCTCGATCTCGCCGACCTCCCGCTGGTCGCCGAGCAGGGCCGCCAGCCGGCGGGCCTCGCCGTAGGCGTCCTCCTGGGTCGGAGCGACGACGTGCACGACGCCGGAGCGGCGGCCGTGCGGCTCCGGACCGCCGAGCCGCAGCGCGTCGACGTCCTCGCCGGTCACCGAGCGGACGACGTCGGGGCCGGTCACGAAGACCCGGCCCTCGGGGCCGAGGATCACGACGTCGGTCAGCGCCGGGCCGTACGCCGCGCCACCGGCGGCCGGGCCGAGCACGACCGAGATCTGCGGGACCTTGCCGGAGGCGCGGGTCATGATGGCGAAGACCTCGCCGACCGCGTGCAGGGAGACGACGCCCTCGCGCAACCGCGCGCCGCCGGAGTGCCACAGGCCGATGACCGGGCAGCCCTCGGCCAGGGCCCGCTCGTACGCGACGAGGATCGCCTTGCAGCCGGCCTCGCCCATCGCGCCGCCCTGGATGGTGGCGTCGGAGCAGAACGCCACCGACGTCGCGCCCTCGATCCGGCCGATCGCGGCGAGCATCCCCGAGTCGTCCTCCTCGGTGATGAGCTCGACCGTGCCGGGGTCGAAGAGCATCCCCAGTCGGGTCAGCGGGTTGCGCGGGTCGTCGGCCTTGTCGACCACGACCTTCGGGGTGGTAGCGGCAACACTCATGCCTGCACGCTCCTGACGGCGAGGGCGACGTTGTGGCCGCCGAAGCCGAACGAGTTGTTGAGGGCCAGCAGCTCACCGTCGGGCAGCGCCCGCGGCTCGCCCCGGACGACGTCGAGCTTCACGTCGTCGTCGAGGTCCTCGAGGTTGGTGGTGGCCGGTGCCCGGCGGTCGCGCAGCGCGAGCAGCGTCGCGATCGTCTCGACCGCGCCGGCGGCGCCGAGCAGGTGC
This sequence comes from uncultured Actinomycetota bacterium, assembly GCA_963746175.1. Classification (GTDB taxonomy): domain Bacteria; phylum Actinomycetota; class Actinomycetes; order JACCUZ01; family JACCUZ01; genus CAVVAH01. The sequence goes on along the minus strand of CAVVAH010000001.1, from coordinate 1,154,273 downwards.
CCGGTCATCGACTTGGTGGCCGAGACGCAGGCGCCGTCGGCCGCGTCGCCGAGCGCCAGCCGGATCGCGCCCGACCTCGGCGACGTCGCCGACCGGCGTCGAGGTCGCGTGGGCGTTGATGTGCACGACGTCGGCGGGCGTGGCGCCGGCCGCCTCGACGGCCTTGGCCATCGCGCGGGCCGCACCGGCACCCACCGGGTCGGGCTGGGCGATGTGGTGGGCGTCGGAGGTGATGCCGGCACCCGGCGATCTCGCCGTAGATGGTGGCGCCGCGGGCCAGCGCGTGCTCGAGCGTCTCGAGCACGAGCACGCCGCAGCCCTCGCCGAGCACGAAGCCGTCGCGGCCCTTGTCGTAGGGACGGGACGCGCGCTCCGGCTCGTCGTTGCGGGTCGACAGCGCCTGCATCGCGGCGAAGCCGGCCAGCGGCAGCGGGTGGATGGCCGCCTCGGTGCCACCGGCGGCGACGATGTCGGCGCGGCCGCTGCGGATCATGTCCACGGCGTACGCGATCGCCTCCGCCCCGCTGGAGCAGGCGCTGACCGGCGTGTGGACGCCGGCCCGGGCGCCGAGCTCGAGCCCGACCTGGGCGGCCGGGCCGTTCGGCATCAGCATCGGCACCGTCATCGGCAGGACGCGGCGGGCGCCCTTCTCCTTGAGCGTGTCGTACGCCGACAGCAGCGTCGTGACGCCGCCGATGCCGGATGCGATGACGACGCCGAGGCGCTCCGGGTCGATCTCCGGCGAGCCGGCGTCGGCCCAGGCCTCACGCGCGGCGATGAGCGCGAACTGGCTGCCGCGGTCGGTGCGCTTCATCAGCGGCACCGGCAGCACCTCGGACGGGTCGACCGCCACCGATGCAGCGATGTGCACCGGCAGCGTGTCGACCCAGTCCTGCGTGAGGGTCTTCACCCCGGACTGGCCGGCCAGCATGCCGGCCCACGTCGACGGGACGTCGCCACCGAGGGGTGTCGTCGCACCGAGGCCGGTGACGACCACGCGCTGGGAGTCGGACAGTCGGGATGCAGTCATGGGTCTAAGCGCTCGCCTTCGCGATGTACGACACGGCGTCGCCCACCGTGCTGAGGTTCTTGACGTCGTCGTCGGGGATGCGGACGCCGAACTTCTCCTCGGCGTTCACGACGATGGTCATCATCGACAGCGAGTCGATGTCGAGGTCGTCGGTGAACGACTTGTCGGGCTGCACGTCGTCCGTGGGGATGCCCGTCTCCTCGTTCACGATCTCGGCGAGACCCGAGAGGATCTCCTGCTCGCTAGCGGCCATCTGGTTCCAGCTCCTCTGGTGATGATGTGCGGATGGATGGGTGGGTGGTGCCCGCCGTACGTCGGCGCGAACGTCGTGCTCAGGGCAGGACGACGACCTGGGAGGCGTAGACCAGGCCGGCGCCGAAGCCGATGAGCAGTGCGGTGCCGCCGCTCTTGGCCTCGCCGGTCTCGAGCATCCGCTCCATCGCCAGGGGGATGGACGCGGCCGACGTGTTGCCGGTCTCGCGGATGTCGCGCGCGACGGGCACGTGCGCCGGCAGCTTGAGGGTCTTGATGAGGGCGTCGGTGATGCGCATGTTCGCCTGGTGCGGGATGAACGCGTCGAGGTCCTCCGCGCTGACGCCCGCGGCATCGAGGGCTCGCTGCGCGACCGGCGCCATCTGCCACACCGCCCAGCGGAACACGGTCTGGCCCTGCATCGTGAGGTTGGGGAAGTCCACGTTGTGGTCGCGGACGTCGATCCAGCTGGCCTTCTGGGTGATGGCGTCGTACTTGGAGCCGTCGGAGCCCCAGATCGTCGGGCCGATGCCGGGCTCGTCGCTCGGGCCGATCACCACCGCGCCGGCGCCGTCGCCGAAGATGAACGCGGTCGAGCGGTCGTAGGAGTCGGTGAAGTCCGAGAGCTTCTCGCAGCCGATCACGAGGACGTACTCCGCGCTGCCGCCGCGCACCATGTCGTTGGCCAGCGCGACGCCGTAGCAGAAGCCGGCGCAGGCGGCGGACAGGTCGGTGGCCGCGGCGTCGGTCGCGCCGAGCCGGTCCGCGACGGCGGCCGCGGCGGACGGGGTCTGCAGCGGGTGCGTGACCGTGGCGACGAGCACCGCGCTGACCTGCTCCGGGCGGATGCCGGCCTGGGCGATCGCCTTGCCGGCGGCCGCGACGCTCATGTCGATGACGCTCTCGTCGGGCGCTGCCCAGCGGCGGGTCTCGATGCCCGAGCGCTCGCGGATCCACTCGTCGGAGGAGTCGATGAGCTCGCAGATCTCGGCGTTGGTGACGACACGGGACGGCCGGTAGCCGCCGACGCCCAGGATGCGGGCGTGCTCGGCACCCTTGGGGGCCGTGATCAGTGCCATCAGAGCACCACCTCGCTGGTCTCGGGGTGCAGCCGGACGATCGGCTGGCCGGGTGACACCGGGTCGCCGTCCTCCACGAGCCACTCGACCACGGTCCCGCCGTGCGGGGCCACCAGCGGCTGCTCGTCCCGCGAGGTCACCAGGGTCGCCACCGGGGTGCCCGGCTCGAGGATGGTGCCCTCGGGCAGGTCGACGACCCGCACCGTGCCCTTGCCGGGCGCGACCAGCATCCGCCACGACGGCGAGTCGTCCTGCGGTGCGTGGGTGCCGTGCCGGGCCACCAGGTCGCGGGCGGCCTCGAGGTCGTCGGGAGTCTTCAGCGCGACGGTCTCGACGCCGGGCAGCGCGCGCTTGATGAGGCCGGTCAGCGTGCCGGCCGGCGGCACCTCGATGACTCCGGTGATGCCGAGCTCACCCATGGTGCGCATGCACAGGTCCCAGCGCACCGGGTTGCTCACCTGCAGGACGATGCGGCGCAGGACGTCGCGGCCCTGCTGCACCACGGCGCCGTCGCGGTTGGAGATGAGACCGGTGCGAGGGTCGTGGACGCTGACCGCCTTGGCGTACGACGCCAGCGTGTCGACCGCGGACGCCATGTGCTCGGTGTGGAACGCGCCGGCGACGGACAGCGGTACGAGCCGCGCCTTGGCGGGCGGGTCGGCCTTGAAGGCCTCGAGCTGGTCGAGCGTCCCCGCGGCGACCACCTGGCCGGCGCCGTTGTTGTTGGCCGCCGTGAGCCCGTGCCGCTCGAGGCTGGCAGCCACCTCGTCGGGGTCGCCGCCGAGGACCGCGGTCATGCCGGTCGGCTTGAGCGCGGCGGCGTCGGCCATCGCGCGGCCGCGCTCGCGGACCAGCACCATGGCCTGCTCGGCGCTGATGACGCCGGTGCCGGCTGCGGCGGTGATCTCGCCGACGCTGTGGCCGGCGGTCGCGGCCACGGCGTGGAACGCGTCGGACGGGTGCGGGAAGATCTCCAGCGCCGAGACCAGGCCGGCGGCCACCAGCAGCGGCTGCGCCACCGCGGTGTCGCGGATCGTGTCGGCGTCGGCGGCCGTGCCGTAGTGCACGAGGTCCAGGCCGGCGCAGGCGGACAACCAGCGCAGCCGGTCCTCGAAGTGCGGCAGCTCGAGCCAGGGCGCGAGGAAGCCGGGCGTCTGGGCGCCTTGACCGGGAGCGACGATTGCGAGCACCTGCCCAGCCTTCCGGACGTGACGTGACGCGCGGGGTGCGGAGTCGGACGAGAATCCCGGCGCGACTTTGGAGGAATCCTACAAAGGCGCGGGTGACGAGTGGGCGTCGGCCAGCCGGCCCAGGGCCAGCGCCACCCGCAGCGTCAGGGCCTGCCGCGGGTCCGACGGCGCGTAGCCGCAGACCTCGGCCACCCGGCGCAGCCGGTACCGGACGGTGTTCGGGTGCACGAACAGGACCCGGGCGGTGCCCTCCAGCGAGGAGGTCTGCTCGAGGAACGCCGACACCGTCTCGACCAGCGCGGTGCCGGTGCCCACCAGCGGCCGGTAGACCTCGCGCACGAGGCGCTCCCGGGCCAGCGGGTCGCCGTCCAGCGCGCGCTCCGGGAGCAGGTCGTCGGCGGGGACCGGGCGCGGCGCGTCCGGCCAGGCCGGCGCGGCGTGCAGGCCGGCGAGCGCGGCCGCGGCGGACTCGCCGGCCCCCAGCAGGTCGGGTACGGCGGGGCCGACCACGACGGGACCGGGGCCGAACTGCGCGACCAGCAGCCGGGTCGTGCGCACCGGGTCGACACTACCGCCGAGGATGGCCACCAGCCGGTCTCCCTGGACGCCGGTGAGCACGTCGAGGTGCGCCGCGCGGGCCACCCGCCGGATCTCGTCGACCACGGCCTCAGGCTCGGCATCAGGGGCATTCCCCACCACGACGACCACCTGGTCGTGGCTGCCCCAGCCCAGCGCCGCGGCCCGGGACCGCAGCGAGTCGTCGGCCTCGCCCCGCAGCAGCGCGTCGACGACCAGCGACTCCAGCCGGGCGTCCCAGGCGCCCCGGGCCTCGGCCGCCTCGGCGTACACCTGGGCGGCGGCGAAGGCGATCTCGCGGGAGTAGCGCAGCACTGCCTCGCGCACGACGTCCTCGTCACCGGGGGCGATCTGCTCGATCTGCTCCTCGACGACCGCGATGACCACGCGGACCAGCTCGACGGTCTGCTGGAGACTCACCGTGCGGGTCAGCTCGCGCGGCGCGGTCCCGAACACGTCGGCACTGATGGCCTGCGGAGCGTCGGGCTGGCGGAACCACTCGACGAAGGCGGCGACGCCCGCCTGGGCGACCAGGTTGACCCACGAGCGGTTCTCCGCCGGCATCGCGCGGTACCAGGGCAGGACCTCGTCCATCCGGGCGATCGCGGCGGTCGCGAGCGCACCCATGCTGCTCTCGAGACGGCGGACCGTCGCCGCGGAGCGCCTGGGCACAGCCGCAGCCTAGTTGTCCAAGGGCGACAACCGTAGATTCTCTGTGTGGACCCCGTCGAGGCCCTGCGCCGGATCGCCTTCCTGCTCGAGCGGCGCCGTGAGGAGACCTACCGGGTCAAGGCCTACCGCAGCGCCGCCGACACCCTGGCCGCCCTGCCGGCGGGCGAGGCGGCCGAGCGGGCGGCGGCCGGCACGCTGACCGAGCTCAAGGGCGTCGGGCCCAAGACCGCCCAGGTCGCGGCCGAGGCGGCGGCGGGCCAGGTGCCGGCGTACCTCGTGGAGCTGGAGGCGGCGGCCGACGGCCCGGTGACCGGGGGCGGGGCGGAGCTGCGGGCGCTGCTGCGCGGCGACCTGCACACCCACTCGGACTGGTCCGACGGCGGCAGCCCGATCGACGAGATGGCCCGGGCCGCGCGCGACCTCGGCCACGACTACGTGGTGCTCACGGACCACTCGCCGCGGCTGACCGTGGCCAACGGTTTGTCGCCGGCCCGGCTCCGGAAGCAGCTCGACATCGTCGAGGAGCTGAACGAGGAGCTGGCGCCGTTCCGGCTGCTCACCGGGATCGAGGTCGACATCCTCGACGACGGCTCGCTCGACCAGGAGGACGGGCTGCTCGCCCGCCTCGACGTGGTCGTCGCGTCGGTGCACTCCAAGCTCAAGATGCCGGCCGACGACATGACCCGCCGGATGGTCAACGCGGTGGCCAACCCGCACACCGACGTCCTGGGCCACTGCACCGGGCGGCTGGTCACCGGCGGTCGCGGCACCCGGGGTGAGTCGCAGTTCGACGCCGAGATGGTGTTCGAGGCGTGCCGGCAGTTCGGCGTCGCCGTCGAGATCAACTCGCGGCCGGAGCGGCTGGACCCGCCGCGGCGGCTGCTGCGGCTGGCGGTGGAGACCGGCTGCCTGTTCTCGGTCGACACCGACGCGCACGCGCCGGGCCAGCTGGACTGGCAGCCGTACGGCTGCGAGCGCGCCGAGGAGTGCGAGGTGCCGTACGACCGGGTGGTCAACACCCAGCCCGTCGGCGACCTGCTCGCCTGGACCGCCCGCCACCGCTAATTTCCATGATCCACACCGGATCTGTGTGGTTTTTCCGCACGGATCCGGTGTGGATCACCGAGAACGGCGAGGTGGTGGCCGACGGCGAGAACGTGCCCGGTGCGGGCGCCCCGTCCTGGCGCTCTGAGCTCAGCACGGACGGCGGGCCAGTAGAGCGGGAATGACGGTGTCGTCCAGATGGTTGCGTGAGCAACTACTTGCTCTGGGAGGATGGTCGACATGGCACTGGTGACCCCGTCGGTGGACGTCCGGCGGTCGGCGGACCGGTTCGCGACCGACATCGGCTGGCTCGACTCCAAGCACTCGTTCTCGTTCGGGCACCACTACGACCGGGACAACACCCACTTCGGGCTGCTGCTCGTCAACAACGACGACGTCGTCGCTCCGGGCAGCGGCTTCGAGACGCACCCGCACCGCGACATGGAGATCGTCACCTGGGTGCTGCGCGGCCAGCTGGTGCACCAGGACTCGCAGGGTCACAACGGCCTCATCTACCCCGGCCTCGCCCAGCGGATGAGCGCCGGCACCGGCATCCTGCACTCGGAGAAGAACGACAGCTGGCGACTGACCGGCGACGACGCGCACACCGACCCGGTGCACTTCGTGCAGATGTGGGTGGTGCCCGACGCCGCCGGCAGCAAGCCGGGCTACGAGCAGCTCGAGATCGACGACTCCGCACTTCGGGGCGGCCTCGTCCCGGTGGCGAGCGGGCGCCCGGAGCACAAGGGCGCGGCCGCCATCTCGATCGGCCAGGAGCACGCCGCGCTGCTCGCCGGCCGGGTGGCCGCCGGCGGCGCCGTGCGCATCCCGGACGCGCCGTTCGTGCACCTCTTCGTGGCCGACGGCTCGGTCGAGCTCGAGGGCACCGGCACGCTGGAGACCGGTGACGCGGCCCGGATCACCGGCGGCGCCGGCCAGCGGGTGACCGCCGGTCCGGCGGGCGCCGAGGTCCTGGTCTGGGAGATGCACGCCCGCCTCGCGGACTGACCCTCCCCGCCCCGACAGTTGTCAGCCTCTGGTCGCCGGATGCGGCGACCAGAGGCTGACAAGAGCGAACCCGGTGGGAGAGCTACTCGGAGCCGCCCTCGGTCTCGGCGGTGGGGGCGGCGTTGACGTCGGCCAGCTGGTAGCGGTCGATCGCCTCGCGCATCGCCTCCGGCTTGATGTCGCCGCGCTTGGCCAGCTCGCCGAGCACCTTCACCGCGATCGACGCGGCGTCGACCTTGAAGTGCCGGCGCAGCGCACCGCGGGTGTCGGACAGGCCGAAGCCGTCGGTGCCGAGCGACGAGAACGGGCCCGGGACCCACGGCGCGATCTGGTCCTGCACCGCGCGCATGAAGTCGGACACCGCGACGAACGGGCCGGGCGCGCCGTCGAGCGCCTTCGTGACGTACGGCACCCGCTGCTCGCCGTCGGGGTTCATGAAGTTGTGCTCGTCGGTGGCCAGGCCGTCACGGCGCAGCTCGTTCCAGGAGGTCACCGACCAGACGTCGGCCTGCACGTTCCAGTCGACCTGCAGCAGCCGCTGCGCCTCCAGCGCCCACTGCACCGAGACGCCGGAGGCGAGGATCTGCGCCTTCGGCCCGTCGCCCTCGGCGGCGGGGGAGTAGCGGTGGATGCCGCGCAGGATGCCCTCGACGTCGACGCCCTCGGGCTCGGCCGGCTGGACGTACGGCTCGTTGTAGAGGGTGAGGTAGTAGAAGATCTCCTCCGGCTTGTCGCCGTACATCCGGCGCAGCGCGTCCTGGATGATGTGCCCGAGCTCGAAGCTGAACGCCGGGTCGTACGACACCGCCGCCGGGTTGGTCGAGGCGAGCAGCAGCGAGTGTCCGTCCTCGTGCTGCAGGCCCTCGCCGTTGAGCGTCGTGCGGCCGGCGGTGGCGCCGAGGACGAAGCCGCGCACCATCTGGTCGCCGGCGGCCCAGAACGCGTCACCGGTGCGCTGGAAGCCGAACATCGAGTAGAAGATGTAGATCGGGATCATCGGGATGCCGTGCGTCGCGTAGGACGAGCCCGACCGCGGTCCACGAGGCGGTCGAGCCGGCCTCGTTGATGCCCTCGTGCAGGATGACGCCCTTGGTGTCCTCCTTGTAGGACAGCATCAGCTCGCGGTCGACCGAGGTGTAGTGCTGGCCGTGCGGGGAGTAGATCTTCATCGTCGGGAACAGCGAGTCCATGCCGAACGTGCGCGCCTCGTCGGGGATGACCGGCACGAACCGCCAGCCGATCTCCTTGTCCTTGACGAGGTCCTTGAGCAGCCGCACGAACGCCATCGTGGTGGCGACCTGCTGCTTGCCGGACCCGCGCTTCATCACGTCGTAGACCGGGTCGCCGGGCAGCACCAGCGGCGTGGACGTCGACCGCCGGGTCGGCAGGTAGCCGCCGAGGGCGCGGCGCCGCTCGTGCATGTACTCCAGCTCGGCGGAGTCGGCCGCCGGCCGGTAGTACGGCGGCAGCGTCTCGTCCAGCGCCTCGTCGGGGATGTCGAGGTAGAGCCGGTCGCGGAAGCCGATCAGGTCGTCCTTCTTCAGCTTCTTCATCTGGTGCGTGGAGTTGCGGCCCTCGAAGTGCGAGCCGAGCGTCCAGCCCTTGATGGTCTTCGCGAGGATGACCGTCGGCTGGCCGGTGTGCTTGGTCGCGGCGTCGTAGGCGGCGTACATCTTGCGGTAGTCGTGACCGCCGCGGGACAGGCTCCAGATCTCCTTGTCCGACAGGTGCTCGACCATCGCGCGGGTCCGCGGGTCGCGGCCGAAGAAGTGCTCGCGGACGTAGGCGCCGTCCTCGGCCTTGTAGGTCTGGTAGTCGCCGTCCGGCGTGGTGTTCATCAGGTTGACCAGGGCGCCGTCGTGGTCCTGGGCGAGCAGGGCGTCCCACTCGCGGCCCCAGATCACCTTGATGACGTTCCAGCCGGCGCCGCGGAAGAACGACTCGAGCTCCTGGATCACCTTGCCGTTGCCGCGGACCGGGCCGTCGAGGCGCTGCAGGTTGCAGTTGATGACGAACGTGAGGTTGTCCAGCTCCTCGCGGGCGGCCAGGCCGATGGCGCCCAGCGACTCGGGCTCGTCCATCTCGCCGTCGCCGAGGAACGCCCACACGTGCTGCTGGCTGGTGTCCTTGATCCCGCGGTTGTGCAGGTAGCGGTTGAACCGGGCCTGGTAGATCGCGTTGATCGGCCCGAGGCCCATCGACACGGTCGGGAACTCCCAGAACTCCGGCATCAGCCGCGGGTGCGGGTACGACGACAGCCCGCCGCCCGGGTGTGAGAGCTCCTGCCGGAAGCCGTCGAGCTGCTGCTCGGACAGCCGGCCCTCGAGGAACGCGCGGGCGTACATGCCGGGCGAGGCGTGGCCCTGGTAGTAGATCTGGTCGCCGCCGCCGGGGTGGTCCTTGCCGCGGAAGAAGTGGTTGAAGCCGACCTCGTAGAGGCTCGCCGACGAGGCGTAGGTCGAGATGTGGCCGCCGACGCCGATGCCGGGCCGCTGCGCGCGGTGCACCATGATCGCGGCGTTCCAGCGGATGTAGGCGCGGATCCGGCGCTCGACGTGCTCGTCGCCGGGGAACCACGGCTCGCTCTCGGACGGGATCGTGTTGATGTAGTCCGTGCTGCGCAGGCTCGGGACGCCCACCTGCTTCTCCCGCGCCCGCTGCAGCAGGCTCAGCATGAGGAAGCGGGCCCGGTTGCGGCCGGCGTTGTCGACGACGGCGTCGAGCGACTCGAGCCACTCGGCGGTCTCGCCCGGGTCGATGTCGGGCAGCTGGCTCGGCAGCCCGTCGCTGATGAGCGCGGGTCGCTCCTGCGATGAGGTCACGAGGATCCTTCGCGTCGGGATGGTGCGCGGTGCGCCGGCGCGACTCGTGGCCGGCCGCCGCCGTACAGGAGGTACGGGGTGGTGCGGGTGCTGCGAGGCCCATCGTGCTACCTGCGGGCGCCGATCGCATCCCCACCCCACGGTACGGACCTGGTGCGCCCCGCTCGGGGCCGACCGCCAGTGGTCAGAGGACGCCGCGGGGACGGAACTGGACCGAGATGCGCGGCCCGACCGCCCGCGCCGTCTTGGGCACGCAGTGGTCCCAGGTGCGCTGGCAGGACCCGCCCATGACGACCAGGTCGCCGTGGCCGAGCTGGAAGCCGAGCGACGCGCCGCCGCCGCGGGGCCGGAGGTTGAGCGCCCGCGCCGACCCGACCGACAGGATCGCCACCATCGTGTCCTGGTCGCGGGACCGGCCGATCCGGTCGCCGTGCCAGGCCACCGAGTCGCGACCGTCGCGGTAGAGACACAGCCCGGCCGTGACGAACGGCTCCCCGAGCTCGGCGGCGTAGTGCCGGCCGAGCGCGCCGCGTGCCTCGGTCAGCACCGGGTGGGGGAGCGGGTCGCCCGCGTCGTAGAACGCGAGGAGCCGGGGGACGTCGACGACCCGCTCGTACATCTCGCGGCGCTCGGCGTGCCAGGGCACCTCCGCGTGCAGCACCTCGAAGAGCCGGTCGGCCCCGGCCAGCCAGCCCGGCCGGTGGTCCACCCAGGCGCCGCGGCTGAGCGTGGTGCGCCGCACGCCGGTCGCGAGGTCGGCGAGCTCGATGTCGTCGCCGCAGTCGAGCAATGAGCCCTGGAGTGCCACGGTCATGACGCCAGCGTACGCCTTCTTCGAACACCTGTTCTAGTCCTGGTGGCAGGGATCATGGCCGGATGCGCAGCATGGAGGTGGAGGTCCGGACCGGCGGCTCCGAGGTCGTGCGCGACCTGGGAGCCGAGATCGAGGCATTCCTCGGGGAGGAGGACGGCGACGGGCTCCTGCACGTCTGGGTGCCGCACGCCACGGCCGGGCTCGCGGTCCTGGAGACCGGCGCCGGCAGCGACGACGACCTGCTCGCCGCCCTGCGGGAGCTGCTGCCGCCGGACGACCGGTGGCAGCACCGGCACGGCTCCCGGGGCCACGGCAGGGACCACGTGCTGCCCGCGCTGTGCCCGCCGTACGCCACCGTGCCGGTCGTGTCCGGCCGCACGACGCTGGGCACCTGGCAGTCGGTCTGCCTCGTGGACCTCAACGTGGACAACCCGGTGCGGCAGGTGCGGCTGTCGTTCCTGCCGGGCTGAGCCGTCCACCGACGTGTCCACGGACGGCGCGCCACCCCGGCGACGGCTTGCGTCCGGACGCCGAGCCGTCTTGACTACCCGCCAAGGAACCGGCCGTCGTGGCCGGCCACGTCGGACCTCAGGAGGCACGGGTGACTGCGACCGCGGACAACGCGGGAGGTGATCGCCTGGCCGGACGGCTCGGGCTGCGCGCCGGTCAGGTGGTGCAGGAGCTCGGGTTCGACGACGACTGCGACGACACGCTCCGCTCAGCGGTCGCCGAGCTCACCGGCACCGCCCTGGTCGACGAGGACTACGAGGACGTCGTCGACGTCGTGATGCTGTGGTGGCGGGACGACGACGGCGACCTCGTCGACGCGCTCGTCGACTCGCTGATCTCCCTCGACGACGGTGGCGTGGTCTGGCTGCTCACACCCAAGGCCGGCCGGCCGGGGCACGTCGAGCCGGGCGAGATCAACGACGCGGCCCCCACCGCCGGCCTGCACCAGACCAGCAGCATCTCGGCGGCGCCGGAGTGGTCCGGCACCCGCCTGGTCGCCCCCCGGAGCCGCTAGGGCAGGCCCGGGAGGCGGCGTAGCAGCCGGCTGATGCCCCGGACGTTGCGCACCGCGGTCCGCAGCGCCATGCCGCCCGGGAGGCCCGGCACCGCCTCGACGATGGGGGCCAGCGCGAGCAGCCCGGTGACCTGGTGCAGCCGCAGGTCGCGGCGCGCCAGCATCGGCGGGACCGCGCGACGGCCGGCCGAGGCGTCGAGGATGTCGGCTGCGCAGCCCTGCACCGCCGGCCAGCCGCCCGGCACCACAGGCAGCTCGAGGGTGCTCCAGGCGCCGGGCGCGGCCGAGAACGCCCAGCCGCCCTCCGGTGCGACGCAGGCCGCCGCCGCGCGGAGCTCGCAGCGGGCGGCCAGCGCTCCGGTGGTGTCGACCAGGGCGGCGACACCCGCCGACAGCAGTGTCGCCGACGGAGGTGGCGCAGCGGCCGGTGCCAGGTCGAGGGTGTGCACCGCGAGCTCGTACGCCGCGGCGGCCACCAACGTCGTCAGCGGCAGCGGGCCGAGCACCGAGCGCACCTGACGACGGCCGAGCCGGACTGCGTCGGCGGAGCCGAGGAAGTCCGCGACGTCGTCGCGTGCCTCGCGCAGCGCTGCGAGGACGGCGTCGCGCGGAGCCAGCCCACGCGCGGCGACCACGGCCTCGTTGTGGGAGTCCTGGTCGAAGGTCGCCGACCGGTGGTCGGACCAGTCGGGGTCGTCGGCGACGTCGTCGGCCTCGGCCTCGTCCCGCATCCGGTGGAAGGACCGGCTGCCCGGCCACGACCCCAGGTGCACGCAGACGGCCCTGGCGCTCCAGCCCTCGAGCCGGGTCGGGCCGTCCAGGTCGACCTGCGCGGCGACCTCGAGGAACTCGTCCCACGCCGGCACGACCAGGCTTGCGACGTCGCCCGGCTCCCAGGACGCGAGCCCTCGCTCGTCCTCGGACGGCACGAGGGGAGAGGCCGTCGGGGCTGACACACTGTCATCCTGCCAGCGCGGCCGCGAAGGGAACCCGATGGCACTCTCGGTCGGCGACCAGGCTCCGGACTTCGAGCTCAAGGACCAGCACGGCCAGTCGGTCCGGCTGTCGGCCCTTCGGGGGCAGAAGGCCGCGCTCGTCGTCTTCTACCCGTGGGCGTTCTCGGGGGTCTGCGGCGGCGAGTTGCAGGCCCTGCAGGCGCGGCAGGACGAGATCGTCTCCGACGACGTCGCCCTCTTCACCATCTCCACCGACCCGATGTACGCGCTGCGCGCCTTCGCCGACCAGCACGGCTTCACCTTCCCGCTGCTGTCGGACTTCTGGCCGCACGGCGCGGTAGCGGCGGCGTACGGCGTGCTCAGCGACGAGGTCGGCATCGCGCTGCGTGGCACCTTCCTCGTCGACGCGGACGGCGTGGTGCGCTGGTCGGTCGTCAACGGCATCCCGGACGCCCGTGACATCGAGGACTACAAGACGGCCATCGCCGCCCTCTAGTCTGTCCCGGCACGCCGGGGCGCATAGCTCAGCTGGTCAGAGCACCTGCCTTACAAGCAGGGGGTCGGCGGTTCGAGTCCGTCTGCGCCCACACCGTCCGCACCCGTCCGCTCGTGACCCCGCCTGGTTAGGCCGAACGGGTCAAGTCGCGGCCCCGACGGGCCGACATAGCGGGCATGGGCACCCCCATGGCGCGCGACGAGCGGAGACGCCTGGCCCGGGTCGCGGCGATGGCGGCGCCGGTGCTGGCGCTCATGATGCTCATCACCATGCCGCTGGTCGGCTTCTCCGGGGACGAGTGGCTCACGTGGGTCGTCGGCATCGTGCTGGCCGCCGCGGTCGTGGGAGCGGTCGGCTGGTTCGCCCCGTGGGAGAGGTGGCCGGAGCGCGCCCTGCTCGCGATCCCGTTGACCGCGTGGGTCGCGTTGTCCGTCGTCGGCCTCCTGTCCGACGGCAAGGCCACGGTGTACGCGGGGTACAGCGCGCTGCTGTTCCTCTACGTCGGGCTCACCCAGCAGCCCTGGACCTCGATCTTCCTCCTCCCCGTGGCGATCCTGACGAACGTCGCGCTGTACGGCGGGCTGTCGGTCGAGCTGGCGGCGCGCCTGCCGATCTCGATCACCGTGTGGGTCGCCACGGCCGAGGTCGTCGCTCGCTACCGGATGCGCACCGGCGCCACCGTGTCCCACCTCGAGGTCCGCGCCCACGTCGACCCGCTCACCGGCTGCGACAACCGCTACGACCTCGCTCGGCGGCTCGCCGCACTGCGTCCCGGCGACGCCGTCTGCCTGATCGACCTCGACCACTTCAAGCGGCTGAACGACACGCGAGGGCACGCCGCCGGCGACCAGGTCCTGGTCGCGCTCGGGGCCGTCCTGCGCGCGACGGCGCGGCGCCAGGACACGCTGATCCGCTACGGCGGGGAGGAGTTCCTCATCCTGCTCCCGGGTGCCGGCCGGAACGGTGCCGTCTCGTTCGACGAACGGCTGCGCCGGGCCTGGTCCGACGCGGGCACACCGGCGACGTTCTCGCTCGGCCTGGCCGTGGTGGGCCCGCTCGTGACGACGTTGGTCCCCTCCGAGGAGTCCGGTCCGGTGGCCCTGGCGAACGCCGACGCCGCTCTGTACGCCGCCAAGGCCCGCGGTCGCAACCGGAGCGAGATCTGGCCGGTTCGCGGGTCGGGCGACGACGGCCCGGCACTCGTCCCCGTGGCAACGCGGGCCCGGCCCTCCACGCCCTGACCGGTGCCGGCCCGCGCCGGCACGCGCGTCACCGCGGAGGCGCGCTGCCCGGCCTCCGCGGTGCCGCCGACCGGATCAGTCGGCCAGTGACACGACCACCAGGATGATGGCCATCACCAGCACGATGCCGGCCAGAATCAGGGCGACGGTGCGGTCCGGGGCTATTCGCTGGTGCGCCTCGGGGAGATGCTTCATGGCTCCGTGGTACGCCCGGCCGGCACCTGGCGTCAATGGCGCTCGCCAGGTGGCCCGGAGCAGGACGGCATAGGTTGACGCCCATGCGCGTGACGATGCTGCTCGCGGACGCGGCGCAGGAGGTCAACGGGAAGCTGTACGTCCTGGGCGGCGGCTGGTCGGTCACCGGTCCGGACCTGCCGCCGATGTCGATCGCCATCAAGCTCGACGTGCCGTGGAACCAGTCGGTCGTGCCGCACCAGTTCACCCTCGAGCTGGTGGACGAGGACGGCCGCGCGGTGCCGGCCGGCGACTCCGGCGGCGTACGGGTCGAGGGCACCTTCGAGGTCGGCCGGCCGGTGGGCGTGCCGGAGGGCAGCGACGTCGACTTCGCGTTCGTCGTCAACGTGCCGCCGTTCCCGATCGGCCCCGGCCGCTACTCGTGGCGGTTGTCCATCGACGGCGGCACCCACGAGGACTGGGTGCGGCCCTTCCAGGTGCGGGCGTCAGCGTGACGGCTCGGCCGTGACGGAGTCGCTCCGCCTCGGCGACGTGGTCGCCGCGCTCGACTCGCTCTACGACCCGCGCTGGGCGCAGGACTGGGACGCCGTCGGGCTGGTCGTGGGCGACCCGGACCAGCCGGTACGCCGGGTGCTGCTCGCGGTCGACCCCGTGCAGGCCGTCGTCGACGAGGCGGTCGCGTGGGGTGCGGACCTGCTGGTGACGCACCACCCGCTGCTGCTGCGCGGGGTGCACTCCGTCGCCACCACGCACCCCAAGGGCCGCGCCGTCACCGCACTCGTGCGGGCCGGTGTCGCGCTGCACGTCGCGCACACCAACGCCGACGTCGCCGACCCGGGCGTCTCCGACGCGCTGGCGACGGCCCTCGGCCTCGCCGACCTGCGACCACTGCAGCCCCTCCCGGCGGAACCGCTCGACAAGGTCGTGACCTTCGTCCCCGAGGCGGACGCCGAGGCCGTCGTCGACGCACTGGCGGCGGCCGGCGCCGGCCGGCTGGGTGCCTACGAACGGTGTGCTGTCACGTCGTCGAGCACCGGGACGTTCACCCCCCTGCCCGGTGCCGACCCCGCGGTCGGAGCGGTCGGACGACGGGAGGTGGTGGCCGAGACGCGGCTCGAGATGGTGCTGCCCCGGCACCGCCGGACGGCCGTCGTGGCAGCCCTGCGCGCCGCGCACCCGTACGAGGAGCCGGCGTACGACGTGCTGGAGCTGGCCGACCTGCCCGGTCGTCGGGGACTCGGGCGGATCGGGACCTGGCCGGTGGCCGGCTCGCTGCGCGAGCTCGCGGCGCACGTGGCGGCGTCCCTGCCGGCGACACCGCACGGGGTCCGGGTCGGCGGCGACCTGGACCGCCTGGTGCGCTCGGTCGCGGTGGTCGGCGGGGCTGGGGACGACATGGTCGACGTGGTGCGGGCCGCCGGCGTGGACGCGTACGTCACGGCCGACCTGCGCCACCATCCGGCGTCCGAGGCGCTCGAGCACGTCGGCCCGGGACTGGTGGACGTCAGCCACTGGGCCGGCGAGTGGCCGTGGCTCGGCGACTGCGCCCGGCTGCTCGCCGAGCGGCTCGGCGAGGTGCACCCGGCGGCAGATACGGTGGAGACGCGGGTCTCCCGGCTGGTCACCGACCCCTGGGTCGAGGCGATCGCCGGCGCCGACCCCACCACCACGACCGCGAGGAGTCCGCACTGAAAGCCGCTCATGCCGACCAGGGCCGTCTGCTCGACCTGCAGGCCCTCGACACCCGGCTCGACCAGCTCGCGCACCGCCGCCGCACCCTGCCCGAGCACGCCGCGCTCGACCGAGCTGGAGACCGAGACGGGCGTGCTGCGCGACCAGATCGTCGTCGCCGAGACCGAGCAGAGCGACCTCGCGCGCGAGCTGACGAAGGCCGAGGGCGACGTGGACCAGGTCCGGGCCCGCGCCGAGCGCGACCAGAAGCGGCTCGACGCCGGGCAGGTCTCGTCCCCCAAGGAGCTGGAGGGCCTGCAGCACGAGATCGCGACGCTGGCCCGCCGCCAGGGTGACCTCGAGGAGATCGTCCTCGACGTGATGGAGCGGCTGGAGTCGTCGCAGAGCAGGGCGGCCGAGCTGACCACTCAGCGCGAGGCGGCCCTGGCCAGGGTCACGGAGCTGACCGCGTCGCGCGACACGACCACCGCCGAGATCGACGCCGAGGTCGAGCAGCTGCGGGCCCAGCGGTCCACCCAGGCCGGGGCGCTCGACGACGGCCTCATCGCGCTGTACGAGAAGATCCGCGAGCAGCAGGGCGGCGTCGGCGCCGCCGAGCTGCGGCAGCGCCGCTGCGGTGGCTGCCGGCTCGAGCTCAACAACGTCGAGATCAACCAGCTGCGCGACGCCGACCCCGACGAGGTGATGCGCTGCGACGAGTGCCGCCGCATCCTCGTCCGCACGGCCGAGTCGGGGTTGTGAGCCGGTACATCGTCGAGGCCGACGGCGGCTCCCGCGGCAACCCCGGCCCGGCGGCGTACGGCACGGTCGTCAAGGAGTACGACACCGGCGCCGTGCTGCGCGAGATCGCCGAGCACATCGGCACCGCCAGCAACAACGTCGCGGAGTACCGCGGGCTGATCGCGGGGCTGGAGGCCGTCCGCGAGCTCGACCCGTCGGCGACCGTCGAGGCGCGGCTGGACTCGAAGCTCGTCGTCGAGCAGATGTCCGGGCGGTGGAAGATCAAGCACCCCGACATGCGCGACCTCGCGCTTCGCGCCCGCGACACGCTGCCGCCGACGCAGGTCAGCTACGTCTGGGTGCCGCGGGAGCGCAACAAGCACGCCGACCGGCTGGCCAACGAAGCGCTCGACGCGGCCGCGCGGGGCGAGGCGTGGTCGGCCGCGGACAGCACCGCCGAGCTGCGCGCGCAGGACGCCGACGCGGCGCTTTCCGCGGCCGACGACTCGGTGGTCGCGGCCGCCCGTCCGACGCTGGTCGGCTGGGACAGCGGCCTCGGCGCCCCGACCACCACGGTGCTGCTGCGGCACGGCGAGACGGCTCACACCGTCGAGAAGCGGTTCAGCGGCTCGGGGGGTCACGACCCCGAGCTGTCCGCCGAGGGCGAGCGGCAGGCGGCCGCCGTCGCGGCCCGGCTCGGGGCCTCCGGGGGCGTCGACGCGGTGCTGGCCTCGCCGATGCGTCGGACCCGGCAGACCGCCGACGCGGTCGCGGCGGCGCTCGGCGTCACGGTGCGGGAGGTCGACGGCTTCCGCGAGTGCGCGTTCGGCGAGTGGGAGGGGCTGACGTTCGACGAGGTCCGCGAGCGGTGGCCGGCCGAGCTCGGCCGGTGGCTCGGCGATCCCACGGTCGAGCCGCCCGGTGGCGAGTCCTTCGTCGAGGTACGGCGCCGGGTGCTGCGGGCGCGCGACCAGGTGCTGGCCCGCCACCCGCGCCAGACCGTGCTGGTGGTCACCCACGTGACGCCGATCAAGGTGCTGGTGACCGACGCGCTGGGCGCACCGGTGGAGGCCGTGCACCGGATGGAGCTCACGCCGGCGACGCTCACCGAGCTGCAGTGGTTCGAGGCCGGCCAGACCTCGATGCGCCGCTTCAACGACGCCGCCCACCTGCTCTGACCGTCAGCGTCCCCCGGTGTGGACGCTCGTTTGCGACATGGTTCACCGACACGCCGAGGCGGACTGGGGCGTGTCGGTGACGCAGGTCGCAAACGATCAAGGTTGGTCGGGGGGAGGGCGGCTGAGCCAGTCGGCGAGGACGGCGTCGGTGTCCTGGCCGACTGCTGGGGGTGAACCTCGGAGTGCGGACGGCGTGCGGCTGAACCGCGGCGCCGTGGCCGGCTGCACGACGCCGTCGTGGTCGACGAAGGTCCCGCGTGCGACGAGGTGGGGTTGCGTGGTCGCCTCGGTGAGCGACAGCACCGGGGCGACGCAGGCGTCCGTGCCGGCGAACACCGCCGTCCACTCGTCGCGGGTGCGGGTGGCGAAGGCGTCGGCGATGCGCCGCCGTAGCGCCGGCCAGGTCGCCGGGTCGGTGCGCACGGCGTCCTCGGGCGCGATGCCCAGCCGGTCGGTGAGCTCGTCGTAGAACGACGGCTCGAGGGCGCCGACCGCCATCCAGCCGCCGTCACTGGTCCGGTAGCAGCCGTAGAACGGCGCCCCGCCGTCGAGCAGGTTGGCTTCCGGCCGGTCCTGCCAGGCACCGGCCGGCAGGAGCCCGTGGAACATCGTGGTGAGGTGCGCGGTGCTGTCCACCATCGCCGCGTCGACGACCTGGCCCCGCCCGCTCGCGCGCGACTCGTGCAGCGCCGCGAGCAGCCCGACCACGCAGTACGTCGCGCCGGCGAAGTCACCCAGCAGGTTGAGCGGCGGCTTCGGCTCGCCGTCGGCAGGTCCGCTCGCACGGAGCGCACCGGTGACGGCGACGTAGGTGATGTCGTGGCCGGCGATCCCCGCGTCCGGGCCGTCCTGGCCCCAGCCGGTCATCCGGCCGTAGACCAGCCGCGGGTTGCGCGCCAGGCAGTCGTCCGGCCCGACGCCGAGCCGCTCCGCGACACCGGGCCGCATGCCCTCGACCAGCAGGTCGGCATGCTCGACGAGGTCGAGCACGGTTGCGACGCCGGCGGGGTCCTTGAGGTCCAGCGCGACCGACCGCTTGCCGCGGCCGAGCAGGTCCTGCTCCTGCGGTACGGCGGCGAGAGCCGGTCCGCCCGGCCGGTCCACGCGCACCACGTCGGCGCCGAGGTCGGCGAGCAGCATCCCGGCGAACGGTGCCGGTCCGATCCCGGCCAGCTCCAGCACGCGCAGCCCGGCGAGTGGTCCGGGGCCGGTCGGAGCGCTCACTACGGGGAGGGTAGACGGTCCGGGTCGCAGGTCCCGTCCACCCAGGTGACCCAGCCGCCTTCGGACGAGGGCCGTACGCCTCCGTAGACGTATTCGTGGTGCGCCCGGTGCAGGACGACGAACGTGTGGCCCGGACGGCGCCAGTAGCCGTCGTCGTAGAGCCGCATCCGGGCCCGCTGCCAGTCGGGCACCTGGTCGAGCAGACCGGTCAGCGCTTCTTGCTCCGTGCGGCCGCGGCCCTGGGTCGTGAACATGAACTGGCCGCTCGGCCGGCAGTCGGTCTGCATCCGCGGCTCGCGCCAGCTGTGGTCGGGGTCGACGACCGTGACCGTGGTGAGGGCGGCGTCACCGGCGTCGTCGGTGGGCGAGCAGCCGACGTACCAGCGGCCGGTCCCCATCTGGAGCGGGGTGAAGTACGGCTCGGTCCAGCGGTCGCCGCTCACCTCCTCCGGCGTGCGGCCGAAGACGAAGAAGCCGCCGGTCCATCCGGTCCGGTCGTCGACCGCGAGCGCGATGCCGTCGGGCGACGTGCGCACCTGCGGGTCGGCCACCGTGGCCCCCTCCGGCGTGCAGGTGACGCGCAGCGTGGTCGGCGCTCCGTCCGCTGCCGGGGTCGGGAACGGCGGGCGGTCGACCGGCTCGTCGAGCCGCTCGCCGCAGACGCCGTCGATCTGCGCCTCCCAGCCCTCGTCGGCCGTCGGGACCACGTGACCGGTGGCCGCGGGCGACCCGTTGCGGACGAGCACGAAGCCGTAGCTGGAGCCGGTGTCGTAGCCACCGGTGAGGTGCCGGATCTCGTAGGTCCGGGTGCCGGTCGGGTAGATGGCGGCGACCGCCGCGTCGAGTGCCTCGACCTCCGTACGGCCGGGGGAGGGCCGTCGTGGGTACGGCTCGCCGTCCGGGGTGCAGCCCAGGTCCTGGGCCGTCGTCGGGGTGGTCCAGTGCCGGTCCGGGTCGACCACCCGGACCGTCGCGCCGTGGTCGCCGTCGTCGAACGGGCTCGGCGAGCAGCTCAGCCGCATCGCTCCGGGCGCGACCGCGACCACCCACGGACCGTGGTCGGTGACCCGCTCGCCAGACGCGCCCTTGTCGGTGGCGAGCGTGAGCGACGTGTCGTCGTGCCCGGAGCGGTCGACGACCCGCAGGTGCACCCCGTCCACGCTCGTGCGCACCTGCTCGGCGGCCACCTCGATGCCTGTTCCCGGCGTGCACGTCACGCGCAAGGTGCCCGGCGCCGGTACCGAGTCGGCCGGCCGGGCCGCAGAGGGACCGCTGCACGCGGTGACGGCGAGCGTCAGGAGAGCGAGTGCCACGAGACCGAGCGCTACCCGTCGTCCCCGCATGACGGGCAGTCTGCCTGGTGCGGGGTGTTCGCCCGTGACGAAACCGACGGGGTGACCGGCGCGCCGTCCTGGTAGCAGGGCGCAGGATCATCCCATGCGCGTCGCCGTCCTCGCGGACATCCACGCCAACCTGCCGGCGCTCGAGGCGGTCCTCGCGGAGCCCGACGTCCGCTCGGTCGACCGAGTCGTGCTCCTCGGCGACATCGCCCTCGGCCCGATGCCCGCCGAGACGCTCGACCTGCTCGCGGCGCTGGGGGAGCAGGCCGTCTGGGTGCACGGCAACTGCGAGCGAGAGGTGCTCGCGGCGTACGACGGCGCCGGTGAGGACACGATGAACGCCACCGCCGCACAGGCGACGGCGGCACTGATCGAGCCGCGCCACCGCGAGCTGCTCGACGCGCTGCCGCTGACCGTCAGCCTCGACGTCGACGGCCTCGGACCGGTGCTGTTCTGCCACGCGACTCCGCGGCGGGACGACGAGTTCGTCCTCGTCGACAGCCCGATGTCGGTGTGGCGGCGCGCGTTCGACGGCGTGACCGAGCGGACGGTCGTGCTCGGCCACACACACATGCCGTTCGACCGGCTCGTCGACAGGCGGCGTGCGGTCAACGCCGGCTCCGTCGGCATGTCGTACGGCGCCGAGGGTGCGAGCTGGGCCTTGCTCGGCCCCGGCGTGCAGCTGCGCCGCACGGCGTACGACGTCGACGCGGCCGCCGCGCGGATCGCCGTGAGCGACTACGCGGGGGTGGACGAGTGGGTGCGGCAGTACGTCCGTGAGCCACCGAGCGACGCCGAGGCGCTCGAGGTGTTCACCAGCCTCGTCGACCCGCTGACGTAGCCCGGCCGTTGTCCTGGCCACTCCGCGGTGAGGCCGGGTCGACCCGCAGGTCGGCGAAGCTCGCGGACGACTTCCCGAACTCCCACCACCCGCGGACCCACGGCTTCACGAGGGCCATGCTGCGCCCGTACAGGATCGGTATCACCGCGATCCGGTCGGCCACGGCCATCGTGTCCGCGTCGTGGTAGAGCCGCAGCCGGGCGCTGTCGCTGCGCTCCTGGCGGGCCAGCTCGATGAGCTCGTCGAACGGCGGGTGCGAGAACCCGCCCTCGTTGGTGCGGCTGTCGGAGTGGAAGAGCAGCCGGAGGAAGTACTCCGGGTCGGGGTAGCCCGGCAGCCAGCCGGTGACGTAGACCGGGGCGAGGTCGGCCATCCGCCGTGCTGCCAGGGCGTCCTCCCGGGACACCTCGCGCACCCGCGCGTCGATACCGAGGACGTCCCGCCAGCAGGCGGTGATCCGATCGAGGAACGGCCGGACCCAGCTCTCGGTGCCTGCGACCGTCAGCGAGACGTCGGTGAGCCCCGAGGCCGCCAGGAGGCGCCGGGCCAGGTCGGGGTCGAACGCCGGCACGATGTCCGGCGTGTGACCCTGCAGGGCGGGCGGCACGATCCCGCCGGTCGCGATGACCAGGCTCTCGCCGACGTCGCTGAAGGCGCTCCGGTCGACGGCGTGCGCCAGGGCGCGCCGGAGGTCGAGGTCCGCGACCACGGGGTGGTGGTGGTCGAACGCGAGATAGGCCGACCAGGCTGCCTGCCCGAGCACCGCGTCCTGCTCGAGGTGCGGCAGGAGGTCCGCCATCCGCGGCGTGTAGCGGACCGCGACGACGTCGAGCTCGTCGCCCTCGTACGGGTCGAGTGCCTCGAGCACCTGGCTGCGCACGTACTCGAGCCGTCGCACGTCGCCCGACCGCGGGCCGGCGTAGTCCGGTCGTCGCTCGAGCACGAGGCCGGTGTCGCTGCGGTGGACGGTCCGGAACGGGCCGCTCACGACCTGGGTGCCGGTGCCGGCCCAGCCGTCGCCGCCCGACTCGATGGCGTGCCTCGGCTGCGGGCCGCTGTCCGGCCGGTTCATCACGCTGAGGAAGTACGGCGCCGGCGCGACCAGCCGGAACTCCACCGTCCGGTCGTCGAGCGCCCTGACGCCGATGCGGTCGGCGTCGTCGTTGCGGCGCAGGTAGAAGTCCTGGCCGTTCTCGAGCACGAAGTAGATCGCCACGGACGAGCCGGGAGCGTCCGGGTCCAGCACCCGCTTGATCCCGAACTCCACGTCGTGCGCGGTGAGCGGGGCGCCGTCCGACCACGTGAGTCCGGGGCGGAGGTGGAACACGTACCGGAGCCCGTCGTCCGAGATGTCCCAGCGCTCCGCCAGCGAGGGCACGATCGTGCGCTCCGGCCAGGCCTCCACCAACCGGTCGAACAGCTGCATGCAGAGCTGGATGTTGGGCCAGGCGATCGCCGACCGCGGATCAGGGTCGTCGGGCAGGAAGCTGCTGGCCACCCGCAGAGTCGCCGTCGGGTCGTCGGCCCGCTCCGGCGGGTCCCACCAGCCGAACGCCTGCTGGTAGACGACGTTCGCCTCGGCGAAGCGCAGCGACATGTGCAGGGCCAGGCCCAGCTTGAGCAGCACGAGCGCGACCTCGCGTCGGTCGCCCCGCTGCTCGAGGATCGACAGCAGCGCCCGGTAGTGGGTGATGGCCTCGTCCAGGGCGTAGTCCTGACGCGCGCGGTCGCCGGCCCGCGCGAGGAACCGCGCGGCGTTGTCCGGGTCGGCCGCCCCGAGGTAGTGGTGCGCCAGCAGGGCCGAGACGTCGTCCTCGGTGTCGGAGTGCCGGGACTCGAGCCACGCCGCCGCCCGTCGGTGCAGGCGTTCGCGCTCGGAGCTCACCAGGGTGCGGTACGCCGTCTCCTGGATCAGCGCGTGCTTGAAGCGGTACTCGGGGTCCGGCCAGCGCCGCTCCTCGCGGACCAGGTCGGCCCGCTGCAGCTCCACGAGCAGCGGCCGGACCGCGACGTCGTCCGCCGCGACGGCCGTCAGCAGCGGGAGCCCGAAGCGCCGGCCGATGATCGCCGCCGCCATCAGGGTGTCGTGCGCGGCCGGCTCCAGCCGGTCGATCCGCGCGAGGATCACCTTCTCCACGGTCGGCGGCACCTCGATCGGCACCTCGTGGTCGAACCGCCAGCGGCTGTCCTCCTGGTGCAGGGCGCCCGCGTCGACGAGAGACCGCACCAGCTCGCCCAGGAAGAACGGGTTCCCGTCGGCGCGGTCCAGGATCTGCTGCTCGAGGTCCGCCGGCAGGACGCCCGGTCCGACCAGCTCGACGAGCAGGGCGCGCCCGGCGTCCGAGCCGAGGGCGGTCAGGACCAGCTCGTCGGTGCGGTGCGGCAGCTCCCTCCCGGCGGTCTCCTTCACCCGCCAGGACGGGTGGGTCGGCTCCGGCCGCGACGTGACGCAGAGCAGCAGCGGCAGGTCCTCGGTGTCGCCGAGCAGCCGCTCCAGAAGCTGCAGCGAGGTCGCGTCGGCCCAGTGCACGTCCTCGAGGGCGACGGCGACCGGGCCGTGCTCCGCGAGCCGGGCTACCAGGCCGCGGACCACCTCGAAGGTCCGGTACTGCATCGCCTCCGGTGACAGCTCGGCGACCCGGGCCTGGTCCTCCGGCTCGAGGGGCAGGCCGAGCAGGGCAGCGAGGTAGGGCCGGTGCTCGCTCGCGCGCTCGCCGAACAGCCGCCCGACCTCGCGCTGGAGCGCGACGCGCACGCGCAGCGCCGGCTCGTCGACGCGGATCCCCAGCCAGGAGCGCAGCAGGTCGCGGAACGGCCAGTACGGCATCGACTCGCCGTACGACACGCAGCGCCCCTCCAGCCAGATCGGCGACCCACCCGCCTGCCGGCCGCCCTCGAACCGGGTACGGAGCTCGGTCAGCAGCCGGGTCTTGCCGATCCCCGGCTCACCGGTGAGGAACAGGACGTGGCCGGACCCGGCGAGCGCGGCGTCGACGCTGCCCGTCGCGATCGCGAGCTCGTGCTCGCGCCCGACGATGGGAGCGGCCTTCTCGTCCAGGCCCTGCCCGCGCGCGCTGAGGCCGGTGACACCGGCGACCGCGGCGGCCGGCACCGGGTCGGACCGCCCCTTCAGTGCCAACGACCGGCTCGGGCCCCAGGTGAAAGCGCTTCCGCTCAAGGTCCGGGCCAGGGGACCGACCAGGACCTGTCCCGGCTCGGCTGCGGCCTGCAGGCGGGCCGCGACGTTCACCGTGTCGCCCGTCGCGCCGTACTCCGTCCGGCTGCCGCCGCCCACGACGCCGGTGACGACGGGACCCGTGTGCACCCCGATGCGCACGCCGAAGCCGGTGATGCCCCAGGCGCGCTCCACGTCGCGCGCGTACTCACCGACGTCCTCGGCGATCCGCAGTCCGCTGCGGATCGCTCGCTCCGGGTCGTCCTCGTGGGCCGTCGGTGCGCCGAACAGTGCCAGCACGCCGTCGCCGGCGAGATCTTTCACCGTCCCGCCGAAGGCCTCCACGGCTCCGACGATGCGCGTGATCGCGTCGCCCACGACGACCTTGAGGTCCTCCGGGTCGAGCGCCTCGCCGAGTGCGGTGGAACCCACGACGTCGGCCACCAGCACGGTGACGACGCGGCGCTCGTCGCGCTTCTCGGTCGGATGCACCCTTGCATCCTTGTGCTTCGGCGGCAGACCGCAAGGTCACGACGCCGAGAGGTGCAGCGCCACTGTCGACGCGAGGAGGAGGACGGGCACCCCCACCACGCCGAACGCCGCGAACTGCCGCGCCGAGACGTCCAGACCCCGGGCCCGCAGCCGCTCCCGCCACAGCAGGGTGGCGAGCGACCCCCAGAGCAGCACCATCGGCCCGAGGTTGGTGCCCAGCAGCAGCGCCAGCAGCCGGGTGTCGCCGCCGCCGGCGACCCGCGGCTCCAGCACGAGGTACGCCGGCAGGTTGTTGACCAGGTTGCTGGCGACCGCGCCGACCCCGGCCACCTGCAGCAGGTCAGGCACACCTGCACCGTCGCCGACGAGGGCGGACACGACCCGCTCGCCGCCATGGCGCAGCACGGTCTCGACGGACAGGGACAGGCCGAGCACGAACAGCAGCGTCAGCTGCCACGGCACGAGCCCGGGCCGCAGGGCCGTGCGCCGGCGAACACCAGCACCAGCAGGGTCGCCGCGACGGTGACGACCCAGGTGGGGTCGCCGCCGAGGAGCAGTGCCGGCACGATGCCGAGGCAGGCGATTGCCGAGGCGACGAGCAGCACCTGGTCCTCGATGCCCGGGCGGCGCGGCACGGCGTAGCGCACGCGCAGCAGCCGTCGGTGGCGGAGACCGATGAGCAGCACGGTGAGCGCGACCGCGACGACCGCAGGCGCCCACATCCTGGCCGCGAACTCGTGCGGCGCCAGGTCGAGGCGGTCGAGGGCGAGCAGGTTGGTGAGGTTGGAGACCGGGAGCAGCAGGCTGGCGGTGTTGGCGAGCCACACCGTCAGGAGCGCGAACGGCATCGGCGGCAGGTCGAGCTGGACCGCGACGGACAGGACGACCGGGGTCAGCAGCACGGCGGTGGTGTCGAGGCCGAGCAGCACCGTCGTCGCGGTCGCGAGCAGTGCGACGAGCAAGAACAGGCGCACCGTGCGCCCACGGGCCAGCCGCGCCGCGTGCCCGGCCGCGACGTCGAAGAGCCGCGCCACCTCGGCGAGCTCCGCGAGGACGGTGATGGCCACGAGGAACAGCAGCACCGGTGCCATCCGCCGGGTGAGGTCGCTCGCCGCGTCGAGCGGGAGCAGGCGGGTGATGAGGGCGAGCAGGGCCGCCCCCGCTGCCGCCCGCCACATGGCGGCCATGATCCCCGGCGGCCGGCCGGCCCGCGCGGCGGGCTGCCGGTGAGGTGGCTACGTCCGGGTTGCGTAGTCTGCCGGGATGCCGCGCAGACACCTCGCCGTCCGGCTGCAGGACGAGCCTGCCGGTCGCGAGCTGCGCGCCGGCTTCGCCCGGATCCGCGCCGAGCTGAAGCTGCCCGAGGACTTCCCGGCCGACGTGCTCGCCGAGGCCGAGGAGGTGGCGAAGGCGCCCGACCTGCCGGCCGACGACGTCACCGACCTGCGGTTCCTCACCATCGACCCGCCGGGCTCCACCGACCTCGACCAGGCGATGCACCTCGAGCGCCGTGGCGCCGGCTTCCGGGTGCGCTACGCCATCGCCGACGTGGCGGCGTTCGTCCGCCCCGGCGGGGCGATCGACCTGGAGACGCACCGGCGGGTCGAGACCCAGTACAGCCCGGACCAGCGCACACCCCTGCACCCCACCGTGCTGTCCGAGGGCGCGGCGTCCCTGCTGCCGGACCAGGTGCGGCCGGCGCTGCTGTGGACCCTCGACCTGGACGCCGACGGCGAGCAGACCGCGGTCGACGTACGCCGCGCGCTCGTGCGCTCCCGGGACCGGTTCGACTACGGCCAGGTGCAGGACCTCGTCGACGGCGGCACCGACGACGAGCGGCTGCTGCTGCTCGCGGAGGTCGGCAAGCTGCGGATGCAGCTCGAGGTGGAGCGGGGCGGGGTCAGCCTGCCGATCCCGGAGCAGGAGGTCGTCGAGGACGGCAACACGTTCCGGCTCGAGTACCGCACCACCAGGCCGGTCGAGTCGTGGAACGAGCAGATCTCCCTGATGACCGGCATGGCCGCCGCCGACCTGATGCTGCACGGCGAGATCGGCATCCTGCGCACGCTGCCCAGGGCGCCGGACGGGGCGCTGCAGCGGCTCCGCCACGCGGCCCGGGCCCTCGGCGTCGACTGGCCGGCCGACCTGTCGTACGCCGAGGTGGTGCACGGCCTCGACCCGTCGAACCCCCGGCACGCGGCACTGCTGGAGGAGGCGACGTCGCTGCTCCGCGGCGCCGGCTACACGGCGTTCGACGGCGGGATCCCGGAGAACGCCACCCACGCCGCGGTCGCCGCCGAGTACGCGCACGCCACCGCACCGCTGCGGCGGCTCGTCGACCGGTACGTCGGGGCCGTGTGCCTCGCGCTGTGCACCGGTGACGACGTGCCCGGGTGGGCGAAGGCCGCGCTGCCGACGCTGCCCGACGAGATGGCGGAGGCCGACCGTCGCGCGCACGAGCTGGAGCGGGAGTGCGTGGCGCTGATGGAGGCGGCCGTGCTGCACGGCCGCGAGGGCGAGGAGTTCGACGCCGTGGCCGTCGAGACCGACCCCAAGGGCGGGGGCACCGTGCAGCTCGCCGACCCGGCAGTGCGCGCGGCGTGCGGCGGCGACCTGCCGCTGGGGGACCGGGTCCGGGTCACGCTCGTCGAGGCTGACGTCGCCACCCGCTCGGTCCGCTTCGCCCTCGCCTGACCTCTCAGGACGGTCCGGGATCAGCAGCCGCTACCCTGAGCGCACGGCGGACGAGCCGGCCGGACGGTCGCGTCGAGGTCTCGACCTCGCCGAGGAAAGTCCGGGCTCCACAGGGCAGGGTGGTGGGTAACGCCCACCCGGGGTGACCCGCGGGACAGTGCCACAGAGAGAAGACCGCCAGCGGCTGCCTTCGGGGAGCCGCCGGTAAGGGTGAAACGGCGGTGTAAGAGACCACCAGCGCCCGGGGTGACCCGGGCGGCTCGGCAAACCCCACCCGGAGCAAGGTCAGACAGGGAGCGTTCGAGGGCGGCCCGCCCGAGCTCCCGGGTAGACCGCAGGAGGCTGTCGGCAACGGCAGCCGGAGATGGATGGCCGTCCTCGCACCTCGGTGCGTGACAGAACCCGGCTTACAGGCCGACTCGTCCGCCGCCTGTAGCCTGATCTGTAGAACTCTACTCAGGGGCTCGCGCCGGGCACACTGGGGGCACACGAACTTCACCGAGCAAGGCGTCAAGTACCCCGCGGCCAAGCTCTTCGGAGTCCGGGAAGAGGTGCCCGTAGGTATCCATGGTTTCGGAGATCGTTGCGTGTCCCAGGTGCGACTGGATCGCCTTCGGCTGCTTCCTGAGGCGATGAGCGCCGAGGCATAAAGGTGCCTCAAATCGTGGAAGCGGGTCCCCGCGGGGAGGCCGCACGTCTCGACCGCGGAGCGCCAGCAGGTGCCGAACGAGGAACGTCACACAGCCTCCCGAGCCGATTGGTCACGAGGAGGCCGAAGGGTCCTGGACTCCATTGCTGCATGTGACCGGTGATTGCCGCGAGCGCAAGATCGTCGACCGGCTACGCGAGATGGACGTGCACAGGCGCGGGACGGTGCACGTTGAACCTGTGCAGGCGTGGCTCTCACAAGCCGGGTTTGACGCGGAGGGCCGGACTCCGGGCAGCAGCGCCGACGCGGTCGTTTGGGCCGAGGTGACTCAGCGGGCGTACGAGGACTCCGAGCTCAACTGGACCTACGTGTCGTTCATGTGCCTGGCGACACTGCTGGCGAGCATCGCGATCGTGCTGGACTCTCAGGTCCTGGTCATCGGTGCCATGGTGCTGGGTCCGGAGTTCGTTCCTATCGCCGCGCTCGGTCTCGCGCTGGTCCGTCGGCGCCGCAGCCTGCTCAGCCGCGCCCTGCGCACCCTGTTGCTGGGCTTCACCGTCTCTATCACGGTCGCCACGGTTTTCGCCCTCGTCGCCAGGGCCGCCGGCTGGATCGGGGCTTCGGACCTGGTGGGGCGGCGCCCGCAGACCGACTTCATCTACACACCAGACAAGTGGTCGTTCATCGTCGCGCTGATCGCCGCCGCCGCCGGGGTTCTGTCGCTGACCTCGGCCAAGGTCGGCGGCCTCTCCGGAGTCTTCATCTCCGTGACCACTGTGCCCGCGTCCGGCAACGTCGCCTTGGGCCTCGCGTTCGGTGCATGGGACGAGGTGGCCGGATCAGGGCTGCAACTCGCGCTCAATCTTGGCGGAATGGCCCTGGCCGGCTGGGCAACCCTCGCGTTCCAGCAATCGGCGTGGAGCCGCCTGTCAGCCAAGCGGGCTGCCATCCAGGCAGGCCGCCGCACCCGGACGCCGAGCGGCCGGCACAGGACAGATAGCGACTGACAAGCTGGGCCATCCTGAGCAAGCCCTGCCGGCGACGGAGTGCCGGACTGTGGACGACCCGCCACGGGCTGGACCCATCCGGCGCATGACGTCTTGACCCTCCGGCGCCAAGTCACGGCGTCGGGCGCCACGACCCTCACCGACGAGATCATCTGGCTGTGGTGACTCCGGCTTATGCCGCCGCCGAAGACAGGCGCCGGGCGGGCGACTAGTTTAGGCCCGCTGGGGAGAGGCACATGCGTGTGCGCCGACCGAGTCGGCGCTCCCATTCTGGCCCCGGACCCGGTCAGACCTCTCTGCTCAGAGGTTGGCCATGCCCCCACACAATGTTCCGACGTCGGAGGGCTCAGCCTGCCGAGGCCAGCTGGCTGAGCTGGTGATCTCCTGCGGACGCGGCGACGAAGCGGCGCTGAAGAGCCTGTTCGACATCCTGTATCCGCAGGTCTCGCGACTGGGCTCGGAAGACGACGTGGTCGCGGCGTTCGTCCGTCTCTGGCGGCAGGCACCCCGGTACGACGGCCGAGAGGGCGCCGTGGACTGGATCATGCGCGTCATCGCGCTGTCGCCCGTCAGCCAGGCCGTAGCCGAGGTGAATCAGCCGATCGACAGCACGATCCGACTAGGCCACTCGTGAAGGGGCACCATCTCGACGAAGGTGCGCGCCGGGCGGGGCTCAGGTCCCGGTGCTGTGTGGGGGCGGCGCTTTCTCGGGCTTCGCCGTCTCGTCTGCGATCGCCACAACCAGGCCGCCCAGCATGAAGGCCACCAGCACCGCAACCAGGGTCGAGGTCGGGAAAGCCGGGAAGCGTCGCTGCGCCGGCATCCCGTGGTACTCGTGAGTCAGGGCGTGGCCCTTTCCGCGCGCGAGGAGGAACCGGTTCACCGGATAGGCGGCCACGAAGGCCGCCGAGAGCGCGATCATCATGCCGACCCAGAACTTCACGTTGACCAGGCCAGCGTCCATAGCGCCGGGGATCGCGGCCATGACTGCGTTGTCGACGATCTCCATAGTCAGGATCGACAGGGTGTCGGCCGCGAGCACCACTCCGAGTGCGGTGTGAAAAGTGAGGCCGGCATTCAGCAGGGGCAGGGTGGACAGGCTGTAGCCGAAGAGGAAGGCCAGTGCGATGGAGAGGGCGATCGTCGCCGCGTTGGCGAGTCCAGTTGCGGTGCCGATCATAAGGCCCGCGACCTCACCGATCGCGCAACCCGTCAGGCAATGGAGCGTCGCACTGGCGGCCATCGCGTTCAGGCTGCCCATGGAGTAGTCGCTGCGGTTGCCTGCGTGCTCAGGGTGTGCCTCGCGTTGCGCGCTCATGGCGTTGGCCTTCCGGGTCGGTCCAGGACTTCACCATACCGGTGGGGGGTATTAGCATCAACCGTCGTCATGCGGCGCGGTGCGCTCCATGTGCAGCCCCGAGCCCCGTGACCAGCAGCGTCCAGCGAGGTATGACGACACAGCCCGAGCAGCTTCGCCGGGTCGACCGCTCCTATCGCGCCGCCGGTGCCCGGGCTGCGCCGACGAACACGGCAACAACCTCGAGCGGTTCACCGGGCCACCGCCGGCGCGAGTCGGCTGACCGACGGATCGCTCGGCCTCCCGGCCTCAGTCCCCGGCCGCCGGGCCAGGCAAGCATCCTGGTGGCCGCGGAACGCTCCGCACAGTCGTGGTGGTCGCCATCGTCAGCGCAATCGCGCTGGTGGTCGCGCGACGCCTGCGGAGCTGTCGATGAGCGCCATGGTCACGCCGGACGGATGGCGGGTCGAGCACGTCGTCGTCCAGGTGTCCCTGGCCCGTCCGGCCCAGCAGATGCTGCGAGTCAAGCGCGGCCGGTACTGGGTGGCGGACTGCCGCTCCGTCGCCGCGGTCGTGAAGCACGTCGATCTTGCGAAGCTGGTGCCGGAGCAGCGCGCCTAGACGCATACCGGAGGGCCGCGCCGTCACCCCCCAACGCCTTCCGGCGACGACGCGACCCCGCCCCCCATCGATGGCGTAGGGCTGTGCGTTACGGACACGAGACCGGCCGATTCACGTCCCGTATCCACGAGGCCCGCGACGCCGGACCCTGGGGGGAGGGGAGTCGACGGCGACGCGGGCGGCTCTCAGTGCGTCGGCGCGGGGTCCGGGCGGGACGGATCTCAGCCTGCTTCCGCACCCGCGGTGGCGCAAGGCTTGGGCCCACTCCGGTCAGCCCTTGCACGTCGCCGGCCGGGGCCGCGCGCCCCTCAGGCGGCGGCCCACGCCTCATGACACGTCGACCCCTGTACGGCGTGTCTGATGCCCCCGTCGCTCGATCGACCCTGGACGCTCTGTGTTACGCCAGTCGCTGTCTGGCACCCGGAACAGCAGCGGGCGCCTGCCGCACCCGCCTGCTCACCCCAGCGGGGTGCGGCGCTGCCTCAGCCCAAGGCGACCAGGATCAGCCCCGTGACGCACCATCAGCTGGTGAAGCACCCGACCGCCAGCACGATCCGGCCGGGCCACTTGTGGCGGTGGATCATGGCCCGATGCTGACAGCAGAAAGGGCCCACAGGTGAGTGCGGACCCTTCCGGCCGGCCAGTCTCCTGGCCTTCCCCCGCCGGGCTCTCAATCCCCCTCGAGCTCGGCACGGCCAGTCTTGTCCCGTCCCGCCCGCTCTGCCATCGGCCAGTAGGCCGATCCCCGCAAGCGGCGATGTCGTTCCAATGAGCGGCGCAACACGGACCGTGACCTGACCTGACCTGACCTGACCTAACCCCGCGCTGCTCATACCCGCGCCTCCAGGTCCGGCCCGACGGCGGGCACTGCGCGCGGATGGTCGGCTAGGACGAACCAGAGTTGGAAACACAACGCCAAGACCCGGCGCTCCGGGGGTGAGCGCCGGGTGTAGGGAGTCGCCGAGGGGCGGCGGACTCATTGAGGCGGGGACGATCATGAGGGTTCTCCCGCGCCAGGGGCGGGTCAACCCCTCAGAAGGATCCTTGACCAAGATGTCCGAACCGCAAGACACCCTGTCGCGTCTCGATGGTGCGCCGCTCGCGGAGGGGAGGAGCGACATGACGCCTACTCAGGTCCTTCAGCGCGGCCCGAGAAAGAGGGCTCCAGGCGCCAGACGTCCCTGCGGCCTTGACCGGCGCGGGAGCGTGGCGCGAGGAACCGGGTCCTGCCACCGGCGACGGGGCGCTTGCGGCCCACCCACCCCGCGCCCGGGCAGCGCTTGCCAACGGGTGGATTCAGGACTGACACTGTCAGCCTCGCGTCGAACGGCTGAGACACCAGCCCCGACCCAGCGGCTCGAAAGAGCAGCGGCATCGGTCCGTAGGGACCGGTCACAGTGGAGGCCTTCGTGTCCTTCTCTGCTCTCCCTCTGCAGATTCTCACCCGCATAACTGCCGGGCACATGACCATGATCGTCCGAGGCGAGCTCGACCTCGAAACCGCACCGCAGCTACTGCACGCCCTCACCGACCGGCTGGCCCACGGCCCCGCGACCGCTCTTCAGCTGGACTTGTCCGGAGTCCCGTTTATGGACAGCGCCGGCCTACACGCGCTGCTGGTGGCTCAGCGCACCGCGGCACTGATCGATGGGGAGCTGGTGCTCACGGCCGCCTCGCCGCAAGTGGCGCGTCTCCTGGAAGTGGTTGGCGTGAGCTTTCCCCATGTGCCCCACGCGGGGGCGCAGACGGCGTAGCCGCGCGTTCGCGTGGAGTGAGGTTGCCGGTAGGGAGATCTCCGGCCGCGCGTCCGAACGTTGACCCGCGTCCGCCGTCTCTTCTGTACGCGCGCGCGTTACTCCAGGGTCAGTCGTCTCGGCTGCAGTCCAGCTCGAACCAGACGGTCTTACCGGTGGTGCGGATGCGTTCGGATCCCCAGGCGTCGGCGAGTTGGTCGATCAGCCACAACCCGCGTCCTCCTCCTCCGGACTCCGATGGTGGGGAGGGTACGGGTGGGCCCACGAGGCGGCTGTGCGTGTCCTCCACCCCGACACGCATCCGTGAACCGCGCCAACTCAGCGTCATCGGCACCGTCGCCGACTCGGTGTGCCGGATGGCATTGCTCACGACCTCACTGACGAGAAGGTCAGCCGTGTCCATGATCTCCGTGGCGCACTTCCTGGAGGTCACCAACCAGCCGCGCAGCGTCCTTCGAGCCTGGCCGGGAGCAGAAGCCGCCACGGCAAGCGCAATTACGAGAACCGGCGTCACTCCGTCGGCTGCCAGTGAAAGGCGTCCGCCGTCCGCATCGAGCGCCATGACATCGGTCTGGCCCATTCTGCCAATGACAAACACCGCCGCGGTGGTACCTGGCGCGCGCAAATCCCTGTGGGATCGATGTGCGCTCAGAATACGAATCGTGGGGCCGGGCGGTCGGTAGCCACCTGCCAGAGACCCGAGAGTTCGGCCAGGCTGTTCACAAGCAACTCGGCAGGCAGTTCCGAGGTGCCCGCCTGGTACACCCTCCCGCTGTAACAAGCCTTCTGTAGCACCTCTGCAGGACTACCCACGAGCCGCGGTCCAGACGCTCGTAGTGGCAATTCGCTGTCCGGTGCATGCAGCGCCCCGCCTGGCACGCCGGGGAAGAGCCAGGAAACGCCCAGTGCCCGGGTGCGGCTTCGGCTACCAGTCGTGCTGATCATCGGGGCTCCTCCGGCCGTGCGCTCGCCGCAGCACCTGGGTTGCCCGATGAAGCACTCGTCGTCAGGCCCCCCCGCCGAGCACCCAGCCTCAAGAGGCTGCCCCTCCGACGGGCGCAGGCGGTAGAACAGGTGCGGCCGGGGCCCGGCTGCGCCGGCCGGACCCGTGCTCAGACACGTCGACCCCTGTACGGCGTGTCTGTAGCGGCTTCCTACCAACGACCTTGGACGCTTTGTGTTACGCCCGTCGCTGTCTGGCCCCCCGGAACGGCGGCGGGCGTTGGCCGCACCCGTTCCAGCCCCGGAGCGGGTGCGGCTCTCTGACCGGGCCCGGTCAACGCCCTTGTGACGGCTCGATCACTTCGTGTCGAACAAGGTCCACCACCGTGGTCCTGACCTCCCACGCGTCGAGCGCTACGACCGCCGCGGCAAAGACGACGACGAGGACTAGGGCCAACCGCAGTGAGCGGCGCACGCTCAACTGCCGGCGACGGGCGCGGCGACGAGCCCGGAGGCTGGCGGTGGCGTTGTCCGCCTGTTGCTGTAGACAAGCCATCTCGTCGTGCACAGCACGCGCACGCTCGTGAGGTTGATGCTCAGGCACGCAGGCGTCCCTGCCCCGTCCCGGACTTGCCATGCAGCACTTGCGACCGGCGCCGCCCCCTCGCTGGATGGGACGACGCCGGCAGGCCGCCCCCTGCCCGCTGGGCGAGTGCTCAGACACGCGAGGGCGCGGCCGCTGACTGGCGACCGGGCCCTCGGGGGGTGACGCTCGCCCTCGCGAACTCAGCGTGATCTTGGGAGTTGCGTCGCTTGCCTGGCAGGCATGGACGTGGCGTCATGGCGGTGAGGCACATTCCTCGTGTGAATGGTGACCGAGGGACGACCGAGGGCGACTGGTCTCGTCCAACTGGGTGCAGTCAAAGTTGTCGACGGGGAATCTCGTCCGCTTGGCCGGAAACTGGCAGGGTGCTCTTTCCGCTTCTGGTTGTTGCGATCCTTGTGACCGTCACGCTAGCCGCGACGATGCTGCCCTAGTCGGTGGGCGCCGCCGTGAACCTGTGGCACGACTTCGCGTCGCTATGGGGCTGGGCGCTACAGGCGGGCGGTCTTCCGCTGGTGATCGCGGCGGTCATCACCGCGGGGCTGTTGGCCCTGGTCGCCGGCCCCCTGTACTACGCGGGCGTGGGCATCGCGGCGATTTTCGAGCGCCGTCGTGCGTCGCTGCCGTCGAGGGGACGGCATGCCAGGAGCCGAGGGCGGACCCAGCCCTGACCGGCAGAGACGGGAACCGCGGGCATAGCCGGCTAGCCCTGACGCCCGGGGTCGAGCCGCACGATCGAGAAGCCGACCCATGCCCGCCCGCGAGGTCCTCGTCCCGCACGACAACGGCCGCTGGTACCGCGCCACCCTCCTCGGCCAGCACCGCTCGAGCGTCGACAGCGGACAGACCCTCGGTCGTTCGATGACCAATCAGAGTCCTGGACGGACCTCGTCGGAGCGACTAGTAGTGGCGCTGGCCGCCATGGCCCGCTCCACCTCGGCACGCCCCAGGAGGTCGATTCGGTCCTCGTCGATGCGGCGCTGGGACGCCAGGAGCTCGAGCTTGGCGGCTGCCTCCATGTGAGTCAGAGCTACCTCGTCAAAGATCGCGTCCTCGCCAGCAGCCGCGACCGCTGCATCATGAGCTGCCGCGACCGTCTTGCTGAGCGACTCTCGCTCCGCTCGCCCGGCGAGCATGAACTCCGCCGCGCGAAGCTTCGTCTTGGTAGTTCACGCGCACCCCGAACTGCTCGGGCTCCTGGTCCACCTCGCGGAGTTGGTGCCGGGTCGGCACGCGCAGCAGGGCCGGCCCGCCACGCCAAATGCCGGCAGTGCCTGATCGACCGGCTGTCTACCTGGCGGACTACGGCGACGCCCACCTCGTCGTGGGACGAGGTGGGCGTCGTGGTGGGCAGAAACCTCAGGCGGTTGGGGCAATGACGCCGAAGGTTGCCAACCAGTCCTGCACTACCTTGATGTCGACGCGCTGGTAGCCGCCGAGGTAGCGACAGTTGTTGGTGTAGCTGTAGCTGGTGACGGTCACGACGTATCCGTTGAGGAAAGTTGGGCCGCCGGAGTCACCGAAGCAGGTGCCGCCGGTGCCGCGGTTGTCGTTGATGTTGCCGTTGAGCTGCAAGATCTGGGCCGTCAGCTTCTGGCCTGGCTGCACGGCGAACCGGCGGATCAGCGGATAGGACTCGGGGGTCGGGTTCTGCGGACCCGAGGCCGGCTTTCGCACCTCGGTCCCGTAGCCCACCGACGTGAACAGCGTCTTGTTCAGCACCGGCTGGGCGTAGGCGTCGAGGTAGTTCAGGGGTGCGATCGTGGCTGGGGTGATGTTGGTGACCGGCTTGTCGAGCACGATGACACCGACGTCGTTCCAGTTGTCGAGGTCAGTGAAGTTCGAGTAATCCGGGTGGGCGTATGCCGTGCCCGAAAGGAAGCCGGCGTTCAGGATCTCGGCCTGGGTGTAGCCGGTGGTCGGATCAGCGGCGACCGGGTAGCCGGTGGGCGGCGTGAGCGCCACCACGGATCGGAAGTCCACGAGGGTCTTGCCCACGGTGTCTACGGTGCAGTGCGCCGCGGTCAACAGGACCGTGGGCGTGACGAGGGTGGCTGAGCACCGGAAGCGTCCATCGGGGCTGTAGAAGAGGATGAGCCCCACGTTGGGGTGCTTGTTTCCGTCGGCTTCGCCACCGGTGACCGCCGCGGCCGGTGCGGCTGTGGCGAGCCCAGCGGTGAGCGCGATCGCTAGGGCGGCTAGTGCCGCCTTGAAGCGTAGTTTCATCAAACCATCCTCGGTCGGGTCCGTTATGTGCCCGGATACTAGGCATGACCCATCCGCCGTGAATAGTCCCCTCATGTCGGCGACGGCCCTCTGAGTCACAAGCGCTTCTCTCCGTAGACATCGGGTGACGCAGAGGCGTGTACCTATGTCATCTGCGCTTGTTCGTGCTCAGGGTGCCGCTGCCCGACGTGGTGGCGATGCAGTGCCGGCAACCCAGCCTCGAGGGCACCGGCGAGATCAAGCTGCGCCGGCTGGTCAAGGAGGCGCTGCGGAGGCGGCCCTCGCGGATCATCGTGGGCGAGGTCCGGCAGGAGGAGAGCCTCGACCTACCGATCGTGCTCAACTTCGGACTGCTCGCGGTCTGCAAATAGTCCGCAAGACGTCCGCGAGCCTTCGCCGCTGATCAACGCTCGCCAACGCTAAAGCCGCAGGTCAGAGTGCAACACAGACATAGACGCAGGCGGGCGAGTCCTGCGTCGGTCAACATCCGCAAGTGCGTCGTCCGCGCGACGCACCGCGAGGACCTCGTTGGGCTCGACACGATCACCGCGCAGGCCGCGAAGTCCTTCAAGGTGCCGTCCCGTCCGGGCTCAAAGTGCTCATCACGAGCGTCACCGGGCCGGCAACCTGGGGCACTTCGGGGGCACAACAGCACGAGAACAACCGAGACAAGGAAGGAAACGTCGGGAAGCGTCTGTGCAGGTCAGAGCGACATTGGTCAGAAGTCCCTTGGTCAGCGGACGCGTAGCAACTGAACCCGGCTTACAGGCCGACTCGTCCGCCGCCTGGGCCCCGCGACCTGCAGCGATGCCTGGACGGGTCGCTGACGTGGGGCGATGCGGCAGCGTCGTCCGCGCGCGGCGTTCTTGTGCGTTCGGGTGCGCACGGACCCGGGACGGATCGGCCAGCGGCCGTCGAGAGGCTGCTCGCCTCTAGGCCCCGTCCGTCCGCGGGCCCCACCGGACCGGCACGGATCGTCGTCCGCGACTAGCGTGAAGGTGTGGGCGGTTCGGCATGGAGGCGGCTGGTGGTGTTCCTCGGCCTGCTCATCTGGGTGGTGTCGATCTTCCTGGCGTCGGGGCTGCTGCCGCCGGACGCTCCACTGCTGGCCCGCTGACGTCGGCGGCACCGGCGATCCTCCTCCCGTGTCCCGTGTCCCGTGGTCTGAGGCGGGCTGCCGGTGAGCCGGCACGGGTGTGGTGCGACGATCGGTCCTGGGTCCCTTCTCCTGTTCTCGCAGGTCAGGGATCAAGGCCTCGGCTCGGTGCTCGCTACACCGGCCGAGGCCGTCTCTCGTCCGTCTCGGCAACGTCGGGTCAGGCGGTGAACAGCGCGCTGTACGCGTTGAGCGCGGGCTGCCCGCCCAGGTGCGCGTAGAGGACGGTGCTGTCGCGGGGGATGTCGCCGCGGGTCACGAGGTCGATCAGGCCGGCCATCGACTTCCCCTCGTACACCGGGTCGATGATCATGCCCTCCAGCCGCCCGGTGAGCCGGATCGCGTCCAGCGTCGACTCCACCGGGATGCCGTAGAGGTCGCCGGCCCAGCCCGCCATGACCGTGATCTCGTCGTCACGGAGCTCGCGACCGAGCCCGAGCAGCTCGGCCGTGCTGCGGGCGATCCGCCCGACCTGCGCGCGGGTCCTGTCCAGCGTCGCCGACGCGTCGATGCCGATGACCCGGCGCGAGCGGTCCTGGCCGGCGAAGCCGGCGATCATCCCGGCGTGCGTGCTCCCCGTGACGGTGCACACGACGACGGTGTCGAAGTAGACGCCGAGCTCCTGCTCCTGCTGCCGGACCTCCTCGGCCCAGCCGGCGAACCCGAGCCCGCCGAGCCGGTGGTCCGAGGCGCCGGCAGGAATGCCGTACGGTACGCCGCCACGGGCGCGCACGTCCTCGAGCGCCTGGGTCCAGCTGTCCCGGATGCCGATGTCGAAGCCGGCCGGGTCGAGGCGGACCTCGGCGCCCATGATCCGCGACAGCATGATGTTGCCGATCCGGTCGTTGAGCGGGTCCGGCCAGTCCACCCACTTCTCCTGGACCAGCACGGCGGCCAGACCGAGGTGTGCCGCGACGGCCGCGACCTGCCGGGTGTGGTTCGACTGGTAGCCGCCGATCGACACCAAGGTGTCCGCCCCCTGTGCCAGCACGTCCGGGACGATGTACTCCAGCTTGCGCGTCTTGTTCCCGCCGTAGGCGAGACCACTGCTGCAGTCCTCCCGCTTGGCCCAGATGGTCGCCCCGCCGAGGTGCTCGGTGAGCCGCCGCAACGGGTGGACGGGGCTCGGCCCGAAGGTCAGCGGGTAGCGCGGGAAGTCGGCGAGTGGCATGAGGTCACACAAGCGCAGACCGGGAACGTCGTCCACCGCAACCAACCTTGGACGAGGCCGGCGTGACGACGCTCAGCCGAGCAGGAGGGCCACGAGAAGCACGACGGCGAGCCACGCCACGAGGGCGGCGGCACCCAGGACGTAGGGCCGCGGCGCCGGCCCGGCCACGGCGTCGTGGGTCCGCGCTGCGTCTTTCGCCCGCAGGTGCGCCGCCACGACCTTGAGCTCGTCGGCCCGGCCGGTCTGGCCGGACAGCGCGATCCGGTCGGCGATCACCTCGATGTCCCGGCTGAGCGTGAGCCGGTCCTGCTTGTCGACCATCGCTCCCACCACCACCTGTCGGGCGTCCCGGCGCCCCCGCGCGTCGGCTGTGCCCTGAGAACGACCGCCGGCCCGTTCGGTCACGGTCTCCCCAGGTCGGCGGCCTGTGGGCTCACTCTTCCGGCTGGTTTCGCTGGAGCCGCCGGACGGGAAGGCTGTGGGCGTGAGTGATCCCCGGGACTCCGATGCCACCAGGCTCGCGCTCGCCATGGTGCGCGCCGACTGGCAGGACGACGAGGACAGCTGGAACCAGCTGTGGGCTCTCACCGAGGACCCGGGCGAGCTCGCCCGGGAGCTGACCCGGCTCTGCCGTGAGCAGCTGGACCGTCTCGCACTGGTGGCCGGTGTCTCGACGGCGGAGATGCTGCACCGGATGGCGGCGACGCTCATCCCGCACCCCGAGCCGGGGCACGTCAGCCTGGTCGACCTGGAGCCCAGGCAGCCCAGCGGTTCGTGACCCTCGTGGTGCGGCGTGGGGCGTGCCGGGTCAGCCCGGCAACGTGAGGATCTCCGGCTCGCCGCTGGTCACCAGGATCGTGTGCTCGAACTGCGCCGACCTCGCCCGGTCGCGGGTCACCACGGTCCAGCCGTCGTCCCACATCTCCCACTCGGGTGTGCCGAGGTTGAGCATGGGCTCGATCGTGAAGGTCATGCCTTCCTCGATCACGGTGTCGTGCGACTCGTCGTCGTAGTGCGGCACGACCAGCCCGGAGTGGAACGACGTGCCGATGCCGTGACCGGTGAACTCGCGCACGACGCCGTAGCCGAAGCGCCTGGCGTAGGACTCGATGACGCGGCCGATGACGCTGATCGGTCGCCCGGGGCGCACCGACCTGATGGCCCGGCGCAGTGCCTCCTCGGTGCGCTCGACCAGGAGCCGGTCCTCCTCCGCGACGTCGCCGACGAGGAACGTCGCGTCGGTGTCGCCGTGCACGCCGTCGATGAAGGCCGTGATGTCGATGTTGACGATGTCGCCCTCACGCAGCTCGGTGCTGTCCGGGATGCCGTGGCAGACGACCTCGTTGACCGAGGTGCACAGAGACTTCGGGAACCCCTTGTAGCCCAGCGTGGAGGGGTAGGCGCCGTTGTCGATCACGAACTCGTGCCCGACCCGGTCCAGCTCGTCGGTGGTGACACCGGGGGCGATGTGCCTGCCGACCTCGACGAGGGCCTGCGCGGCGATGCGACCTGCGACGCGCATCCGCGCGATCGTGTCGGCGTCCTTGACCTCGGGCCCGGTGTAGCGGGCGGGTCGCGGCTTGCCGACGTACTCCGGCCGGGCAATGGTCGGCGGGACCTGGCGCACGGGGGAGAGCCGGCCGGGAGTCAGGGTGGGCATGGTGCAGAAGTCTAGATCGAGGGAAGGATGGCGCCATGAGTGACGACCAGCAGTGGTACTACTGCCTCAACCACAAGACCGTGGAGCAGGGCCAGGGGTGCGCCGGGACCGAGCGGCTCGGGCCCTACGCGACCCAGCAGGAGGCCCAGGCGGCCATCTCCACAGCGGCGGAGAAGACCGAGGCCTGGGACAACGACCCGGACTGGAACGACGACTGACCCGCTGAGCACTGCCCCGTGACGTCGAAGGGGCCGCCCGGACGACCGGGCGGCCCCTTCGACGTGTGGAGCGTCTAGCGCTTGCGCGCAGTCTTCCTCGCGGTGGCCTTCTTGGTCGTCCGCTTGGCGGTGCTCTTCCTCGCAGCGGTCTTCTTGGCTGCTGCCTTGCGAGCCGGCGCCCTCTTCGCGGTCGTCTTCTTGGCGGTCCGCTTCGCCGTGGTCTTCTTCGCGGTCGACTTCCTGGCCGCAGTCTTCTTGGTCGCGCGCTTGGCGGCACCCTTCTTCGCTGCTGCCTTGCGCACGGCGGTCTTGCGCGCCGTGGTCTTGGCGGCCTTCTTGGCCGCTGTCTTGCGTACGGCGGTCTTGCGCGCCGTGGTCTTGGCGGCCTTCTTGGCCGCTGCCTTGCGGGTGGTGGTCTTCTTCGCCGTCGACTTCTTCGCAGCCGTCTTCCTGGCCGTCTTCTTCGCGGCCTTCTTGGCAGTGCGAGCAGTCGTCGTCTTCTTTGCAGCCGCTGCGGCGTAGGTCACCTTCGCGGTGGTCTCTTCCTCTGTGGCCGGCACACGCGCCTCCTGGCACTCGTACGTCGCCCGATGGTCGACGTCTTCACACGAAAAGATCGCACTACGACGCACGTGTTACCAGCATTTCGCTGCATGAGTTTTTGTGGCGTCGTCACACGCACACCGACGACATCGTCGTGTCGAAGTCCGTAGACGAAAGCCTTGCCTACGAAAACCCTTGCAGACAAAGGGATGCACCGTGCCCTCGTTGGCGCGTCGTGCACGTCAACGCCGTGGCGCAGGTCCGCTGACGCGATCGAGAAAACGTGCAAGTCGGTCGCGCATCGCGACGCGTGTCGCACTTTCACCGGCCGCAACGCTCACCAGGTGCTGCACCGTGTCCATGTCCACATAGGTCGACGACGACTGCGCGACGAGCCGGGTCTGCTGTCGTGTCGGCACCACGAGACGTTCGTGCACGAGGGTGCCGAGCTCGTCGTCGCCGTCGTCGATGGACAGGATCGTCGCCCCGGTTCGGCGTGCATCTGCGACACGTTCGAGCAGTCCTTCAGGTGCCGTGTCGGGTGCGACGACGAACACAGTCTCGTCGCGACGGGCAGCTTCGAGCCGCGCCATTCCGACCGACAGGTGTGGCGGCGCCTCGGCCGGCACGGACCAGCGCACAAGCGTGGGCGACAGCTCCGGCACCCCGGCGAAGCGCGCCTCGTCGTCGAGGTGCGCCGCGAGGTGCCACGGCTCCTCCGTGGGCGTGCCGACGAGCAGCAGGCCGCCGGCCGACGGCGCCGCCCGGCGCAGCATCGTCGCGAAGTCACGCGTGCGCTCCACCCAGCCGGTCGTCGCGAGCAGCTCGCGGATGACATGCACGCGCTCCGAGTCCACCCGCACATGCTGCCGGTGCGGGGGCTCGACCGCAGCACGACGCGCGAGGAGGCACCTGTCCCTGTGCAGACCTGACCGATCGGCCCAACCCGGGTCGGTCAGCTGAAGGAGTGCTCTTCGGCCGGGAACGTGCCTGCCGCGACGTCCTCGGCGTACGCCCGAGCCGCCTCGGTGAGGGTGCCGCGCAGGTCGGCGTACTGCTTGACGAACCGCGGCATCGGGCCGTGGCGCAATCCGGCCATGTCCTGCCAGACCAGGACCTGGCCGTCGCAGTCGACGCCGGCGCCGATCCCGATCGTGGGGATCGCGAGCTCCCCGGTCACCCGCTTGGCCACCTCGGCCGGCACCATCTCGAGCACCACGGCGAACGCCCCGGCTTCGGCCAACGAGACGGCGTCGGCGAGCAGCCGGTCGGCCTCGGCCCCACGGCCCTGGACGCGGTACCCGCCGAGCCCGTGCTCGCTCTGCGGGGTGAAGCCGATGTGCGCCATCACCGGGATGCCGGCGGTCACGAGCGCCTGCACCTGGGGCACCACAGCGACGCCGCCCTCGAGCTTCACGGCGTGGGCACCGCCCTCCTTCATGAACCGCACCGACGTCGCCAGTGCCTGCTCCGCGGACGCCTGGTACGACCCGAACGGAAGGTCGGCGACGACCAGCGCCCGGTGGGCACCGCGGCTGACCGCGCGCACCAGCGGGATCAGCTCGTCGACGGTGACCGGCAGGGTCGTGTCGTAGCCGAGGACGTTGTTGGCTGCCGAGTCGCCGACGAGCAGCACCGGGATCCCGGCGGCGTCGAAGATCTCCGCGGTCATCTGGTCGTACGACGTGAGCATCGCGAAGCGCTCGCCGCGTTCCTTCATGGCGCGCAGGTGGTGGACCCGCACCCGCTTCGGTGGGGTGCCGCCGCCCGGCGCAGGGCCGCTGCCGTACGGCGCAGGGCTCTCGTCGCGTGCGGGCGTGCCGGCGGTGGGGCTGGTCATGTCAGACCTCCGTGTCGCCTCGAGGCTCCCGGACGGAGTCCCCGGACGTCTTCATGGTGACACGGCCCGGAGGCGGGACGTGTCAGGGCCGCGGGGCGTGCTCGCGCCAGCGGCTGGTGATCGGCAGCCGCCGGTCGCGGCCGAACGCCTTCAGCGAGATCTTGGGGCCGGGCGGGTACTGGCGTCGCTTGTACTCCGCGTGGTCGGTGAGCTGCAGCACCTTCTCGACCACCGCCTGGTCGAAGCCGGCAGCCAGCAGCTCGCCGGACCCGCGGTCCTGCTCGACGTAGTCGTCGAGGATGTCGTCGAGCAGCTCGTAGTCGGGCAGCGAGTCGGTGTCGACCTGACCGGGACGGAGCTCCGCGGACGGCGGCTTGGTGATCGACGACTCCGGGATCGGTGGGGTCTCGCCGCGCCGCTCCGCGTCGGCGTTGCGCCAGCGCGACAGGGCCCACACCGACGTCTTCGGCACGTCCTTGATGGGGGCGAAGCCGCCGACCGCGTCGCCGTAGATGGTGGAGTAGCCGACCGAGAGCTCGCTCTTGTTGCCGCAGGCGAGCACCAGGTGGCCGAACTGGTTGGACAGCCCCATCCAGATCACCGCCCGGATCCGGGCCTGCAGGTTCTCCTCCGCGAGCCCGTCGAGGTGCAGGGCGTCCTGGTACGCCGCGACCATCGGGGCGATCGGCACCGTCTGGAAGTTCAGGCCCGTGCGCCGGGCCAGCTCCGCGGCGTCGGTGCGCGATCCTTCGCTCGAGTAGTCGCTCGGGTTGGAGACGCCGTAGACGTTCTCCGCGCCGAGCGCGTCGCAGGCGATGGCCGCGACCAGCGAGGAGTCGATCCCGCCGGAGAGACCGAGCAGGACGCTGCGGAACCCGTTCTTGCCCACGTAGTCGCGCAGCCCGAGGACGAGGGCGCCGTAGACCTCGGCCTCGTCCTCGACGCGCTCGGCCACCGGCGCCGCCACCGGCTCCCACCGGGGGAGCGGGTCGCTCGAGAGCAGGACGCGGTGGATCGTCGTGGCGGAGCCGTCCGGAGCCACCACATGGCTGGCCTCGTCGGCGGTGGGGGCGGTCGCGTCCGGCAGGTCGAGGTCGACGACGAGCAGCTCCTCGACGAACTGCTGGGCCCGCGCCAGCACGTCGCCGCCGACGTCCACCACCAGCGAGTCGCCGTCGAAGACCAGCTCGTCCTGGCCGCCGACCATGTTGACGTAGGCCAGCGCACAGCCCGCCCCGGCGGCCCGCCGGCGGACCAGGTCGAGCCGCACGTCGTCCTTGTTGCGCTCGTACGGCGAGCCGTTGATGACCAGCAGCAGGCCGGCTCCCGCCTCGCGCGCGACGGCGACCGGTCCGCCCTCCTGCCAGATGTCCTCGCAGATCGCGATGGCGACGTCGACGCCGTGCACGCG
Organism: uncultured Actinomycetota bacterium; assembly: GCA_963746175.1. Lineage (GTDB taxonomy): Bacteria > Actinomycetota > Actinomycetes > JACCUZ01 > JACCUZ01 > CAVVAH01. The sequence goes on along the minus strand of CAVVAH010000001.1, from coordinate 1,109,419 downwards.
TGCCACGGTCAGCGAGCTGCCGGGCACGAAGTAGCGGTACTCGTCGAAGACGCCGTAGTTGGGCAGGTGGTGCTTGGCGTAGCGGGCCGCGACGGTGCCGCGATGGAGCACGGCGGCGGCGTTCTGCGGCGCGCCCTTCGGCGTCCCGAGCACGGGCACCTCGTCCGGTGCCCCGTCGAGGAAGCCGACCACGACGGCGAGCTCTCCGAGGCCCTCGGCGTCCAGCCGGGTGGCCAGCACGTCGAGCGCCTTTCGCGACGCGTCGACGAACGACCGCCGCAGCGCGAGGTCCTCGACCGGGTAGCCGGTCAGGGCCATCTCGGGAAAGGCCACCAGGTGAGCGCCCTGCTCGGCGGCCCGGCGGGACCAGGCCAGCACCTGCGCGGCGTTGCCGTCGAGGTCTCCGACGACCGGGTCGTGCTGGGCGAGGGCGAGACGCAGCTGGGCCACACGTCGAGCGTACGGCCGTCGCTTCGGGCTGCGATGCGGCCCTTTCCCGCCCGGTGGTGAGGCTCAGGTCAGAGGCGGCTTCGGAGGAGGGGGGCGCCATGACCGCCGTTCGCTGCTCACCTGAAGTGGACCGGCTTCACTCGGCGTGTTGCCCGCGCAGCCGGTCCACTTGGCTCGATCCCGACAGGTGGACACGCATCGACCGGTCACCGACACGGGCGGAGGGCGGAGACGGACCCCTCCTCCACAGCCGCTGTTGACCTGACGGCCATGCACGACGGCGGGAGAGTGGACCCCTCAGATGCGGCGGAGGCGGCGGACGTCGGGGACGGCCGTGCCGCCACCGGCGGAGCCGCGGGCACCAGGCTCGCCTTCGGTCGCGGCAGCAACGGGGGTCACGTCGGGCTCCTCGCTGCGGATCCGCGTCGCGTACGCCGCGAAGTGCTCCGAGAGCCAGCTGGTCATCATCGCGGCCGGCATCGGCCTGGCCAGGAAGTAGCCCTGGACCAGGTCGCAGTCCATCTCGCGCAGCAGCCGCCAGCTCGCCTCGTCCTCGACGCCCTCGGCGACCACGCGGAGCCCGAGGTCGTGGCCCAGCCCGATGACGGCGCGCACGATGGCCTTGTCGTCTTCGCGCTCGGACAGGTGCTGCACGAAGGACCGGTCGATCTTGACCTCCTGCACGGGGAGGCTGCGCAGCCGGGTCAACGACGAGTAGCCCGTGCCGAAGTCGTCCACGGAGACGTGCAGACCGAGGTCGACCAGCCGCTCCAGGGCGGTGACCGCGCGCTCCGGGTCGGAGACGATCGCGCTCTCGGTGACCTCCAGCTTGAGCAGCGCCGCCGGCAGCCCGGCCTGGACGAGCATGCGTGCGACAGTGTCGGCGAGCTCCGGCTCGAGCAGGTTGCGCATCGAGACGTTGACGGCCATCAGCACCGGCGTGCCCGAGTCGCGCCAGGCGACGCACTGCCGTACAGCGGTGTCGATGACGAAGCGGGTCAGCGGCTTGATCAGGCCGGTGTGCTCGGCGAGCGGGATGAACTCGTCCGGCGGCACGTTGCCCCACAGCGGATGGTTCCACCGGAGCAGCGCCTCGACGCCGGTCACCTGGCCGGTGCTGGGATCGGCCTGCGGCTGGTAGTGCAGCTCGAGCGTGCTCTCCTCGACGGCCCGCGCCAGGTCGCCGATGAGCGACAGCCGCCGCGAGCTGTAGGGATCGCGGTTGGGGTCGTAGCGGGCCACGCCCGTCGAGCCGTGCTTGGCGTCGTACATCGCGACCTCGGCGCGACGCAGCAGCAGCGCGGCCGACGAGCCGTCGCGCGGGGTAGAGGCGATGCCGATGGAGGCCATCACGTCGAGGGTGACCTCGCCGAGGTCGAACGGGCGTGCCATGTCACGGGTGATGCGGGCGACCATGCCCTCGATGTGCACGTCGTCCCCGCCGAGCAGGACGGCGAACTCGTCGCCGCCGAGCCGGGCCACGACGGTCTCACCGCGCTCGACCTGGCGCAGCCGCCGGCCGACCTCGCGCAGGAGCCGGTCGCCCACGTCGTGCCCGAGGGTGTCGTTGACCTCCTTGAACCGGTCGACGTCCATGAGGAGGACGGCGGCCGACCCGTCGGTCAGCAGCCGGCGTTCCAGCCGCTGCTGGAAGTGCAGCCGGTTGGGCAGGCCGGTGAGCGGGTCGTGCAGCGAGAGGTGCTCGGTCTCCTGCGCCGCGGCCTTGACGCGGGCCACCAGCCCGGAGTTGGTGAGCGCGACGCTCGCGTGCCCGGCCAGCGCCTCGAAGAGCTTCAGGTCGTCGCGGTCGAAGGTGCTGACGTCGTCGAGCCGGTCGGTCACCAGGAAGACGCCGGTGATCTCGCCGCCGTCGCGGAGGGGAGCGGCCATGCCGTCGAGGTGACCGTCGCCGCGCAGGACGTCGTGCTCCGCCCCGACACCACCTCGGGCCAGCAGCACCGGTTCGCCGTGGCAGGCCGGCGCCCACCACTGCGTGGTGTTCGGCTGGCAGAGGACCACCGACGCGGTGCGCGCCCGCAGGAGCTGGCAGGCCTCGAGCCGTACGGTCTCCAGCACCGACTCGTCCTGCAGCGCCTGGTCGACCGAGCGGGTGAACTGGTAGAGCAGCTCGAGCCGGCTGTAGCGCAGCCGCTGAACGTGGAAGCCGCGGTACAGCGCGAAGCTCAGGACCGCCAGCACGGCCAGCAGGGCCAGCGCGGCGAGGGAGTCCTGCAGCACCAGGACGGCGACCAGTGCGAGGTCGGTGACGACGGCCGTGCCGATCGCGGCGGTGCCGAGGGTGCGGGCGAGCTCGCCGAGGTCCCACCGGCTCAGCCGAAGGCTGATGATGACGAACAGCGCGATGTTCGCGACGAGGTCGGCGGCCAGGGTCGCGGCCAGCGCAGCCACCCAGGTGCCCGCGGACAGGCCCTCGGCGCGGATCGAGAGCAGGTGCAGGACGCCGGCGAAGACCAGGCACGCCACGGTGACCTGGGCCACCGTCGAGGCGACGTTGAACGCTGCCTTGATCAGCTGGTTGCGGCGCAGCACCAGGTGCACGACGGCGACGCCGACGACGGCGGCCAGCACGATCTGCTCGGCCGGCAGGAAGAACAGCCCGATGACCAGCGGCGCCTGGTTGAGCGTGATGCTGTGGTTGTCCCGCCCGAACGGCAGGTGCACCGCGAACCGCTCGGTGACGGCGAACAACGCCGCGACGATCGGCCACCACACGTCGGGGGCCAGCGGGTCGAGGGTCACCCCCGGCCGCCAGAGCAGCAGCCCGGTGGCGGCCAGCAGCCCGCTGACGACCCAGATCAGGGCGTCAGGGGGCACCAGGCGACGGAACACCCCCCGATTGTGGGGGCATCCGACCACATTGCGTAGCGTTCAGGCCACATCACACCGCGTGTTTGACCCGTTCGGGTCAGCGGCGGTGGCGCTGAGGGGTCAGCGGCCGCCCACGTAGTTCCACGAGGCGCCGGCCCGGACGTTCTTGTGGTTCCAGGACGCGCCGGCCTGGTGGTTCTTGTTCCAGGACGCCCCGGCGGAGTCGTGGCCGGCCGAGGTCAGCGCGCCGGCGAGGATCGCGACGGCGACCAGGGCGAGGGCGGCGACGAGGGCCAGGACGGGGGAGAGGGTACGAGCCGCAGACGTGCGCATCGGTGACTCCTTGGTGCTCGGGGGCCCCGGGGGGTGGCAGGGGATGGTTCCGATCATCCGGGACCGTTCGTCATCGATGCTTCACGGGACACCGTGGAGAGGGCAAAGGATCTCACCCGGCCGGGGGCACCCGGACGGCCCAATCCGCCGCGGGGTCGATCCGCGCGGCGTAACCGTGCGAGCACGCCCTGTAACGGACTGGTGGTTCGCACCGGGCCCCTGATGCGGCCACGCCGTCGATCGGGCGGGCGTCGTCGGGAGCCGCCTGCCGTAACACGGCGGAAACACCGGCCCGGCACGATCACCGGCATGGACAAGCAGCAGGAGTTCGTGCTCCGGACCCTCGAGGAGCGCGACATCCGCTTCGTGCGGCTCTGGTTCACCGACGTGCTCGGGACGCTGAAGTCGGTAGCGGTCGCGCCGGCCGAGCTCGAGGGCGCGTTCGACGAGGGGATCGGCTTCGACGGGTCCGCCATCGAAGGGTTCGCGCGGGTCGCGGAGTCGGACATGCTCGCGAAGCCCGACCCCGGGACGTTCCAGATCCTGCCGTGGCGCTCGGAGTCGCCGGGGACCGCCCGGATGTTCTGCGACATCGTGCTCCCGGACGGCACCCCGTCGTACGCCGATCCGCGCCAGGTCCTCAAGCGGACCCTGTCGAAGGCCGCCGAGCTGGGCTTCGCCTTCTACACCCACCCCGAGATCGAGTTCTTCCTCTTCCGCGACGGCCCGAAGGGGGAGTCGCCGGTGCCGGTGGACCAGGGCGGCTACTTCGACCACATCGCTCACGGGATCGGCCACGACTTCCGTCGCGACGCGATCACGATGCTCGAGAACATGGGCATCTCGGTCGAGTTCAGCCACCACGAGGGCGCGCCCGGCCAGCAGGAGATCGACCTTCGCTACGCCGACGCGCTCTCCACCGCGGACAACATCATGACGTTCCGGCACGTGATGAAGCAGGTCGCGCTGAGCCAGGGCGTCCAGGCGTCGTTCATGCCGAAGCCGTTCACCGACCACCCCGGGTCCGGGATGCACACCCACGTGTCCCTGTTCGAGGGCGAGCGGAACGCGTTCTACGAGGCCGGCGCGAAGTTCCAGCTCTCGAAGGTCGCCCGCGCGTTCATCGCCGGCCTGCTGCGGCACGCGCCGGAGATCACGGCGGTCACCAACCAGTGGGTGAACTCCTACAAGCGGCTGCTGGGCGGCGGTGAGGCGCCGGCCTACGTCTGCTGGGGGCACAACAACCGCTCGGCGATGGTGCGGGTGCCGATGTACAAGCCGGCGAAGGGTCAGTCCACGCGGATCGAGGTGCGCAGCCCCGACTCCGCCTGCAACCCCTACCTCGCGTACGCCGTGATCCTCGGCGCCGGCCTCAAGGGCATCGAGCAGGGCTACGAGCTGCCGGAGGGCGCCGAGGACGACGTGTGGGCCCTCACCGACGCCGAGCGGCGGGCGCTCGGCATCGAGCCGCTGCCCACCAACCTGTCCGAGGCGATCCGCCGGATGGAGACGAGCGAGCTGGTCGCCGAGACGCTGGGCGAGCACGTCTTCGACTTCTTCCTGCGCAACAAGCGAGCCGAGTGGCTCGACTACCGCCGGGAGGTCACGGCGTTCGAGCTGGACCGCTACCTCTGGGCGCTGTGAGCGCCTCGCCGCGCGTCCTGGTCGTCCAGCACGAGGCGAGCACCGGACCCGGCTGGTTCGGCCGTTGGCTGGCCGAGGCCGGGCTCGAGCTGGACGTGCGGCACCCGTACGCCGGTGACGAGCTGCCCGCCCTCGACGCGCTCGACGCCAGCGGCCTGCTGGTGCTCGGCGGGGCGATGGCGCCCGCCGACGACGGGGACTGCCCCTGGCTGCCGGCGACCCGGGCACTCATGTCGGCGGCCGTCGACGCCCGGCTCCCGACGTTCGGCATCTGCCTCGGCGCCGAGCTGCTCGCGCTCGGCCGTGGTGGCGACGTCCGTCGGGGCACTGCCGGCCCGGAGCTCGGCGTGCTCGACGTCGACGTGGACTCCGACGGCGCCGCCGGCACCGACCCGGTGTTCGGCGTGCTGCCGGCCCGCGTGCGGGTGGTCCAGTGGCACTGGGAGGAGATCGCCGCGCTGCCCCAGGACGCCGTGCTCCTCGCGTCGTCGCCGGCGTACCGGCACCAGGCCTTCCGTCTCGGCGCCGCCGCCTGGGGCGTGCAGGGCCATCCCGAGGTCACCGGCGACATCGCCGCCTCGTGGGCCCGTGAGGACAGTCCGCTGCTGGTCGCCGAGGGGCGCACCCCGGACGACCTGGTCGCCGAGGTGCGGGGCGCCGAGGACGAGCTGGCCGCCACCTGGCAGCCGCTGGCCGCCGCGTTCGCCGGGGTCGTGCGCGACTTCCACGACGGCGGGCGGCCCGCAGGTCGATAGCGTGAGCGCCGTGGCGCGGGAGCAGCACGGCGGCCGCGGCAGCGCGGTGGCGCGGCTGGCGCGCCTGGGCTTCACCGAGCCGGCCCGGGCATCGGCCGCCCTCGAGGGCGGCGCGCTGGGCTCGCTGCCGGACGACGAGCAGGTGCTCGCCGACCTCGGGCTCACGGCCGACCCGGACGCGGCCCTGCTCGGTCTCGCTCTGCTGCTCGAGGCGGAGCCCGACCCCGGCCGGCTGGTGGCTCAGCTGGACGACGAGGTCTTCCGGCGGCGGCTGCTGGCGGTCCTCGGGGCCAGCCGCTCGCTCACGGACCACCTGGTGCGCATCCCCGGGTCCTGGTCGCAGCTGGTGCCGGAGAGCGAGGTCCGGCCGACCGCGGCCGGGCTGCGCCGCGCCATGCTCGTGCAGGTCGGGGCCGACCCGGACGACCCGGTGCCGGTCATCACCGGGCCGACGCCGACGGCCACCGACATGCTCCGCGTCGCGTACCGGAACCTGCTCCTCGGGCTCGCTGCTCGCGACCTGGCCGACGGTGCCGACGTGTCCGACGTCGCGGCCGAGCTGGCCGACCTGGCGGGGGCCACCCTCGAGGCCGCCCTGGCCATCGCGCGCGGCGACCTCGGAGCGGCGGCAGCGACGTGCCGGCTGGCTGTGATCGCCATGGGGAAGTGCGGCGGCCGTGAGCTCAACTACGTCAGCGACGTCGACGTGGTGTTCGTCGCCGAGCCCGTGGCGGGTGTCGACGAGACCGTGGCACTCAAGTCGGCTGCGACGCTCGCTGCAGCGATGATGCGGATCTGCTCGGCCAGCACGGGCGAGGGGAGCATCTGGCCGGTGGACGCCGCGCTGCGACCGGAGGGCAAGGCGGGGCCGCTCGTGCGCACCCTCGCCAGCCACGTCGCGTACTACCAGCGGTGGGCCAAGACCTGGGAGTTCCAGGCACTGCTCAAGGCGCGACCGGTGGCGGGTGACCTCGCGCTGGGCCGGGCGTACGTCGACGCGCTCGCGCCGATGGTGTGGCAGGCCGCCGAGCGACCGGACTTCGTCGACGACGTGCAGCAGATGCGGCGCCGCGTCGAGGGCACGCTGACGGCGGCCGAGAGCCAGCGCGAGCTCAAGCTCGGCCCGGGCGGGCTGCGCGACGTGGAGTTCGCCGTGCAGCTGCTGCAGCTCGTGCACGGGCGCACCGACGAGTCGTTGCGCAGCGGCAACACCCTCGAGGCGCTGGAGGCGCTGTCGACCTACGGCTACGTCGGTCGCGCCGACGCGGCCGAGCTGGACCGGGCCTACCGGTTCCTCCGTACGGTCGAGCACCGGCTGCAGCTTCACCGGTTGCGCCGGACCCACGTCATGCCCGACGACGAGGACGACCTCCGCCGGCTCGGCCGGTCGATCGGCCTGCGGACCGAGCCGGTCAAGGAGCTGGAGACGCAGTGGCGGCAGCACGCGCGCGAGGTGCGGCGGCTGCACGAGAAGCTGTTCTACCGGCCGCTGCTGTCGTCGGTGGCGCGACTGGCGTCGGACGAGGCGCGGCTCAGTCCCGAGGCCGCCCGGTCCCGTCTCGAGGCCCTGGGCTACGAGGACCCGGCGGGGGCGTTGCGGCACCTGGAGACGCTCACGGCAGGGGTGAGCCGACGAGCGGCCATCCAACGGACCTTGCTGCCGGTGCTGCTCGGCTGGTTCGCCGACGCGCCGGACCCGGACGGCGGCCTGCTCGCCTTCCGGCGCCTCAGCGAATCGCTCGGCACGACCCCGTGGTACCTCCGGCTGCTCCGCGACGAGGGAACGGTCGCGCACCGGCTGGCGCTGCTGCTCGCGAGCAGCCGGTACGCCGTCGACCTCCTCGGCCGCTCGCCCGAGGCGGTGCGCCTGCTCGCGGACGACGCGGACCTGGCTCCTCGCGGCCAGCCCGAGCTGCTCGCCGAGGTGCGGGCCGCGCTCGCCCGGCACGACGACCCGGCGACCGCCGTCGGGGTCGCCCGTGGTGTGCGCCGTCGCGAGCTGTTCCGCGTCGCGGCCGCCGACCTGCTCGAGCTGGCATCGGTCGAGCAGGTCGAGGAGGCGCTCACCGACGTCGCCGCCGTGACGGTGCAGGCGGCCCTCGAGGTCGCGGTCCGGGTCGTCGAGACGGCGCGTGGCGAGCCGTTGCCGACTCGGCTGGCGGTCGTCGCGATGGGTCGTTTCGGCGGCCACGAGCTCAGCTACGCCAGCGACGCCGACGTGCTCTTCGTGCACGACCCGCTCGACGGAGCCGACGAGCGTGACGCCTCCGAGGCGGCGCACGCGGTCGTGCAGGAGCTGCGCCGGCTGCTCTCGGTGCCGTCCCCGGACCCGCCCCTGTCGGTGGACGCGGACCTGCGCCCCGAGGGCCGCAACGGCCCGCTGGTGCGGTCGTTGGCGTCGTACGCGACCTACTACGAGCGCTGGTCCCTCGTCTGGGAGAGCCAGGCGCTGCTGCGTGCCGAGCCGGTCGCCGGCGACGACGAGCTGGGCAAGCGGTTCGTCGCGCTCGTCGACCCGCTGCGCTACCGCACCGGCGGGCTGGACGAGGCGGACGTGCGCGAGATCCGCCGGATCAAGGCACGGGTCGAGAGCGAGCGGCTGCCCCGCGGCGTCGACCCGCAACGGCACACCAAGCTCGGGCCCGGCGGCCTGGCCGACGTGGAGTGGACGGTCCAGCTGCTGCAGCTGCGGCACGCCGCCGAGGTGCCCACCCTGCGCACGACGCGCACCCTCGTCGCTCTGCGCGAGGCGGCTACGCAGGGCCTTCTCGGCGACGTGCAGGCCGATGTCCTCGCGCACGCCTGGCGGTCGGCCAGCCGGGTCCGCAACGCGACCCTGCTCGTCCGCGGCCGGCCGGGCGACTCCCTCCCGACCGACCTGCGCGAGCTCACCGGCGTGGCACGGGTGCTCGGCTACCCTCCGGGCGCGGCAGGCACGCTGGTCGACGACTACCGTCGCGCGACCCGGCGGGCCAGGACGGTGGTGGAGCAGGTGTTCTACCGGTGACGCGCTCGCACGCACACCGCGCGAGTGGTGGCACGACCTACCGGGACCCCCTCCGCAACAGCGAGTTCCGCGGCCTGGTCGTCGCGCAGGTCGCGAGCGAGTGGGGCGACAACATTGCCCGGGTCGCCCTTGCCTCGCTCGTCCTCTCGCGCACCGACAGCGCGTTCCTGGCCGTGCTGGCGTTCGTCGTCAGCTTCGTCCCGGCCGTCTTCGGCGCGGCGCTCCTCGGCACTGCGGCCGACCGGTTCCCGCGCAAGGTGGTGCTCATCGGCTGCGACCTGGCGCGCGCCGTCGTCATCACCGTGCTCGCCCTCGTCGCGGTCGACGGGACACCTGTGTGGGTCCTCCTCGCACTGCTGCTCGTGGCGGAGACCTTCACCGCGCCGTTCGAGGCGGCGCACCGCGCGGTGGTCCCGGACGTGCTGGCCGAGCCCCGCGCGGTCCTCGCCGGCACCGGGCTGATGCGGGTGCTGTACCAGGTCGACCAGGTCGCCGGCATCGTCGCCGCCGGTGTGGTGATCGTGCTGGTGGGGGAGCGGGCCGGCCTGCTGCTGGACGTCGCCAGCTTCGCGGTGTCCGGCCTGGTGCTGGCGGCGACGCTGCGGTGGCGGCCTGCGGCGCGGCAGCCGGGCGGCCACACGACGCTGATCGCCGACGTCCGGTCCGGGTGGCGGCTGGTGTTCGACGACCCGTCGCTGCGTGCCCTGGTGCTGCTCGGGTGGAGCGCGGCGGTGTTCCTCGTCGCGCCCGAGGCGGTCGCCCTGGCCTACGCGCGCGACGACGGGGCGGATCCCGCGGTCGGGGCCGCTCTCATGGCCAGCCTGCCGGCAGGAGCTGCCCTCGGAGCCTGGCTGGTCGGCCGGCTCGACCCGATGCGTCAGGTGCGCTCGATCATCCCCCTCGCGGTGGTCGCCTGCCTGCCCCTGATGGCCACCAGCCTGGCCCCGCCGTGGGAGGTGGCTCTCGGCCTGTGGTTCCTGTCCGGCACGGCCCAGGGCTTCATGGTGCCGCTGCTGACGACGGTCAACCTCGTCACGCCGCCGGGGATGCGCGGCCGGGTCAACGGGCTCGCCGGAGGCGGTTTCGCACTGGTCACCGCGTCGACGTTCCTCCTCTCCGGGGCCGCGGCGGACCTGGCGAGCCCGGCCGTCGCCGTCACCTGGGCAGCCGTCGTGGGGCTGGCCCTGATCGGGCTCGCGCACCGCACCTGGCCCCATGGCGAGCTGCGCCGCACCGCCGCGCGGGTCTACCGCGCCGAGCATCCGGCCTGACCCGCCACGCGACACGCCTGATCCGGACATTCGTCCCATTTGGCTGCGCGGAGGGCAGCCGTCCGGCACACTGCTGGTCGCCTCACCCCTCCTCGCGGAAGCCACCTCTCGCCTCATGCGCACAGCCCGCCGTACCGTCCGGACCCTGCTCGCGACCGCCGTCGCCGGCGCTGTCGTCGCCACCCTCGCTCCGGCCACGCCCGCCGCCGCGGTCAGCGTGACGGTCGACAAGAGGTTCTTCGGTCTCCACGACACCGACGCGTCGAGCTGGCCGGCGCTGTCCGTCGGGTCGATCCGGTTGTGGGACGCGGGCGTCAGCTGGCGCGACATCGAGACGTCGCCCGGCGTCTACGACTTCAGCCGTCTGGACGCACAGGTGGCCCGGGCCAACGCCGCGGGCGCCGAGGTGACCCTCGTGCTCGGCATGACGCCGGACTTCTACGCGACCGCCGGCGGGGGCAAGACCTCGATGCCGAGCGACACTGCCTGGACCAACTACGTGCACGCCGTGGTGACCAGGTACGGCGCCTCCGCCGCGTCCCCGCGCCGGATCTCGGCCTACCAGGTCTGGAACGAGGCCAACGTCACCGGCTACTGGACCGGTACGCCGCAGCAGATGGCCCACCTCACGGCACTCACCTATGCCACCGTCAAGGCGGTCGACAAGGGCGCCCTGGTGGTCAGCCCCGCGTTCGCCTCGCGCATCGGGGAGCAGATCAAAGGCATCACGCGGTTCGCGTTCGCGTGGTCCGACGGCAAGCCGGCGTGGCGCTGGACCGACGTGATCTCGCTCAACCTCTACCCGCTCGACAAGTACGGCACGAAGGTCGGCACGCCCGAGAAGTCGATGGAGCTGTTGCAGAAGGCGCGCCGGATCCTCGGCTTCGGCGGTCTCCCGGCGACCTTCCCGATCTGGAACACCGAGATCAACTACGGCATGCCGACCGGGTCAGCGGGCGGCACCGGAGCCCTCGCGATCCCGGCGCAGCTGCAGGCGTCGTACGTGCTGCGGACCCTGCTGCTGAACGCCGCCAACAAGGTGCGCCGGGTCGACTGGTACGCCTACGACCTGCAGTACCTGGCGAACGGCCGCACGCTGGGCAACACCCGGCTGGTCGACCCGGCCGACACCACGAACGGGCAGGTCACGCTGGCCGGCAAGGCCTTCAACCTCGCGCAGGCGTGGCTGCTCGGCGGCCGGCTCAAGGGCACCTCGCGCACCGCGAAGCCGTGCGCGACGAACAGTGCCGGCACCTACACGTGCGTCATCGCCTACTCGGGCGGTGTCCGGCGGGTCTACTGGAACCCGACCAAGAAGGTCAGGGTCACGACGGCCCGGTCCGCGACGTTCAAGGTCGGCGTCTACGGCGCGCGCACCAAGATCAAGGGCGGCTCGACGCTCAAGGTCGACTACCGACCTGTCATGGTGCGCTCCACGAAGTAACGGGGTTGAGCCGTTAGGGTGTAACCGGACACCCGCCTGGTGCGTCCTTGGTGACAGCAGGCCGTCGCCGCGGGGTCGCCCGCTGGTCGCCTGCTCGCGACACGCGTACATCCGCCCATCACCGAGCCACTGGGGATTTCTCACCCATGACACGTCCTACCTTCCTGTCCGGCACCCTCCCGCGCCGACTGCTCGCCCTCGGCGTCGCAGCCGGCCTCGCCACGACCCTGATGCCGGCGGCGCCCGCCGAGGCGGCAGCCAACCAGCGGGTCAAGGCGACCTTCTTCGGGATGCACGACGGCGATCCGACCTCCTGGCCGACCGCACCGGTCGGTGACATCCGGCTCTGGGACTCCCTCGTCAGCTGGCGCCAGCTCGAGACCGCCAACGGCGTGTTCGACTTCAGCCGGCTCGACGCGCAGGTCGACGCCGCCCGGGCCAACGGCTCGCGGGTGCTGCTGGTGCTGGGCCAGACCCCACGGTTCCACTCGACCAAGCCCGGCAAGCGCGGGACCTACGGGCTCGGCGCGGCGTCGATGCCGACCCAGGCGTCGTGGACCAACTACGTCTACAAGGTCGTGACCCGCTACAAGGGCCGCGGCGTCGACTACCAGGTGTGGAACGAGGCGAACGTCTCCGGCTACTGGAGCGGCACCGCCGCCCAGATGGCGAAGCTCACCCGGTGGACGTCGCGGATCGTGAACAACAACGACTCGTCCGCGCAGGTCGTCGCTCCCGCGCTCGCGACCCGGCTCACCGGGCAGCGGGCCTGGCTGCGCACCTTCTACTCCCAGAAGACGGGCGGCAAGAAGGTCTCGGCATACGTCGACGCCGTGTCGCTCAACCTCTACCCGCTGCCGAAGGAGGCGCCGGAGGCCTCGATGAAGCTGCTCGCGGCGTCGCGCATCATGCTCTCGCAGGCCGGGGTCAGCAAGCCGATCTGGAACACCGAGATCAACTACGGTCTGCTCGGCGGCGGCAGCGCCAACAACATCACCCGGGCCAAGGAGGCGGCCTACGTCGCGCGCACCCTGGTGCTCAACGCCGAGAACAACGTCAAGCGGACGTTCTGGTACGCGTGGGACCTGCAGAACCTCGCGAACACCCAGCTGACGTACACCGACGGCACCTCGCTGACCCAGGCCGGCACGGCGTACAAGGTGGTCCGCGACTGGCTGCTGTACTCCCGCACCAAGGGCTGCGTGCGGGACGGCAAGGGCACCTACACCTGCACGGTCGCCTACTCCGGTGGCGTGCGGCGCATCTACTGGAACCCGTCGCGCAAGGTCACCGTGCGCGCGGTGAAGTCGGCGCGCGCGTCGGCCGGTCTCTACGGCGTCGAGAAGCCGCTGTCCGGCGGCGAGGCCATCGGTGTCGGCTCGGCCCCGGTCATGGTGCGCTCGGCGAAGTAGCGCGCGGCGCCAACGGCTCCTCGGAGGCCCTCACCCGTACGTCGGGTGGGGGCCTCCGTCGTCCCCGCCGGTCGTGTCGTAGGCGCAGACTAGGGTCGTTCCGGACGTTCTGCTTCCGGATGGGGGACGACGTGCGACCCGACTCGAGCCCGACCGCGCGGGCCCTGCTCACGCTGGAGCTGGTGCAGGACAGCCCCGGGATCACGGCCGACCGGCTGGCCGACAAGCTCGGCGTCTCGGAGCGGGCCGCCCGGCGCTACGTCGGCATCCTGCGCGAGGCCGGCATCCCCATCGACTCGGTCCGCGGGCCGTACGGCGGCTACCGCGTCGGCCGCGGTCTGCGGCTGCCGCCGCTGACGTTCAGCGCCGCCGAGGCGCTGGGCCTGGTGATGGCCGTGCTCGACGGGCACCACGAGGCGAGCGACCCCACCGACCCGGTCGGCAGCGCGCTGGGCAAGATCATCCGCGCGCTCCCGGAGTCGGTCGCCGCCCAGGCCGAGGCCGTCCGGCGGACCGCGGCCCCGGCGCCGGACCGCGCCGCCGCCCGCCCCGATCCCGGCACCACGACCGCGCTCGTGCAGGCGTGTTCGGACCGGCGGCCGGTGCGCATCTCCTACCGGTCCGAGACCGGCACGGGCTGGGAGGGCGACGTCGACCCGTGGGTGGTCGTCGTGCGGCACGGCCGGTGGTACCTGCTGTGCCGTTCGCACCGTGCCGACGCCGTGCGCGCCTACCGGGTCGACCGCGTCGGCTCGGTCACCGAGCTGGCGGGAACCGTCGCGGTGCCCGCGGACCTCGACCCGGTGGCCCTGCTGGAGCAGCACCTCGCAGTCGGCTGGGAGTACGACGCCGAGGTGGTGGTCGACGGTGATGTCGACACCGTGGCCTGCTTCCTGCCGCGCACGCTGGGACGCCTCGAGCCGCTCGACGACGGCACCACCCGGCTGGTCGGCAGCACCAGCAACCCGTGGTGGTACGCCGAGCAGCTGGCCCGGATCCACACGCCGTACCGCATCGTCGGCGGCCCCGAGCTCCGGCAGACCGCGCGCGCCGTCGCCGCGCGGATGCTCGCTGCGAGCGAGCCGACGGGTCTGTCCCCCGCGACGCGCGTCCCCGACGAGTACGACGCCTGACGCCAGGAGGGCTAGCGTCCGATGACGTCGCGGATCGCGTCCATGACGACCTCGGGTCGGTCGTCCTGGATGTTGTGGCCGGTGTCCTCGACCTTGATGAGCCTGCCCCGCGTCGACTCGGCAGCGAACTCTGCTGCGCCCTCGTCCATGGCCGTCACGGTCGCCTCGTGGTAGCGGCGGGTGAGACCAGGGAGGAACGGCAGCCGCGGCGACTGGAGCACGACGACCGGGAGGTCGCCGAAGAACGGCCCGGGATCGTCGAGCAACCTCACCGCCTGCTGGTCGTTCTCGGCCAGCAGGAGGTGCTCGCGGTTCTGAGCGGGATGGTGGAGGAAGTCGTCGAGGAACCGCCGCTCGTCGGCCAGCACCGGCGACTCGTCGGGCCGCTCCGGAGGTAGCGCAGCCCGCTGAGCGGTGCTGACACGAGGCGACCAGGGGTCGACGAGCACCACTCCGGCGACCCGCTCCGGAGCACGGTCCACGAGCCCCACGGCGGGGAGGGAGCCCAGCGAGTGGGCGGCCAGGACGACCGGCTCCTGCAGGTCGGCCGCGTCCAGGAGCGCCACCAGGTCGTCGACCTGGTCCGTCGTGGTGCGCCGTGCCTTCAGTGGCGCATCGCTGCGCCCGGCTCCCAGCCGGTCGTACGCGCACAGGTGGTGGCCGTCGGTGGCGAAGTCGGAGGCCATGAGCTGCCAGGACGACGTGTCGAGGTCGGACCCCGAGAGAAGGAGGACGGTGGGCTCGCCGGAGACACGCTCGCCCCAGCAGCGCACGAAGACGGTGCGCCCGCCGATGTCGACGTCCTCGTCGGTCTCGACGACCTCGTCGGCGGTCCCGCCAGTGGTGCCGTCGGTCGCCGGCGACCCCGACGACGAACGAGGCGGACCGTCGGTCTCGCTCCCGGAGCATCCGCTCGTCAGGAGGGCGGCCGCAGCGGCGGTCGCGAGGGCGAGGACGGTTCGCGGTACCACGACCACCACAGTGCGCCCGCCGCTCGCCGGCGTGCAACGGGGCACACCGCGCGTCCTGTCAGCCCGACGCCGCGGTGCTGCTCCCGGCAGCCGCCGTGTTGCCGGTGCGCGGCCGCTCCGTGATCTGCTGGGCCAGGTCGCGCAGCTTGACGTTCGTGCGCTGCGACGCCTTGCTCAACATCTCGAACGCCTGCTCGCTGGTGAGGTCCGACTGCGCCCGCAGGATGCCGATCGCCTCACCGATGACCTGGCGGGAGGCGATCGCCGCCCGCAGGTCCTGCTGCTTCTTCGCGGCGTCGAGGACCACCGCGCCCAGCGAGGACAGCAGGATCGCCAGCATCTGGTCCTGCGTGCTGAAGGCGTGCGGCGAGGTGGCGTAGAGGTTGAGGCCCCCGAGCGTCTTGGCGCGTTCTGCGTCGACGGTCATGCGCCCCGAGAACATGCTGCCCACACCGAGCTCTCGCGACATGCGCGCGGCGGACCGCGGCCACCGGGGGTCGACCGACAGGTCGGGGGTGGACACCCAGGTCTCCTGCAGGGCGGCGTCCAGGCACGGGCCTTCGCCCTCGTCGTACTGGATCTGGTCACCCTGGTCAGAGAGGGCATCAGTGGCCGCGAAGGTGAGCGGGCCGGTCCTCGTGATCAGGCTGACGCTGGCCGCTTCGCAACCGCCGACGGCCTGCACAGCGGTGGAGGTGAGCCGGACCAGGCTGGCGTCGAAGTCGTCGGACGTCTGGACGCGCCGGGCGAGGTCGGCGAACTCGACGATGAGCGAGTTCACGGCATCATGCGGAGACGAGTCGTACGTGGTCATGGTGACGTCCTGCCCTGAGAGGGGGAACGTCGGGCCTGTGACGGACGGCTGAGTCCAGCCATCACACGTGAGGCGTCCCGTGTGCTCGACTGTAGGGCCTGCTCCGCTTCGCCGCTGATCTGTCCACGGTTGGGGTGTTTGGCCGCCCGCGCTCAGGACAACAGTGCTCTCGCGTCGGACAGTGGCGCCTTCTTGCCCCTGCTCGGGGACTGCGACACACGCACCGTTGTGCGAGTCGCCCATCGCGTCGCCACCGCAAAGGATCCTTCATGTCCACGCATGCCGCAGACCGCACCACCCGCACCGACGACCGTCGCGACCACACGGTCGGCACCGTCGAGACCAAGCCGGCCTTCAAGACCACCGAGCTCGTCGTCTGGGCCGTCAGCGTCCTCGCCGTGCTGATCGCGGCGGCCGTGACCGAGAACCTTGACGGCCACGACGCCTGGAAGTACGTCACCTGGCTGTCCATCGGCTACATGGTCAGCCGCGGCCTCGCCAAGGCCGGCAGCTACCAGAAGGACAACGACCCGCGCAGCTGAGCATGAGCCCCCAGCGACGCTTCCAGGTCCGCCCCCTCGGGGGCAGACCTGGCTGTCTTGCCATGATCCTGTTCTCCGTCGTGGCGTCGGTCGTGCTGACCGTCGTCCTCAACCTGCTCATCCGTTAGCGACCCTCACGCTCGAGGTCCGGGCAGGCATCTGCGTCTGGACGCCGGTCGTCTGCGGGCGCACAGTCGAGGCATGGCGAAGGACCTGCGGTGCCTTCTCAGCTTCCACAAGATGAAGCTGATGACCAACGACGACGGGACGCCGTACCGGGCCTGCGCCCGCTGCGGCAAGCTGGACGAGGAGTACTTCCCGCCCGGTAGCGGTGCGTCGGTCGGGTGACACGCCGCGACCCGCCTCGGGTGTGCTCCTAGCGAACAGGTCGGTGGGTACCCCACGCCGGAGCGCTGTCCCACTCCTCACTCCTGGTCAGGTTCACCTTGCGCACGACGGAGCCGTTCTCGATCCGGACGCGGAAGGCGTCAGCGTTGTCGTCCTCGCCGACGCCGCCCGTACGTCCCACCGCTATCCAGCCCTGCCCATCGTGGAAGCTCGGTGAGAAGCTCGACCCGAGGTACTGCTTGTCTGCCGGTGCGTGGGTGATCTTGTGGAGACCCGTGCCGTCGGGGTTGGCCCAGTAGAGGTTGGAGGGACCTTCCTCACCCTTGGGCTGACACCGGAAGAGCAGCAGCGTGCCGTCGGGCGAGAACGTCGGACGATCCTGGCAGTTCGATCCCCAGGGGGTGATCTGCCGGGCCTCCGCCGGCGAGTCGATCGGCTGGACGAACACCGCGGTGTTCTCGTCCGGGCTGTAGCGAGTGCGTATGAAGGCGATCAGCTCGCTGTCGGGCGAGACGCTCGGGTCGGAGGTGTCGAACGAGGGAGGCTGTCCCTTGTGGCGCTCCGGCGTGCTGGTCACCTGGTGAGGACCGCTCCCGTGCAGTCCCACGACGAAGATCGCCGAGTAGTGCGTCCATTCCGGCGGATTCGGCGTATCGGGTGGCGCCACCGTGCGCGCGTACGCGAGAGAACGGCCGTCAGGAGTGAAGAACGGCTCGCTGGCGTACACGCAGCGGTCACTCGTGCACGGCACCACGGCGCGCGTCCTGCCGGTGTCAGGGTTCACGACCATGACCCGGCTCGTGCTCTCGTCGGACTTGAAGCGCTCGAAGATGAGCCTCGTCCCGTCCGGTGACCACGCCGGGACGTTGTCCCTCCAGCCCTTCGGAGGGTGGGTGATCTGGCGGACGTGGCCTCCGTCGGGGTTCGTCACGAAGAGGGCGCCCTTGCTCTGCTCGGCGTCGAAGTAGCGACGGAAGACGATCTGACCGTTCTCCGGACTGGCAGAGCTCTTGCTCTCGCGGCTGCCTCGGCCGTCGTCTCCGTCCCCGGCGGACACCGGGAGTGCGATGGCCACCGTCAGGACCGCCACGGAGACCGTCATCATCAAGGCTGTCCGCATCGTCGGCTTCCCGTCGTCGTCGCTCCGCCGCGGCTGGGGCTGCCCGGGAGTGGGTGAGCCGAAGGTACTCGCGGCCGCATCCCCACGTCACCGCCCGCGGAAGCACGGCGTCCCTGCGGTTGCGCGCTTTGCCCACTCCAGCGCGGACTGCCGGTCTCCGGACCAGCTCATCGCCGGCGCCGCTGGAGCGCTGCTTGATCAGCTCCAGCCCCGAATGCCAGGGTGACTGCGTGTCGTTCCTCCCGACGCCGACACGTGCGGCCTGGTCCCACCAACACGCCCGCACGGGCTTCGAGGTCGTCTACCTCGAGCGACTCGCCGACGGTCATCTGCTCGCCGGCACGACGACCGCGGTCGAGGACAGGCAGCCCTGGATCATCGACTACGAGATCCGGGTGGACGTCGGCTGGCATACCCGCATCGCGCGTGTGACGCTACGCACCGACACCGGACGGCGCTCGCGACTGCTGGAGGGTGACGGGGACGGTGGATGGCGCATCGACGGCACGCCGACGCCGCACCTTGACGGCTGCCTGGATGTGGACCTGGAGTCCTCGGCGTTGACCAACGCCCTGCCAGTGCACCGCCTCACCCTCGCGGTCGGTGCGACCGCGAAGGCGCCGGCCGCCTACGTGCGCGCCCTCGACCTGGGGGTCGACCGCCTCGAGCAGCAGTACACCCGGATCAGCGACGAGGGAGGGCACCAGCGCTACGACTACCGTGCCCCATCGTTCGACTTCTCCGCTCAGCTGGTCTACGACGCGGCCGGCCTGGTGCTTGCGTATCCCGGCATCGCCGTGCGTGCCGTCTGACGCCCGGCATCGATCCTCTGTCGGACCGGCCGCGCGCAACGACGAGAAGCGACGACTGACGCTGCGAGGCGTCGATGACGCTTCCGCAGGTCAGCCGCCGTTCTCGGCAACTGCTGAAAGAGGGCTGAAGCCCGCCGATCAGATGTCGTAGTAGAGCTCGAACTCGTGGGGGTGCGGGCGGAGGCGGATCGGGTCGACCTCGTTGGTGCGCTTCCAGTCGATCCAGGTCTCGATGAGGTCCTCGGTGAAGACGCCGCCCTCCTGCAGGTAGGCGTTGTCGTCCTCGAGGGCGTCGAGCACCTCGGGCAGCGACGACGGGACCTGCGCGATCTCTGCGTGCTCGTCCGGGGGCAGCTCGTAGAGGTCCTTGTCGACCGGCTGCTCGGGCTCGATCTTGTTGCGGATGCCGTCGAGGCCGGCCATCAGCATCGCCGAGAACGCGAGGTAGGGGTTCGACGACGGGTCCGGGACGCGGAACTCGATCCGCTTGGCCTTGGGGTTCGCTCCGGTGATCGGGATGCGGATGCAGGCCGAGCGGTTGCGCTGCGAGTAGACCAGGTTGACGGGGGCCTCGTAGCCGGGCACGAGGCGGTGGTAGCTGTTGACCGTCGGGTTGGTGAAGGCGAGCAGCGACGGCGCGTGCTTGAGCAGGCCTCCGATGTAGTACCGGGCGGTGTCCGACAGGCCGGCGTAGCCGAGCTCGTCGTAGAACAGCGGGTTGCCGTCCTTCCAGAGCGACTGGTGGCAGTGCATGCCGGAGCCGTTGTCACCGAAGAGCGGCTTCGGCATGAACGTGGCCGTCTTGCCCGCGGCCCACGCGACGTTCTTGATGATGTACTTGAACAGCATCAGCTTGTCGCCCGCGTGCAGCAGGCTGTCGAACCTGTAGTTGATCTCCGCCTGACCGGCGGTGCCGACCTCGTGGTGCGCGCGCTCGACCTCGAGGCCGGCCCGGTTGAGCTCGAGGGACATCTGGTCGCGCAGGTCGGCGTAGTGGTCCACCGGGGGGACGGGGAAGTAGCCGCCCTTGTAGCGCGTCTTGTAGCCGCGGTTGCCGCCCTCCTCGACGCGGCCCGAGTTCCACGCGCCCTCGATCGAGTCGATGTAGTAGTAGCCGGCGTTCTGCTTGGTCTCGAAGCGCACGTCGTCGAAGACGTAGAACTCGGCCTCCGGACCGAAGTAGACGGTGTCGGCGATGCCGGAGGTCTTGAGGTACGCCTCGGCCTTCGTCGCGATGTTGCGCGGGTCGCGGCTGTACGGCTCGTCGGTGAACGGGTCGACGATGGAGAAGTTCAGCGCCAGCGTCTTCTCGGCCCGGAACGTGTCCACGTAGGCCGTCGCCGGGTCCGGGATCAGCTTCATGTCCGACTCGTGGATCGCCTGGAAGCCGCGGATGGAGGACCCGTCGAACATCTGCCCGTTGACGAAGAAGTCCTCGTCGACCGACTCGGCCGGGACGTTGAAGTGCTGCATGATGCCGGGCAGGTCGCAGAAGCGGACGTCGACGAACTTCACGTCCTCCTTCTTGATGAACCGCAGGACCTCGTCCGCGTTCTGGAACATCCATCCTCCTCGGAGCTGGCGGCGATCTGCCGTCTGGACGGCGACGCTAGGGCGGCCGGATTTCCCGGCAGTGACCCTCGTGTTTCCGTCGTGTTACGAGTCCGGGGCACTCCCGGTACGCCGTGTGGCGTCCGGTCGCGTGCGGCCCGCACCCACCGTCGTACCGTAGGAGGGTGGGCGAGCGGAAGGGCACCGGAGACCCGGACGGCCCACGGGTCGGGATCCGGCGCGAGGACGTCGCCGGGTGGCTCGAGAACCCCGGCGGCCGGCGCCGTGAGCCTGGCGAGTACCCCGGCCGGCGGCTGGGTCTGCCCGAGCACGGCCCGGGCTCGGCCGCGGGCTTCGGCGCCCGGATCGTCGCGTACCTCATCGACTCGCTCGCCTGCACGGTGATCGCCTACGGGCTGTTCCGGGACCAGCGCTGGACGCTCGCGGTCTTCGTGCTCGAGGTCGCGGCGCTGACCTGGCTGGCCGCCGGTTCGGCCGGGCAGCTGGTCTACGGCCTGCGGATCGCCCGGCTCGACGGGAAGCCGGTGGGGCTGTGGCGGGCGCTGCTCCGGACGGTGCTGCTGGGGCTGCTGGTGCCGGCGGTCATCTGGGACCGAGACGGCCGCGGCCTGCACGACAAGGCGGCCGGCACGGTCGTCGTCCGCGCCCGCTGACGCGCACGCGCTCCCCCCGACGTCAGCTCCGGAGGCGCACGACGAGGGCGGCCACGCCCGCGCCGAGCGCGGCGCCGACGACGCCCATCACGACTGCCGCGTCCAGCCACTCGTAGTGGTCCTGGCCCGACCCGAACCAGGCCCACGCGACACCGACGGCGGCGCCGGCGAGCGTGCCGAGGACTACGCGCACGGAGTCCGGCGTCAGCCGCGGGGGCCGCGGGGCATCCGCATGCCCTTGGGCATCGGGCCCTTGGGGATCGGCAGGTTCATCGTGCCGAGCGCCTTGAGCCGGCGGTTGACCTCGGAGACCTGGGTGGTGGTGAGGTTCCGCGGCAGCTTCATGAGGTGGTTGTTGAGCTTGCGCAGCGGCACCTGCCCGTCGGCGTTGCCGGCCTGCACGTCGTAGACCGGCACGTCGGGCACGTAGCGCGCGACCTTCTTCTTCTCGGTCACCAGCAGCGCCTGCACGCGGCTCGGCACGCCCTCGCCGATCAGCACCACGCCGGGCCGACCGACGGCCCGGTGGACGATGTCCTGGTTGCGGGTCACCGCGACTGCAGGGGTGACCGACCAGCCGCGCCGCAGCATGTTGAGCGCTGCCGCGGCCGCGCCGGGCTGCCCGTCGACCTGGGAGAAGGCGGCCCTCTCGGCGCGCTTGCCGAAGACGATGGTCGCCACCAGGAAGCCGGACATGAGGCCCAGGATCCCGAGGTAGACCGGGTGCCCGATGAGGAAGCCGACCGCGAGGACCACGGCGAAGACCAGCAGGGCGGTGGCGAGCGTCACCCAGCCGACCATCGGGTCGACCTTGCGGGTCATCGTGTACGCGGACCGGATCTGCGCGAGCCGGCCCTGCTTGGCCGGCGTGCCGGCGTCCTGGGCGGAGTCGTCGTCCTTGCGAGCCATGCGCGAAGGATAGTGCCGGCCGGGAGCGCCGGGGCCGCCGCCGTCGGGCGTTCGCCGGCGGTGGGCGAAGGATCAGCCGGTCAGCCGGCGTTGCGGTGCTGGTGCGGCAGCGGTACGGCGACCGCCGACCGCGACGGGGCGTGCAACGGGACGGTGGCCAGCGCCTCGGAGCCCTGCCGGGCGAGCTCGTAGCGGACCTCCAGTGCCTGCCGCGCGTTGCGGCGGGACCCCTCGGCGACGTGGTGCGTGGCGGCTCGTACCGCGGAGGAGACGAGCTCGGAGAAGCTTGCCATCGGCGGGAGGGCCCGGGGCGGTGCTGCTCGTGTCATGTACCCAGCGGACCCGACCAGCGTTACGCGTGGATGTCAGCCCTGCAAAGTCCGGCGAAAATCTGCCGGGCGGCTGGGCGTCGACCTCGGCGAGCGCTGCAGACACGCCGAGGTTGCGCGCGCCCGGCCTGCGTGTCGGGAGCGCTCGCGGAGGTCAGGCGGGCTGCTCCACCTCGGCGTCACGGGTGTCGCGGGCCTCGACGGCCTGCTGGTAGAGCCGCCCGGCGCGGTACGACGAGCGGACCAGCGGCCCGGACATGACGCCGGCGAAGCCGATCTCGTCCGCCTCGTCGCGCAGCTCGACGAACTCCTCGGGCCTGACCCAGCGCTCCACGGGGTGGTGCCGCGACGACGGCCGGAGGTACTGCGTGATGGTGATGAGCTCGCAGCCGGCGTCGTGCAGGTCGCGCAGCGCCTGGCTGATCTCGCTGCGCTCCTCACCCATGCCCAGGATGAGGTTGGACTTGGTGACCAGGCCGAAGTCGCGGGCCTGCCGGATGACGTCGAGCGACCGGTGGTAGCGGAACGCCGGCCGGATCCGCTTGAAGATCCGCGGCACGGTCTCGACGTTGTGCGCGAGCACCTCGGGACGCGACTCGAAGACCTCGGTGAGCAGGTCGGGCTTCCCGTTGAAGTCGGGGATGAGGTTCTCCACGCCGGTGCCGGGGTTGAGCGCGTGGATCTGCTTCACGGTCTCGGCGTAGAGCCACGCCCCGCCGTCGGGCAGGTCGTCGCGGGCGACTCCGGTGATGGTGGCGTAACGCAGGCCCATGGCCTGGACGGACTCGGCGACGCGGCGCGGCTCGTCGCGGTCCAGCGGCAGCGGTTTGCCCGTGTCGATCTGGCAGAAGTCGCACCGCCGGGTGCACTGGTCGCCGCCGATGAGGAAGGTGGCCTCGCGGTCCTCCCAGCACTCGAAGATGTTCGGGCAGCCGGCCGCCTCGCACACCGTGTGCAGGCCCTCGCGCTTCACCAGCGACTTGAGCTCGGTGTACTCCGGCCCCATCGTCGCGCGCGTCTTGATCCAGGACGGCTTCTTCTCGATGGGGGTCTCCGCGTTGCGGACCTCGAGGCGCAGCAGCTTGCGGCCGTCCGGTGCGATGGTCACGCCCTCCAGGGTACGTCGGTGCGGATCGCGCCGCCCCCCGGGCCGAGGACGTGCTCGGCGCTGGTGCGGCGCCGTGACGAGCTGCTCGCCGCCCCGCTGACGGCCGAGGTCAGGCCGCGAGTGTGCCGAGGACCTCGGCGAGGCGCTTCTCGACGTACGGCGTGGCCTCGGCGACCGTCACGTCGCGACCGGTCTCGAGGGTCAGGGACGTCACCCCGGCGTCGGCGATCCCGCAAGGGACCATGTTGGCGAACGGCGTCATGTCGCAGTCGCAGTTCAGCGCGAACCCGTGCATCGTCACGCCCTGCGAGACCCGGATCCCGATGGCGGCGACCTTGCGGTCCGGGCCCCGGCCGTCGACCACCCAGACCCCGGACCGGCCCTCGACCCGGCCGGCGTCGACGCCGAGGTCGGCGCACACGAGGATCAGCGCGTCCTCGAGCCGCCGGACGTAGGAGACGACGTCCAACGGCTCCGGCAGACGGAGGATCGGGTAGCCGGTGAGCTGGCCCGGCCCGTGCCAGGTGATCTTGCCGCCGCGGTCCACGTCGACGACCGGGGTGCCGTCGAACGGCCGCTCGACGTCGAGCGTCCGCTTGCCGGCGGTGTAGACCGGCTCGTGCTCGAGCAGGAGCACCGTCGCGGGCTCGGTGCCGGCGGCGACAGCGGCGTGCAGCCGCCGCTGCTCGTCCCACGCCTCGACGTAGGGGACCACCCCTGCGTGCACCATGCGAAGCTCGCTCACACCGCCGAGCCTACGTCAGCAAGGACCACCCGCCTTTGCGTGCGGAAGCCCGGTTCGCCAGACTCACGCGGGTGAAGGACACCCGCGTGGCCCTCGTCGGCTACGGCATGGCCGGGCGCGAGTTCCACGCACCGCTGCTGCGCGAGGTCGACGGGTTGCGTGTCACGCACGTGGTGACCGGCGACGGCGAGCGCGCCGCGGCGGCCCGGGCCGAGAACCCCGACGTCCGCGTCGTGGCGACGTCTGACGAGCTCTGGGCGGACGCCGACCAGCTCGACCTCGTCGTCATCGCGTCGCCGACGTCGGCGCACGTGACCCAGGCCCGCGACGCGCTTCGCCGCGAGCTCGCGGTCGTCGTCGACAAGCCGCTGGCGACCACCGCCGCGGAGGGCCGGGAGCTGACCGGGCTGGCCGCCGAGCGCGGGGTGATGCTCACCGTGTTCCAGAACCGGCGGTGGGACCCGGAGCACCTCACGGCGCGCGCCGTGCTCTCGTCGGGCGCCCTCGGCGAGGTGATCCGCTACGAGGCGCGCTACGAACGGTGGCGCCCGGTGCCCAAGACGCGCTGGCGGGAGCAGACCACGAGCGAGCACGGCGGCGGCCTGCTGATGGACCTTCAGCCGCACCTCGTCGACAGTGCGCTCGACCTCTTCGGTCCGGCCGCGTCGGTCTACGCCGAGCTCAGCGCGCTGACCACGGTCGGCGACGACGTCACGTTCCTCGCACTGCGGCACGTCTCCGGCGTCACGAGCCACCTCGGCGCCACGTCGCTCGCCGCTGCCCCCGGCCCGGCGACCCGGCTCCTCGGCCGCGAGGCGACCTACCTCGTCGCCGACGTCGGCGGCGACCTCACGGCGTACGACGCCTGGCGGGACGCCGACGACGAGCACCGCGGCTTCCTGGTGCGCGGCGACGAGTCCGAGCCGGTGGTGCGGGCCGGCGGCGGGTGGGCCGACTTCTACCGCGGCGTGCGCGAGTCGCTCGTCAAGGGCTCGAAGCCGCCGGTCGACCCGGCGGAGGCCGTCGCCGTGCTCGAGGTGCTCGACGCGGCGCGGGTCTCGGCTCGTGACGGCGTGGTCGTCGAGCTCGGTACCGACGTCGCCTAGCCCTCCGCGCCGGGCAGCAGCCGCGGCTCGAGCCGGGACTCCACGGCGGCGCCGTCGGGGCCGCGCTCCACGACGTAGGCCGCGGCGCCCGGTCGGTCGGCGACCACCTCGACGATCTCGGTGCCGTCGTAGACGATCCCCACCCCGTCGTCGGTGGCGTGCGAGGTCGGCAGCGTTCCCTCGGCGACCAGCCGGTGCAGCAGCGGGCGGCGCTGCTCCTCGGTGTCGTAGTGCACGCCGTTGCCGTACGGCAGCAGCGCGAGGCCGTTGAGCACCGGGCGCAGCTCGCGGCCGAAGCTGTCCGTCGGGCCGCCGACGTACCAGCAGATCGACCCCGCCGAGACCCCCCCGAGCACGACACCCTCCTCCCAGCACTCCCGGAGGACGTCGTCCAGCCGGTGCGTGCGCCAGACCGCGAGGAGGTTGGCCACCGAGCCGCCGCCGACCCAGATCACGTCCTGCGCCAGGAGGTGCGCCCGGACGTCCGGGACGTTCGGGAGCGGGAACAGCTCGAGGTGGGAGGCCCGCACGTCGGACCCGGCGAAGGCCCGGTAGAACCCGGCCGTGCCGTTGAGGGAGTCGCCGGCGGCGGTGCCGAGGTAGCAGAAGCGCGCCCGGTCCGGGTTGCCCGCCAGCTCGATCGCGTGCTCGATCAGCGGGCCGCGTTGCCACTGGAAGGCGCCGTAGTCGGTGGGGAGGAAGCCGCCGGACGTCGCGAGGATCTTCACCCGCCCACCCTAGGCAGCCTGGCATCATCGCGATGTGCGGGAGCAGGCGACCAGCGACTGGTACGCCTCGGCGGCCGCGTCAGGGGCGGTGCACGCCGCGGCCGGTGCGGTGCTCTTCGGCGTCCTCGCGCCGCTCACCGTTCTCGGCATGGACGTCTGGGACGCCCACGTCGGGGACTCGGTGACCGGCCCGTCGTGGGACGCCGGCACGCTGGTCGGGCTCCTCTACCTTGCTCTGCTGGCCGGGATGGTCGCGCTGGTGCCCGCCGTGCTCCTGGGCGGGGTGCTCGGCGCGGCGAACGGTGCGGTGGCGCAGCACCCGGCCGGACGCACGCCGGCGGGCGCGCTGGCCGTGGGCCTGGTGGTCGGCCTGCTCGTGGGGGGCCTGGTGCCCGCTCTGGTCCTGGGCGGCGACGTGCTCCTGTGGCTGCGTGTCCTCACGGGCGTCGTCGCCGGAGCCGCGTGCGCGGTCCACCTCCGCTACCTCGCCCGCCGCGCCGAGAGCTGAGCTTGCTTCAGCCGCACGGGCTGGCCCGCCGTCCGGCCTCTCTCGGGGCGCCAGGACCAGGACGCCTCAGCTGCCGGGTCGCGCGCCGTCGGTCGCGTGCCGCAGTCAGGTGGCGTCCGGCCTGAAATCGTCGTCACCACGACAGGCGGGTGCATGCGACAACGGGCCGGTACACCTGTTGTGGGGGGCACCGGCCTGTTGTGGACCGGTACAGACCACGATGTGCGCAGCCTGTGGACAACTCCGACGGTCCACCCGGCCGGTCCCGCCAGGCTGGACGGCATGAGCGAGCTGCGGGTGCCGGGCTTCGACGCGGTCGAGCTGCTGGGCTACGGCTCGGGGGGAGAGGTCTGGCTGGCGCGCGACCGGGCCACCGGCAGCCCGGTCGCTCTCAAGCGGCTCCGCGCGGGGGCCGACCTCGCAGCGCGGGACCGGTTGCGCCGCGAGGCGGCCGTGCTGGCCGGGGTCGACCACCCCCACGTCGTCCGGCTGCGCACGGTGGTGGGGGACGGCCACGGCGACGGGGTGGTCCTGGTGCTCGACCTGGCCTCCGGCGGCAGCCTCGCCCGGCTGCTCGCGACCCGGCGCCGGCTGCAGCCCGGCGAGGTCGTGACCCTCGCCGTGCCGCTGGCGCAGGCGCTCGCGGCCGTTCACGCCCAGGGCCTGGTGCACGGCGACGTGACCCCGGCCAACGTGCTCTTCGACGCCGACGGCCGGCCACTGCTCTCCGACCTCGGGGTGGCCCGGCTGCTCGGCGCCGGCTCGGGAGCACCGCACGGCACCCGCGGCTACGTCGACCCCGCGGTGCTCGCCGGCGCCCAGCCGGGCCCGGCCTCCGACGTCCACGGGCTCGCCGCCACCTGCCTGGCAGCTCTGACGGGCACGGCGCCGTACGACGAGCTGGGCCGTCGCGTGCCGGTGCCGGACGGCGCGCACCCGGGGCTGGTCACCGTCCTCGAGCGGGCGCTGGCGCCCGACCCGTGGGACCGGCCGGCTGCCGACGAGCTCGCGGTGGCCGTCTACGACGCGGTCCCGGCCGAGCCCGTCCACCTCGACCGCGCCGGTGCTCCCGCGGCTGCAGAGGCCGCCGACGTCCCGCAGGGTGCTGAGGCTGCCACCCACCAGGTCCACCCCGGGCCGCGGCCGGTCGACGGCGAGGCGGTCGGGGCCGCGGTGCCGCGACGGCGGACGGCTTCGGCGGCGGTCCGCCGGCTGGCCGGCGCCGTCCGGTCCCGTGGCCGGTCCGCAGTCGTCGTGACGGTGGTCGGCGGTGCCCTCGGCCTGGCCGCGGTGACCGGCATCGCCTGGGCCGGGGTCGGCGGCACCCAGCAGCCGGCCGGCCTGGCCGGGACGGCACCGACGCGGGCAGCCTCCCCGACCCCAGAGCCCCCGACCGCCGAGCTGCCTGCGACCGCCGAGCTTCCCGGACCCGCGGCCGGACGCTGGGCGGTGACGCTCGCCGGCCTCGACCGTGCCAGGTCGAAGGCGTTCGCCGCGGGGGAACCGTCCGGTCTGCGCGCCGTCTACGCACCGGGGTCGCCGGCCCTCGCGCGCGACACCCGCGTCCTGCGCAGGCTCGCCGGCGCGGGCCTGCGCGCCGAGGGGCTGCGGCTGACGCCGACCACGGTGCGGCCCGTCGGCAGCTCCGCCGGCCGCGTCCGGCTGGCGGTCACCGACCTGATGCCGGCGTACCGGCTGGTCGACGCCGGGGGCACCGTCGTCGAGCGACGCGAGGGCCGGGGGCCGCGGTCCTGGACCGTCGAGCTGGCCGCGGTCGGCCACGGGTGGCGGGTCTACGACGTCGTGCGGGGGTGACCGGTGGCCAGCACCTCGCGCAGCGCCGGCTCGAAGCTCGGGTGCGCGAAGACGAAGCCCGCGTCCAGCAGCCGGCGCGGCACCACCCGTTGCCCGCCGAGCAGGTCCACCGCGAAGTCGCGCAGCGGCACCTTCATCGCCCAGCCCGGCGCGGTGAAGGCCGTCGGCCGGTGCAGCACCCGGCCCATGGCCGCGGTCATCTGCGCGTTGGTCAGCGGCTCCGGCGCGGTGACGTTGACCGGTCCGGTGAGGTCCGAGTCCACGACGAAGCGCACGGCCCGGACGTAGTCGTCCAGCGCGATCCACGACCACCACTGCCGGCCGGAGCCGAGCTTGCCGCCGAGCCCGAGCCGGAAGAGCGGCAGCAGCTTGCCGTACGCACCACCCTTGGCCGACAGCACGACGCCGGTGCGCACCGGCACCACGCGGACGCCCGCCTCGGCGGCCGGCTCGGTGCTCGCCTCCCAGGCGGCCGCGACGTCGGCGACGTAGGTCGTGCCGCGCGGCGAGTCCTCGGCGCAGACGGTGTCACCGGGGTTGCCGTAGTAGCCGACGCCGGACGCCGAGACCAGCGTCGGCACGCCGTGCTCGGCCACCGCCTTCGCGATCGTCGTCGTGCCCCGCACCCTGCTGTCCATGACCGCGCGCCGATGGTCCGGGGTCCACGGCCGGCTGCCCAGCCCGACGCCGGCCAGGTGGACGACGAGCCCGGCGCCGCGGAGCGCGCCGGCGTCGACGGTCCCCGCCTCGGGCTGCCACTGCGCCTCGTCCGGGGCGGTCGGCGTCCGGCGTACCAGCCTGACGACCTGGTGGCCGTCGGTGCGGAACGACGCCGCGAGGGCAGGACCGAGCAGACCGGACGCACCGGTGAGGACGACCTTCACGTGTTCTCTTCTCCCCGAGGTCACCCGGTCGATGCGCACGACCGGGAGACGTTCAGGTGATGGTCAGAGACCGAGGTCCGACTCGAAGGACCCGTCCTCGAGCCGGGCCTTGACCGTGCTGAGGAACCGCGCCGCGTCGGCCCCGTCGACCAGGCGGTGGTCGTAGGACAGGGCGAGGTAGCACATGGACCGGATCGCGATCGTCTCGCCGAGGTCCGGGTCGTCGACGACGACGGCGCGTTTGACGACGGCACCGGTGCCGAGGATGCCGACCTGGGGCTGGTTGATGATCGGTGTGTCGAAGAGCGCCCCGCGGCTGCCGGTGTTGGTCAGCGTGAACGTGCCGCCGCCCAGCTCGTCCGGCGTGATCTTGTTGTTGCGGGTGCGCTCGGCCAGGTCGGCGATCTTGCGGGCCAGTCCGGCGATGTTGAGGTCGCCGGCGTCCTTGACCACCGGGACCAGGAGGCCGCGCTCGGTGTCGACCGCGACACCGAGGTGCTCGGCGCCGTGGTAGGTGATCTCGCCCTTCTCGGTGTCGATGCTCGCGTTGACCATCGGGTGCGCCTTGAGCGCCTCGACCGTCGCCTTGGCGAGGAAAGGCAGGAAGGACAGCTTGACGCCCTCGCGCGTCTCGAAGTCACCCTTGGCGCGGGCCCGGAGCCGGGCGACCTTGGTGAGGTCGACCTCCACCACCGTCGTCAGCTGCGCCGACACCTGCAGCGACTCGACCATCCGGGCCGCGATGACCTTGCGCAGCCGGGACATCTTCTCGGTCGTGCCGCGCAGCGGCGACGGAGCGGCCGTGGCGGCGGCCGGTGCGGACGCGGCCGCCGGGGCCTCGCTCGCCGCCGGGGCTTTCGCAGCCTCGGCTGCGGCCAGCACGTCCTGCTTGCGGATCCGGCCGCCGACACCGGTGCCGTGCAGCGACCCGAGGTCCACGCCGTGCTCGGCCGCGAGCTTGCGAACCAGCGGCGTGACGTACGCCGGGTCGCCCCCGGCGGGCTGCTCGCCCGACGCCTGCTCGGCGGGCGCTGCGGCGGGGGGCGTCTGCTGCTCCTGCTGCGGGGGCGCCTGCTGCTCCTGCTGCGGCGCGGCCTGCTGCTGGGGGGCCGGCGCCGAGATCAGCGAGGGCGCCGGCTGCTGCGGCGAGGCCTGCTGGTCCTGCTGGTCCTGCTGCGGCGCCGGTTGCTGCTCCTGCGGGGGCGCCGGCTGCTGCTCCTGCTGCGCGGGTGCCTGGTCCTGCTGGCCGCCGTCCTGCCCGCCGCCACCTCCGCCGCCGATGACGGCGAGCTCGGCGCCCACGGCGACGGTCTCGTCCTCCCCGACGACGATCTTCGTGAGCACGCCGGAGGCGGGGGACGGGATCTCGGTGTCGACCTTGTCGGTCGAGACCTCGAGCAGCGGCTCGTCGGCCTGGACCTGGTCACCCTCCTGCTTGAGCCACCGGGTGACGGTGCCCTCGCTCACGCTCTCGCCCAGCGCCGGCATCGTCACCGACGTGCCGCCACCGGAGTCGCCGGCGTCTCCGCCGGACTGACCCTGCGGCGCCTGCTGCTGCGGTGCCTGCTGCTGCGGCTCGGCCTGCTGCTCCTGCTGCTGCGGCTGCTGCGGCTCGGCCTGCTGCTCCTGCTGCTGCGGCTGCTGCGGCTCGGCCTGCTGCTCCTGCTGCGCGGGCTGCTCCTGCTGAACCTGCTGCTCCTGCTGCTGGTCACCGGACCCGGCGTCCGACCCGCCGCCCTCGGCGCTGTCGCCGATGACGGCGAGCTCGGCGCCCACGGCGACGGTCTCGTCCTCCCCGACGACGATCTTCGTGAGCACGCCGGAGGCGGGGGACGGGATCTCGGTGTCGACCTTGTCGGTCGAGACCTCGAGCAGCGGCTCGTCGGCCTGGACCTGGTCACCCTCCTGCTTGAGCCACCGGGTGACGGTGCCCTCGCTCACGCTCTCGCCCAGCGCCGGCATGGTGACAGAGGTCGACATCGGCTCTCGTGCTCCTTCTCGTCGGGCGGTCGGGCTGGTGCTTGGTGGTCAGCCGTGTGCGTGCAGCGGCTTGCCGGCCAGGGCCATGTGCGCCTCGCCGACCGCCTCGGTCTGGGTGGGGTGGGCGTGGACCAGGTGGGCGACGTCGTCGGGGTGCGCCTCCCAGCCGTAGATGAGCTGCGCCTCGCCGATCAGCTCGCCGACCCGGGCGCCGACCATGTGGATGCCGACGACCGGCCCGTCCTTCTGCCGGACCAGCTTGACGAAGCCCGCGGTCTTGAGGATCTGGCTCTTGCCGTTGCCCGCCAGGTCGTAGGTGACGGTCTCGACCTGGTCGGCGCCGTACGTCTCCCGCGCCCGGGCCTCGGTGATGCCGACGGAGGCGACCTCGGGGTCGGAGTAGGTGACCCGGGGGACCCCGTCGTAGTCGATCGGCGCCGGGTCCAGCCCGGCCAGGCGCTCGGCGACCAGGATTCCCTCGCCGAACCCGACGTGCGCGAGCTGCAGGGTCGGCACCAGGTCGCCGACTGCGGAGATCGTGGGGATGTTGGTCCGGCACCGCTCGTCGACGGTCACGAAGCCGCGGTCCATCGCCACGCCGACCTGCTCGTAGCCCAGCTCCTGGGAGACCGGGCCGCGTCCGACCGCGACGAGCAGGAGGTCGGCGTCGATGGTGCTGCCGTCCTCGAGCGAGACGGTGACGCCCTTCTCGCCGCGCTCGACGCCGGCGAACCGGGCGCCGAGCCGGTAGTCGATGCCGCGCTTGCGGAAGGCTCGCTCCAGCGCCTTGGACGACTGCTCGTCCTCGAGCGGGACGAGGTGCGGCAGCGCCTCCACGACGGTGACCTCGGCGCCGAACGAGCGCCACACGCTGGCGAACTCGCAGCCGATCACGCCGCCGCCGAGGACGACCACCGAGGCGGGCACCGAGTCGAGCCGCAGGGCGTGGTCCGAGCTGAGGACGAGCTGCCCGTCGATCTCGAGGCCGGGGAGGCTGCGCGGCGCGGAGCCGGTCGCGAGCACCACGTGCCGTCCCTCGTAGCGGGTGCCGTCGACCTCCACCGTGGTGGGGCCGGCGAGCCGGCCGATGCCCTCGACGAAGGTGATCTGCCGGCTCTTCACCAGACCCTGGAGGCCCTTGTAGAGGCGGGCGACGACGCCGTCCTTGTACTCGTTGACGGCCGGCATGTCGATGCCCTCGAAGGTCGAGCGGACGCCGAACTGCTCGCTCTCGCGGGACGAGTCGGCGACCTCGGCCGCGTGCAGCAGCGCCTTGGTCGGGATGCAGCCCCGGTGCAGGCAGGTGCCGCCCAGCTCGCCCTTCTCCACCAGCACGACGGAGAGCCCGAGCTGCGCGGCGCGCAGCGCGCACGCGTAGCCGCCGCTGCCTCCGCCGAGGACGACGACGTCGTAGGTCGAGCCGGCCCCGGCGGCGGCATCGCCGGTGGTGTCGTTGCCGGGCTGGTCCGCCACAGAGCACTCCTCGCGGTCGAGCAGGGGCGATCAGGTCGCGGGACCTGACTGTCGGCCCATCCTGTCACCGGGAGCACGCTCCCGGGCAAGCGGGTCGGCCACAGGCTCCGCGGAACCTCCGGCCCGTGCCCTACCGTTGCCGAGGCGAAACGAGGACCGGCCACCGAGGCCGGCGAGGTCCTGTCGCGAGTCCGCGTGGCGGGTCGGCTGGAGGGGTTGTGAGGCTGTTCCGCAGGCGGTCCAGGCCGGGTGTCGTCCGGCAGGCCGACAACGCCGACACCGAGCACCTGGCGGCGTTCGCGCGGTCGCACGGCGGGGTCGAGGCCTTCGTCGAGCCACCGACCACCGTCTCGGCCACCACCGTGGTCTTCGTGGCGAGCACTGGCGAGTGGACGAGGCGGCGGGCACGCGACGCCCGCGCCGCGCACGAGCTCGCGAACCGGCTCGGCATCCCGTCGTACGACGCGGCGCTGGTCGGCTACCCGCAGCGGATGCGGGACTGGAACGCCCGGCAGAAGAACGGCGGCGCCTGACCGGTCCTGGGACCGGGCCCGGACGGCTGAGACGCCCGGCAGCGGCAGGTGGCTGTCGGGCGGCTCAGTCGTTCGGCCGTCGGCGGGTGGGGGAGCCCGGACGGCCGGTGGGCCGGGTGGTCAGTGGCCGTTCTTCGCGTGCCCCCTGCCGTGGGTGCTCTTGCCGTGGGTGCTCTTGCCGTGCGTGCCCGCCTTGCCGTGGGCCGTCGCTGAGGACTTCTCCTCGCGCTTGCCGGCGCGGGCGGCGGCCTTCTCCGCGCGCTTGGCCGCGCCCTTGCCGTGGGTGACCGGCGACTGCGCCGCGGTCCCGGGAGCCTCGGTGGTCAGCTCCGTGGTCGGGGCCGGCGGGACCTTGCCGCAGTCCGACTGCGCGGCGGCGCTGACCAGCGCGCCGTGGTCCGGCAGGCCCTGCGTGGCATGCGCCACGAAGGAGACGTACTCGCCGTGGTGGGTCGCCGTCGCGCAGGCGGCGGCGATCGCGGCCGCGACGTCCGGAGCCAGCGTGCTGGCCGGCCCCGTCGGCACCGAGGACTCCTCGTCGGCGTCCTGCGTGTCGGCGTCCTCGTCCTCGCTGTCCGCGGCGTCGTCGTCGGCCTCGGTGTCGGCGTCGTCATCGGGCGCCTCGGTCGTCGCGGTTTGAGCAGGCGTGACGTCGTCCGACTCGTCCTCGCCCTCCTCGTCGCCGTCCTCGCCCTGGTCGTCCTCGGCGTCGGGGACGTCCGTGGTCGCGGTCGACGTGACGACGCCCGGGTCCGTGGTGGGCGTGGAGTCGGCGACGTTCGCCACGGTGGCGGCCGCACCACCGGCGCCGATCATGGCTGCGGCGACGGCGATCGAGGCGACCCGCGTGTTGCGGGCCAGCGTCGAGGCGAGACGGGTGAGCACGGAGAGCCTCCGGGACGATGCCGATGAGGTGACGTGATTACGGGTGGAGCGGGATCACACCCGTTCCATCGCCCTCCGTCACCCCGCCGTTACGGCTCGTGACAGATCCCTCACCCGTTCGGGGCACCTGGTTTGCCCGGTCTTTGCCGATGGCCCTCCAGCTGGTCGAAGTGGCCCCGCTGGAGTCGTGGATTCCACGACTCCAGCGGGCCACTCGGCTCGTGCACGGCGTCCGGTCAGTCGGAGGGGACGCCCGAGGCGGCCAGCTCCTCGGCGAACCGGACCAGGGTGCGGACCGGGTGCCCGGTGCCGCCCTTGCCCGTGTAACCGTGCGGCGTCGCGTCGTTGTACGCCGGGCCGGCGATGTCGAGGTGCACCCACGGCGTCCCGGACGGGACGAACTCCTTGAGGAACATCCCGGCCACCAGCATGCCGCCGTACTTGTCGCCCATGTTGGCGATGTCGGCGACGGTGGACTCCATCGAGGCCCGCAGCTCGACCGGCAGCGGCATCGCCCACATCTGCTCGCCGGCGTCGACGGCGGCGCTGACGATCGCGTCCCGGACCGGGTCGTTGTTGCCCATCGCGGCCGAGGTCCGCGCGCCGAGCGCGACGAGCTGGGCGCCGGTGAGGGTGGCCACGTCGACGATGATGTCGGGCTTGTCCTCGCCGGCCCGCACGATGCCGTCGGCGAGGACCAGACGCCCCTCGGCGTCGGTGTTGAGCACCTCGACGGTCGTGCCGCCGTAGATGGTGAGGACGTCGGACGGGCGCTGGGCGGTGCCCGACGGCATGTTCTCGGCCATCGGGGCGTACGCCGTCACCTGCACGCCGAGGCCGAGGCGGGCGATCGCCGTGACGGTCGCGATGACCGCCGCTGCGCCGCCCATGTCGGACTTCATCCACTCCATCGCGGCGGCCGGCTTGAGCGACAGGCCGCCGGAGTCGAACGTGATGCCCTTGCCGACGAGCGCCAGGTGCGGAGCGTTGCGGCCACCGCCCTTGTAGCTGAGCCGCACCAGCCGCGGCGGGCGCGACGAGCCCTGGCCGACGCCGAGGATCCCGCCGTACCCGGCCTTCTTCAGGGCCTTCTCGTCGAGCACCTCGACGGTCACGCCGGCGGCCTTGGCGGCAGCGACGGCGCGGTCCGCGAACACCGCGGGCGGCAGGTCGGCCGGCGGGGTATTGACCTGGTCGCGCACCCAGTGCACGGACTCGACGACGGTGTGGGCGCGTGCGACGCCCGCCTTGGCGTTCTTGTCCCGCGCCAGGTCCGTGCAGAGCGTGAACTTCTCCACCGGCGGCCGGTTGCGGTCTGTGCTCGTCACCCGGTACTCGCGGAAGGCGTACGCCCCGAGCAGGGCACCCTCGGCGACGGCCGTCACCTCCTCGGCGGTGGCCGCGGGGAGGGCGAGCCCGACCGTCGCGGTGCCGGCCAGCGTGCGGGCGGCAGCACCGGCTGCGCGGCGGAGCACCTCGGGGCCGTAGGACGGCCGCTCGCCCCGCTTGGTGACCTTGGCCTTGCCGACGCAGACGGCCACGACGACGGCCGCGCTCGTGGCACCGAGCGAGGACAGCTTGGAGACCTCGTTGGGGTAGCCGAGGTTGCCCATCGCCGCGACGGTCTGGGCGATCCGCCCGCCGAACGCCGCGTCCACCTCCTCGCCGCCGGGGAGGACGACGAAGCCGTCCTCGCCCTTCGCGACGCCGACGACCAGGGCGTCGACCTTGAGGGTGGCGGGCTTGCTGGTGCTCAGGCTGACCGTGGTCAAGGCTCTTCCGTCCTGCTCGGGGAGGCTGGTGCGCGCCGCGAGGGCGAACGGTTTGCGATGCTAACCCTCGGCCTGATAGCGCCGAACGGCCCCGTCCGCCCTGCGCCTCCGGGGCCGGTGTGCCGGACCCGGCAGCAGGTGACTAGCGTCCGCGTGATGAGCGACCCGATCGAGCCCACGTTGCGCCGGTCCCCGCTGCACGAGCGCCACCTCGCGCTGGGCGCCAAGATGGCCGACTTCGGCGGCTGGCTGATGCCGATCGAGTACCCCGGCGGCGGCGTCGTCAAGGAGCACACCGCGGTGCGGGAGGCCGTCGGCGTCTTCGACGTGAGCCACCTCGGGAAGGCGGTCGTGCGCGGCCCGGGCGCCGCGGCGTACGTCAACGCGGCTCTGACCAACGACCTCGAGCGGGTCGGACCGGGCAAGGCGCAGTACACGATGTGCTGCGACGACGCGACCGGCGGCGTGGTCGACGACCTCATCGCCTACTACCGGTCGCCCGACGAGGTCTTCCTGATCCCCAACGCCGCCAACACCGCCGAGGTCGTCCGCCGGCTCGTCGCTGCTGCCCCCGACGGTGTGGACGTGGTCGACCAGCACGAGGACTACGGCGTGCTCGCCGTCCAGGGACCGCGGAGCGACGAGACGCTGGACGTCCTCGGCCTGCCCACCGGCCACGGGTACATGTCGTTCGTCGACGCCGAGTGGGACGGACGTCCGGTGGTCGTCTGCCGGACCGGCTACACCGGCGAGCGCGGCTACGAGCTGCTGCCGCGGTGGGCCGACGCCGCCGACCTGTGGGACGCGCTGCTCGCCGCGGGCGAGGCGGAAGGCATCCGGCCGGCCGGCCTCGGCGCGCGCGACACGCTGCGCACGGAGATGGGCTACCCGCTGCACGGCCAGGACCTGTCGCCGGAGATCACGCCGGTGCAGGCGCGCTGCGGCTGGGCGGTCGGCTGGAAGAAGCCGGCGTTCTGGGGCCGGGACGCCCTCGTCGCCGAGAAGGAGGCCGGGGCGGCGCGGCTCGGCTGGGGCCTCGAGGGGCTGGAGCGGGGCATCCCACGGCCGCACATGGCGGTCTCCACGGTGGACGGCACACCGCTCGGCGAGACCACCAGCGGGACCTTCTCGCCGACCCGCAGGGTGGGCATCGCGCTGGCCCTGCTCGACCGGTCGGCGGCCGAGGGCGACGAGGTGGTCGTGGACGTGCGCGGCCGGCCGGCCCGGTTCCGCGTCGTCAGGCCGCCGTTCGTCACGACGTCGACCGCGTGACCCACCGGCGATGAGGGACCAGCGCGTCCTGCTGATCGGGATGATGGGCTCGGGCAAGACCTCGGTCGGCCAGGCGATCGAGGCGCGGACCGGCTGGCCGTACCGCGACAACGACGAGGCGGTGGCCGTCCTGACGGGCCTCCCCACC
Source organism: uncultured Actinomycetota bacterium (assembly GCA_963746175.1). Lineage (GTDB taxonomy): Bacteria > Actinomycetota > Actinomycetes > JACCUZ01 > JACCUZ01 > CAVVAH01. The sequence goes on along the minus strand of CAVVAH010000001.1, from coordinate 1,072,114 downwards.
CAGCAGCTGCACGAGCAGCGGGGGACGGCGGCCCTGCGTGCCGCCGAGTCGCGGGTCATGCACGACGCCCTGGTCGGGCCGCCGCCGTACGTGGCGGGGATCGCCGGCGGCGTCGTGGAGTCGGACGACGACGTCGCGGCGCTGCAGGCGGCGGACGCCTTCGTCGTCTACCTGCACACACCCGTCGAGGTGCTGGTCCGGCGGGTCGGCGACGGCGCCGGCCGGCCGTTCCTGCAGCCCGACCCGCCTGCCGCGCTGCGCCTGCTGTCGGCCGGCCGTGAGCCGCGGTACCGCGCGGTGGCGGACCTGGTCGTCGACACCTCCCACGGCGACGCGGAGGCGCACGCCGACCAGGTGATCCGCGCCCTCACCGCGTCCCCCTGACCCCACGAGGCCCACGGGTCAGGCCCACGGGTCAGGCGGCCCTGCCGCCGGACGAGCGCCGTCACAGCCTGACGAGTGGCCGCTCACGTCCGTTCCTGGTCCGCGGGAGGCACCTCGGGCCCTCGGGCGACGGCGGCCCGCAGGACCGGGACGGCCAGCAGGGCGCCGGTGCCGTCGTCGCCGCGCAGCCCGAGATCGAGGACCGGCTCGAGGTCCAGCCGGCCGAGAGCCAGCCGGTGGGCCGGGTCGGGGGACAGGCCGCCGGCGAGCCACCAGCCGGGTGCACGGAACGACAGCCGCCCGGCGACCAGCGCGGCGGCGGCGGACACCGGCCCGTCGAGCAGAACCGGCGTACGCCGGGCCGCCGCCTGCAGGAGCAGACCGGTGGCGAACGCCAGGTCCGCGCCGGCCACCGCGGCGAGCAGCGCGGGGTAGTCGGACAGCAGCGGCCGGCCCCGGCGCATGGCGTCGCGGGTGGTGGCGCAGCGCTGCATCCAGGTCGCGTCGTCGAGGTCTGTCGCAGTGACCGCCGACGCGTCCGACCGGGTCAGCAGACCGATGAGCGTCGCTGCGGGCACCGCCAGGTCGGCGGCGGGCAGGGCGACCAGCAGCAGGTCGGTGCCGGCGTCCGCCTCCTCGTCGGCGCGGGCCGCACCGGCGAGCACCGCCGCCAGTGCGTCGTCGCGGGCGCACGCGTCGTCGGTGTCGACGGCACCGACGGTGCCGAGCCGCGGCAGGTGCGCGACCTCCACCGACGTGTCGGCAGCGAGATCGACGGTGCGCGGCGGCAGCTCGTCGGCGACGACGACGAGACGTGGGCGCCGCGGGACCGTGGGCGCTGCCCGGTGCTGCACGCCGGCCAGCCAGGTCGCCAGCTCACCGAGCACACCCGCGTGCGGGCCCAGCGCGGCCCGGGCCGCCGCCCGGGAGTCGTCGTCCGGCCGCTCGACGGCGACGGCCAGCTCCTCGAGGTCGCGGGTGGTCACCCGGACATGGTGCCGTCCTGCGGCGCGAACTCCGGCACCGCGCCGAACTCGGCCCGGCGGGCGGCCCGGCGCAGGGCGAGCAGGACCGGCCGGGCGGCGACGGCGACGAGCGCCGCGGTGGTCAGCGCCCGCGGGATGTCGAAGCCCAGCGAGGTGACGAGCGTGAACGCCACGAAGCGGCCGAGGTTCTCGGTGAGCGGGGCGCCGGCGACGTAGGAGATGTCGCTCTCCAGACCGACGGTGAACGGCCAGAGCCACAGGTTCATCAGCGCGCCGTACGCCAGCCCGGCGACGGCGCCGTATGCCGTCAGCAGCGCCACCTCCGCCCGGCCGGTCGCGCGGGGGAGGCAGCCGGCGACGAAGCCGACCCAGCCGGCCGCGAGCATCTGGAACGGCAGCCACGGCCCGACGCCGGCGGTGAGCAGGGCCGAGGCGAACAGGGTCACCGAGCCCAGCACGAAGCCGAAGCCGCGGCCGAGCGCGCGCCCGGCGAGCACGAGCAGGAAGAACACGGGCTCGAAGCCGGCGACGCCGCCGCCGAGCGGCCGCAGGGCGGCGCCGACGGCGGCCAGGACGCCGAGCACCGCGACCGACTTGGCGTCCATACCGCCGTCGGCGACCTCGGCCAGCACCACGGCGAGCAGCAGCGGCAGCAGCGCGACGAACAGCCACGGCGCGTCGGCGCGACCGGCCAGCGTCGCGTCGGGCTGGACGAACAGCGGCCAGCAGAAGGCGACCAGCCCGACCAGGCTGACGACGGCGAGCGCCGCGACGGCCCGCACCCGCACCCGCACCGCCCGTACGGATGATCGTTTGCGACCTGGTTCCCCGACACGCCGGTACGGCCCGCGGCGTGTCGGTGGCTCAGGTCGCAAACGAGCGTCCTGGGGGGTGGACGGCGGGGTGCGCACGTCAGCCGGCCAGCGAGGCGGCGACCTCGGCGACGGTGAGCCAGGGCAGCGGCGCCAGCACCTTGGCCACCTGCGGCGCGAACGCCGGGGAGGAGACGACGACCTGGCGGGAGGGGCCGTCGCTGACCACCTCGCCGTCGGCCAGCACGACGGTGCGGTGCGTGACGGTGGCGGCCAGCTCGACGTCGTGGGTCGCGAGGACGACGGCGTGCCCGGCGGCCGCGAGGTCGCGCAGGACCAGCCCGAGCGCCTCCTTGCCGGGGTAGTCGAGGCCGCGGGTCGGCTCGTCGAGCAGGACCACCGGCGGCCGGCCGGCGAGCACGACGGCGAGGGCGAGGGCGAGTCGCTGGCCCTCGGAGAGGTCGCGCGGATGGGTGGCCGGGTCGACCGGGCCGAGCAGGGCCGTGAGCAGGTCGGCGGTGGTGCCGGGCGCCGCGCCGGCGTCGCGGTCGGACTCGGCGCACTCGTCGCCCACCGCGTCGGCGTAGAGCAGGTCGCCGGGGTCCTGGGGGACCATGCCGACCCGACGGACGAGCTCCCGGGCGGGCAGCCCGGCGGGCGCGGAGCCGCCGACGCTGACGCCGCCGGAGTCCGGCGCACGCAGCCCGACCAGGGCCGAGAGCAGCGTCGACTTGCCGGCGCCGTTGCGTCCCATCAGGGCGACGACCTCGCCGGCCCGCAGCGACAGGTCGACGCCGCGCAGCGCCGGCCGGCCGGCGGCTGCGTAGCGGACGACGAGGTTGCGGACCTCGGCCACCACGTCGCCGGTCGGCTGCGGCGCAGGTGCGGGTGGCGGGCAGCCGCGCAGCCGGGTGGACAGGTCGGTGGCGCGGCGGCGGGCGTCACGCACCGACAGCGGCAGCGGCGACCAGCCGGCCAGCCTGCCCAGCTCGACGACGGGCGGCGCGACAGGCGCGGTCTGCAGGACCTCGGCCGGGTCGCCCACGACGACCGGTCTCCCGCCGCCGGGGACGAGGATCACGCGGTCGGCGTACTGGACGACCCGCTCGAGCCGGTGCTCGGCCATGAGCACGGTCATGCCGAGGTCGTGCACCAGCCGCTGCAGGAGGGCCAGCACGTCCTCGGCCGCCGACGGGTCGAGCGCCGAGGTCGGCTCGTCGAGCACGAGGACCCGCGGGTGAGGGGTGAGCACCGACCCGATCGCGACGCGCTGCTGCTGGCCGGCCGACAGCGTGACCAGCGGCCGCGACCGCTGAGCCGCCATCCCGAGGACGTCGAGAGTCTCCTCGACCCGGCGGCGCATCACCTCGGGCGCGACGCCGAGCGACTCCATGCCGTACGCGAGCTCCTCCTCGACGGTGTCGGTGACGAACCCCGAGAGCGGGTTCTGCCCCACGTAGCCGACGACGTCGGCGAGGTCGCGCGGCCGGTGCTCGCGGGTGTCGCGGCCCGCGACGGTCACCCGGCCGGTGAGCAGGCCGCCGGTGAAGTGCGGCACCAGCCCGTTGACGGCGCGGAGCAGCGTCGACTTGCCGGACCCGGTGCGTCCGACGACGAGCGCCAGCTCGCCCTCCGGCACGTGCAGGTCGACACCGGACAGGACGGCCGCGTCGGACCCGGTGTAGCGGACGCCGACCTGCTCGAAGCGGATCACACCGGCTCCTCGACGCGCGGCGGGCCTGGCGGGCCGGAGGTGGTGGTGACACGGTCGCCGCCGTCGGTGGTGCCCTGGTCGGCAGCGTCGTCGAGCCCGTTGTCCGGGGTCGGCGCCAGCCGCGCGGGCAGCAGGGCCACGAGCACGGCGAGTGCGGGTACGACGGGCAGTCCGGGTGCCACCAGCGGCGACGTGGACGGTGCGACCGACGTCGGGTCGACCGACGCGGTGACGAGCACCCCGGCGGCCGCGACCACGCCGCTGGCGGAGACCGCCCACTCCAGGAGTCCCCAGCGGTCGGGGCGGTAGCGGGTGCGGGCCGAGCGCCGGCCACCGACCACCAGGCCGCCGGCCGCGACCACCGCGCCGCCGACCAGCATCGGCAGGCCCAGGACCGTGGGGCTCCCGGCGTCGAGCAGGCCGTACAGCCCGGCGCAGACGCCGAGCATGCCGAGCAGGGTCAGGGCGCCGGACCGGCGGCGGAGGCCGGCGTCGCCGGCGCCGCGGCCGAAGCCGCGGGAGTCCATCGCGGCCGCCAGGTCGACCGACCGCTCGAGCGCGCCCTCGAGCACCGGCATCGCCACGCCGCGCAGACCGCGCAGCCCGGTGTGCGCCCGGCCGCGCAGGCGGCGGGCGGCGCGCACCCGGGTCACGCCTTCGACCAGCTGCGGCGAGAAGCTCAGCGCCACGACCACCGCGACGCCGACCTCGTACAGCGCGCCCGGCACGGCCCGCAGGAGGCGCCGCGGGTTGGCCAGGGCGTTCGCCGCGCCGACGCAGGCCAGGATGGTGGCCAGCTGCAGGCCGGCGTAGACCGCGGCGAGCAGGCCCTCCAGCGTCACGTCGCCGCCGAGCCGGACACCGGCCGCCCAGTCGGGGAGGGTGACCTCGGGCAGGTGCACGAGCACGACGCCGGGCACCGGCGCTCCGAAGAGCACCTCGAAGACGACCCGGATCGCCACCACCACCAGGCCCATGCGCAGGTAGAAGCCGTACGCCCGGGCCCACGGCGCACGGGTACGCCGAGCGGCCACGACGTAGCCGGCGACGGCGAGCACGAGGGCGAGGAGCAGCGGGTGCGTCGTCCGGCTGGCCGCGGTCGCGAGGCCGGTGGCCCACAGCCACCACGCGCCGGGGTGCAGCGGTTGCAGGCGGCGGCGGGCCAGCCCCCCGGTCACGGTGGTCCCCGTCGGGCCCGGAGGACGGCGGCGCCCCCGAGCCCGCCGACCAGGACGGCGCCGACCGCGAGGCCGGCCCACGGCGGGCTGCCGTCGCCGTTGTCGCCGTCGGAGCCGGCCGCCGTCGATGCCCCGGCTGAGGACGAGGTGGCCGACGATGTGGCTGGAGCCGAGGCCGACGCGGCGCTGCTCGATGTCGGAGGGGTGCTGGCGGCTGAGGGCTTCGGGCTGCGGGTGCGCAGGCCGCTGCCGGCGGCCTTGGGCGACGTCGAGGCGTCGGGCACCGGCTCGGCCTCCCCGGACGTGTTCCCGCGCGGCGCCGTGGTCGGTGTCGGCGTCCGCGTCCGGTCCGAGGTGGCGGCCTGCGGGCAGATCCGCGCGAAGGTGATGTCGGGCGGCTCGACCCGGCCGCCGTCCTGCCACACCCAGGCCTCCGTGTCGCCGGGGTCCGGGTCGTGCGTGCCCGCGCCGGTGGTGGCGTAGACCCAGCGGCTGGAGCCCTTGGCCCGCCACCAGTACGACCAGTAGGTGTCCGCGCCGGTGTCGCTGCAGGCGGGCAGGCCGTCCAGCTGGCAGACCTGACCCGGCTGCCGGGGGACGAAGGCGTACGTGATGCCGGCCTTCGTCAGTGCGTCGAGCCCGGTCCTGGGGTCGCCGGTCGCGCACGCGGTTCGCACCGAGCCGCCGGCCAGCCGGCCGTCGACGACGACCCCCACGCAGGGGGCCGTCGCCGCGGCCGCTGGTGCCGACGGTCCGAGCAGCGCGAGCAGCGCCACCGCCCCGGCGCCCCCGAGCGCGACGGGGCGGAGCAGTGCAGAAGCGCGACGGACCGGCGGCACCGGCGGGACCTCGAGGTGCCTCAGCAGGCCAGTCGCGGCAGGCCCCGCGACGAGCCGTCGTTGCTGACGTCGGCCAGGCTGGTCCGGGCCAGCGCGGGCACGGCCTGGCTGGTGGCGCGGGCCGCGTCGCCGGAGTCCTTCCGGTCGTACCGGACCTCGCCACGGGCAGCGGGCTTGCCGCCGCACCCGACCTGCAGGCTGCGCAGGAAGGCACCGGCCTTCGCGGCCGCCCTGTCGCGGCCGACCGCGGTCAGCGCCTGGGCCGCCAGCGCCGTCGAGTTGGCGTTGCCCGCGCCGGTCGCGCCGGTGGCGAACGAGCCGTTGGCGTTCTGGTGCCGCCTGAGCCACCGCGCGGCGTCCGTGGCGGCGGCCTTCGCGGCGGCGCCACCGACGGTCTCCAGCGCCTGCACGGCGAACCCGGTGGCGTCCACGCTCGGCGCGCACGGCGCAATGTCGAAGAGCTCCGGGAACCCGCCCGCCGGGCACTGCTGCCCGAGGAGGAACTCCACCGAGGCCCGCGACGGACCCTTGTTGGTGGCCCGCTCGAGGCCGATCAGGGCCAGCGACTGGCCGATGGTGCCGCTGAAGTCCGGCCCCGGGAACGCGCTGCGGTTGGCGAAGCGGCCGTCGTCGCCGGCCGCACAGTCGGTGCGCGTCGGCGTCCCGCACTCGAGGGCGAGCAGCCCGGCGACGAGGTCCTTGCGCGGCCCGTGCCCGAACGACGTCGGGTCGACGCCCTGGGCGGCGGCGACGACGAGCAGCTTGGCGTACGACCCGGAGTACTGCTCGGTGGCGCTGCCGCCGGTGTAGGCGAGCACGCGGTGCTTCAGCGCGGTGGTCGCCCTGCGGGCCGCGGCCCGGCCGACCTTGGCGGCGTCGAGCGCCAGGACGACGTCCGCGGTCAGGCCGTAGTCCTCGAACGTCTGGTCGTCGAACGACCCGATCATCAGGTGGGTGTCGTCGTCGAGCTGACGACCGAGCCAGCCGGCGCCGGCGTCGGCCCGGTCGTTCGTGGTGGCTGCGTCCGCGGTGCCCGGTGTGGCGAGCAGGACGGTCGGGACGGCGATCAGCGCGGCGGCTGCGAGCAGCCTGGCGCGCAGGGGGGTACCTCTGGGCACGATGGGTCCTTTCACGGGAGCGATCCGCGACGGATCCCCGGGAACCCCGGGCCCGCAGCACGACGCCCCCGGCACGACGACCTGTGGTCACGTGCGGGGGGCGGTGGTGCGGACGACGGTGCGTCCGGGCTCCGCCCCGCATACCTCGACGGAATGAGTGGAGCCGCTCACGCCCTTCCAGGTGCTCCGACTTGCCGCGGGACCCGGGTCCTCCGGGCGCGGCCTACGGTTGCGGGTCAGTGCCGGCATTCGACCGGCTTCCCCTGCAAGGGCGCGTCTGCAGTTGTCGCCGGTGACGGGCACCGGCGTGCGGAGCACATCACGCGCGGTAGGTTCGCGTCAAAGTGTCGAGGACATCCGGGACATCGGTCACCGGGTCGGTGAGGGGCGGTGCGGCGATGACCTGGTCGTGGCGGCTGGAGACGTCCGACGGCACGGTCGTCGACGGCGGGCCCACCGAGAAGTTCCCCAGCCAGGCGGACGCCGAGTCGTGGATCGGCGAGTCATGGCAGGACCTCGCCGGGCAGGGCGTCGACCAGGTCGTCCTTCTCGAGGGCGACCGCCAGGTCTACGGCCCGATGTCCCTGCACGCCACCGACTGACCCGCCGTCGAGTCGTCACGGGGACAGCGTGGCCACCTGGCGGGACGTGGAACGGATCGCGCTGACGTTCGACCGCGCGGTGCCGGGTGTCGCGCACGAGGGTTCGCCGACGATCGACGTGGGCCGCCACCCGTTCGCCCGGCTGCGCTGGGACGACGACGGCCGCGAGATCCTGCAGTTCTGGACCCAGGACCTCGGCACCGAGGCCGCCCTGGCCGACCGGCGGGACACGTTCTTCGTCGTGCACACCTTCTCGGTGAAGGTGTCGGTCTGGGCCTGGCTGGACCGGCTCGACGTCGGCGAGCTGTCGGAGATCCTCACCGACTCGTGGCTGGCCCGCAGGGGCGTACGACCGGCACGCGCTGACGGGTGAACGCACGGTCGTCATCCGGCGGAGGTTTGGGGCGACCGTCGCGAACGTAGGGTCGAGGCATGGAGTATCGCTACCTGGGCCGCAGCGGCCTGAAGATCTCGGAGATCACCTACGGCAACTGGCTGACCCACGGGTCCCAGGTCGAGAACGACACGGCGACCGCGTGCGTGCGCGCCGCGCTGGACGCCGGCATCTCGACGTTCGACACGGCAGACGTCTACGCCAACACCAAGGCCGAGACCGTCCTCGGCGAGGCGCTGAAGGGCGAGCGGCGCGAGTCGCTGGAGATCTTCACCAAGGTGTACTGGCCGACCGGCCCGGGCGGGAAGAACGACTCAGGCCTGTCGCGCAAGCACATCATGGAGTCGATCGACGGCTCGCTACGCCGGTTGCAGACCGACTACGTCGACCTCTACCAGGCGCACCGGTACGACACCGAGACGCCGCTCGAGGAGACGATGCAGGCGTTCGCCGACCTGGTGCGGACCGGCAAGGTGCTGTACGTCGGCGTCTCGGAGTGGACCGCGGAGCAGATCCGCGCCGGCCACGCGCTCGCCGAGCAGATGGGCGTGCACCTCGTGTCGTCGCAGCCGCAGTACTCCATGCTGTGGCGGGTCATCGAGCCCGAGGTCGTCCCGGCGTGCGAGGAGCTCGGCATCAGCCAGATCGTGTGGTCGCCGATCGCGCAGGGCGTGCTCTCCGGCAAGTACACGCCGGGCGGGCAACCCCCGGCGGGGTCGCGCGCCACCGACGACAAGGGTGGCGCCGACATGATCGAGCGCTGGCTGCGCGACGACGTGCTCACCGCCGTGCAGGGGCTCAAGCCGGTCGCCGACGAGCTCGGTCTCACGATGGCCCAGCTCGCCGTCGCCTGGGTGCTGCAGAACGACAACGTGGCCGCGGCACTGGTCGGCGCCTCGCGCCCGGAGCAGGTGGCCGAGAACGTCGAGGCCGCCGGCGTCCGCATCCCGGCCGAGCTGATGACGCGCATCGACGAGGTGCTCGGCGACGTCGTCGTGCGCGATGCCGCCGAGACCGCCAAGAACGCCCCGACCCGTCGTCCCCGCCCCGCCGCCTGACCCCGCCGGCCGCCACCCCACCCGGTGCGCGTGACCACGTAAACGTGGTCACGTGCTGCTTGTCGGGTCGTCGACGCCCCGACAAGCGTGCGTTGACCACGTAAACGTGGTCATGCGTCTGCGGAGCGGCCGGAACGGGGTGGGTCAGCGGGCGCGGCGGCGGGAGCCCCGCAGGCGCGGCGGGGGGAGCCGGAACCGTCGGATCTGCATGCTGCGCATCAGCGCGTACGGCACGACCCCGCGGGTGCTCTCGTCGGGGAACGTGCGAGCCAAGCCGCGGCGGAGCTTGACGACCAGGAACGCCGAGTCGAGCACGATGAGCACGACCAGGCTCAGCCACAGCGCGCTGCCGTAGTAGGACAGCTTGTCGCTCCCGCTGAACGACAGCGCGAGGATCAGGACCGCGAGCGGCAGGAAGAACTCCGCGACGGTACGGCGGGAGTCGACCACGTCCCGGGCGTAGCGGCGCACCGGTCCGCGGTCGCGGGCCGGCAGGTTGCGCTCGTCGCCGGCCTTGAGCGCGGTCATCTGCGAGTGCCGCTCCTCGCGCTGCTTGGCGCGCATCGCGGCGACCGCCTCCTTGCGCGTCCGGGGCGCCGCCACGGCTCTCCGACGGCCGCGCTCGACCTCGCGACGCTTCGGCGTCGCGTGTCCCTTGCCACCGTCCTTGGTCTCCACCGACGACGAGGTCGCCCCCTCGGTGGTGGTGGTCTTGCTGCGTCCGAACACGGGCGTCAGCGTACCTGCGCCGCGTGCCCCGCCGACCCTGGCGTCAGTGACTCGCCGCCCGTCCGGCCCGGCGGGAACTCCGGCGGGAACTCCGGCGGCCTGATGGACGTCGGCAGGGGGAAGTGGTCCGTCCTAGGGTGGGCCCGAGGGACCCGACCGGGCTCCGCGACGAAGGGGGTACCCGACTCTCATGAGCGTCATGAAGCGGCTCAAGCTGATCTTCAGTGCCAAGGCGAACAAGGCGCTCGACCGGGCCGAGGACCCGCGCGAGACCCTCGACTACTCCTACGAGCGCCAGCTCGAGATGCTGCAGAAGGTCCGCCGGGGAGTGGCCGACGTGGCGACCTCGCGCAAGCGCCTCGAGCTGCAGCTCCAGCAGCTGCAGGCGCAGTCCGACAAGCTCGAGGGGCAGGGCCGGCAGGCGCTCGCCGCCGGCCGGGAGGACCTGGCCCGCGAGGCCCTGACCCGCCGCTCCGCCGTGCAGCAGCAGCAGACCGACCTGGCCACCCAGCACGCCCAGCTGCAGGCCGAGGAGGAGAAGCTCACGCTCGCGTCGCAGCGGCTGCAGGCCAAGGTCGACGCCTTCCGCACCCGTAAGGAGACCATCAAGGCGACCTACACGGCGGCCGAGGCGCAGACGAAGATCGGCGAGGCGTTCTCCGGCATCTCCGAGGAGATGGGCGACGTCGGCCTCGCCGTCCAGCGCGCCGAGGACAAGACCCTGGCGATGCAGGCCCGGGCCGGCGCCATCGACGAGCTGCTCGCGAGCGGCGCTCTCGACGACGCGTCCGGAACCGCGAAGGACGACATCACCGCCGAGCTGGAGCGGATGTCGAGCAGCGGCGACGTCGAGCTCGAGCTGGCCCGGCTCAAGGGCGAGATCGGCACCGGGAAGGCACCTGACGCGATCGAGGGCGGCTCCGCACCCGCCACCGACGCCGCGCGGGCAGCCGCTCCGGCGACCGAGGACAACAAGTGATCGTCCGGGTCCTCGGCGAGGGTCAGTACGTCGTCGACGACGCGCACCTCGACCTGCTCAACGGTCTCGACAGCGGCCTCGAGCGCGCGGTCGAGTCCGGGGACGAGGCGGCGTTCCGGTCCACCCTCGCCGACCTGCTCACGCAGGTGCGCGCCGTGGGGGAGCGGCTGCCCGACGACGCGCTCGAGGAGTCCGACGCGCTGCTGCCGGACGAGAGCAGCACGCTCGACGAGGTCCGCGCGCTGCTCTCCGGGTCCGACGAGGGCCTCATCCCCGGCTAGGCAGTCAGAAGGACTCCATGGCACGCACCCGCTACGTCCCCGACCGCGGCCTGTCCGCCCGGATGGGTCTCACCGTCTTCCTGCTCGGCCTGCTCTACGTCGCCCTGATCGCGCTCGTCACGAGCTACACCAGCCTGGTGCTCGGCCTCGTCATCGCCGGCGGGGCGCTGTTCGCGCAGTGGTTCTTCAGCGACCGGATCGCGCTCTACGCCATGCACGGCCGGGTGGTCACCCCCGAGGAGGCACCCCAGCTGCACGGCATCGTCGACCGGCTCTGCGCGCTGGCCGACATGCCCAAGCCGACCGTGGCCATCGCCGACAGCGACGTGCCGAACGCCTTCGCCACCGGCCGTACGCCGCAGCGGGCCGTCGTGTGCGCGACCACCGGGATCATGGCGCGGCTCGACGAGAGCGAGCTCGAGGGCGTCCTGGCGCACGAGCTCTCCCACGTGGCGCACCGCGACGTCACGGTGATGACGGTCGCCTCGGTCGTCGGTGTGCTGGCCGGCTTCCTCACGCGGATCGTGATGTTCTCCGGCATGGGCCGCCGCCGCGACAGCAACGGCGGACCGCCCGCGGTGCTGGTCGTGATGCTCGTGTCGATGGTCGTCTACGCGCTGGCGTTCCTCCTGACCCGCGCGCTGTCCCGCTACCGCGAGCTGGCCGCCGACCGGGCCGGTGCGTTCCTCACCGCGCAGCCGTCGGCCCTCGCGTCAGCCCTGACGAAGATCAGCGGCGAGATGGGCCGGATCCCCAGCCGCGACCTGCGCGAGGCCGAGCCCTACAACGCGTTCTTCTTCGCCCCGGCCGTGGCCCCCGGCTTCACCCTCTCGTCGTTGTTCTCCACGCACCCGCCGCTGGAGAAGCGGCTCGACCAGCTCGCGGAGATCTCGGCGACGCTGTCGCGCCCGTGAGCCTGCTCGGCAAGCTGCTGGGACGCAGCACGCCGCCCGAGCCGACCCTCGACCAGCTGTTCGCACTGACCGACGCGACCCTGACCCTCGATGCCGCGATGGGGCTGCGGCCCACCGGTCTCGGCACCGTCGCCTACCGGGCAGCCGAAGGTCGCGCCTCGACGGACGTGACCACCGACGCCGAGGCGCTCGTCGAGTCCGGCGGGGGACCGGACGTCGAGCGCAGCGTCGACGCGTTCGGCTTCACCTGGTTGTTGCTGCGCCACGAGGCGGGCGACACGCCCGGTCTGGTCACCGATCTGCACGCCGTGAACTCCGACCTGGTCGCCGCCGGCTTCGGCCCGACCCTGCTGTGCTCCCTGGTCGCGCTCGACGACGGCGCCGGCCACCGGGTCGGGCTCGTCTACCTCTACAAGCGCGGCACGTTCTACCCGTTCGCGCCGACCGGCGCCCAGACGCGGGACACGGCGTACGAGCTGCAGGTCCGGGCCGCCGTCGGGTCCGACCTGCCGGTGGAGCCGGACGTCTCCCGGTGGTTCCCCGTCTGGGGCGCCCCCGGCCTGTCGTGATCGTGAAGGCTCCTGTACGCGAGTGCGTACAGAAGCCTTCATGATCACGATCATTCGAGGCGGAGGGTGCAGGTCCGGCCGCAGCGTCGGGGAGTACCGGTCCACCCGCCGCGTCGGAGCAGCACCTGGACCTGGGTCGCGGTAGCGCAGGTGTTCACCGTGACCGAGCGCCAGCCGAACCGAAGGGTGCTCCGCCCCGACTCGAGCAGCACCTCGTTGTCCCGCAGGTCATCCCACTCGCGCAGGTCGTCGGGGTGCGCCGCCCGGCCGTCGAGCTCCACCACGAGCCGGTACACCGGGTAGTCGACGTCGCGGTAGGGACGCCGACCGCGGCGTCCCTCCGCCGCATTGCGCCGACCTCGCGGCAGGCCGTGCGCCCCTTCGACATCCGAGGCGTAGCGGCGTTCCAGGGTCGAGGCGACACCATCGACGACCTCGTCCAGCAGGTCCTGGAGGAGCGCCCGCCGGCGGATCTTCTTGCGCCGCTCCAGAGCAGCGGCCAGTCGGGCAGCCGTCGTGAGGCGGCGCTGGCAGACGCGCAGCACCAGGTCGATGATCGTGGACCTCGACACCTCGGCGCGGTCCGCCTGGTCGAGGACGGTGTCCTCGACGGTGGTGACCGGCGGCCGACGGGCCGGGTGCCGGGTCGAGTCGAGGTGCACCGCGTAGCGGATGGCGACGCCCGGTTGATCGGCCACCCGGCGGTGCAGCGGCACGGTGACCACGACGGTCGGAGGCAGGTCGGCCCGCAGCTCCCACAGCCACTCGGCGCTGGAGTGCGAGAGCGTGGCGCCCTCCCCGGCGTACAGCAGCGCGACCCAGCACCGAGTCAGGTCGGCAACAGGCCCAGTCGTCAGCAGGTACCCGCCCGGGACGCCGGCGGGCCGCCACAGCTCGTCCGCCACGGCACGGGCGATCTGCCCGTCGGAGCAGCCGAGCCCGAGGAGCTGGGTCCTGCTGATGGCGCCGGCCTGCAGGTCCGAGATCTCGGCGACTGCTTTGACGGGCAACGGTGCTCGGAGTCGAGGCATGCCGCCAGGCTGCGGTGGCTGGCCGACCCCGGACGACGGCACGCCTCTTCTGTGGAGAGCCCCGCGGTGTGCACCACCACTGCTAGACCCTCGTGATCATGAAGGTCCTTGTACGCAAGTGCGTACAGAAGCCTTCATGATCACGGGGTCTTGGGGGGCGGGCGGGGTGCGGGAGGATGGGCGGGTGAGGATCCTCGTCGCTCCGGACCGGTTCGGGGTGGAGCTGGGCGCCGCCGAGGCCGCGGAGGCGATCGCGCTCGGGTGGGCGCGCAGCGCGCCGTACGACGAGGTCGACCTGCTGCCGCTCTCCGACGGGGGGCCCGGGTTCGTCGACGTGCTGTCGGCCGCCCTCGGGAGCGGCAGCGAGACGGGCGTCGTGACGGTTCGCGGGCCACTCGGCGACCCGGTGCCGGCGCGGGTGCTCACGCACGGCGGGTCGGCGTACGTCGAGGCGGCCGAGGCCGTCGGCCTGCACCTCGTCGGGCCCGCGGACCGCGACCCGCTGCTCGCGTCGTCGTACGGCGTCGGGCAGCTGCTGCTCGCGGCCGCCGCGACCGGGGCCGGCCGGCTGGTGGTCGGGGTCGGTGGCACCGCGACGACCGACGGCGGCCGCGGCCTGGTCGCCGCGCTGGACGGCCACCGCGACGAGCTGGCCGGCCGCGAGGTGGTCGCCGCCACGGCGACCGACGCGCCGCTGATGGGCCACTCCGGGGCCGCGCACGGGTTCGCCGCGGCCAAGGGAGCCGACCGGCAGGCCCGCGACCTGCTCGAGGAGCAGCTGCGCGCGTGGGCCACCGAGACCGACGGTGGTCTCGCGGTGCGACCCGGGGCGGGCGCGGGTGGCGGGATCGGCTTCGGCCTGCTGCTGCTCGGTGCCGCGCGGGTCAACGGCACGGCGCTGGTCGCCGAGCTGACCGGTCTCGACGAACGAGTCCGGGCGGCCGACCTCGCACTGACCGCCGTCGAGGTCTTCGACTGGGAGGCGCTGCGCGGCCGGGTGGTCGTCGGGGTGACCCGCGCGGCGCAGCACGCCGGCCGGCCCACCGTCGTGCTCGCCGAGCGGGTCGACGTCGGGCGCCGGGAGCTGTCGTCGGTCGGCGTCGACGCGGCCTACGCCGCCGCCGACGTGCCCTTCGGCGACGACCCGCTGACCCCTGGTGACCGGCTCTCCGTGCTGGCCGCCCGGGTGGCGCGGACCTGGTCGCGCTGAGCGGGGGGCTGCTGGCCGGACGTGACTCGGGCCACAGCGGTCCCGTCGGCGCGGCAGAACCAGGTTGCTGTGTCACCATGGACGGGAAAGCAGCAGGTGGACTGCCAGCAGATGGAATGCGGGCAGCCGGCGACAGGTTCGCCGGAGGAGCAGCACCTCCCGCCTGACCCCTGATCTCCCAGGAGAACCCAGATGACCGTCCAGGACCAGACCACCGAGCAGGCCACCGAGCCCGCGACCGGCATCGTCCTCACCGACACGGCCGCGTCGAAGGTCAAGAGCCTGCTCGAGCAGGAGGGTCGTGACGACCTCGCCCTCCGTGTCGCCGTCCAGCCGGGTGGCTGCAGCGGTCTGCGCTACCAGCTCTTCTTCGACGAGCGCACGCTCGACGGCGACGTGACCACCGACTTCGGTGGCGTGGGCGTCGTCGTCGACCGGATGAGCACGCCGTACCTCGCCGGCGCGACGATCGACTTCGTCGACACCATCGAGAAGCAGGGCTTCACGATCGACAACCCCAACGCCGGCGGCTCGTGCGCCTGCGGCGACTCGTTCCACTGACCGCACCGCAGCCGGCCGCCTGAGACCGGCAGCACCCATGTCCGTACGTCGACGGCCCGGTCCCTCTCGAGGGGCCGGGCCGCGTCGCGTCCGGGACGACTACTTCACCGGCCCGAGCAGGACCGTGCCGGAGTCGCCGTCCTCGACGGTCCGCAGCCCGAGCGGCTGCTGGAGCGTCACCGTGACGTGCCGCTCCTGGGCCAGGTCGATGCACGCCTTGTCGGACTTCGGCGTCCTCTCCACCAGCCAGATCCGCACCCGCCGGTCGTCCTCCTCGGCGCGGACGACGTAGGCGTAGCACGCCTCGACGCCGCCCCAGAACGTCACGTCCAGGGAGCGGTCGTCGTCGCTGCGGGTGACCGCGGTGAAGCGCGACTGCGGGTCCGGCACCGGCTCGCCCGGACCGGCCGACGGTGCCGTGCTCGCCGTCGCCGGCGGCACCACGCCGCCGCCCGACCCCGACGAGCCACCGGAACCGGAACCCGACGACCCGCCCCCGGTCGGGTCCGCCGGCTCGACCCGACCCGGCTCCACCGCCACCTGGACCACCGGGTCGTCGGAGCCGTCGACCGTGAACAACCAGGCCGGCACCAGCAGGTAGCCGGTCGGGGACTGCTGGAGCGAGAGCCCCAGCCGGGCGCCGCTCACGGTGACCGGGCCGCCTCCGCAGGCCACCAGGTCCGACACCTCCTCCAGGGGCTCAGGGCAGGCCATCAGCGGCACGGGCATGGGCGTCCGGCGCAGCAGCTGGTACGCCTCGGCGGCCGTCACCACCGGGTAGTCCGCGAGCTCGGGCGTCCGCACCAGCCACCCCGCGCCACTGGTCACCGCGCGGCCGTCGGGGTCGCCGATCAGTGTCGTGCGCAGACCACTGGTGTGCTGACCGGCCACGATCGGGTCGAGGGCGTACAGCTCCGAACCGTCCGGCTGCCGCACCCGGCTGACCACGCGGGTCTGCTCGCCGGACAGCCCGAGCGCCTCGAGCACGAGATCCCGCGGGGGCAGCGGGCCTGCCTCGGTGGGGTCGCTGTCCTGGCCTTCCGCACGGCTGCACGGCATGTCGGTCGCGGTGCCGGTGTCCGAGGAGACCGCGGTGTCGGGGGGCAGGGCGGCGCACACCGTGGTGGGCCAGGCCGACCACCGGCCGTCGGGCAGGACGGCGAGCCTTTTCGCCAGCCCGCCGAGAGCAGAGCGCAGCTCGCCCGCGTCGTCCCGGGGCTCGACCCTGTGCACCGCGGCCGAGCCCGGCCCGTCGGGCAGGTCGGCGTCGGCCGCCAGGGTGTACCGCGGGTCCGCGGGGCCGTCACCCGCCGGCGTCCAGCCGACCAGCCGGAGCGGCTCACCCGAGCCGGACCCACCGGCGCCCGGCGACGCCGAGGTCCCGCCGCCGTGGAGCACCGCCCAGGTGCCGCCGACGACCACCAGGACCAACGCCGCGACGAGCAGCGGCGCGTACCGGCGGACGGTGTGCTCTCGAATGCTGGCCATGACCCTCCGACGCGGCGGGCCGGCCGCGGGTTCCGCCGTCAGTCCCCGTAGCTGTCGAGGTCGGCGACCACGCGGCGGGCTCGCTCGGGGATCACGAGGACGCGGCGCGGGCCCGGGACCTCGGCCAGGTGGCGGGTGACCTCGGCTGCGTCGGCGACCAGGTCGTCGAGCGAGCCCGGCTCGGCCTCGGACGGCACGTCCTGGTGCGCAGCGGCGGCAGTCACCGGACGAGCGTCGCACGCCGTGCGCGCAGGCGGAACGCCTACCAGTCGGTAGTCTTGACGCGTCGCCGTACGCCGTCCGACCCCGGAGAGCTCCCGTGCGCATCGCCGTCACCGGCTCGATCGCCACCGATCACCTGATGACCTTCGAGGGGCGGTTCACGGACTCGCTCGTCGTCGACCAGCTGGACAAGATCTCGCTGTCGTTCCTCGTCGAGGACCTCGACGTACGCCGGGGCGGCATCGCCGCGAACATCGCCTTCGGCATGGGCTGCCTCGGTCTCGACCCGGTGCTGGTCGGCGCCGTCGGTCAGGACTTCGCCGACTACCGGTCCTGGCTGCAGCGGCACCGGGTCGACACCGGCTCGGTGCACGTCTCCGAGCTGCGGCACACCGCGCGCTTCGTCTGCACCACCGACGACGACCACGCGCAGATCGCGAGCTTCTACGCCGGCGCGATGCGCGAGGCGCGCGACATCGAGCTGGAGCCGGTCGCCGCGCGGATGGGCGGCATCGACCTCGTCGTCATCTCGGCCAACGACCCCGAGGCGATGCTGCGGCACACCGAGGAGTGCCGGCTGCGCGGCTACCCGTTCCTCGCCGACCCGGGACAGCAGATCGCCTGGATGGACGGTGCGGGGATCCGGCAGCTCATCGACGGCGCCACCTACCTGTTCACCAACGAGTACGAGGCGGCGCTCGCGGAGCAGAAGACCGGCTGGTCGGCCGAGGAGATCCTCTCCCGGGTCGGGACCCGGGTCGTCACCCTCGGCGCGAAGGGCGCCCGGATCGACCGCAAGGACGAGCCGACGCTGCACGTCGAGTGCACCCCCGAGGACCGCAAGGTCGACCCGACCGGCGTCGGCGACGGCTTCCGGGCCGGCTTCCTCGCGGGCCTCGAGTGGGGCCTCCCGCTGGAGCGCTGCGCGCAGGTCGGCAGCCTGCTCGCGACGTACGTCATCGAGACCAAGGGCACCCAGGAGTACGAGCTCGGCCAGCGCCGGTTCCTCGAGCGGTTCGAGGGGGCGTACGGCCCGGAGGCTGCGGCAGACATCGCACCGCACGTGCGGTGCCCCCGGCCCTGAGCCGGTTCCGCGCCTCGGAGCCGCCGGTCTCCCGGGTGCCGCCCGCTGCGCCGGTGGAGCCGCCCCCGTCGCGCTGGGCGTTCGGCGACGTCGGGTCGGCGCCGGCGGGGGAGGAGCTGCTCGCCGTGGGCGCCGACCTGGCGCCGGGGACCTTGCTCGCCGCCTACCGGGCGGCGCTGTTCCCGATGCCGGTCTCGCGGCGCGGCCCGATCGGCTGGTTCTCACCCGACCCGCGCGGCGTGCTGCCGCTGGACGGGCTGCGGGTGTCGCGGTCCCTGCGGCAGGCCTGCCGGCGCTACGAGATCCGGGTCGACACGGCGTACGACGAGGTGGTCCGGTGCTGCGCCGACCCCAGCCGCTCGGGCGGCTGGATCCGCAAGGACGTCGCGGCCGGCTACCGCCGGCTGCACGACCTCGGCTGGGCGCACAGCGTCGAGGCCTGGGCCACCGGCCCCGACGGCGAGGACCGGCTGGCGGGCGGCCTGTACGGCGTGTCGGTCGGCGGCTTGTTCGCCGGCGAGTCGATGTTCCACCGCGAGCGGGACGCGTCGAAGGTGGCCCTCGTCGGGCTCGTCGAGATCCTCCGCGCGGACGGCCGGAAGCGTCTCCTCGACGTGCAGTGGGCGACCGAGCACCTGGTGTCGCTGGGTGCCGTGGAGCTGGCTCGGCCGCTGTACCTCGAGCTGCTCGCGGAGGCCCTCCCGCTGCCCCCTCCGCGGTGGTCTCTGGAGTAGGGTGCTGACCGCGCAGAAGACCGCCGGGAGTGGCCTCCGGCACGACCATCGACAAGGGGCAACGTTGGGTCCGTCCGGCACGCAGCAGCCGCACCTCTTCCGGCGCGCAGGCCGAGCGCTCGCGCTCGGCGGTCTGCTCCTCGCCTCGCTCACCGCGTGCTCGTCGGAGGACATGCCGACGTTCGCGATGCCGGTGCGCGACGCCACCGACCAGTCGAACCGCATCCTGTCCCTGTGGCAGGGCTCGTGGATCGCCGCGCTGTCCGTCGGCGTCATCACGTGGGGCCTGATCCTGTGGCCCGCGGTCGCCCACCGCCGCAAGCGCAACGCGACCGGGCTGCCGCCGCAGACCCGCTACAACCTGCCGATCGAGGTCTTCTACACGGCGGTCCCGCTCATCATGGTCGCCGTCTTCTTCTACTTCACGGCCCGCGACGAGGACCGCATCATGGCGACCTCGGCCAACCCCGACCACAAGATCTCCGTCACCGGCATCCAGTGGTCGTGGCAGTTCACCTACACCAGCGACAGCGGCCCGGACACCACGGTGACCGGTACGCCGGGCAAGCCCCCGACGCTGTACCTGCCCCAGGGCGAGAGCGTGCAGTTCCGGCTCCAGTCCAACGACGTCATCCACTCGTTCTGGGTGCCGGCGTTCCTGTTCAAGATGGACGTCATCCCCGGCCGGGTGAACACCTTCGAGATCACGCCGAAGCAGCTCGGACGGTTCCGCGGCAGGTGCGCCGAGCTCTGCGGTCAGGACCACGCGCGGATGCTGTTCAACGTCAAGGTCGTGACACCGGCCGAGTACCAGGACTACCTGACCCGGCTCGAGGACAGGCTCGCCAAGGGGAGTGCCCAGTGACCATCGCCGCGTCCCGTCCCGGCGCCACCGGGGTGCTGCGCACCCGTCGCAAGGGCAGCACCGTCGTGAAGTGGATCACCAGCACCGACCACAAGGTGATCGGCCACCTCTACCTCGTCACGTCGTTCGTGTTCTTCCTCCTCGGCGGCCTGATGGCGATGATCATGCGGGCCGAGCTGGCCCGGCCGGGCAACCAGTTCCTGTCCGGCGAGCAGTACAACCAGCTGTTCACCATGCACGGCACGATCATGCTGCTGCTGTTCGCGACGCCGCTGTTCGTCGGCTTCGCCAACGAGATCATGCCGCTGCAGATCGGCTCGCCCGACGTGGCGTTCCCCCGGCTGAACATGTTCAGCTACTGGCTGTTCCTCTTCGGCGGCCTGATCACCGTCGGCGGCTTCCTCACGCCGGGTGGTGCCGCCGCGTTCGGCTGGTTCGCCTACGCGCCGCTGAACAGCGAGGCGTTCTCCCCGGGGGTCGGCGCCGACCTCTGGATCATGGGTCTGGCGCTCGCCGGCTTCGGCACCATCCTCGGCGCCGTCAACTTCATCACCACGATCTTCACCATGCGCGCACCGGGCATGACCATGTTCCGCATGCCGATCTTCACGTGGAACATCCTGCTCACCAGCGTGCTGGTGCTGATGGCGTTCCCGGTGCTGGCGGCGGCACTGCTCGTGCTGGAGGCCGACCGGAAGTTCGGCGCACACGTCTTCGACCCAGGCAACGACGGTGCGCTGCTCTGGCAGCACCTGTTCTGGTTCTTCGGCCATCCCGAGGTCTACATCATCGCTCTGCCGTTCTTCGGCATCGTGTCCGAGGTGCTGCCGGTCTTCAGCCGCAAGCCGATCTTCGGCTACAAGGGCCTGGTCTTCGCCACCATCGCGATCGCCGGCCTCTCGGTCACTGTCTGGGCGCACCACATGTTCCCGACCGGGGCGGTGCTGCTGCCGTTCTTCTCCTTCATGACGTTCCTCATCGCGGTGCCCACCGGGGTGAAGTTCTTCAACTGGATCGGGACGATGTGGCGCGGCTCTCTGACGTTCGAGACGCCGATGCTGTGGTCGATCGGCTTCCTCGTCACGTTCCTCTTCGGCGGCCTCACCGGCATGATCCTTGCCTCGCCGCCTCTCGACTGGCCGGTCTCGGACTCGTACTTCGTCGTCGCGCACTTCCACTACGTCGTGTTCGGCACCGTCGTGTTCGCGATGAACGCCGGCTTCTACTTCTGGTGGCCGAAGTTCACCGGTCGGATGCTCGACGAGAGGCTAGGCAAGATCCACTTCTGGACGCTGTTCATCGGGTTCCACCTGACGTTCCTGATCCAGCACTGGCTCGGCGTCATCGGCATGCCGCGCCGGTACGTCGACTACCTCGCGAGCGACGGCTTCACGACGTACAACACGGTCTCGACGATCGGGTCGTTCCTGCTCGGCGCCTCGACGCTGCCGTTCGTCTACAACGTCATCAAGTCGATGAAGGGCCCGAAGGTCGCGACCGACGACCCGTGGGGCTACGGCCGCTCGCTGGAGTGGGCCACGTCCTGCCCGCCGCCCCGGCACAACTTCCTCGAGCTGCCGCGGATCCGGTCCGAGTCGCCGGCCTTCGACCTGCACTACCCGCACGTCGCCGCCATGGACACCCCGACCGAGAACAAGAACCTGCTCGACCAGGCCCTCGGGGAGCCCGATCTCGAGGGCGGCCCGGGGGGTGCACGATGAGCACCCCACGACATCGCTCGCTCCGCAGTGAGGAAGGGCAAGGCATCGAGATGAGCCGCTCACGATTCCGCGGGGACCCCGCATGAAGGTCGAGGGGTGGCTGTTCGCGGCCGGGTTCTTCTTCTTCGCGCTGTCCGCGGTGATCTACGGCGTGCTCGCCGAGGAGCCGGTCGGTACGGTGGCGCTGGCCTTCACCGCGGGGCTGGCGTTCCTCGTCGGCTACTACCTGCTGTTCACGGCCCGGCGGATCGACGCCCGGCCCGAGGACAACCGGTTCGCCGAGATCGCCGAGGGTGCCGGTGAGCTGGGCTTCTACAGCCCGCACAGCTGGTGGCCGTTGGCCGTCGCCGCCAGCTCGGCGATCGCCTTCCTCGGGATCGTCTTCGGCTGGTGGCTGTTCCTCATCGGCGCCGGGTGCGGGGCGCTCGCCGTGATCGGGATGGTCTTCGAGTACTACCGGGGCGACCCCGCCCACTGACCGGGCCGCAGCATCACCGTGCTGCTCTGCGACGTCGCCCGTGAGCACGCAGCTCCGAGCGCCCTGAGCGCCCCTGAGCGCTCTGCTGCCCTGCTCGGGTCAAGTCGGGGTGGTCACCTTGCCGATTCGTTATCGAGGCGGAGCGCGCGGGATTGGACGACCCTGCGGCAACCGGTCAGACTGGTCGCGCGTCTTCCTCGGCAGGAGAGGTCCGTGGCGCGAGCGAGGAGGACGGCAGTGGGGGATCGGGGTGGGCTGCGCCAGGTGCGCGGCACGGGTGCGGCACGGGCGCGACCCGTCGCACTGCTGGTGGCCGCCTCCGCGCTGCTGGCCCTGAGCGGTTGCACCTCGTCCGGGAGCCGGTCTGCGGCGCCCGAGGCCCAGGCGGCCGCCTCCGGTGGCGCCGTCCCGTCGGTCTCCGAGGCCGGCATCGACTTCCTCCCGGCCAGCGCCTCGACCGACGTCCAGGTCGACCAGCCGGTGACCGTGACCGCGACCGACGGCACCCTGACCTCGGTCGTGCTCACCGACGGCAAGGGCCGTCAGGTCGCCGGGGCGCTCTCCGGCGACAAGCGGTCCTGGACCGCGAGCGACCCGCTGAAGCTCGCCCAGCACTACCGCCTGGTGGCGGCCGCCGTCGACTCCGACGGCGTCGGCACCGAGCGCACTGGCTTCTTCGCGACGGTGGCACCGCGCAAGGTCCTCGAGACCTCGATCTCGCCGCTGTCCGGCCAGTCCGTCGGCGTCGGCATGCCGATCATCGTCCGTTTGAACGCCACGGTCCATGACCGCGCCGCCGTCGAGCAGGCCCTCGTGGTCACCAGCAAGAAGCCGATCGTGGGCGCGTGGAGCTGGGTCAGCGACACCGAGGTGCACTTCCGGCCCCAGGAGTACTGGCCGGCGTACGACACCATCTCGCTCGACGTGAACCTCAAGGGTGTCGACGCCGGGCGCGGCGTGTGGGGCATGAGCAACCGCACGATCAAGTTCCGCACCGGGTCCTCGATGGTGAGCATCGTCGACGTCGACCGCCACACGCTGAGCGTCTACCGCAACGGCAAGAAGACCCGCGTCATCCCGGTCACCACCGGCAAGGCCGACTTCCTCACCCGCAACGGCACCAAGGTCATCCTCGAGAAGCACACGCTGAAGATCATGGACGCCAGCACGATCGGCATCTCGCAGGGCGACCCGGAGTACTACCGCCTCGAGGTCCCCTACGCCATGCGCGTCACCTGGAGCGGCGAGTTCGTGCACGCCGCCCCGTGGTCGACCGGCGAACAGGGCCGGGACAACGTCAGCCACGGCTGCGTCGGCATGAGCATGTCCAACGCGATCTGGCTGTTCAACCAGTCGACCGTCGGCGACATCGTGAAGGTCGTGGGGTCGTCGCGACCGCTCGAGCCGGGCAACGGCTACACGGACTGGAACGTCTCGTGGGACGACTGGCTGGCCGGCAGCGCGCTGCAGGCCGCCGCGGCGCCCACGTCCTGACCTCTGCTGCCGACCGGATCGCTGCATCCAGGCCCGCGTGGCGGGCAGTAGCCCCTGCGTGAGCCCTGCCGTCTCGGTCGCCGTCCTCACGCGCGACCTGCGCGTCCATGACAACCCGGTGCTGCACGGTGCGGTCTCGGACGCCGACGCGGTGGTGCCGCTGTTCGTGCTGGACCGGGCCATCCTGCGCTCGGACTACAACCGGCCGAACCGCGCCCGGTTCCTGGTCGAGTCGCTGCGGGACCTGGACGCCTCCCTCACGGACCGGGGGGCCGGGCTGGTGGTCCGCGACGGCACGTGGGCGCAGGAGGTCCTCCGCGTCGCGGAGCACACCGGCGCGGTGAGCGTGCACGTCGCCGGAGACGTCACGCGGTACGCCCGATCGCGCGTCGAACGGCTGCGCGCGGCGCTGCCGGCGTCGATCGAGCTGGTGGTCCACGACGAGGCGCTGTTCGTGGTGCCGCCGGGCCGGCTCGTGCCGAGCGGCGCCGGCAAGGACCACATGGCCGTGTTCACGCCGTACCACCGGAAGTGGGTGGCCCTCGGTGCGCGCGAGCTCGCGCCCACCCCGCGATCGCTGCACCTGCCGGCTCGGCTGGCGAAGGGACGGCTTCCCTCCTCGACCGCGGTGGCGTCCGGCCCGGTGTCGCCGGACCCCGTGCCCGGTGGGGAGACCGCCGGCCGCCGCCGGATGAACGCCTGGTTGCGGGACGGCCTCGAGGACTACGACGACGACCACGACGCGCTCGGCAACGACAACACCAGCCGGCTCTCGCCGTACCTGCACTTCGGCTGCCTGTCGCCCGTGGAGCTGGCCCGGCGGGCCGGCGAGTCGCGCAGCACGGCGGCCCAGGCGTTCGTGCGGCAGGTGGCCTGGCGGGACTTCTACGCCCAGGTCCTCGCGGCGCGGCCGGACGCCACGACGGCGGACTACCGCCCACGCGGCGACCGCTGGCACCGCAGCGCCGCGGAGCTCGCGGCCTGGAAGGAGGGTCGCACCGGATACCCGGTCGTCGACGCCGGGATGCGGCAGCTCGCGCGGGAGGGCTGGATGCACAACCGCGCGCGGCTCATCACGGCGCACTTCCTCTGCAAGACGCTGTACATCGACTGGCGGGAGGGCGCCCAGCACTTCGTCGACCTGCTGCTCGACGGGGACGTCGCGAGCAACACGATGAACTGGCAGTGGGTCGCCGGCACCGGCACCGACAGCCGGTTCAACCGGACCTACAACGTCACGCTGCAGGGCCGGCGGCACGACCCCACCGGCGCCTACGTCCGGCGGTACGTCGAGGAGCTGGCCGACGTCGAGGACCGCTACGTCCATGAGCCGTGGCTGCTCCCCGACGACGAGCGGGCGAAGCTCGACTACCCCGCGCCGATCGTCGACCAGGACGAGGCCCGGGAACGGCTGAAGGCAGCCCGCGGCCTGCGCTGAGGGGTTCGACCTGATGCGGTCCGTGCCACCGCCGTCGTGGTGCGGGTCAACAGCCGCTTCAGACGGGGACCGGACACGCCTGCCAGGTCGGGCGCCGTCGGTCGCGTCTGCTTCCCGCGCTGTACCGGTCCACAACAGGTGAACACCCCCGACAACAGGCGGATACGCCTGTTGCGGCATGCACCCACCTGTTGTGGACCGGTACAGACCAGCATCCGGACGGCCCGATGGCCACGGATCGGGACCGACGGCGAGCGGGCCGGCAGGCGCAGGGCGTCCTGGTCCTGGCGCTCTTGCTTGTCGGTGTGACGGCGAGCTCAGGGCGGGGTCGTGGAGACCTTCTCGCCGGCCTCGAGCTGCTCGGCGGCCCGGGCGATGTTGCGGGCCATCCCGCCGAAGACGATCCCGTGGAACGGCGCGACCGACCACCAGTACGCGTGGCCCAGCAACCCGCGGGGGTGGAAGAGCGCCCGCTGCACGTACGTCGAGCGGTCCGACCCGCCGGGACCCCCGGCGGGTTCGACGGCGAGCTCCAGCCACGCCAGGCCGGGCAGCCGCATCTCGGCGCGCAGCCGCAGGAGCTCGCCGGCGTCGCGCTCCTCGACCCGCCAGAAGTCGATGGTCTCGCCGACGAGGACCCGGTCCGGGTCGCGCCGTCCGCGGCGCAGGCCGACCCCGCCGGCGAGCCGGTCCAGCAGGCCACGCACCCGCCAGGCCAGGGGGAAGGAGTACCAGCCGTGCACGCCGCCGATCCCCTCCACCACCCGCCACAGCGCGTCGGGGGACGCGGCCACCGGCCGGCGGCGGAGGTCCTCGTAGAGGCTGCCGCCGGCCCAGTCCGGGTCGGTGGGCAGCGGGTCGCTCGGCGCGCCCGGCACCGACGCCGACGACCAGCGGGTCGTCACCTCCGCGTCGCGGATCCGCTGCAGGGCCAGCTCGACCGCGCGGTCGAAGCCGATCAACCCTCCCGGCGGGTCGGGCACGTGCTCGGCGATGTCGTGCTCCCGGGCGACCACCTCGTGCTTCAGCGAGTCGACCAGCGGACGCGCGATCGAGTTGGGCACCGGCGTGACCAGGCCGACCCAGTGCCCTGAGAGCGTCGGTGTCAGCACCGGGACCTTGACGATGATCCGCCGGCGGAGACCCGCCACCGCGGCGTAGTGCTGCATCATCTGGCGGTACGTCAGGACGTCGGGGCCGCCGATGTCGAACGCGCGGGACACCTGCTGGGGCAGGGTCGCGCAGCCGACCAGGTAGCGCAGGACGTCGCGGATCGCGATCGGCTGGATCCGGGTGTCCACCCAGCGCGGCGTGATCATGGCCGGCAGCCGCTCGGTGAGGTAGCGCAGCATCTCGAACGACGCCGAGCCGGAACCGATGATCACTGCGGCGCTCAGCACGGCGGTGGGCACCCCGGAGGACAGCAGGATCCCGCCGACCTCCAGCCGCGACCGCAGGTGCGCGGAGAGCTCCCTGGCCGGGACGTCGGGGGTGAGGCCGCCGAGGTAGACCAACCGGCCGACGCCGGCCCCTCGCGCGGCGTCGCCGAACGTCTGCGCGGTCTCCCGGTCGGTCTGCTCGAAGCCGTGGGTGCCCAGCGCGTGGATCAGGTAGTAGGCGACGTCGACGTCGGCCATCGCGGGGCGGAGCGACGCGGCGTCCGAGGCGTCGCCGCGCACCACCTCGACGTCGCCGGCCCAGGGGTGGTCGCGCAGGGTCTCCGGCCGCCGGGCCAGCACGCGCACCCGGTGCCCGGCCTCGAGCAGCTCGGGCACCAGCCGGCCGCCGATGTAGCCGGAGGCACCGGTGACGAGGCACAGCAGGCCGGGAAAGTCCCCGGGCGTGGAACGGCGGGTGGCAGCCATCACGGGTTGCTACCCGCCGTCCGTCGTGCTGACCGCGCCGGCGGGAATCAGTGGTGCCCGCTCGACTCCAGCTCGTGGACCTCGGCCGGCGTCGGCGGCTCGACCCGGTCCTCGAAGTAGAACCGGGAGACCCGGGCGCGCGCCTTGGCGGCCAGCAGCCGTCGGCGCGGCACGCCGTTGGCGTCGGTCGACGGGCCCACCTCGTACGGCGTGCGGACGAGGTGCTGGGTGAGCTCCCACTTCTTCGCGTCGGACACAGGCTCGTGGACCTCGATCATCTCGCCGTGCGGCAGCCGCACGATCCGGCCGGTCTCCCGGCCGTGCAGGACCAGGTCGCGGTCGCGGCGCTGCAGGCCGAGGCAGATCCGTTTGGTGATCACGTAGGCCAGCGGTGGGACCACGAAGATCAGGACCCGGAACGCGTTCGTGATGTCGTTGATGGACAGGTGGAACGTCACCGCGAGGATGTCGTTCGCGCCGCCGGCGAGCAGGATCAGCCAGGTCGAGAGGGCCATCACGCCGAGACCGGTGCGGGTGGGCACGTTGCGCGGGCGGTCGAGCACGTGGTGCTCGGCGTTGTCGCCGGTGACCCAGCGTTCCAGCAGGGGGTAGATGGCCATCGGGGTGAACAGCAGGCCGGGGATGATCAGCGCCGGACCGAGGACGTTCCACGGGATCGTGAAGCCCAGCAGGTGGGTCTCCCAGTTCGGGAACATGCGCAACGAGCCTTCGAGGAAGCCCATGTACCAGTCCGGCTGGGAGCCGGCCGAGATCTCACCCGGGTTGTAGGGCCCGAAGAGCCAGATCGGGTTGATCGACGCGAACGCCGACAGCAGCGTCGTGACGCCGAACGTGATGAAGAAGAAGCCGCCCGCCTTCGCGACGTAGATCGGGAAGAAGGGGTAGCCCACGGCGTTCGTCTCGGTCCGCCCGGGCAGCGGGTACTGGGTGTGCTTCTGGTACCAGACGAGGATCAGGTGCACGGTGATCAGCGCCAGGAAGATGCCCGGGATCAGCAGCACGTGCGCCGTGAAGAGCCGCGGGATGATCGCCTCACCCGGGAACTCGCCGCCGAAGAGGAAGAACGACAGGTACGTGCCCACCACCGGCAGCGACAGCAGGACGCCCTCGGTGATCCGCAGCCCCGTGCCGGACAGCAGGTCGTCCGGCAGCGAGTAGCCCGCCAGTCCCTCGACGAAGCTGAGGGTGATCATGATGAAGCCGATGATCCAGTTGGTCTCGCGCGGCTTGCGGAACGCGCCGGTGAAGAACACCCGGCACATGTGCACGATCATCGACGCGACGAAGATCAGCGCGGCCCAGTGGTGGATCTGCCGGATGATGAGGCCGCCGCGCACGTCGAACGAGATGTCCAGCGTCGACTCGTAGGCCTCGGACATCTTCAGCCCGTGCAGCGGGATGTAGGACCCGTTGTAGATGACCTCGGTCTGGCTCGGCTTGAACCAGAGCGTGAGGAAGGTGCCCGTCAGCAGCAGGATGATGAAGCTGTAGAGCGCGATCTCACCCAGCATGAACGACCAGTGGTCCGGGAAGACCTTGCGGGCGTTGCGCTTGACGAACGCCGCGGAGTGGAACCGTTCGTCGATCTCGTTGGCGATCCCGCCGCCGATCCGCTCGAGTGCCATGTGGTTAACGCTCCCCTCGTTCCCAGAAGCTCGGGCCGATCGGCTCCTGGAAGTCGTCGGTGGACACGAGGTAGCCCTCGCTGTCCACGGCCAGCGGCAGCTGCGGCAGGGGGCGCGCTGCCGGGCCGAAGACCACTGCGCAGTCCTTCGTCACGTCGAACGTCGACTGGTGGCAGGGGCAGAGCAGGTGGTGCGTCTGCTGCTCGTACAGGCCGACCGGGCAGCCGACGTGCGTGCAGACCTTGGAGTAGGCCACGATGCCGTCGACCGCCCAGCGCTTCTGCTTCGGGTCGGTGATCTCGTCCGGCTCCAGCCGGATGACGAGCGTGGTCGCCTTGGCGCGCTCGTTGAGCGGATCCGGCATCTTGTCGATGTTCGCCGGCTGCACGTGGATGACGGTGCCGATCGGCACCTCGGCGGCCTTGATGGGTCGGCCGGTGGGGTCGGTCCAGAGCCGCTTGCCGGGCTTCCACGCGGTGTAGGCCAGGCTGGCGCCGGGGAGCGGGCCGAGGTCGCGCAGCGGGATGATCGCGAGCAGCCCGAGCGGTGCGAGCGCACCGAGCAGGCTGTTGCGGATCAGCTTGCGACGGCCCAGGGCCGCGCCGGCAGCCCCTTCCTTCATGGCCACGACTGCTTCGGCGCGGTCCTCGTCGGACGAGCGCATCGGCTTGCGCTCGGCGACGATCTCGTCGTCGGGCATCAGGGTCTTGGCCCAGTGGATGGCGCCGGCGCCGATGCAGAACAACGCCAGCCCGAGCCCGAGACCGAGGAGCCGGGTCGACAGGCCGACCTTCTCCAGCATGTCCTCGCCCGAGGCTCCCGCAGGCTTCACTGCGAAGTAGGCCACGATGAAGAGCAGCGTGCCGAGGGTGCTGAGGCCGAAGAAGGCGGCCACCTCACGCTCGCGGCGGGCCGCGGCCTTGGGGTCGATGTCCGAGCGGCGGTAGACGTGCGCCGGCAGGCCCGGGTTCGCGTAGCGACCGCTGAGCTCGACGTCCTGCCCGGCACCAGCGTGGCTGGTGCCCTCGGCGCCCATGAGGGCGTCGTTGGACGAGCTGGTGGCGACGGTCGAGTCCGGCACGTCTGAACTTCCCCCGCCTGCACCCGCCCGGATGCGCTCGTCGTCCTGCTGCACGCCCGGTCCGGTGTGCCGCTGGTCACTCATGGGTCATCTCGCCTTCGCTCCCAGCCACACGGCGCAGCCGATCAGCGCGCCGAGGCCGACCAGCCAGCCGACCGCACCTTCGCTGACCGGCCCGACCTTCCCGAGCCGGGCGCCGCCGGGCGACGCCTCGGACCGGGTCGTCTTGAGGAACGCGATGATGTCGCGCTTGTCCTCGGGCGTCATCGTGGTGTCGCCGAAGACCGGCATCGACTGCGGACCGGTGAGCATGGCCTCGTAGATGTGCTTGGCCGTCGTCTGCTTCAGCGACGGTGCGTACTTGCCGCGCGTCAGCGCCCCGCCGGAGCCGGCGTAGTTGTGGCACATCGCGCAGTTGGTGCGGTAGATCGAGCCGCCCTCAGCGGCGTTCGCGTCCTTGGTGGACACGTCCGACGTCGAGGGGATCTCCGGGCCGGGGCCGAGCGAGGCGACGTAGGCCGCCAGCGCCGCGATCTGGTCGGGCTCGAACTCGACGGTCTTGGCCTCGATCTGGGCGCCGAGCTCGCGGGCCGGCATCCGGCCGGTGCCGACCTGGAAGTCGACCGAAGCGGCACCCACGCCGACGAGGCTCGGCCCGTCGCTGCCGCCCTCGGCGTTGAGCCCGTGGCAGGTGGCGCAGTTCTTGAGGAAGAGCGCGCGGCCCTCCTCCAGCGTCTGCGTGCTGATGCCGGCTGCCGCCTCTGCGCTGTTGGTCGGTGCGAAGGCGGAGTAGGCGCCACCGGTGGCGGCCAGGGCCGTGAGCAGCAGCACCACCGGTGCGAACCGGTGGCGACGGCGGCGCGACACCGCGCCCAGGACACGGCGCAGCAGCGGAGGTGTGATGGGTCGGGTCACGGGCCCTCTCACTTGATGAGGTAGATGGTCGCGAAGAGGCCGATCCAGACGACGTCGACGAAGTGCCAGTAGTACGACACCACGATCGCGCTGGTGGCGTGACCGTGCGTGAAGCGCTTCGCCGTGAACGTGCGGCCGAGCACCAGCAGGAAGGCGAGCAGGCCGCCCGTGACGTGCAGCCCGTGGAAGCCGGTCGTCAGGTAGAAGACCGATCCATAGGCGTTGGAGCTGAGCGTCAGACCGTCCTCGGCGACCAGCGAGGAGTACTCGTAGACCTGGCCGCCGATGAAGAAGGCGCCCATGAAGAAGGTGATGATGAACCACATCCGGAGCCGGACGACGTCGCCCTTCTCCGCGGCGAACACCCCGAGCTGGCAGGTCACGGAGGACAGGACCAGGACGGTGGTGTTGAACGTCGAGAACGGGATGTTGAGCAGCTCCGGCTCGGTGTCCCAGAGTCCCGGGCTGACGGAGCGGATCGTGAAGTACATCGCGAACAGGGCCGCGAAGAACATCAGCTCCGACGAGAGCCACACGATGGTGCCCACCGACGTCGTGTCCGGGCGGGACGCCGGGACGTGACTGGGCCTGGTGGAGGCTCCTGGAGCCGCTTCGGTCGCCACGGACCGCATTATTGCGGTCCGCGGCCCGGTCGGCACCCCCGACCCCCCGACGGGTTCGCGCCGGATCCCGCAGCCACGGCCGGGGCCGGGAGCGCAGCACCCGACCGCCCGGCCGCCGGGCGGCACCGAGGGCGCGCCCGCCCCCCCACGGTCGGTAGCATCTGCGCGTGAGCGACGCCCCCCGCATCCAGTCGATCTCGACCGGCGAACCCCGTGCCCTGGGGTCCGGAGTCCCCGTGCGGCCGGAGCACGCGCCCGACGCCACGATGACGGTGCTCGTCTACAGCGACGACGTCGAGACGCGCGAGAAGGTGAAGCTCGCGATCGGGCGGCGTCCGGCCGCTGACGTCCCGAACGTGGAGTGGCTGGAGTGCGCCACCGGGCCGGCCGTCATCGCCGCGCTGGACAGGGGCGGTGTCTCGGTGGCGATCCTCGACGGCGAGGCGACCCCCACCGGAGGGATGGGCATCGCGCGGCAGGCCAAGGACGAGATCTTCCAGTGCCCACCGATCGTGGTGCTGACCGGCCGCGTGACGGACAGCTGGCTGGCCAACTGGTCGCGGGCCGAGGCCGCGGTGCCGCACCCGCTGGACCCCATCGTGCTGGCCCGCACCGTGGCCGACCTCATGCGGCGCCGTGGCGCCGAGTCCTTGTCCTGACCCCATGAGCGCATGACCGACGAGCGGCCGGCACCCACCTGGCCAGGCCTGCTCTCGACCCTGCTCGCCGGCACCGACCTCACGGCGGCCGACACCGCGTGGGCCATGGAGCAGGTGATGTCCGGCGAGGCCACGTCGGTGCAGGTGGCCGGCTTCGCCGTCGCGCTGCGC
The DNA here is from genome assembly GCA_963746175.1 of uncultured Actinomycetota bacterium. Lineage (GTDB taxonomy): Bacteria > Actinomycetota > Actinomycetes > JACCUZ01 > JACCUZ01 > CAVVAH01. The sequence goes on along the minus strand of CAVVAH010000001.1, from coordinate 1,040,271 downwards.
GCCAAGGGCGAGGCGCCGGACGAGATCACGGGGCTGGTACGCGCCATGCTCGGGCTGGCGGCCCGGTTCAGCGTCGAAGGCCCGTCCGTCGACACCTGCGGCACCGGCGGCGACCGGGCGAACACCGTCAACATCTCGACGATGTCGGCGATGGTCGTCGCCGGCACCGGCGCTCGTGTCGTCAAGCACGGCAACCGCTCGGCGTCCTCCGCGTGCGGCTCCGCGGACCTGCTCGAGGAGCTCGGCGTCGTCGTCGACCTCGATCCCGCGCAGGCCGCAGAGTGCCTCGACGCGACGGGCGTGACGTTCTGCTTCGCGCCGCGCTTCCACCCGGCGCTGCGGCACGCCGCCGTGCCGCGCCGCGAGCTCGGCGTGCCCACCTTCTTCAACATCCTCGGCCCGCTCGCCAACCCGGCGCAGCCCTCGGCCCAGGCCGTCGGGTGCGCCGACGCCCGACTGGCCGGCGTCATGGCCCACGTGCTCGCCGACCGGGGCACGTCCGCGCTGGTGTTCCGCGGCGACGACGGCCTGGACGAGCTCACGCCCACCACCACGTCGCAGGTCTGGGTGGTCCGCGACGGTGCCGTCTCGGCCGACCAGGTGGCGCCCGAGGACGTCGGCATCCGGCGGGCCGAGGCCGGGTCCCTGCGCGGCGGCGACCCTGCGCACAACGCCGAGGTGGCGCGGCGCTTCCTGGCGGGGGAGGCCGGGCCGGTCCGCGACGCGGTGCTGCTCAACGCTGCCGCCGCCTTGGTGGCCCTCGAGCCGGACCCCGCGGGCTCGATCATCGATGCGCTGCGCGGCGCGCTGGGGCGGGCCGCGGAGTCGGTCGACAGCGGCTCGGCCGCGCGGGCCCTGGCCGGTTGGGTGGACGCGAGTCGCCGCCTCGCCCCGAGCTGAGCCGCGTACGGTCGCGGCGTGCGCCTCCTCCTTTCCGGGCTTCGACGGGACCGGGCCGTCGCCACGGCGCTGACCGCGGCCGCGGCGGTCGGCTGCGCCGCGGGGGTGGCGCTCGTCGACCGGTTCGCGGTCTGGACCGTGCCGGGTCGGGTGCTGGACGGGCACGCGCTTCGCGGCGCGGTGGCGAGCCGGACCCGGGTGACCGACGTGGTCGAGCGGGTGCTCGACGTGGTGTCGGTCGCGTCGATCCTGGGGGCCGCGGCCCTGGTGGCGGTGGTCGCGCTGCTCCGGCTGCGCCGCGCGGTGGGGCTGGCTGCCCTGGCGCTGCTGCTCGGAGCCAACCTGACCAGCCAGCTGCTCAAGCACGCGGTGCTGAGCCGCCCGGACCTCGGCCTGTCCGAGCGGACTCCGGCCACGCTGAACAGCCTGCCCAGCGGCCACAGCACCGTGGCTTTCTCCGTGGTCGTGGCGCTCATCGTGGTGCTGCCCGCCCGGCTGCGACCGGTGCTGTCGGTCGCGGGGACGGGCTACGCGACGCTGACCGCGGCTGCCACGATGTCCGCCGGGTGGCACCGGCCCAGCGACTCGGTGGCCGCGTTCCTCGTGGTCGGGGCCTGGGTGGCGGTCGTCGCCCTGGTCGTGCAGCTGGTGGAGGACGGGGCGACCGTGCCGGACAGCGCCTCGGGGCCCGAGCGACGGGTTGCCCGGCGGCTGGCTCAGGCCGGCGGGGGCGCCCTGCTGGGGGCTGCCCTCCTGGCGGGAGCGGCCGAGCTGATCGGTCTCCGTCCGGGTGGGGCGGTCGTCGACGGGACGGCCTACCTGGCCGGGCTGGCTGCGATCGCCGGCACGGCGTGCATGATCATGGCAGCCGTGCTGGCGCTGGTGCCGGGCCTGACGTTCGCTCCTTCCCCGGAGCGGCCCGGAACCGCTCCGGACCCGGCGGGAGACGCGCCGGTGCCCTAGTCGGCGCCCTCGGCGCCGAGGGAGAAGGCCGCGTCCAGGTCGTGCTGGCTGTAGGTGCGGAAGGCGATGTGCGTCTCGGTCGCCTGCACGCCGTCGACCTTGCTCAGCCGGTCGGCGATGACGTCGGCGAGCGCCTCGTGCTCGCGGACCCGGACCATCGCGATGAGGTCGGCCCCGCCGGTGACCGAGTAGACCTCGCTCACGCCCTCGAGCGCGGCGATGACCTCGGCCACCTCGGGGATGCGGTCGGCCTCCACGTGCACGAGCACGATCGCGGTGATCACAGACGCCTCCGGGTGCACGTAGCGAGTAGTTGCGAGCGTAGCGGGTAGGGCGTGAGCGCTTCGTCCCGATGTCGTGCCGAAGGAGCCCCGATGAGGCCCAGCCCGGAGACCGCCCCCGCCCTGCGACCACGCGGCGTCATCGCAGCCCTCTCCGGGGCCGCGATCACGGCGGCGTTGGTGGTGGCACCCGGCACGGCCCCCGCCGTTGCCGCCACCGGTGCGGCACCAGGTGCCCCGGGCACCGCCTCGACCTGGGTGCCGGGCGACAAGGACGGCTTCGGCACAGCCCGCGGCGTGGCGAGCAAGGTCTGGTACACCCTCTCGCGCGGCAAGCTCAGCGATGTGTATTACCCGCGGATCGACACCCCGAGCGTCCGTGACAGCCAGTTCGTCGTGACCGACGGGAAGACCTTCACCGACCGGGAAGACTCGGACGCCCGCAGCCGGGTCCAGCTGCTGAGCAGCCGGTCGCTGACCTACCGGCTGGTGTCCACCGCGCGTTCTGGTGACTGGCGGATCACCAAGACGTTCGTGACCGATCCCCGCCGAGCGAGCGTGCTGGAGAAGGTCCGCTTCGAGTCGCTCACGGGCAAGCCGCTGCGGTTGTTCCTGCTGCACGACCCGGCGCTGGACATGACCGGGAACGACGACATCGGGAGCTCCGGCCCCGGCGGGTCGTTGCTCTCCCACGACGACTCGGCGGTGGCGAGCGCGGTCGTCTCCAGCCCGGCCATGACCCTGACCTCCAGCGGGTACCTCGGGACGAGCGACGGCTGGCAGGACCTGCGGTCGGACCACCGGATGGACTGGGCGTACAGCGCCGACCAGCCCGGGAACGTCGTGCAGACGGGGGAGCTGCCACTGACGGGTCTCCGCGGCCACCGCAGTGCCAGGGTGGCCATCGCGTTCGGCTCGACGACCGATCGCGCGCTGTCCGTCGCCCAGGCATCCCTCGGCACCGCCTTCGCGTCGTCGCGTGCGCGCTACGACGCGGGCTGGAACCACTACCTGCGCTCGATCCGCACCGCACCGGCGAGCGTGGGCTCGTTCACCACGGAGTGGAACGTGTCGGCCATGGTCCTGGCGGCCAGCGAGGACAAGACCTACCGAGGTGGGTTCGTCGCCGCTCCCGGTCGCCCGTGGGCCTGGGCGAACTCCCTTCAGGACCTCGCCGTCTACCACGCGGTCTGGTCGCGTGACCTGTACCAGATCGCGACCGGCCTCCTGGCGACCGGAGACAAGGGCGCAGCGAACCGTGCCCTGGACTACCTGTGGCAGCACCAGCAGCGGGCTGACGGCTCGTTCCCCCAGAACTCGCGGCTCGACGGGACGCCGGTCTTCGGCGACCTGCAGATGGACGAGGTCGCCTTCCCGATCGTGCTTGCCCACCAGCTCCGCCGAACCGGTAGCGCGGACTGGGCGCACGTGAAGAAGTCGGCCGACTACGTCGTCGCGCACGGCCCGCAGACCCCGCAGGAGCGCTGGGAGAACGCCAAGGGCTGGTCCCCGGCGACCATCGGCGCCGAGATCGCGGGGCTGGTGTGCGCGGCAGACATCGCACGCAGGAACGGTGACGTGGCGAGTGCCGGGACGTACGAGCAGACCGCGGACGCGTGGCAGCAGCAGGTCGAGGGCTGGACGGCCACCACCACCGGTCCGTACAGCGACGACCCGTACTACCTGCGGATCACGGCGACCGGCGAGCCGGACTCCGGGACGCAGATGCAGGTGAGCGACGGCGGTCCGCTCATCGACGAGCGGCGGGTCGTGGACCCGAGCTTCCTCGACCTGGTGCGGCTCGGCGTGAAGCGGGCTGACGACCCGGTGGTCCTGAGCTCGCTTGCGGTCGTGGACGACCAGCTCGGCTACCGCACCGCCAACGGCCGGTTCTGGCACCGCGCGAGCTTCGACGGCTACGGCGAGAAGCGTGACGGCAGTCAGTGGGAGCCCACCGACAAGGGTTCCGGGCAGACGATCGGCCGCGGCTGGCCGTTGCTCTCCGGCGAGCGCGGCGAGTACGCCCTGGCCGCCGGTCGCACGCGAGCGGCGACTCGGCTGCTCCGCACCATGGGGCGGGCGGCGGATGACGCCAGCCACCTGATGGCAGAGCAGGTCTGGGACCACAACCCGCCCAGCGGCTCAGCGCGGCGGTACACGCCCGGTGAGCCCACCCTGTCGGCGATGCCGCTGGCCTGGACGCACGCCCAGTTCGTCCGGCTGGCCGCGAACCTCCAGACGGGCCACGACGTCGAGACGCCTCAGGTCGTCGCCTGCCGCTACGACAGCGAGGCCTGCACCGGCTGACCGCACCCGGTCCTGGTCAGCCGACGATCCGGCTGACCGGACCGGCGAGAGCGCCCGGCTGGTGGACCGGGCGGATGTCGCGCCGGCTGCCGAACGGGTCGAGCGCGTCGCGGCCGGCCTCGGCCGCCTCGGCCCACAGCCGGACCCCGCCGGCGCCGTAGGCCGGGCAGGCCCACGAGCCGGTGAGCGACACGAGCCGGACACCGGGCTGCTCCAGCCAGCGCAGGACGCACTCGGTCTCCTCGGCGCTCGCCGCCGGTGTCGGACCCGTGCCGGGCGTGACGACCTCGGCGGTCGAGACCAGCCCGGCGGCGACGACCCGGGGGTCCTGCTCGCGGCCGGCGACCGCCGTGCCCGCGAGCCGGCCGTGGCGGACCACGACGATCTCCCAGTCGCCCGGGTCGCGCTGGACGGCGGCGACCACCTCGGCGCAGCCGGTGAGGGCAGAGACCCGCTGCAGCCGGGCGGCCGCCCGGACGAAGGCCGCCAGCCGGTCGCGGTGCACTGCCGCTTCCTCGTAGCGCTCGACCTCGGACAGCCGGGACACCTTGCGGCTGAGCGAGTCGACGACCGGGCGGACGTCGCCGAGCATCGCCGCACGCACGGCCTCGGCGTGCACGGCGTAGGCCTCGACGGACTCGCTGCCGTCGCACGGCGCGCCGCACCGACCCATCTCGGCCAGCGCACACGCGTTGGTCGGCCGGCGGGGCGACAGGCGGCTGCTGCACTGCCGGAGCCGGAACGCCTCGTGCAGCGCAGCGGTGGCGAGCTCGACCTGCCGGGTGCCCGAGAACGGGCCGAGGTAGGTGGCGCTGTCGTCGCGCACCTCGCGGACCCTGGACAGCCGGGGGAAGGCCTCGGCAGTGAGCTTGAGCCAGTGGGCGCGCTCCGGGAACCGGGACCGGCGGTTGTAGCGCGGCTTCTGCTGCGCGATCAGCCGCAGCTCGCGGACCTCGGCCTCGAGCGGAGTGGCACAGACGATCGGCACCACCGCGACCGCGAGGCCGACCATCTCGGCCATCCGGCCACGGGTCTCGCCGGCCGTGAAGTAGGACCGGACCCGCCGTCGGAGGTCCTTGGCCTTCCCGACGTAGAGCACCTCGCCGCGCTCGTCGACGAACTGGTAGACGCCCGGCAGGTGCGGCAACGGCTCGGCCAGGTGCCGCTTGGCGCGCTGGGCGGGGGAGACCCGGGACGAGAACGTCGACAGCTCGTCGAGCGACCGGACGCCGAGGTTGCCGAGTCGCTCCAGCATCCCGTGCAGGACGTCGACGGTCGCGCGCGCGTCGGTCAGGGCCCGGTGGTCGGGCGTGGTGCCGGCCCGGAACAGCCGGGCCAGGCTGGCCAGCTTGCAGTTGGGCGCCTCGTCGCGGGTGACGACCTGCCGGGCGAGCCGTGCCGTGTCGAGCACCCGGTTGCCCGGCCACTCGTGGCCGGTGGCCGCGCAGGCCGCCTTGAGGAAGCCGACGTCGAACGGGGCGTTGTGCGCCACCAGGACCGAGTCGGGACCGGCGAACTCGAGGAAGGCCGGCACGACCGTCGGCAGCCGCGGGGCGGTGGAGACCATGGCGTCGCTGATGCCGGTGAGCACCGAGATGAACGGCGGGATCGGCACGCCCGGGTCGACCAGGGTCTGGAACTCGCCGAGGTGCCGGCCGCCCCGGACCTTGACCGCGCCGATCTCGGTGATCTCGCAGCTGTGCGGTGACCCGCCGGTCGTCTCGAGGTCGACGACCACGAACGTCACCTCGTGCAGCGGCGTGCCGAGCTCGTCGAACGTCGCCTGCTGGAACCACCCGCCCGCCGAGGCGCGCGGGGCGGTCGAGGCGTCGTGCCCCGGTCGCGCGGCGACCGGTGGTGGGGGCATGTCCTGACGGTAGGCAGGGCCCGGGACACAACCCCGCAGGCGCACCGGAGGCCGAACGCCCGACGGCGGGTAGGAACCGCGACCCTGACCCGCCGTTGAGGCTGAGCCCGGAGCGGCTTCGGAGGAAGGCGCGGCCGACGCTCCGTAGGTCACTCTCCCGCCGTCTCTGCACGTCGGCTGGCGTAGTGGCCCTGCTCGAGCGGTCGAGGGGCCACTACGCGCCAGGGCGATGACGTCAGGTGGGTCCCAGGGCCCGACGTGGGGGCCCGGCAGCGGCTGCAGCCCTGTCCTGGCCGCTCTGACGGTGGCTGCGGCCAGACGATTGCGTCAGACGAGGCCGGTGCTGCCGACGCCGCGCCAGGTCAGTGCGAGGCCGAGCACGACGACCACCACCGCGGTGAGGACCGGCGCGAGCCTCAGCAGCGGCGCGAACCGCGATGACGGGTGGCTGATCAGCCGTTGCTCGGCCCGTACCCGCAGCCGCATGACGACCAGTCCGACGGCGGCGAGGGTGGCGGCCATGCCGAGACCGAACGCCACGACCAGCGCGACGCCGAACCACGGGTGACCGAGCGCCACCGCGCCCAGCAGCACGAGCAGCGCCGACGGGCTCGGCAGCAGGCCGCCCGCCAGCCCCATCGCCACCAGCTGGCGACGCGAGGGCGGTGGCTGCTCGTCGAGCGCGACCGCTGCGGCGTGCGGCCGCGCGTGCGCGCCGTGAGAGTGGTCGTCGTGCGGCTCGTGCGGGGTGGGCACCGCGTCGGTCGCCGGCCGCGGCACGGTGACACCGGCACCGTCGGCGCCCACGGCCGCCGGCGCCCGACGGGTCACGTGGTCGTGCGGGTGGTCGTGGTCGTGCGGGTGGTCGTGGTCGTGCGGGTGGTCGTGGTCGTGCGGGTGGTCGTGGTCGTGCGGGTGGTCGTGGTCGTGGTCGTGGTCGTGAGGTGCGGCGACCCCGTGCGTGTGCGCCCGGCCGAGCAGACCGTGCGCGTGGCTGCCGTCCGCGTGCTGGCGGGTGGTCCGCCGTGCCGACTCGCGCAGCAGCGCCAGCCCGACGAGCACGACGAGGACGCCGCTGGCCACGCTGAGCCACGGGTAGACCCGGGCCGGGACGAACGCCGTGCCGGCGCTGACCATCAGCCCCAGCGCCAGCACGCCCGCGGTGTGCGTCGCGGTGACCGTCGCGCCCACGGTGGCCGCGGCACGCAGGGCACCGTCGCGGCGGCCGGACAGGTAGAACGCCATGATCGTCTTGCCGTGCCCGGGGGCGACCGCGTGCGCCGCACCGAGCGCCAGCGCGGCGAGCACCGCGAGGACCCCGAGCCAGGGGTTGCCCTCGGTGCGGGCGAGCAGGCTCTCGAACGCCAGCGTCAGCCGGTCGTTCCCGCGGGTCAGGGACGGCGCCGGGCCGGTCGCGTCGTCGCCGGCGACCAGCCGCGCGCCTCCGGGGGTCACCGTGAGGTGCACGGCGCGCTGGTCGAGCGGGCTGGAGAGCAGGTCCTGCGGGTACGCCGTGAGGCGGGCGCTGCGGCTGCGGGTCGGCACGTCGGAGCGGGCGAGCGTGGTGCCGTCACCGCGGGCGGTCATCTCACGCCAACCGACCTCGTCGTCGGCCGCGCCGTCGACGAGCCGCACGGTCGTACGGGCACCGACCTGGACCGGTGCGCGCAGCGAGCACTCGAGCCGCAGCGTCGGAAGACCGGCCTGCCCCTGCATCGTGCGCGCTGCCGCCGACCTGACCGCGAGCGGGAGCCGGTCGCCCCCGACCGTCAGCTGCAGCGACGCAACGGCGTCCGCGCAGGCGCCGGCCGCCCACGACGACAGCTCGGCGCGGGACAGCGACCCGTCGTCGTCGGTGTCGATGCGTGGCGCGCGCTGCGCGGTCGGGATCTCGGCCAGGTCGAGCACGTGGTCGACGGTCACGGCCTCGGTGCCGACGACGACGCCGCTGAAGCGGTTGACGGTGAAGTTGCCCAGCGGGTGCGCGCTGGCGGGCGTGGGCGCACCGACGACCAGGGCGACCGCGGCTGCCGCCACCGCACCCAGCCGCAGTCCCAGCCGGCGGCTCATCGCAGGCCTGCCAGCAACGTCGCGATCGCCTGCTCGCGCCAGGGACTCACCCCGGCGTCCAGCGACCGCGCGTCGCGCAGGGTCGCCGCCGCCGCGGGCAGGTGGTTGGCCGCCTCGATCGCGCCCAGGTGGAAGACGATCCGGGCGTCGCGGGTGCCGAGCGCGTTGGCCTGCCGCGCGTAGCTCAGAGCCTTGCGGTCCTTACCGCTCGCGTGCAGCGCCCAGGCCAGCGCGTCGGCGGTGTGGATCGAGTGCCGGCGGGACCACTCGGTGCGCGCCGCCGCGAGCGCGTCGGCGGGCGACCCGTGGTCGGCCTCGAAGACCGCCGTCTCGAGGTCGGTGGTCACCCCGTTCGCGGCGAACAGCCGTGCCGAAGCCGTCGCCACGGCGTACTGCTCGTCGGCGAGCTGCTGCCTGCCGGTCGCCTGGTACAGCTCGCCGAGCTCGACGACGTACTCCGTCAGCGGGAGCCGCTGCACCACGCGGGTGTAGTCGCGCACCGCGGCCGCCAGGTCGCCCCGGGCCACCTCGAGGCGGGCGACGCCGGCCAGCGCGGGCATGTACGTCGGGTCGGCGTCCAGCGCGTTCCGGTAGTGGTGCGCGGCGAGCGCCGGCTGGCCGGCGGCGCGGGCCAGCTCGCCGAGGTGGAAGGTCGCGAAGGCGTAGGAGGACGCGCTGGTGCCGGACTCCCGCTGCGACAACCGCATCAGTCGGGCGGCCTCGGGCAGGTCGCCACGCAGCTCGGCCTGGTAGCTGAGCCGGGCGAACGTCGAGGGGCCGGGGTCGAGGTCGTCGGCTCGGTGCGCTGCCCGCAGTGCCGCGTCGTACCGGCCCAGCTCGGTGAGGGCATCGGCACGGATGGCCTCGGCGACGGCGCTGTAGGGGTTGACCTGGAGGGCCCGGCCGCTGTCACGCAGTGCCTGGGTGAACTCGTGCCGGGCCGCCTCGAGGGTCGCGGTCGCGGCGTACATCACCGAGTCGTGCGGCGCCAGTGCCCGGGCCCGCGCGAGCGCGGCACCGGCCTTGCCGTAGTAGGTGGGGTCGGCGGTGACGCGCGCCTGCTCGACGTAGGCCAGGGCGAGCGTCGACCACGAACGCTGGTCCTTGGGGGTGGACCGCAGTCGCGCCTGCAGCGTGCCGATCAGGTTGTCCCGGTCGCGAAGGGCGGCGGGGTCGACCCCGGCCGGCCCGGCACGGCCGGCGCTCGACGGCGACGTCGGCGTGCGGGCGTCGGTTCCGCCGAGCAGGCCGGTGGCAGCGATGGTGAGCGCGACGGCGAGCGTCATGGTGCCGACGACGAGGAGCACGGGCCGGAGCAGCGGTCGCATGCGAGGTGGGTCCTTCCTGCGGGAGGAGGCCCCGGGCCCGCCCGCACCGGGGTGCGGGCGGGCCGGGGTGTCCTGCCCGGCCCGGGCTCGCGCCCGGACCGGATGACGGTTCTACTTGTCGGTCGACGACTTGGTCGTCGAGCCGCTGTACGGCAGGGCCACGAACGGGAACGTGTCGCCGAACGCCTTGTCCGGCCCGTCGACGCCGTCACCGAGGTCGTTCGGGCTGCCGATCAGCTCCCCGCCGACGACCTGCAGCGCGGCGTCGAGGACGTCGTCCTGCAGCCGGCGACCGTTCGGGAAGCCGTTCTTGTCGCCACCGATGACGCCGAGGCGGTTGAAGGGCTGGCCCGCCTGCCAGACGGTGTTCAGCCGGAGGTACTCGGCCGGCCGCTCCTTGCCACGCGGGTTGTTGATCCCGGGGACTCCCTTGAGGAACACCTGGACCAGGTCGTCACGGTTCTTGACCTTGATGTCGGTGCCGCAGACGGCGTTCAGGCTCGCTGCCAGCTCCGAGTTCTGGACGAACGGCAGCGCCGCCGCGTCCTGACGGGGCTTGAGCGAGTTGAACGTGTCCTTGACCTGGTAGGGGATGACGACCTCGTTGACCAGGGGCTGGCCCAGCCGCGAGATCTGCTTGTAGTCACCCTTGCTGTTCTTGCGGTCGGTCGTGCTCCAGATGCCCACGACGGAGCGCCCGTTGTGGATCAGGTCCCGGCGGGGGACCTGGAGACCGATCGTGTTGACGTTGAAGCCTGCCAGGCTGTCCTTGCCGGCTTCGGTCATGCAGTCGCCGCCGTAGAGCACGTCGAAGACCCGCAGGTCGAGGAAGAACGGGTCAGCCGCCTGGCCGGCGAACGACTTGCGCCCGGCGCCCTGGAAACCGGTGATCGCGGCGTCGCGCAGCGCGCCGTAGTCCGGCATGCCGGCGTTGCCGGTGTTCGACGGCGCCACCTTACCGCTCTTGATCAGCGTCCGGACCTTGTCCGGGCCCTTGCGGACCGCGGTGCGGGTCAGCGTGTACCGCTGGCGGAACAGCAGGTTCGGGTCCTTGAGGTAGGTCACCGGCCCGTTGTTGTAGAGGAACGTGCCGTTGCCCGTGAAGCTGTCCGACGCCTTGGGGGTCCGGGTGGTCCGGAACTTCCAGGTGTAGACGACGTCCGGCTTGGCGTCGTAGTCGTTGTCAATGTTGATCTTGTACCGCGCGTCGGTCGCCCACGGGTAGAAGTTCGGACCGCCGGCAGGCTCCTCGAACGGAGTCCAGTTGGCCACGATGTTGACCATCCCGTCGGGCTGTGCGAACGCGTAGACGTCCGTGTTGTCGTACGCCGGCTGGTTGGCGATGCCAGGAGCCTCACGGTGGCTCGATGCCGTGGAGCTGGTCGGCGCCAGTGCTGACAGCGCGCCGCCGACGGCGAGTGCTCCCACGCCGAGCAGGGCAGTCGCTCTCGTGGTGCGTGTTCGTCTCGACTGAGACATGGATGAATCCCTCCCTCAAGGGGTGAGCGCCCGTCCCTCGTCGTGACGGGTGTCACACGAACGGGCTACGGAGGGTGCTTCGGCTCCCAGGGCCGTTCTGGATTGGTCGCGCGGCCGCTGACTTGTGCGGGACGAGCCGGGCCGGGCACCGCGGACGCGGTGTCCGGCCCGGCCGTCTGCCTGCGACCGGTCAGGCCGGGAGCGGCGCGCCCGCCGACCGGCGGGCCACCAGAGCCCCGGCGAGGGCGAGCAGCGCGCCCAGGCCCACGACACCGACCGGCGCCGCCGGGAACCCGTCGGACGGCGTGCGGCCGTCGCCACCGGTCACCAGCGTCTCGCCGTGGTAGGCGGCCGGAGAGCTCTGGGTCCGGGACCCCGAGTGGGGGAACGCGACGTACGGGAAGTCCCGTCCGAAGCCCGAGGCGTTGCGGTCGACCGCGTCACCGAGGTCGTTCGGCTTGCCGACGAGCTCACCGCCGACGACCTGGAGCGCGATGTCGACCACGTCGTCGGTCAGGCGACGTCCGTTCGGGAAACCGGCGTTGTCCCCGGCGAGGACGCCGAGCCGCTTCGGCTCACGCGTCGGGGCGATCGAGGTGTTCAGCCGCAGCTGCTCGCTCGGCGTCACGTGCTGCGGCTGGTTCAGACCCGGGACGCCGGTGAGGAACACCGTCACGAGGTCCTGCCGGTCGTTGACCGGGGCGTTGGTGCCGCACACCGCGTTGAGGGTGGCCGCGAGCTCGGACTTCTGCACGAACGGCAGCGCCGCGCCGTCCTGCGTCGGGTCGATCGAGTTGAACGTGTCCTTCACCTGGTAGGGGATGACGACCTCGTTGACCAGCGGCTGACCGAGCCGGGACACCTGCGAGTAGCCCCCGCTCGCGTTCTTGCGCGAGGTGGTGCTCCAGATGCCGACGACGGGGTCCGTGCCGGACGTCAGTGCCGACTTCGGCACCTGCAGCGCCAGGCTGTTGACGTTGTAGCCGTTGAGGGTGTCGTGGCCGACCTCCTTGTCGCAGGTGCCGGCGTCGCCGTAGAGCAGGTCGAAGACTCGCAGGTCGAGGAAGAACGGGTCCTCGGCCTGACCCGCGAACGACCGGGACGTGCCGTCGTTGAACTTCGAGATGGCGCCGTTGCGCAGCGCGCCGTACTTCGGCATCGAGGCCTTGCCGACGAACGACGGTGCCACCGGTGCGTTGTCGAGCAGCACCTGGTCCGCCTGGCCGGGCCGCACCAGGGTGAGGTCGTAGGACTGCTGGAAGAGCAGGTTGGCGTCCCGCACCGTCGTGACCGGCCCGTTGTTGTACAGGAACGTGCCGTTGCCGGTGAACGAGTCGGACGGCATCGGCGTGCGGGTGTCGGTGAACGTCCAGCGGTAGGTGAGGTCCGCCTTGGCGTCGCCGTTGTTGTCGATGTTGATGTCGTAGAGGGCGTCGGTGGCCCAGGGGTAGAAGTTGGGACCGCCCGCCGGCTCCTCGAACGGGATCCAGTTGCCGACGAGGGTGACCGTGCTGGCCTTGTCGGGGCTCACGAACGCGTAGAGGTCCGTGTTGTCGTACTTCGGCAGGTCGGTGATGCCAGGTGCTTCACGGTGGCTGGACGCCGACGCGGTCGTCGGGGCGAGGCCGACGACGCCGCCGGCGGCGACCAGGGCGCCCGAGACGAGCAGGACACGTGCCCGGGTCCGGCCGGGGGGAGCGCTGCGGTACATGCTGACTTCCCTTCGTAGAGGGGTGGTGACGCCCTGTGACATGGGTCACAAGGGAGCAGGTGCCGGGCGTTCGGTGGCACCGTGACCAGGGATTGGTGCCGGTTCACGACTGGGTGGCAATCGGGTGGTTCCTCCCGCGCGTCCGGCGCGACGCGCGCACCGGCCGCTCGGCCGCCCGTACGCTCGGTGCGTGACAGGCATCCCGCTGCCGACCAGCACCACCCGCTGGCGCTGCACGCGGTGCGGCAACCTCACCCGCTTCGACGTCGTCCGCCGGTCGCGGACCCGTGAGTTCGTCCACGTCGACCTCGCGGGCGAGCCGGTCGTCGAGGAGCGCGAGGTGCTGGCCGAGGACCTCGAGAGCGTGCGCTGCCGCTGGTGCGACGGGGTCGGGACGGTCGAGCTCGTGCCGCGCCCCGCCGAGGGTGCTGCGGTCGACGCGGTCGACGGTGACGCCGCCGGGACCGGCTGACGTGGTGAGCGCCGTGCCGGAGCCCCAGCCGGACACCGACGAGCCGGCCGGTGCCGAGCAGCCGGTCTGGGACGGGCCGCTCCCGGACGCGGTCCGGACCCGGGTGGTCGCACTCGCCGCCGACACGCTCGGCGGCCTGCCCGACGACGACGTGCCCGCCGCGCTGAAGCGGTTCCGTCCCTGGGCGCCGCAGCACCGGCGTACCCGGGCAGCGACACCGCTCGCTGCGGCGGTCGAGCGCGACGTGGTGTTCCGGCAGCGGGTGGCGACGGCGGCGCGGGAGGCGATGCCCGACCTGGCAGCGGCGCTCGACGCTGGCAGCGCGCCGCCCGCCGCTGACCCGGCCGACGTGGCCGCGGTGGCCTACCTGGCGCGTACGCCGGGATGGGCCGCACTGGTCGGGGCCGCCGGGGCCGCCGCCGACCGGGCCACCGCCGACGAGGGCAGCGCGCGGGCGGCTGCCGAGGTCGCCGCCCTCACCCAGAAGCTCACGGCCGAGCGGGCCCGGCACGCCACCGAGCTGGCCGCGATGGCGGCGCAGGTGGAGTCGGCGGCCGCCGAGGCGGCGACCCTCGCGCGAGCTCTGCGCGAGGAGAAGGGCGCCCGACGCCGGGCCGAGCGAGCTGCCGGCGAGTCGGCCGACGCGGTGGCCGTGTCGCGTGAGTCGGCCCTGCGGGCGATCGAGGCCGCGCAGACCGAGTCGGCGCGTGCAGCGGCCCGGGTCGCCGAGGTCGAGGCGGCGCTGGAGTCCAGCCGGCGTGCGGTCCGCGAGGGCCGGTCGTTGGAGGACACCCGGGTGCGGCTGCTGCTGGACACGGTGGTCGACGCCGCGTCGGCGTTGCGTCGCGAGCTGGCGCTGCCCCCCGTCGACACCCGGCCCGCGGACCTCGTCGACGCCGCCGAACCGGGCGACCCGGTGACCGCCGCGGGGGAGCGGGCCCTGCTCTCCGACGACCCGGCCCTGCTCGACCAGCTGCTCGCGCTGCCGCAGGTGCACCTCGTGGTCGACGGCTACAACGTGACGAAGACGGGCTTCCCCGAGCTGTCGTTGGAGAAGCAGCGCAACCGGCTGCTCATGGGGCTGTCGAACCTGGCCGCCCGGTCCGGCGCCGAGGTGACGTGCTGCTTCGACGGGGCGGCGCTCGAGGGCCGGGTGCCGGCAGCGAGCGCGCGCGGGGTGCGGGTGCTGTTCAGCAAGGCCGGGCAGACCGCCGACGAGCTGATCCGCCGGCTGGTGCGCGCCGAGCCAGAGGGGCGCCCGGTCTGCGTGGTGTCCAGCGACCGCGAGGTGGCCGACGGCGTCCGGCGGTCGGGCGCGCGGGCCGTGTCGGCCGCTGCCCTGGTCCGCCGCCTCGACCGCGCCTGACGTCCCGCCCGATCTCCGGTGACCCTGGGGCCGGGGGGCGGGGGTTGTGTCCAGGGGTCTCCCTAGCGTCGTGCGCAGACGAGATCGAGGAGGTCTTCGTGATCATCGACTGCGACAGCTGCGAGGTCCGCGGCCTGGCGTGCGGCGACTGCGTCGTCAGTGCGCTGCTCGGCGGCCCGCCGGGCGAGATCGACGACGACGAGGCGGCGGCGTTCGACGCGCTGGCCGGCTCAGGGCTGGTCCCACCGCTGCGGCTGGTCGTGCCGGTCGAGGTGCTCCGGCACGCGCCGCACGACGCGCACGGTCCACCGGGGACCACTGGCCGGGGAGGCAGCGGGCGGGCGGCCGCCGGCTGAGCGTCACCGGGGAGGGTCGGGGTCGCCCGGCCGGCGCCGGCCGTCGGGGTCGAGCCGCAGCCGTCCACCATGCGGACGCGGGGCGCCCGCCTGGCGACCCTCGCGGTCACCCGGACGGCTCAAGGCTGCAGAGACCCGGGCCGACTACCAGATGTGCCGATCTGTCCACGGGAGGCGCGCCGCGCCCGATTTGACATCACGAAACGGTCACGTAAGGTTCGCGCGCAGATGGTCCCCTCGACGCTCCCCCTTCGCCTGCTCGCGGGTCTGCTCCTCGCCGCCCTCGGCTTCGCCGTGCTGCCCGGCTCCGCCGCCGCGGACCCCACGCCCTCGCTCGGCGAGGTCCAGCGGCGCGTCAACGCGCTCAACAAGGACGCTGCCGACGCCGCCGAGCGCTACAACACGGCCAAGGTGCAGCTCACCGAGACGAACCGGAAGATGCGCTCCGCGCAGAACCGCTACGCCGTCACCAAGCGGCACCTCGACGCCATGAAGGCGCTGGTCGGCCGGATCGCCGTCGCGTCGTACAAGTCCGGTGGTGTCGACCCGACCGTGGCCCTCGTCCTGTCCGAGGACCCGCAGAGCTTCCTCCGGCAGGCCGCCGACCTCTCCCAGGTGACCCGGCACCAGTCCGCGATGCTGCAGGGGATGGAGGCCGCCCGGCTGCAGGCCGCGGTCGACCGCAAGGCCGTCGCCGACCAGAGGGCTCGAGCCGGCGCGCTGCAGGACAAGATCGCCACCGAGAAGGACGCGATCGAGAGCCGGCTGGCCCAGGCCCGCGACGAGCTCGCCCGGCTCGAGGCCGAGCAGCGGGCCCGGCTCCTCGCGATCCAGCGGGCTGCGACCCGGCGTGCGCTGTCCGCCCGCTCGGAGGCCCCTCGCGCGTCCCGGTCGTCCCGCGACAGCGGCGGTGGCGAGGCGAGTGGCGGTGGCGATGCCGGTGGGGGTGGCGGCAGCTACGACGGTCCGGCCTCCGGTCGCGCGGGAGAGGCCGTCCGGACCGCCTACGCGCAGCTCGGCGACCCCTACGCCTGGGGCGCCGCCGGTCCGGGTTCGTTCGACTGCTCCGGCCTCACGATGTACTCCTGGGCGGCCGCCGGGGTCTCGCTGCCGCACTCGTCGTCCGCGCAGTACGGCGTGGTCCGGCACGTGGCGATCTCCGACCTGCAGCCGGGTGACCTGGTCTTCTACTACAGCCCGATCAGCCACGTCGGCATCTACATCGGCGGCGGCAAGATCATCGACGCGCCGTACCCCGGGCTGAGCGTGCACATCAGCGGGCTCAACTCGATGCCCCTGGTCGGAGCCGGCCGCCCGTAGTCGCACCGCGGTGCACCACCGCCGGTGCCCGCACCACCCGCGCGGCCCCGGGGCCGGCGTCCCTGCAGCGCCTAGGCTGACGACGTGCCGCAGTCCGACGCCCCGGGCGCCGCCGTAGGGCCTCCCGGGTCGCCGGTGGAGCCCTCGCCGCCGCCGTCGCCGCCGCCCGGCAGCGCCCGCCGCCGGGGCGCGCTGCTGGGGCTCGGCCTGCTGGTCGTGGTGCTCCTCGGAGCCGCGTCCGCCGTCTGGGTGTCGCGGCTGCTGCTCGACGACACCGGCGCTGCGTCGCCCGGGCCGGGCGGCTCCCCGTCGCAGAGTCCGCGTCCCGGTGGCTCGAGCGCACCGAGCGGGGGCTCGGCGAGCGGGTCCGGTACGCCGACCCCGGACGCGGCGGCCGGTCGCGCCGACGCCGTGGAGGCGCTGCTGGCAGACCGCGCCCGGGCGGTCTCCACCGGCGACCGGGCGCTGTTCCTCGCCACGGTCGACCCGGCGGCCACCGACTTCTACGCCGCCCAGGGCCGGCTCTTCGACCGGGTCGCCGGGATCGACCTGGCCGGGTGGTCGTACGCCGTCACCGGCGACGGGCCGGGCTTCACGGCCGAGCGGGCCGGAGAGCTCCCCACCGGGTCCGCGATCGTGCGGGTCCGGCTCACCTACCGGCTGGCCGGGACGGCGACCACGACCGACCGCGAGCAGTACCTCACCGTGGTCCCGCGGGGGAGCGGTTGGCTGCTCGCGTCCGACACCGACGCCGGACCGAGCGGGCTGGACACCGAGCGCGATCTCTGGGACCTCGGCCCGGTGCGCGTCGTGAACGGCGACGCCAGCGTGGTGCTGGCCGACCGTCGCGGCGCGACCGTGGCCCGGGTGCGCGCGATCGCCGACGAGGCGGACCTGGCGGTGCGTGACGTCGACGACGTCTGGACCGGCGAGTGGTCGCGCCGGCCGGTGGTCGTGCTGCCGCGCAGCCAGCAGGACATGGCGACCCTCATCGGCAGCGACGGCGACGGCCTCGCGCAGATCGCGGCGGTGACCACCGGCTCCTTCGAGTCCGGGCTCAGCCGGGGCGACCGCATCGTCATCAACCCGGCCGCGTGGGACATCCTCGGTGCGCTGGGTCGGCGGGTGGTCCTCACGCACGAGATGACCCACGTCGCGACCCGTTCCAGCAGCGTCGTCGCGCCACCGATCTGGCTGTCCGAAGGCTTCGCCGACTACGTCGCCTACCAGGCCTCGCCGGTGCCGACCGCGGTCGTCGCCAGCGACGTGCTCGACGACGTCCGTGACGGGGACATGCCGCGCTCGCTGCCGACCGGCGGCGACTTCGACGCGTCGCACGGCGACATCAGCGCGGCGTACGAGGGGGCGTGGCTGGCCTGCCGGCTGATCGCCGAGCGCTACGGCGAGAAGCAGCTGGTCGCCTTCTACGCCGCGGTCACGGACAGCAGCGGCGCGGGCTACCCCGAGGAGATGCGCGAGGTGCTCGGCATCGGCGAGCGTGCCCTGGTGCGCGACTGGAAGGCCTACCTGCGCGACAAGGCCGGCCGCGTGACGGGTCGGACCGCGCTGCTCGTGCTGACCGCGGTGCTGGCCGTCGTGCTGGCGGTGCTGGTGACGGTGCTCGTCCCGTGGCGACCGCTGCCGCTGCACGGCCTGACCCCGACGCCGGTCGACCCCGCGCGCGACTTCACGGCTGCGCAGGTCGCCCGCGAGGAGGCGTACCACGCGGCGCTCCGGGTG
The DNA here is from genome assembly GCA_963746175.1 of uncultured Actinomycetota bacterium. Classification (GTDB taxonomy): domain Bacteria; phylum Actinomycetota; class Actinomycetes; order JACCUZ01; family JACCUZ01; genus CAVVAH01. The sequence continues at coordinate 1,022,111 of CAVVAH010000001.1, read as the reverse complement.
CCGGCGTACACGTCGTACGTCCTGGGTCTGGTCATCGCCGCGGTGCTCGGGCTCACGCCGGCCGGCGCCCGCATCGTCGAGCGGGTCGCGGCGCCGCTCGGCGGCGGCTGGCTGTGGCGGGTCCTGCTCGGCACCGTGGCTCTGACGCTGGTGGGGCGCGCGCTCACGTTGCCGTGGGACGCCTGGTCCGAGTCGGTGCGCCGCCGCTACGGCCTGTCGACCCGCAGCTGGGGTGGTTGGGCGGTCGACGTCGCCAAGTCCTACGGCGTCGGGCTCGTGATCACGCTCGCCGTGCTGCTGCTCGTGCTGGGGCTGGCGCGGTGGCAGCCGGAGCGGTGGTGGGCGATCGCGTCCGGCCTGGCGGCGGCGCTGGTCGTGCTGGTGTCGTTCGCCTACCCGGTGGTGATCGAGCCGCTGTTCAACACGTTCACCCCGATGCAGGCGTCGCCGCTGCGGACCTCGCTGCTCCAGCTCGCCCGGGAGGACGGCGTCCCGGTGGAGGACGTGCTGGTGGCCGATGCGAGCCGGCGCACCTCGTCGTTGAACGCCTACGTCTCCGGCATCGGTGCCACCCGCCGCATCGTCGTCTACGACACCCTCGTCGACACCGCGCCGCCGAGCGAGGTGCGGCTGATCGTCGCCCACGAGCTCGGGCACGCGAAGTCGCAGGACGTCGTGTGGGGCACGCTGATGGGTGCCGTCGGGGTGGCGCTGCTGGTGTGCGTCCTCGGGCTCCTCAGCGAGTGGCAGTGGCTGCTCGGCCGGGCCGGGGTCACCTCGCTCGCAGACGGCCGCGCCGTCGCGCTCGTGCTGGCGCTGGTGGCGCTGCTCACCGCCGTCGGCGGCCCCGCGGAGAACCTGCTGTCCCGCCGGATCGAGACCCGCGCCGACGTGCACGCGCTCGACCTCACGCGCGAGCCGACCGCGATGGTGGAGATGCAGCGCCGGCTCTCGACCACCAACCTGTCCGACCTCGATCCCTCTCCGCTGGTGTTCGGGATGTTCTCCACCCACCCGACCGCGCCGCAGCGGATCGCCCTCGCCCGGGACTGGGCCCGCCTCCACCACCTGCAGGTCCCGCCTGACCTGGCCGACTGACGGGTCGGCCGAGACCGCGGGCAGCTCGATCCGGCGCCGTTCTGTCCCGTAAGATCCCGAACCATGCAGGTACCGGGGACGCTGCTGCCGCGCCTGGTGGCCGGCGCCCTGCTGGTGGCACCGCTGGCCGCCTGCGGGGGTGACTCGGGGGCGGGGGCACGGGGGGGGGGGGGGGGGGGGGGGGGGGTTGGGGGGGGGGGGGGTGGTTCGGGGGTTCAAGATGACCGCCGGCCCGATGGACGTGCCCGTCCGCGAGGCCACGTCCCACCTCGTCGGCGGCTGATCGCCGTCCCGCCCGTAGGGTCGCGACCGTGACCGGTCGCACCCTCGTCATCACCAACGACTTCCCGCCTCGGGTCGGCGGCATCGAGTCGTTCGTCCTCGCGATGGTGCAGCGCATGGACCCGGACCGCGTGGTCGTCCACACCGCCCACCAGGACGGCGACGCCGAGTTCGACGCAGGACTGCCGTTCCCGGTCGTCCGCGACAAGGCACGCACCATGCTGCCGACACCAGGCATCACCCGACGATCCGTGGCGATCGCCCGAGAGATGGGTTGTGACTCGGTCTGGTTCGGTGCCGCAGCGCCGCTCGCTCTCATGGCAGGGACCTTGCGGAAGCGCGCCGGCGTACGTCGCACCGTGGCCACGACCCACGGCCACGAGGTGTGGTGGGCGAAGGCGCCGGTCACCCGCCGGCTGCTGCACCGGATCGGCGAGACGAACGACGTGCTGACCTACCTGGGGGAGTACACGAGGTCCCAGATCAGCCGGGCGCTGTCCCCGACCGCGGCTGCCCGGATGGTGCAGCTCACGCCGGGTGTCGACTCGGAGGCCTTCAACCCGTCGGTCGACGGTCGTCCGGTTCGCGATCGTTACGGCCTCGGCGATCGACCGGTGATCGTGTGCGTCTCCCGGCTGGTGGAGCGCAAGGGCCAGGACATGCTGGTCCGCGCCCTGCCCCTGGTGCAGAGATCGGTTCCGGATGCCGCCGTCCTGCTCGTCGGCGACGGACCGATGCGGCGCGCGCTGGAGACCCTCGCCGCGGAGCTCGAGGTGTCCGACGACGTGGTCCTCGCGGGTGCCGTGCCCTGGGTGGACCTGCCGCCGTACTTCGCGGCCGGCGACGTCTTCTGCATGCCGTGCCGCACCCGCAAGCTCGGCTTCGAGCCGGAAGGCCTCGGCATCGTCTACCTGGAGGCCTCGGCGACCGGGCTGCCCGTGGTCGCGGGGAGCTCGGGCGGGGCGCCGGACGCCGTCATCGTCGACGAGACCGGATTCGTGGTGGACGGCCGGCAGCCCGGCGCCGTCGCCGAACGGCTCGCACTGCTGCTCGGCGACCCGGCGCTGCGCCGTCGCCTCGGGACAACCGGCCGCGAATGGGTCCTCGGCCGGTGGCAGTGGACCGGGGCCGCGGCCCGCCTCGGTGCGCTCACGGGCGAGGGGCCCTGATATCAGTCGCAGCCGATGATCCGGAGCAGGCGCGCGTCACCGACCCGGTCCACCACCTCGAAGCCGGCGGAAGGTGTGAGGTCGAGCAGGCCCGGCACGCGCGTCGTTCGACCCGGGTCCACGGAGTCGTGCCCGAAGTCGACGACGAAGCCGAGCCGCAACCTGCGGACGGCGCCGCACACCTGCGTGTTGCGTCGCATCTCGTCCAACCGGGCGAGAACCAGCCGCCCGTCGGCACCACCGACGACTGCTCCCGGGTACGGCTCGACGGTCCGCCGGTCGGCATAGGCGTAGGCGAGGGCGGCGCCGGTGAAAGGGTCGCCGATCACCGTGGAGGACTTCGGCACCGTGGCCGGCAGTCGTCCGAGCAGTGTCCTCTCGTCGACCGACAGCAGGTAGGAGCGATCGGTGAACCGGTACTTCGCATGCGCCTCGTCCGCCGCGTAGGTGACCGCGGGTCCCTGGAGCAGAGCCACCCCTGCCAGCCAGATCGCGCCGAGGAGCGCCACTCGCAGGGCGACGGGCCACCCCACCGATCGGGCCCGCCGCGAGACCGCTCCGGCCAAGGCGTCACCCGCTCCGACGATCAACGGGGCGGCGGTCAAGGGGAGCAGCGCGGCGGGCCGGAACGGGTCGCCGTACCAGACTCCTGACACCCACCAGCGGACCTCCGGCGCGCTCTGGAGCTGGGTGAGCGAGTACAGCGCGACGCCCAGGAGGAAGAGGGCCAGCGTCCAGGCCGGCACCCGTCGAGCGATCACCAGGACTACACCCAGGACGACCAGCGCGACCAGCACCCAGGGCACCGGCCGTCCGAAGGGTGCCAGTCTGAGCGCGTCGCGAAGCGCCGTGCGCCAGTCGCCGAAGCCGTCCCAGTTGGTGGCGCGCGGTGGCCGCACGAGCACCCATGCGACGAGGCAGACTGCAAGCCCGCCGATGCGCACCGACACCCGAGCCTGTCGGCTCGCCGCCACCGGTCGCCACAGGAGGGGGAGCACGAGACCTGTCGCGAGGACCGCCACGCTCGGATGCGCCAGCAGCAGGCCGGGCACACATGCAGCCAGGGCCACCAGGAAGAACCGCCGGTCCGCGCGCTCGGGGCTGCTCGCTGTCACGGCGCCGGCAAGCACGGCAGGCAAGACCGCCAGAGCGGTGAAGAAGGGGTACACGACGCCGAACTCGAGCAGGAGGTACGGGAACGTCGCGAACGCCGAGGCCAGCAGTGCTGCGACGAGCAGGGCCGCGCGCGTCGGACGGACGACCCAGGCGAGGTAGAGCAGGCCCACCGGCCACACGAGTCCGGCGAGGACCAGGCTGACCGCGTTGATTCCTCCCGGCAGAGGCACCTGGGCGATCTGGCACACCAGGGCGACCACGTCGTGCCACGCCGCCGGGTAGATGCCGCTGGCATCCGTCCCGTTCATCTCGGTGAGGTGGAGGGACGAGCCGTCGCCGCTCGCCAGCACGTCGTGGACCGCATTGAGGTGGAACATGTTGTCGTGCGACTGCGCGATGTTGTCAGGACGACCGATGATCCAGACCAAGCGCGGCACGAGGAGCACCATGGCGAGGGCCAACGAGGCCAGCACGTGGACCGCGTCTGGGCCGCGCGGTCCTCGCCCGGCAGGTGGCAGTGTCCGCAGCAGCAGGAGAGCGGCGAGGCACAGCACCACGGAGAGGACCGCTGGTGCCAGAGACGTCCAACGGAGGCCGGCTGCGTCAGCCAGGACGGCAGAGACCGCGATCACGCCCAGCGATGCGGGTACGGCGAGCGCGGCCAGCTCGAGGCCGCGACGGCCGAGCACACGCAGCAGCGCCGCGCCCGGGAGGTACAGCACGAGCACCGCGGCGGCGACGGCCGGCACCATGTGCCACCAGCTCATGCCGTCCCGCAGAGTCGGGCTCAGCGCGCGACCCCCGTCGGCTGCTGCTCAAGGGGAGCCGCGGTCACCGTCGCGACCCGAGCTGTCTCCTCGGCCGGACCATCGCGGCGCAGCACGATCCCCAGCACCAACAGCTCGCAGGGAAGGGCGACGAGCCAGCCGACGTCGGGGTTGCTCGGCCAGAAGAAGACCACAAACAGCACGGTGAGGCTGGCGAGCACCAGGCCGCGGCTCCGGGTGAGCAGCAGCGACGCGAGCGCGAGCGGTCCGAGGTAGTAGTCGAAGTCCCCGGGGTCGAGCATCAGCTTCACGAGGAGTGCGCCGAGGAGTGCCGACGAAGGGCGTCCGCACCGGAGCAGCAGCGCAGCTGCGGCAGCCGCGGCAGCCAGCTGCACCGGTCGCCACCACGACGGGGGGTACTGGTAGAGGCCGAAGAGGTGGCGCACCAGTGACGCGCTCTGCGCGTCGACGGTGGTGCCGCCGAGGTGAAGGACGTCGGGGAGCACCGGCAGCCACACGACCTGGACGGCGGTCGCCATGCCCCACCCCCAGGCGTCACGACCGAGGAACGGCAGGCCTAGGACCGCCCACGGTTTGAACGCGATGGCGGCGCCGATGCACAGACCACGCGCCACTCCGGAGTGACGGCGGGACTCCACGAGAAGGAAGACGGCAGCTGCGTCGTCGAGATGTCCCCAGTGAGCAAGGTTGCCCCAGAAGGGCGCAACTGCGCTGCCGAGCAGGAGCCGACGGCCGTCGGTCAAGGGGGTCCGAAGCAGCGACACGGGGAGCAGGCCCACGGTCAGCACGACCGCAGCGAGATAGGGGAGCGCGGATGCCAGGAGCAGGGTCAAGGGACCGGTGAGCGCCGGGTGCGCGCCGGCCGGCGTCCGGTAGCGGTAGGCATCAAGCCCTCGATCGGCAGCCTCCTGGAAGAGCCACCAGTCGCTGATCTGCCAGCTCTGCGCGGCGAAGGCAACGGCCACGGCCACCGGCACGGCCACCGATGCCAGTCTCAGCGGCGAGGGCAGGTGTCGAGTCACGTCCGCTGCTCCGGGACCAGCGGGCTGACCGAGGAGTCGGCGGCGGACGCCGTGCCCGGTCGCAGGAACGAGGCGACCACCAGCCATGCGAGCACGAGAAGGGCCACGTTGCGGACGACGAGGACCGGTACGCCGGGGCTGCCGAGCTCCAGCAACGACACATAGGTCAGGGGGTACACGAGATGGGTCAGCCCCGCGAGCAGCACGACCGTGGCCACTGTGGTCCGCACCGCGCGCAGCCGGGCTTGGCACAGAGCGGTGCAGGTGAGCGCGAGCACCCACACGACGTACTGCGGCGACAGGACCTTGCTGGTGGTGAGGACCGCGAGCAGGAGGAGCAGGCCACCGAGCGTCGACGCGGCGTCCTCGCCGTGAACCCGCGCGACCGCTGCCCCGTGTCGGCGCAGCAGCACGAGTGCTGCCGCGACAACGACGGCGGCGACGTAGGGCAGCAGCCGGACGCAGACGTCGGCGCGCGGGCCGTCGACCTCCCACGCGCCGTAGCGGAAGACGACGTCGAACCCGCCGACGAGCGTGTCGAGAAGCGCGAGTGCCGAACCGGCCGTCGACTCGACCTGGATGCCCCTGTCCAAGCCCCACGTGACCGAACCGGCTGGGTCACCACGGACCAGGAGCCACGGCACGGCGACCAGTACCGGCAGAGCCAGCGTGAAAGCCTTAGCGACACGCGCCCGGCGGTGGTCGCGGAGCAACGCCGGAAGGAGGATGACCGGCCACAGCTTCACAGCGGCCCCCGCTGCGAGCCAGCTCCCGCGCCGGCCGCCGGTGGAGCGCGTGAAAGCGGTGACCGCGAGGAGTGCCGGAAGCAGGTCGAAGCGGGTCCACAGCACCGGCCCGAGCAAGGACGGCGCCGTCGCCCAGGTCCATGCTCCGGCCCAGCTCCCGGAACGGTGCGCCGTGGCCATGACCACACGAAGCACGCAGAGGTCCGCGACGGCCATGGCGACGACGAACAGGGCTGTGAACGTCACCTCCGACGAGGCGAGACCGAAGGGCAGCAGGAACGTGCGCGCCAGGGGCGGGTACTCGTCCAACCGGAACGGCGGCGTTCGACCGGAGGCCACGGCGCGCGACCAGCCGGAGTAGACACCCAGGTCGACCCATCCTGTCGAGTCACGCAGCCACACGAGCGACACGACGAACGCCGTGAGCCGAGAGGCTGCCCAGGCCCCGAGGACCCCCAGCTCGGTATTGCGGCTCGTCCGTTCGAACGGGGCCGGAGGTGGCGGCCACGTCCTGCTCTCAAGGGCTTCGGGCGCGGTCACGCCGGTCGCACCAGCAGGACGTACGAACCGTCGGCCACCTGTGTCCGCCACCCGTCACGGGTCAGGTGCTCGCGGAGGGGGCTTCGGCGCTCGATGACCACCACGTCCGGGTCGTACGCCGCGAGCTGCCGCCGCCAGCCACGCAGCCCCTCAGTGAGATCGCCGTAGTCGTGGATCGTCTTCGCGCCGTACCGGTCGGCCCGGCCGTCGATCGCGAGTCGCACCTCGTCACCGCCGAACTCGCGAAGATAGCCGGAGACGTTGTAGGCGTTGAGAACACGGACCGGCCCAGGCATGTCTCGCAGTGCTCGAGCGATGCGATCGGGGTTCGAGGGCGACAGCACCGGCTGCCGGAGGTAGGTCGCCGCGCCCGCCACCACCAGCACGGTGCACATCGTGAGCACCGCGGCGCGAGGTAGCCGCACGGCAGAGCGCCAGCCGGGGAGGGCCCCCCGTAGCACGTCCACGAACGCCGGCAGCAGGAGCAGCATCGACACGGTCACGTTGCGGAAGGCCATGAGTCCGAACACGCACACCAGGGTGACGTAGCAGATCTGATGGGCCGGGACTCGCTCGGTGCGGCGGGCCCAACCGACGACCACGAGGAGCATGAGTGCCGCAAAGCCCCACGTGAACGGCAGCTCGAGGCTCGTCGGCTCCCACTCGGTGATCTGAGCCGCTGCACCGCGCACCTTGAACGGCACCAGCAGCAGCGCCGGTCCGACAGGGGTGAGGGCTCCCGACACGAGGGCGACACCGAGCCTCATCGCGGTGCCCGACCTGCGGTGCGCGTCGCGGAGGTCGCAGAGCAGCGCGAGTCCGAGGAGCAGGGGGACCAGTACCCAGAGCCCGTGGACGTTGGCCCAGACCCAGGTGAAGCCGGCGATCTGCAGCGGGCCGGGGAGCCGTCGTGACTCGTACCACCGGTGCACTGCGGGAAGCATCAGCGCTGTGAGGAGAAAGCTGAAGGTCTGCGGTCGGTCCTGGATGTCCAGCGCCAACGGCACTCCGATGAGCAGGAGCACCAGCCCGGAACGCATCGGCGGGAGGCGTGTCGACAGGTAGCGGACGAGAGTCAGCGCGATGACGGTGGTGAGCACCAGCCGCAGGGCGGCGATTCCGTCGTATCCGAAGGCAGCGTGGAGCCTGTCGTACAGCAGCTCCACTGCCCATGCTGTCGGCCGCCACTCGCCCTGACCCGAGGTGTAGGCGATCGGATCGGGATGCGGCAGCCGCACGTTGTGCGTGCGCCACCAGACGTCGCCGAGGACTCGGTGCCAGAAGAGATCGGGGTCACCGCTGCCATAGGCGCTGATGCCGATGATCGCCGCGACGCTGCCGCCCACGACCACGTGCCAGGCGGACGGTGACGTGTCGGGCGCGCCCGCGGCATCCGCAGGCTCGGCGTCAGAATCTTCGTGCGTCACGCCTGATGCGGTGTCGATGGTCATGTGTGTTCCGGTCGGTGCACGCTCAGGCTGCATCGGCGGTGCGACGCGCTAGTTGTTGCAGTTCTCGGTCGTCGGGCTCGTCGGGGCGGCCTTGGTGGAGATCGAGCTGCACGTGCTGGAGAAGACATCGCGGACGAGCCCGCCGAGGGCGAAGACGATGAGCACGATCACCGCGGCGATCGCGGCGATCAGCAGGCTGTACTCGACAGCCGACGCGCCGGCCTCGTCGGCGGTGTTGACACGTAGCACGTTCAGTCCTCTCCTCGACCGGCGGCGATCGCCGGCCACCAGTACGCCGTGGCGAGGTCTTTCGACCTCGCCACGGCGAGCCGGGTCAGCCGCTGCAGTTCTCGGAGCTGACGATCGTCGTGCCCTTGGTCTTGATCGAGCTGCAGGTGCTCTTGAACACGTCACGCACCAGCCCGCCGAGGGCGAAGACGATGATGACGATGAGCGCTGCGATGGCGGCGACGAGCAAGCCGTACTCGACGGCACTGGCGCCGTCCTCCTGCTTCGAGTCGACCACCTTGCGGATGTAGGCGAGCATGTGAAGTCCTTCCGATGGGCCCATAGGAATTGCTGGGACCCCCCACGAGCCCAGCGGTGCAGTTCTAAGGATGGACGGTGCCACAGGCAGGGACCATCGCTCAGGCAGTTGGACCGAGATCGTCCGAACGGTTGAGCCAAGGTTCGGTCAAAAGCCGGGCTCCGCAGGATTCTTGATCAGCCCGAGCCGCATGGCCGTCATGAGCGCCTGCGCGCGATTGGCGGCTCCGAGCTTCTCGTAGACCTTGGAGATGTGGGTCTTCGTCGTCGACTCGCTGATGAACAGCTTCTTGGAGATCGCTGCCACTCCCAGCCCGTCAGCGAGCAGTCCGAGCACCTCGCGCTCGCGGGGGCTGAGCTGCGGGCCGGACGGAGTGAGCCGGCGTTGCATGGCGCCCGCCAGGTCGTTGGCGGTGAAGGCCCGCGGTGAGACGGCTGCGTGCCGTGCCGCGCTGATGACGTCCTCGGACGGAGCGTCCTTGGGCACGAATGCCGAGGCCCCGGCCTCGAGGGCGCCGAACAGCTGGTCGTCGCCGGCGTACATCGTCAGGACGACGATGCCCATGGTCGCGTGCGTCTCGCGCACTCTGCGAGCCGCGTCGAGGCCACTGCCGTCGGGTAGCCGTACGTCGAAGATGACGACGTCGGGGACGAGCTCGGAGACGACGCGCAGCGCCTCTGCGACGCTGCCTGCCTCGCCGATGACCGTGAAGTCACCACTGCGCTCAAACGCGCGACGAAGCCCCTGGCGGATCAGCTCGTGATCGTCCACGAGGACAACGGTCATGGTCACCCGTGGAAGACTAGTCGGGCGACCGGGTGTTACCTAGCGTCACCTCCACCTGCGTGCCGCCGTCGGCACGGTTGCCGACGTGGAGCTGGGCGCCGATCCGGCTGGCACGCTCACGCATGACCTCGAGGCCGAAGCTGTCCTCGCGCGGCCGGCCGAGTCCGGAGCCGTCGTCCTCGACGGTCAGGTATGCCGCCGGAGGATCGATCCGGCAGGTGACCCACAGGTTGTGCGCGTTGGCGTGCTTGCGCGCGTTCGTGACGGCCTCCTGCGCGATCCGCAAGAGCTCGGTCTCCGAGTCGATCGGCAGCCGAACCGGCGCCTCGTCCAGGATCAGATGGACGGTGAGGTTGGAGCTGGCGCCCACCTGGCGGACGTAGTCCGACAGCGCCGTGCCGAGCCCGGTGGTCGTCTGCACCTCACTGCGGAGGTCGAAGATGGACAGCCGCAGCTCGGTGATGACGCGCGTCAGCTCCGAGCGCAGAGTCTTGAGGTCCGCCTCGAGGTCGGGCAGGTAGCGGGCCCGGGCGGCGAGGTCGTCCACGACGTAGCCCATCGAGGCAAGCTCCTGAGCGATCCCGTCGTGGATCTCGCGAGCCAACCGGCGCCGCTCCTCTGCCGTGGCCAGGCTGCGTACCTCGCTGAAGAGGAGCGCCGTCTCCAGTCGCAGCGCCAGCTCCTCCAGCACGCCCTCCGCGGCCGCCAGCTGCGACGCCTCGAACACGCCGCCGGAGTCGCGTTCGATCGCGACGAGACCGAAGGTGCGCAGGCCGATGCGCAGCGGGAGGACCGCACTCGCGCCGGGACGTCGCGCGGTCAGCGCCTGGCTCGATCGCATCGCGGTGCTCGACGCCCAGGCCTCGTCGAACATCGGGTGGTCGACGTCCCACTCCAGTCGGTCCGCCCCTATGAACGTGACCGGCGAGAGCCTGCTGCCTCCCGAGCGGACGTAGACGGCACCACGGTCGAACGGCGCCAGGGCCTGGACCTGCTCGAGCATCTGCTGCCCGAGGCTGACCGGATCTAGCCCGCCGGACAGCTGACGTGCGACGAGACGCAGCTGGGAGATGAGGCGGTACGCCGCGGCGTAGGCGAGGTTCTCGGTAGGCTCCGCGCTCTGCTCCTGCAGCCGGGAGATCCAGGCACCGAGGAGCCCGACGGCGAGCGTGATAAGCGTCCACCGGCTCGCGACGGCGAGGTAGGTGCCCCAGGTCAACACCTCGGAACCGACGGCGCGACCGACCATGAGGACGAGGGCGGCCAGCCCTGCGGCGGTCACCGCTATGCGAGCGCCCCCCGCCAGCCCGGCACCGAGTGCTGGTGCGATCAGGTACGGGAGCAACGACTCGGGCAGCGGCTCGAGCGTGAGGAAGACACAGCACGAGGCCACCGCCTCCGTGACCGGCTGCAGCTCCCGCAGCGCGCGATGGCCGTGAACGGGGACGGATGCGGCGACGGCGACCGCGGTCAGCGCGAGGACCCCGATGACTGCGCCGGCGTCCTGCCGCTGCGCAAGGGTCAGCACAGAGACCACCAGCAGGAGGGCGCCGCGGACGATGAGCACGACCCGCTGCTCCAACCGGAGCCTGCTCAGGACGGCCAGGGGCATAAGGGTGACGCTGTCACAGGCCCCACGCGGTCGCCACAATTGCTCCATTGACCGGCGCCCGGCGTGTCGTGTCTGCTGCAATGAACACGTGGACGACCAGCTCCGATCCCTGGCCGAGGTGCTTCACGAGGCCAACGGCAAGCTGACGCTCGGCGAGAACGCTGGTGCGCGGGTGTGGCCGACCGGGTTCGAGATGCTGGACGTGTACCTCAGCGGTGGCCTTCGGTCGGGGGAGCTGACCCTGCTCGGCGGGCCGCAAGGACTGGGCAAGACGACTTTCGCGCTGCAGATCCTTCGGCATGCCGCCGCCACCGGCGAGGCAGTCATCTACTTCTCCTACGAGCACGACGCCTCGACGATCCTCGAGCGACTCATCGCCATCGAGGCCGCCACCCTGGCCGGGATCGAGGCGGTCTCGCTGCGGCGCATCCGGGAGTCGCTCGAGGCCAGCGACGGGCGCGAGGGCGACCTCGCCGACCGGCTGCGCAACACGGTCGGCGGGTCAGACGCGGTGGGCCTGGTGCATGCCTACGCGGACCGTCTCCTGGTCCACCGGTCGAGCGGCACCGAGACCAGCGTCTACACCTTCCGCCAGGTCGTCGACCAGGCTCGTGCGATGACCGGGCGGTCACCTCTCGTCGTCGTCGACTACCTGCAGAAGGTGTTCGTGCCGGGTGGATCCGAGCTCGAGGAAGAGCGGGTCACCAAGATCGTCGAGGGGCTGAAGGACCTCGCGCTCGAGGTCGAGGTGCCGGTGCTGGCGATCGTGGCCGCGGACAAGGAGGGCCTGGTCACTGGTCGTCGCCTTCGAGTCCACAACTTGCGCGGGTCGTCGGCGCTGGCCTACGAGGCGGACATCGTCCTCATCATGAACGACAAGTACGACGTGGTCGCGCGCACCACCTGGTCTACGACGTCGGCAATGCCGAACGGTTTCGGAACTGGGCCGTGGTGACGATCGAGAAGAACCGGTCCGGGCTCGACAAGATCGACCTCGAGTTCCGGAAGCGGTTCGAGCAGGGACGATTCGAGACGGCCGGCAACGCGGTGTCCGAGCAGCTGGTAGACGAACGGGTCTTCGTCGACTGACCGGGTGGCCGACACCTCGTTCAGCGGGGCAGCTCGATCTCGTCCCGGAACTCCCATAGGGTCCGGGCCAGCCTTCTGGTGTCCACCGCGGCGGACAGCAACGGACCCGCCTCCTCCCCGAGGGCGGCCAGCACGGCCATGTCCTGCTCGTCGAACGGCGGGTCCTCGCGTCGGGCGAGCAGCATCACCGCCTCGACCTCGGGAACCGGCGCGGACAGCAGATGCCGCCAGCTCGCGAGTGGCGCACCCTGGAGCTGGTCTCGGGCGATGTCGCTGTCCTCGACGATCGCGCCCCTGTGAGCCCGGGCGACCTGCTGCACCAGCCATGACTCGTGGTCGAGCTCGTACCTGTGCTCGAGCGGTCGGAGGTTCACGCCTGCAGCGACCCGCCAGGTGCCCTCGTCCGGCACGAGCAGCGCGCCGGCGTCGGCGCGGGTCCGTTCGAGCGCGTCGAGGATGACGACCTCGGCCGTCTCCGGAACGCCGTACAGCCGGTTCGCGACGCGAGCGAGCTCGCGCACCAGCCGGACGGCGTCGTCGGTCGGCACCGCCTCGCGCGTCCCTCGACCACTCTCGGAGGGGGCGACGCCGCGCGTGTCCGGATCACGCCTGCTGTGGTCCCGCGCCCGTGGGCGCAGCGCCTCCATGTCGCGGACGGCGGCGCGCGTGGTCGCGGCCGGCAACGCCGTGCTGCGGCGTGTGCGGGGCACGGCTGACAGGGTGCTGGTCTCGGGCTCGTCGACGCGGTGTCCGGGAGCTGCCAGGACCGAAGGTGCCGCGGTCGGTTCAGCCGGGACGACCGGCGTGGTCGCGACCTGGGCGGGGGCCGCCGGCGGCGTCGCTGCCCAGGTCGAGGGGTCGGTATCCGCGGTCGTCGAACCGGCAGGGGGCGCGGGTTCCGGAGCGTCTGCAGGGTTGGCCGGCTCTGCCGCGACCACGTGGCCCTCGTCGTTGTCGACGCGGCCGATGACGTGGGGGAGACGCCCGTCGAGGTCGTCCTCCTCGCTGAGCAGGGCAGTCGAGTCCCGGGTGAGCTCCCAGAGCGCTGCCGTCACCTCCGCGTGCTGCGGTGGCAGGACCGCGAGGCCGTCGGTGTCGTCCGGCGTCGGCAGTGCGGGCGTGGACCCGAGGGCGCCTGCGGTGCCGTCGTCCGGCGCCGGCACCGGTTGTGGTGCGGGAGTGGGCTCCTGCCAGCTGGCCCAGGGCTCGACCAGCAGGTCCTCGAGGGCTGCGAGCAGCGCCTCACGGTTGATCGGCAGCGGCAGCACCTCCGCGGCCGGCAGCTGCCGCATCTCCGCCGCGTCCCAACCCGGCACATCGCTGGACACGAGCAGCACGGGAGCCAGCTTCGCGTGGGCGCGCAGGTTCGTGACGGCAGCGACGGCGAGCTTGGGGTTCTCGAGGTCGAGGATCAGCGCGTCGACGAAGGCGTCGCTCTCGATCCACGGCCCGAACGCCGGAGGCCGGAGATCGACGACCTCGTACGCGGTCGACGACAGTCCCATCGCCATCGCGGGGTTCCGCGACACGACGAGCACGGTTGCCACCGGGTCAGCCCAGCCGTCCGTTGAACGAGTGGAAGACGGTGATCACAGCCGGCCCGAGGATGACGACGAACAAGGACGGCAGGATGCAGAAGATCAGCGGGAAGAGGATCTTGACGGGCACCTTCTGTGCCAGCTCCTCGGCCCGTTGGCTTCGCTTGACGCGCATCTCCTTGGCCTGCACGCGCAGCACCTGCGCGATGGGGATGCCGAACGCGTCGGCCTGGACCATCGCGGTCACGAACGCGCGGAGCTCGGGAAGCTCAGAGCGATCGCCCAGGGCACGCATGGCGTCCATGCGGCTCAACCCGATCTGCATCTCCTGAAGGACCCGGAAGAACTCCTCGGCAAGCGGACCGACCGTGTTGCGCGCCACCTGGGACAGGGCGGCATCGAAGGCGAGGCCGGCCTCCACCGAGATGGTGAGCAGGTCGAGAGCGTCCGGCAACTCGCGCCGGATCTGCTCCCGCCGGTTGTAGCCGAGCTGGTACAGGGCCAGGTCCGGGCCGTAGAAGCCGGCGAGCGTCAGCGCGATCGCGACGCCCAGGGTGGTCAGGAGCCCACCGCTGAGGACCAGTGGCAGCGCGATGCCCAGTACGAGGCCGCTCAGGGCTCCGAGCATCTTGAACGCCAGGATGCGGTCGACGTCCCACCGAGGCGGGTTGCCGGCCAGCTCCAGCCGATGCCGGATCCGGCCCACCTGGTCGCCGGGCGTGAAGCGCTTCCCCAGTGATGTCAGCCTCGTCAGGGTCGGCGTGAGCACTCGAGTGGCGAAGGGCTGGTTGAGCTCGCGCGCCATCGACTGCGGCCCCGCGTGGATGGCCTCCACGGCGGCCAGGGAGCGACCGACCTGCTGGCGTTCGGAGGTGATGGCTCCGACGGTGGCGAGGGCGATCGCGATCGCGCAGAAGACTCCAGCCAGCCCGAGGACGAGCAGCAGCTCGGCGTCCACGTCAGACCTCCACCTTGATGGCCTTGCGCAGCCACAGCGCACCGACGATGAGCAGAACAGCGCCGAACCCCAGCATCAGCCATCCGAGCAGCTCGGTGACGAGCGGTTCGATGTAGCTGGGCCGGACGAGAGCGAGGTAGAGCGCGAAGACGGGCGGGAGCAGGCCGAGGATCCATGCCGACAGCCGACCCTCGGCGGACAGGACCTTGACCTGCCGGCGCAGGCGCTCGCGCTCGCGCAGGGTGCCGACTCACCGTGGTGAGGAGCTCGGCGAGGTTGCCGCCCACCTCCCGCTGGATGCGGATCGCCATGACGACCCAGGCGAAGTCCTTGCTCTTCATGCGATCGGCGACACCGTCGAGGGCGTCCTCGATCGGCACACCGAGACGCGACTCCACGAGTGCGCGGTTGAACTCACCCGTGATGGGCTGCTGCCCCTCGCGGACGACGGTGTCCATCGCCTGGGCCATGGAGTAGCCCGCCGACAGGCTGCCGGCCAGCAGCTGCAAGGTGTCCGGGAGCTGACCGAGGAACGCCGAGGTGCGACGGGACTCCTTGGTGACCAGATAAGCCCAGGGGAGCAGGAGTCCGGCGATCAGCCCGAGCGCTGTCGGGAGCACGTCACCTCCGGAGACCAGCAGCATGAGCAGCGCGGCGCTCGTCGCGACCCCGATGTGGATGAGCATCCATTCGGCTGCGCGCAACGGCACACCAGCAGCTTCGAGGCGCAGTGCAAGGCTCGCCTCGAAGTCCCGTCGCTGAACCATGCGACCGGCCAGCTCCACGGCGGACCGCGCCACCTGGCTGCTCCCGAGGGCGGTCGTCTCCTCCTGCTTCACAGGTGCCCGACCGGTGAGGGTGTAGATCGAGAGGCGGCGCCGGACCCGGCCCTGCCTCTCGTCGCGCCGAATGCCGGAGAGGGCCACGAAGATGAGGATCGCCAGGCCGAGGAAGATCGCACCGAAGACGACTGGCAGCGCCGACCGGGACAACGCCGATGACGACGACCCGGCCTGGACCGGGATCGGGCCGCTGTCGACGGCCGGGTTGGCTGAGCCGTCGGTGAAGGAGCGGAACGCCGAGTCGCTGATGGTGGTCGAGCCGGCCTTTGCGCTGACGACGATGTTGCCGGAGGGCGGGAGGTCGGCCGGCAGGTCGACCGTGACGAGCAGCTGGCTCTCGATCGCCTGGGCGAATCGCTGGAACGCCGTGCTGAGGTCGGCGGTGGCGGCTCGCTGGACGTTGCCGTCGGTGCCCCTGACGAGCCCGTCGAGGTCGGTGGGCACCTCGGGACGACTACCGATGTAGACGGCCTCGACCGCCACGTCCTTCGCGGCGTCGATGGCCGCCTGCGGACTGCTCGTGCTGTTGCCGTAGTCCTCGCCGTCCGTCAGTAGGCACGACAGCGCGCGCGTCGGCCTGGCCCGTGAGGTCGGCAGCCTTGGCCGCGCCGTCGAAAAGCGCGGTGCCCACCGTGGTGTCGATGGTGATGGCGTCGATGGCCGCCTGGATCTGCGCGTGATCCGGCGTCGGTTCGATGGCCACACGGGCCTCCGACGCGAACGTGACCAGGCCCACCTGGACGTCCTCCGGAAGCCGGGCGAGGAAGGTGGACGCCGCGGCCCGGGCCGAGTCGAGCTTCTCGCCCTGCATGCTCTGGCTGTTGTCGATCGCGAGGACCACCACGCGGGTGACCGAGTCGCCCGTGGTCAGCGGCTCGGCCTGGGAGGACGCGTCCTTGCCCGCGATCTGGACCGTCACCGAGGCCGGGTCGACCGTGACGTCCGGAGGGAGCCCGTCGGCCTGGAAGACCACGGCGAGCTGGTCGCCGTCGCGCGTGATCCCGGCGATCCGACCGGTCTCCGCCGCCGACGCGGCCGCGGGTACCGAGATGAGCGCAGCGACAGCAACGGCCAGCGCAAGCAGACGGGCGTGCAGGGTCATCGACCGAACTTCTCGAAGGCGAACACCGTCGGGTCGACGGTCACGCCTGACGCAGCCAGCTTGTCGAGGAACTTCGGCCTGAGGCCGGTCGACTTCAGACTTCCCAGCGAGTGGCCGACGTCGTCGAAGCCGGCACTGTGGTCGAAGAGGAACAGGTCTTGCAGGGTGATGACGTCACCCTCCATCCCGACGACCTCGGTGACGTGAGTGAGGTGCCGCGTCCCGTCCTTGAACCGCGTCTGATGGACGATCAGCTCGATGGCGTTCGACACCTGCTCGCGGATGGCTCGGACCGGCAGGTCGATCCCGGCCATGAGCACCATGGTCTCGACGCGGGACAGCACGTCCCGCGGCGTGTTGGCGTGCACCGTGCAGATGGACCCGTCGTGGCCGGTGTTCATCGCTTGCAGCATGTCCAGGGCCGCGGCGTCGCGGATCTCCCCGACGACGATGCGGTCCGGACGCATGCGCAGGGAGTTCCGCACCAGGTCGCGGATCCGAACCTCGCCCTTTCCCTCGATGTTCGGAGGGCGCGACTCGAGACGCAGGACGTGCTCCTGGTGCAGCTGGAGCTCGGCGGCATCCTCGATGGTCACGACACGTTCGTCGGAAGGGATGAAGCTGGACAGCACGTTCAGCGTCGTCGTCTTGCCGGCGCCGGTCCCACCCGACACCAGGATGTTGAGCTTGCCGCGGACGCACCTCTCGAGGAAGTCGGCGACCGTTCGGGTCATGGTGCCGAACCCGATCAGGTCCTCCACCATGTAGGGGTCGGAGGAGAACTTGCGGATCGTCAGCAGGGAGCCGTCGATGGCGAGCGGCGGGATCACCGCGTTGACACGGCTGCCGTCGGGCAGGCGCGCGTCGACCATCGGGCTCGACTCGTCGACCCGCCGGCCCACACGGGCCACGATCTTGTCGATGGTGCGCCGGAGATGCCCCTCGTCCGCGAAGGTCCCGTCCACGGAGAGGATCCGGCCCGCCCGCTCGATGTAGATCGAGTCGAAGCCGTTGACCATCACCTCGGTGATGTCGGGGTCGCGCAGGTAGGGCTCCAGCGGGCCGTAGCCGAGGATGTCGTCGGCGATCTCCTGCGCGATCCGCGCCCGGTCCGCGACCGTGAGAGGCGTGTCGTCCTGCGCCAGCACCTCTTGCAGCGTCTGGCGCACCTTCTGCTCCAGCTCCGACTGGGTGAGTCGCGAGTCGTAGAGCTTCGGCCCGAGGTTGTCGAGCAGGGTCTGGTGGACGGTGCGCTTCAGGTCGGCGAACGGGTCGATGCTGCGCCGTGGGCGTGGTGTCGCCGGCTCGAAGCCGTCGGCCGTGGCCGGAGCAGTCGACTCCCCGGTCGCGCTTGGCGGCTGCCAACCGGTCGGCGAGACTCATGTCTTGGCCCTTCTACGCAGCAGTCCGCGCCGGTCCGTGCGCAGCTCGGAGGGGATGCCCTCCTCGTTGCCGCCCAGCGTCACGGCGACGTTCCGCTCGGCAAAGCTCTTGATCGCCATGGAGACCGGGTGCTTGGGGTCGTCGAGGACGATCGGCACGCCCCGGTTGATGGACGCGGGGACGTCGCGCGAGCTCGGGATCTGGGCCGCGATCGGCGCCTTGAGGGTCTTCTCGACCTCGTTGAGGGCGAGCCCGACCTTGGAGTCGGCGCGATTCAGCACGAGCCGCCACCGCTCGCGGGGGTAGTTGAGCAGGTCGAGCGTCTCCAGCGTCAGCTTGAGGTTCTTCAGCGCCGGGATGTCCAGCGTCGCCAGCAGCGCCACCATGTCGCTCTGGTCGAAGGCGGCCAGGACATGATCGTCGAAGGCCGGTGGCGTGTCGACGATGACGTAGTCGAACTGCTGCTTCAGGACCTCGAGGACGCGACTGACCAGGGTGGCCGGGATGGACTCGGCAGTTCCGGGCTCGATCGGCGCGACCAGAGTCGTCAGGCCCGGTGAGTGCGGCGTCAGCAGCGACAAGACGGCTGACGCATCGAGGTTGTCCCCCAGCGGGACCGCGTCCGCAATGGTGTGGGCGGGGAAGAGCTGCAGGGCGATGGCGACATCGCCGAAGGCGAGGTCGAGGTCGACGAGACACACCTCACGGCGACCCCGTCGGCCAGCGCGGCCGCGAGGTTGGTCGCCAGGGTGGTCTTGCCGCAACCGCCCTTGGCCGAGAACACCGTGACCAGCTGGCCGCGTGGCCCTGCCTGCTCGGGAGGCGGCATGCCGCTCCCGACCTTCTCGCGCAGCTGCCGTGCGAGGTCCCGGGCCCGCGTCACCGCCGCGTTCAGACCGGCCAGGTCTCGCTCATCGATGACTTCGAAGATTCCCGCGCGGAGCGAGTCGGTGAGCACCGGGGTGTCCACGCGACGTCGTACCAGGATGACGGCCAGGCTCGGCCTGGTCACCCGCATGGCCTCCGCGAGCGACAGGGCGGATCCGAGGTCGACCGTCGCGCCCAGGACCACGGCGTCCTCGCCGAACTGCGTCTCGAGGTGGCGGCGCAGCGCGTCCAGAGACGGCAGGACGTGACTGTCCGGGCCGAGTGCTGAGTGCAGGGTCTCGGCTGCAGCTGGGTCGAGGTCGACGATGGCTGTCATGTCACTCGAACAGGTTTCCGGCGTTGGCACCAGGGTCGGCCTTGGTGATCTCCGACTTGTCGTTGAGCAGTCCGAAGGTCAACTTCCCATGACCCGAGGCGTAAAGGATCTTCTGGGCGTCGGCCTGGTCCACGGAAACGGTGAGCAGCGTCCGGGGAAGCTGTTCGGTCTCGGTCCCGTCCTGCGCGGGGGTCTGCGTGGTCTGCCCGGCCGCGATGACGTCAACCTCCGGAAGGAGCACGCGGGTGACCTCCTGACCGGAGTTCTGCCCGGTCTCCGGGGTGGTGGTGATGAAGAGCACGACCTTGGAGCCGGCCCCGACGAAGCCGGCGACCCGGCCCACGTTGTCCATCTCGAGGCTGATGGCCAGGTCCCCGGGGAGGATGGGCAGGCTGGTGCTGTCGCCTGGCGCGCCGAACTGCGTGCTGAGGACCGGCGAACCCGCCGGGATCGGCGCGATCGTGACCTGGTCCAGCACGCTCGCGAGGTCGCTGAGCGCCGGCAGGTTCGCGACGCTCTTGCCCAGATAGGACCGGAGCTCGACGGCTACGCCGTCCTGGATCGACTGACCGGACGTCCCGACCGGGATCGTCGAGGTGGCGACGAGGACCTTGACGATCTTGTAGTCGGCCTCGGCCCGGTCGTCCACACCGTTCACGTAGAGGTAGATCCCGGTGGTGCCCAGCGCGGCGACCACCAGGGCGGCGAGGAGGAGCAGTGTGCGGCGTCCCATGGATCCTTCAATCGGTCTTCCGGCGGCTGGGTTGAGCCGCCACGTGCTCGGAGTTTCGGTCGGGCCCGCAGTCCGGCGGCGGGGATCGGTGTCGTCGACGGTATCGACCGTGAGGCAAGGTCGAGGCCAAATAGGTCAATCTTGGCCGATCGGCCGAGGGGTGCCGACGCCGCTCAGGTAGCCGGGTCGTCGCTGTCGTGGACGAGCTGCACCACCTTCGGTCCAGATCCCAGATAGTCGCCGATGCGGCCCGCGACCTCCCCGCTGACCTGCGGCGGAAGGAAGTCCAGGTCGAACACGAACGCCCGCACGACGCGCAGGCTGCTGCCCTGCCAGCCGAACCCGTGGTCGCTCGAGTCGTCCCAGAAGTAGGCAGCCTTGAACCCGATGATCGGGTAGTAGGTCGTGCCGTTGGGCGGAGGCACTGTCGCATTGAGGACGGGGAGGATCGCGAAGCGCGGGCAGTCGAGGACGCTCCCCGAGATCCAGCCCGCCTTGGGGTCCGACGGCGAGATCGACGGGTGGGCGGTCACGTAGGCCACGAGCTCGTCGTAGTCCGGGCTCGCCGGGTCTGTCCCGAGTCCCGGGTTCACGAAGTCGGACAGCGGTGTCTCGTCCACACCGGCGACCGGGCCGCTGGTGCCGGTTCGCCCGCAGCTCCGCTGGAGAAGGCGGCCGGGGCTGCTCGAGGACGTGTCGAATAAACCGGGCTTGAGCTGGCCACCGGTGTTGCCGCTCTTGAGCCTGGCGCAGTTGATGTCCTGGACCGGCGTGGACGACCCGCTCTGGAAGACCAGTGCCGCGGGCAGGGACCCGCACTCGACACCCGTGGCCGGCGCCGCCCGCACGACGCCGTCGTCGTACGGCGGGCCGTACGTGTCCGTTCCGAGCGGGTAGCGCTGGTACTCGTGCGGTGTGTGATCGAGACCTTCCTTGATGTTGTGCTCGATGAACTGCGTTCCGGCGTACCGCGGCTCGTCGACGTACCCGCGGTTGGACGACGGACCGAGGCAGGGATCGACGGGCGTTCCCGCGGGCGGTGAGCCGCCCCCGCCGCCCGGGGACTCGTCCTTGATGCAGGTGGGTCCGTTGTCGTTGACGGTGAGGTAGAACGGCGGGATGCCGAGGCCGTACGGCGACCCGATCGCCGCGGTCGCCGCCTCCGTGACGGAGACCCGGTCGACTCCGACGGCTCCTGCCAGCCCGAAGTCGACCCGGCTCCACGGCGGGACGACTCGGATGGCGACAGCCTGCCCGTCCGGCGTGGTCAGCTCGCTCTGCTCGAACCGGCCGTTGTGGTTGGCGTCGGGTCCGTAGAAGTCGATCTCGCCGTTCGTGTAGTCGTCGTCGTTGTCCCAGCAGCGTGAACCGAGGGACTGCGGGCAGGCGAGGTCCGCGGAGCCGATGGGCTGCCGGTTCTTGTCCAGGTACCGAGCCGCGAGCGTGCGCGCCGCCTGGACGTCGGGCAACCCGCTGGCGCCTGCCAGCGCAGCCAGGTCCGCGGTCGTCTGGATCGCGCGCTTCCTCGCCCAAGCGTTGCCCAGGTCCACGGCGACTGCCCCGAAGCCCATCAGCATCAGCGCACAGATCGCGGTGACGACGGCCACAGCCCCGCGGTCGTCACGGAGTCGGGTCAGCACGTCAGCCCCACCAGGGTGCCGACACTCTCGATCCGGGTCTGCGACTCCGCGTTCTCGTTCCCCGTGAGGAACGGGACGAAGGGGAAGCCGAACTTCAGGGGCTCCCACCGGACCACGACCAGGGCGTTGTCACCTATCTCGGGGTTCGATCCGACGTTTCCCGAGTCCTTCGTCACAGTCAGATGGATGTTCGAGCTGGCCGGCGCCTCGATGTCCGTCCCGTTCGCGGCAGCACGAGCCCTGACCGCGGCCTTGAACGTTGCGCAGCTGGTCACGCCGACAGCGGCCAGGCGGGCGGCCTCGCGCGACGTCGCCGAGGCGCCCTGCGACTGGTAGAAGTAGAAGGCGTACTGGACGATGCCGAACAGCAGCGTCAGGAGCAGGACCGACACGAGCGCGAACTCGACCGCAGCCGCGCCACGCTCTGGCTCCCTCGTCCACCTGCCGAGGTCCGCCGTGCAGTCGTGCTGCTGGTCGTCCCCCGGTTGCGCTCGCTCCCGCGGCCCAAGCCTCATGTCTGCCGTCCGTGTGCTGGTGTCCACCGACGGTGCGGCCCCGACCCCACCACTGCGCCTCGCGGAGGCCAGTATGAGCCGGGGGGGCGCCCGCTGTCGCGGATTACGTCCGAGTCACCCGGTCGCCACGGTCGTGACCACCCGTGAACGCACGAGCTCGTCCTGCCACATGCGCGCGCTGCGAAGCAGCCGGCGACAGCTCAGCAGGAGGGCAGGAACGGCGAACAGCACCGGCCAGCGCCAGTCCGCGGCCCCGGAGAGCGCCGAGTAGAAGACCGCCATGAGCGTCGTCGACAGGGCCAGCCGAGCCGAGTAGGCCGCCATCACGCCTGGAGGTGCCGGCGTGTCCCGGGGGCCACGGAGGTCGGCCCGGTGCGGCCGGGTCACCGAGAGCTCCATGCAGGTCGCCACCACCATCAGCTGAGCGACCACCGCGCAGCAGAGCAAGGCTGCGAGCTCGCTCGGAGTCGGGCCACGGCTCGCCCGGAGGGACCCGGCCGAGACGGTGATCGCGACCGACACGAGACAGGTCTCGGCGACGACCCGTGTCTTGGACCAGAAGACTGTCGCGGGCCGGGACGGCAGCGAGCCGAGCCAGACGGCTCCCGACCCGTCCAGGCAGAACGCGTTGACGCCGAAGAGCAGCCCCGCCCCGGCGCTGACCAGACCCGGAAGCAGGATCAGGGTCGACCACTCCAGGCCTGCGGTGAGCGCGACCAGCCCGGGCAGCACGCCCAGGACGATCAGACCGCGGCGGAGCGACGTCGAGCGCCAGACGCTGGCCCGGTCGATGGCCCGGATCTCACCGCCGGGGGGCCGCTTCGACCGCCGTGACACCCGCCGGGTGGTCCCGTCCGTCGAGGAGTCGCCAGGCTGGCGAAGTGCCCAGCTGCAGGCCCGCAGACCGGCGGCGAAGGCGGCCGTGGTGAGGAGCGCCAGCAGGACGGCCGTGAGCCAGAACTCAGGTGTCGGGCCGCCGCTGACGTTGACGGCTGCGATGACCACGAGCGTCGTCGGGGCGGAGTCGAGGACCCCGCCGACGCTCCCTGCCACCACGAGGAAGCCCGATGCAGTGACGATCGTGGCGGCCAGCCCCCAGGTGATGCGCCGACCGCTGGACGACTGACGGACGCCCACCACCAGCCAGGCCAGCGCCTGCCCGGCAACGGTGACGAGTGCCACGTACAGGAGGCAGAGCCCGAGCGCGAGGGGCAGCCACCCGGAGGCGTGTCACGTACGCGGTGAAACCGACCAGGCAACGAGCTGGGCCGTCCAGGCCAGGTTCAGCGGCGCCAGCGCGAGTGAGGCGAGGTGCTCGGTGCGCGAGGTGATCGGGTACGCGACGAGCTGCTCCGGCGGGAACAGCTCGTTGCCGCCACCGGCCACCAGGGGCGCGATGGCCGCGAGCAGGGCCACCGACAGGTAGGCGGTCGGCGCCAGCAGCAGGACCTCGAACGCTGCTCCCGGGAGCGAGTACGCCGACAGCGACCGCGAGGGCGACGAGGACCGGCAGACCGGCGCCAGCAGGGCGAAGCCGCGGCGCGCCGCACGGACCTGACCATCGTCCAGCGCAGGCCGACCAGGCAGGCGACCTGCCCCCGGCTCATGACAACAACGACCGGTACCGGGCGGCGCCCTCGGCGCCGGCCAGCTCGGCGGCCGGTGCCGCGGCGACCACCGCCCCCCGGCGGAGCACGACGGCCTCCTCGCACGCCTGGACCGCGAGGTCGAGCAGGTGGGTCGAGATGAGAACCGCCGACCCGGCCAGCCGGTGCTCGCGGACGACGTCCATGGTGGCCTCGACGCCGAGCGGGTCGACCCCGTCGAAGGGCTCGTCCAGCAGCAGGACGTCCGGCCGGTGGAAGGCCGCCAGGACGACGGACATCCGGCGGCCCATGCCGTGGCTGAACCCGGCGGTGATCCGGTCGGCGACGCCACCGAGGTCGAACCGGTCGAGCAGGTCCTCCGCCCGGCTCTCCCACCCGTCCGGGAGATGCCGCAGCGTGGCGGCGAGCTGGAGGTGCTCCCACGGCGTGGCGCGGGGGATGAGGCCCCCGACGTCCGGGCAGTAGCCGACCCGCGCCTTCGCGCCGGACGGGTCCCGCACGGCGTCGATTCCGGCCACGACCACGGAGCCGGATGTCGGCGGCAGGACGCCGGCGAGGACCCGGAGCGTCGTGGACTTGCCGGCCCCGTTGCGTCCGACCAGCGCGACGGAGGCGCCGGGCGCCAGCGTCAGGTCGATCCCTTCGACGGCGAGGACCGCGCCGAAGTGCACGGTGAGGTCGCGCACCTCGACGACGGGGGACATGCGCCGAGTTCTTCACCCAGCGGCTGACCGCGCGGGGGCCATCTAGGAGTAGAGGGCGTCGACCTCGGCCGCGTGCTCCTTCATGACGACGCCGCGCTTGAGCTTCATCGACGGCGTCAGGGCGCCGCTCTCCTCGGTCCACTCGGCCGGCAGGATCTTGAACTTCTTGATGGCCTCGGCCTTCGACACGGCCTTGTTGGCGTCGTCGACCGCCAGCTGGATCTCGGCGATCACGTCGGGGTCCTCGGCGGCCTCGGCGATCGACATGCCGCCCTTGCCGTGCTGCTCGAGCCAGGCCGGCAGCGCCTCCTCGTCCAGGGTGACCAGGCAGGCGATGTAGGGCTGGGCGTCGCCGACCACCATGCACTGGCTGACCAACCGGTGCGCGCGCAGCCGGTCCTCGAGCACCGCCGGGGCGACGTTCTTGCCGCCGGCGGTGACGATGAGCTCCTTCTTCCGGCCGGTGATGCGCAGGCAGCCGTCCTCGTCCAGCTCACCGATGTCGCCGGTGGAGAACCATCCGTCGCGCAGCGCCTCGGCGGTGGCCGACTCGTTGTTGTAGTACCCGGCGAACACCTGGCCGCCCTGGATCAGCACCTCGCCGTCGTCGGCGATCCGGATCGAGACACCGGGAAGGGGTCGGCCGACGGTCCCGATCTTCATCATCCCGGGAGTGCACACGGAGGACGCGGCAGTTGTCTCGGTGAGGCCGTAGCCCTCGAGGACCGTGAGACCGATGCCGCGGAAGAAGTGGCCGAGCCGCGGGCCGAGCGGCGCGCCGCCGGAGACCGCCCAGCGCACCCGTCCGCCCAGCGCGGCGCGGAGCTTGCCGTAGACGAGCTTGTCGAAGGCGGCGTGCTTGGCGCGCAGCGCCAGGCCGGGACCGCCGTGGTCCAGGGCCTCGCTGTAGGCGATCGCGGTGTCGGCGGCCGCGTGGAAGATCTTCCCCTTGCCCGCGGCCTCGGCCTTCTGCTCGGAGGAGTTGTAGACCTTCTCGAAGACGCGGGGGACGGACAGGATGAACGTCGGCTTGAACGTCGCGAGGTCGGCGAGCAGGTTCTTGATGTCGGCGGTGTGGCCGAGCTCGGCACGGGCCATCACCACGCCCACCTCGATCATCCGCGCGAAGACGTGGGCGAGGGGGAGGAAGAGCAGCGTCGAGGCGCCCTCGTCCTGGAAGACCCTCGCCAGGGTCGCGTCGGCGTCCTTCGCGCTGATGACGTTGGCCGCCTCGAAGAGGAAGTTGCCGTGGGTGAGCTCGCAGCCCTTCGGGCGTCCGGTGGTCCCGGAGGTGTAGATGATGGTCGCCAGGTCCCCGGGGACCGCCATGGTGCGGCGGGCCTCCAGGTCGCCGTCCGGCACCGTGCGCCCCGACGCGGTCAGGTCGTCGACCGCCCCGGTCTCGATGGTCCACACGTCGTCCAGGTCGCCCAGGGTCCCGCGGACCTCGTTGACCACGGCGAGGTGGTCGGGCGTCTCCACGAAGCAGGCCACGGCGCCCGAGTCGCTGAGGATCCACTGGACCTGCTCGGCCGAGGAGGTCTCGTAGATGGGGACGGTCACCGCGCCCGCCGTCCAGATCGCGAAGTCGACGAGCGTCCACTCGTAGCGCGTCTTCGACATCAGGGCGACGCGGTCGCCCTGACTCGATGCCGGCGGCCATCAGACCCTTGGCGACGCCGTTGACCTGGGTGAGGAACTCGCTGCAGGTCACGTCCAGCCAGCGGTCGCCGGCGCGACGCTTGAAGACCACCTTGTGGGGGGCCTGGACGGCGTTGTCGACGACGATGTCGCTGAGGTTGCCCGTGGTCGCGGCCGGAGCCAGCACAGGGGAGGTGTACTCGTCCACGGTCGGTGCGCTCCTCGTGTCGTCCCGGTGTCCTCCAGGAACCTTTGCCGTGACCTTACTTGCCGGTAGCCGCCGAGTCAGCCCCTCGCAGCACCCGGCATCCTGGCCGGGTGCCCGTGCTGGACATCGCCGACGACACCTTCGTGGCCCGCCCGCCCGAGGCGGTCGCCGTCGCCGTCGCCGACCCCGCGCGCTGGGCCCGGTGGTGGCCGGACCTGCGGCTTGCCGTCACCCGGGACCGCGGCGTCAAGGGCGTCCAGTGGGCGGTGCGCGGCGCTCTGACCGGCAGCATGGAGCTGTGGCTCGAACCGGTGCGGGGCGGGACCGTCGTCCACTGGTACCTGCGGGCGGACCCGCCCACCCCGCTGGCCGGGCGGCGGCTCCAGCGGGCGCGCGACGCCCGGGTGCGCGCCTGGAAGGAGACCGCCTTCACGCTCAAGGACGGGCTGGAGGGGGCCGATTGGGTGACGTGAGCACCTCGACCGCGCAGTCCCTGCGCTGCCCGCGATGCTCGGCCATGCTGCGCGCCGGGACCGAGTGGTGCTCGCTCTGCTACGCCGACCTGCGGCCGCCCGAGGAGCCGGCACTGCGCTCGCCCGCGGACCCCGACGTCGCGCCCGCGCCGCCGGTCGACCCGGCGGGCACGGCGGAGCACGGCTCCGTCGCCGGCGCGCGGTCGGCGGACGTCCAGCCGCCCCCGTCGGGGGGCAAGCACGCCAGGCACGCGAAGAGGCCTGAGTTCGGAGCCGTCACGGCACCCACGGACGAGGTGGAGCGGCTGGCCGACCAGCTGCTGGCCGAGCTGGCCGCGACGGAGGGCGGCAGCCCGCCTCGGCGCGGCGTCCGGCCTCGTCGACAGCACCGGCAAGCGGGTCGCGCTCATCGTCGGAGCCGGGCTGGGGATCCTGCTGCTGCTCGTCGTGGTGATGGCTGTGGCGGGCGCGCTCCTCTGATCCGAGGCTCCAGTAGCCTCTGCCGCATGGCGGAGCGCACCGAGTCCAGCATCACCGTCGACGCCGAGCCCGCCGAGGTCATGGACGTCATCGCCGACTTCGAGGCCTATCCCGAGTGGACCGGCGCGGTGAAGCAGGTCGAGGTGCGCTCGAGCGGGTCGAACGGTCGCGCCGAGGAGGTCTGGTTCCGGCTGGACGCCGGGGCGATCAAGGACGCGTACACCCTCGCCTACACCTGGAAGGGCGAGCAGGAGGTGCGCTGGAGCCTGGTCGAGGCCGAGCAGATCGTGAAGACGATGGACGGCGCCTACCTGCTCGACGACAACGGCGACGGCTCCACGACGGTCACCTACCAGCTCGTGGTCGACGTCAAGATCCCGATGCTCGGGATGATCAAGCGCAAGGCGGAGAAGGTCATCATCGACACCGCTCTCAAGGAGCTCAAGAAGCGGGTCGAGGGCTAGCGGCGGTGACCGAGAACGCCCGGTCGCACGACCGGACCCCACCGCACGGCTCGATGGCCGAGGAGGCCGCGAAGCTCGTCGACGTGGCGCACCTGTGGCTCGCCGCGCAGTCGGCGCACTCGACCCGTCGGGCGGGGCGACGTGTGGGCGGACGCGACGGCCGACGGCGAGCCACCCGAGTGCCACGGCTGCCCGTACTGCCGGGTGCGTCGTGCGCTCTCCGACGTCAGCCCGGAGGTCTACGAGCACCTCGCCGACGCGGTCTCCTCGCTCGGCGCCGCCCTGCGCGCGCTCGACAGCAGCCGTCGCCGATGACCCTGACGATCGGCGTCGACGTCGGAGGCACCAAGGTCGCCGGCGGCGTCGTCGACGAGCAGGGCGCGATCCTCGCGCAGCACCGCGTGCACACCCCGGCGCGCGACGCCGAGGCGACCACGTCGGCGATCACCGCGGTGATCGAGACGCTGCGGGTGGACCGTGAGGTCGAGGCGGTCGGCATCGGCATCGCCGGCTTCGTCGACGCGGCCCGGTCCACCGTCTACTTCGCGCCGAACCTGCTGGGCTGGCGCAACGGCCCGCTGCGTCAGGAGGTCGAGCAGCGGGTCGGCCTGCCCGTCGTGGTGGAGAACGACGCGAACGCCGCCGCGTGGGGTGAGGCCCGGTTCGGCGCCGGCCGCGAGGAGCGGTTCATCGTGTGCGTCACGGTCGGCACCGGTGTCGGCGGCGGCATCGTCGTCGACCGGCAGCTCTACCGCGGCGGCTACGGGGTCGGCGCCGAGATCGGCCACATCCAGATGGTGGAGGACGGCCGCCAGTGCGGCTGCGGCCAGCGCGGCTGCTGGGAGCAGTACGCCAGCGGCGGTGCCCTGGTGCGCGACGCGCGCGAGCGGGCCGCCGAGTCGCGAGCGGACGCGGAGATCCTGCTCGGGCTCGGCGACGGCACGCCGGAGGGCATCGCGGGGGAGCACGTCACCGACGCGGCGCAGCAGGGCGACCCCGTCGCCAAGGCGGCCTTCGACGCGCTCGGCCACTGGCTCGGTCAGGGGCTGGCCGACCTCGCGGCGGTGCTCGACCCGGAGTGCTTCGTCCTGGGCGGCGGGGTCTCCGAGGCGGGGGACCTCGTGCTCGACGCCGACCAAGGTGGCCTTCGAGCAGCTGCTCACCGGCCGCGGCCGCCGCCCGACCGCGCAGGTGGTGCTGGCCCAGCTCGGCAACGACGCCGGAATGGTCGGCGCAGCCGACCTGGCGCGCTACCGCTGACCCGACTACTTGATCAGCAGGAAGTCCTTGGTCCCGCCGTAGTAGTCGCCGCCGTTACCGGGCTGGTCCACAGTGCTGGGCAGGGCGCTGAGCGGGAAGGTGAAGGCCAGGAGCGCCTTCAGCTGCTGCCCACCGTTGTTGAACAAGAGGCCGTTGCAGTCTGACGACCCGAGGCAGGTGGCGTTGCCGACCGCACTCTCGTTGGTCACGAAGGCGCCCCGGAAGTTCTTGATCGGCCAGAACTTCGCGCCGCTTCCGGAATTCGGCGGCCGCACGGACGTGTCGGTCACCGGCACGAAGAAGAAGCGAGGGTCCCCGGCGATGTCGGCCGTCAGTGAGTCCGGCGTGCCGGCCGCTACGTCGGTCAACGTCCTGCCCGTGACCAGGTAGCAGCTCAGGACGGTGTCGACGAGGTCCTTGCCGGAGCGCGACGTCCACTGCAGGTCCGGGTCGCCTGCGACGGTGCACGCGGAGCCGGCCGGGGATCCGGGACTGACGGGTGGCGAGCCCTCGAGCCGGCCGGGTTCGCCGCCGCGGCCGTCGATCAGTCCGTCGGTGGGCAGGGCCGCTGACTCACCCGGCTTGACGTCGACGCAGCTCTCGTCGCCTCGGGCGGGAGTGTTGTCGTCCAGGATGCCGTCAGGGTATGGACTGCCGTCGGCGCTGCACGGGGCGTCGGTGGACGGCGCGGCCACGGCGACGAGCCCATGGTCGAGGCCACGTGCGAAGTTGCGGAAGCGCTGCTGCTGGGTGGAGCCGCCGTCTGACCGAGGCGAGTCGAGCAGTCCGAAGTCGCCGGTGGACGGGACGGGGCACCCCGGGCTGGACGCGACACCGACTGTGAGCGTCCCCACCGCCGGCTCCAGGGTCCACTTGTTGGTGCCACCGGCCTGGAGTGCCCGTACCTTCCACGATCCGGGGGTGCCGCGGACGCCTGCTGGTACCAGCACAGTGACTGTGGCGTGCCAGTCGTTGGGGGAGGCCAGCGTCACGCTGCCCACCACGACGGTGCCCGTGACGCCGCTCGGAGCGGGCAGAGGCTGCCTGATTGTGGTGCCGTCATCCTGCAGCAGGTGGAAGTCGAGGACGACGTCGTTGCCGGATGTGCGCGGATCCTCCTTGAGCCCTGTCAGGGAGACAGTCGCAGAGGTCGGAAGGTCGGGATCGTTCTGGGAGACCGAGGCGATGCCCGGGCCGTTCGGCTTTCCTTCCGGCTCGTAGTCGGGCGAGCCGTCCGACGGTCCGGCCGAGATCCCGCCGTTGCTGACGTAGAGGTAGTTCGGCCCGGACGGGCAGTTGGCCGGCAACGACAGCGGGAGCACGGAGACGTCCAGGCCCCGCAGCTCGACCGCTGCGACAGCCCGGACGGGGCCGTCACTGGCGCCCTTGAGGGCGGCCCCGAAGCTGAACTTGACGTTTCGCGGCGGTGTCGTCACACGCACGACCCGGCCGCGGCTGCTGCATCCGTGGATGCGGTTCCCGGCCGGGCCGAGGATCTCGATCTCGCCGTTGCCGAAGTCGTCGTCGCTCATCTGGGCAGCCGTTGCCCCGAACGCGGTGGCCGCCCCGTCCGAGCGCACGCCGTTGCCCGGATCGTTCAGGTAGGTCAACGCGCTGGTGAAGGCGGTGCAGGTGTCAGGTAGATCCTGAGCGCCGGCGAAGGCGGCCAGGTCAGCCGTCGTCTGCACGGCGCGGTCCCGGGAGAACATGTCGGTGAGCTCGACTGCCAGGGCCCCGATGCCGAACAGCGAGATCGCCAGGATGGCGACCACGATGGCCACCGCCCCGTGCTCCGCCGGCCGTTGGGTGGACCCCGTCCCGGCCATCAGGAACACCCTGTCGTCACTGCGCCGAGTCGCTCGGCCCGGGTGGAAGCGACTTCGGTCTGGTCGCCGCCGCCCAGGAAGGGGACGAACGGGAAGCCGAAGTCCTGACGCCGCCAGGTCACGGTGACGTCGATCATCGAGCCTCGCGTGGGCGCCGCCGACGCCGTCGCCCCGGTGACGTCGGCGGAGCCGCCTTCGCTCTGGACCAGGTCGACCCAGGCGTCGCAGTCGTCGATGCCGACTGCCGCATGGCGCGCGCCCTCCCGGGCGGCGTGCTCGGCCGCCGTGGACTGGAAGAAGAAGTAGCCGTACTGGATGATCCCGAACAGCAGCGTGAGCAGCAGGACGCTCACGAGGGCGAACTCCACCGCCGCCGCTCCGCGGTCGCGAGGGGTCGATCGTTCGTTCACTAGACCTCACTGTCTTACCGATGTGGCCTGCGACCCCGAGACTCATCGTGCTTCAGTGTGCTCCATCGCGTGCACGAGGCCCGGCGTTTCACGAGCCCTGCGATATCCGGCGGACATATCACCACGAAGTAACTCTGGCGCGAGCGACGCGCCGGGCACGGCGTGAACCGCACAGGAAGCGCGCGATGAGAGAATCACAGGCACGCACACAGCGCCACACAGCGGATCTAGGCATCGGCAAGTTCGGCGTCGATGGTCTATTCGGACACCCGAGTTCGCCGGTTAGGAGGGTTTCACTCGGTCGCGTGGCCCATACTCTTGCTTCGGGGAAACGTCAACCGTGGGGGGGTCGTATGCTTCGACGTCTCAGACTGCGCTCAGCCGAGCGCGGTGCGAGCGCGGTCGAGTATGCCCTCCTGGTGGCGGGTGTTGCCGCCTTCCTGATCGTGATCGCTATGTCACTGACCAGGGTTCTCGCGACGGCGACTGAGAAGTCGTGCGAGAACACAGCCAGGCAGAACGGGTACACGCAAACCGAGATTGATAACAACACCGCCAAGTGCCACCGGCCATGAGGCGTTCAGATCGTGGCGCTGCAGCGGTGGAGATGGCGCTCGTACTGCCTATCCTGGTGCTACTGCTGTTGTCGATAGTGGACTACGGCGTGTGGTACAGCGACTCGCTCGCGGTGCGCCAAGGCACGCGCGAGGCCGCGCGGATGGCGGTCGTCAGCAATTTCACCGGCGCGACTGGATCCAGCGCCGCCGACAAGACTGCTGATCTGGTTAAGAAGCGCGCTGGCACCCTGAACGCCACGATCTACGTCAAGGTGTCCGTGAACGGCGGTGGCGCCTGGGAAGAGAACCAGCAGCTCACGGTGTGCACGATCGCCAAGGAGGGCGGTCTGGCCGGGTTCGCCCCATTGCCGGCGAATGGGCAACTACGCAGCAAAGTGGTTATGCGCGTCGAAAGCACCATCGCGGGTGATAGTTCGACGCACGATGACTCGACCGCTGAAGTGAGCTTCTCGTGGTGCTGAAACACCGCGACGAGACCGGCGCTATCGCGATCATTGTCGCGCTCTTCTCAATTGCTGTCATGGTTCTCGGCGCTCTCGTCGTCGAGGTCGGTTCTCAGCGGGAGGCCCGCACATCCGCGCAGTCCGCCGCCGACGCTGCAGCACTGGCAGCCGCAGCCGCGATCTATGCGACGCCGGCGCCGGCTGACCGCGAACTGGCGGCGTACCAGGCTGCCACCACCTATGCCCAGAAGAACTGGGCGACGGACCGGCCAGCGACTGACGCGTACTGGAACGGGTGTGACGTCGACTACGCGATCACGGCGCAGGCGGGCGAAACCTGGAAGCGGAGCGCTCAGTCGACGTGCGTCGCCTTCCTGATCGAAGGTGGCAAGTACGTCAAGGTGCAGGTTGTTCTTCCCGGGCAGCCCACAACGCAGTTCTTTGGCGCCGTGAAAGGCGACACGCGGGCGATGGCCCAGGCGACGATCATCCAGACCGTCATTCAAGGCGAAGGTCTGAGGCCGTGGGCCATCTGCTCCAACGTCGTCACCGCCTCCGAGACGGTCACTTTTGTCCCGACCAAGGGTGGATCAGTAGCGAACAAGGACCCCAAGGGCGCCTTCCCCTGCGGCACTGACGGCCCTCCTGGCGGGTGGTGGGTGGCGCAGTGCACGGGCCAGGGCAACGGAACCGGTGACACGGAGAATGCGGTAACGAGCGGCTGCCCCACATCGGGCTATCACGCCGTCGCTGGCCAGTTGTCGACTATGACGCCGACGCAGCTTCGGACACTGTTGGTCGGCACGTGCCCTAGCAAGACCCACAACGACACCTGTCTGAGCAGTGATCCCGGCAACAACTTCAGCCTTGCAAAGGAGGAATGGCAGACCCTCGTCGGGCACACCATCACGATGCCGATCTTCTGCTTCCCGCCCCAGTGCGCCCCAGGAGCGGCGATCGATGGATCTGGCAACAATGCGTCATACGCGATCAAGCAGGTCGCCACGGTGGAGGTCTGCGGGTTCAAGATGGGTGGCGTTCAGTCGACCGGCTGGCCAACGGCGGGGCCCTGCAAGGACAACAATCCGCTGAATTACAGTCCGGCAGACGTTATTACGGGCGACGGCCTCTTCTTGGTCATCAGGAAGCTTGAGGGCGGAGCGAACCCGTGGGCAGGAAATGCGCCACCCCCAAGCCTTCACCTGAGCAGGTAACGCGGGCATGCCTGACGTCGGAGCGCTGCACAGCTCGTGCAGCGCTGCAGTGAGTCGTGTTTGGTGATCCAGGGGCCGTCCGTGGGTAGCGTCCCGGGGTGGCTGTCGACCTGAAGATCCTGTCCTGGAACCTGCACGGCCTGCGTGACGACACCCAGGCGCTGACGTCGCTGGTGCGGCAGCTGGACCCGGACGTCATGTGCGTCCAGGAGGCGCCGAAGTTCTTCCGCTGGCGCGCGAGGCTGGCGCAGCTCGCGCGGGAGTGCGGCCTCCTCTACGTCACGGGCGGCGGGACGACGGGCGGGACGACGCTGCTGGCGCACCTCCGCGTCGACGTGGAGCGCACGGCCGAGCTCGCGCTGTCCCGCTACCGGCTCGGCTGGCCGGACCGCGGGGTGGCGGCCGCCGTCGTCCGCAAGTCGGGTGCCCGGCTGGCGGTCGCGAGCCTGCACCTGCCGCTGCCCGAGACGGAGCGCCTCGACCACGTACGCCGGGCGCTGGACGTGCTGCGGGCTGCCGGCGTCGAGCAGGCGTTCGCGGCCGGCGACCTCAACGAGCGCCCGGGTCGCACCGCCTGGACCTTCCTCGAGGAGCACGGGATGCGCGACCTCGGGCCGACGAGCGGGCCCACGTTCCCGGCGCTGCGGCCGGACCGACGGATCGACGGGGCCTTCGCGACCCCCGGTGTCGAGGTCGTCGGCTACGACGTGGTGGACGACCACCGGGCGGCGGTCGGGAGCGACCACCGCCCGGCGCTGGTCACCGTGCGAGTGCCGTCAGCGTGAGCGGCTCGACGACGGAGAACCTCGCTGTCCCGCCGTCACTGGGGCTGGCGCGGAAGGTGCCGTCGAACGTGCCGGCCACCCGGTAGCGGCCCAGCGTCGGCGGTGTCCAGCTGACGGTCGCCGTCCCGCCCGACACCTGCGGCCGGAACCGCGCGGCGAAGAGCCAGCCGTCGATGGGGTCGAAGCGCTCGACGACCAGCGTCGCCGGGCCCTCGACGGCGGGGGACACGCGACCGCGAGCGTGACGGCGCGGTTCGGCCCGACCGTGGTGCTCCGGCTGCCGTTCACGGGTCCGGGCCGTGGTGATCGCGCGGGCGTGGCGCCGCACGACGTACGCCCCGTCCGCGCCGTCCAGCGACCGGACGGCCACGAAGTAGCGACCACGACCGAGGCGCGCGTCGACGCGGTGCCGCCCGATGGCGAGCACCCGGCCGCCGGCAGTCATGAGGACCACCTCGAAGCGGCGCCCGGTCGCGAGCCGGATCCGCATGTCGCTGCGGTGCGCCACGCCGAACCGGTAGAGGTCGAGGGCGTCCAGCTCGCTGCCGTGCAGCGAGCCACTGACCCCCCGGTCGGCCGGGAGCCGCAGGCCGGGCGCGGTGTCGTCCGCGCGGGCCGGGCCGGCGCGGAGCCGGTACTTGAGCACGGCGCGGCTCGAGCGCGGGGCGGTCACCAGGATCGGGTAGCGGCCGGTGCGCTCCGCGACGAAGACCGTGTGGGCGTCGCACGAGACGCTGCGCAGCCACGAGCCGCCGAAGCTCTTGGTCCCGCCCGGGAAGAGCTTGAGGTTGACGCAGTCCTCGCCGACGGTGACCAGGTTCAGGCGGTAGGTGCGGCCGCGCACCAGGTCGACGTACCAGGCGTCGTCCTGGTTGGCGAACCGCTGCACCGAGGCCGCCACACCGGTTGCGGGCAGCTCGGCGCCGGGCGCCGTCGCCGGGTCGTCGGGGACGACCATCCGCAGCGTGAAGGCGTCGTCGGCGGAGCCGGCGCGAGCCCCGACCTGCACGAGGTACTCGGTGTCACCGGTCACGTCGAGGTCGAGGGTGGCCTCGCCGCGGCGGTCGGTGGTCGCGCACCCGACCTGGGTGAGCTGGGACCGCTCTCGGGTGAAGACCGCGACGCTCGCGTCGAGGTCGCCGGCCGCGTCCAGCGCGAGCAGGACCGAGCGGTCCTTGGTGGGCGTGAACGTGTACCAGACCGAGTTCTTCAGCGGCGCGCAGCCGAACGGCTCGTCGGTGTCGAGAGTGGCCTCGGCGGTGCTGCCGTGCACGGTGACGGGCAGTGCGCCCACCGGCTGGGCGGCGGCCCGGCTGTCGTTGGACGGCGCCGCAGCCGCCGCGGGCGACGCTGCGGCGAGCGGGATCGCCAGCGCGAGCGCGGCCGCCGCGGCGACGGCGCGACACCCGCGGGCGCCGGCGGGCAGGACGGAGCGGGAACGTGCAGGCATGGCGATCCCCTTCCGGCAACGCCGGGCCGGCGTCGCAACTCGGCACGAGGACGCAGACCGAGGCCGGCCGGTTCGGTCGGTGCGGACCGAGGGAGGTGCCTGGCGTCAGGCGTCCTCGCCGGGGCGGTCGCCGGCGCGGTACGCCGGCGCCAGCTCGAGGGCCAGCTGCTCGAGGAAGAGGCCGATGTCGGTGACGATCCCGCGGGCCTGCGCCGAGCCGCGGTCGGCGAGCTTCGTGACCGTCGCCGGGTTGATGTCGACGCAGACCAGCGGGATCGACGCGGGCAGGATGTTCCCCGTCGCGACCGAGTGCAGCATCGTCGCCACCATGATGGCGAAGCCGACGTCCTTGAGGCCGCCACGCATCGCGCGCTGGCCCTCGATGACGTCGGTGTAGACGTCGGGCAGCGGGCCGTCGTCGCGGACCGAGCCCACGAGGACGAAGTCCTTGCGGTGCTGCACGAGCGCGTGCATGACGCCGCTGGTGAGCAGCCCGCTCTCGACCGCGGCGGCGATCGACCCGGCCTTGCGGATCTGGTTGATGGCACGGATGTGGTGCTCGTGCCCGTGCTCCACGCCGCGGCCCTGCTTGAGGTCGACACCGAGCGAGGTGCCGAACAGTGACGCCTCGATGTCGTGGGTCGCGAGCGCGTTGCCGGCGAACAGCACGTCGACGTAGC
The DNA here is from genome assembly GCA_963746175.1 of uncultured Actinomycetota bacterium. Lineage (GTDB taxonomy): Bacteria > Actinomycetota > Actinomycetes > JACCUZ01 > JACCUZ01 > CAVVAH01. The sequence continues at coordinate 985,727 of CAVVAH010000001.1, read as the reverse complement.
CGGCCTCGACCAGGGCGACCATCGCCGGTGCTGCACCTGTGTGCACGACCGCCGGTCCGCCGACCCAGAGGATCTTCTTGCCCTCGGCCTTCACGTCCCGCATCTGCTGCGCGATCTGGCGGACCAGCAGGGCCTGCGGCTTCTCCGACGACACCTCGGAGTTCATGAACTCGAAGCCACCGACGCTGCGGTCGATCGCGGGGAGCGGCACGACCTTGACGCCGGACGCACCGCACACGAGCTCGTCGCCGGCGCGGATCTCGCTGACCGCGATGGTGCGCGCCCGGTCGCCGGTGACCAGGATCCCGCAGTCCATCTCGGGGTTCTCGACGGGCACCCAGTGGCCACCGAGGCGGACCACCGTCTCCAGGTTGGTCGTGGAGTAGAAGTCGTCGGGGAAGACGCCGTCCTTCTCCACGACGCGCAGCATCGCCTCGCCGGGATCGGTCGGGTTCACGCCGTGGGTCTGCAGCCGCATGATGAGCCGCGCGATGTCGTCCTGGTTGTCCGACTTCACCGTGAGCCGCGCGTACGACTCGTCGGCCGGCGTCTTGCCCACCTCGAAGCGGTCGATCGAGTAGTCGCCGCCGTACTCGAGGATGTCGTCGAGCACCCGGGAGAGGACGCCGGAGTCGATGAGGTGGCCGCGCACCTCGACGGTCTCGTTGGTGCTCACGGCGGGTACCTCCTGGGGTGGACGCTCAGACGACGGCGCCGTCGTCCGGTCCGGAGTCCGTGGGAGGACGATCCTTCATCCGGGCGACGAGCGTCACGAAGCCTGCCACGAACCCTCCGATGGCCAGCAGACCGACCCACCCGTCCGGCTGCAGCCCGGCCAGCGCCGCGAGCACCAGCATCACCGGCCCGCCGAGGAATCCCGCCCACGCGAACCGGCCGACCCGGTCCATCTGCGGCAGCGGGGGAGGTGGCGGCGGCTGGTAGTGGTCCTCCGGGTCGTCGGCGCGCGGCAGCGGGGGCGCTTCCACCCGGTCGCGCAGCACGTCGAAGCCGATCGTCGGCCCGCTGGGCTGCTCGGACTGGGCCGGTCGCTCCTCGTCGGTCGCGACGTCCTCGGAGACCGGCCAGCGCGGCACCGCGTCCTCGGTCTCCCGGTCGAAGCCGGCCACGATGTCCGACCACGCCAGGTCCTCGTCGACCTCGCGCAGGTAGCGGTTCTGCACGGTGCGCGCCAGGTCGCGGTGGATGGCGTCGACGTAGACCGAGTCGCTCGGGCCGACCGGCGGCACCGTCTCGCCGTACGGCCCCTGCCGACCCAGCGTCGGCGCGCTGTAGGCAGCGACGCCCGCGTCGCGCAGCCGCGACAGCAGCTCGTCGACGAGGTGCGTCGAGACGTCGTCCAGCCGGACGTACGACGGCGCCCGGAGGCCGTTGTCCCGGCGAGGTGGCACGGCGTTCATGCCGTGCTCATGGGGTGCTCATGTGGCCGACTGGTCGTGGGCGCTGAGCCGCTGGACGAACTCCAGACTGCGCTCGAAGATCAGCGGGGCGTCGTGGTCGAGGGTCGCCACGTGGTAGCTGTTCTCGAGCATGACCTCGCGGACGTCCGTCGACGCGACCTTCTCGAGCAGCAGCCGGGCGCTGTCCGGCTCGACCACGTGGTCCTCGGTGGAGCGCAGCACCAGCAGCGGCTGGCTGACCCGGCCCAGGTCGGCGCGGGTCGTCAGCCACAGCCGGCTGAGCTGGTAGGCGGCCTTGACCGGGATGTGGGTGTAGGCGAGCTCGGACCGGCCGGGCTTCTTGATGTCGCTGGCGATGCCGGGCCAGGTCGGCTTGAGCCAGCGGAGCACCGGCAGCAGGAACCGGTCCGGCCGCTTGGTCAGCAGGCTCGGGTTGACCAGCACCAGGCCGGCGATCTCGTCGCCGTGCTCCTCGGCCAGCCGGATCGAGAGCGTGCCGCCCATGGACAGCCCCATGACGAAGACGTCGTCGCAGTGCTCGCGGAGCCGGGCCAGCTGCCGCTCGACCTCGGCGTACCAGTCCTCCCAGCGGGTGAGGTTCGCCTCCGCGACGGTGGTCCCGTGGCCCGGCAGCCGGGGCACCTCGACGCTCAGGCCGGCGTCGGCGAGGTACTGGCCCCAGTCCCGCATCCCCTGCGGGGTCCCGGTGAACCCGTGGACCAGGAGCGCGCCGGTGCGCCCGCCCTCGTGCGAGAAGGGCTCGGCGCCCGGCATCAGCGGCATGGCGGCATCGTCGCACGATCCAGGGGCGGTGCCCTAGTACTCCTGCCGAGGGCGCCGTCCGTCGCGAGCGGCGTCGCGCCGGATGCATGGCAAGGCGGAGGAGCCCCGCGTAGCGGTGTTCTACGCGGGGCGACGACAACGCCGCCAGGCGCCGGAGCGTCGTCGCGCAGCAGGACATGTGCCCCCGGTGGGGGTACTAGTGTTCGCGGGGTGCCGAGCGGGGCACGGGAGTGCGGATCAGCGCGTTGTCGCCGTGACGGGTGCGACGGGAGGAGGCAGCAGCGGTGTTCTACTGGTTCCTCAAGCGCATCGTGCTCGGGCCCGTCCTGCGCCTGATCTTCCGGCCGTACGTCATCGGGCTGGAGAACGTCCCCGAGGACGGCGGCGCGATCCTCGCGAGCAACCACCTCTCGTTCTCCGACTCGATCTTCCTGCCGCTGGTGATCGAGCGCCGGGTCACCTTCCTCGCCAAGGCCGACTACTTCACCGGCCGCGGGCTCAAGGGCCGGCTCACCGCAGTGTTCTTCCGGGGCGTCGGTCAGCTCCCCGTCGACCGGGCCGGCGGGCAGGCCTCCGAGGCCGCCCTCAGCGCCGGGCTCAAGGTCCTCCGGCGCGGCGACCTTCTCGGCATCTACCCCGAGGGCACCCGCTCGCCCGACGGCCGGCTCTACCGCGGCAAGACCGGCGTCGCCCGGATGTCGCTGGAGGCCGCGGTGCCCGTCCTCCCGGTCGCCATGATCGACACCGAGAAGATCCAGCCGCCCGGCCGGAAGCGCCCGACGCTCGGCATCCGGGTCGGCATCAACATCGGCAAGCCGCTCGACTTCTCCCGCTACGAGGGCATGGAGGGCGACCGGTTCGTCCTGCGCTCGATCACCGACGAGATCATGTACGAGCTGATGGACCTCTCCGGCCAGGAGTACGTCGACATCTACGCGCAGGTCGCCAAGGACAAGCTGAAGGCCGAGAAGGCCGAGCGGGACAAGAAGGCAGCCGCCGCGGCCGACATCGCCCCGGCGGCGTCCGACGACCAGGGCGGGCACGCACCCGCCGCCTGAATCCGCCCGGATCACCGGTCCGGCCCACCGGGTGCGGGAGGATCGCCCCGTGGGTTTCGAGACGGTGCTGTGGCGCGCGCTGGCGCTGTTCCGCGCGCTCGGCCTGCTCTACGCCGTCGTCGCCTACGCACGGCGCTACGACGAGTACCTGCACCCGGTCGGCGGCTGGGTCGTGCTCGGGCTGATGGCGGTGTGGACCGTCGTGGTGGCCGGGCTCTACAGCGTCCCCGCCGGCCGGCGCTGGCCGGTGGTCGGGCTGGACCTCGCCCTGGGGGTCGCCGCGGTCCTCTCGTCGGTGCTCCTCGACGACCCCGACCGGATCGCCGCCGGCGCCCAGACCCTGCCGGTGACGTGGGCGGCCGCCCCGGTGCTCGCGGTGGCCATCCGCGGCGGCTGGGTCGCCGGCCTGGCCGCCGCGGCAGCAGTCGGCGCGGCCGACCTGGCGCACCGTCAGGAGCTCACGATCGCCACGGCCAACAACATCGTGCTGCTGATGCTCGCCGGGGCGCTGGTCGGCTGGACCGTGTCGCTGGCCCGCCGCGGCGAGCTCGCGCTGGCCCGGGCGCTGGCCGTCGAGGCGGCATCCCGCGAGCGGGAGCGACTGTCCCGCGACATCCACGACGGCGTGCTCCAGGTGCTCGCCCTGGTCGGGCGGCGCGGCCGGGAGGCCGGTGGCGAGGCCGCCGAGATCGGCCGGCTGGCCGCCGAGCAGGAGCAGGCGCTGCGCTCGCTCGTCGGCGCCCCGCTGGAGGAGGTCGCGGGCGACGTCGACCTGCGCGCGCTGCTGGCGTCGTACGCCTCGCCGTCGGTGACCGTCTCGACGCCCGCGACGCCGGTGGTCCTGGCCGCGGCGCGGGCCCGCGCGGTCGCGGCGGCGGTGGGCGCGGCCCTGGCCAACGTCGCCGCCCACGCCGGCGAGGCCGCCCGCGCGTGGGTGCTGCTCGAGCACGAGGGGCACGAGCTGGTGGTCAGCGTCCGCGACGACGGCCGCGGCTTCGAGCCGGACCGGCTCGCCGAGGCCCGCGCCGAGGGACGGCTCGGCGTGGCGTCGTCCATCGAGGGCCGGGTCCGCGAGCTGGGCGGCACGATGGCGGTCGAGTCGGCGCCCGGTGCGGGCACCGAGGTCGAGCTGCGCGTCCCGGTGACGGGCTGAGGGGGAGCGATGACCCGGGTGATGGTGGTCGACGACCACCCGATGTGGCGCGAGTCGGTGGCCCGCGACCTGACCGAGGCGGGCCACGAGGTGGTCGCCACGGCGGGCGACGGCGGCGAGGCCGTCCGGCGGGCGCCGGCCGCCCGGCCGCAGGTGGTCGTGCTGGACCTCCAGCTCCCGGTGCTCTCCGGTGTCGAGGTGACCCGGCAGATCCTGCAGGCCGACCCGTCGATGCGGGTCCTGGTGCTGTCGGCCAGCGGCGAGCACGAGGACGTGCTCGAGGCCGTCAAGGCCGGCGCGACCGGATACCTCGTCAAGTCGGCGTCCCGCGAGGAGCTGCTGGACGCCGTCGACCGCACGGCGCTGGGCGAGGCCGTGTTCACGCCCGGGCTCGCCGGGCTGGTGCTCGGGGAGTACCGCCGGCTCTCGTCCGCGCCGCCGACCTCCGGGCCGGCCGCGCCGCAGCTCACCGAGCGCGAGACCGAGGTGCTCCGGATGGTCGCCAAGGGGATGGGCTACAAGCAGATCGCCGAGAAGCTCGTCCTCTCGCACCGCACCGTGCAGAACCACGTCCAGAACACCCTCAACAAGCTGCAGCTGCACAACCGCGTCGAGCTGGTCCGCTACGCCATCCAGCAGGGCCTCGACGACGAGCTCAGCTGACCACCGGGTGCGGACCCGAACGACGGATCAATGGCCTACGCGGCGGACCCTGACGCCGACCAGGCCGATTGGTCCGTCGTTGCGGTCCCAGCTGCCTCCAGCACCCGGGCGATGACCCAGTCGGGGTCGAACATCACCTGCTCCCAGCCGAAGCGGAGCGGTCGCCACCCGGCGGCCACCAGCGACGTGTAGCGGACGAGGTCCTTCTGGAACGCCCTGCGGTCGCTGTGGAAGGCGAAACCTTCGCACTCGACGATGATCCGCAGCACCAGATCGGCGAGGTCGACGCGGCCGAGCCACCCGTCTCCGCTGCGGATCGTGACCTGAGGCCGGAACCCGGTCAGGCCAGCGTCCAGCAGGAGCGCCCGGGCGCTGGACTCGAAGGCGTTCTCGGCGCGGGCGTCGAGCTGTGCGAACCGTTCGCGCGCCCGCCGTGCTCCTGGGCCGCGGACGTTCTGCACCGCGAGCCGCAGCTCCTCATGGCCCACTTGTCTTGATCGAAGGGCCGAGTCGCCGACCGACAACGCCTCGCGAAGGCTGAGGTCGCGCAAGCAGTCGACCACGGTGTCCAGTTGCGGGGTCACCCCGACGGCGCGGACCGCCTCAGGAAGGTCGCGATAACGCAGTCGAACGTCGTCGGGGACGTGGGCGCGCCGGGCCTTGGCCGGCACCGTGACGTCGTGCACGTCTGCCTCATCCGGTGGCAGAGCGAACCTCCAGAACTCCGCTGCCGAGCGATGACTGCGCACGCCGCGCATCTCGACCGCTGCCGTGAGACCTCGATCGCGGTCGGCCAGCTGCCACACCCCTTGCTCCCGCACGACGGAACCCTCGGCGAGTGCCTCGCGCAGGGCACGCCGCCCGACGAGGCGCCGCAGCGGCATCCCGCGCGAGGCCCCGCCGAGCGCCCGCAGTGCGTCGACGACATCCATCTCCTCGACGATGGCGGCTCGGGGTGGTCGACGGGCGCCAGCCACGTGCCACTGTGGACCGGGCTGCGCCCTGTGGATGAACCCGAAGGACGGAGCAAGGACGGGAAGTGGCGTTCCGAGGCGGGCCAGCGGCAATTGGTCCGTCGTTCGGGTTCGAGCCTTGCGGCTAGAGGTCGGCCCACCCCTTGGCGCGGTCGACGGCGGCGCGCCAGCGGCGGTACGCCGCCTCGCGGGCGTCCGGGTCGACGCCGGCGGACGGCTCGAACCGCCGGTCCAGCGCCCACGTCGAGGCGAGCTCGTCGGTCGACGACCACACCCCGGTGCCGAGCCCGGCGAGGAACGCGGCGCCGAGCCCGGTCGTCTCGAGCACCTCCGGCCGCTCGACCGGCATCGCCAGGGTGTCGGCCTGCAGCTGCAGGAGCAGGTCGTTGGCCGCGGCGCCGCCGTCGACGCGCAGCGTCGTGATGCGCGGCAGCAGCTCGACCACGTCGCGCACCTCGAACGCGATCGCCTCCAGGGTGGCGCGCACGACGTGCGCCCGCGTGGTGCCGCGGGTGATGCCGAGGATCGCGCCGCGCGCGGCCGGGTCCCAGTCCGGTGCGCCGAGCCCGGTGAGTGCGGGCACGAACACCACGCCGCCGCTGTCCGGCACCGAGCCGGCGAGCGACTCGGTCTCGGCCGCGGAGTCGACGATGCGCAGCCCGTCGCGCAGCCACTGCACGGCCGACCCGGTCACGAAGATCGCGCCCTCCAGCGCGTAGGTCAGCGTGCGGTCGGGAGCCATCCACGCGACCGTCGTGAGCAGTCCGGAGTCGGAGCGCTCCAGCGAGGTCCCGGTGTTGACGAGCACGAACGAGCCGGTGCCGTAGGTGCACTTCGACTCGCCCTCGGCGAAGCAGGCCTGGCCGAACAGCGCCGCCTGCTGGTCACCGGCGATGCCGGCGACCGGCACGTCCAGGCCGAGGAACGCCGCGGGGGAGGTGCGGCCCACCTCGCCGTACGACGGGACCACCTCCGGCAGAGCAGTGCGGGGGACCGACAGCAGCTCGCACAGCTCGTCGGACCAGTCGCCGGTGGAGAGGTCGAAGAGCAGGGTGCGGGAGGCGTTGGACGCGTCGGTGACGTGCCGGGCGCCGCCGGTCAGGCGGGCCACCAGGTACGAGTCGACGGTGCCGACGACCACCGAGCCGTCGACGACGCCGGCCCACGAACCCGGATCGTTCTCCGCCAGCCAGGTGAGCTTCGTGCCGGTGAAGTACGGGTCGAAGCGCAGGCCGGTGAGCTCGCGGACCCGGTCCTCGTGGCCGGCGTCGCGGAGGCGGTCGCACACGTCGCTGGAGCGGCGGTCCTGCCAGACCACCGCGCGCCGCGGGGCGGCGAGCGAGGACCTGTCCCAGAGCACGGCGGTCTCGCGCTGGTTGGTGAGGCCGACGGCCGTCACCGTCCGGCCGGCCAGCGCCTGCCGGCAGGCGGCCAGCGTCGCCTGCCAGATCTGCTCCGGCTCGTGCTCGACCCAGCCGGGCCGGGGGAAGTGCTGGGGGAACTCCTCGTAGCCGCGGGCCACGACGCGGCCGCTCTCCTCGACGACCAGCGCGGTGACGCCGGTGGTGCCGGCGTCGATCGCGAGCACGGCCATGTCTAGTCCTCGCTCGCCGCGCGCAGCTGGTCGAGGACCAGCGGGTCGATGGAGCCCTCGACCATCCGCTCCTCGAAGTTCTCGACACCGGCCCAGTCCTCGAGGGTGGGGTGGCCCAGGACCGTCAGCCGTCGCGAGACCTCGTCGGCGAGGTCGCCCTCGAGCGGCAGCAGCGTCGCCGGGTCGGGCCTGCCGAAGTAGAGCTGGTGCAGGTCGAGCAGCCGCCGCAGCTCGGCCACCGGCCGCTGGTGGTCGTCGACGCGGAGGTCGACCTCGACGTCGGACTCGCCGCCGTAGCCGCCGCCGCGTCGGGCCACGAGCAACGCCGCGCTCTGCCGGCCGCGACGGTCGCCACCGGCGTCGTCGCCCGCGGCCAGGGTGGCGAGCAGGCGCGCGGGCAGGGGCGCGCCGTCAGCCGTCAGCCACGCGGCCTCCATCGCGTCGACGACCTCCGGCCCCACGAGGATGTTGCCCTGCACCGCGTAGCCGTCGCCGGTGCGGCCGCCGGCCCACGGGTGGCAGGCGGCACCGGTGTACGTCGCCGCGCCGCCGTGCCCGTCGACGACGCCGGCCTGGCGCTGGGACCGGCCGTCGTCGGCCGCCACCAACGCGTCCAGGGTCTCCCGCGCCGAGCGGCCGGAGCGCAGCATCGCGAGGCCGTCGGGCCGGTAGGCGAGGTTGGCGTACGACTGCGTCGCGACCGCCCCCACCTCGGCCTCCGCCGCCGGGACGGCCGCCCCGACGGCGAGGAACTTCGAGGCCACGGCGACGCCGACGGACGCGCCGTCCTGCGAGCGTCCGACGACTGAGAACGTCATGACCGGACCCTAACCGGGTCCCTAGGGTGGCCCCCATGCGAATCGGAGTCCTCACCGGTGGCGGTGACTGTCCAGGTCTGAACGCCGTGATCCGTGCCGTCGTGCGCAAGGGCGTGACGGTGTACGAGCACGAGTTCGTCGGCTTCCGCGACGGGTGGCGTGGCCCGATCGAGGGCCTCACGACACCGCTGGGAGTGCAGGAGGTGCGCGGCATCCTCCCTCGCGGCGGCACGATCCTCGGCACGTCGCGCACGAACCCGTTCAAGCTGGACGGGGGCGTCGAGAAGATCGAGCACAACCTCAAGGAGCTCGGCATCGACGCGCTGGTCGCGATCGGCGGTGAGGACACCCTCGGCGTCGCGACCAAGCTGCACGAGCACGGCGTCCAGGTCGTCGGCGTCCCCAAGACCATCGACAACGACCTCAACGCGACCGACTACACCTTCGGCTTCGACACCGCGGTCAACGTCGCCATGGAGGCGATCGACCGGCTGCACACCACCGCCGAGTCGCACCACCGGGCACTCATCGTCGAAGTGATGGGGCGGCACGCCGGCTGGATCGCGCTGCACGCCGGCATGGCCGGAGGCGCCAACGTCATCCTCATCCCCGAGGTGCCGTTCGACATCGAGAAGGTCTGCGCCTACGTCGAGTCGCGGTTCGAGAGCCACTACTCGCCCATCATCGTGGTGTCCGAGGGCGCGACCCCGGCGGAGGGGACGATGGTGCTCGCGGACGGCGAGATCGACTCGTTCGGCCACGTGCGTCTCGGCGGCATCGGGCAGATGCTCGAGAAGGAGATCGAGAAGCGCACCGGCAAGGAGGCCCGCACCACGGTCCTCGGCCACATCCAGCGCGGCGGCACGCCGACCGCCCGGGACCGCTGGCTGGCGACCCGGTTCGGGCTGCACGCCATCGACGCGGTCAACGACGGTGACTGGGGCACGATGGTCGCCCTGCGCGGCACCGAGATCGAGCGGGTGCCGCTCGGCGACGCGACGACGGTGCTCAAGCTGGTCGACGCACACCTCTACGCCGAGGCCGAGGTCTTCTTCGGCTGACGCGATCCGCCGACGCGTCCTAGTCGCCGCCGCGGACCACGCTCATGAGCACCACCTGTCCGGGGCGGCGGTCCCGCACCGGCATGCCGTTCGCGGTCAGCCGCACCGCACCGGCGTCCCCGATCGTCACGTGCACCCGGCTCTGGCTGAACGTGGCCCGGTCGCCCTTGCGGAAGATGCGGGCGACGAGCACGCGGTCGGCCGGCCCGCGGACCTCGACCCAGCTGGTGCCGACCGCCCGGATCTCCAGAGTCGGTCCCATCGCCATCGGTGACGTCGCCGGGGACGATGCGTCGCTCGCCGTGGCGGTGGACGGGACGGGCGGGCTGGCCGAGGTGGGACCGGCCGAGAGCGGCAGCGCCGTCGCCGAGGTCGCCGGGCCTCGAGCGGGGGTCGTCGCGGGGTCGCCGCCGCCCCACACCACGGCGGCGACGACCCCCACGGTGGCGAGCCCACCGAGAACCGCGGCCGAGACCTGCAGTCCCCGACGGGTGAGCCGGCGCGGTTGCGCTTCGTGTCGACCCATGTTCTGACCGTAGCCACGGCCGGCTTGTTCGGGCAGGTCTGGGCTGCCCCGGTTTCGGAGATTCTGTCGGACGGGAGGGCGGGACGGGGGGAGGGCGGGACGTGACGAGGGCCGGACGGTCATCCCGTCCGGCCCTCGCCCTTACTGACCCCTGCCGAAGGTCAGTGGCTGTGACGGCTACCCCAGGGGGGCGGCCACGGCCGCGGCCGCGTCGACGATCCCGTAGCCGTACGCCGGGGTGAAGACGCCGCGCACACCGAGCACCGGCTGGCGGGCGGTCGAGGTGAGCGTCGAGTAGATGTTCGCCACCGTTCGCCCCTGCGCGGCGAGCAGCGCCGCGACACCGGCGACGTGGGGGGTCGCCATCGAGGTGCCGGCGTACTCGTCGTAGTTCGTGCCGTAGCCGCAGCTGGCGCCGGACGCGCCCTGGCCGGCGGGGACGCTCGAGATGATGTCCTCGCTGCACGACGGGACCAGCGAGCCACCGGGAGCAGCGACGGCGTTGAGGTCGGGCTTGATCGGGCCGCTGCTGAACGCGCTGCGCAGCTCGCGCTTGTCCGTCGACGTGACGCACAGGACGCCGTCGTCGAAGCCGGGCTCGTTGCAGACCGGGATGCTGTCGTTGCCGGCGGCCGCGATCACAGCGACGCCCTTGCCGACGGCGTAGGTGATGGCGTCCTGCAGCTGGGTCTCGAGGCCGGTCAGGGTGAGCAGCTGGGTGCCCTGGAGCCCGCCGAGGCTCATGTTGATGACGTCAGCGCCGTGGTCGGCCGCGTAGCGGACGCCGTTGGCGATGTCGGCGTAGTCGCCGCTGCCGTCCTCGAGCACCTTGACCGGCATGACCTGCGCGTCCGGTGCGACACCGGCGATGCCGATGCCGTTGTTGGTGGCGGCGGCCGCGATGCCGGACACATGGGTGCCGTGCGAGTCGTTGGGCTGGCCCACGCCGTCCGGGCCCTTCCAGTCGCCGTTGCCGCACGACGGGTTGCACGCGATGAACGTCGCGCCGGGGACGAGCTTGCCGGCCAGGTCCTCGTGGGTGAGGTCGACGCCGGTGTCCACCACGGCGATGACGGCTCCGGCACCGGTGCTCGTGGCCCAGGCCTCGGGCGCGTGCACCTGCTGCGGGCCGTACTGCTTGGCGTACAGCGGGTCGTTGGGCGCGGCGGCACCGGCGGGCGCCGCGGTCAGCGCGAGGGCTGACAGCGACATCGACAGGGCGGCCGCGGCCAGGGCGGCGGGACGGGCGAGGCGCATTCGACTCTCCAGGTGTCGGGGTCGTCGTGCTGGGGTCACCGTGAGCAACGACCAGGAAGAGGGAGAGTTATGGCCCGAATCACGCCTTTTCCTGTCCGTCCAGGGCCGTCAGGCGGCCGGCGCGTCCGCCAGGCGTGCCAGCACGCCTCCCGGGCCGGCCCGCGACCGTACGCTGGTGCGGTGACCCAGACGCCGCGCGACGCCGCGCAGCAGCCCGACTGGCCGGACCGCGCCGCCCTGGACGCCGTCGTCGCCCAGCTCCGGGTGCTGCCGCCGCTGGTCTTCGCGGGCGAGTGCGACGCCCTCAAGGAGCGCCTCGGCGCCGTGGCGCGGGGCGAGGCCTTCCTGCTCCAGGGCGGCGACTGCGCCGAGACCTTCGTCGACGCCACCGCCGACTCCATCCGCAACAAGATCAAGACCCTGCTCCAGATGGCCGTCGTCCTGACCTACGGCGCGCAGGTTCCCGTGGTGAAGGTCGGCCGGATCGCCGGCCAGTTCGCCAAGCCGCGCAGCGCCGACCTCGAGACCCGAGACGGCGTCACGCTCCCGTCGTACCGGGGCGACGCCGTCAACGGCCTGGAGTTCACCCCGGAGGCGCGCCGGCACGACCCCGAGCGGCTGCTCAAGGTCTACAACACGTCGGCGGCCACGCTGAACCTCGTGCGCGCCTTCACCCAGGGCGGTCTCGCCGACCTGCGTCAGGTGCACTCGTGGAACCAGGGCTTCGTGGCGTCGGCGACGGCCCACCAGAAGTACGAGGTGATGGCGCGCGACATCGACCGTGCGCTGGCCTTCATGGCGGCCGCGGGCGTCGACCCCGAGGCGTTCCGCACCGTCGACCTCTACTCCAGCCACGAGGCGCTGCTGCTCGACTACGAGCGCGCGCTGACCCGCACCGACTCGCGCACCGGCCTGCCGTACGACGTGTCCGGCCACCTGCTCTGGGTGGGGGAGCGGACCCGCGCGCTGGACGGCGCGCACGTCGAGTTCGCGGCCTCGATCCGCAACCCGGTCGCGGTGAAGATCGGCCCCACCACCACACCGGACGACGCGCTCGCGCTGGTCGAGCGGCTCAACCCCGACGACGAGCCGGGCCGCCTGTCGTTCGTCAGCCGGATGGGCCGCGACCGGGTCCGTGACGCGCTTCCTGCCGTCGTCGAGAAGGTGACGGCGAGCGGTGCGACGGTCGCGTGGGTCTGCGACCCGATGCACGGCAACACGTTCGACGCGCCGGACGGGCTGAAGACCCGGCGCTTCGACGACGTCATCGACGAGGTGCTCGGCTTCTTCGAGGTGCACCGCGCACTCGGCACGCACCCCGGCGGGATCCACATGGAGCTCACCGGCGACGACGTCACCGAGTGCCTGGGCGGCGCCGGCGGGATCGGCGAGACCGACCTGCCCATGCGCTACCAGACCGCGTGCGACCCGCGCCTCAACCACGCGCAGTCGCTCGAGCTGGCGTTCCTCGTCGCCGAGATGCTCGCCGACCGCTGACCCACCTCGGCTTGTCAGGCTGTGCGGCGACATCCCGACGCGACAGCCAGACACGTGCAGAGGAGGGGCGCATAGGGTCGACGGGTGCCCGAGCTGATCGATCTGCGCAGCGACACCGTCACCCGGCCTACTCAGGCGATGCGCGCGGCGATGGCAGCGGCCGAGGTCGGAGACGACGTCTTCGGCGAGGACCCGACCGTGACCGAGCTGGAGCGCCGGGTCGCCGAGCTGCTCGGCCACGAAGCGGCCCTGTTCACCCCGACCGGCTCGATGGCCAACCAGCTCGGCGTCCGGATGCTCGTCGAGCCGGGGCAGGAGCTGCTCTGCGACACCGACGCCCACGTGGTGCGGGCCGAGCTCGGTGCCGCGGCCGCCTTCGCCGGCATCACGACCCGCACCTACGCCGCTCACCGCGGCCTGGTCGACGTCGACGCGATCGCGGACCTGATGCGACCGGATGCCGGGCCGTACTTCGTGTCCACGGCCGCGGTCGTCGTGGAGAACACCCACAACTTCGGCGGCGGCACCGTCCAGCCGCTCGACGACCTCCGCCGGTTGCGTGAGGTCACCGCGTCAGCGGGCCTGGCGCTGCACCTCGACGGCGCCCGGCTGTGGAACGCGCACGTCGCGAGCGGCGTCCCGCTGGCGACGTACGGCGGGCTGTTCGACAACGTGTCCGTGTGCCTGTCGAAGGGCCTGGGCGCCCCGGTCGGCTCGCTGCTGGCGTCGTCGGCCGCGACCGTCGCGCGCGCCCGTGTCTGGCGCAAGCGGCTCGGCGGCGGGATGCGCCAGGTCGGCATCCTCGCGGCCGCCGGGCTGCACGCGCTCGACCACCACGTGGACCGGCTGGCCGACGACCACGCGCGGGCCCGCCGGATCGCCGAGGTGGTGGCAGAGACCGCACCGGGCCGCGTCGACCCGGCCGAGGTCGACACCAACATCGTCGTCATCGCTGACGACAGCGCGGCTGCGGTCGTCGCCGCCTGCCGGGAGCTGGGCGTGCTGGTCAGCCTGCTCGACCGGCGGCACCTGCGGCTGGTCACGCACCTCGACGTCGGCGACGACGACGTCGAGCGCGCGGCTAGCGTCCTGTCGTCAGCCCTGCGGCAGCGGTAGCCGGTCGCCGCCCCAGCAGCGGCGGCAGCTGACGGACAGCGGCGGCGAGCGCCCGCAGGTCGTCGTCGACCAGCGCCTGGGGCCCGTCGCAGAGCGCCTGCTCGGGGTGCGGGTGCACGTCGACGATGATGCCGTCGGCCCCGACCGCGATCGCCGCCCGGGAGAGCGGCACCACCAGGTCGCGCCGGCCGCCGGAGTGCGACGGGTCGACGATCACCGGCAGGTGGGACAGGTCGTGCGCCACCGGCACCGCGCTGACGTCGAGCGTGTTGCGGGTCGACTTCTCGAAGGTGCGGATCCCGCGCTCGCAGAGCACGATGTCGAGGTTGCCGCGCTGCGCGATGTACTCCGCGGCCATCAGCCACTCCTCGATGGTGGCCTGCATGCCGCGCTTGAGCATCACCGGCTTGCCGCACTGCCCGACCGCCTGCAGCAGCCCGAAGTTCTGCATGTTGCGGGTGCCGACCTGGAGCATGTCGGCGTACGACGACACCAGGTCGACGTCGTGGGCGTCGACGACCTCGGTCACCACCGGCAGGCCGACCGCCTCCCGCACGTCGGCGAGGATCTTCAGCCCTGCCTCGCCCAGGCCCTGGAAGGCGTACGGCGAGGTGCGCGGCTTGTAGGCACCGCCGCGCAGCAGGGTGGCGCCGGCAGCCTTGGCCATCTCGGCGGCCTCGAGGGTCTGCTGCGCCGTCTCGACCGCGCACGGCCCGGCGATCAGCGTGAAGGTGTCGGGGCCGATCGGGACGCCGCCCACCAGCACGGTCGACATCTGCGGGTGATGGATCCGCGACACCAGCTTGTAGGGCGCCGACACGCGCATGACCTCGGCGACGCCGGTCATGCCGCGCAGGTTCAGGCCGGAGAACGTCTCGACGTCGCCGACCAGCCCGATGATCGTCCGGGTCACGCCGCGGCTGACGAACGCCTCGCCGCCGGCCGCCTCGACCCGGGCGATGACCGCGTCGACGTCCTCCTGCGACGCACCCGGCTGCATGACCACGACCACGACGCGAGGGTAGTCGCCACCGCCCTCACGCCCGCGTCACGTCCGTCTGTCAGGATGCCTCGATGGGGAGCGGGGGCCATGCTGGCCGGGGGACGCAGCAGTCCCGCGGGCTCGAGCCGCCGACCCCGCTCCCACCCGCGCAGCGCCCGGCGCGCGGCTGGCCGGTGGTCCACTACGGACCGGTGCCGCGGCACCGGCCGGACACGTGGGACCTGCGGGTGTTCGGTGCGACCGCCTCCGGCGACGAGCGGCACCTGGACCTCGGGGAGCTCGCGGCCCTGCCGCGCAGCACGGTGCGGTCGGACCTGCACTGCGTGACCAAGTGGACCGTGCGCGACCTGGAGTGGGGCGGCATCCTGACGAGCACGCTGCTCGACCTCGAGCCGCCGGCGGACGACGTCCGGCACGTCATGGTGTGGGCCGAGTACGGCTACTCCGCCAACCTGCCGCTGGCCACCTTCGCCGAGCCCAGCACGTTGCTCGCCACCCACGTCGGCGGTGAGCCGCTCACCCCGGAGCACGGCTGGCCGCTGCGACTGGTCTGCCCCTCGTCGTACGCCTGGAAGTCGGCCAAGTGGGTGCGGGCGATCGAGTACCTCGTCGAGGACCGCCGCGGCTTCTGGGAGGAGCGCGGCTACCACAACCGGGCCGACCCCTGGCGCGACGAGCGCTACTCCTACCAGGAGTGACCCGCCGGGTCAGAAGACGTAGAGGGTGACGGTGGAGCCCTTGGGCGCCTTGTCGCCGCCGTTCGGCGACTGGTTGAGCACCGTCCCCGGTCCGCCGGGCAGCTGCTGCACCGACGGCACCAGGTTGGCCGCGGCGATCAGCGCCTGCGCCTCGGCGACGTTCTTGCCGACCACGGAGGGCACCGGGACGAGCGGCGGGCCCTTGGAGACGACGAGCTCGACGTCGGTGCCCTTGCCGGCCGTCTGCCCGGCGCCACCCTCCGGCGACTGGCTGATGACGGCGCCCTTGGCCACGGCCTCGTCGAACTTCTCCGTGACCTTCGCCACGAGACCGACGCCCTCGATGGCGGCCTTCGCCTGGTCGAGGGGCTGGTTGACGACGTCGGGCACCGCAACCGGCTTGGGGCCCTTGCTCACGACCATGACCACGGCCGTGTCGGGCTTGAGGTCGGTGCCGGAGACGGGGTCGGTCGAGATGACCGACCCGGCCGCGACCTTCTGGCTGAACGCCTCCTCGCGCTGGATGGTCAGGTGCCTGTCGAGCTCGCGGGTGGCGACCTCCTCGGTCTTGCCGACGACGTCCGGGACGGCGTACCGCTCCGGTCCGGCGGACAGGATCAGCCCGACGGTGCCGCCCTTGTCGACCGGTGAGCCGCCCTCGGGGTCGGTGCGCAGGACACGGCCCTCGCCGACGACCTCGCTGAAGCCGTGGTCGACCACCTTCACCGTCAGGCCGTCCCGGCCGGCGATGGCGGCCGCCTGCGACTGGGTCTTGCCGAGCAGGCTCGGGGTGGTGATCTTGCTCAGCGGCCCGTACGCCACGACCCACGCGGCTCCGGAGAGCACGACGGCCAGCGCGAGGACGATCATCAGGGCGATCGGGCCGCGGCTGCGACGGCGGGTGTGCCGGGTGCCGGGCGGTGCGGCCATCGGGCCGGTGTCGCCGCGCCGCGCGGTGGCGGCGTAGGGGCGCTGGGTGAGGTCGACGACCAGCGTGTGGTCGGGCCGGCCCTGGACCGCCGAGAGCGCCGGACCGAGGACGTCGAGCTCGCCGTCGGACATCGCCCGGCGCGCGGCAGCCACCTCGGCCAGGAACACTCGGGCGTCGGCCGGCCGCTGGTCGGGGTCGCGGTTGGTCGCGCGCGCCACCAGGTGGTCGAGCTCGGCGGCCAGCCCGGGGACCACCGACGACGGCGCCGGCACGTCGTCGTGCACGTGCCGGTAGGCGACCTGGATCGCCGTCTCGCCGTCGTAGGGCTTGCTGCCGGTGAGCATCTCGTAGAGCAGGATCCCGGCGGCGTAGACGTCGGACCGGGGGTCGGCCGTGCCCTTGGTGACCTGCTCGGGGGACAGGTAGGCGACGGTCCCCATGAGGACGCCGGACGTCGTGGTGTGGCTGGTGGCGCCGGTGACCGCGCGGGCCAGGCCGAAGTCGGCCACCTTGACCCGGCCGTCGTCGGAGAGCAGCACGTTCTCGGGCTTGACGTCGCGGTGGATGAGCCCGGCGGCGTGCGCGGCGCCGAGCGCCGCGAGGACCGGCTCCATGACCTCCAGCACCTGCCGCGGGGAGAGGGGGCCGCGGTCGCGGATCAGGTCGCGCAGCGTCTTGCCGCGCACCATCTCCATGGCGAGGTAGACGTGCCCCTGGTCGGCGCCCTGGTCGTAGACGGAGACCACGTTGGCGTGCGAGAGCCGGGCCGCGGACCGGGCCTCGCGGATGAACCGGGAGACGAACTCCTCGTCCTCGGCCAGGCTCGGGTGCATGACCTTGAGGGCGATCGTGCGGTCCAGCCGGTCGTCGTGGGCCTCGTAGACGGTGGCCATGCCACCGCGGGCGTGCCGCCGGTGGACGCGGTAGCGCCCGTCGAGCAGCTGCCCGACGAGAGGGTCGCTGACCGTCGTGTCCACGGCGAGAGTCTACGGGTGGGACGTGTCCGGGCCCGGCTCGGACGCGCCTCGCCCGCTCACCGGAACCGGGCCCGCAGGGCCATCACGTTGTCGACGTACCGCCTCGTGTCGGGGAACATCCCCCGCTCGCGCACGCTGCGGAGCCCCTGGTAGTACCCCGCGACGGCCTGCCGCTCGCTGCCCGCGGTCTGGCCGAGGATCTTGAGCAGGACCACCCCGGTCGTGGCGTTGTCCTGCGGGTCCAGGGGGTCGAGCCGACGCCCCACGACACCGGAGATCCACTCGGTGGTGGCCGGGATCACCTGCATGGCGCCGACCGCGTTGGCCACGGAGACCACGTGCATGTTCCAGCCCGACTCCTGGTAGCTCACGGCGAGGGCCAGCGCAGGATCGACCCCGTTCGCCCGCGCCTTCGCGGCGATGAGGGCGCGCATCTGCGACTGCGAGGGCAGGCTGCGGCGGGAGAGCAGCGAGCGGTTGTGCGAGGCGGCCCCGACCACGTCGTCGCTGTACGTGCGGCCGGCGAAGGTGTTGCTGCTGGCGGCGCTGCTGCGGCTGGTGCCCCGGCTGCTGGAGCCGGGGATGACCAGGCGGGCGCCGAGCATCACCACGTGGGAGCTCGGCAGGTGGTTCGCCCGCGCGATCGTGTCCTGCGCCACGCCGTAGCGCGCCGCGATGCCGCTGAGCGTGTCGCCGCGGACGACGAGGTGGGTGCGGGCGCCGTTCCCGCCGCTGCCGCCGCCGGCGCCGGGCACCCTGAGGGCGGTCCCGGCGATGATGAGGTTGCCGTTGCCCGGCAGCCGGTTCGCCTCGACCAGCTTGGCGACCGTGGTGTGGTACCTCGCCGCGATCCCGGACAGCGTGTCGCCCTGCCGGATCGTGTAGAGCCCCCAGCCCGGCGACCCGGCCGTGACCAGGCCGGCCACGAGCAGCGGGCACGCCGACCGCCTTCGCGACCCGGACCAGGCGGCGCCCGCGCGGCGTGAGCCGGGTACGCCGGGCCGTGCGGGTCGTGGCCGGGGCCGGGCTGTCGGGGGCGGTGCGGGTGGCCGGCCGCGGGTCGCGTGCGGGTACAGACATCCGGGGCAGTCCTCACGGTCGGGGGAGTCGAGCGCCGTGCGAACCGTTGATACTGCCGTGACGCATGTGACTGGTGTGACTCAGGGTGCAGTTGTTACTGCTTCGTGGTACTACAGCCGTGTGATTCAGCGGGACGGGTGACGATGTCGCCACGTTCCGTGACCGACGCCGGCGCCGTCCGTCAGCAGCCCTGCCGCCGGCCGGGTCGACCACGTGAGGTAGGTGGGTGCATCCCGCAACAGGCGGATCGGCCTGTTGCCGGTGGTACCCGCCTACCTCGACGTGGTCGATTCCGCTGCGGGCCCACGGGGGCGGACGGGTTCAGCGGCAGGTGAAGAGGCCGACCTGGTTGGTCATCCGCCAGGCGCCGTGCCGGTCGACCTCCGCGGCGACCCGGGCCCGGACCCGGTCGAGGAACGCCTCCCAGCTCACGTCTGCCGGCAGCGATTCGGCGGACAGCGCTCGCATGCTGTCGACGAAGGCCACCACCGGCCCGACCTCGGGCACCACGGTCTCCCGGTCGAAGACCTGCACGCTCACGTGGTCGAACGCTGCCCGAAGCAGGTCGCCGTCGTCCAGCGTGAACGCGCTGTCACCGGCGGGCGCGGCGACCGGCCGGCCGCTGAGGTCGGACGCCGCGGCCGTCCAGAGCTGCTCGACCTCGAGCTTGTCGCCGGCCCCGTTGGTGCTGGCCAGCAGCACGCCGCCGGGGCGGACCACCCGGCGCAGCTCGCGGACCGCGGCGGCGATGTCCGGCACGTGGTAGAGCATGTGCATCGCCAGAGCCGCATCCACCGCGGTGTCCGCCAGGGGCAGCGCCTGGACGTCGCCGACCACCTCCGGCCCCATGCCGGCCGACAGGTCGAGCGGCAGGACGCTCAGGTCCGGGCGCTCGCCGCGCAGCCGGTCGACGTACGTCCCGAGCCCGCAGCCCGCGTCGAGCACGGTCCCGGTGGTCCCGGCCAGCTCCGCCAGCGCGAGCGCCGGCAGGTCGACCCGGTCGCTCTGCCACTGGTAGATGGAGACCCGGGCCGCGAGCGGCCGGTGGTCGGCGTAGGCCTGGGTCCGGAGCGCCGTGCGGTCGGTGAACACGGACTGGGAGGCTACCGGCGTGATCGTCGTGGTGGGCGCCGGGCTGGCCGGCCTGCACACGGTGCGTGCGCTGCGCGAGGAGGGGTACGCCGGCGCGCTGACGTTGCTCGGCGCGGAGGACGAGCAACCGTACGACCGGCCGCCGCTGTCGAAGCAGGTGCTGATGGGGCACGCCGACCACTCGACCCTGGAGGCGGACTGGGACGCGCTCGACGTCGACCTGCGACTGGGGGTTCGCGCCACGGCCGTCGCTCCCGGCGTGCTCTCGACCGACGCGGGCGAGGTGCCGTTCGAGCAGTGCGTGCTGGCGACCGGTGCGCTGCCGCGGCGGCTGCCCGGAACGGGTGTGACCCTGCGGACCCACGCCGACGCGCTGGCCCTGCGCGCGGCGCTGGTGCCGGGCGCCCGGCTCGTCATCGTCGGTGCGGGCTGGATCGGTGCGGAGGTGTCGACCGCGGCGCTGCTCGCAGGCGTCCACGTCACGGTGCTCGAGGGGCAGGCGACCCCGCTGGGCAACGCACTGCCGCCGGAGGTCGTCGAACGGATGCTGCCGTGGTGGTCGGGCGTCGACCTCCGCACCGGCGCGTCGGTGGCGGCGGTGGAGTCCGACGCCGTGCACCTCGCCGACGGCACCCGGGTCGACGCCGACCTGGTGCTCGTCGCCGTCGGCGCGCGGCCGACCGTCGTCGACGGCGTCGAGCTCGACCCGCGCGGCGCCGTCGCGGTCGACTCGCGGCTCCGGACGTCGCTGCCCGGTGTCTGGGCGGTCGGCGACTGCGCGGCCTGGGAGTCGGCGCGCTACGCGACCCGGATGCTGGTGGAGCACTGGGACGCCGCCCTGCACGCGCCGACGACGGTGGCCGCCAACGTCCTCGGCGGCGACGAGGTGTGGGACCCGGTGCCGTACTTCTGGTCCGAGCAGTGGGGCCGCATGGTGCAGTACGCCGGGCACCACCCGGCAGCCGAACGCGCCGTCTGGCGGGAAGAGGGCGACACCTGGGCGGTCTTCTGGCTGGCGGGTAGCCGGCTGGTCGCCGCGCTCTCGGTCGACCGGCCGCGCGACCTCGTCCAGGCCCGCCGCCTGATGCAGCGCGACGCGACCGTCGACGACGCCCTGCTCGCCGACCCGGCCGTCGCCGTGAAAGCCGCGGCCGTCTAGAAGCCGTCCGGCTCCTGGGTGAAGGCGACCACCACGCCGACGGCGACCGTCACCGCGAGGACTGCCCCCACCACCGCCGTCGCCACCGCGAGCCCGCGGAGGGTCGGCGTCAGGTCGTCGCTGCGCCGCACCGACCACGCCGTCCAGCCACCCACGAGGCACATCAGGCCAGTCGGGGCCGCGTAGACCGTGTACTGGCCCCCGGGGCTGTTGCCGCTGCTGGTACCTGCGTAGATGAAGAAGGCGAGGTACTGGAACAGGCCGATGGTGAGCATCCCGGCGAGCACCAGGCCCGCACCCGTGAGCACGCGCGCGTGCGAGGTCATGACACCGTCGCGCGGCGGCAGGTCGTCGTCGCGGCCCAGCTCGTCCGCGTCCCCCATGAAGTCCATGGCGTCGGACCCTAGACCCGGCGTCTGGGGCGCCGTGGCAGGCTTGCCGCCGTGACCGACCAGCGATCCGAGGCCGACCAGACCCATGCCGACGCGTACGAGCCTCTCGTCGACGGGTGGCTGACCCTGCCCGAGGTCGCGGACGCCCTGGGTGTCGGCATCAACCGGGCCAGGCAGCTGGTCAACGAGCGCCAGCTGCTCGCCGTACGGCGCGGTGAGAACGCCGCCCTGGCGGTGCCCGCAGACTTCGTGCAGGACGGCAAGGTGCTCAAGCACCTGCCCGGCGTGCTGACCCTGCTCGGCGACGCGCGCTACAGCGACGACGAGGCCATCCGCTGGCTCTACACCGACGACGAGCTCCCCGGCTCGCCGGTGCAGGCGCTGCGGGAGAACCGCGGCACGGAGGTCAAGCGCCGCGCGCAGGCCCTCGGCTTCTAGGCACCGTGCTGCACCTGGCGTACGTCGGCGTGCTGGCGTTCTGCCTGCTCGGCACTCTCCCGCTGGAGCTCTGGCTGAAGGTCGGCGTGTACCGGCGGTGGCGGCGGCTGCTGCTGACGCTGCTGCCGGTGGTGGCGGTGTTCGTGGTGTGGGACCTCTACGCGATCGCCGCCGGGCACTGGACGTTCGACCCCGCGCAGACCCTCGGGGTCGAGCTGCCCGGCGGCCTGCCGCTGGAGGAGCTGCTCTTCTTCGTCGTCGTGCCGATCTGCTCGGTGCTTGCCTACGAGGCCGTCCGCACCGTGCGCGGCTGGCCCGGAGGCGACGAGTGAGCTACACCGCGCTGGCGGCCATCGGAGTGGTCGGCGCGCTGCTGCTCGACCTCGTCGTCCTGCGCACCCGCGTCGTGACCCGACGCGTGTTCTGGACGGCGTACGCGATCGTCGTGGTCTTCCAGCTGCTCACCAACGGCTGGCTCACCGGCCACGACATCGTGCGGTACGACGAGGGCGCGATCCTCGGCGCGCGGCTGGTGTACGCGCCGGTCGAGGACCTGCTCTTCGGCTTCTCGCTGGTCGTGCAGACCCTGTCGTGGTGGGTGTTCTGGGGGCGGCGCTCGCGGTCGGCTAGCGCGCGCGCCGCGCCCTGAGCAAGGCGGGTCCGGCCACGGCCAGCCGGCGACGCAGCGGCACGGCGACCCGCCGGTCCAGCACCTGCAGGTCGGCCGCCTCGACGGCGTCGAGGATCCCGCCGTACAGGGTGAACGCCGTCCGGATGCAGTCGCGGCTGCTCGGGTGGAGCATCTCGATGCCGGGCTCGGCCGCGGCGTAGAGGTCGCGGGTGCGCGTGATCTCGAACTGCAGCAGATCGCGCACGTTCGACGGCGTCCGACCCGGCCGGAGGTCCGCGCGGGTCACGTCGAACTTGTCGAGGTCCTCCTGCGGCAGGTAGATCCGGCCGCGCTGCAGGTCCTCGGCGACGTCGCGGATGAAGTTCGACATCTGGAACGCCTCGCCGAGCACGCGCGCATGCGCCGCGGCCCGGTGGTCGAGCGGTTCCAGGATCGGCACCATCTGCAGCCCGATGACGGCCGCGCTGCCGTACATGTACTGCTCGAGGTCGGCGTACGTCGGGTAGCCCGTGACCGTGGCGTCCATCGCCATGCTCGCGAGGAACGCCTCGAACGTCTCACGCGGGATGTCCCACGTCCGGGCGGTGTGGATCGCAGCCCGGCTCACCGGGTGCCGTACGTGGAAGACGTCCGTGGCGCCGAGGTCGGCGAGGAACGTCGCACCCCAGCTCGCCAGCGCCGCGGGGTCGGGGGAGCGCAGGTCGTCGACCAGCTCGTCGGCGTAGCGGGCGAAGCCGTAGAGCGCGTGCACGTACGGCCGCTTGGCCGGCGGCAGCAGCAGCGTGGCGAGGTAGTACGTACGACCGTGCGCCGCGTTGAGCCGCCGGCACTGCTCGTACGCCTCCTGCAGCCGCGGGTCCGTGATCCCCGCCGCGCGCAGCTCCCGCCTCCTCACCGTCAGAGCCAGGTGCGGGAGCGGTAGGCGGGGTCCGGGCCGAGGATCCGCTCGGCGGCGAGCCGGCCGGAGACCAGGACCATCGGGACGCCGACGCCGGGCTGGGTGCCCGAGCCGGCGAAGACCACGTTCTCGCCCCAGAGGTTGCGCGGCCGGAACGGGCCGGTCTGGCGGAAGGTGTGCGCGGCGGCGAACGGCGTGCCGCGCTCCATGCCGCGCGCCTGCCAGTCCAGCGGCGTGGTCACGTGCGTCACCTCGAGGCCGGCACCGAAGCCCGGCCAGCCGCGCGACTCCACCGTCGAGACCACCTCGTCGAGGTACCGCGGGCCCAGCGTCCGCCAGTCCAGGGGCGCGTCGAGGTTCGGCGTGGGGAACAGCGCGTAGTACGACGCCTTGCCGGCCGGCACCAGCGTCGGGTCGGACACCGACGGCGACGTGACGAGGAACGACGGGTCGCTCATCAGCCGGCCGCCGAGGATCTCGTCGAACACCCGCCGCCACTCGTGCCCGAACGAGATCGTGTGGTGGGCCTTGCCCGGATAGGTCGCGGTGGACCCGGCCAGCAGCAGGAAGCACGACGGCGAGTACGTCAGCCGCCGCCGCAGCGGCTCGCCGAGCAGCCGGCGCGCGACCGGGAGGTCGGGGTTGAGCACCACCGCGTCGCAGGGCACCCGCAGCCCCGACGACGTCACGACGGCGACCGCGCGGTCACCACGGGTCTCGACCGAGGTCACCGTCTCGCCGTAGCGGATGTCGACGCCGTGCTTCTCCGCCGCACCGGCCATCGCACGCGGCAACGCGTGCATGCCGCCGCGCGGGAAGAAGACGCCGGCCACCGAGTCCATGTAGCCGATGACGGCGTAGATCGCGAGGGCGTCGTACGGCGAGAGGCCGGCGTACATCGCCTGGAACGAGAAGACCCGCCGGGTCCGCTCGTCCTTGAGGTACTCGCCGACCTTGGGTGCCAGCCGACGGAAGCCACCGAGCGCGGCGAGCCGGGCCAGTGACGGTCGCAGCAGCGACAGCGGCGAGTCGATGTTGCGGTCGATGAAGTCGCGCATCTCGAGCCGGTAGAGCTGCGAGACGAAGTCGACGAACCGCCGATAGCCGGCGGCCTCCGCCGGCCCGCACAGCGCGGCGACCGAGTCGGCCATCTCGTCGACGTCGGGGTGCACGTCGAGCGACGAGCCGTCGGCGTACTGCGCGCGGTAGAGCGGGTTGACGGGGTCGAGGGTGAGCCAGTCGTCCATCGACTCGCCGACGCTGTCGAACGCGTCGGCGATCAGCTCGGGCATGGTGAGCACCGTCGGCCCGGTGTCGAAGGAGTAGCCGCCGTCGACGAGCAGGCCGGCCCGGCCGCCGGGCACGTCCTCGCGCTCCAGCAGGGTGACCCGCCGCCCGGCACCGGCCAGGCGCAGCGCCGCCGACAGGCCGCCGAGCCCGGCGCCCACGACGACGACGTGGTCGGTCGGCCCGGAGACCGTGCGCATCAACCGGTCCGCGAGGTGGCGGCGACGACGAGCCCGGCGAGCACGGCGCGCGCGTCCTCGTCGATGCCGTCGGCGGCGTCGAGCACCGACGTCGCCCGCGCGGTCTGCGCAGCGATGAGCTCCTCGGTGGCCGCGAGCGCGCCGCTGCCGACCATGACCTCCCGCAGCGCGTCGACACCCTCGGCGCCCAGGTGCGGGTCGCCCAGTCCGGCGCGCAGCTGCGCTGCCTCGGCGGGGGAGCAGCGGTCGAGGGTCATCGCGACCAGCACGGTGCGCTTGCCCTCGCGCAGGTCGTCGCCGGCCGGCTTGCCGGTCACCGCCGGGTCGCCGAACACCCCGAGCACGTCGTCGCGCAGCTGGAACGCCTCGCCGAGCGCCCGGCCGAACTCGTCGTACGTCGACAGCAGGGCCTCCGTCGCGCCGGCCAGGGTTCCGCCCAGGAGCAGCGGCTGGACGATCGAGTACTTGGCCGACTTGTAGAGGATCACGTGGCGCGCCCGCTCGACGGTCGTCGACTCCTGCGCCGACTCGAGCATGTCGAGGTACTGCCCGCACATCAGCTCGGTGCGCATCCGGTCGAACACCGCTCGGCCGCGCAGCAGCGCCTCGGCAGGCAGGCCCGACCCGGCGTACATCTCGTCGCACCACGACAGGCAGAGGTCACCGGCGAGGATCGCTCCCGCCACGCCGAACGCCTCGGACGACCCGAGCCAGCGGTGCCTGCGGTGCAGCGCTGCCATCCGCCGGTGCACGGCAGGCTGCCCTCGGCGCGTGTCGCTGCCGTCCATGACGTCGTCGTGCACGAGCGCCGCTGCCTGGAACATCTCCAGCGACGTCGAGACCGTCACGATCTCGGTGCAGTCGGCGCCGCCGGCCCCGCGCCAGCCCCAGTAGCAGAAGGCCGGCCGGAGCCGCTTGCCGCCGCGGAGCAGGTCCGCCAGCGACTCCATCAGCGGGCCGAGGTCGTCGCCGACCGCGTCCAGGACGTCGGTCTGCCGGGCGAGCAGGTCGTCGACCGCCTTGTCGACGCGGCTGCGCAGGTCCTCCGCCTCGAGCGGGTCGCGGGCGGTTGGTGTCACAGCGTCTGAGCGTACGGGCACGTCTCGTCTTCCGGCCGCGCGCCCGGTCCGGATGCGGCCGACGGTTAGCCTCGGGGGATGACCGCTGCGCCGTTCCGCGACCCGTGGTCGCGCGCCAGCGTGATGCCGGGCCGCGTGCCCGCCCTCGGCGAGCTGCTGGCCGCCGGCCGCCCGTCGTACTCCTTCGAGTTCTTCCCGCCCAAGACGGAGGAGGGCGAGCGCAAGCTCTGGGTCACGCTGCGCCAGCTCGAGGCGCTGCGGCCGACGTTCGTGTCCGTGACCTACGGCGCCGGCGGCACGACCCGGGACCGGACCGTGGACATGACGGCCCGGATCGCGACCGACACGACGCTGATGCCGGTCGGCCACTTCACGGCGGTCGACCACTCGCACGCCGAGCTGCGGCAGATCATCGGCCAGTACGCGTCGGCCGGCGTGCGCAACGTCCTCGCCCTGCGGGGCGACCCGCCCGGCGACCCGACGGCCGAGTGGCGGAAGCACCCGGACGGCGTCGCCTACGCCGAGGACCTGGTGCGGCTGCTCAAGGAGTCCGGTGACTTCAGCGTGGGCGTGGCGGCGTTCCCCGAGAAGCACCCGCGGTCGCCCGACTGGGAGACCGACACCAGGTACTTCGTGCAGAAGGTGCGGGCCGGCGCCGACTACGCGATCACCCAGATGTTCTTCCACGCCGACGACTTCCTCCGGCTGCGCGACCGCGTCTCCGCCGCCGGGACCGACGTGCCGATCATCCCGGGGATCATGCCGGCCACGAACGTGCGGCAGATCGAACGGTTCGCCCAGCTGTCGAACGCCGCGTTCCCACCGGACCTGGCCGCCCGGCTGCACGCCGCCGAGGAAGACGCCGACGAGATGCGCCGGATCGGGGTCGAGGCCGCGACCGAGCTGTGCTCCCGGCTGCTCGACGAGGGCGTGCCGGGGCTGCACTTCATCACCCTCAACACGTCGACGGCGACCCGCGAGATCTACCGCAACCTCGGCCTCGCCGACCGCACCTGAGACGTGTCAGGTCCTCGTGCCGCAGAACCGACCTGAGAGCCCGACAAGTCTCGGGGAGTACCTCGAGGGGTGGCAGCGGCTGCACGGCGGGTACGACCCGCGCGCGAACGTCCTCGTCCGCGGCTGGCTCACCGGCTCGTACGCCGTCGCCCGCCCGGTCGCGGCGGCCGGCGTCCCGCCGGATGCGGTCACCGTCGTCGGAGTCCTGGTCGCCGCGCTCGCGCTCTGGCCCGCCGCCGCGGGCGGCCGGTGGCTCCTCGCCTCGGCGGCGGTCGTCGTGCTGGCCGGGCTGCTCGACAACGTCGACGGTGCGGTCGCAGTCCTCACCGGCCGGGCCACGGCGTGGGGTGCCGTCCTGGACGCGGTGGCCGACCGGATCGGCGACCTCGCCCTCGTCGGCACGCTGCTGCTGGCCGGCGCGCACCCCGCTCTCTGCGCGGCCGGCGCGGCGCTGATGCTGCTCCAGGAGTACCTCCGGGCCCGGGCCGTCGCGGCCGGCATGGCCGAGGTCGGCGTCGTCACCGTCTGGGAGCGGCCGACCCGGGTCATCGTGACCGCGGCCTTCCTGGCGTCGGCAGCGTTCCTCGGCGACCCCTGGCCGGACCTCGGCGCCGCGGCGTGGGTCGGCCTCGGCGCCCTCGGGCTGGTGCAGCTCGCGGTCGTCGTCCGCCGCCGGCTCCGCGAGACCCAGTGATCATGAAGGTTTCTGCACGCAAGTGCGTACAGAAACCTTCATGATCACGGCGCTCTTGGGTGGTCAGGCGGGGCCGACCAGGCCGGCGACGATGGCGGCCGACATCCCGACGAGGGGCAGGCCGCCGCCGGGGTGCGCGGAGCCGCCGACGAGGAACAGCCCGGGCACCGGCGAGGCGTTCGACGGCCGCAGGAACGCTGCGCGCGCACCGTTCGACGACGTGCCGTAGATCGCACCGCCGGGCGACCAGGTGTCGCGCTCGAGGTCAGCCGGCGTGCGCACCTCGCGCCACAGGACCCGGTGGCGGACGTCCAGCCCGCGGCGCGCCATCACGTCGAGCACGCGGTCGGCGTACGACGCCGCGAGCCTGTCGCGCGTCCAGTCGACGGCGCCCGGGCCGGCGCCGTGGCGCGGCGCGTTGACGAGCACGAACCACGACTCGTGGTCGTCGTCGGGCCGCAGCGCCGCGTCGTCGGGGGCGCTGACGTAGACCGTGGGGTCCTCGACCGGCCGGGCGTCCCGGCCGAACACCGCGTCGAACTCGGCGTCGTAGTCGTCCGGGAAGAGGACGGTGTGGTGCGCGAGGTCGGGGGTCCGGCCGCGCAGCGCGAGCAGCAGCACGAATCCCGACAGCGACGGCGTCGCGCGGCGGAGCCGGCGACGCGCGCCACCGGTGACGGCGCGGGGGAGCAGGTCGTCGTAGAGATGTCGCGCGTCGGCGTCGGAGACGACCACGTCGGCCGCCACCTGCTCACCGTCCTGCAGCCGCACGCCCGACACCCGGCCCGCGTCCAGGGTGACGGCCGCGACCGCGGCACCGGTGCGCACCGTCACGCCGCGCAGCAGCGCCCGCTCGTGCACGGCCGCCCCGAGCACGCGCAGGCCGCCCGAGACGTACCACGCGCCGAAGGTCTGCTCGACGTACGGCACCACGGCGAGTGCCGCAGGTGCCCGGCGCGGGTCCGACCCGGTGTACGTCGCGTACCGGTCGAGGAGCATCCGCAGCCGCGGGTCGCGCAGGTGGCGGCGCCCCAGCTGCCGGAGCGTCTGCCAGGGCGCGACGGTGCGCACGTCGGACATGCCCCAGCCGGCCAGCCGGAGCAGGTCGCGACCACCGGCGAGCGGCGACTCGAGGAACGGTCCCCGGGTGACCTGCCACACCCGGTGGGCATGGTCGAGGAAGCGGTCCCAGTCGGCGCCGGCCCCGGGCCCGAGGGTCTGGTCCAGCGCTGTGCGCAGCCGGGACCGCGAGGCGTTCGGGACGTCCAGCCAGGTGACGTCGTGACCGGGCACGGCGGGGAAGCGGTACCGCGCGACGGGGTCGACCGGCAGCAGCTCGACGCTGCCCTCGAGGGGCTTCCCGGTCTTGACGAACAGGTCGCGGTAGACGGCGGGCAGGGTCAGCAGCGAAGGGCCGGTGTCGAAGCCGAAGCCGTCGCGCGCGAAGGTCCCGAGCTTGCCTCCCCACGTCGCTGCCTGCTCGCACACGACGACCTGGTGCCCGAGGGTGGCGAGCCGGGCGGCGACCGAGAGGCCGCCCATCCCGGCACCGATCACCACGACGCGGGCCACAGGGAAGGACCCTACGAAGCCGCGCCGGCGGCGGCATTCCGGGGCCGGGCGAGGGACGATGGGCCGGTGAGCACCCCCGGCGGGCGGATGCTGCGGCACCGCCGGCTGGTCGGTGCGGCGGCAGGGGTGCTGGCGTCGCTCACGGCGCTCGCCGCGGCCGAGCTGGCGGCCGCGTTCGTGCGTCCGGAGTCCTCCCCGGTCGTCGCGGTCGGCAGCAACGTCGTCGACCTCACCCCGACCTGGCTGCGGGAGTGGGCGGTCACCACCTTCGGCACACACGACAAGCCGGTCCTGATCGCGTCGGTCCTGGCCGTGCTGCTGCTCCTCGCGCTGGCCACCGGTGCGGTGGCGGTCCGGCACCGTGCCGTCGGGGTCGTCGGGGTGTGCCTGATCGGTGCGGTCGGGGCGCTGGCAGCGGCGACGAGGCCGGAGGCCGAGACGTTCGACACGGCGCCGTCCGTGGTCGGTGCCGTGGTGGGTTCGGTGGTCCTGCTCCGGCTGCTTCGCCCGCTCCCCGTCGACGTACCGGCCCGCGAGGACGCGACCGAGGAGCCCGCGGACCTGGTCGACCAGCGACGACGGCAGCTCCTGGTGACCGCGCTGGTCGTCGCGGCCGGTTCGGTGGTGGCGGGGACGCTCGGCCGGCTGCTCACCGCCCGGCGCACGTCCGTCACGGCCTCCCGCGCGGCGGTGCGGCTGCCGCCCGCCATCAGCGTGCAGCCGTCGGTGCCCGGTTCGGACCTCGGGATCCGGGGGCTGAGCCCGTTCGTCACGCCCAACGACGACTTCTACCGGATCGACACCTCGCTGATCGTGCCGCAGGTCCCGGCGGAGCACTGGCGGCTGCGGGTGCACGGCATGGTCGACACGGAGCTGGGGCTGACCTTCCCGCAGCTGCTGGCGCGTGACCTGGTGGAGCGCGACATCACCCTCACCTGCGTCTCGAACGAGGTCGGCGGCTACCTCGCGGGCAACGCGCGGTGGCTCGGCGCCCCGCTTGCCGACCTGCTGACCGAGGCCGGCGTCCACCCCGACGCGGACATGCTGCTCAGCACCTCGAGCGACGGCTTCACCATCGGCACGCCGACAGCGGTCGTGATGGACGGTCGCGACGCGCTGCTCGCCGTGGGCATGAACGGCGAGCCGCTGCCCGCCGAGCACGGCTTCCCGGTGCGGATGGTCGTGCCGGGCCTCTACGGCTACGTGTCCGCCACGAAGTGGCTGGTCGACCTGGAGCTCACGAGGTTCGACGCCCGGACGCCGTACTGGGTCGAGCGCGGCTGGGTGCCGAAGGCACCGGTCCTCACGATGTCGCGGATCGACACCCCCAAGCCGTTCGCCGGCCTGCGGGCCGGCCGGGTCGCCGTGGCCGGCGTCGCGTGGGCGCAGCACCGCGGCATCGACAAGGTCGAGGTACGGGTCGACGGCGGCGGGTGGTCGACGGCGCGGCTGGCGAGCGTCCCGTCGACGGACACCTGGCGGCAGTGGGTGTGGGAGTGGGACGCCGCACCGGGCAGCCATCTGCTGGAGGTGCGTGCGACGGACAGCACCGGTGCCGTCCAGCCGGAGCGGCGCACCGACCCGTTCCCGCGGGGCGCGACCGGCTGGTCCTCGACGCAGGTCTCGGTCGTCCGCGCCTGACGCTCGCGGCGGCGTTCGTCCGACCCGCGCATCACCCCGTGATCGTGGGTCGACGATCTGCTCGGTGTGAACGCCACCGGAAGCCCCGGCCGCGACCCGGTCCCTGGTGGGCTCCGCGGCGTGCAGGTTCAGTGGGGAGAAAAGTTGCGGACGACAAGGTCTTGCGCAGATCGGACGAACGGGCGCAGGATCACCGGCGGAACCGGCCGCGCGACGACGCTCCGGGCGTTGTGAGGGTGATTGCGGCCCGAACAGGGGGCCACGATGCGCCGTCGCCACACCAGTCTCGCCGCTCTCGCCGCGGCCGTCCTCCTCGCCCCGCTCGCAGCCGGCGCCGGAACGGCCACCGCCGCCCCTGCTCCGGGCGACGACACTCCGGTGCTGCTCACGCCCAAGGGTGAGATCGCCGAGGAGTTCAGCGAGACCGAGGAGGCCGGCGACTTCGCCAAGCTGCGCGACGCGTACTACCGCAGCCGGCTGCTGGCCGGCGACGACCCGCTGACCATCGAGCAGGCCGCCCAGCAGCGGGCTGAGGCCCTCGAGGCCTCGGCCGCCCTCGGGGCGGTCACGAAGCGCTCCGCGTTGGCGTCGGTCGGCGGCAGCTGGGACAGCGTGGGGCCGGACCCGATCGTCCAGGTGGGCCGCACCACCAACACCCTGCAGGCCGTGTCCGGGCGGATCGGAGCCCTCGCGGTCCGGAAGGACGGCACGATCATCGCCGGCGCCGCCCAGGGTGGGGTGTGGCTCTACGACGACGCCAGCGGCACCTGGTCGCCGGCCACCGACGACGCCGACACCCAGTCGGTCGGGGCGCTGGCCGTCGCCCCGTCGAACGACGACGTGGTCTACCTCGGCTCCGGCGAGGGCGCCCTGTCCGGCGACAGCTACTACGGCGACGGGGTGTACCGGTCGGCGGACGGCGGCCAGACCTGGGCACACGTGTCCGGCGACTTCTTCCAGGGCGTGTCGTCCGCGGACATCGTGGTCGACCCGCGCGACGAGGACCACCTCTACCTCGGCACGCTGCGCGGCCGGGGCGGTGCCCGCCGCACCACTGCGCCGCCCTCCACTCCGTACGGCGTGTGGGAGTCCACCGACGGCGGCGCCACCTGGGCGCTGCGCAAGGGCACCACCGACGAGTTCCGGGGGGTCACCGACCTCGTGATGGACCCGCTCGAGCCGAACATCCTGTGGGCCTCGTTCTGGGGCGACAAGATCTACCGCTCCACCAACGGCGGCCGGTCCTGGTCGAGCGCGATGGGAAACCTGCCCAAGGGCGACTTCGCGGGCGGCGCCACCAGGTTCTCCCTCGGCATCGCGCACGTCCGCCACCACAAGCCGGTGATCTATGTCGGCTTCGACTACTTCGAGCGGAACGGCACCTACCACCCGTCGTCGCTGTGGCGCAACGACAAGGGAGGGCTGTCCTGGAAGCACCTGCCGACCGACGGGCCTGCGACGGACCCGGACAGCATCCTCGACTACTGCGGCACGCAGTGCTTCTACGACAACGTCGTGGCACCCGATCCCAAGAACCCCGACATCGTCTACGTCGGCGGGTCCTACGGCTACGACCAGTCGCCGCAGTCCGGCGGCATCTACCGCAGCACGACCGGTGGCAAGAACTGGAAGAGCCTCGGGTACGACCTCCACCCCGACTTCCACGCGGTGGCGTTCGAGCCCGACAGCCCCCGGCACGTGGTGATCGGCAACGACGGCGGCGTGTGGCAGTCGGCCAACCGGGGCGGCCGCCTCGAGCGCGGCTCGCCGCTCGAGACCGTCGACTGGGAGAACCTCAACGGCCAGGTCGCCCCCAACGGCGCCTTCGTGAGCTCCAGCGGTCTGCGGATCACCCAGTTCACCAGCATGGCCACCGTGCCGCTGGTTCCCGGCCAGTACTGGGGCGGCACCCAGGACAACGGCACCGTGCGCAAGTCGACGGCAGCAGGCCCGCCGGGGTTCCGCTGGTTCGACCAGCCGAGCGGTGACGGCGGCCAGGTGATCGTGGACCAGACCACGCCGAACCCGTTGAACCCGAACGTCTCGGCGTTCGTGTTCGGCACCTACTTCGGCATCTCGCCCTACCGGTTCGACCCGGACGGGATCACGGCCTTCTTCGGCAACGAGCCGATCGACGGCGGTATCGACCTCACCGACCGTGCCGAGTTCTACATCCCGTGGGTGATGAACCGGGCCGACACCAACCAGATGTTCCTCGGCACCTACCGGCTCTACCGCACCGACAACGCCGAGGCCGAGTCGGCGGCCGACGTGCACTGGGACGTGATCAGCCCCGACCTCACGACCGGTTGCACCGGCTCGGCGCCGAACGGCGCGCGGGGGTGCCTGATCAGCGCGGTCGGCGTGGCCGACGGCGGCGACGGCGTCTACACCGGCTCCGACGACGGGAAGGTGTTCGCCAGCCCGGACGCCGTCACGGCCGACGAGCCGACCTGGGTCGACGTCACCACCTCGAACCTGCCCAACCGGCCGGTCACCCAGATCGCGGTCGACCGCTCCAACTGGCGGATCGCCTACCTGTCCTACGCCGGCTTCAGCGCGGCGACGCCAGGCAACTCCGGGCACGTCTTCAAGACGACCGACGGCGGTGGGCACTGGACCGACGTCACCAGCGACCTGCCGGACGTCCCCGTCAACTCGGTGGCGCTCGACCCGTCGTACCCGGACACGCTCTACGCGGGCACCGACATCGGCGTCTACGTGACGACCGACGGCGGCGGCACCTGGCAGCGGCTCGGGGCCGACATGCCCAAGGTCGCCACCTGGCAGCTCGACTTCGACCCGAGCCACCGGCTGCTGGCGACCGGCACCCACGGCCGCGGCGCCTACACGTTGACCGACAGCGCCCGTCAGCAGGCGCCGGCCCTGATCGTCGCCAAGAGCGACGACGGGACGCCGGTGGGCCCGGGCACCGACCTGCACTACCGGATCTCGGTGCGCAACGCGGGCAACGCGGACGCGACCGGTGTCACCGTCACCGACCCGCTCCCGGCGCACACGACGTTCGTGTCCGCGAGTGACGGCGGCAGCTCCGACGGGACCACCGTGACGTGGGACGGCCTGACCGTGCCCGCCGGGGAGACGATCAGCCTGGACCTGGTCGTGCACATCGACACCGGCTTCGGTGGCGGCCAGATCGTCGACGACGGCATCGTCGTCACGGCATCCGGCGGCTTCGGCACCACCGGCAGCCCGCACACCACGCCGATCGCCCCGGCGCACGCGGTCTCGCTGGACCCGGCCGCACAGACCGGGGCGGCCAGGGCCGGTTCGTCGGTCACCTACCAGGTGCACCTGACCAACGACGGCTACCTCGCCGACTCCTACGGGCTGGCGGCCAACGGCGCCTGGGCGTCCACGGTCCTCGACGCGACCTGCACCACGGCGCTGACGACCACTCCGCAGGCGGCGCCGGGTGACTCGGTCGACGTGTGCGTGAAGGTCGACGTGCCGTCGACGGCGACCAACGGCCAGACCGCCGTCACGACGCTCACCGCGACCTCGGTGGGCGCCCCGTCGGTCTCTGCCACAGCGACGATGACCACCATCGCCGTCACGGTGGACACGCTCCTCGTCGACAACGACAACAAGGAGCCCGACGTCGAGTCCTACTACAAGGACGCGCTGACGGCGGCCGGCGAGCCGTACAGCTACTGGGACCTCGCGGCCGACCCCGAGCTCCCGGTGAGCGTGCTCACGGCGCACACCAACGTCGTCTGGTTCACCGGCAACTCCTACCCGTCACCGATCACGCCGTACGAGAGCGAGCTGGCGACCTTCCTCGACGGTGGCGGCCGGTTGCTGATGTCCGGGCAGGACATCCTCGACCAGGCAGGAGGCACCACGGACTTCGTCCGCGACTACCTGCACATCGCCTGGGACGGGTCCGAGACCCAGAACGACAAGCCGACGACGGTGGTGACGTCGGTGGCCGGCAACCCGGTGACCGACGGCATCGGCACGGTGCCGCTGGACCACACCGTGCTCGGGGCGACCTTCGAGGACCAGGTCACCCCGATCGCGCCCGCGACACCGGCATTCACCGACGCGTCGGCCCAGCCGGACGCCGTGACGGTGGCCGACGGCGGCTACAAGGTGGAGTTCCTCGCCTTCCCGTTCGAGGCCTACGGCTCAGCGGCCCAGAAGGCCCAGCTGATGTCGAGGTCGCTCACCTGGTTCGCGGCGCCGTGACGCCCGGCCGGGCGGGCTGACCGACCGCCCTGCACACCGGCGGCGCCCGCCCGGGACCACCCGGCGGGCGCCGCTGCGTGACGCAACAATCGCAGGCTGCTACCGGCCGCTGCCATGCCCCTGACCTGCGGTCTTGCGGCTCTTGACGTGGGGGCGGGCGTGGGTGAGGGTGACCCGAGTTGTCGTGATCGACGTCACATGCACCACTCCTCGACCCCATGTCCCAGAAAGGACGCCTCGTGCCTGCATCCCAGTCACGCTGGGCCCGAACGGTCGTCACCGCCAGCGCGGTGGCGGCCGTCGTCGTCTCCGGCCTGGCCACCAGCTCACCCGCTGGCGCGGCCACCGCGCAGAAGTCCGGTCACACCTACAAGGCCGGCCGGTACGTCGTCCTGCTCGACGCCCCGCCCGCCGCCGGCTACGCCGGCGGCGTGTCCGGACTGGCACCCTCCAGGGCCCGTCCCGGCAAGAAGTTCAACGCCCGCAGCGCGGCGGCCAAGGACTACCGCTCGTACCTGCGGTCGCGCCAGTCGCGGCTGGCCAAGCGCTTCGACGTGCAGCGGACCTCGAGCTACACGGTCGTGAACAACGGCTTCGCCGCGCACCTCTCCGGCAAGCAGGCCACCGCGCTGGCCAAGGCCCCCGGCGTGCGTGCCGTGGTGAAGGACCGGCTGCGCAAACCGGACACCACCGAGTCACCGGCCTTCCTGGGCCTGTCCGGCCCGGAGGGTGTCTGGGCGTCGCTGGGTGGACCGGACAACGCCGGCAAGGGCGTCGTCGTCGGTGTCGTCGACACCGGCTTCTGGCCCGAGAACCCGTCGTTCGCCGGTACGGCGCTGCCCCGCGGCGAGTACGTCTCGGAGCGCTCGCCCGGACCGATCCGCAACGGCAAGAACACGGCGTTCTACAAGGCGGACGGCCAGCGCTTCCACGGCCGGTGCGCCTCGGGTGAGCAGTTCGGCCCGACGCTGTGCAACTCCAAGGTCATCGGCGCCCGCTACTTCGTCCAGGGGTTCGCCGCCGCGGTGCGCCACAAGGACTGGTCGGACGCCGAGTTCCGCTCGCCGCGCGACGGGGCCGGCCACGGCAGCCACACCGCGTCCACCGCCGCCGGCAACGACGGGGTCGCCGTGACCATCGAGGGCCGCGACTTCGGTCAGGCCTCCGGGATGGCTCCGGGTGCCAAGCTTGCCATCTACAAGGCCTGCTGGGAGGCGGCAGACCCGGACCAGTCCGGCTGCTTCGACTCGGACACTGTCGCCGCGATCGACCGCGCCGCGGCCGACGGCGTCGACGTGATCAACTTCTCGGTCTCCGGCTCGCTGGACGACCCGATCGACCCGGTCGAGGTCAGCTTCCTGTTCGCGGCCGCGGCAGGCATCTTCGTCGCGACGTCGGCCGGGAACTCGGGACCCGGGGACTCGACCGTCGCGCACCCCAGCCCCTGGGTGACCACCGTGGCGGCCAGCACGCACTTCCCGCGTGAGGGCACGGTGATCCTCTCGACCGGCCAGAAGATCAAGGGTGCCAGTGTCACGGTCACCGACCCGGTGACCGGAACTCTGGTCAGCTCGGCCGCCTCGGGCCTGCCCGGTGCGACCGACCCGGCGCTGTGCGCTCCGGGGTCGCTCGACCCGGCCAAGGTGGCCGGGATGATCGTCCAGTGCGACCGCGGTGTCTACGACCGGGTCGCGAAGTCGGCCGAGGTGAAGCGGGCCGGCGGCATCGGGATGGTCCTCACCAACACCTCGCCGAACAGCCTGGACGCGGACTTCCACTCGGTGCCCACCGTGCACGTGGCCGACACCGACCGGGCGGCGGTCGTGGCCGACGTCGGCCACACGGTGACGCTGGTCGACGGCAACCAGACCGGTGTCCCCACCCCGGTGCCCCAGGTCGCGGAGTTCTCCTCCCGTGGGCCGTCGCTCGCCGCGGACGGCGACCTGCTCAAGCCCGACGTCTCCGCTCCCGGTGTGAGCGTCGTCGCCGCGGTGGCGCCGCCGAGCAACTCGGGCCGCGACTGGGACCTGTACTCCGGCACGTCGATGGCGTCCCCGCACATCGCCGGACTCGCGGCGCTGTACCTCGGCGTCCACCCGACGTGGTCGCCGATGTGGGTGAAGTCGGCGATGATGACGACCGCTTACGACACCAAGCACGCGGACGGGTCGGACTACCAGAACCCGTTCGGCCAGGGCGCCGGCCACGTCGACCCGACCCAGTTCCTGGACCCGGGCATCGTGTTCGACTCCGGCTTCTTCGACTGGCTGGACTACCTGGCCGGTCAGGGCGTCACGGACAGCACCGGAGCACCAGTGGGGGACCCGATCGACGCGAGCGACCTGAACCTGGCGTCGTTGGCGATCGGTGACCTGGGCGGTGTCCAGTCCGTCACCCGCACCATCACCAACGTGACGGACACCGAGGAGACCTACACGCCGCTGTACAAGGGCGACGACTCCATCGCGGTCACGTTCGACAAGGGCAGCTACACCGTCCCCGCCGGCGGCTCCGCCACGATGAACGTCACCGTCACGGCTACCGGCACCGACCTCGGCGACTACGCAACCGGGTTCATCACCCTCACCGGGACCAGCCACGCGGCGCGGCTCCCGGTGGCGGTGCGGCCGCTGGCGGTCGCGGCCGACGCGGAGGTCACCGGTCCGGCCGGGTCCGGCAGCATCGAGATCACCGGGATCTCCGGGTTCTCCGGAACCCTGGGTACCGCGGTGACCGGGCTCACCGGTGCCACGCCGACGGCCACGTCGGTCACCTCCGGTGCGTTCGACCCGAATGCGCCGGCACCGTCGTCGGCAGTCAAGGAGTTCACCCTTGTCGTCCCGGCCGGCGCCGATCTGGCGCGGTTCGACGTGGACGCCGCCAATGACGGCGACGACCTCGACCTCTACGTCTACGAGGTCGTCGACGGCGCGAAGGAGCCGGTGGGCCTGTCCGCGACCGGGTCCGGTGACGAGCAGGTGACCTTCGAGGCTCCGGAGGCCGGCACGTACGTCGCGTACGTGGTGGGCTTCGCGACGACGGGGGGCGGGAACTTCGCCTACACCCAGTGGGCGGTGCCGTCGGCCGACGCCGGCAACCTCACGGTGGACCCGGCGACCCAGCCGGTCGAGATCGGCAAGCCCTTCTCGCTGACCGCGACCTACTCGGGTCTGGACCCGGCCCAGCGCTACCTCGGGCGGGTCCACTACCTCAACGGGACGGAGGACACCGGGATCGCCACGGTGGTGTCCGTGGGCTGAGGTCCCGCGCCAGGCACGGCACGGCAGCAGGCCCCGTCGACCCGCGAGGGTGGGCGGGGCCTGCGCACGTTCGACAGTGGCGCAGCGTCAGGTGACGAGGACGAGGTTGGCCATGTCGACGACGGGCCGGTAGCCGAGCGCGGCGTAGATCTTGTTCGACGTCGGGTTCGCCTGGTCGGTGAACAGGCAGACGCGCGCACCCTCGGACCGGAGCCGGCGGGACACGTCGGCGACGGCACTGCTCGCCCAGCCACGGCCCCGTTCGGCGGGCGGCGTGTACACCGGCCCGATGCGTGCGACCCCGAACGCGGGCGGGTTCGCCCCCGTGAGGTGCACCCGCGCCCCGGTCTCGTCGACCCAGAACCAGATCGTGCCGGCCCGGAGCTTGCGCAGCATGCCCTCACGGTCGGGCACGTCGTGCGCGCTGGCACCCCGCGGCCGGCCGGCCATCTCGTCCGCGTCGCCCATGAACGCCTCGAACCACTGCGTCGCCAGCTCGACGTCGTCCTCCGTCGCGCGTAGGAGGCGGCCGGTGACCGGTGCCGGCAGCGCCAGCTCCCCGAGCTCGTGCAGCCGGGTGTGCTGCGCGACCTCGACGCGGCCACCCTGGAGCCGGGCCAGCTCGGCGGCGCACAGCTGGACGGCGGGCAGGGCCCCGTTGACCCCGAGGACCTCCTCGCCGCGGTCGTGACAGGCGCGCGCGACGGCAACTGCGGCGTCGTCCGGCATCGGCAGCAGGAACAGCGGGTA
The DNA here is from genome assembly GCA_963746175.1 of uncultured Actinomycetota bacterium. Classification (GTDB taxonomy): domain Bacteria; phylum Actinomycetota; class Actinomycetes; order JACCUZ01; family JACCUZ01; genus CAVVAH01. The sequence goes on along the minus strand of CAVVAH010000001.1, from coordinate 946,798 downwards.
CGGCGCGAAGGGCGCCGTCCGCATCCCGGCTCCGACCACCGCACCGGCCGGGTCCCTGACCACCAGCCACCAGTCCCGAGCGGGCTGCTCGATGCCGGTGGCCAGCTGCGACTGCGCGCGCTCGGCGATCGTGGCGACCACGGTGCTGACGACCGGGTCGGCGGCCAGGTGCTCGCCTGCCGCCGCGAGGAACTCGCCCGGATCCGTGCAGAACTCCAGGGCGTGCCCCGTCGTCGATGCCGTCATCCGGGCAGGCTAGCCATCACGACCTGCGGCGACACACCGGATTCTCAGCCCGCGGGTCGCGCGAGCTGCCGACCGCGAGCAGTGAGGGTGCCGGCGCGGTGGCGGCGTACGGAGTCGGCGACCAGGACGGCGAACGTCGCCACCGACAGCGGGTGCGCGGCGGCGTCCGGCCAGACGCGGCCGCCGGTACGCCGGGCGGTGACGACCCGGCCCGCGACGCCCGCGGCGTAGCCGGCCAGTCCCACCCGCGACCCGCCGAGCGCTGCCAGCGGCGGCACGACGTAGGCGACGGCAAGTGCCGTGACGACCACGGCCGCACCCGCGGGCGAGCCGAAGGCCGACCACAGCGACTTCGCATAGCCGTCGCGGAGCGCCGGCCAGCCGTCGTACATCCGGCAGGAGGCCAGCGCGGTGCCGTCGACGACGGTGCCCCGGCCGCCGTGGCGTTTCACCGCGCGCAGCAGGGCGACGTCCTCGAGCATCGCGTCTCGGACCGCGCCATGGCCGCCCGCGCGACGGTAGGCGGCGGTGTCGACGACGAGCAGCTGGCCGTTGGCGGCGGCGAGCGACTCGCGCGCCGACTCCTCGGCGATCCGTAGTGGCAGTGTCGTGAGCCACGACCACTGCAGCAGCGGCTGCACCAGCCGCTCGGCGACGGACTCCGCGACCTGTTGCGGGTACGGCGACACCAGGTCGAGGCCGCCCCAACGCAGCAGCGCCACCGACGCGGCGACCGCGTGCGGCGCGAGGACGACGTCGGCGTCGACGAACACCAGCACCGCCGCGTCCCCCGCGGCCTCGCCCAGCTGCTGACAGGCCCACGGCTTGCCCCACCAGCCGTCCGGGAGCCGTGCGCCGTCGACGACGGTGACCCGCGGGTCGGTGCCCGCGACCCGGCGTACGACGTCGGCGGTGCCGTCGGTCGAGCCGTCGTCGAGGACGAGGACGCGCAGGTCGCGGACGCCGGTCTGGCGCAGCAGCGACCGCAGGCACGGCTCGACCCGGTGCGCCTCGTCGCGCACCGGCAGCAGCACGGCGACCGGCTCGGCGACCGGTGGCGGGTCGGCGGGAGGCGTGCGCAGCCGGCGACAGTTCCAGGCGGCGTGCGCGGTGCCGGCGACCGCGAGAGCGGTGCCGACGCGGGTGAGGGCGGTCAAGGCCGGGACTGCCACAGCGACCACAGGTACGGCAGCACCAGCAGTCCCAGCGCGACGCCACCGACGACGGCGACCGACGTCGTGCCGAACCAGAAGACGTTGCCGAGGACGTAGCCCAGCCAGGTCCATGCGAGCAGGGTCGCGGGCACCGACTCGTCGGACGGCGGCGTCCCGTCGCGGGGGAGCACCACCGTGAGCACGAGCATCATCAGCGTCCCGACCGCGAGCCAGCCCGCGAAGTTGGTGAGCGGGATGCCGTCGACGCCCGGGAACGACGGCTCGGGGTCGGCCCACCGCCAGTGCCCGTCGCCGACCATCTGCGGGTCGAGGAACACGTCCCAGGCCATCAGGCCGTACGCGCCGAGCGGCACGACCCGGTGCACTCGTCCACGAGTCAGCCGGCGCGCCGCGAGCAGGACGGGGTAGGCCATCATCGTCCAGGCGAGCGGCACGAGCAGCGGGACGTCGAGCAGCTCGGGGCCGAGGGTGCCGCGGTAGGAGTAGTCACCGAAGGGCAGGCCGGTGCGCACGCCGACGGCCTCCGCGGCGAAGCCACCACCGGCGGTCACGACGACGAGACCGAAGGCCCACGCCGGACCGCGGTGCACGAGTGCGTGGACCGCGCAGGTCGCGGCGCCGAGCACCACGACGGCGATCGTCACCTGTCGCAGCCGCTCGCCGTCGACGAGCGGGTAGGCGACCTGCGCGGCGAGCGTCAGGGCGAGCAGCAGCCACGGGAGCCCGGCTGCGGCCGCGCGCGGCCGACGGCGCGACGCCCAGGTGGCGTCGTACGAGCGGGTCCGGCTCTGCGGCGGCACGGTCAGCGCCAGTGCCGGCGGTTGCTCATGACGACCCGCGCGGCCGTGCGTCCCGACGCGCCGAAGACGCCGCCGCCCGGGTGGGTCGAGGCGCCGGTGAGGAAGAGGCCGCGCACCGGCGTACGGTAACCGGCCAGCTCGGGCAGCGGGCGGTAGGCGAACATGGAGTCCAGCCCCATCTCGACGTGCATGACGTTGCCGCGCCGCAGCCCGAGCTCGCGCTCGAGGTCGAGCGGGGTCTGCACGTGCACCTGCTCGATGCTGCTCGCGAACCCGGGCGCGGCCCGCTCGACCTGCGCGACGATCCGGTCGCCCTCGCGGTCGCGGATGTCGTCCCAGTCCTCGCCGGTGCTGAGCTCGTAGGGGTGCCACTGCGCCCAGGCCGTGACGACGTGCTTGCCCGGTGGGGCTAGGCCCGGGTCGAGGGTCGTCGGCGTCATCACCAGGACGGCCGGCTCGGCCGGCGTGCGACCCGCGACGAACTCGCCGTACGCCGACCGGAGGTGCGTGCGGCTCGGCGCCAGCAGCTGCATCGAGGCGTGCACGTCGTACGTCCGGTCGTCGGCGCTCGGGTAGTGCGGCAGGTCGTTCGTGGCGAGCCGCACGACCATCCCGATGCCGTTGCCGACCCGGACGGCACGTGTCGCGCGAGCGAGCAGAGCCTGGTCGCCGAGCAGCTCGAGGGTCGTGAGGACGTGGCAGCCGGCGACGACCGCTCGCGCTCGGATGTGTTCACCGTCGTCCGTGACGACGCCGGTGACCCGGTCGCCCTCGCGGGTGATGTGCGCGACGCCGTCGCCGACCCGGAGGCTCCCGCCCGTGCGGGTGAGCCGGGTGGCCAGCGCAGCGGTGAGTGCCCCCGAGCCGCCGACCGCGCGACCCGGCGGCATGCGGTGCATGAGGGCGTTCCAGCCGACCAGGTCGGCGGTGGCGACCTCGTGGGTCGGCGGGCCGGACTGCGCGCCGAGCCACGCCAGCGCGGTCTTGAGCCGCTCGTCGGTGAAGCGCTCGTCGAGCAGCTGGTCGCCGGGCTGCAGGAACTGCCGCGACAGCTCGAGCCCGTCCTTGCCGGCGGCCTTCCCGATGCCCCACAGGTGCCGGCCGAGCCGGCCCGGTGACGGCACGTCCTGGAAGGCGGCGAACACCCGTTCGTTGCGGTCGGCCCAGTCGGTGGCGAACGACCGGTACGACTCGGCGTCGCGCTCGCCGCAGACCGCGGCGATCGACGTACAGGTGCGGTCGAGGTCGACGTGGAAGGTGATCGCCTGCTGCTCGCAGGTCGCCGGGTCGCCGAACGGTGCGAAGCCCCACGGGTCCATGTCGAGGTAGCTCAGGCCGCACTCGTCGAGCCGGAGGTCCTCGACGATCCCGGTGTGCCGCACCATGATGTGCGCGCTCGAGCCCCGGTCGACGAGGTAGCCCGGCCAGCGCTCGACGGTGGACACCGCGCCGCCGACGACGGTGTCCTTCTCGACCACCTCGACGTCGAGCCCGTCCCGGGCCAGGTAGCAGGCGGCGACCAGCGCGTTGTGCCCGCTCCCGACGACGACGACGTCACGGGAGGCGGCCACCCGCGGAGTGTCGCACCCGCCGTCCCGCCCCCTCCGTGCCGCCAACTGAAACGTTCGGCAGCCGACATGCCCGGATCGGCCTGCCGAACGTTCAGCCGGCGGGGTGGGGAGTGGCCGTGGCCAGCACGTCGCCCTGGGCGTCGAGGGCCTCGGCGCGGACCAGCCGGCCCGGCCGGTGCCCGCTGAGGTCGATGAAGGCCGGGACCTCGTCCGCCACCACGGCTACCTCGGTGACCTCGCCGTTGCGCCAGTGCAGCCGTACGGCCTGAGCACCTTGCGGTGCGACACCGGCGACGCTGCTGTACCGCCGGTCCGCGGCGATGAGCAGCACGAGCTCTGCCGGATCGATCGCGGCGCAGGCCTCGTCGATCGGGTTCCAGGGCAGCACCAGGACGTCCAACGACTCCAGGCCGTTGGCCGTGAGCCGGCAGGCGGTCCGCCCGTCGGTACGCACCTGCACCGACTGGCCGTTGCCGGCCTCGACGACGACCCGGCCCAGGGGCCGCGGTACGGACGGCGAGAGGTAGAAGTCCCCGGGGATGCGGTCCTCGAGGGTCGTGCCGCCACGGAGGAGCCGGAGCCGGGTCACGTTCTGCAGCGAGACGACCGGCACCAGTGCCACCCGGTCGTCGAGCGCGACGCGTCGGGTGCGGATGTCCTTGCCGGGGAGGCTGGTGGTGACCTCGACGGCCTCGGCCTCGGTGCCCGGCGGTGCGATGACGACCAGGGTCGTGCCGCTGCCGTCGACAGCGGGCTGGGCCACCAGCTCGTCCTCCGGGCGGGCGAAGGCCAGCGTTCCCGGCTGCGGTTGCCCACGGTGCAGGGTGACGGTGCGCAGGACCGTCCGGTGGTCCTCCGGGGCCTCGTTGCGGAAGACGAGCACCGGGTCGCCGGACCCGGGGAGGGTGAGCGCGGCCAGCAGCTCGGGACGGCCGGCTGACAGGAGCGCGTAGGCCCGCTCCAGTGCGCGGCCCGGGACGGTGATGCGGACGAGCTCGGTGCTGTCCTGGCCGGTCGTCGGTGAGCTCGTCGGGCTGCCGGTGGGCTGCGCCGGCGGCAGCTCCTCGGGCCGGCCGTTCCCCGCAGTGGTCACGACGCCGACGACCACGGCGGCGGCGAGCACGGCCGAGCCGGCCACCGCGCCGGCGCGCAGCCGCCGGGCCCGGCGGGCCGCTGCGGCCCGGCGCACCGTGCTGCCTCCCGTGCGCATCGGTCCGGCGTCGCTCGCTCGGTCGCGGAGCTCGTCGTGGAGCCGCTGCTCCAGGTCGGTGCTCATCGGTCCTCCTCCGCGAGACGGAGCCGCAGCGTCCGCAGCGCCTTCGCCCGCTGGCTCTTCACGGTGCCGACCGTGCACGCCAGCACCTCGGCCGCGTCCTGGTCGGTGAGGTCCTCGTAGTAGGCGAGCACCACGACGGCGCGCTGCCGGGGTGGGAGAGCGAGCACCGCCTGCCACAGCTCGTCGTCCCGCAGCGGCGACTCGCCGGCGCCGGTCTCCGGCGGGTCGGCGACGAGGTGCTCGCGTCCCGACCGCGACCGCACGGCGCGCCACCGGCTCACCGAGGTGGTGACGAGCACCCGCCGCGCGTACGCCAGCGGACGGTCGGCGGCTCGCACCCGTGACCACCGGGACCAGACCCGGACCAGCGTGTCCTGCAGCAGGTCCTCGGCGCCGGCGTGGTCGCCGGTGAGCAGGTACGCCGTGCGCAGCAGCGTGCTGCCCGAGGAGGCGACGAAGGCGTCGAACTCCGCGGCGGCGTCGCTCTCGGCGGGCCGCGGCACGGGGCCGGACATCAGGACGTCGGCGTCCTCACGACCGGCGAGCAGCTCGTCCACCCGAGGCACCTCCACACCCATGGTGACGTGAGCCGGGGCTGCGCCGGGTGCCTCGGGCGACGGCGAGTTCACTCCGCGAGCGCTGCAGACACGCCGAGGACCGGCTCTCAGGTCGCGCGTGTGCGGAGCGCTCGCGGAGGTCCGGGGTACGGCGGGGAGGCTGGGGGTCAGCCGCCCGTGCTCGGCTCGCGGCCGGCGCGACGTTCGCGGCGGCGTCTCAGGGCGCGGCGGATGCGCGACCACAGGAGGACGACCAGGGTGAGACCGGTCGCGAGCAGCACCGCCGCGATCCCCGCGGCCAGCCACGGGTAGGCGAGGGCCAGCGCGACCAGCCCGGCGACGGCGCCGTCCTCGGCGAGGCTGACGACGATGTTCGACGCGGGCTCCGGCGACGTGTTCACCGCGAGCCGGAGGCCACCCTTGACGAGGTGCGAGGCCAGCGCCGTCGTACCTCCGGTGGCCGCCAGCACCGCCTGGTCCAGCGACGACGCGTCGCCCGACACGAGCAGGGCGATGACGGTGCCGACCGCCGGCCGGATCGCCGTGTGCACCGAGTCCCACAGCGAGTCGACGTAGGGGATCTTGTCGGTGACGAACTCCAGCGCGTAGAGGACCGCGGCCGCGACGAGCACGTCGGTGCGCTCGAGGCCCGCCGGCACCTGGTCGACGCCGGCGTACCGGCCGAGCAGGCCGAGCACGAGCACCGTGGCGTACGCGTTGACCCCGCTCGCCCACCCGGAGGTGAACACCAGCGGCAGCAGCTCGCCCACGCCCCGACCCTCTCACTCCGCGAGCGGCGCAGACACGCCGAGGACTCGCGCCGCCCGCGTGCGTGTCTGCAGCGCTCGCGGGGGTCAGGTGTACGAGCGGCCGGCGAGGGTGCCGTCGACGTCGAGGACGGCGAACCGCGCGAACAGCTCCTCGGCGTACCAGCCGAGCTCCGCGGTCCGCCGGACTGCCTCGACGTGCGGGGACCGCTGGTAGGCGAACGCCGTCAGCGCGGCCGGGGAGTCCCAGAGGCTGAACGTGCCCTGCAGCCCGACGGGTGCCTCGCCGATCCCGACGGCGAGCCGGAGCCCCTCGGTGGCGCGCAGGTCGGCCGAGACCGGGGGCACCGCGCGCCAGAAGGTGACCAGCCGGCGCGGGGCGATCCGGGCCCGGGTCACGGCCGCCACCCGGCCGTCGTACGGCGTGGGCACCGGGTCGCCGAACGGCCGGCTCCGCGCCCAGCTGCCTCGGCTGGCGAGCGGCCGGAGCCGCACCCGCAGCCGTTCCTCGGCGATCCCGGCCCAGCCGCGGGCGACCGGGCCGTCCTCGAAGGCCGCCGCGGCCTCCTCCGACGTCCAGGTCGAGAGCACGCCCCAGTGCCGCGGGTCGGCGTCGCGGACGGTGAACGTCCGGCCGTCGCCGGTGCCGAGCAGCTTCCCGAACCGGAGGCCGGGGGTGCGGCGCAGCGGGCGGCGGTCGCGTGCCATCCGGGCCAGCGCGGCCGGCACAGCCCGGCGGGGCACGCCCCACAGGTGCAGGGTCACGACAGCGGGGACCTCCGTCCGGGGATGGTCCCCATGGTCCCCATGCATCAGATCGTCCACAGATCCCACCGGAGTGACCCTACGGAGCGAGACGCCGGGTCAAGGTGAGTTGGGAGCAGGCCGACGTGGGTACTGGATCCCACAGACTCCCCGCCGAGGCCCCCTGCCCGGCGGTCGTCCGACCGGAAGCCTCCCTGTGACCCCGACCGACTCTGCACCATCCGCCACCATGACCGCGTCCGCATCATCCGCCTCGTCCGCCTCGTCCGGTGCGCACGCGCGACGGGTCCGCGCCGCACGCTGGCTGATGACCGCCGGCCTGGTCGCGGCGCTGGCAGTGTCGGTCTGGAGCATGGACCAGGTCCCGGACGCGTCGTGGGAGCCGGCGCTGATCGGCCTGCTGCCCTGGGTGGTGGGCAAGTACCTGCTCTGCCCCCTGCGCTGGCACGCGCTGTCGTGCAGCGGGCGCACCCGTCGCTGGCACCTCCGGGTCTACGCCGAGAGCGAGCTGCTCGGGCTGGCGTCCCCGGCCCACCTCGGTGCCGACCTGTGGCGGATGCACAAGCTCCAGCACACCGGCATGAACCGGCCGTGCGCCGTCGCCGAGGTCGCCCTCGACCGGCTCGTGGGCGCTCTCGGTCTGACCGCGTTCGTCCTGGTGTCCGGTGCGACGCTGCCGCGGGAGGTGCTGGTGGCCGGCCTGGCACTGGCCGCCGGAGTCCTGCTGGCCGCCCTGGTCGTACGCCGGCTGAAGCCGGACCTGCTCGCGTCGCGGCCGTTGCCGCCGGCCCGGGTCGTCGCGCGCGGCATCGTCATCTCGGTCGCGTACCAGCTCACGATCATGGGCCTGCTCATCGGGACCGTCGCAGCCATGGGCGAGACCGTGCACCCGCTGGCGCTGCTCGGGGTCTTCGGTGCCAGCCAGGTCGCGGGCGTCCTGCCGGGCGTCAACGGCGCCAGTCCCCGCGAGGGCGCGCTGGTCGTCGGTCTCGCGTCGGTCGGCGTCACCTGGCAGGCGGCACTCGGCGCCGTCGCGCTCAGCGCCCTCCTGGCCTGGGTGCCTGCGCTGCTGCTCGGCGGCACCAGCTTCGTCGTACGCCGGCTCCGCCCGGCCGTGGTCTAGACCTGATGCCGCACTAGCGTCTGCCTCCGTGAGCACGTCACCGCGCCCGCTGCTGGCGGTCGCACACCGCTCCGGCAACACGGTCGCCGGTCTCCAGGAAGCGCTGGCCGCCGGGGTGGACCTGGTCGAGTGCGACGTCCACGCCTACCGCGGGCGGCTCGAGGTGCGCCACCACCGCTCGATGGGCGGGCTGCCGCTGCTGTGGGACCGCGACGGTGTCGTCCCGCGGCGTCGCCACGAGCCGGTCGAGCTGGCCGACCTCGTCGCTGCCCTCGGCGACGACCACCGGCTGATGATCGACCTCAAGGGCGTGCACCCGCGGCTCGCCCCCCAGGTGGCCCGGCTGCTGCGTGAGACCTCGCCGGACCGGTCCCTCACCGTCTGCACCAAGGCCTGGTGGATGCTCGACGCCTTCGACGTCCCCGTACGCCGGGTGCTGTCGGCCGCGACCCGGCGCGGCGTCGAGCGCCTGCGCGCCCGGCTGGCGGAGGGGCCGGTGCACGGGGTGTCCGTACGCCTGTCACTGCTCACCCCGGCCCTGGTCGACGAGCTGCACCGCGGCACCGACCTGGTGATGGCCTGGACCGTCGACGACGAGACCGCACTGGCGCGCGCCCGGGAGGTCGGCGCGGACGCCGTGATCGGCAAGAACCTGGACCTGCTCCGGACGGTCGTCGCGACGCGCTGACGGCGGGACGTGCGCCCTCACCGGTCCGGGCTGACATCGTGGGGGAGTGCTGCAGGAGCCGGGGGACGCCGCGCCCGACGTGACCGCGTCCACGGCCCGGCCGCCGGTGTGGCGGCACGTCCGCCGGACCGCGCTGCTGGGGGTCACCGCGGTGTCGCTCTACCTCGTGGCACCCAGCCTGCTCACGGTGCTCGACGCCTGGCCGCAGCTCGGCGACGTCCAGCCGTGGTGGTTCGGGGTGGTCCTGCTGCTGCAGGCCGCGAGCTTCGCGTCCCTGTGGGCGCTGCTCCGCATCGCGCTGCGCGACAGCACCTGGCCGGAGGTCGCGAGGTCGCAGCTCGCGTCCAACGCGGCCAGCCGGATCATCCCCGGCGGCGCCGCGACCGGGGGCGTGGTGCAGGCCACGATGCTCGTGCGGTCCGGGCACCGGCCGGCCGAGGTCGGCGGTGCCCTCGGCGCCACCGGACTGCTCACCACCGGGATGCTCATGACCCTGCCGGTGCTGGCCGTCCCCGCCGTGCTGACGGGGACGTCGCTGCCGCGCCAGCTCGAGGTCGGGCTGGTCGTCTCGCTGGTCGTCGCCGCGGTGCTCGTGGGCGTCGGGTTCGCGGTGCTCACGTGGGACCGCGTCGTGCACGTCCTCGCGCGCGGCGTCGGTGCCGTCGTCGCGATGGTGCGCCGCTCGGCGTCGGCCCCGCTGGTCGCCGCCCGGATCGTCGCCGAGCGGGACCGGGTGGCCGCGGCGTTCGACGGGCGCTGGCTGCAGGCCCTGGCCGCCGCCGCCGGCAACCGGATGTTCGACTACGCGACGCTGGTCGCGGCGCTGCTCGCCGTCGGTGCCGACGTCCGCCCCAGCCTGGTCCTGGTCGCGTACGTCGCCGCGGTCGCGCTCGGCCTGGTCCCGGTGACGCCGGGCGGCCTCGGTTTCGTCGAGACCGGGCTGGCCGGCCTGCTCGTCGTCGCCGGCGCTCCGACCGACCAGGCGCTGGCCGGCACCCTGCTCTACCGCCTGGCGTCGTACTGGCTGCCGATCCCGGTCGGCGCACTCGCCTGGGCCGGCTGGCGGGTCCGCCCCCGCCGCGGGTAGATGTGCGTGGCTGACCCGCCGTCGGCGTGGCGGTCAGTTCAACGGCGCCTGGACAGCGGACGCAGGTGGGTGGTCGTCCGCCGTCCGCGGCTGTCCCGCCGTCGAGGGAAGTGGACCGGCCACTCGGGCGGGCGAAAATGATCACGGGACCGTGATCATTTGCTGCCAACCGTGGTGAATTCACGACGGTTGGGTCGTGTTGATCACGGGACCGTGATCATTTAGCAGCTCCAGCCAAGGGTCAGGGACCGATGGGCCACTCGCGGGTGGTCGGCGACCACCCACCTGGCCCCGCCGTCATTGCTGCCTTTGACCTGACGTCAGCCCACGACGGCGGGACAGCCGAAACCGGACCTCAGCCGTCGACGCCGACGTCGGCTGCCGTGCCGCCGGTGAGGCGGAGCAGCTCGTCGTACGTCGTGGGGAAGACCGCGTGCGGGTGGCCGGCGGCCGCCCACACCTCGTCGTACTGCCCGAGGGCGGTGTCGACCAGGGTGCGCAGCGGCTCGGCGTGGCCGACGGGTGCGACGCCGCCGATGGCGAAGCCGGTGTGGCTGCGGACGAAGTCGGCGTCGGCGCGGTCGACCGAGGCGGCGCCGACCAGGGCGGCGACCTTGGCGGTGTCGACCCGGTGGCCGCCGGAGGCGAGGACGAGCAAGGGGGCGCCGTCGGCCGAGAACACCAGCGAGTTGGCGATCTGCGCCACCTCGATGCCGAGCTGCTCGGCGGCCTGGGCGGCGGTGCGCGCCGACCCGTCGAGGACCTTCACCGAGCCGGCGGCTCCGAGCTCGGCCAGCCTGTCGGTGACCCGGACGACACTGGGGTGGGAGTGCACGGACCGGAGGGTAGCCGGGCGCCTCGACGATCTCCCGGCGTGTCCTGTGGACGGGCTTGACGGCCGCGCCGGGGCGGGGGCTACTGTGGACCTGTTCGAACATGTGTTCGACTACCGGGTAGACCGCCCGGCGCCGCGGACTCGACCCCCGCGGCGTCGGGCGGGCCGGTCCAGCCAGCTCCGGGAGGCGTCATGAGCCGTCGGTACGACGACCCGGTCGAGGTGCGACGACGCGACGACGACCCGGCGGAGTTCCTCTGGCGCGGCCGGTTCTACGCGGTGCGCGAGGTGCTCGCGCGCTGGGTGGAGACCGGTGCCTGGTGGCAGCGCCCGGAGGCCGCGACCCACGGCAGCGCCCTTGCGGGAGAGCGCGAGGTGTGGCGGGTCGAGGCGACCCGGGGTCAGGTGCACGGCGCGGGGGTCTACGACCTGTGCTTCGACTGGTCCGCGGGCGGCTGGACGCTGCTCCGCGCGCAGGACTGAGAGCTGGTGACGACGATGGCCCGTCCCGACGTCCGCCGGCCGCCGGTGGCCGCCGCGGCCCGTGACCTGCTCGGCACCGCCCGGCACGACCTGGCGACCGCGATGACCACCACGGTGGCCACCGAGCGCTACGCCGCGGCCCACCTCGCGGCGCTGCGCACCGCGGCCGCGGTGCTCGCGGTCCGTACCCGGCCGGACAGCACCACCCGCGGCCGGCCGCGCACCGTGTGGTCGGTGCTGCCGCAGGTGGCCCCCGAGCTCACCGAGTGGGCCGGGTTCTTCGCCGCCGGCGCGGCCAAGCGGGCCGCAGCCGAGGCCGGCCTGACCCGCGCGGTCACCGCCCGCGAGGCCGACGACCTGCTCCGCGACGCGCAGACCTTCCTCGCGCTGGTCGAGACCACCCTCGGACTGGCCCACCAGCCGGTGCTGCCGCAGCACGTCGACCTGGCCCACCGCGACCTGGCACAGCGCGCCGGCTGAGCCCGCGACCTCCCCGCACCCGACACCGATGCCCCCCGTCTCCGGCGACCCGTTCGTCCACCTGCACGTCGCGTCCGGCTACTCGCTGCGCTACGGCGCCTCGCACCCGCACGTGCTCGTCGAGCGGGCCGTCGAGCACGGCATGGACACCCTCGCGCTCACCGACCGCGACGGCGTCTACGGCGCGGTGAAGTTCGCCCGGGCCGCCCGGTCGGCGGGGGTGCGCCCCGTCCTCGGCGTCGACCTGGCGGTGGAGCCGAGCGGTCTGCTCGCCGACCCGCTGGTGCACCCGGCGCTGGCACGCACCCCGGCCCGCGGCGGCGCGACCGTCGACCCGCGGCACCCGCGGGTCACCCTGCTGGCCCGCGACAAGGCCGGCTGGGCGGCGCTGTGCCGGCTGGTGTCGGCCACCCACCTGCGCGGCGAGCGCGGCCGGCCGGTGAGCACCCTCGACCTGGTCGCCGAGCACGTCCGGGCCGCGTCCGACGCCGGCGGCGGCCTGCTCGTGCTGCTCGGCCCCGGCTCCGAGGTGGGCCGGGCGCTCACCGCCCACCGCCCCGACCTGGCCCGCACGGTGCTGTCCCGGTGGTACGACGTGGTCGACCGCGCCGACCTGCTGCTCGAGGTCGTGTCGCACCGCGGTCCCGACGACCGGCCGCGGGCCGCCCGGATGCTCGGGCTGGCCGTCGAGGAGCGGCTCACCGCGGTGCTCACCAACGCGGTCCGCTACGCCGACCGGTCCGACGCCCCCACCGTCGACGTGCTCGACGCGTCCCGCCGGCTGGTCGCACTCGACTCCCGGCACGTCGACCGGGTCAACGCCGAGGGCTACCTCAAGTCCGGCAAGGAGATGGCGGAGGTCGCGGGCGAGGTGGCCGCCGCGGCCGGGCTCGACCAGCAGGCCGCCCGCCGGCTGCTCGCCGCGACCCGGCGGGTGGCCGACCGGTGCGCCGTCGACCCGCGCTCCGACCTCGGCATGGGGGAGGTGCACTTCCCGGACCTCGACGTCCTCGGAGCGACGGCGTCCGGCGACGACGTCGGCCCGGCCGGCAAGGTGGCCGTCGCGCAGGCGCTGCTCCGGGAGCGCTGCGAGGCGGGGCTGGGCCGGCGGGCGATGCCGGCCACCGCCGAGGTGCGGCGCCGGCTCGACGACGAGCTGCACGTCATCGAGACGCTGGGCTACCCGTCGTACTTCCTCACCGTCGCCGACGTCGTCGACCTGATCCGCGACATGGGGGTGCGCGCCGCCGCGCGCGGCTCCGGTGCCGGCAGCCTGGTCAACTACCTGCTCGGCATCTCCGGGGTCGACCCGCTGCGGCACGGGCTGCTCATGGAGCGGTTCCTCTCGCCGCTGCGCGAGGCGCTGCCCGACGTCGACGTCGACGTCGAGTCGGCCCGCCGTACCGAGGTGTACGAGAAGATCCTCGAGCGGTTCGGCGGCGAGCGGGTCGCCTGCGTCTCGATGATGGACACCTACCGGGTGCGGCACGCGATCCGCGACGTCGGCGCCGCGCTCGGCATGCCACCCGGCGAGATCGACCGGATCGCCAAGGCGTTCCCGCACATCCGGGCGCGCGACGTGCACGACGCGCTGGCCGAGCTGCCCGAGCTGCGGGCCTCGCGGCTCGGCAGCGGACAGCTCGACCTGCTGTTCCGGCTGGTCGCCCGGCTCGACGGGCTGCCGCGCCACGTCGCGCTGCACCCGTGCGGGGTGCTGCTGTCCGACACCACGCTGCTCGACCGCACACCGGTCGAGGCGAGCTGGCTGGGCTTCCCGATGAGCCAGTTCGACAAGGACGACGTCGAGGAGCTCGGGCTGCTCAAGCTCGACGTGCTCGGCATCCGGATGCAGTCCGCGATGGCCCACGCCGTCGAGGAGGTGCGCCGGGTCGAGGGCCACGACATCGATGTCGACGACCAGTCCCAGGTGCCCTTCGACGACCCGGCGACCTTCGCGCTGGTGCAGTCGACCCGCACCCTCGGCATGTTCCAGATCGAGTCGCCCGGGCAGCGCGAGCTGGTCGGGAAGTTCGCACCGGAGACCTTCGGCGACCTCATCACCGACATCTCGCTGTTCCGTCCCGGCCCGGTCAAGAGCGACATGGTCACGCCGTTCCTCAAGGCCCGGCAGGGCTGGACCGAGCCGCAGTACCTGCACGAGGACCTGCGCTACGCGCTGGAGGAGACCTGCGGCGTCGTCGTCTTCCACGAGCAGGTGCTGGAGATCGTCGCGACCTTCACCGGCTGCTCGCTGGCCGAGGCCGACGAGGTGCGCCGCACCCTCGGCTCGCCCGGCGGCCAGGACGAGATCGAGGTGTGGCTGCGGCCGCGCGCCTACGCCCGCGGCTACGACACCGCCACCGTCGACCGGGTGTGGGAGGTGCTCAAGGCGTTCGCGTCGTTCGGCTTCTGCAAGGCGCACGCCGCGGCGTTCGCCTTGCCGACCTACCAGTCGGCGTGGCTCAAGGCGCACCACACCGCCGCGTTCCTCGCCGGCGTGCTCACCCACGACCCGGGCATGTACCCGAAGCGGCTGATCCTCGACGACGCCCGCCAGTTCGGCATCGCGGTGCTGCCGCTCGACGTCAACCGCTCCGACGCCACCTACCGCGTCGAGCTGCTCGACGACTCCTCCCACGACTTGTCAGCCTCTGATCGCCGTATGCAGCGTCCAGAGGCTGACAACGTGCGGGAGGAGTGGCCGTGGCAGCGGGCCGGGAGGTACGGCATCCGGCTGGCGCTGGCCGAGGTCAAGGGCATCGCCGAGGCGGAGGTCGCGCGGGTGGTGGCCGGCCGGCCCTACGGCTCGCTGGCCGACTTCTGGCACCGGGCGTCGGTGTCCCGCCCGGTCGTCGAGCGGCTGGTGCTCATCGGCGCGTTCGACGCGCTGTACTCCCTCGGGTCGGTGGTGGCCGTCGCTCCCGGCCGGCACGTCCACGGCGGCAGCCGCCGGCTGACCCGCCGCGACCTGCTGCTCCAGGTCGGTGAGCTCGACCGGTGGAGCCGCGCGGTGGCCCGCGGCGGCGGCCGGACCCGCAGCCGGCCGAGCACCAGGAGCGCCGCACCCCGCGCCGGTGTGCTGGCCGCCGGCCACCGGCGTACCGAGATCACCGTCGCCGCCGCGCAGGGCGAGGCGCTGACCACCGTCGAGCGCCCGGACGTCCGGACGCTGGCGGCCCGCCAGTCGCAGGCCGCCCGGCCGGTGGTGGCGCAGCCGGTGCAGCTGGCCCTCGAGCTCGGCGACGCCCCCGGCTCGATCGAGCCGAGCGGGCTGCCCGAGCTCACCGGCGCCGAGCGGGTGCGTGCCGAGCTCGAGGTGCTCGGTCTCGACGCGACCCGGCACGTCGTCGACTTCTACGAGCCGTTCCTCGAGGCGATCCGGGCCACCAGGTCGCCCGACATGGTCCGCAGCCGCAGCCAGGCAGAGGTGCTCGTCGCCGGCGTGAAGGTCGCCACCCAGACCCCGCCGATCAGGTCCGGCAAGCGGGTCGTGTTCGTCACCCTCGACGACGCCCGCGGCCCGGTCGACGCGACCTTCTTCGAGGACGCCCAAGGTCCCTACGCCGCCACGCTGTTCCACTCCTGGCTGCTGGTCATCCGCGGCCACGTCCGGCGCACCGGTCCGCGCGGGGTGTCGCTGCGGGCGACCGGCTGCTGGGAGCTGCCGGCGCTGCACGAGGCCTGGCTCGGCGGCGGCCTGGACGCCGTCGCCGCCGCGATGGCCGCCGCCGGCCCGGTCACCGACCGCTCGGTGGCCGGTGCCGCCGAGAGCCGGTCGACCCGGCCGGTCATGACCCGGCCGCCGATCGGCGCCTCGCCGACGGTCTACGAGCCGCGCGAGCAGGGCAGCCGGCCGGCCGGCGGGATGGCCAACAAGGTCGACCGGAACAGCCCGCCGGCCGACGGCGGCATCACCCGGCGGGTGCTCGTGCACCCGAGCGGCTTCCGCCAGTCGCCGTACGCCGACATCAAGCCGCCCGGCGACGACGCCAAGACCGCGGCGCGCAAGGAGGCCGCCCGAGGCGCGTCCGCGCCGCGCAAGCTGTGGCACTCCAGCCCCGGCAGCTCCGGCGGATGACGGGACCGATGAGCCGGTCGACGTCGGCCGGCCTCAGTAGCCTGGGCCCGTGCCCCCCGCAGCCGCCAGCAGCGACGAGCTCGACCGCAGCGCCCGGACGCCGCGCACCGCGGTGGTCTGGGACGCGCTGCGCGACCTCGCCACCACCGCCGGCACGGGTGAGCACCCGCTCGACGTCATCGACGTCGGTGGCGGCACCGGCGGCTTCGCGGTGCCGCTGGCCCGCCTCGGCCACCGGGTCACCGTCGTCGACCCCAGCCCCGACGCGCTCGCCGCGCTGCAGCGCCGGGCCGGGGAGGCCGGCGTCGAGGTGCGCGCGGTGCAGGGCGACGCGGCCGGGCTGCTCGACGTCGTCGAGGCCGGCAGCGCCGACCTGGTGCTCTGCCACGGCGTCCTCGAGCACGTCGACGACCCGGTGCCGGCGGCCGCGGCGCTCGCCGCGGTGCTGCGCCGCGGCGGCACCCTCAGCCTGCTCGTCGCGTCGCGCAACGCGGTGGTCCTCGCCCGGGCGGTGGCCGGCCGGTTCGCCGAGGCCAGGCACGCGCTCGACGACCCCGATGGCCGCTGGGGACCGGGCGACCCGCTGCCGCGGCGGTTCACCGAGCCGGTGCTCGCCGCGCTGCTCGACACCGCGGGGCTGCGGGTCGAGGCGGTCCACGGGGTCCGCACCGTCGCCGACCTCGTGCCGGGCGCCCTGGTCGACGGCGAGCCCGGCGCCGTGGAGGCGCTCGTCGAGCTCGAGATCGCGACCGCGGCGCTGCCGGAGTTCCGCGCCGTCGCCACCCAGCTGCACGTCCGCGCCGTCCGCTCCTGACGTGTCGCCGCTGCCGCCCGCCCCCGCCGGTCCGCCGACTGGAACGTTCGGCAGGCCGAGCCGGACATCCCGGCTGCCGAACGTGTCACTCGCGGGGAGAGGGGGTGGGCGTCGGTGAGCCGCAGCCAGCAGCTGGACCGGCCGGGGCCGCCGTCCGGACCGCCGGGCGACGACACCGGGCTGCACGATGCTGCACGTCGACATGGACGCGTTCTACGCGTCCGTGCGAGCTGATCAGCCGTCCGGAGCTGGTCGGCACCCCGGTGATCATCGGCGGCGGCTCGCGCAGCGTCGTGCTCTCGGCGACCTACGAGGCGCGTGCCTACGGCGTGCACTCCGCGATGCCGATGACGCGGGCCCGGCGGCTGTGCCCGCAGGCCACCGTGGTCGAGCCGAGCCACGGCCTCTACTCCACGGTCTCCGCCGGGGTGATGGAGATCTTCCGGTCGATCACCCCGATGGTCGAGCCGTTGTCTCTCGACGAGGCCTTCCTCGACGTCTCCGGCGCGGTCCGCCGGCTCGGCCGGCCGGCCGTGATCGGCCAGCTGATCCGCGACCGGGTCGCCGACGAGCAGGGCATCACCTGCTCGGTGGGCATCGCGTCGACGAAGTTCGTCGCCAAGCTCGCCTCGACCCGCAGCAAGCCCGACGGCCTGCTCGTGGTCCCGGCCGCCGGCGTGGTCGCGTTCCTGCACCCGCTGCCGGTCGGCGCGCTGTGGGGCGTGGGGGAGAAGACCGAGAAGGAGCTCACCCGGCTCGGGCTGCACACCGTCGGCGACATCGCGCACACCCCGGCGCAGACCTTGGTCCGCGCCCTGGGGCAGGCCACCGGCTCGCACCTGCACGCCCTGTCGTGGGGTCGCGACGAGCGCAAGGTCGTGCCGCACGAGCCGGACAAGAGCATCGGTGCCGAGGAGACGTTCGGCCGTGACGTCGACGACCCCGAGGTCGTCCGGCGCGAGCTGCTGCGGCTGGCCGAGCGCACGGCCGGCCGGTTGCGGACCGCCGGATTGGCCGGCCGCACCGTGAGCGTGAAGATCAGGTTCGCCGACTTCACGACGATCACCCGCGCCAGGACCCTCCCGGAGGCCACCGACGTCGCCGCCGTCCTCTACGCCACCGCGCGCCAGCTGTACGAGGCGCTCGGGCTGGACCGGGCCCGGCTGCGGCTGGTCGGGATCCGGGTCGAAGGTCTGCTGGAGTCCGAGTCGGCTCCCCACCAGCTGCTGCTCGGGGAGCGCAGCCAGGGGCGCCGCGAGGTGGAGCAGGCGGCGGACAAAGCGGGTCAGCGGTTCGGTCGCGGGGTGGTCCGGCCGGGCAGCCTGGTCGACCCGCGACGCGGTGCCGAGCCCGGTGGCGACGTGAGTCGGCACGGCCCCGACGGGCCGCCCGTACGAGCGCGCCCCGCGTCGAGGCCGCACCGACCGCTGAGCCGTTCGGGTGTCCAGACCGTCCGGCCGACCCGGCACCCACCGCACGCACTGTTCTTCACAGGCTTCCCGGTCCGGGTTTCATCCGGCGGTCCGGGCGCATATCCTTGGCGTACGCACCCCTTGAGGTCGCGACCCTGCACTTGGACGAGATGTCCCCGAGGAGGAGTCCGTGCCGCTCTCCGAGCACGAGCAGCGACTGCTCGAGCAGATGGAGCGGGCCCTCTACGCCGAGGACCCGAAGTTCGCGTCCTCGCTGCGCGGCAAGGACCCACGCAGCAACTTCCGCCGCCGGGTCCTGCTCGCCGGCGTCGGCTTCGCCGGGGGCGTCGTCCTGCTCATGACCGGTCTGGTCACCCAGGTCATCCTCGTCAGCGTCCTCGGCTTCGTGCTCATGCTGGCGTCGGCGTTCTTCGCGGTCACCAGCTACCGCGCCGTCACGACCGCCGCCCAGCTCGGAGTCGTCGACCCCAGCGGGGTACGCCGCCCGCCGCAGCGCGCCGGAGCCGGCAGCGGCCGGCACCCGCGTCAGCCGAGCTCCGGTGGGTTCATGGCCCGGATGGAAGAGCGCTGGAACCGCCGTCGCGACGAGAACGGCCGCAGCGACATCTGAGCCGCCGCCCGCCCTCCGGTCAGCCTCGGCCGACCAGCCCGTAGGTACCCGGTGGGTGATCGTTTGCGACCTGAGTCCCCGACTCGCCGGTCTGATGTCGGCGTGTCGGTGAACCAGGTCGCAAACGAGGTTCGTTCCGCGGCGGGGTCACCTCGCCGGCCGTGCCGTCGGTCAGGTGCGGCGGAGGTGGAGCCGGGTGCCCACGGCGGCGAACGCCGCGTCCACCCCGTCCAGGACGTCGGCGAACTTCTCGCTGACCCCCGCGGCCACCGTGCGGGTCGAGCGCGGCAGCAGCCGCGCCCGCCAGCGGCCCCAGCGGGACGCGTCCGCGGACAGCTGGCCGCGGACCGCGTCGACGTCGGACCGGAGGTCGCCGACCGGTGTCATCTCCGGCGCGTAGCGCGCCCGCTCGGTGGCCGCCGCGATCCGCTGGACCGCCTGGGCCGGCTCGCCGGCGAGGTGCCGGCGCTCGACCAGTCGGGTCGCACCGCGCCGCGGAGGGTCGGCCGGGTCCCAGTCGTAGCCGTGGTCGACCAGCGTGTCCTGGAGGTCGGTCCACGCGGCGAGCGCCACCGCGGTCGGCGTCGAGGTGTCCGACCAGCGTCGCCGGCGGAGCAGCACCCGGGTGAAGGGGGGCACCGCCAGCAGCACGAGGACCGCCAGCCCGATGAAGAACGGCACCACCGGGATGCGCACCGGACCGGCACCGATGCCACCGCCGGGCTGCTGCTCATCGAGGACGTCCTCACGGAACCGGGGCCCGACATCGGACCCGCCGGCACCGGGGGCAGCGGTGCTCGACGGCGACGGCGAGGACGTGGCGCCGTCCGTCGGCGTGCCGCCGTCAGGCCGCGGGAGCGCGTACGCCGGCGGGGCGACGCCGGTGGGCGAGCCGGTCGAGGGGGTCGGCTCGAAGCGCACCCAGCCGACGCCCTGGAAGTAGAGCTCCGGCCAGGCGTGCGCGTCGTGCGCGCCGACGAGGTAGCCGCCCTTCGCCAGCTTCTCGCCCGGCGCGAAGCCGACCGCGACGCGGGCCGGGATGCCGAGAGTGCGGGCCATGACGGCCATCGTGGAGGCGAACTGCACGCAGTAGCCGCGCTTGCTCTGGAGGAACGCGACGATCGCCTGGGTGCCGTTCTTGTCGCCGGCCGGGTTGGTCGACAGCTCCTTGGAGTAGGTGAACTCGGGCCCGCGCAGCCAGTCCTGCAGCGCGACCGCCCGGGCGTAGTTGGTGGTCGCCTGCGCCTCGCCGACGACCTCACTGGCCTTCAGCGGGATGCTCGCGTCGAGGTCCTGCGGCAGCACGACGTAACGGCGCAGCGACGGCGGGATCGACGGCGACGCAGTCGCGAGCTGGTCACTCGTCGGGTCGACCGCGAGCGACGTCGTGGTGTAGGTGATCTGCCGGGTCGAGCTGTTCTCCCCGAAGACGTTGAACGTCGACGGGTCGTAGAGCCAGGTGCCGTCGATGTCGCGGACCTTGGTCGTCGGGTACGGCAGGGGCAGCCACTTCTGGTCGAGGTCGAAGACCTCGACCTGGTGGGTCCGCTTGGTGCGGTCGACCGACGCGCCGAGGCCGGGGGCGGAGTCCAGCCCGTCCTCGACGTCGTTGTCGTTGCGCGACACCTTGAGGTTGCTCGGTTCCCACGTCTGGCCGGTGAAGCTGTCCAGGCCGACCAGCCGCATGTACGTCGGCCGGCCGCGGTACCGGATCAGGGGCGTGTCCTCGCCCTGACGCAGGCTGGCGCCCAGGTCGAGGATCGGGTTGACGACCGTCACCTCCGGCCCGTCGCCGCCGCCGGTGCCGAAGCCGCCGGCACCGAAGCCGAAGCTGCTCGCCGTGACGTCCGGCAGCACGGCGGGCACGATGAGCGCCAGCCCGAGGGCCGTCGCTCCGACCCGCCGCCCGACCTGGCCCAGGGGAGCGGTCTCGACCTCGGGGCGGTAGTTGGTGCGCTCGGCGCTGTACCGCATCGGCCGGCCCCACCGGCTCACCCGCTCGCGCGACTCCGCGAGCAGCAGCGTGAGGAACGCGATACCGCACAGCGCGAAGGCGACCCAGCTGACGCCGTCCGGCGCGATCGACGTGGGCACGGTGTAGAGGACGAGCAGCGGCAGGCCGGCGAGCGCCGCGCGGCGCCAGGTCACGGCGAGCGTGTCGACGGCCAGTGCCACCAGGCCGACGCCGCCGACGGTGAGCAGCTCGATGCCGGGCGAGACGCCGATCGGCGCGGCGTAGTTGTTCATGTCGCTGCGGCCGCGCTGGGCCAGGTCGCCCAGGTGGTCCACCGAGTCGGTCCAGGGCAGCACGCCGTAGAGGGCCTGGGCGTGCGCGTAGCGCAGCAGCAGGTAGAGCAGCAGCGCGACGGCGCCGCCGATCGGCACGGTGGCCCGGGAGGCCGCCATCCTGCGGGCCACCTCGCAGCCGGCGCCGACGACCAGCACACCGAAGGCCGTGGGGAAGAACCAGACGCCGGTCAGGTAGATCGGGCCGAGGCAGATGGTGGCGGCGATCGTGGCGAAGGCGGCCGCGAGGGGCAACCGCAGGGAGCCGTTGTTCATCGCGGGACTCCGGCGAGACGGCGCCCGGCAGCCGAGGCGTGGCGCCCGGCCTCGCCCCAGAGCTCGGGCAGCGAGTCGCCGGCCTTCACCCGCAGCACTCGCCAGCCGGACGCACGCAGGAGGTCGACCGAGCCGGCGAAGTCCGCCGGCGACAACCGGTTCCTGGTCGGGACGACGTTCCACGTGGTGGCGTCCAGGGCGACGGCGATGGCCGACGTCGTGCCGTGCCGGAGCCGCGCGAGGTTGCGGGCCTCCTCCGGGTCGAGGGCACCGAGGAGAGCCACCAGCAGGCCGTCCCCGCCGCCGCGGCGCAGCGCGCCCGAGGCGTCGCGCAGGGTGTGGTGCGAGGACATCTGCAGGACGGCGAGCGCGTCGAGAAGCGAGCCCTCGACGTCGCTGCTGCCGCCGTCGACGCTCGGGTTGCCGCCCTCGATGGTGGCGCCGGTGTCGGTGAGCAGCCGCACGTGGTAGCCGGACCGGACCAGGTGCACCCCGACCGACGCGGTGGCGGCCACGGCCCACTCGAACGACGACGCCGGCCCCTCTCCGCCGTGCGCGATCGAGCGGGAGTCGAGCAGCAGCGTCGCCCGGGCCTGCCACGGCTGCTCCTCGCGGCGCACCATGACCTTGTCCAGCCGAGCGGTCGAGCGCCAGTGCACCCGGCGCAGGTCGTCGCCCTGGCGGTACTCGCGGACGCCCGCGTCGTCCTCGCCGGCGCTGGCCAGCGAGCGGGCCCTGCTCTCCCCGCTGCCGGTCCACTCGCCGGAGAGCGAGACCGACGGCAGCTGCACCACCGGCGGCGTCACGACGAGGGTGTCGCGGGAGCTGAAGGAACGCTGCAGCTCGCACATGCCGAACGGGTCGGTGAGCCGGATCGTCAGCGGGCCCAGGCTGTAGCGGCCGCGGACGTCCGACCGCACGGTGTACGTCACCTCGCGGCGGCCGCGCGGCTCGACCCGGTCGAGGACGAACCGCGGCCGCGAGCCGAGGACGTAGGGCACCTTGTCCTCGACGAGCAGAAGCCCCGTCGGCAGCCGGGATACGTTGTCGAGTCGCAGCGTGACCGACGTGTCCTGGCCGGCGGCCGTGCGCGCCGACCCGAGCCGGCGCCGGGACGACAGCCGGTAGCGGGTGCGAGCCACCACGAGTGCGCTGACCAACGGCAGTGCGAGCAGCAGGATCGCGACGCGGAGCAGGTCCTTCTGCGACGTCGCGATGGCGGCGACCAGGACGGCGACCCCGGCGGCGAGGAACGATCGTCCGCGGGTGGTCAGGCCCTGCAGCGCGTCACGCACTAGACGGAGCTCCGCCTGCCGCGGGACTCGTCGGGGAGGGGCACCGAGGCGACGATGTCCGTCACGATGTCCTCGGTCGAGCGCCGGCCGATCTGCGACTCGGCGGTCGGCAGCAGCCGGTGCGCGAGGACGGCGACGGCGAGGTCCTGCACGTCGTCGGGCAGCACGTAGTCCCGGTCGTCGAGAGCGGCCGCCGCGCGCGCCGCGCGGATCAGGTGCAGCGTCGCACGCGGCGACGCGCCGAGCCGGAGCTCGCTGGACGCCCGGGTGGCGAGGACGAGGTCGACGGCGTACTGCCGGACCTGGTCGGAGACGTGGATCTCGCGCACGACCCGGATCAGGTCAGCGATCTCGCGCGCGTCCGAGACGGAAGCGAGGACGTCCAGCGGCGAGCTCTTGCCGTGGGTGGTGAGCATGGTCAGCTCGGCCTGCTCGCTGGGGTACCCCATCGAGATCCGCACCATGAACCGGTCGCGCTGCGCCTCGGGGAGGGGATAGGTGCCCTCCATCTCGATCGGGTTCTGGGTGGCCAGCACCATGAACGGGATCGCCAGCTCGTAGGTCTCGCCGTCGACGGTGACCTGCCGCTCCTCCATGCACTCGAGGAGGGCCGACTGCGTCTTCGGCGACGCCCGGTTGATCTCGTCGCCGACGACGATGTTGGCGAAGATCGCGCCCGGCTTGAACTCGAACTCGCGGCGCTCCTGGTTGTAGATCGAGACACCGGTGATGTCCGACGGCAGCAGGTCCGGCGTGAACTGCACACGGCGTACCGAGCAGTCGATCGACCGCGCCAGCGCCTTGGCGAGCATCGTCTTGCCGACGCCGGGGACGTCCTCGATCAGGAGGTGGCCCTCGGCGAGCATCACCGTGATGGCCAGTCGGACCGTGTCCCGCTTGCCCTCGATGACGCTCTCGACGGCACGCCGGATGCGCGTGGTCGTGTCGGCCAGGGCCGCGAGGTCGGCCTTGGCCGCCCGCGGCTCGCCGGCGCGGTCCTGGGTGCTCTCGGTGGTCTCGCCCACGCTCAAGGGTCCTCCTCGCGCTCACCTGCCGGACGGCTGTGACGCGCGTCCCCTTCTCTGCGGGGGAGTCTGTCATCACAGCCGTGCCCTGGGTGGGCCATCAGGTAACGATCTCGCCACACCGCGCTAGCTGCGGTGGGCTCCCGCCGCGACGACGAGGGCGACCACCGCGGCTACCAGGCCGGCGAGGACCAACGGGACCGAGGGTACGACGTCCTGCGCCGCCGTGAGGGCGACGAGGGAACCTGCCCCGAGCGCCAGGGCCGGGGCGACCGCGCGGGCGGGCGCGGACCGCAGGGCCACGGTCGCGGCGTGCGCGCTCTGGCTGCTGCGGTCCTCGCGGGCGGCGAGGACGGCCACGAGGAGCATCAGGAGGGCGGCGTCCGTCACCGCCTGGACCGGACGCACGCTGGAGGTGTCGAGGGTGCCGGCCAGCAGCACCGTCAGGGTCGCCGCCAGGACCGCGACGGTCCCGATCGACCGCCAGGGGAGGACCGCCGCGGCGACCGCGGCGACGATGGTGAGCACCGCGAGCACGACGACGTAGCGGTCGAGGTCGGGCACCGCGGCGACGACCGCGACCGCAGCGCCCACGACGACGACGGCCACCTGGGTCGCGAGCTGACGCAATGTCGGGCCGGGTCGGCCGGGAACGGGTCTCACTGCCACGCCCGGCTCCCCGGTCGGGACGCCCGCATGGCGTGCAGCAGGCCGCCGGTCAGCTCGGCGTCGCCGTCCCAGTCGAGCACCGCCACACCCATGGTCGCGAGCTCGACCTTGAGGGCGTCGCGCTGCAGCCGCCACGTCCGCACGGTGAGGAGGTCGGTGCGGGACCGCGGGTCGACCTCCGGCTCGGCGTTGAGCACGTCGACGACGAGCGGGGCGAACCCGCGGTCGCGCATCAGCCGGACCGCCTCCAGCGGTCCGTCGTCGAGCAGCGGCGTCAGCAGCGCGACGAAGGCCCGGTGCGGCAGCATGCCGCGCGGCAGGTGGCCCAGGCCGTAGTGCACCGGTCCGGCATCGAGCTCGCCCTCGTCGGGCCGGATCGCGAGCACCGCCTCGCACACCTGGAAGAGCTGCCGCGGTCCGGCGGCGGGCGCCAGCCAGCGCAGCGGACCGCCGAACGTGACCAGCCCGACCCGGTCGTGCGACCGCAGGTAGGTCTGCGCCAGCCCGGTCGCGGCCCGGACGGTGAGGTCCAGCGACGAGCGGCCCGGCTCGCCCGCGTCGACAGCCGTGTCGAGCACCAGCACGAGGTCGAACGCGCGCTCGGCCGCGTACTGCCGCACGAACAGGTCGCCGTGCCGGGCAGACGTGCGCCAGTCGACGTCGCGCTGACGGTCGCCGTGGGCGTAGGGCCGGACCCCGGCGAACTCGACGCCGGACCCGACGGCGCGACTGGTGTGCTCCCCGAGCGGCGCGGCCAGCTCGTGCGGTGCGACCGCGCGGGCCAGTGCGGCCGCTGCCGGGTAGACCACGAGGTCGCCGACGTCGACCTGGAGCCGTGCGACGTACGACCCGCCGCCGGCGTGGACCACGAGCCGCACCGGCCCGACCCGGTGCCGTCCCCACCGGGACGGCACGAGCGCCCAGCGCAGCACCCGCTCACCGTCCTCGACGTGCTGGCCGGTGAAGCGCGCCTCGGTCCACGGCGGTAGCAGCGGGTCGGCATCGAGCCGGTCGGCTCCGGCGAGGCCGACCCGCACCTCGAGGGTGACCTCGTCGCCCTCGACGCACCGCGCGCTGCCGAGTGCCGTGGTCACCTCGATGGACTCCGGTGCCGCGGAGCGCGGTGACAGGGCGAGGAGAACCAGCGGGACGACGGCGACGACGAGCAGCTCGCCATGCGCCGTCGCGACCGCGAAAGCCACCGCGAGGCCGGCGACCGTCGCCAGCCGGCGCGGGCGCGGCGTCGCGGTGAACGTCAGTGGCTGCGTGCTCAGTGCGGCACCTCGACGGTCCGCAGAAGGTCGGCGACCACGTCGGCGGAGGTGACCTTCCGCACCCACAGCTCGGGCCGGAGGCTGATCCGGTGCGCCAGCGCGGGGACCGCGACCGCCTTGACGTCCTCCGGCGTCACGAAGTCGCGCAGCTCCAGCACGGCCTGGCCGCGCGCCATCGCGATCAGCGCGAGACCGCCGCGCGGGCTGGCGCCGACGGTGACCTGCGGGTGCTCGCGCGACGCGTGCACCAGGGTCGCGGCGTAGCGCAGCACCGACGGCTCCACCTGCACCAGCTCGATGGAGTCGCGCATCGCGACGACGGTCGCCGCGTCGACGACGGGTGACAGCTCCGGGGGAGCCCAACCGTGCCGCAGCCGGCGCGAGAGCAGCTCCTGCTCGTCGTCCAGCGAGAGGTAGCCGAGTGACACGCGGAGCAGGAAGCGGTCGAGCTGGGCCTCGGGCAGGGCGTAGGTGCCCTCGTACTCGATCGGGTTGTCGGTCGCGAGCACGATGAACGGCTGCGGCAGCGGCCGGGTCTCGCCGTCGCTGGAGACCTGCTCCTCGGCCATCGCCTCGAGCAGCGCGGCCTGGGTCTTCGGCGGCGTCCGGTTGATCTCGTCGGCGAGCAGCAGCTGGGTGAAGACCGGTCCGGGGCGGAACTCGAACGTCCGCGCCCCGGGGTCGTACACGGAGATGCCGGTGATGTCGGCCGGCAGCAGGTCGGGCGTGAACTGCACCCGACGGAACGACAGGCCCAGCGCCTGGGAGAAGCAGCGCGCCATCATCGTCTTGCCGAGGCCGGGTACGTCCTCGAGCAGCACGTGACCACGCCCGAGCACCCCGAGCAGCACCAGCTCGAGCGATCGCCGCCGGCCGACGACGACCTTCTCGATCTCGTCGACCACGGCGTGCGCCAGCCGGCTCGTCTCGGCCGGCGTCAGGGTGGTCGTGGTGCCCGTGCTCGTCATCGGGGTCCCCGCGTCGTTTCCGTGCGCAGCGAGGTACGAGCGGAGTGGAGACGTCGTGGGGGTTTCACAGGTGCTCCAGTCGGTCGACGATGCGTTCCAGGGTGGCGGGGTCGAGTCCGGGGGGCTGGCCGCGGCGGTCCACCTCGCGGTCGGCGTCGAGCCAGTGCCAGACGTCGTCGCCGACCAGCCGCCTGGCGGCCTCCGGGTCGGCGGCCAGGTCGATCCCGTGGTGGTCGGAGAGCCGGGCGGCCAGGAGCCGGACGAGGACCGGGCGGGTGCCGAGGTCGTAGTGCCGCGGCGACACCTCGGCCCAGGACATCGCCTCGGCCACCTGCCGGTACGACCGGAACGGCGCGTTCTCGACCGGCGGCCCGGGCCGAGCAGGCCGGCGCGGTGTCGGAGCGGCCGGGACCCGGGAGAGCGCCGCGACGGTGCCGACGACGGCCACGACCGACACGGCGCCGAGCAGCCCGGCCCAGCCGAACACGGCGGTGCCGACGGCGACGACGCAGGCCGCCGCGACCACGGCCACCCGCCGCGCCCGCAGCCCGCCGGCGGCCTCCTCGTCGTCCTCGTCGAACCGGTCAGGCACGGCGCGCCCCGAGCTCGGCGCGCACCTGCTGGAGACAGCTCTCGGCGGACCGTCGGGAGGGCTCGCCCATCGGGTGGTCGCTGAACCGCGCCTCGCGGAACAGGTCGGTGAGGGCGCGGGCCGGGCCGTCGCTCGCTCCGCTGAGCAGGCCCGCGGCCACCGACCGGTCCAGCAGCTCGGTGGCAGTGTCCGAGCCCGGCGTGGACCCGCCGCGACGGACCACCCCCGTCGAGAGGTGGCGCGCCATGGCGGCGTAGGCCGCGAGGACCGCGTCGCGCGGGTCCGCGTGCCGGGCGAGCTCCTCCTCCGCGGCGTCGACGGCGCGGACCAGCTGTCGTACGGCGGCCCGCTCCTCGCCCTCCTCGGCCGTCTCGTCGTCAGGGCGCCGGGCGCGCCAGCGAGATGCCGCTGCCGCGACCAGGAGCGCACCCACCACGACGAGCGCCACCGGGGACGTGCCGTCATCGCCCAGCGTGTCCGCGTCCTGCCCCGCCGCCGACGACTGCTCCTGGGCCGCGGGTGGCGGCGGCTTCGGGCGCGGGATCGGTCCCAGCGAGCTGACGACGAAGAAGATGACGCCCATCGTCGCGAGGACGACGGCGACCGCGAGCACCCGCAGGTACCACGGGATCGGCTGGCCCTCGGGCTCCGCGAGCGGGTTCGACGTGCCCGCCGGTCGCCGTGGGCGGCGCAGCCGTCGGAGCAGCCGCCGGCCGTAGCCGACCAGCCCGAGCAGCAGGACCGCGCCGACCACCAGCCGGGACCAGCGCACGTCCAGCGGCTCGGCGAGGGCGTCCCAGTCGAGGCCCTGCCGGGCCCGCAGCGCGAGAGCCGCGACGGCGACCAGCGCCACGACCGCGAGCGCGCGCGGCAGCGGGTCGGGGCCCCGTCCTCTCACGGCCGCCATCCAACCAGCGGCCGCGCCGGCTGCGCCCGGCGGCGAGGTCACAGATCGGCGTCAGGTCGGCGCCCCGGTGTCACGGCTCGGTGCCGGCCGCCGCCCGCGACTCGCTGTCCTTTCCATGATCCACACCGGATCCGCTGGAGAAAGTCACATGGATCCGGTGTGGATCAAGAAATGCTGCGGCGGGCGCGGACGGCGAGGAGTGGTGACTTCGTCGACCCCTGGGGAGCGGGTGGGTCGTCCGAACGGGGGAGATGTGCGCGGACTGGTTGACGGTGGAGTGAAGTGGAGTACTGTGGTGCGCAGTGGGGGAGACCTCCGGGTCGAGGCGTGGGGAGGTGGGTCGATGTGGCGCAGTCGGGTGACGACGAGCGCGACAGCGACGACTCCCGAGGCAGCGGTGGGGCGTCAGCCCGCCCGGCCCGCTTCCTGGGCACGCACCACCCCCGGCTCGACGACAAGGGCCGGCTCTTCCTGCCCGCCAAGTTCCGCGACCGGCTGGCCGGCGGCCTCGTGATCACCCCGGGCCAGGAGCGCTGCCTCTACGTCTTCCCGGAGCCGGAGTTCGACCGGATCTTCGACCGGATCCGCCAGGCGCCGGTCACCAGCAAGGCGGCTCGCGACTACCAGCGCATGTTCATGGCGAAGGCCTCCGACGAGACGCCCGACAAGCAGGGCCGCGTCACCGTCAACGCCGAGCTGCGCACCTACGCCGGGCTCACCAAGGAGTGCGTCGTCATCGGCGCCGGCACCCGCGTCGAGGTCTGGGACGAGGAGTCCTGGACCCGCTACAGCGCCGAGCAGGAGGGCCCGTTCGCCGAGCTCTCCGAGGAGGTGCTGCCCGGACTGATCTGAGCCGGTCGTACGGCGAGGTCTCCACCCGCCCGGACCCTCCGGCTGCTCCCGAACCCACCCGTCCTGACGTCCCTTCCCCGGCGCCAGGACGACCCGGGAGCCGCCCCGCGAGCGGTTGGAGACCTGGTCGCACGACCAGCACCCCGGCACCACCACCCACCACCCCCGCACGACGAGCACCTGCCGAACGCCGCACCTGTCCAGAAGGGTCGAGATGGACACGCACGTCCCCACCGCCGTGAGCGGCGCACCGGCCGAGCCACCGGCCGAGAGCCTGCTCAGCGCCGAGATCCGGCACAGCGCGTTCCTGCTGGGCGGCGCGCTCGGACTGATGGGGTGCTTCGCCCTGCTGCTGTTCCTGCTCACCGCACGGTTCGGCGGCTGACCCGTGTCCACCCCCGGACCGGTCCACGTCCCGGTCCTGCTGGCGCGCACCCTGGAGCTGCTCGCCCCGGCCGTCGACGCGCCGGGCGCGGTCATGGTCGACGCCACCCTCGGTCTCGGCGGGCACAGCGCTGCTCTGCTCCAGCGGTTCGACACGCTGCGGCTCGTCGCCCTCGACCGGGACCCGCGGGCGCTGGCGCTCGCGGGGGAGCGGCTCGCGCCGTTCGGCGACCGGGCCACCCTCGTGCACGCGGTCTACGACGAGCTCGCCGACGTGCTCGGGCGGCTCGGCGTGGCCCGGGTCCAGGGCGTGCTGTTCGACCTCGGGGTGTCGTCGATGCAGCTCGACGAGGCAGGTCGGGGATTCGCGTACTCGCAGGACGCGCCGCTGGACATGCGGATGGACCAGAGCCGCGGCGCCACCGCGGCCGAGGTGGTCAACACCTACTCGGCACCGGAGCTGGCCCGGGTGCTGCGGGAGTACGGCGAGGAGCGGTTCGCCCGCCGGATCGCCGACGCCGTCGTCCGCGAGCGCGCGAAGGAGCCCTTCAGCGGGACGGCGCGGCTGGCCGAGCTGGTGCGCTCGTCGATCCCGGCAGCGACCCGGCGTACCGGCGGCCATCCCGCCAAGCGCACCTTCCAGGCGCTGCGCATCGAGGTCAACGGCGAGCTCGACGCGCTGGCCGGAGCCCTCCCCGCCGCCGTCGACGCGCTTGCGGTCGGGGGCCGGATGGTCGTGCTCTCGTACCACTCGCTGGAGGACCGGATGGTCAAGCGCGTCCTCCGGGCAGGGGCGACGGGCACCGCGCCGCCCGACCTGCCCGTCGTCCCGGCCGAGCACGAGCCGGTGCTGCGGCTGCTGACGCGCGGCTCCGAGCCGGCGAGCGACGAGGAGATCGCGGAGAACCCGCGCGCCGCCTCGGTCCGCCTGCGTGCCTGCGAGCGTCTCCGGGACGCCGCATGAGCCCTATCCCCACGCCGACGCTCGATGTCGTCGGTCACCGATCGACTCACACGCGAGTCGCGTCGCCGCGGGGGCCCCGAGACAGCCAGAGCGGGAATCGTGCCGTGACCTACGCCGCCGTGCGCGTCTGCAACGACGCACGATTCCGCGGGGGCCCCGAATGAGTGCAGCGGTCCGTTCGTCAGCGGCGGTGCCGAGCCACGCGCGGCCGGTCGGGCCGCTCACCGGCCGGGCGCCCGGCCAGTCGCGCAAGCCGCTGCGGCTGGTCCCACCGCTGCGCACCGGCGCGCCGCGCGCGCCGTTCGTCGTCCTGCTCGGCACACTGCTCACCGGGGGGCTGGCAGGCCTGCTGTTCCTGCACACCGCCCTGGCGGAGGACTCCTTCCGGCTGCACGACCTCAAGGTCCGCTCGGCCGTGCTCACCGACCGTGAGCAGGCGCTCGAGCAGGAGGTCGCGCAGGAGGCGTCGCCGCGTCGGCTGGCGGCGAAGGCGGAGGCCCTGGGGATGGTGCGCAGCGAGAACCCGGCGTTCATCCGGCTCTCCGACGGCAAGGTCCTGGGCAAGCCCAAGGCCGGTGTCGCCCCGCCGCCGCCTCCCGCTCCGTCGCCGTCCGCGTCCGGCTCCACGTCGCCCAGCCCGTCGGCCGGCACCCCGTCCGCCTCGTCGAGCAGCCGCCCGCGCCGGTGACCACCAGGCAACGGCCGCCACGGCCCACAGCACCCGACCGCCGCGGCGCGCCCGCGCGCGGATCGGGTGCCACGCGTCGGCCCGCCGAGCGGCCGGCGCCCCGACGGGCGCCCTCCGGTCGGCCGGTCGCCGGTCGCCGCCCGGTCCCGTCGCGCGCCTCCCGGCCGCACACGTCCTACCGCCCGCCACCCCCGCGGCCGCCGCGCCGAGTGCGGCTCGGCGACTCGGGGCGCCGGCTGCGCGGTGCGGTGATCGCGCTCGCGTTCGTGCTGTCGCTGTTCGGCGCGCGGCTGGTGCAGCTGCAGGGCCTGGACGCGCCGACGTACGCCGCGGAGGCTGAGGCCGGCCGGCTGCGGACGGTCACCCTGCCCGCGGTGCGCGGCACCATCACCGACCGGAACGGCGTGGCGCTGGCCACCACCGTCGCCGCGGTCAACGTCACCGCCGACCAGACGAAGGTCGTCGACCCCGCGGTGACCGCGTCGCTGCTCGCGCCGGTCCTGGGCCTGGACCCGACGGTTCTGCGCGAGAAGCTCACGGGCACGGCCCGCTTCGTCTACGTCGCCAAGTCCGTGACCCCGGCGGCCTGGCGCCAGGTCCGGGTCCTGCAGCACCCCGACTTCGACAGTCCCGGCGCTGCCCGGCATCTACTCCGAGCAGACCAGCAAGCGGGTCTACCCCAACGGCAGCGTCGCGGCGAACCTCGTCGGCTTCGTGGGCGCCGACGGCAAGGGCCTCGGCGGCCTCGAGTACTCGCTGGACAAGACGCTCGCCGGCCGCGCCGGGACGGCGACGTACGAGCTGTCTGCCGGTGGCCGCCGGATCCCGAGCGGCGTGGACACCGAGCGGGACGCGGTCGCCGGCTCCGACGTACGGCTCACGATCGACCGCGACGTCCAGTACGTCGCGCAGAAGGCGATCGCCAAGGCGGTCGCGGCCTACAGCGCGCAGAGCGGCACCGTCATCGTCTACCAGCCGTCGACCGGTGACCTGCTCGCGGTGGCGACCGCGCCGACCTTCGACCCGAACAAGCCGGGTGCCTCCGCCGCCGAGGACCGCGGCGACCGCCCGCTCAACGAGGCGTACGAGCCGGGCAGCACCGGCAAGGTCATCACTGCCGCGGCGCTGCTGCAGGAGGGCGTGATCTCGCCGACCACCCCGATCACGGTGCCCAACCGGCTGTACCGCGCAGGCAAGTCGTTCAAGGACTTCGAGGAGCACGGCGTCGAGCACCTGACGTACGCCGGCACCCTCGCGAAGTCCAGCAACATCGGCACCATCAAGGCGGCCGAGCGGCTCGGCAACCTCAAGCGGCTCTACCCGTACTTCGCGAAGTTCGGCATCGGCGAGCCCACCGGCCTCGGCCTGCCGGGCGAGCAGTCCGGCGAGATGCTGAAGCCGGGGGACTGGTCGTCGACCACGGGCTACACGATGACGTTCGGCCAGGGCTACTCCGTCAACACCGTGCAGATGGCGTCGGTGTTCGCGACCATCGCCAACGACGGGGTGCGCGTGCCGCCGCGGTTGGTCGAGGCGACCACCGGCGCCGACGGCAGCGTGGTCCGGACGCCGCAGGCCGGCGGCACGCGGGTCGTCAGCAGCACGACCGCGCAGACGGTGCGCCGGATCCTGGAGACCATCCCCGCCGACGGCGGCACGGCGCCGCTCTCCCGGATCCCGGGCTACCGGGTCGGTGGCAAGACCGGGACCGCGCAGCGGTTCGACCCGACGTGCGGCTGCTACCGCGGAAACACCTTGTCGTTCATCGGGTTGGCCCCGGCCGACAAGCCGGGCATCGTCGTCGCGGTGACGCTGCAGGCGCCCAAGGTGGCGATCGGCGGCGGCGTGCAGGCCGGCCCGGTCTTCCAGCAGATCGCGTCGTTCGCCCTCGACGCGTTGCGGGTCCCGCCGACCGGCACCAAGCGGCACCTGCTCCCCATCACCTGGGGCAAGGGCGCCCGCGGCAACTGACCGCCGTCGGCTGCTCTGACCTCGGCCGGCTCCGGCCGGACAGAGGCAGCCGGACGGCGGATCCAGCCGCCCCGATAGCCTCTCTGCCTGTGCCGCACCCCGCCGGATCGCCAGCCCCAGGGGCGTGGCCGCGGCCGTCCGCCCTGCCGGCGCGCACCCTCGACGAGGTCGCCGAACAGCTCGGCGTCCGGCCCAGCGGCGGGCGCGGCACGGCGCTCGACGCTGCAGTCGTCAGCGGCGTCACCCTCGACTCCCGCGCCGTCCGGCCCGGTGACCTCTACGCCGCGCCGGCCGGTTCGCGCGCGCACGGCGCGGACTTCGCGGCCGCCGCCCGCGAGCTCGGTGCGGTCGGCTGCGTCACCGACGCAGCCGGCGAGCAGCGCGCCGTCGACGCCGGCCTCCCGACGTACGTCGTGGAGTCGCCGCGCGCCGTCCTCGGGCGGCTCGCGGCCTGGGTCTACGACGAGCCGGCGAGCGCCATGACGATGGTCGGCGTCACCGGCACCAACGGGAAGACCACGACGGCGTACCTGCTCGAGGCCGGGCTGCGCCGGGCCGGACTCCGGACCGGTGTCATCGGCACCATCGAGACCCGGATCGGCGACGACGTCCTCAAGAGCGAGCGGACGACGCCGGAGGCACCGGACCTGCAGGCGCTGCTCGCGGTGATGCGCGAGCGCGGCGTCGAGGCGGTCGCGATGGAGGTCTCCAGCCACGCGCTCGCCATGGGTCGGGTCGACGGGACCACGTACGACGTCGCCCTCTTCACCAACCTCAGCGAGGACCACCTCGACTTCCACGCCGACCTGGAGGAGTACTTCCAGGTGAAGGCGACGCTGTTCACGCCGCTGCGTTCCCGTCGCGGTGTCGTCGACATCGACGACGCGCACGGCCGCCGGCTGGTCGGGCTCAGCACCGTGCCGGTGACGACCGTCTCGCCGTCGGGCGCCGACGCCCACTGGCGGGTCGAGGACGCCGAGGTCGGACCGTGGGGGAGCACCTTCACCCTCGTCGGGCCGGCCGGCGAGCGCCTCGACTGCGGCACCCGGCTGGCCGGCGACTTCAACCTCACCAATGCAGCGCTCGCCGTCGTGACGCTCGTCGAGACCGGCGTCGACCCGGCCACGGCGGCGGCCGGTGTGGCGGACTGCCCGGGGGTGCCCGGCCGGATGGAGCGGGTCGCGAACGGCACCGGTGGGCCGCTCGCCCTGGTCGACTTCGCGCACTCGCCGGACGCTCTGGAGCGGCTGCTGGCAACGGCGCGCGCACTGGTACCCGCCGGCGGACGGCTCGTCGTGGTGCTCGGCTGCGGGGGCGACCGCGACCGGCAGAAGCGCCCGGTGATGGGTGGCATCGCCGTGACCGGCGCCGACGTCGCCGTGCTCACCAGCGACAACCCGCGGTCCGAGGACCCGGCGGCCATCGTCGACGAGGTACGTCGGGGGGCCGAGGCCGCGCTGCGCGACGGCGCCGAGGCCCGGCTCGAGGTCGAGGTCGACCGCCGGGCGGCCATCCGGCTGGCGGTCCGGCTCGCCGGCCCGGACGACGTCGTCGTGGTCGCCGGCAAGGGTCATGAGCAGGGCCAGGAGATCGGCGGCGTCGTGCACCCGTTCGACGACCGCGTCGAGCTCGCGGCGGCGCTGCGCGAGGTGCCGGCATGACGCCGACGAGCCTCGCGGCGGTGGCCGAGGTCGTCGGCGGCACGGTCGGCGGCACCGATTCGCCGGGCGACGTCCTGGTGACCGGCGGTGCCTCGGCCGACTCGCGGTCGGTGCCGGCGGAGGGGTTGTTCGTCGCCGTCGTGGGCGAACGCGTCGACGGCCACGACTACGCCGAGCACGCCGTCGCCGCGGGAGCCGCCGCGTGCCTCGCGCAGCGTCCGGTGCCGGTGCCGCACGTCCTGGTCGACGACTCCGTGACCGCGCTCGGACGGCTGGCGCGGCACCAGGTGGACGCACTCGTCGCTGGCGGCATGGTCGTCGTGGGGATCACGGGGTCGTCGGGGAAGACCTCCACGAAGGACCTGCTGGCCGCCGTCCTCGAGCCGCTCGGACCGACGGTCGCGCCGCGCGGCTCGTACAACACCGAGGTCGGCGTGCCGGTCACGGCCCTCGACGCCGACACCACGACCAGGCACCTCGTCGTCGAGATGGGGGCCCGCGGCGTCGGCCACATCGCCTACCTGTGCGGGGTCACGCCGCCGCGGATCGGCGTCGTGCTCAACGTCGGCGCCGCGCACGCCGGCGAGTTCGGCTCGAAGGAGGCCACCGCGCGGGCCAAGAGCGAGCTGGTCGCGGCGCTGCCCGCGGGCGGCGTCGCGGTGCTCAACGCCGACGACCCGCTGGTGTCGGCGATGGCCGACGTCACCGCCGCGCGGGTGGTCCGCGTCGGGCTCGCGGCAGACGCCGACGTGCGCGCAGCGCACGTCTCGCTGGACCCGCTGGGACGCCCGACGTTCGAGCTGCGGGCCGCCGGCACGGCCGCCGACGTGACGCTGCCGCTGCACGGGGCGCACCACGTCGGCAACGCTCTCGCCGCCGCCGCGGTGGCCCTCGAGCTGGGCGCGACCGTCGACGGGGTCGCCGCCGCGCTGGCCACCGCGACCCCGCGCAGCAGGTGGCGGATGGACGTCACCGAGCGGCCGGACGGCGTGACCGTCGTCAACGACGCCTACAACGCGAACCCCGACTCCACGGCGGCCGCGCTCGCCGCGCTGGCCGCGATGGCGGCCGGCCGGCGCAGCTGGGCGGTGCTCGGCGAGATGCTCGAGCTCGGCGCGGCCTCCGCCTCGGAGCACGAGGCGGCAGGCAGACTGGCGGTCAGGTCGGGCGTGCAGCGGGTCGTCGCCGTGGGCGAGGGCGCCGGACCGGTGCATGCAGGAGCCCTCGCCGAGGGTGCCGCCGAGGGAGAGGGGACCGTGGCCGTGCCGGACGTCGGCTCCGCACTCGCCCTGCTCAGGGCCGAGGTGCGTCCCGGAGACGTGGTGCTGGTGAAGGCCTCGCGCAGCAGCGGACTGGAAGCGATCGCCGAGGCGCTGCTGGCAGAGCCGTCGGACGGGACCGATGTGCGGGGCGAGCGCGCGGAAGGGGCCGGCACCCGGTGAGGCAGGTCCTGCTGGCGGCGTCCTTCGGGCTGATCGTCACGCTCTTCGGCACTCCGGTGGCGATCAAGCTGCTGGTGCGGCGCAACTACGGCCAGCCGATCCGCGACGACGGCCCGACCTCGCACCACACCAAGCGCGGTACGCCGACCATGGGCGGCGCCGTCATCATTCTCGGCACCCTGCTCGGCTACGCCGCCGCGCACCTGCTCACGCTCAGCGACCCGACGGTGTCCGGCTTCCTCGTGCTGTTCCTCATGACCGGGCTGGGTCTCGTCGGCTTCCTCGACGACTACATCAAGGTGTCGAAGCAGCGCAGCCTCGGCCTGCGTACCGGCGCGAAGCTCGTCGGCCAGTCGGTGGTGGCCATCACCTTCGCCGTGCTGGCGACGCGGTTCCCGGACGGGAAGGGCTTCACGCCCGCGTCGACCGAGGTCTCGTTCCTGCGCGACACCGGGTTGTCGCTCGGCGCAGTGCTCTTCGTCGTGTGGGCCTACGTGATGATCGCCGGCACGTCGAACGGCGTGAACCTCACCGACGGCCTCGACGGGCTGGCCACCGGCACGTCGGTGATGGTCTTCGCGTCGTACATCCTCATCGGGATCTGGCAGTTCGGGCACAAGTGCCAGATCGACGCCGCCGCCGCCAAGTGCTACGAGGCACGCGACCCCCTCGACCTCGCGGTCGTCGCGGCCGCGATCATGGGAGCCTGCTTCGGCTTCCTGTGGTGGAACGCGTCACCGGCGAAGATCATCATGGGCGACACCGGGTCGCTGGCCCTGGGCGGAGCGCTCGCCGGCCTCGCGATCACCAGCCGTACCGAGCTGCTGCTCGTCCTGGTCGGCGGCCTGTTCGTGCTCATCGCGCTCTCGGTCATCGTCCAGGTCGGCTTCTTCAAGCTCACCCGGAGGCGCGTCTTCCGGATGGCGCCGCTGCAGCACCATTTCGAGCTCGTCGGGTGGGGCGAGGTGACGATCGTCATCAGGTTCTGGATCATCGCCGGGCTGCTCGTCGCGCTCGGTCTCGGCACGTTCTACGCCGAGTGGGTCACCGGCGCCACGTGAGCACGGACGGTCTCGACCTCGACGGCGCGCGGGTCTGCGTCGCCGGTCTCGGCGTCACCGGGCCCTCGGTCGTGCGCGCCCTCCTCGGACTCGGTGCGGAGGTCGTGGCCGTCGACGGCCGTGACGGTGAACGCGAACATGCTCTCGCCGGCGAGCTGCGCGCCGCCGGTGCCGAGGTCCGGCTCGGAGACGGCGACACGCTGCCCGTCGGCGTGTCACTGGTCGTCACCTCGCCAGGCTGGCGGCCGGACTCACCGCTGCTCGTCGCGGCCGCAGCCAGCGGTGTCTCCGTGTGGGGCGACGTCGAGCTGGCGTACCGGCTGCGGCCCGAGGGCCAGGAGTGGCTCGGCGTCACCGGCACCAATGGCAAGACCACGACTGTCGAGATGCTCGCGTCGATCCTGCGCGCCGCCGGGCACCGCGCCGTCGCCACCGGCAACGTCGGCTTCCCGGTGCTGGACGCGGTGCTCGCCGACCCGCCGTACGACGTGCTCGCCGTCGAGGTGTCCAGCTTCCAGCTGCACTGGACCACCACGGTCGAGTTCATCTCCGGCGCGCTCCTCAACATTGCGGCGGACCACCTGGACTGGCACGGGTCGCTCGAGGCCTACGCCGAGGACAAGGCGCTCGTCTGGCGCAGCGACTGGTACTGCGTCTACAACGCCGACGACCCGCTCGTCACCAGGCTGGTGGAGCGGCACCAGGACCGGCAGTCGTTCAGCGCGCGACCCGGCTCCGATGCATGCTTCGGGGTCGTCGACGACGTCCTCGTCGACCGTTGCATCGGCGTCGACGCGGACGACGTCGAGATCGACCGTGTGGGCGGCGGCGTGGTGATCGGTGGCCTGTCCGACATCCCGGTGGCCGGCCCGCACAACGTCGCGAACGCCCTGGCGGCCGCCGCGCTGGCCCGGGCCCTCAACAGCGCGACCGGCGGCCGGCTCGCCGTGCACCCACGCGACGTGGCGGCCGGGCTGCGGGCCTTCGACCCCGGCGCGCACCGGATCGCGTACGTCACGACGGTCCACGACGTCGCGTACGTCGACGACTCCAAGGCGACCAACGCACACGCGGCGGCCGCGTCGCTGCAGTCGTTCCCGAGCGTGGTCTGGGTGGCCGGCGGGCTCGCCAAGGGCGCCCGCTTCGAGGAGCTCGTCGCGGCGACGGCGGACCGGCTCCGCGGCGCGGTCCTGATCGGTGCCGACCGCGCCCTGGTGGCCGAGGCGCTGGCGCGACACGCGCCGGAGATCCCCGTCGTCGAGGTGGTCGCACCCGACACTGGTCCGATGGACACCGCCGTGGTGATGGACGAGGTCGTGCGCGCCGCCGCCGACCTCGCCCGCCCCGGCGACACCGTCCTGCTCGCGCCGGCCTGCGCGTCGATGGACATGTTCCGCGACTACGCCGAGCGGGGCGACGCGTTCGCCGCCGCCGCGCTGCGCCTGGCCGGCGCCACCACGACGCCGCCCGCGCCGGCCACGTGAGCGCGGTCACCGAGACACCGGGGCTGCGCACCCCGGGGTCCGAGCAGGACGCCGCGACCGCGCACGTGTCGCTGCTGCAACGGCCGGCCACGCCGTACTACCTGCTGCTCGGCGCCAGCACGCTGCTGCTGGTGCTCGGCGTCGTCATGGTCTTCTCGGCGTCCAGCGTCGTCGCCTTCGCGTTCATGGGCTCGTCGACGGCGATCGTCAGCAAGCAGGCGATGTGGGTGGTCATCGGGCTGCCGCTCATGTGGTTCGCGTCGCGACTGCCGGCCAAGGCGTGGCGGCTGTTCGCGCACCTCGGTCTGGTGGCGTCCGTCGCGCTGCTGGTGCTCGTCGTCGTCGCCGGCACCGAGGTCAACGGCAACAAGAACTGGCTCGACTTCGGCGGACCGTTCCGTATCCAGCCGTCGGAGCTGGCGAAGCTCGCGCTGGTGCTGTGGGCGTCCGACCTGCTGGCCCGCAAGGAGCGGCTGATCGGCCAGTGGAAGCACCTGCTCGTGCCGATCGTCCCGGTCGGCGGCTTCATCCTCGCGCTCGTCCTGCTCGGCGGCGACCTCGGGACGGCGATCATCATCGCCGCGATCCTCGCCGCCCTGCTGTGGGTGGCCGGCGCGCCGACCCGGCTGTACCTGCTGGCGGCCGCGCCGGCCGCGCTGGTCTTCGCGTACATGGTCAACACGCGGTCCACCCGGATGTCGCGCATCACGGTGTGGCTGCACCCCGACCAGGCCGACCCCCTCGGCAACGGGATGCAGGCGCTGCACGGGAAGTTCGCCCTCGCGTCCGGCGGCTGGTGGGGCGTCGGCCTGGGCGGCTCCAAGGAGAAGTGGGGCAGCCTCCCCGCGGCGCACACCGACTTCATCTTCGCGATCATCGGCGAGGAGCTCGGTCTCGCCGGGACCCTCGTCGTGCTCGCGCTGTTCGGGCTCATCGGCTATGCCGGCCTCCGCGTCGCACTCGAGGCCACCGAGCCGTTCGTCCGCTACGCCGCCGCCGGCGTCACCGCGTGGGTGCTCGTGCAGGCGCTGGTCAACATCGGCGCCGTGCTCGGCCTGCTGCCCATCACCGGCGTGCCGCTGCCCCTCGTGTCGTACGGCGGCTCGGCGCTGGTCCCGACGATGCTCGGCCTCGGGATGCTGCTGTCCTTCGCGCGGCCGCGTGTCGCCCGCCGGCGCCGGCTGCGGTCGCTGCTCGCCCGACGCCGGAAGGTCGACGCCACGTCGCGGGCCAGGCGGATCCCCTCCTCGCGGCCGGCGTCCACGGGCACCGGTGCCGCGCGCCCGGCGCGGACCAGGTAGGCGGTCGCCGCATGCACGTCGTCGTCGCCGGGGGAGGGTCCGCCGGCCACATCGAGCCTGCCCTGGCCTTCGCCGACGCGCTGCGCCGGCGCGACCCGGCCGCGGAGATCACCGCACTGGGCACCGAGCGCGGCCTGGACACCCGGATCATCCCCGCCCGCGGCTACGAGCTGGCCCTCATCCCGCCGGTGCCGATCCCGCGCCGCCCGGGCGCCGACCTGCTCCGTGTCCCCGGCCGGCTCAAGGCTGCCGTCGACGCGGCTGCCGACGTGCTGCGCCGGCAGTCGGCCGACGTGCTGGTCGGCTTCGGCGGCTTCGTGTCGGGCCCGGCCTACCTCGCCGCTCGCCGGCTCGGTGTGCCGATCGTCGTGCACGAGGCGAACCCCCGGCCGGGCTGGGCCAACCGGCTCGGCGCCCGCCTCACGCCGTACGTCGCGTTCACCTTCCCGGGCACGCCGATCGCGCACGGCCGGCAGCTCGGGCTGCCGATCCGGCGGGCCATCACGACGCTCGACCGGGCGGCCCGGCGCGGGGAGGCGCGGTCGACCTTCGGCCTGGCCGCCGACCTGCCCACGCTGCTCGTCACGGGCGGGTCGCAGGGGGCGAAGCGGCTCAACGACGCGGCGTCCGGTGCGGCGGCCGACCTGCGCGCTGCCGGTGTGCAAGTACTGCACGCCACCGGCACCGCGCACGTGGTCGAGGTGCGTGCGGGCTCCGACGGCGACCCGCCGTACGTCACGGTGCCGTACCTGGACCGGATGGAGCTCGGCTACGCCGCCGCCGACCTGGTGCTCTGCCGCGCCGGCGCCAACACCGTCGTCGAGCTGACCGCGGTCGGGCTGCCGGCGGCGTACGTGCCGCTGCCCATCGGCAACGGCGAGCAGGCGCTCAACGCGCGGCCCGTGGTCGAGTCGGGCGGCGGCCTGATCGTCGACGACGCCGAGTGCACGCCCGCATGGGTCCGCACCGTCCTGACCCCGCTGCTCACCGACCCGGCGCGGTTGGCGACGATGGGGCGGGCCGCGGCCACCAGCGGCCGGCCGGACGCCGACGAGCGGCTGGTCGACCTGGCGCTGGAGGCGGCGGCCGCGGGACCGGCACGTGGAGGGAGACGGTGGTGAGCACGGTCGAGCGCGACGCGGCCGCGACCCCCGACCTCCCGGTCCCGGCGGAGCAGCTCGGCCGGGTGCACTTCGTCGGGATCGGCGGCGCCGGCATGTCCGGCATCGCCCGGATCATGCTCGCCCGCGGGCTGCCGGTCAGCGGCAGCGACGCGAAGGACTCCGTGACGCTGGCAGCCCTGCGGGCGCTCGGCGCGACCGTCCACGTCGGGCACGCGGCCGCCAACGTGGGCGACGTCGACACCGTCGTCGTGTCGACGGCGATCCGCGAGGACAACCCCGAGCTCGTCGAGGCACGCCGGCGCGGGCTGGACGTCGTGCACCGCGCGGGCGCGCTGGCCGCGGTGATGGTCGGCCGCCGCGCAGTCGCGGTCGCCGGCACCCACGGCAAGACCACGACCACGTCGCTGCTCACGGTGGCGCTGCAGCACTGCGGTGTCGACCCGTCGTTCGCCATCGGCGGCAACCTCAACGAGTCCGGCGCCAACGCGCACAACGGCACCGGCGACGTGTTCGTCGCCGAGGCCGACGAGAGTGACGGCTCCTTCCTGCTGTACTCGCCGACGGCCGCAGTGGTCACCAACGTCGAGCCCGACCACCTCGACCACTACGGCACGGCCGAGGCGGTCGCCGCGGCGTTCGAGGCGTTCGCCCTGCGGGTCGAGCCGGACGGCTTCCTGGTCGTGTGCGCCGACGACCCTGGCGCGGTCGCGCTGGCGGTGTCCGCGCGCGCGGCCGGGGTCGACGTGCGCACCTACGGTGTCGGCCCGTCGGCCGACCTGCGGCTGGTCGACCTCGAGACCAAGGGCCTCGGCAGCTCGTTCGAGGCGGTGCTGCTCGGCCGTCGGCTCGGCCGGGTCGAGCTGCGGATCCCGGGTCGGCACAACGCGCTGAACGCCGCGGCCGCGCTCATGGTCGGGGTCGGCCTCGGTTTCCCGGTCGAGCGGCTGCGCGAGGGGCTGGCGACGTTCAGCGGTACCCGCCGGCGGTTCGAGCACAAGGGCACCGTCGCCGGCGTCCGCGTGTTCGACAGCTACGCGCACCACCCCACCGAGCTGACCGCGGACCTGCACACCGCCCGCGAGGTGGCCGGCGGCGGCCGGGTCGTGGTGGTGT
Organism: uncultured Actinomycetota bacterium; assembly: GCA_963746175.1. Classification (GTDB taxonomy): domain Bacteria; phylum Actinomycetota; class Actinomycetes; order JACCUZ01; family JACCUZ01; genus CAVVAH01. The sequence goes on along the minus strand of CAVVAH010000001.1, from coordinate 904,673 downwards.
TCCAGCCGCACCTGTTCAGCCGCACCCGGTTGTTCGCCGCCGAGTTCGGCCAGGCCCTCGGGCTGGCCGACGAGGTGGTCGTCATGGACGTCTACGCCGCCCGCGAGGACCCGGAGCCCGGCGTGACCGGGGCACTGGTCGCGGCGGCGGTCCCGCTGCCGTCGGCCCAGGTCGTCTTCGAGCCGTCCTGGTCGGCCGTCGCCGGTCACCTGGCCGAGCGCGCCCGGCCCGGCGACGTGGTGATCACGTGCGGTGCCGGCGACGTGACGATGATCGGTCCCGAGGTCCTGGAGCGGCTCGTGGGGCGTACCACGTGAGGCCGGACGGGGGCACCCGGTGAGCAACGGGCTGGCGACCGAGCTGCAGCCGCGGCTGGCCGCGCGCGGCCGGGCCCGACGGCGTACCCGGCTGGCCACCACCCTGACGGTCTTCACGCTGCTCGTCCTGGTGGGCGTCGGGACCTGGCTGCTGCTCGGCACGTCCGTCCTCGGCGTCCGGACCGTCACGGTCACCGGCACCGACCGGCTGGACCCGGCGACCGTCCGCGAGACCGCCGCCGTCCCCGCAGGCGAGCCGCTGGCCACCCTGGACACCGGCGCGGTCGCGGCCCGGCTGGAGCGGCTGCCGGTCGTGCGCAGCGCGGAGGTGCGGCGGCAGTGGCCGCGCACCGTGGCGATCGTGGTGCACGAGCGGGTGCCCGCCGCCGTCCAGCAGCGGGGCGCGACGTACGCGGTCGTGGACCGCCGCGGCGTGGAGTTCGACCAGGTCGACCGGCGGCCGCGCGGGCTTCCGCTCGTCAGCGCCCCGGTCGACGCCGGCGCACCCGCGCTGCGCGCGGCACTCGACGTCATCGACGTGCTGCCCCCGGCCGTCGCCGCCGACGTCCGGCAGGTCCGGGCAGCCAGCCCCGACGACGTCCGCCTGCAGCTGTCGAAGGACCGCACCGTCGTGTGGGGCAGCGCCGAGCGGTCGGCCCGCAAGGCCGCGGTGCTCGCCGTGCTGCTCACCCGCAGGGCCAGCGTCTACGACGTGTCCGCCCCCGACGCCCCCACCACGAGGAAGTAGGCCTCGTCGGTGGTCCCGGTCAGAGCCGGCCGTGACGGCGGACCCGGGGGAGTGGCCGAGCGCCGTCCGCGGCTCACCCGCCGTCATCCGCTCGTTTGCGACCTTGCTCACCGACACGCCGGCATTCGCCCGGCGTGTCGGGGGCTCAGGTCGCAAACGATCATCACCTGGGGGGAGGAGCCGTTGGGTCGTACGCCCGGGTGGGGGACGTCGCGAGGTTGTTGCGGCGTGTCGCGGCGTCGGTCGTTGAGTTGGTCCCCTCCGGTACCTAGCGTCCTCACCAACCTCACTGGTTGACATAACTATAAGGCTCAACTTGAGGGTGAGGGTTCCGGAACCTCCGGGGCGCTCCAGGGTCGAAGGAGAGGGTCCGACGTGGCAGCACCGCAGAACTACCTCGCGGTCATCAAGGTCGTCGGCATCGGCGGCGGCGGCGTGAACGCGGTCAACCGGATGATCGAGGTCGGCCTCAAGGGCGTCGAGTTCATCGCGATCAACACCGACGCCCAGGCCCTGCTCATGTCGGACGCCGACGTGAAGCTGGACGTCGGCCGCGAGCTCACCCGGGGGCTCGGCGCCGGCGCCAACCCGGAGGTCGGCCGCAAGGCCGCCGAGGACCACGCCGAAGAGATCGAGGAGGTCCTCAAGGGGGCCGACATGGTCTTCGTCACCGCCGGCGAGGGCGGCGGCACCGGCACCGGTGGTGCACCGGTCGTCGCGCGGATCGCGCGGTCCCTGGGTGCGCTGACCATCGGCGTCGTGACCCGGCCGTTCGGCTTCGAGGGCCGCCGCCGGGCCAACTCGGCCGAGACCGGTATCGACGAGCTGCGCGACGAGGTCGACACCCTCATCGTGATCCCCAACGACCGGCTGCTGTCGATCTCGGACCGCGGCATCTCGATGCTGGACGCCTTCAAGTCGGCCGACCAGGTGCTGCTGCAGGGCGTCTCCGGCATCACCGACCTCATCACGACGCCGGGCCTGATCAACCTCGACTTCGCCGACGTGAAGTCGGTCATGAGCGGCGCGGGCTCGGCCCTCATGGGCATCGGCTCCTCGCGCGGCGACAACCGCGCCGTCGAGGCGGCCGAGATGGCCATCTCCTCGCCGCTTCTCGAGGCTTCCATCGACGGCGCGCACGGCGTACTGCTCTCCATCTCCGGTGGCTCCGACCTCGGGCTCTTCGAGATCAACGAGGCCGCCCAGCTGGTGGCCGAGGCGGCGCACACCGAGGCCAACATCATCTTCGGCGCAGTGATCGACGACGCCCTCGGCGACGAGGTCCGGGTCACCGTCATCGCGGCCGGCTTCGACGGCGGCACGCCGCGCAAGGTCGTCCCGACACCGGCCCGCCGGACCGAGGCGGCCGAGGCGGCGGCTCCCGCGTCGACCGCGCGCACCGACGGCACCGGCACGTCCTTCGAGCGCAGCGAGCCCGCCGGTGAGCGGGAGCCGAGCTACGCCGGGGCCCCGCGGGAGTCGATCGACCTCAACGGCGAGCCGGCGCACGCGGCTCGCCCGGCGCGCACCATCGTCTTCGACGACGCGGACGACCTCGACATCCCCGAGTTCCTTCGGTAGCACGCACCGCCCCTCGACCCGGACCGGTCGGCAGGACACCCGCGCAGGGCCCTGCCGTCCGGTCCGTCCAGCTCTCGGGCGGCCGGGTCAGTCGACGCGCATCGCCACCGCCGCCGGCAACCGTGCGGCCCGCCGCGCGGGGTAGAAGCCGAAGACCACGCCGACCACGAAGGCCGTGCTCAGGGCGACGAGCAGCGACACGGGATCGATCAACGTCTGCCAGCCGGCCAGGTCGCTGACGACCCGCGCGCTCCCCACCCCCACGAGGACGCCGACCGCTCCGCCGATGGCGCACAGGACGAGCGCCTCGGTGAGGAACTGTCCCTGGATCTGCCGGGGTTCGGCTCCCACTGCCTTGCGGATGCCGATCTCGCGTGTTCGCTCGGCCACCGACACGAGCATGATGTTCATGATCCCGATGCCGCCCACGACCAACGCGATGGCGCCCAGGCCCAGCGTGAGGGTCTGGAAGGTGGAGGTCGCCGCCTGCGCGGTGGTGATGATCTCGGTCTGGTCCTCGGTCCCGAAGTCCTCGCCACGGCCGGGCAGGATCCGGTGCCGCTCGTACAGCAGGTCGTCGATCTCGTCCATGACCGACGGGACCAGCTCCGCTCCGGCAACCCGGACGGACGCCGAGCGGACCTTCTCGCCACCGAAGAGCACCCGCTTGGCCACCCGAAGCGGGACGAACGCCTGGTTGTCGAGGTTCTCGTCGCCGAGGTGGCCCTTGGGTGCGAAGACACCGACGACCGTGAACTCCCGGTCGAGCATGCGCACGGTGTGTCCCAGCGGCGAGCTCCCCGGGAACAGGCGCTCGGCCGGGCGCGCACCGAGCACCACGACCTGCCGGCCGAGCCGGTCGTCGTCGGACGAGAGCAGCCGCCCGCGCGCGGCCCGGTAGTTGTGGATCCGCTGGTAGAGGGGCGTGATCCCGGACAGGAAGGGGCTGGCCTGGGTGCGGCCCGAGGAGACCACCAGCCCCTCGACGTTCTGTCGCGGCGCGACCGCGGTCACTCCCTCGAGGTCGGCGACCGCCTCGAGGTCCGACGGTGTCAGGGTGCGGTCGGTCGCCGACTCGGTGCCGTCGGGCGCGATGACGAACTCGCCGTCGAGAATGACGATGTTCGGTCCGAGCCGCTGGAGGTCGGCGTCCAGATCGGCGCGTGCGCCGGAGCTGATCGCTGTCAGTGCGACGAGCGACGCGACGCCGATGATGACTCCGAGCGCGGTCAGGATCCCGCGTAGCCAGTTCGTGCGCAGGGCCTGCAGCGCGAGGCGCACGTCACCCGACGACATCACGGCCCCGGCCCGCCGACAGGCGTGCCCGAGAGCTGCCGGCCCACCGACTCCTCCGAGTGCACCCGGCCGTCGAGCATGTGGACGATGCGAGTCCCTCGCTCCGCCACGTCCCGGGCGTGGGTCACCATGACCAGCGTGCCGCCACGTGCGTGCACCAGGCCGAGGACGTCCAGCACCTCCTCCGCACTGCGCGAGTCGAGGTTGCCTGTCGGCTCGTCGGCCAGCACCACGTCCGGGTGGACGACGATCGCCCGCGCCACCGCCACCCGTTGCTGCTGGCCGCCCGACAGTTGGGACGGCAGGTGCCCGGCCCGGTCGGCGAGGCCGACGGCCGCGAGCGCGGTCCGTGCCCGCCTTCGCCGCTCGTCTGCGGGAACCTGTGCGTAGACCAGAGGCAGCTCGACGTTCTCCATGGCGTCGAGCCGCGGGAGCAGGTTGAAGCCCTGGAACACGAAGCCGATCCGCTGCCGCCGGACCCGCGCCGCAGTGCGCTCGTCGAAGCGCGACACGTCGTCCCCGGCCAGGTGGTAGGTCCCTGATGTCGGCGGTTCCAGGCATCCGAGGATGGACAGCAACGTGCTCTTGCCCGAGCCCGACGGTCCCATGACCGCGAGGTACTCGCCGGCGCGGACCGTCAGGTCGACACCGCGCAGGGCATCCACACCGCCGCCCCCGCTCTGGAAGCGCTTCCGGACGTCCACGCAGTGGATGACCATCATTCCTCGTCGGTGGCGACGACGACCTTGTCGCCCGCCGCGAGCCCGCTTCGCACCTCCGCGTAGGACGCCCCGACGAGCCCGAGTCGCACCGAGCGGTCGGACGTCTTGCCCGACCTGGTGCGTACGACGACCGTGGCGTCCCGGCCGTCGCGGTCCTCGATCGCGTCGACCGGGATGCGGAGCACGTCGGTGGCGGCGGCGACGACGATGCGCACGCTGACGCTCATCCCCGGCCGCAACCCCTCCGGGTCGGTGACCGCGACGATCACCGGGAAGGTGACCACACCGCCGGTGGTGTCCCCGCTGAGCGCGACGTCGGCCACCTCACCGGCGTACGCCTTGCCGCCGAGCCCGTCCGCGCTGATGCGGGTCGGTGCGCCGACTGCCGTCTTGCCGACGTCGAACTCGGTGAGGTTCACCGTGACGGCCAGGTCGTCCAGGTCCTGCACCCGCATGAGGGGGGTCGTGGCGTCGACCGCCGCGCCTTCGGCGGTGAGGATGCTCGTGACTGTGCCGCCTCCGGTGGCGCGCACGCTCAGGCGCTCCATCAATGTGCGCGCCAGGTTCAGCTGCTCCTCAGCCGCCGTCACGCGGAGCTCGGCGATGGCCAGGTCCGTCGCGGTGGCCGGGGCGCCGCGCTGTCGAAGCACCGCGAGATCCGCCTGGGCCCGGGCCGCTTCGGTACGAGCCGAGGAGACGGTTTCGGGCGCAGGGTTCCGGACCAGCTCGAGCCGCGCCTCCGCGGCCGCGACCGCCGAGCGCGCCGCGGCGAGGCGGGACGCCGCGTCGTCGTCGCGCGCGGCGACCAGGTCGGCCTGCGCCGTGGCCAGCTCGCTCCGCGCCGCACTCACCGCAGCCCGGGACGGGTGCACGAGAGCGTCGAGCTTGCGCTGCGCCGCCTCCACGGCGATGCGCGCGGCCGACTGGGCAGCGGCGGTCGGCGCCTCCGCCGCGCGCGTCAGGGCCTCACGGTCGGCGCGGGCCCGGGACAGCTCTGCCTGCGCGAGGGCGATGTCGGCGGCGATCCCACCCGCCTGGGCCGTGCTCACCTTCTCCTGGGCGGCGGCGACCGCCGCGTCGGCAGCGGCGACCTCCGACGCTGCGGGCGAGGCGGGCGACCGCAGGAGCGTCTCCTGCTCCACCTGCGCCCGCGCGACCTCGAGCTGCGCCGCCGCGAGCTCCGCCGCGTCGGGGCGGCCGGTCAGCTGCGCCAGTCGCTCGGTCGCGGCCTCCACGGCGTCCCGCGCACCCGCGACGACCGCCGGACGGTTCGTCCGCGCGGTCTGCTCGAGCTTCAGCGCGACGAGCGCCTGCGCGACGTCGAGCTTCGCCCCTGCCAGGTCGGACGCCAGGGGCGAGCCGGTCACTCGTGCCAGTGCGTCGCGGGCCGACAGGATCGACTGCTTCGCGTGCTGGAGCTCCGCGGCGGTGGGGGGGAGACCCCGCGCCGGGTCCTGCACGCGGAGCTTCGCCAGGTCCAGCCGCGCGGCTGCGAGCTCGCTGCTCGCCAGCACCACCGCTGTCTGCGCCGACCCGTCGTCGGTGATGTGCGCCAGTACCTGGCCGGGTGTCACCTCGGCGCCGACGTCCACGACCAGCGAGAGCACGTGTCCGGTGCCGCCGGCGAACACCGCCTCGGCCGTGCTCCCGGCACCCGCGGAGGAGGACGAGCTCGAACCCCCCGCCGGGTCGGACACCGGGACGGCCAACCGGGCCGCGTCACGCAGTGTGGCGACGTGACCCACGCCCCCGACGGTGCGGGTGATGTCCCCCCGGTGGACCACCACGACGTCGTGCGCCGGCGACGTGCTGCCGTCGGCGCGGGTCATGCCCCAGGTGAGGCCGGTGATGACGACCAGCCCGGCGGCTCCGGAGAAGACGACGCGTTCCTTCATGCCCTCACCTCGCTGGACACGCCGGGGGTCGGCGTGGACCACCGACGCACACCCGTCGAGGCGTCGATCGGGGTGGACGGTTCGAGGAGTCGGACCCGGGCGCGTTGCCCGTCCTGTTCACACGGCAGCCTGTCCGGCTTCCGGTCGCGCACCCGTCGAGATGGACCTCCGACAGGCATCCAGCACCGGCACGTCGACCTCGGGACGCGTCGTGCGAAGCAGCTCATGGCACCCCCCAGGTGCTGGCCCCTCCACCAGCGGACCGTCGTGCTGCAGTGCGTGCGGTACCTCCTTCGTTGTAGGGCGCCGACGGGATGGGTAGCAATGGTCGCTTGTGACTAGTCAGTCCCGGTTGTCGCCTTCATCGGCCCGCCAGCTGGGCAGCGCGAAGGTGAAGGTGCTGCCCGCACCCGGCGAGCTGTCGGCCCAGAGCCGGCCACCGTGCGCGACGGCGACGTCGCGCGAGATCGACAGTCCCAGCCCGCTGCCTCCCAGGCGGGGGTCGGACGCCCTGTCGAGCTGGTGGTAGCGGTCGAAGAGGTGCTCCTTGTCCTGCTCCGAGATGCCAGGCCCCTGGTCCGTCACGCTGATACCGACCTCGTCGTGGCCCCTCCAGCTCGCGACGTGCACGGCGGCGCCGGGTGGCGAGAACTTCACCGCGTTCTCGATGAGGTTCGTCAGCGCGAGGTGCAGCTGCCGGCGATCCGCCTGCGCCTCCAGGGGCTCGCCGTCCACGACGAGACTGACATCCTTCGACGCAGCCAGGAGGCGGAGCCGCTGGGCCGCTTCGTCGGCCGCCTGGTGCAGGTCGACGGGACCGGTGAGCAGCTCGAGGCGGCCCTCCTCGGCGGCGGCGAGTGCCAGCAGGTTGTCCACCGCGCGACTGACCCTGGCCACCTCCTCGCGCACGCTCTCGAGCACCTCGCGGGCGGGGTCGTCCAGGTCGTCGTTGCGGAGGCTGACGTCGAGCTCGGCGCGCATCACGGCCAACGGCGTGCGCAGCTCGTGCGACGCGTCCGCGACCAGCCGGTGCTTGTCGATGACGCTCTGCTCGATACGCGCGAGCATCTCGTTGAGGGTGAGGGCGAGTCGCCCGACCTCGTCACGCGACGCGGGCACGGCGACCCGCTCGTGGAGCTGGCCGGTGCCGATCTCTCGCGCGTCGGAGGTCATCCGCTCGACCGGGCGCAACGCCTTGCGCGACAGCCAGTAGGCCGCGAAGGACGTCGCTGCCACGGCGGTCGGCCCCGCCACGAGGAGCAGGTAGAACACTCGTCGCACGGCGTCGTCCACCGGCTGGAGGCTGAGGGCCACGACGAGGAAGCGGGCCTGGCCGGCGTCGCTGAACGCGGTCGTCATCACCCGGTAGGACTGGGCGTCGGGTCCCAGCTCGGCGTGCTCGAGGACCGGCCCGCGGGCCGTGGCGGCCGCGCGGTCGTCGCGGTCGGCGAGGGGGCGGGACCTGGCCCCCGCGCCGAAGGCCGCGAGGACGCTGCCCTGGGCGTCGAGCACCTGCGCCCGGCTGGACACCGGGAGGCTCGCCACTGCGGCGTCGAGGAAGTCCTCCGGATCGGGCACCAGCTCGACGTCGTCCGCCTCGTCCTCGTCGGTCACCGCGAGGATGATGGTGCGCGAGCTCGCTTCTGCCTCGTCGTCGATCGCGCGTCGCAGGTCGGTGCGCAGCTGCAGGTCCAGGAAGGCCCCGAGCGCCACGATGATCGCGCCGAGCAGACCTGCGTACCACAGCGTCAGCCGCACCCGGATCGGCAGGTTCATGGCGTCTCCAGCAGGAAGCCCTTTCCCCGAACGGTACGGATCAGGCGGCGGCCGCGAGGGCGTTCCAGCTTCTTCCTCAGGTACCCGATGTAGACGTCGACGACGTTCGGCGAGCCCTGGTACCCCTCCTGCCACACCTCGTCCAGCAGCTGGTGGCGGGTGACGAGGCGGCCGGCGTTTCGGGCGAGCACCGCGAGGACGTCGAACTCACGTGCGGTCAGCTCGATCTGGTGGCCGGCCCGGGAGACCAGGCGGGTCGTGGAGTCGACGTGCAGGTCGCCGATCTCCAGGACGTGCGGGTGCGCCGAGGGGCCCCGTCGGACCAGGACCCGGAGGCGTGCCAGCAGCTCGCCGAAGTCGAACGGCTTGACCAGGTAGTCGTCGGCGCCACCGTCCAGACCGCGGATGCGGTCGGAGACGTCCGCCCGTGCGGTCAGCATCAGCACAGGTGACCAGCGCTCGCGCCGGCGCAGCTCCTGGCACACCGTGAAGCCGTCGAGGCCGGGCAGCATGAGGTCGAGGACGACGACGTCGTAGTCGATCGACGACGCCTGCTGCAAGCCGTCGTCCCCGTTGTGCGCCGCATCGACGACGTAGCCCTCGGCTGTCAGCCCGCGTCGGAGCGCTCGGACCAGCTTGACGTCGTCCTCGACGAGCAGCAGACGGGTCGTCGCGAGCACGAAACTCCTCCTGTGGATTGACAGCACGCCGAACCACGCGCAACGTAGCAAGAAATCTCTAAGAACCCCCTAAGGACAACTATAAGTATTTCCTGTACGCCGGCCGATGGCCCGGTTGTGAGGGGTGGGGACTCATGGGCGCGTTGTTCCGCGGAGTGCTGCACTTCCGAATGCTCGTGATCGGGCTGGCCCTGGGGGTGTTGGCGGTGGGGGTCCTCACCCTGCGCGACGCCCCGGCCGACGCCCTCCCGGAGTTCACGCCGACGTACGCAGAGGTGCAGACGGAGGCGCTGGGCCTGTCCGCCAACGAGGTGGAGCAGCTCATCACCGTGCCGCTGGAGGCCGACCTCCTCAACGGCGTGGAGGGCGTCGAGGTCATCCGCTCGCAGTCCCTTCCTGGACTCTCGTCCATCGTCATGGTCTTCGCGCGCGGCACCGACGTCTACCGCGCGCGCCAGCTCGTCGAGGAGCGGCTGACCCAGGCGCACGCCCTGCCCAACGTCTCGAAGCCACCCACGCTGCTGGCGCCGGTCTCGTCCTCCAACCGGGTGCTGATGATCGGGCTGTCGTCGACCACGGTGTCTCCGATCGAGCAGTCCGTCATCGCTCGCTGGACCGTACGCCCGCGCCTGATGGGCGTCCCGGGTGTCGCCAACGTGTCGATCTGGGGGATGAGGGACCAGCAGCTGCAGGTGCAGGTCGACCCGGAGCGACTCCGTGCGGCGGGCGTCACCCTCTCCCAGGTCGTGCGCTCCGCGGGCAATGCCCAGGTGGTCTCGCCGCTGAGCTTCCTCGAGGCGTCGACGCCGGGTACCGGCGGCTTCATCGAGACGCCTCAGCAGCGGCTCCAGGTGAGGCACCTGCTCGAGCGCATCGCGGACCCGGCCGAGCTCGGCAAGGTCCCGGTGTCCGGGACGAACGGCCGACTGAAGCTGGCCGACGTCTCGACCATCGTGGTCGACCACCAGCCCCTCATCGGGGACGCCGTGGTCGACGGCGAGCCCGGCCTCCTCCTTGTCGTGGAGAAGTTCCCCGGTGCCGGTACCGGCGAGGTCGCCGAGGCGGTCGAGGATGCGGTCGACGACCTCCGCCCCGGGCTCACCGGGATCAGGACCGACATGTCGCTGTTCAGCCCGGCGCAGTACCTCGACGACGCCGGGAGCAACGTCAGGCTCGCGGTGGGCATCGGCCTCGCGCTGCTGCTCGTCGTCCTGCTCGCGTGCCGTCTCGGCTGGCGAGGTCTTGTCGTCGTCCTGGCCACCGTGCCGCTCTCCGTCGTCACTGCCCTGCTGCTGCTGCACCTGTCCGGTCAGGGGTTGAACGTCCTCGTCGTGGCCGGCCTCGCCGCCGCCGTGACGGTGCTCGTGGACGAGGCGGTCGTCGCCAGCGAACGGGTCGCGACCCGGTTGCGCAGCCGCATGCAGAACGGTGGTCCCGTTCCCGTCCTCGACCACGTCCGGCACGCCGTCGAGGACATCCGCACCCCCTTGATCTACGCCTCGCTCGTCGGAGCTCTGGCGGTCGTTCCAGTCCTCGTCATGGCCGGTCGCCCGGGTGCCTTCTTCGCGCCACTGGCGTGGGCCTACCTGGCGGCGGTCGTGGCGGCCGTGGTCGTGGCGCTCGTCGTCGCCCCGGTCCTTCTCGTCCTCCTGTTCTCGATCGGTCGGCCGGACCGGAGCGCCGCCCCGGTCCCGCCGCGCGTGCAGGTGGGCTACGGCTCGCTCCTCCAGCGGTTCGGCCGGACCGTACGGGTCCCCGCCCTCGTCGCGACCACGATCCTGCTGGTCGGAGCCGGCGTCCTCGCGGTCGTCAGCCCCTCGCTCGTGCCTCAGCTCCAGGACCGTGCCGTCCTCGTGCGGCTGGAGGCCCCGCCGGGGACGTCGAACCCGCAGATGACCCGCGCGGCGACGGATCTGAGTCGCACTCTCCAGGACGTCCCTGGCGTGGCGCGGGTGGCCGCGACGATCGGCCGCGCCGTCACGGGCGACCGGGTCGTGGACGTCAGCTCGAGCGACGTCTGGGTGCGGATCGCCTCCGGCGCCGACTACGGCGCGACCGTCGAGGCGATCGAGGCCGCGGCACGTGACGTGAAGGGTGTCCGGCACGACGTCATCACGTACTCCAGCCAGAAGGTGAAGGACGTCGGCGGGCTGGTCCAGGGAGACAACCCTGCGACCGGTGGCATCGACCTGCTGACCGGGGTGGGGGACCCACTGGTCGTCAGGCTCTTCGGGCAGGACCCGGAGGTGCTGCGCGAGCAGGCAGCGCAGGTCAAGGCGGCGATGGCGGGCGTCGACGGGGTCGTCAATCCCCGCATCGACCTCCCGCCCACGGAGCCGACGATCGAGATCGAGGTGGACCTCGAGAGGGCGCAGGCGCTCGGCGTCACTCCCGGCGACGTACGACGGGCCAGCGCGATCCTGCTGCAAGGGATCCAGGTCGGCAGCGTCTTCCAGGAGCAGAAGGTCTTCGACGTCATCGTGCAGGGGGCACCGGACACTCGAGAGAGCGTCGAGGACGTCGGCAACCTGCTCATCGACCGGCCGGGTGGGGGACACCTCAGGCTCGGTGACGCGGCAGACGTGCGTGTGACGGACGACGTCGCCGTGATCGAGCGGGATGCCGTGTCGCGCCGGATCGACGTCACGGCCGACGTCCGAGGGCGAGACCTCGCGGCCGTGAGCGACGAGGTGCGGGCGCAGCTGTCGACGATGTCGTTCCCGATCGAGTACCACGCCGAGGTCCTCGAGCAGAGCACCGAGCGCGAGCTCGGGCTCGGGCGGGTCGCCGGATTCGCCGTCGCCGCACTGGTCGCCGTGTTCCTCCTGCTCCAGGCAGCCTTCCGGAGCTGGCGCTGGGCCGCACTGGTCTTCGCCATGCTCCCGCTCGCGCTGGTCGGGGGTTTGCTCGCCGCACCACTGGCGGGTGCCGGGCTCGCGCTGGGGGCACTGCTCGGATGTCTCGCCGTGCTGTGTCTCGCGGCACGCACGACCATCCTGCTGGCGGCCAGGGTCCAGGCACTCGCGGCCGCCGGGGGAGACCACGCCGAGGGGGTCCGCGCCGCGGCACAGGAACGGCTGGCCCCGGTCCTCGCCACATCACTGTCCCTGGCCGCTGCGGGCGTCCCCTTCGTGGTGCTCGGGCCGCGACCCGGTCTGGAGCTCCTGCACCAGATGGCCGTCGTCCTCCTCGGGGGGCTGGTCAGCACGACCTTCGTCACGCTGGTCCTCCTGCCGTCCCTGCTCGTCCACGTGCCACCACGCCGCGAGCCGGGGCTCGACGCCGGCCTCGACGGGCACCGGACGATCGACCTGGAGCGGCCGGTCGACCAGCCGCTCGTGCCCGAGTCGGTCCCTGCGCAACGGACCGACCCGGTCCACCTCGAGGACCCGGTCCCGGCGGGAGAGCCGGGGCCATGAGCAGGGGTGGAGGGGGGCGGGCGGTGCGCGCCCTCGTCGGGGCGGTGGCGGTGGCCGCGGCCGGGATGGGGACCACAGGTTGCCAGGAGGCGGAGCCGGCTGCGACGGAGTCGTACCACCCGTCCTCGGTGGGGGAGGCGGACGAGAGCGGTGCGCACGAGGTGTCGTTCACGCGCCGGGGCGCTGACCGAGCCGGGCTGCACGTCACGCAGGTGCGCCAGGACGGCGCAGAAACGGTGGTCGACTACGCGGCGCTGATCTACGACCCCACGGGGCAGGTGTGGGTCTTCACGAGCGTCGGGCCCAGGAGCTTCGTCCGGGTGCCGGTCGCCGTCGACCACATCGACGGCGGCCAGGTCTGGCTCACGGACGGTCCCGCTGCCGGTGCCGAGGTCGTCACCGTCGGCGCGGCGGAGGTGTACGGAGCCGAGCTCGGTATCGACGGCGGGCACTAGAGGCGAAGGAGGGGCGTCTGATGCGACACATCGTGGCTCGCAGCCTGCGGTTCCGTTGGCTGGTGGTCTTCGCGGCTCTCGTCATGATCGCGCTGGGCGTCGCGGACCTCCCGAACACCAAGGTCGACGTGTTCCCGGAGTTCGCCCCACCGCGGGTCGAGATCCAGACCATCGCCCTCGGCAACTCCTCCAACGAGGTCGAGGAGCTCATCACCGTCCCCATCGAGGACCAGCTCGGCGGCATCGAGGGCCTCGACGAGATGCGGTCCAAGTCCGTTGCCCAGCTGTCGTCGATCCAGCTGATCTTCGAGCGCGGCACGGACGAGCTGCGCGCCCGCCAGCTCGTCGCCGAGCGCATCGGCCAGGTCACTGCGACGCTGCCCACCTGGGCCAGCCCGCCGTTCATGATGCCCGCGCTCTCCTCGACGAGCCGGATCATGAAGATCGGGATGACGTCCGACTCGGTCGACCTCATCGACATGTCCACCATCGCGTACTGGAAGGTGCGGTCCCGGCTCCTGCGGGTCCCTGGCGTCGCGCAGGTGGCGATCTGGGGCGAGCGGCTGCCGCAACGGCACATCCAGGTCGACCCGGACCGGCTCGCCGAGTACGACGTCCCGCTCCAGCGGGTGATGGATGCCGCGGCTGATGCGGTGGAGGCAGGGCTGCTCAAGTACTCGGACGGCGCTGTGGTCGGCACCGGCGGCTTCGTCGAGGCCGACGGCCAGCGGTTCAACATCCGGCACGTCCAGCCGATCGTGTCCCCGGAGCAGCTGGGCCAGGTCCCGGTGGTGGAGCGGGACGGTCAGGTGCTGCGGCTGGCGGACATGGGCCGGGTCGTGGTGGACCCGGGACCGCTGATCGGCGACGCCGTCATCAACGACGGGCCCGGACTGATGCTCGTCGTGCAGAAGTTCCGCGGCGCGAACACCCTCGAGGTCACTCGCGGGGTCGAGGAGGCGATGCGGGAGCTGCAGCCCGGCCTCCCCGGCATCACCGTCGACACCACGATCTTCCGGCCGGCGACGTTCATCGAGCAGTCCATCGACAACCTCACGACTGCGATGCTCGTGGGGATCCTGCTCGTGATCGTCATCATCATCGCGTTCCTGTTCGAGTGGCGGACGGCCCTCATCAGCCTGCTGGCCATCCCGCTCTCGCTGGTCGCCGCGCTGCTCGTGCTCGACCTGCGCGGCGCGACCGTGAACGTGATGGTGCTCGCCGGCCTGGTGGTCGCCATCGGGGTGGTCGTCGACGACGCGATCATCGACGTCGAGAACATCGTCCGGCGTCTGAGGCAGGCCCGCGCCGAGGGGCGGGACACCTCGACGTTCTCGATCGTGCTCGACGCCTCGGTCGAGGTACGCACGGCCATCACGTACGCGACCGTGATCAACGTGCTGGCGGTCGTCCCCGTGCTCTTCCTGGAGGGCCTCTCCGGTGCCTTCTTCCAGCCTCTGGTCCTCTCCTACGCCCTCGCCGTGCTGGTCTCCATGCTGGTGGCCCTGACCCTCACGCCGGCGCTGTGCCTGCTGCTGCTCTCCCGTGGCCGCCTCGTGTCCCGTGAGTCGCCGCTCCTCCGCCTCCTCAAGCGCTGGTACGGGGCTGCCCTGTCGCGGCTCGTGCGACGCCCTCGTCCGGTCGTCTCTGCCTCGCTCGTCGTCGCCCTGGCCGGGGCGCTGGCGTTCCCCACGCTCGGCGCATCACTGCTCCCGAACTTCAAGGAGCGCGACTTCCTCATGCACTGGCTCACCCAGCCGGGCACGGCCGCTGCTGAGGAGACGCGGGTGTCGGTGGCCGCCTGCAAGGACCTGCGCCAGATCCCCGGCGTCCGCAACTGCGGCTCGCACATCGGTCAGGCGCTGCTGGCCGACGAGGTCTACGGCGTCGACTTCGGCGAGAACTGGATCAGCGTGTCCGAGGACGTCGACTACGACACGACCCTCGGATCCGTCCACCAGACCGTCGAGGCGTACCCGGGCCTCTACCGCGACGTGCAGACCTACCTGAGGGAGCGCATCAAGGAGGTCCTGACCGGCACCAGCGAGTCCATCGTGATCCGGGTGTACGGACCCGACCTCGCCGTGCTGCGGGAGACGGCGAAGGAGCTCGCCTCCCGCGTCGCCGACATCGACGGCGTCGTCGACGCACACGCCTCCCTGCAGACCGACCTGCCGCACATCGTGGTGGAACCCGACCTCACGGCGGCCCGCGAGCACGGGCTGACACCTGGCGACATCCGCCGCCAGGCTTCGACGATGATCGCGAGCGAGGAGGTCAGCGACATCTTCTCCGGCGGTCGTGCGTACGACGTCCACGTGACGTCGCTGGAGTCGGCGCGCGACAGCGTCACGGACGTCGAGAACATGCAGATCGACACGCCGGACGGCGGGCGTGTCCGGCTCTCCGAGGTCGCCAGCATCAATATCGCGGCCACGCCGAACGCCATCGAGCGCTCGCGTCAGTCGCGCCGCATCGACGTGGGGGCCAACGTCGAGGGTCGCGACCTGGCCTCGGTCGTGGACGAGGTGGACGACCGGCTCGACGGTGTCGAGCTCCCGCTCGGCTACCACCTCGAGGTGCTCGGCGAGTCGACCGAGCTGAACGCCGCACGTCATCGTCTCGGGCTGTTCGGGCTCGCCGCGCTGGGCGGCATCCTGCTCCTGCTCCAGGCCGCGTACGGCAGCTTCCGGCTCGCCGTCCTGAGCTTCGTGCTGCTGCCGACGGCACTGGTCGGCGGTGTGCTGGCCGTCTGGCTCGGCGACGGGGTCCTCTCGCTGGGGTCGCTCGTGGGGTTCCTGACGGTGTTCGGCATCGCGGCGCGCAACGGCATCCTCATGATCAGCCACTTCCAGCGGCTGGAGCGTGAGGAAGGGGTGCCGTTCGGGCCTGCGCTCGTCCTCCGGGGGGCGACCGAGAGGCTGGCCCCGATCCTCATGACGGCCTGCGCCACGGGGCTGGCCCTGGTGCCGCTCGTCGTCGCAGGCAGCGTCCCGGGCCACGAGATCGAGCACCCGATGGCGATCGTCATCCTCGGTGGCCTGATCAGCGCGACACTGCTCAACCTGTTCGTCCTGCCGTCTCTCTACCTGCGCTTCGGGAGGTCGCGCCGGCACGCGGGGGCGGCGGCGTAACGGCGGCGGCCGGGCGGGGAGGACCGTTCTCGTACGCTCGGCCGCATGCTCCGCCGCACCGGCACGATCGCCTCCGCGCGCTACGCGCTGACCGACCGGTACGGCGGGGTGAGCCGGCCGCCGTACGACGCGCTGGACCTCGGCGACCACGTCGGCGACGACCCGGCCGCGGTGTCCGAGAACCGCCGGCTGTTGGCCCTCGGGCTCGGTCTGGACCCGGCGGCCCTGGTCTTCATGCAGCAGGTGCACGGCACCGAGGTGGCGGTCGTCGAGAGCGCACCCGAGCCCGGTGCCGCGCCACCGGTGGCCGATGCCCTGGTGACGACCGAGCCGGGGCTCGGTCTCGTCGTGCTGGTCGCGGACTGCGTGCCTGTCCTGCTGGCCGCCCGCCGCAGCGACGTCGTCGCGGTGGCGCACGCCGGCCGGCGTGGGGTCGCGGCCGGCGTCGTGCGCGCCACGGTGTCGGCGATGCGCGACCTCGGCGCCCGCCCCGACCGGGTGGTCGCCGTGGTCGGTCCGGCCGTGTGCGGCTCGTGCTACGAGGTGCCGGCGGCGATGGCTGATCAGATCACCGCCGTCGTGCCGTCGGCCCGGTCCACCACCCGCGCCGGCACTCCGGGGCTCGACCTGCGCGCCGGCGTCGTCGCCCAGCTGCTCGAGGCGGGCGTGCAGACGGTCGAGGCGGACCCCTGGTGCACCGTCGAGTCGCGCGACCTCTACTCCCACCGCCGCGACGGCGTGACCGGCCGGTTCGCCGGAGTGGTCGTCCGATGACGGTCGAGCGGCGGCGCGCCGAGATCGCGGCGGGTCTGGCGCGCGTCGAGGACCGGATCACCGCCGCCTGCGCCGCGGCCGGGAGGGCTCGGGCCGAGGTGACGCTCGTCGCGGTGACCAAGACCTTCCCGGCCTCCGACGTGGCGCACCTCGCGGCGCTCGGGGTGCGCGACGTGGGGGAGAACCGGGCGGCCGACGCCGCCGCCAAGGTCGAGCAGTGCCGCCACGACGGGCTGACGGGCCTGGTCTGGCACTTCGTCGGACAGGTTCAGACCAACAAGGCGGCCGTCGTCGCGGCCTGCGCCGACGTCGTGCACTCGGTCGACCGGGTGCGGCTGGTGCGAGCCCTGGACCGCGCCGCGGGGGACGCCGGTCGCCGGTTGCGCTGCCTGGTCCAGGTCGACCTCGCCGACCCCCCGGACGACGCTGCCCGCGGCGGTGCCCGACCGGCTGACGTCGCGGCGCTCGCGGACTCGCTCGCCGCCGCCGCGCACCTCGACCTGGCCGGGGTGATGGCGGTGGCACCGCTCGACGGCGACCCCGGCGAGGCGTTCGGCCGGCTGGCCCAGGTCGCCGGTGCCCTGCGCCGCGACCACCCGGACGCCACCGTGGTCTCCGCCGGCATGAGCGGCGACCTGGAGGCCGCGGTACGACACGGCGCGACACACCTGCGTGTCGGGACCGCGTTGCTCGGTTCACGCCCTTCGCTCCAGTAGCGTCCTTCGCAGGCGGAACCGCACCCTGGTCCGTCCACCCCGAGCGGAGGGCAGTCAGGCATGGCCGGCGCGATGCGTAAAGCGATGGTCTACCTCGGCCTCGTCGAGGAGGACGACCGGTACGACTACGACGAGTACGACGACGGCATCGAGGGCGACGCGGACGGCTACGACCAGCGCGCCGACCACCACGACGGCGGTCGCGGTGCGCACCGCACCGCCGGCGCGACCGCGCTGCGCGAGGAGCGCCACGGCGCCGTGGCCACGATGCCGGAGCGCCGCCCGTCGCTGTCGTCCTCGCGGGCGTTCGACCGGATCACGACGATCCACCCTCGCACCTACAACGAGGCCAAGCAGATCGGCGAGAGCTTCCGCGAGAGCACGCCGGTCATCATGAACCTCTCGGACATGGACGACTCCGACGCGAAGCGGCTGGTCGACTTCGCCGCGGGTCTGGTGTTCGGCCTGCGCGGCACCATCGAGCGGGTCACCAACAAGGTCTTCCTGCTGTCGCCGGCCGACGTCACCGTCACCGCCGAGGACAAGGCGCGGATGGCCGAGAGCGGCTTCTTCAACCAGAGCTGACCCGCGCGGGCTCGGCGGGTCGGCGACGCGGTGATCGTGTGCGGCGCGTTAGTGTCTGCCGCGTGCAGACGACGGCAGGACGGACCCGACCGGTGCACCGCGGCGGGGGCCGTTGATGCGCGGACCGGTCGGCGCGACGGTCTACTTCGCGCTGTGGTTCTTCTTCCTGCTGCTCATCGGGCGGCTGGTGCTGGACTACATCCAGATGTTCGCCCGCTCGTGGCGGCCGCGCGGGCCGTTGCTCGTGGTGGCCGAGATCGTCTACACGATCACCGACCCGCCCCTCAAGGCGCTCCGCCGGGTGATCCCGCCGTTGCGGATCGGGCAGATCACCCTGGACCTGTCGTTCCTGGTCCTCGTGATCCTGGTCCAGTTCGCGATCTACCTCACCGGATACATCACGTTCTGACACGCTGTCCCACCGTGGGCCGCGAACGTGCAGGCGGGGCCGCGGTTCGCCTTGTGATGCCCGATGGGGGATGATTCCCCGGAGCGCGTCCGGCGCCGCCCGCCGACGCACAGGCCTCTCAGCACGACCTGAGCCCCGCACCACCCGCACCACCCGCCCGACCCGCACCACGAGCACGACCCGAACGACCGACTAGCGAGGAGACTCGACGCCATGCCGCTGACCCCCGAGGACGTGGCCAACAAGCAGTTCACGAGCACCCGGCTCAAGCCTGGCTACGACGAGACCGAGGTCGACGAGTTCCTCGACGAGGTGGAGGCCGAGCTCACCCGCCTCTACCGCGAGAACGACGAGCTGCGGTCCAAGCTGTCGGCTGCCGGCCGTGGCGGCGAGACCGCGCAGCAGGCGCCGGTCGTCGCCCAGCCCGCCGCACCCGACCCGGCGCTCGCCCGCGAGAACGACGAGCTCCGGCAGAAGCTCGCGGCCGCACAGCGCCAGCTCGCCGAGGCGGCCAACCGGCCGCAGCCGGCAGCCCCGACGCCGGTGCAGCCCGCCGCGCCCGCCCCCGCGCAGCAGGCCGCGCCGTCCGAGACGGCCACCGGGATCCTGGCCCTGGCGCAGCGCACCGCGGACGAGCACATCGCCGAGGCGCGCACCCAGGCAGAGCGCATCATCAGCGAGGCCAAGACCCGGGCCGACCAGCTCAAGCGGGAGGCCGAGGACAAGCACCGCCAGATGATCGGCTCGCTGGAGACCGAGCGGTCCACGCTCGAGCGCGAGGTCGAGAAGCTGCGCTCGTTCGAGCGGGAGTACCGGAGCCGGCTCAAGTCCTACCTCGAGGGCCAGCTGCGCGAGCTCGACGGCCGGTCGACCGACGCGCCGGCGGGCGGACAGGGTGGCCAGCCGAACCAGGGCCAGCCCGCCCCGGCCCAGGCCGCGCCCGCCCAGCAGGGTCAGCGCAGTCCGTTCGCGCCGGGTGCCCCGGTCGGCGGCGGCGACCAGCCGAGCGGCCCGCCGCAGCAGCCGCAGGGCTTCACCGAGGGCTGAGCCCTCGGGCAGCAGCCGCTCCGCACGAGAACGCCGAGGCCGGCGGACCCCAGGGTCCGCCGGCCTCGGCGTTCGTCGTCGTGGTGCGCGCTAGCTGCCGGTCGCGGCCAGCCGCCGGAACGGGTCGCGGGCCGGAGGCGTCGGCAGCGTGATGCGGTTGCCGTCGGCGGGCAGCCCGCCGAGGGCGAGGACGCCCGCGAGGATCGAGAAGGTCGTCTCGCCCGCGTCCACGCCGGCCTGGGTGACCATGGCGCGGTAGATCGTCACGTAGTGCTTCGTCGGGGTGTCGTAGCTCCAGTCGACCGAGCCCAGGTGGACGGCGGTGCCGTGGGTCCCGTTCGGGCCGTTGAACGGGCCGTCCCAGACCTGGATGCCCGCGGGACCGGCGGAGTAGCGGCCGTCGACGCCGACGTCGTGCAGCGCGGCGGAGGCGAGCAGCTCACGGCTCTCGCGCTCGGCGAGGACCAGGGAGGGGCGGACGTGGCTGGCCAGGGCCGGCACCGCGACGGCGCCCTCCTTGAGCTTCAGCCCGGCCGCGGCCGGACCACCGAGGGGCACGACGTGGAGTGGCACCGCGACCTCCCTGACTGACGACTGGGACGGGAGCCGGAACGACTCCGGCGACCTGCGTCAAGTATCGGCCGGAGGGCCCCTGCTCCTACACTGCGCCGGACGGGTGATTCACCGTAACGCCACGTTCCCGAGCGCGTGCGGACCCGCCGGTGACCCCACCGAGACCAACTCTTTACCGGATCACTGGGCCGTCCGGGTGACCGTGAAGCGCAGGCCCAGGGCGTCGTCGCGGTGCTCGGCGGCGCCGGCGCCGTCCAGCCCCTCGTCGTACGACGTGGCAAGCACCTCGCCGGCGACCAGCGCGGCGTGCTCCCGCAGCGCCTCGGCGAGCTCGCCGTCGGCCTCCCAGCGCAGCGCGACGCGGTCGGTGACCTGCAGGCCGGAGGTCTTGCGCGCCTCCTGGACCAGCCGGACGACCTCGCGGGCCAGGCCGGCCCGGCGCAGCGCCGGGGTGAGCTCGAGGTCGAGCGCGACGGTCTCGCCGCCCTCGCTCGCGACCGCCCAGCCCTCCCGCGGGGTCTCGGTGAGCAGCACCTCGTCAGCGGTCACCTCGACCTCCGCACCGTCGACCACGACGGTGGCCGTGCCGGCGTCGCGCAGCGATCGCGCCAGCGCCTCCGCGTCCGCCGCCGCCACCGCCGCGGCCACCGTGGGCGTGTCCTTGCCGAAGCGCTTCCCGAGGGCGCGGAAGTTTCCCTTGGCGCTGCGGTCCACCAGCTCGCCGGCCAGCGCGTCGAAGCCGTGCACGTTGAGCTCGTCGGCCACCTCCTGCTTGAGGTCGTCGGGCAGGTCGGACCAGCCGGCGGCGCCGACGAGAGCACGGCCGAGCGGCTGCCGGTTGCGGACCTTGGACGCAGCCCGGGCCGACCGGCCGAGCTCCACCACCCGGCGGACCAGCGCGACCTGCCCGGCCAGCGCGTCGTCGACCAGGGTCGGGTCCGGCTCCGGCCACGAGGCCAGGTGCACCGACTGCGGTGCGTCGACGTCGCTGACCGGCCGGACCACGTCCTGCCAGACCCGCTCGGTGACGAACGGCACCACCGGGGCCAGCAGCAGGGTGAGCACCCGCAGGCACTCGTGCAGGGTCGCCAGCGCCCCGGCGTCGCCGTCCCAGAAGCGTCGGCGCGACCGGCGGACGTACCAGTTCGACAGGTCGTCCACGTAGGCGGACAGCAGCCGCCCCACCTTCGGGGTGTCGAAGCCCTCGTACGCCGCCGTCACCTCGCCGACCAGCCGGTGCAGCTCGGACAGCGCCCACCGGTCGAGGTCGGCACGGTCGGCCACCGCCGGGTCCGCCTCGCCCGGTGCCCAGCCGTTCGCGCCGGCGTAGAGGGTGAGGAAGGACGCGGTGTTCCAGTAGGTGAGCAGCGTCTTGCGGACGATCTCCTGGAGCACCGTGTGCCCGACCCGGCGCTGCAGCCAGGGCGAGCCGGACGCGGCCATGAACCAGCGCAGCGCGTCGGCGCCGTGGTCCTCCATGAGCGGCATCGGCAGCAGGATGTTGCCGAGGTGCTTGCTCATCTTGCGGCCGTCCTCGGCGACGATGTGCCCGAGACAGAGCACGTTCTCGTACGACGACCGGCCGTGCACGATCGTGCTGACCGCCATCAGCGTGTAGAACCACCCGCGGGTCTGGTCGATCGCCTCGCAGATGAACTGCGCAGGGAACGCGTTCTCGAACTTCTCGACCGAGCCGGGCGCGTGCGGGTAGCCCCACTGGGCGAACGGCATCGAACCGGAGTCGTACCAGGCGTCGATCACCTCCGGCACCCGGTGCATCAGTGTCACAGCGCCGCCGTCCGCACACTGGGTGCAGGGCAGCGTCACGTCGTCGACGTACGGCCGGTGCGGGTCGAGGGTCGCCAGGTCCTGGCCGGCGAGGCTGCCGAGCTCGGCCAGCGACCCGACGCAGACCAGGTGCGAGCCGTCGTCGGCGCACCGCCAGATCGGGAGGGGGGTGCCCCAGTAGCGGCTGCGGGACAGCGCCCAGTCGATGTTGTTGTGCAGCCAGTCGCCGTAGCGGCCCCACTTGATGTTCTCCGGGTACCAGGTGGTGCGCTCGTTCTCGGCGAGCAGGGCGTCCTTGACCTGCGTCGTGCGGACGTACCAGGAGGGCTGGGCGTAGTAGAGCAGCGCGGTGTGGCAGCGCCAGCAGTGCGGGTAGGCGTGCTCGTAGGCCTGGTGCCGGAAGAGCTTCCCGGTCTCCTCGAGGTGCTTCACCAGGGCCTTGTCGGCGTGCTTGAAGAACTCGCCTCCCACCAGCCGCACCGACTCCTCGAAGTGCCCGTCCGGCCGGACCGGCCGAACCACGGGCAGGCCGTAGGCCCGGGTGGCGACGAGGTCCTCGGCGCCGAAGGCGGGGGACTGGTGGACGAGCCCGGTGCCGTCCTCGGTGGTGACGTAGTCGGCGAGCAGCACGAAGTGGCCGTCCTCACCCTCCGGCCAGTCGAGCAGGTCCAGCGGGCGCTCGTAGGACCAGCGCTCCATCTCGGTGCCGGCGAAGCGGTCCTGCACCGTCCACCCGTCGCCCAGGGCCTGCTCGACCAGCGGCTCGGCGACCACCAGGGTCTCCGCGCCGTTCGTCGCCGTGACATAGGTGACGTCCGGACGGACGGCGACGGCGGTGTTGGAGACGAGGGTCCACGGCGTGGTGGTCCAGACCAGGAGCGCGGCCGTCCCGGCGTACGGGCCGCTGGTGAGACCGAAGCGGACGTAGACCGACGGGTCGACGACGGTCTCGTAGCCCTGGGCGAGCTCGTGGTCCGAGAGGCCGGTGCCGCAGCGCGGGCAGTACGGCGCGACCCGGTAGTCCTCCGCGAGCAGGCCCTTGTCGTAGACCTGCTTGAGCGACCACCAGACGCTCTGCACGTACTCCGGGTCCATGGTCCGGTACGGGTCGTCGGCGTCGACCCAGAAGCCGAGCCGCCGGGTCATGGCCTCGAACTCGTCGACGTGCCGCAGCACCGACTCGCGGCACCTCGCGTTGAACTCGGCGACGCCGTAGGCCTCGATGTCGCCCTTGCCGGTGAAGCCCAGCTCCTTCTCCACCGCGATCTCGACGGGGAGACCGTGGCAGTCCCAGCCGGCCTTCCGGACCACGTGGTAGCCCTGCATGGTCTTGAACCGCGGGAAGACGTCCTTGAAGACGCGGGCCTCCACGTGGTGCACGCCGGGCTGGCCGTTCGCCGTCGGCGGCCCCTCGTAGAACGTCCAGCTGGGGCCGCCCTCGGTCTGCCGGAGGCTGGTGTCGAAGGTCTTCGCGTCCTCCCAGAGGGCGAGGACCTCGCGCTCCATCGCGGGCAGGTCGACCTGCGGCGGGACGGGGGTGTAGCGGCGGTCGCTGCTCACGGCGGGGTTGCTCCTTCGGCGCTGCTCGACGTCTGGTCGCTGCCGAAGGGACGAGGCCTGAGGTGCCGGCCCCGCGGTACCACCCTCCTTGGCCGCTGCGCGCCGGCCGCCGGTGCGGCGCCGGACGCGGGCGCGGCCCGCTCGGTTCGTCCTGCTGCCGGGTCTAGTCGCCTCGCCGCCGGCCTGCGGTGGGCTTTCTTCCGGCGGCTCGGGGGTGATGGCCCGTCGTCGCCGTTGCAGGTACGGCACCGACTCTACCGACCCGTGCAACGCAGAAACGCGGCATGCGCGACCCGCTCCCGTCAGGACGGGTGCGGATCGCGCATGCCGGAGGTGGCGGTCGTCAGGTGCGGTGCGCCCGGAGGCGTGCGACGCGACTGCGGCGGCGGTTGTTCTCGGTGAGGCCGGTGACCATCTGGCGGGCGAGTGCGTTGCTGAACACGGCGGGCTCCTGAGGTGCGGCCGGGCTGGTTCCCGGTAGCCACAAATCTAGGAGCGTCTCGGGCTGCCGGCAGTCGGGTGAGCACCACAGCTGCGGGGTGCTGGCACCACGTCTGCCTAGGCTCACCCCATGCCCCGCCCCCGGCGTCGTCCGGCCGTCGCCGTCGCTCTCGCCGGCGCCCTGATGGCCGGCGCGGCCGGCTGCTCGGCGGGCTCCGAGGGGCCGCAGGCCGACCGGGAATCGACCTCCGCCCCGGCCTCGGCGGCGGCGTCGCCGACCCCGGCGGACCCGCCGCGGGTCTACGTCGCGGTGGGCGCGAGCGAGACGGTCGGCGTGGGCGCGGACCACCCGGCGACCGAGGCGTGGCCCCGGGTCCTGCACGACCGGGCGCTGGCAGGCGCGCGTTTCGTCGACGTGGGCGTCTCCGGTGCCACGGTCCGCGACGCCCTCACCGGTCAGCTGGCGCGCGCGCTGGCGGAGGACCCCGACGTCGTGACGGTCTGGCTGGCCGTCAACGACGCCCTCAGCCTGGTGCCGGTCGCCGACTACGAGCGCTCGCTCGGCAACCTGGTGCGCGCGCTGCGGCAGGGCGGCCGTACCGAGGTGCTGGTGGGCAACGTCCCGCCGCTGGACCGGCTCCCGGCGTACCGCGCCTGCCTGCCGGGGTCCGGGGTCACCGACGTGCCCTGCGTGCTTCCGCTGGTGCCCGGTCCGGCCGAGGTGCGGGCCGCGGTGGCCGACTTCAACGCCGCCATCGCCCGGGTGGCCGCGCGGGAGGGCGCGGTGCTCGTGGACCTGTCTGCGGAGCGTGACCTCGCGGCCCTGACCAGCGACGACGGCTTCCACCCGAGCACCCGTGGTCACCGGG
The DNA here is from genome assembly GCA_963746175.1 of uncultured Actinomycetota bacterium. Taxonomy (GTDB): domain Bacteria; phylum Actinomycetota; class Actinomycetes; order JACCUZ01; family JACCUZ01; genus CAVVAH01. The sequence goes on along the minus strand of CAVVAH010000001.1, from coordinate 879,888 downwards.
TCGTGGCCCGCGCGTTCGCCGCCGCGCTGCGGTCCGGCTGAGGCTGAGGAGGCCGGTCCACCGCTGGTCAGCGGCCCGTATGCGGCGCGCCGGTTTGTCCGCCGCCCGGGCGGGTCCTATCCTGCCGCCACCATCCGTGACGATGATCCCGGGCGGCTGGTCACTCTCCGTGACCATGACGGGTACGCGAGGGGACCGAGATGTCTGGCGAGCCGACGAGTGGCCAGCCCGTGCGTGGCACCACCGGGGTCGGTGGGCGGGTGCGGCATGTCGTCGACGCCGCCCGGGACGCCGTCCGTCGCCGTACCTCCAGCCCGGTGAGCGCGGCGGCCTCGGCCCGGAAGCCCGCGACCAGGGCCGCGTCGGCGAAGAAGGCGGCCGCCAAGAAGGTCGCCCCGGCGACGAGGACCGCCGCCACGAAGACGGTGGCCAAGAGGGCGGCGCCGGCGAAGAAGGCGGCCGCGACGAAGACGGTGGCCAGGAAGGCGGCGCCGGCGAAGAAGGCGGCCGCGAAGAAGACGGTGGCCAGGAGGGCGGCGCCGGCGAAGAAGGCGGCCGCGAAGAAGACGGTGGCCAGGAGGGCGGCGCCGGCGAAGAAGGCGGCCGCGAAGAAGACGGTGGCCAGGAAGGCGGCGCCGGCGAAGAAGGCGGCCGCGAAGAAGACGGTGGCCAGGAAGGCGGCGCCGGCGAAGAAGGCGGCCGCGAAGAAGACGGTGGCCAGGAAGGCGGCGCCGGCGAAGAAGGCGGCCGCGAAGAAGACGGTGGCCAGGAAGGCGGCGCCGGCGCAGAAGGCGGCCGCGAAGAAGACGGTGGCCAGGAGGGCCGCGCCGGCGAAGAAGACGGTGGCCAAGCAGACCGCTCCCTCGAAGCAGGCAGCTGCGAAGGCCGCGCCGCCGACGCCGTCACCCGCGAAGAAGGCGGCCGCGAGGACGGCCCCCGCCCCGGCGCCGGCCCAGACGCCGGCCGAGGCCGCCGCCGCGACCGCAGCCGCGACGAAGCCGTCGACGGGACGGAAGAAGGCCAGCGCCAAGGCGCCGGAGACCGTCGTCCGGACGCCCCAGTCGAACGTCCCGGCGGCCCGCAAGGCGCCCGGACCGACCACGTCGTCGGCCGAGCCCCGCGCACTGGTCGTCCGGGCCGACGAGGATCCCTGGACCAAGGGGGAGCTCACCGAGGTCCGCAACGAGCTGCGCGCCGAGGTGGCCCGGCTGCGCGACGAGCTCGACATGGCCGAGCACGAGATCGACGACATGCTCCGCGACTCGGGCGACGGGGCCGGTGACGACGCTGCCGACGCGGGGAGCAAGACCTTCGAGCGGGAGCACGAGATGTCTCTCGCGAACAACACGCGTGACATGCTGGTGCAGGCGGAGCGCGCGCTCGCCCGCATCGACAACCGCACCTACGGAGTCTGCGAGAACTGTGGCAACCCCATCGGCAAGGCCCGCCTGCAGGTGTTCCCGCGGGCCACGCTGTGCATGACGTGCAAGCAGCGGGAGGAGCGCCGCTGAGCCAGGGCGACCAGCCGTCCCGCGGGCGGCCCCGGCTGCCCCTGCTGCTGGGCGTGGCCGGCCTGGTGCTCGCCGGCGACCTGGTGACCAAGTGGCTCGCGGTTCGCGAGCTCGCGGACCGCGAGCCGGTCGACCTGCTCGGCGGCCTGCTCACGCTGCGCCTGGTCCGGAACGCCGGTGCGGCCTTCGGGGTCGCCCAAGGACTGACCATCGCGTTCACGGTGGTGGCCGCGGCCGTCGTGGTCGTCATCCTCCGGCTGTCCCGTCGGCTGCGCAGCCTGCCGTGGGCGGTCGCGCTCGGGCTGGTCCTCGGCGGCGCCGTCGGCAACCTCGTCGACCGGGTCTTCCGGGCACCCGGTCCGGGGCGGGGCCACGTGGTCGACTTCCTCGAGCTGCCGCACTGGCCGGTCTTCAACCTGGCCGACTCGGCCATCGTGTGCGCCGGGGTCCTCATGGTCCTGCTGTCGGCCCGCGGCCTCGGCTACGACGGGTCCCGGTCCGGGTCCTGAGGGCTCCGCCGGCCCCGCTCGACAGCTCGGCGAGAACTCGGGGTAACCGGACAGGCCCTCCGTGCGTCATGTCTTGATGTGAGGTCTCGTGGATGCCGTAGGCCCAGCTCGAACCGGGTCACATCGGTACATCAGGGCGATTCGATGTTGTGGACGGGGCTCTCCCGCCCGCTACCCTTCGGTGGCCTTGCCGTCGGCGGGGCCACCCGTCGTACGACCCGTCGACCGCTGCGAGGGAGGGGGAGCATGACGTCGGTAGTCCCGGAGCACTCTCTCGCGCTCTCGGTCGAGGCCACTGCGTCGGCCCGGCTGGCGGCCCGCCCCTCGCTGGTCGCCGACACCCGGTGGCTGCGCCGGCTGAGCCGCCGGCTGCTCCTGCTCGACACCCTCGTGGTCGCCGTCACGGTCACCGTCTCCCTCGTGGTGCGCTTCACCGCCCTGGCCGAGCGGCTCGGCCGCGAGCCGTCCCGCATCGCGGTTCCCGACCACCTCAGTGACGTCGACCTCTCGTCGTACCTCGTCATCGGTCCGCTGCTCGCGGTGGCCTGGGTGGCCATGCTCGTCGCCACCCGCTCCTACGACGCGCGCGTGCTCGGCGTCGGCGGCGACGAGTACCGCCGGGTCGTCCGGGCCGGCGTCTACTTCTGGGGCCTGGTCGCCATCGCCAGCTACATGACCCAGTTCGAGCTGTCCCGCTTCCTGCTCGCGGTCGCCTTCGGGTCAGGCACGTTCCTGCTGCTGCTCGGCCGCTGGATCGCCCGGAAGATGCTGCACCGGGCCCGCCGTCGGTCCAGCGACTGGTCGCACCGGGTGCTCGCGGTGGGGGGCCACGAGGAGGTGGCCGCCCTGGTGGCCGCGCTCGAGCGCGAGCCGTACGCCGGCCTCAAGGTCGTCGGCGCGTGCGTGCCCGCCGGCGACGACACGGGCGAGTCCTCCGTGCCGGTGGTCGGCTCGCTGACCAGCGTCCCCGACGCCGTCGCCCGGCTCGGCGTCGACACGGTTGCGGTCACGGCCTCCCGCGGCCTGACCAGCGGCGTGCTCAAGCGGCTCGGCTGGGACCTCGAGGGCGCCGGCGTCGACCTGGTCGTCGCCCCGGCGCTCACCGACATCGCCGGCCCCCGCGTGCACGTCCGCCCGGTGTCGGGCCTGCAGCTGCTCTACGTCGAGCAGCCGGAGTTCACCGGCCCCACCTGGGCGATGAAGGAGGCCTTCGACCGGGTCCTGGCGACGCTGGCCCTCACGCTGCTGGCCCCGGTGATGGCGCTCATCGCGCTCGGTGTCCGGCTCAGCAGCCCCGGCCCGGTGATCTTCCGCCAGGTGCGCGTCGGGCGCGACGGCGACGTCTTCACCGTCTTCAAGTTCCGGACCATGGTCGTCGACGCCGAGACCCATCTCGAGGCGCTGTGGGAGCTGTCGGAGGGCAACGGGGTCCTCTTCAAGCTCAAGGACGACCCGCGCGTCACGCCGTTCGGGCGGCTGCTGCGCCGGGTCAGCCTCGACGAGCTGCCCCAGCTCTGGAACGTCGTGACCGGCACGATGAGCCTGGTCGGCCCCCGTCCGGCGCTGCCGACCGAGGCCGAGCGGTACGGACGGTCGACGGCCCGCCGGCTGCTCGTGAAGCCCGGCATCACCGGCCTGTGGCAGGTCAGCGGACGCTCCGACCTGACCTGGGAGGACAGCGTCCGGCTGGACCTCTACTACGTGGAGAACTGGTCGTTCGCCGGCGACATCCAGATCCTGTGGAAGACCGTGTCGGCCGTCGTCCAGGGCCGCGGCGCCTACTGACCCGACGGTCACCGGTCCGAGCGGTGGCTCCCGGTCGGGGATACTCGACCTATGTCGGAACGCCGTGAGCTGCCCGTGCCCGAGGGGCTGGCCGGCGAACGCCTCGACGCGGCCCTCTCCCGCCTCTTCGGCTTCTCCCGCACCCGGGCCGCCGAGCTCGTCGGCGCGGGGGATGTGCTGGTCGACGGCGCCACCGCCGTGAAGTCGGACCGGGTGCACGCCGGCGCCTGGCTCGACGTGACGATCCCGCCGCCGCCAGGTGCTCCGCAGGTGGTCGCCGAGATGGTCGAGGGCATGGTCGTGGTGCACGACGACGACGACCTCGTGGTCGTCGACAAGCCGGTCGGCGTCGCGGCTCACCCCAGCCCCGGCTGGACCGGGCCGACGGTGGTGGGCGGCCTGGCCGGCGCCGGCTACCGGATCTCCACCAGCGGCTCCGCCGAGCGCCAGGGCGTCGTGCACCGGCTCGACGTCGGCACCAGCGGTCTGATGGTCGTCGCGAAGTCAGAGCGGGCCTACACGCTGCTCAAGAGAGCGTTCAAGGAACGCACGGTCGACAAGACCTATCACGCTCTGGTGCAGGGGCACCCGGACCCGTTGCGGGGGACGGTCGACGCGCCGATCGACCGGCACCCCAGCCACGACTTCCGGTGGGCCGTCGTGGCCGACGGCAAGCCGAGCGTCACCCACTACGAGACGCTGGAGGCGCACCGGGCCGCGAGCCTGCTGGAGATCTCGCTCGAGACCGGCCGCACCCACCAGATCCGTGTGCACATGGCGGCGCTGCGGCACCCGTGCGTCGGCGACCTCACGTACGGCGCCGACCCGACCCTGTCCGCCCGGCTCGGCCTGAGCAGGCAGTGGCTGCACGCGGTCCGGCTCGGCTTCGAGCACCCCGGGACCGGCGAGCGGCTGGAGCTCACCAGCGACTACCCCGAGGACCTGGCCGGGGCCCTGGCCCGGCTCCGAGCCGAGGCGTGAGGACGATCCGGCTGGCCGGCGACGCTGCGGAGCGGGCAGCGGCGTACCTCGTGCGTTCGGACGTGTTCGTCAGCGAGCAGGGCGTGCCGGCCGACCTCGAGCTCGACGAGCTCGACGAGGCGGCCGACCACTTCGTGGCGTACGACGCGGGCGCCGACGGCGGGGCCCGCGCGGTCGGGGCCGGCCGGCTGGTCGTCGAGGACCCGGGCTTCGAGGGGTCCGACCCGGCTCTCGGGCCGGTCGGGCACCTGGGCCGGCTGGCCGTCCGCCCGGAGACCCGCGGGACGGGGCTGGGGGTCGACCTGGTGCGTGCGATCGAGGCGCGGGCCGCCCAGCGCGGACTGCGGGTCGTCGCGCTGTCCGCGCAGACCCACGCGCTCGGCTTCTACGAGCGGCTGGGCTACACGGCGTACGGACCGGAGTTCGACGACGCCGGGCTGCCGCACCGCTGGATGAGCCGCACCCTCTGACGGCAGCCGCCGTCGTCACTGACCGTGGTGGCTTCGTGACCTCCTGCCATCCCGCTCGTTCTGCTCCACGTACCCGTCTGCGGGCGCGGGGGACGCGCCGAGGAGGTGGTGGCCATGGCACTCGGTCCGACCGGTCTGGTGCGGCTGCTCGTCGGGGCCGTCGTGGTGGAGTGCGGCGTGGCGCTGGTCGTCCGGGTGGGAGCCACCCGTGAGGAGCTGACGGGCGACGGCGGTCCCGTCGAGCTGGTTGCCGCGGCGGGACTGCTGTGGGTGGTCGTGCTGGCCGGGGTGGCGGCCGTGGTGGGCCGCCGGGTCCACGAGCTGGACCGCCGGGTGGCTGCGCAGGGGGCGGACCTGGCCCTGTCCGCCGCGCCCGGCAGGCGGCTGGCTGTGACCGTGCACCGCACCGAGCGGCTGCTGGCCGACCCGGGCGCGCCGCAGGTGGCGCTGCAGCCCATCGTCGACGTGGGCACCGGCCGATGGGTGGCGGTCGAGGCGCTGGCGAGGTTCCCCGACGGCGTCCGCCCGGACCGCTGGATCGGCGACGCGCACGCGGCCGGCGTCGGCACCGGGCTCGAGGTGCGGATCCTCGAGCGCGCCGTCGCGCTGCTGCCGTCGCTGCCCGGCGGCGTGGGGCTCTCGGTCAACGCCTCACCCGCGCTCGTGCTCGACCGCCGGTTCGGCGAGGTCATCGAGCGCAGCGGCGCCGCGGCCGGCCGGCTGGTCGTGGAGATCACCGAGCACGAGTCGGTCAGCCACTACGAGGACATCTCCGCCGCCCTGCTGCCGCACCGCGAGCGCGGTGTCCGGCTGGCCGTGGACGACACCGGGGCGGGGTACGCCTCGTTCGCGCACGTGCTCCGGCTGCGGCCGGACGTCATCAAGATGGACCGGTCGCTGCTCGCCGACATCGACCACGATGCTGCCCGCCGTGCCGTCGTCACCGCCGTCGTGCTGATGGCGCTGGAGCTGGGCGCGCGGGTCACGGCCGAGGGCGTGGAGACCGCCGCCGAGCTGGACACCCTGGCCGCCCTCGGCGTCGACACCGTGCAGGGCTTCCTGCTCGCGCGGCCCAGCACGGACCCGGCCGTGTGGGCGAGGTGGGCCGGACGGGACTGGCTGGCGCACACCGGGGCCGGGCTGCGCGGCCATGCCTCCGGGCACGTCGACCTGACGTACGGCGGGCGGTTGCCCGCCTGACGGGCGACGGCGGTGCCGGCGCGCGCGAACCGGCTGCGCGGCCGGGCCGTCCCTGTGACAGACGGCGCCTACCGTGGTGCCGTGCGCGGGGAGGGGGCCGGGTGAGCCGAGGAACGCTCGTGCCGGCGGACCGCGGGCGGCGGCGGTCGCCGGCGGCCGGCGCCGTCACGGTGGTGGCAGCGGTGCTGGTCGCTGTCGGCGCCGTCGCGCTGTCGCCGGCCGCGGTGGCGCGCCCGGACCGGCTCCTCGTCGGCCGCTGGGTGGCCGGGTCGCCGACCGCACTGGACCTGACCGCCTCCGCCGCCGAGGTCCCGGTCGGACGCCAGGTCACGCTGGCCGGCCGGCTGACCGACCCGGCCACCGGCGCCGGCATCGCGAGCGGAGCGGTCCGGCTCGAGGTCCTCGACCCCGCCACCGCCACCTGGTCGGTCGCGCAGGACCTCGTCGCGGACGTGGACGGCGGCCTGTCGGCGACCGCGGCGCCCGACCGCCCCGTCTCCTTCCGGCTGCACCACGGTGAGCCGGGCAGCGACGAGGAGTCGGTGAGCACGCCAGTCGTGGTGCGGCCCAGGGAGCTCACGGCCTCGCTGACCAGCGACGCGGTCCGGTACGACCGCTCCGTCCGCGTGACCGGCGTGCTGGTGGCCCGCCCCGGCTCGCCGCTCCTGCTGGAGCGCTCGGTCGGCCGTCGCTGGCAGCGGGTCGACGAGACGCGGACCGGTGCCGACCAGGCGTACGCGTTCACCGCCAGACCGACCTCGCCGGGCTTCTGGCGGTGGCGGGTGGTGCGCCCGGCGCACGGCCGCGCGGCACGGCTCGTCGCGCGCCTCCCGCGGCTGGACGCCTTCCGGCTGCACACCTACTCCGTGGTCGTCCGGGGCGCCGTGCAGGCGGACGTCACGACCTTCCGACGGGACGTCGCGAGCACCTACGCCGACCCGCGCGGCTGGCCGCGAGCCCACCACCGGTTCCGCGAGGTGCCGTCCGGCGGTGCGTTCACCGTGGTGCTCGCGCGGGCGGCGTACCTGCCGGGATTCGCGTGGTTCTGCTCCCCGTCGTACAGCTGCCAGGCGGGTCGCTACGTCGTCATCAACGCCGCGCGGTGGGCGCACGGGTCGCGGTCCTTCACCGGCGGCCTGGACACCTACCGGCGGTACGTCGTCGACCACGAGACCGGGCACTGGCTGGGGCTCGGGCACGCCCGCTGCCTGCGGCGCGGCGCGCTCGCCCCGGTGATGCAGCAGCAGTCGAAGGGCATGCAGGGCTGCCGGCCGAACTCCTGGCCGCTGCCGCGCGAGGTCCGGGCCGTCTCGTAACTTTTCGCCCAAGCCCGGCAGGTCCGGCTCAGGATGGCCGCGGTGCGCGTCGACCATGGGGGTCCGTACCGCCGTACCGCCTGGGGGCCGCTCGTGCACCGCCGCCTGCTCGTCCTGCTGCTGACCGCCTGCTCGATGCTCGGCTCGTCCGTGTCGGGCGCCGCGCCGGCCGGCGCCGCCGTCGAGCCGGTCGCCGGCACGCGGCTGTCCGGCGGGGACATCTCCTGGCCGAACTGCCCGAAGGGCATGGGCATCCCGACCCGGCGCTCGCCGGGCAACCCGCTGCCGCTGGCGTCCGCGTCGTTCGTGGTCATCGGCCTGACCAACGGGCCGGGCTGGTACCCGAACCCGTGCCTGGCCGCGCACGTCGCCTGGGCCAAGGGCCGCGGCGCGTGGACGGCGGCGTACTCGATGACGACGTTCCCGACGGCGGCCCAGCGTGCGGCGTACGGCTCGACCGGTCCCTGGTCGGCCGCGACCCGGACCGGCCGGCTGCGCAACGCGGGCTACCAGCAGGCCCTGTTCAACGTCGCGTCGATGGCGACGGCCGGCCTGGCGGTGCCGTTCGTCTGGGTGGACGTGGAGCCGTACCCGACGCACCCGTGGCCCCGGGCCGTGCTGGCGAACCGGGAGGTCGTGCGCGGCGTCGTCCGGGCGTACGAGGACAACGGCCACCGGGTCGGGTTCTACTCCTACGACGGCGGCTGGCGTGCGGTCGTCGGGTCCTGGCGCAAGCCGGCGTACCCGACGTGGGTGCCGGTCGGCCCGGTCGCGAACGGGTGGACCCGCGCCGCGGCCCGGTGCTCGGCGCCGTCGTTCTCCGGCGGCCCGGTCTACCTCGCGCAGTGGGTCCAGGACTCGCGCGACCGCGACGTCACCTGCCCGGTCCTGCACGGCCGCCGCGAGGTGGTGCACCCGCTGACTGCGCTGCTCGGCTCGACGTACGGCCCGGGTCAGTCCGGCCCGGCCGTCGCGGCCCTGCAGCGTGCGATGCACATGCGCGAGCGGTACGTCACCGGCATCTTCGACGCCCGCACCCAGCGGGTGCTGCTGGCCCTCCAGGGGCGCCGGGCGTTCCCGCTCACCGGCGTCGCGACCGACCTCGAGCTGACCGCCCTCGGCGCCGGCACCGTCACGCCCGCCGTCCCCTCCCGCATCCCCGAGGTCTTCACGCCGTTTCCCACCCCCTGACCTCCGCGAGCGCTGACCGCCCGGTAGTGATCGTTTGCGACCTGGTTCCCCGACACGCCGTGGTCTGTCTCGGCGTGTCGGGGGCTGAGGTCGCAAACGATCATGGGCGGTCAGGGCCGGCGGAGCAGCCAGGCATCACGGGACCGGTCCCGGGCCATGCCCTGGGCGTGCCGCATGGTCAGGCGCTGGACGAGGCGGCGACGCTGCGGCCAGAGATCGATGGCCGTCGCGCGGGTCACGAGCAGATTCGTCGCCTCGAGCTCCTCCTCCCGCACATTGTCGGCGGTGTGCCGGTCGAGCATGCGGTGCACCTCGCCGTCGTACTCGCCGGCCATGGCGGCTGCTTCGTCGAGGATGTCGGTCCGCCCCAGGACGACGCCCTGACGGTCGAGGACCACCGGGTTGACCAAGGGCCTGGGCAGCCCGGCCTCCACCACCCAGACGTAGCGCAGTCGGCTCTCTGGCGCCGACTCGGCTCCCGGATCGGCCAGCGCGACCACCAGCCGGGCTGCCGGGACCGCCTTGATCCGGACCAGCCGGGACACGGCATCGTCGAGGTCAGCCCGGGTCAGCATGCCGGCGCGAAGGGCGGCATCCGCCGCGACCAAACCCTCCTCGACCCCGTGCCGTCGAGCCACGTCGAGCACGCTGCGTGCTGGGCGCGTCACGAGCACCCCACGGCACTCGACGAGGTCGACGTCGAGGATCGTGCTGCGATCGAGGTCCAGCCCCGGGGATGGACGGACTCGGCCGACCGGGCCGAGGCACACCGGAACCGGGAGGTCGCGGTGGCCGGCTGGTCCGGTCCGACCGTCGAGGGCTTCGAGCCCGGCCCAACGCAGCGCCGCCCAGCCGCCGAGGGCAGCCCCCTCCGGCATCCACGCGATGGCAGCCTCGATGCGCGTCATGGGGTCGAGGCGGTCGCCGGGCAGCCACAGGTGCACGCCTGGCCGAAGGGTGCTCCATAGCGGCCCGTCGATCTCGCGCCAGGTCAGGCCGGCGCTGCGTAGCTCCGCTCTCGTCCGTGGGTGTGCCACGAAGTCCGCAGAGAGGTCCGGTGGCTGTCGGGTCATGCTGCGACGCTCGACCGGTCCGGCAGTTGTTCGGCGCGCGGACAGCCGATCTGGGGACGGCCTTGGCGTGTGGACGATCTGCTGGTCCATCTGTCAGATCAAGATCGTTTGCGACCTAGCTCCCCGACACGCCGGTGACCCTTCCGCGTGTCGGGGATCCATGTCGCAAACGAGTGTTCGGGGGTGGCGGACACGGGGGCGGTCGCTGGTGATCATGGGTGGTGGGGGGCGACACGCCGAGGGGGCTGGGGTGCTTCCGGACACGCCGGGATCTGTCTCCGGGCGGACCTAGACTCGGGCCCCTCCAGACCCCTCCCGACGTGAGCCGAGGCGCCAGCACCGCATGGGATCCACCGACTCGTTCGTGCACCTGCACACGCACACCGAGTACTCCATGCTCGACGGCGCGGCCCGCCTCGACGACCTGTTCGCCGAGGCCGCCCGCATGCAGATGCCGGCCCTGGCCATGACCGACCACGGCAACGTGTTCGGGGCCTACGACTTCTGGAAGAAGGCCAAGGCCGCCGGGGTCAAGCCGATCATCGGCACCGAGGCCTACCTGACACCTGGCACCCACCGGAGCGACAAGACCCGGGTCCGCTGGAACGACGGCGGCGACGACGACGTGTCCGGGGGCGGCGCCTACACCCACATGACCATGTGGGCCGAGAACACCGCCGGCATGCACAACCTGTTCCGGCTCTCCAGCCTGGCCAGCCTGGAGGGGCAGTACTACAAGCCGCGGATGGACCGGGAGCTCCTGCAGACCTACTCGCAGGGGCTGATCGCCACCACCGGCTGCCCCGGCGGCGAGGTGCAGACCCTGCTCCGCATCGGGCGGTACGACGACGCCGTCCGGTCCGCGGCCGAGTTCCGCGACATCTTCGGCGCGGGCAACTTCTACTGCGAGGTCATGGACCACGGGCTGCCGATCGAGCAGCGGGTCAAGGCCGACCTGCTGCGGCTGGCCAAGGACCTCGGGCTGCCGCTGGTGGCCACCAACGACCTGCACTACACGTTCCCGCAGGACGCACGAGGCGCACGCCGTCCTGCTCTGCGTGCAGTCGGGGTCGACGCTGGCCGACCCCAAGCGCTTCAAGTTCGAGGCCGAGGACTTCTACCTCAAGTCGGCGGAGGAGATGCGCCGCACCTGGGCCGAGCTCCCCGAGGCCTGCGACAACACCCTGGCCATCGCCGAGCGCTGCGAGGTCGCCTTCACCGAGGGCGCCAACCTCATGCCGCGCTTCGAGGTGCCGCCGGGGGAGTCCGAGGAGTCCTGGCTGGTCAAGGAGGTCGAGGTCGGCCTCCAGCGCCGGTACGCCGGCACGGCGGGCGGCGTCCCCGAGGGCCACCGCAAGCAGGCCGAGTACGAGGTCGGGGTGATGGTCCAGATGGGCTTCCCCGGCTACTTCCTGGTCACGGCCGACCTGGTGCAGCACGCGAAGGCAGAACGGCATCCGGGTCGGCCCGGGCCGCGGCAGCGCCGCCGGCAGCCTGGTGGCCTACGCCCTGGGCATCACCGACCTCGACCCGATCCGGCACGGGCTGCTGTTCGAGCGGTTCCTCAACCCCGAGCGCATCTCGATGCCCGACATCGACCTCGACTTCGACGAGCGCCGGCGCGGCGACATGATCCGCTACGCCACCGAGAAGTACGGCGAGGACCGGGTCAGCCAGATCATCACCTACGGCACCATCAAGGCGAAGCAGGCCGTCAAGGACTCCGCCCGGGTGCTCGGCTTCCCGTTCGCCATGGGCGACCGCATCACCAAGGCGATGCCACCGCCGGTCATGGGCAAGGACGTCCCGCTCGCCGGCATCTTCGACAGTCACCACCCGCGCTACGGCGAGGCGGGCGAGTTCCGCACGCTCTACGAGAACGACCCCGAGGTGAAGCGGGTCGTCGACAACGCGCGCGGCCTCGAGGGCCTCAAGCGCCAGTGGGGCGTCCACGCCGCGGGCGTCATCATGTCCAGCGCGCCCGCTCATCGACGTCATCCCGATCATGCGCCGCGAGCAGGACGGCGCGATCATCACGCAGTTCGACATGGGCGCCTGCGAGACGCTCGGCCTGCTGAAGATGGACTTCCTCGGCCTGCGCAACCTCACGGTGCTCGACGACTGCCTGCGCAACATCACGGCCAACCGCGGCGAGACGATCGTGCTGGAGACGCTCGGCCTCGACGACGTGAAGGCCTACGAGCTGCTCGCCCGCGGCGACACCCTCGGCGTCTTCCAGCTCGACGGCGGCCCGATGCGCTCGCTGCTGCGCTCGATGCGGCCGGACAACTTCGAGGACATCTCCGCCGTCCTCGCGCTCTACCGCCCCGGCCCGATGGGCGCCAACGCCCACATCGAGTACGCCGACCGCAAGAACGGCCGCAAGCCGGTCGTCCCGATCCACCCCGAGCTCGAGGAGCCGCTCGCCGAGATCCTCGGCGACACGCACGGCCTGATCGTCTACCAGGAGCAGGTCATGGCGATCGCCCAGCAGCTCGCTGGGCTACACGCTCGGCCAGGCCGACCTGCTGCGCCGCGCGATGGGCAAGAAGAAGAAGGAGATCCTCGACAAGGAGTACGTGCCGTTCTCCGACGGCATGCGCGCGCAGGAGCTACTCCGAGGCGGCGATCAAGAAGCTGTGGGACGTCCTGGTCCCCTTCTCCGACTACGCGTTCAACAAGGCGCACACCGCCGGCTACGGCCTGGTCTCCTACTGGACGGCGTTCCTCAAGGCCAACTACCCGGCCGAGTACATGGCCGCGCTGCTCACCTCGGTCAAGGACGACAAGGACAAGTCGGCGCTCTACCTCAACGAGTGCCGCCGGATGGGCATCAAGGTCCTCCCGCCCGGACGTCAACGAGTCCGACGCCGACTACACGCCGCGCGGCACCGACATCCGGTTCGGGCTCTCCGCGATCCGCAACGTCGGCGACAACGTCGTCGCGTCGATCGCCGGCACCCGCAGCTCGAAGGGCCGCTTCACCGGCTTCTACGACTTCCTCAAGAAGGTCGAGCCGGTCGCCTGCAACAAGAAGACGGTCGAGTCGCTCATCAAGGCCGGCGCCTTCGACTCGCTCGGCGACCCGCGCCGCGGCCTGCTCAACGTGCACGCCGACGCCATCGACTCGTTCATGGCCACCAAGCGCAACGAGGCCCACGGCCAGTACGACCTGTTCGGGGGCGACGACGCGGACGGCGAGCCGGACGACGGGCTGGTCGTCACGCCGCCGATCCCGATCGGCGAGTGGGACAAGAGCGTCCTGCTCCAGTACGAGCGGGAGATGCTCGGCCTCTACGTCTCCGACCACCCGCTGTTCGGCGTCGAGCACGTCCTCACGGCGGCCACCGACTGCAGCATCGCCTCGCTGACCGGGTCCGAGGAGCGCGCCGACGGCTCCCAGGTGACGATCGGCGGCCTGGTGTCGGGGCTGCAGCGCAAGGTCACGAAGAAGGGCGACGTCTGGGCCATCGCGACCATCGAGGACCTCGAGGGCGCGATCGAGACGATGTTCTTCCCGCAGACCTACCAGCTCTACGCGACCACGCTGGCCGAGGACGCGGTCGTCGTCGTGCGGGGCCGGCTGGACCGCCGCGAGGACGTGCCCAAGCTGGTCGCGATGGAGCTCACGCTCCCGGACCTGTCGGAGGGCCCGCGCGGCCCGGTCGTCATCTCGCTGCCGGCGGTGCGCTGCACGCCGCCGGTGGTCGAGCGGCTCAAGGAGGTGCTGGCGACCCACCCCGGCGCCACCGAGGTGCACCTGCGGCTGCAGGCCGCCTCCCGCACGACGGTGCTGCGCATCGACGACGGCCTGCGGGTCAACCCCAGCCCCGCGCTGATGGGTGACCTCAAGGCGCTGCTCGGCCCCGCCTGCCTCGGCTGACCGCCGAGCGGCCGGCCGCGACGCGCTCTGCGGTCAGCCCAGGCCGGACAGCCGGGTCAGCTGCGCGCGGACCCGCCGGGCGCCGGTGATGCTGCCCTTGCTCTGGTACGCCGCGAGCGCGACATCCAGGTCGGCGCGGGACTCGGCGAACCGACCGGCTCGCTCGTGCACCTCGGCCCGGGCCACATGGACCTCCGCGATGGTGTCGGTCTGATCAGTGGTCTCGGCCCAGCGGACTGCCTCGTCCGCCAGCCGGGTGCCGTTCTCGATGTCCCCGTCGGCGGCCTCCAGCCGCGCGAGCAGGGCCCGCCAGGCGGCCTGGCTGTGGGCGTCGCGGGGAGTGCTCAGCTCGCGGCCGAGCTCGGCCAGCGTCCGTGCCTCGACCGGGTCGCCGCGCTCCAGCCGGACGTCGCCGAGCGTCGGCAGCAGCGACGAGACCCAGGACCGCTCACCGACGGCTCGGAGCGCATCGACCCCACGCCGCAGGAAGAACTCCGCCGTCTCGAGGTCGTCGAGCTGCACGCCGGCCATCCCGCCTCCGAATGCAGCATGCCCGAGCTCTGCGGGGGTGGCTGCATCTGCCACCAGGGCCTCGCCCCGGGCGAGGCTCTCCCGCGCCTCGTCGGCGCGGTCGAGGTGGGCCAGCGTCGCGGCCCGGGAGAATGTCCGGCCGACGTCCAGGGCGCGGGTTCGCGGGTCCCCGCTCGTGTCGATCCGATCGAGCGCCTGCGTGTAGGGCGAAGGTCCGAGGAACAGCCCGGCGCCCAGGAATCGCTCCAACGCCCCGATGCTGAGGAGGTCCTGCTGGCGGCGGGCCACCGGAAGCAGGCGCTCGGCCAGCTCGACCATCGGTCCCCAGGTGGCGAGCTCGTTGAGCAGCTCAAGCCTGGCCAGACCGGCGATCAACGTGCCCTCGTCGTCGCCATCCTGCTCGAACCGCTCGAGGGCCCGGTCGACCGCCAGCAGCGCGGCCGGGGAGTCGGGGTCCGCTTCGACGTGCAGGCGGACGACGACGTATGCGGTGTCGCAGAGCAGGACGCGACGTGCGTCGCCGGTGGCGCGGGCGCTCGCGGCGGCCGAGTCGTACCGCTGCGCCGCCCCGGCGAGGTCGCCTGCCTCCTGACGGGCCGCGGCGGCGCGACGAAGGTGGTCGACCGCCTCGGGGCTGAGCGGGTCGAGCAGCGCAGCCGCGCGCTCGTACAGCGAAGCGGCCGACATCGGGTCGGCGACCAGGAGGCGCCGGCCCGCGATGGCAAGCCGGTCCGCCGCGGACTCGGCGAGTCCCACAAGGCCTGCGGAAGCCGGCCCCAGCGCACGGCGTAGCCGGACGGCCTGCTCGAGGTGGTGGCCGACGAACTCGTCCTCGTCCGTCCCGACCGCTTCCGCGCGCTTGTCCAGCCACCGGGCGAACCGCTCGTGCAGCTCGGCGCGGCGTGCCTTCGGGATTGCCGCGTAGGCGGTGTCCCGGAGCAGGACGTGCAGGAACCGGAAGGCGTCCTCGCCGGGCAGGTCGGTGCCCGCGGGTCGGACGAGCTCCTTGCGGCTGAGGGCCTTCAGCGAGCCGGACGCGGCCCTGGGGTCTGCCGACACCAGCTCCGCCACGGCGTCCCGGTAGAACGTCAGACCCACGACCGAGGCGGCCTCCAGTGCGGTCCGCTCGTCCTCTGGGAGCCGGTCGAGCCGGGCGGCGAGCAGAGCCGCGACAGTGGGCGGCACCTCGACCGGTCGACGGTGCACGTCCCCGCCGTCCGGGCCCGGCCACCCGTCGTCGGCGAGCATGGCCAGCATCTGCTCGATGTACAACGGCATGCCACCTGCCGCCTGCAGGATCCGCGCCCGGGTGCCGGCATCCAGCCGGGCGCCGTGCGGCAGTGCGCCCTCGAGGTTGTCGAGCAGCACGGCGGCGGCGTCGTCGGGGAGCGGCTCGAGGAGCACTGTCGACGCGTTCAGCTTGCCGCCGCCCCACTGCGGCCGGTCGTCGAGGAACTCCGGGCGGGCCAGCGCGGCGAGCAGGAGCGGTGTGTCGAGGCTCCACTCGGCGAGATGCTCGACGACGTCGAGCAGCGCCGGCTCGGCCCAGTGCACGTCGTCCAGCACGAGCACCACCGGGCCCCGGCGCCCGAGTGCCTCGACCAGGCGGCGCACGGCCCAGTGGGTCTCGTCGGCCTCGGCGGGCGTGCCCTGGAGGCCGGCCAGCGGGGCCAACCGCTCCACGATGCGCTGAGCCTCCGGGTCGTCGTGCACCAGGGAGCGCAGCCGGGACCGGCCATGGGCGTCGTCCGCACCGGGCTCGAGACCCGCGGCCTGGCGCAGCATCTGCTGCAACGGCCAGAAGACGATGTCCTCGCCGTAGGACAAGCACCGCCCGGAGAGCACGGTCGTGCCCGGGTCGAGCTCCGCGAGCGCCTCGGCCAGCAGTCGGGTCTTGCCCACGCCAGCGGCCCCGAGGACGGTGACGAGCTGGCAGCGCCGGTCCGCCCGGCTCCGCTCCACGGCGTGCTCGAGGAGTGCCACCTCACGCTCTCGACCGACCAGCCTGCTCGTCGTCGGCACGCGCTCCGACTCGGAGAGGTCCTCGACGTCGAGCAGCCGCCAGGCCGGGACATCGGCCGCCTTGCCCTTCAGGGTCAGCGGCGCCACCCGCTCGGCGCGTGCAGCGTGACGAGCCAGCTCCCAGGTCTGCTGGCCGACGAGCACCTCGCCCGGCGCCGCGGCCTGCTCGAGGCGGGCGGCCACGTTGACCGCGTCGCCGGTCGCGACGGTGCCCTTGCTGCCGTCCGTCCCGACGACGACCTCCCCGCTGTTCACGCCGATCCTGGCCGCCAGCCGCACTCCGTGGTCGGCCTCCAGGCCGTCGTTCACGTCCTCCAGGGCGTCCTGCATCCCGGCCGCCGCGCGGAGGGCGCGTACCGCGTCGTCCTCGTGCAGCACCGGGACGCCGAACACCGCCATCACGGCGTCGCCCACGAACTTCTCCACCGTGCCGCCGTGGGACTCCACGACGCCGCTCATGGCGGCGAAGTACCGGGCCATCACCGAGCGCATCGCCTCCGCGTCCAGACGTTCGCCGAGCGCGGTCGACCCGGTCACGTCGCAGAAGATCACGGTGACGGTCTTGCGCGTCTCCGTGGCGGGCGACGTCACCGCGAGGTTCGCCCCGCACTCGAGGCAGTACTTGGCCCGCTCCGGGTTCTCCGCCCCGCACGAGCCGCAGGCGACCGCCATGGAACGGCACAGTAGGCGCACCGGGCTTCGCGGCGCGGCGCCGTCGCTCAAGGAAGTCCGAGGTCCTGCCGACGGCCCTGGGGTGAGCTCCCTCCGCGGCGTACGCCGTCACCCGTCCGGCGCAGCGTCGGGGGGTGACCGTGCGCCGGCCCCGACGACCCGTCCGGGACGAACGACCGCAGATCCTGCCCAGAACTCCCACGACCGGACGGCTTCCTCCGCCGTTCGGATGAACCTCACTCCTTGCATCTTCACGAACGCGAAGAGTCATGCGAAGGTCAAGGCGGTCATTACAACAGGTAATGGCGATCAAACTCTGAGTAGCAAACTTGGGAGGGGACATGACGCGCGTTCAGCTGTTTCGTCTGATGACGGCGCTGGGCAGCTTCGGCTCGCTCGTCGCCGTGGTCGGCGCCGGTACGAAGTGGGGGAACTGATCCTCATGGATACCGTCACGGCCGCCCGCGAGGCGAACGTCCCCGGACGCAAGTGGGGATGCTGACAGACCCGTACGCTCCCGAGCCCGTGGCCGCACCAGCGGCCACGGGCTCGCGGCGTTCGCCGTTCCTGTACCCGATGATCGGGTTCATCCTGGTCTGCGGACTCCTCTGCTTCGCCCTCACGGTCCTGGTGCAGGTGCAGGTGCCGGCGCACTGGGCCGGCGTCGGCCCCCAGTGCTACCTGCTGGCGATCATGCTCTTCGTCGGGGAGCTGCGGGCCATCCCGGTGCCCCGCGGCGACGACACCACCGACCAGATCACGGTCTCCTCGACGTTCGCGACCGCCCTGGTGTTCATCGGGCCGCTCAGCCTGGCCCTCCTGGTGCAGGCCATCGCCGTCGCGCTCTCCGACCGGATCAGCGGGATGCCGCGCCGGGTCCTGCTGTTCAACATCGGGCAGTACCTGCTGACGCTGTCGGCCACCCGCATCACCTACTGCATGGCGTCGAGTCACGAGCTCTTCTCGCTGAGCACGCCGTTCCACCCGGGCGACATCCCGGCGGCGCTGCTCGCCAGCGCGGTGTACTTCGCGGTCAACAACGGCCTGGTCGCCACGGTGGTCGCCCTCGACGGCGGTATCCCGGTCCTCAAGGTCCTCGGCGAGGACGTCAGGTTCCAGCTGGCGACCTCGAGCATCCTGCTCGGGCTGGCGCCGGTGGCGGCGCACGTCGGCACCTTCTCGGTCGCCATGCTGCCGCTGCTGGTGCTGCCGATCCTCGGTGTGCACAGCAACGCCCAGATGTCGCTCCGCCGGCAGCACGAGGCCATGCACGACTCGCTCACGGACCTGCCGAACCGCGAGCTGCTGCGACGTCGGGCCTCGAAGGCGCTGGCCATGGCCGACGACCGGCACCCGCTCGCCGTGATGCTGATCGACCTGGACCACTTCAAGGAGATCAACGACACGATGGGTCACCACGTCGGTGACCAGGTGATCCGTGAGGTCGCCAAGCGCCTCGAGGAGGTCGCGAGCGACTCGGTCACCGTGGCTCGGCTCGGCGGCGACGAGTTCGCCGTCCTGCTCACCGAGGTCGAGGGACCGGTCAACGCGTCACGGATCGCCAACGACATCGCCACCCGGCTGCGCGAACCGGTCGTCGTGGACAGCGTCCGATTGGGAGTCCAGGCCAGCGTCGGCATCGCTCTCGCGCCCCAGGACGCCGACTCGTTCGAGACGCTGCTCAAGAGGGCGGACATCGCGCTGTACCGGGCCAAGTCCAACCGTGGCGAGATCCAGAGCTACCGCCCGGAGATCGACGGCTACACCATCGAGCGGCTGTCGCTGCTGGGCGACCTCCACGGCGCGGTCGAGAACGACGAGTTCGTGCTCGCCTTCCAGCCGCAGGTCTGCGCCCGCACCGGCGACGTGCTCTCCGTCGAGGCACTCAGCCGCTGGCTGCACCCGCGGCACGGGCTGGTCAACCCCGACGTCTTCATCCCGCTCGCCGAGAACAGCGGCCTGATCAGCCGGCTCAGCCGCTGGGGGATCGAGCAGGCCGTCGTGACCCTGCGGCAGTGGCACGACATCGGCCACGACATCTCGATGGCCGTGAACGTCTCGGCCCGGCTGCTCACCGACCTCGACCTGCCGACCTTCGTCGGCGAGGTGCTGCTGCGCCACGGCGTCCCTGCGTCGCGCCTCACGGTCGAGGTCACCGAGAGCACGATCATGGCCGACCCCAAGCGCGCTCTCGAGGTGCTCGGCGCCCTGCGTGCCATGGGTGTGAGCCTGGCGGTCGACGACTACGGGACCGGCTACTCCTCGCTGTCCTACCTGCGCCGGATCGAGGCCGACGAGCTGAAGATCGACAAGTCGTTCGTCATGCAGATGGGGCTGGACGACAACAGCGCGATCATCGTGCGGTCCACGATCGAGCTGGGTCACAGCCTGGGCCTGACAGTCACCGCCGAGGGCGTCGAGGACCGCGCGACCCACGACACGCTGCAGCGGCTGGGCTGTGACCGCGTCCAGGGCTTCTACCACTCGCGACCGTTGTCCGCCCCGGCCATGGAGGCGTGGCTCAACGAGCGCCGCCGGATCGCCTCCGAGCGGACGGCCGAGCGGCTCCTGGACCAGCTGGGGCCGATCCCGTGATCATCCCCGTGATGGGCCTGCTGGCCGTCCTGTCGCCGGCTCTGGCCGGCGGCCGGCTGCGGCGGCTGGCCGACGTACGGTTCCGGCACACGTGGATCGTGCTCGCCGCGCTGGCCGCCCAGGTGGTGGCGATCTCGGTGCTGCCCGGGGCCAACCACACCGTGCTCTCGGGCGTCCATCTCGCGACGTACGCCGCCGCCGGGGCGTTCGTCTGGCTGAACCGGACGGTCCCCGGGCTGCTGGTCGTCGCCGCGGGTGCCGCCAGCAACGGTGTCACCATCGCGCTCAACGGCGGGACGCTCCCCGCGTCGCAGACGGCGCTGGAGCGGGCGGGCGTGCACCTCACGCCGGGAGAGTTCCTCAACTCCGGCGTCCTGGAGCACCCGCGGCTGGGCTTCCTCGGTGACGTGTTCGCCATCCCCGAGGGCCTGCCCCTGTCCAACGTCTTCTCGGTGGGCGACGTCGTCATCGTCCTCGGCGTCGCCTGGGGCGCCCACCGGATCTGCCGCTCGCGCCTGGTCCCGGCCTGGACGCCGGCGGACCCGCCTGCCCCGCAGCTGGGTGGGCACCGTGCGCCGACCGGCCCCAGCACCGTCCTGCCGACCGAGAGCGGACCTGCCGGCGTCTGAGCCCGCGGGCTCAAGCACCTACCGGTGTCCCGCCGATATCCTCCGGAAGACGACGGCTTCCGCCGCCACACCAGCCTTGGGGGCACCCACGTGAGTACCGAGAGCCCGGACGGACCGACGCAGGGCTGGTCGGCGGCGACGCCTGACGTCCTGGCCGCCCACCCCGAGCCTGCAGGTGCCCGGCGGCGGTCGTGGCCGCTGGTAGCCGGCGCTGCCGCCCTGGTGCTCGCTCTCGTCGGCGGCGTGACCTACGCCATGGGTGCGCTGTCCGGCGGCGGCCAGCAGGCCACCGAGGCACTGCCCAGCGGAGCGTTCGGCCTGCTCTCCGTCGACCTGGACCCGCCGGCGGGGCAGAAGATCGACGGCTTCCGGTACCTCCGCAAGTTCCCCTCCCTCCGTGACCACGTCCCGCTGGACGGCGACGTCCGCGAGATCGTCTTCGACGCCTTCGCCGAGGGGTTCGGCTGGTCGCACGTCGACTTCGACACGGATGTCTCGCCCTGGCTCGGCAAGCGGCTGGCGGTGGCGGTCTACCCGCCCGCCGGCGACGGGTCCGAGCCGGTCGTCGTCGTGGCCCTGCAGGTGACCGACGCCGACAAGGCCGACGCCGGCCTGAAGAAGCTCGCCACCGAGGCGGGCCTCGGCACCGGCCGCGCGGCACCGGCCGGCTGGGCCTTCTCGGGCGACTACGCGCTGCTGGCGGAGAGCACGATGATCGCCAAGGACCTCGCCACCCGGGCCGGCACCGCACCGCTCTCGACCGACGAGCACTTCGCGGCCGACACGGCGGCAGCCGACGACGGCGTGATCCTCGCCTGGGCCGACCTGGGGCGCGCCAGCGACGTCCTCGGGGACGTCGGCGCGGTCCCGCATGCCTTCGGGGGCACGGCCAGCGGCCGGACCACCATGGTCGCTCGCTTCGACGGCCCGGACGTCTTCGAGCTCAGCGGCACGACCACCGGTGCCGACGGCGCCGGCTGGGCCGAGCACCAGGTGCAGGGGATGGGCGACCTGCCGGCCAGCACGGCGGTGGCGTTCGGCATGGCCGACGGCGACAAGCTCGCGGCGAAGGCGTGGACCGCCGCCGAGGGCTTCTTCGGGATCATGAGCGCCGAGGGCGGCGGGAGCAACGACCCGGCCGAGGCGCTGGGTCTCACCATGCCGGACGATCTCGCGACCCTGCTGGGGACGAACCTGCTGGTCGCCCTCGACGGCGGCGAGTCGGGCCAGCTCCAGCTCGGAGCCCGGATCACGACCGACACGGCGGCCGCGAACAAGGTCCTGGACACGCTCGAGAAGCAGTCCGGCGACTGGCTGGCCCCGGACTTCTCGGTGATCCGCCGCACCGTCGGCGACGACCTCGTCGTCGCGGCCACGAAGGACCAGGCGGACCGGCTGGCCACCGACGGTGCACTCGGCGAGGACGAGACGTTCCGGTCGGCCCTGCCCGATCTCGACGACGCGGCGCTCGCGCTGTGGGTCGACCCGGTCGGCGCCGAGGCGGCGTTCGGCCTCGGCGGCGAGCCCGACCCGGACATCGCGCCGCTCGACGGGGTGGGTCTCACGGTCAGCAGCATCAGTGACGGATTCGCGTCGTTCCGGCTCCGGTTGGTGAGCCACTGAGCCCCCGCGCGGCGGCCGACGAGGTGCGCACCGCCGCCCTCGTCGTGGTCTGCTCGGTCCTCGTCGCGCTGCCGGTGGGCCTGGCGTGGTGGCTGCTCGCCCCGCTGACGCTGGTCGAGAAGCGGTCGGACGGTCTCTACCGCGTCGGCGGCGAGGGCGACGAGTCAGCCGTCGCCGCCGACGGCTGGTTCGCCGCGATCACGCTGGGGGCGGGCATCGTGGTCGCCCTCGTCGTCTACCTGCGGACCCGGCCCGGCCGGGTGGTGCCGCTCGTCGCGCTGGTGGTCGGCGGGACGCTCGGCTCGCTGGCCGCCTGGCAGCTCGGCCACCTGCTCGGGCCGACGGCGCTCCAGGCCACCGCGGCCGGACTCCCGGTCGGCTCGACGTTCCGCGGACCGCTCGACGTGTCGGCGTACGGCGTGCTGCTGGCCTGGCCGATGGCCACGGTCATCACGTACTTCGCGGTCGCGGCCGGCGCCGAGGCCGGCGACCACGAGCAGCCCCCGGTGCCGGACACCGAGGACCGGGACGCGGTCAGTCCCTCCGCAGCGGAGCCGTCCGGGCCGCGCTGACGCGCAGGAGGTCGGCGGGAGCGAGCCGTACCTGCAGGCCGCGGCGGCCGGCCGAGACGTAGACCGCGGGCAGTCCCAGCACCGACTCGTCCACCACCGTCGGCAGCCTGCTGCGCTGCCCGAGCGGGCTGATCCCGCCGACGACGTAGCCGGTGGCCCGCTCGGCGTCCGCGGGCTCGGCCATCGCGGCCCTCTTCCCGTCCAGGGCGGCGGCCAGCGCCTTGAGGTCCAGGCTGCCGGCCACCGGCACCACGGCTGTCACCAGCGCGCCGTCGACCCGCGCCACCAGGGTCTTGAACACCTCGTCGTGCGACAGGCCCAGCGCGTCGGCCGCCTCACCGCCGTAGGACGGGGCGCCGGCCGCGTGCTCGTACGGATGGAGGGTGAACTCGACCCCGGCCTTCGTCAGGACGACCGTTGCGGGGGTGCCGCCGGCAGCTCGCCGGCTCACCGGCGGCTCAGTTCGGGCTCGCCGGGACTCGGGTCAGCTCCACCGCGGGCAGCGACGGCAGCAGGCCCAGCAGTGCCGTCTCCCGACGGAGCAGGCCGAGCTCGGCGCGCAGCCGGGTCGCCGTGTCGGCCGCCTCCAGCAGCCGCTGCTTCTCGCGGAGGTCCAGCACGGCACCGGCCGCGACGAGGTACGACAGCGCGCGGGCGTCGTCGGACGACTCGTCGTCGCCGTTCCCGATCGCCTCCCGGTAGCCGGCCCAGGCACGCTCGACCTGGCCGGCCAACCGGTCGACGTCCGGCCCGTCCGGCTCGCCGAGCAGCGTCACCTCGCCCTGGAGGTAGGCCCGGGTCTCGTCGAGCGCGTCCAGCCGGAACCGCTGGGCGCCGGTCGTGACGACGTCGAACCGGCCGTCGGCGTACGGCTCGGCCCGGTGGAGACGTGCCACGCAGCCGACGGCGTGCAGCGCCCGTACGCCGTCGGCGCCGACCTCGCGCCCCTCGCGGATCGCGACGACGCCGAACGCCCGCTCCTCGTGCGGGGCGACGAGCAGGTCGCGCACCAGGCGGCGGTAGCGCTCCTCGAACACGTGCAGGGGGAGCAGCACGCCGGGGAACAGCACGGTGCCGAGGGGGAACAGCGGCAGCCGGCTCACGCCGCGAGCCTAGGCGGGCGCACGCCTGCGGTCTATCACTTGACAGTTATATAAATTCTGAGTTAGACATAGGTCATGCACCTGTTCGCGGTCCTCGCCGACGACACCCGTCGACGGGTGGTCGAGCTGCTGGCCGATCGCGAGCGCACAGCGGGGGAGCTGGCGGCGGAGTTCGCCGTCTCGCAGCCGGCCGTCTCACGGCACCTGCGGGTGCTGCGCGAGTCCGGGCTGGTGCACGCGCAGGTGCGTGGCCAGCAGCGCGTCTACTCGCTGGTGCCCGACCCGCTCGCCGAGCTGGACGAGTGGCTGGCCCGCTACCGGGCGTTCTGGACCCAGCGCCTCGACGCGCTGGACACCGAGATCCACCGCGGCCGTCGCGCCGCGGCCACCGGCGGCCGCCGCCGGACCGACCACACCACGACGAAGGACGAGGTCTCCTGATGACTGAGCTGATGGGCGTCCTGCACGCCGACACGAGCACCGCGTCGGTGCGCTTCGAGCGTCACTACTCGACCGACGTCGCCGACCTGTGGTCGGCGATCACCGAGCCGGAGCGGGTGGCCCGCTGGTTCGCTCCGGTCACCGGCGAGTTCCGCGTCGGTGGCAAGGTCGACGTGCACTTCGACGACCACGACAACGTCTACGAGGTGCAGACGTGCGAGCCGCCGAGCCTCCTGGTCGTGCACTGGATCCACGACGACGGCCAGTCGCACGTCCGCGCCGAGCTGGCCGCGACAAACGACGGCAGCCGGCTGGTGCTCGACCACACCGGTCTGACCGCGGAGAAGGTCCCTGGGTACAGCGCCGGCTGGCACTGGCACCTCGACTCGCTCGGAGCGATCCTGGCGGGCGAGGAGCCCGGCTCCTGGTCGACCTTCGACGACCTGCTGGTCACGTACCGCCGGGAGACGGCGTCGCTCGTCGGCTGAGCCGGACCGCTGGGTGGAACGGCGCCGAGGCACCGCGCCCCCCGTTCGTAGACTCCCGAGGGTGAGCCCGACGCCGATCAACCGGATCGACCTGCGCGGTGCCGCGCCGGGGTCGCGGTACCGCGACGTGCTGCCACGCGCGGCGCTGGACGTCGAGGTCGCGCTGGACGTGGTGCGGCCGATCTGCGAGGACGTCCGGCTCCGCGGCGGCGCGGCGGTGCGGGAGTGGACCCACCGCCTCGACGGCGTCGACCGCGAGTCGACCCGAGTGCCGGCGGAGGCGTTGTCCGCCGCCCTCGACGCGCTGGCCCCCGACGTCCGCGCCGCGCTCGACGAGGCGGCCCGCCGGGCCCGCCGGGTCCACGAGGCACAGCGCCGCGACGACGCCCGGATCGAGGTCGCGCCCGGCGGCACCGTCACCGAGCGCTGGGTGCCGGTGCGCCGGGTCGGCCTCTACGTCCCGGGCGGCCTCGTCGCCTACCCGTCGTCGGTCGTCATGGACGTGGTGCCCGCGCAGGTCGCGGGGGTGAGCTCGCTCGCGGTCGCCAGCCCCCCGCAGCGGGACAAAGGCGGGCTGCCGCACCCGGTCGTGCTGGCCGCCTGCGCGTTGCTCGGGATCGACGAGGTGCACGCCGTCGGTGGTGCGCAGGCCGTGGCGATGTTCGCGCACGGGACGGCGGACTGCCGGCCCACCGACCTGGTCATGGGGCCGGGCAACGTCTACGTCGCCTCGGCGAAGCGGTTGCTCCGCGGGGTCGTCGGCATCGACTCCGAGGCGGGGCCGACCGAGATCGGCATCCTCGCGGACGACACCGCCGACCCGCGGTTCGTCGCCGCCGACCTGGTTGCGCAGGCCGAGCACGACGCCAACGCGTCGTGCCTCCTCGTGACCACCGACGAGGCGCTGCTCGACAAGGTCGACGCGGAGCTCGCACTGCAGGTGCCCGCAACCCGCCACCGGGAGCGGGTGGAGGCCGCGCTGGCGTCCCAGTCGGCGTTCGTCGTCGTCGACGACCTCGAGCAGGGCCTCGCCGTGGTCGACGAGTGGGCCGCCGAGCACCTGGAGGTGGTGACCCGCGATGCGCGGCAGTGGGCCGACCGGGTCACCAACGCCGGTGCGGTCTTCGTCGGCCCGTGGTCGCCGGTGTCCCTCGGCGACTACCTCGCGGGCTCCAACCACGTGCTGCCCACCGGTGGCACCGCCCGGCACACCGGCGGCTTGTCGGTGCAGTCGTTCCTCCGGAGCGTGCACGTGGTCGAGTACGACCGCGACGCGCTCGCCGCCGTCGCACCGCACGTCGACGCGCTCGGCGGGGCCGAGGACCTCGCCGCGCACGTCGACGCGGTCCGCGCCCGGATCCCGCGGTAGCGGTCGTGGCGCCGACCGACGAGATCGACCGCCTGCTCCGGCCCGACCTGCGTGGCCGGACGCCGTACGGCGCGCCACAGCTCGACGTCCCCGTGCGGCTGAACACGAACGAGAACCCGCACCCGCCGTCAGCCGGGCTGGTCGCCGAGCTCGCCGCCGCGGTGGGGGAGTCGGCGCGGCTGATGAACCGCTACCCGGACCGGGACGCCGACGCGCTGCGCGCCGACCTCGCGGCGTACCTCACCCGGTCGACGGGCCACCCGCTGACGACCGACATGGTCTGGGCGGCCAACGGCTCCAACGAGGTGCTGCAGCAGCTGCTGCAGGCGTTCGGTGGCGCCGGCCGGACGGCGCTCGGGTTCGACCCGACGTACTCCATGCACCAGCTCATCTCGCAGGGGACCGGGACGGCGTGGCTGCCGGTGCCGCGACTGCCGGGGTTCCGGCTCGAGCCGGAGCAGGCGGCGCTCGTGGTCCGCGAGCACGCACCGGACGTCGTCTTCCTCTGCTCGCCGAACAACCCGACCGGCACGGGGCTCGACCTCGACGTGATCGAGGCGGTCTACGCGGCGGCGACCGGGCTGGTCGTGGTCGACGAGGCGTATGCCGAGTTCTCCACCCGCCCCTCGGCCGTCGGCCTGCTCCCGGGCCGGCCGCGACTGGTCGTGACTCGCACCATGTCCAAGGCGTTCGCGTTCGCGGCGGCCCGGCTCGGCTACCTGGCCGCGGACCCGTCGGTGGTGCAGGCGCTGCAGCTGGTGCGGCTGCCGTACCATCTCTCGGTCCTGACGCAGGCGGCCGCGCGAGCGGCACTGGCGCGGGCCGACGAGCTGCTCGCCTCGGTGGCCGCGGTCGTCGAGCAGCGCGACCGGCTGCTGCACGAGATCGCCGTGCTCGGGCTGGACGTGGTCCCGTCGGACGCCAACTTCGTGCTGTTCGGCGAGTTCGGCGACCAGCACGCGACCTGGCAGGGTCTGCTCAACCGCGGCGTGCTGGTGCGCGACGTCGGTCTGCCGGGGTGGCTGCGGGTGACCGCCGGCACCGAGGCGGAGACCAGTGCGTTCCTCGACGCGCTGCGCGAGGGGATGGCGGAAGCCGAGCCGGTGGCGGTCGCCGCCGGCGGCGCTGCGGCCGATGACGGAGAGGTGGACCAGTGAGCAGGTACGCGAAGGTCGAGCGGGCGACCAAGGAGTCGTCGGTGCTGGTCGAGCTCGAGCTCGACGGCACGGGGCGCGCGGAGGTCGAGACCGGCGTGCCGTTCTTCGACCACATGGTCAACCAGCTCGGCAAGCACGGCGGCTTCGACCTGGTCGTCCGCACCGTCGGCGACCTCGAGGTCGACGCCCACCACACCGTGGAGGACACGTCGATCGCGCTCGGCCAGGCACTGCGCGAGGCGCTCGGCGACAAGGCGGGGATCCGCCGCTTCGGCGACGCCCTGGTGCCGCTCGACGAGACGCTCGTCCAGGCCGCGGTCGACCTGTCCGGCCGGCCGTACGTCGTGCACGAGGAGCCCGAGATCGTCGAGCTGATCGGCAGCTACGACACCACGCTGACCCGGCACATCTGGGAGTCGTTCACGGCATCGGCGCAGGTCTGCCTGCACGTGCGGGTGCTCGCCGGCCGCAACGCGCACCACGTCGTCGAGGCGCAGTTCAAGGCGGTGGCCCGGGCACTGCGCGACGCGGTCGCGCTGGACCCGCGGGTCGCCGGTGTCCCGTCCACCAAGGGCACTCTCTGACCAGCCCGGTCGTCTCCGCCGACGGCGACCGGCCCCGCGGCTTCCACCTCAGCGTCGACGGCGTCGCCCAGTCGCACGTCGACCTGGACGACCCGACGTACCTCGAGTTCGCGTACGTGCGGTGGGTCGGTCACCTGGTCGACACGATGGCGCCGGCCGGTGACCCGATCCGTGTCGTCCACCTCGGTGCCGGCGCCCTGACCCTGGCCCGGTACATCGGCACGACGCGGCCCGGGTCGCGGCAGCGCGCCGTGGACGCCGACGAGTCGGTGGTGGCCGCGATGCGGGACCGGCTGGCCCTGCCGCGGGGGATGCGGGTGCCGGTGCAGATCGCGGACGCGCGCGAAGCCATCGGGCGGATGCGGCCCGCGTCGTCGGACCTCGTCGTCCTCGACGTCTTCGACGGTGCGCGGACGCCGGCCCACCTCACCTCGGTGGAGATGGCCGGAGCCGTCCGACGGCTGCTCGCCCCGGCGGGTGTCGTGGCCGTGAACGTCGCCGACGGGCCGGCCGGCCGGGCTGCCGCCGGTGGCCGCATCCTGGCCCACGCCCGGCGCCAGGTGGCGACGTACGGCAGCGTCTTCCCGGAGCTCGCCGTCGTGGCCGAGCCGGGCGTCTGGCGCGGCCGCCGGTTCGGCAACCTGGTGCTGCTCGCCTCCGCGCGGCGCCTGCCGCTGGCACAGCTGGTGCGGCGCTGCGCCGGCGGTGCACTGCCCGCGCGCGTCGTCGCGGGGCAGGACGCGCAGCGCTTCGCTGCCGGGGCGGCCGTCGTCACCGACGCCGACGCCTCGGACTCTCCGCCTCTTCCCCGGGAGATCTTCGAGCCGGGCTGACCCTGGCTCGTGGTCCCGGCCGGCTGGTGACCGGCGGTGCCCGGGCCCGGTCCAGAGCGCCGTCGCAGGACCGGCTCACGTAGCCTCGGCGGGTGCCCCGCCCGCGCGTCGTCGTCCTCGACCACGGCTCCGGCAACCTGCGCTCCGCCGAACGCGCCCTCGCCCGGGTCGGAGCCGACGTCGTCGTCACCGGCGACCGGACGGCAGCCGAGGAGTGCGCCGGGCTGGTCGTGCCGGGCGTGGGCGCCTTCGCCGCCTGCATGACCGCGCTCCGCGACGTGCGCGGCCCGGAGATCGTCGGCCGGCGGCTGGCGGGTGGCCGGCCGGTGCTCGGCATCTGCGTCGGCATGCAGGTCCTGTTCGAGTCCGGCGACGAGCACGGCCTGGTGACCGAGGGCTGTGGCGAGTGGCCGGGGACCGTGGAGCGTCTCAAGGCTGACGTCCTGCCGCACATGGGGTGGAACACCGTCGACGTGCCCGCGGGCAGCCGGCTGTTCGCCGGCATCGAGGACGAGCGGTTCTACTTCGTGCACTCCTACGGTGTACGGCGCTGGTCGCTCGAACCGACTCCGACGATGGCGGCGCCACTGGTGGCCTGGGCCGAGCACGGCGAGCCGTTCGTGGCCGCCGTCGAGAACGGCCCCCTCTCGGCGACCCAGTTCCACCCCGAGAAGTCCGGTGACGCGGGTGCCGCCCTGCTCGAGAACTGGGTCGGTTCGCTGTGAGCCGCCGATGAGCAGGGAGCGGGCCCGGCGGCGCGAGGAGCGCGAGCGGCTCGCTGCTGCCGCGCGGGCCGACCGCGAGCGCCGCGCGACGAAGGCTGCCCGCCGCAGCGAACGCGCCGACGCGCTGCGCGCCCGGCTGCCGCGCCGTACCCGCTGGCGTGGTCAGCAGGGCCTGCTCGCCCGCCGGCGCCGTACCGAGAACGGCGTCATCGCCGTGCTCTGGCTGGCCGTCCAGGGCATCGTCTGGCTGCTCACCGACGACCCGTGGCTGCGCGGTGCCGCCCTGCTGCTGGGACTGCTCGCCCTGCCCGTGCTCGTCACCCTGACCCTGGACCGGAGGTCGCGCGGATGACCGCCAACCCCGGCAGCCGCCTCGAGCTGCTGCCCGCCGTCGACGTCGCCGACGGCCGGGCCGTACGGCTCGTGCAGGGCGCGGCCGGCACCGAGACGTCGTACGGCGAGCCGCTGGCCGCCGCGCTCGCCTGGCAGCAGGCCGGCGCCGAGTGGGTCCACCTGGTCGACCTGGACGCCGCTTTCGGCCGGGGCACCAACCGCGAGCTGCTCGCCGAGGTCGTCGGCCGGCTCGACGTCGCCGTCGAGATGAGCGGCGGGATCCGCGACGACGCCTCGCTGGACGCCGCGCTGTCGACCGGTTGCGCCCGGGTGAACATCGGCACCGCCGCGCTGGAGGACCCGGACTGGTGCGCATCGGCCATCGCCCGCCACGGCGAGCGGGTGGCGGTCGGGCTGGACGTGCGGGGCACCACGCTCGCCGCGCGAGGGTGGACGCAGGAGGGTGGCGAGCTGTTCGACGTGCTGGCCCGCCTCGACCGCGACGGCTGCACGCGCTACGTCGTCACCGACGTCGGCCGGGACGGGACCATGACCGGACCGAACCTCGACCTGCTGCGATCGGTGTGCGCCGCGACGGACCGCCCGGTCGTCGCGAGCGGTGGGGTCTCGTCGCTCGACGACCTCCGAGCCATCGCGGCGCTCGTGCCGGACGGCGTCGAGGGAGCGATCGTGGGCAAGGCGCTCTACGCCGGCGCGTTCACGCTGGAGCAGGCCCTGAAGGAGGTGTCGCACCGATGACGCGAAAGGTGTCGAGCGGTGCGCCGTGGGAGTCCGTCGTCGGCTACTCGCGCGCGGTCGCCGCGGGCGACCACGTCTGGGTCACCGGCTGCACGTCGATAGTCGACGGCGAGGTCGTGCACGAGGGCGACCCGTTCGCGCAGACGCAGCAGGCGATCCGCAACGTCGCCTGGGCGCTGGAGCAGCTCGACGCGACGCTCGACGACGTGGTGCGCACCCGCATCTACGTGACCGACATCACCCGCTGGGAGGAGTACGGCCGGGCGCACGGCGAGGCCTTCGGCTCGGTCATGCCGGCCACGTCCATGGTGCAGGTGGTCGCGCTGATCGACCCGCGGATGCTGGTCGAGGTCGAGGCGGTCGCCTACAAGCGGGGCTCGAGCTGGTGACCGTCGCCGTTCGCGTCATCCCCTGTCTCGACGTCGATGCCGGCCGCGTGGTCAAGGGCGTCAACTTCGCCGACCTGCGCGACGCCGGCGACCCCGTCGAGATGGCCACCGTGTACGACACCGAGGGCGCCGACGAGCTGACCTTCCTCGACATCACCGCGTCGAGCGACGCCCGCGAGACGACGTACGACGTGGTGCGCCGCACCGCCGAGCAGGTGTTCATCCCGCTGACGGTGGGCGGCGGTGTGCGCTCGGTGGAGGACGTCGACCGGCTGCTGCGCGCCGGCGCCGACAAGGTCGGGATCAACACCGGAGCCATCGCTCGGCCCGGGCTCGTCGGTGAGGTGGCCCGGCGGTTCGGTTCGCAGGTGCTGGTGCTGTCGGTCGACGCGCGGCGCTCTCCGGAGCAGCCCAGCGGCTTCGAGGTCACGACGCACGGCGGACGCCGGTCGGCCGGGCTGGACGCGGTGGGGTGGGCGGCTGACGGTGCGCGGCTGGGGGCCGGCGAGATCCTGCTCAACTCGATGGACGCCGACGGGACCAAGGCCGGCTTCGACCTGGAGCTGATCGCGGCGGTGCGCGCCGTGGTCGACGTCCCGCTGGTGGCGTCCGGGGGCGCCGGAGCGGTGGAGCACTTCGCGCCGGCCGTCGACGCCGGGGCCGATGCGGTGCTGGCCGCGAGCGTCTTCCACTTCGGGCAGCTGCGGATCGGCGAGGTCAAGGACGCGCTGCGAACCGCCGGCCACGTCGTGCGCTGAACGAGCCGTCGACGAGCATGGCCGCACCGGGTCGACGGCGAGCCGAGCCGAGCCTAATGTCGGCTGAGGGACGACATGGAAGGGGCAGTCCATGACGAAGATGCAGCTGCTCTGCCTGGTCATCGGCCACAGCTACGACCAGCGGCGCTACCCCGAGAGCCCAGACGGCTTCTACCTGTGGTGCCGGCGGTGTCACCACGAGCGCGACGACCTCGGCAGCCAGACCCGGCTAGGGACGGGTCGCGGGCCGCGCTGACGTCCGCGGCCGCACCGCTCAGACCGAGAGCGAGTGCTGCTCGAGGGCGGCGATGGCGTCCGCGTCGCCGCCGAGGACGACCTGGGCGTGCTCGCGGCGGCCGAACAGGTAGAGGAGCAGCTCCATCGGCTCACCGGTGAGGGTCACCGTGGACGGCCCCTTGCCGTGCGAGCTGGGGTGCGCTCTCGGCCGGTCCGAGCGACGCAGCTCCACGGTCGCCTCGACCCCGCGCAGGCTGAACGGCGCCCGGGACGTGACGATCTTCCAGAGCGAGTCCTGCACCCGCACCGGGAGGTCCCGCGGCGTCCACCCGCGCTGCGCGCGGCGGACGTCCTCGTGGTGCACGGCGTACTCGCTGGTGTTGAACATCTTGTCGGCCCCGGGCAGGGCGAACGGCGACATCCGGCCGGGGCCGGTGCGCACCAGCTCCACCAGGTCCTCGTACGGCCGCTCGGCGTACGAGTCCTGCACCTGCTCGGTCCAGCCGGACATCGCCTGCACCGCGATCCCCGGCATGGTGTCCGGTCGACGTTCGCGGACCACGAGGTGCGCAGCCAGGTCGCGTGTCGTCCAGTCGCCGCAGAGGGTCGGCGCGTCCGGCCCGATCTCGTCGAGCAGGTCGGCGAGGGCGAGCCGCTCGGTGCGGGCGAGTGTCGTCACCGGCTGATCGTAAGGTGGTCCGATGGCGGGCCGGGACGACACCCTGCGCCGCGGCTTCGCCCTGCTGGGCCGGGCCGTGCGGCACGAGCCGCGCATCTTCGCGTTCGCCGTCGGCGGCAGCGCGGTCTACGGCGTCATGACCGTCGGCGCGGCCTGGGTCCTCGGCCGGGTCACCGACGAGGTGGTCGCGCCGGCCTTCAGGACCGGGGACACCACGACCGGCGCCCTCGTCGGAGCCGCGCTGCTGATCCTGGCGGTGGCGCTGCTCAAGGCGGCCGGCATCGTGGCCCGGCGACTCGGTGCCGGGATCATGCAGTACCGGCTGCAGGCCCGCTACCGCCGCGACGTGACCAAGCAGTACCTGCACCTGCCCCTGTCCTGGCACCAGCGCCACCCGACCGGTCAGCTCCTGTCCAACGCGAACGCCGACGTCGAGGCCATGTGGTTCTCGATCGCGCCGATGCCGATGGCGGTCGGTGTGCTCGTGATGCTCGCGGTCGCCGCGGTGGCGGTGCTGCTGACCGACGTCGTGCTCTCGCTCGTCGGCTTCACCATCTTCCCGGCGATCTTCGTGCTCAACATCGTCTACCAGCGGCGGCTGTCACCGTTGGCCACCCGAGCGCAGCAGCTGCGCGCCGAGGTGAGCGGCGTCGCGCACGAGTCGTTCGACGGTGCCCTCGTCGTGAAGACGCTCGGTCGCGAGCCGGAGGAGACGGCGCGCTTCCGCGCGGCCGCCGAGGAGCTGCGGGACGCCCAGATCCGGGTCGGCCGGGTGCGCGGGCTCTTCGACCCCGTCCTGGAGGCGCTGCCGCAGATCGGCGTGCTCGGCGTCCTGCTCGTCGGGACCATCAGGATCGAGCAGGGCGCGATCGACGCCGGCGACCTGGTGCAGGTGGCGTACCTGTTCACCCTGCTCGCCTTCCCGATCCGCGCCATCGGCTGGGTACTGGGCGAGCTGCCCCGCTCGGTCGTCGGATGGGACCGGGTGCGGAACGTCCTCGAGGCGCGCGGCGGGCTGGCGTACGGCGCCGTCGAGCTGGCGGACGTGGCGGCGCCGGCGTCGCTGGACGTGCAGGACGTCCAGTTCGGCTACGGCGACGCGCCGGTCCTGCACGACGTCACCTTCACGGTCGGTGCCGGCCGCACGGTGGCCGTCGTCGGCCCGACCGGTTCCGGCAAGTCGACGCTGACCATGCTGCTCGTGCGGCTCGTCGACCCGGCGAGCGGCGAGGTCGTCCTCGACGGTGTCGACCTGCGGGCGGTGGTGCGCGGCGGCGTCGCCGGTGCAGCAGCCGTCGTACCGCAGCAGACGTTCCTCTTCGACGACACCGTGCGCGGCAACGTCACGCTCGGCCTCGACGTGCCCGACGACGCCGTACGCCGGGCGCTGGCGGTCGCGCAGGCCGACCGGTTCGTCGACGCGCTGCCCGACGGCCTCGACACCCGGATCGGCGAGCGGGGCATGTCCCTCTCCGGCGGGCAGCGTCAGCGGCTGGCCCTGGCGCGGGCGCTGGTGCGCACGCCGCGACTGCTCGTCATGGACGATGCGACCTCGTCGGTCGACCCGCGCGTCGAGGCGGCCATCCTCGCCGGGCTGCGGTCGTCGAGCTCGGAGTCCGGCGAGGCGCCGACGGTCGTGGTCGTGGCGTACCGGAAGGCGACCATCTCGCTGGCCGACGAGGTCGTCTACGTCGAGCAGGGCCGGGTGGTCGACCGGGGCACGCACCTCGAGCTGCTCGCCCGCTGCGACGGCTACCGGCGGCTGATCACGGCGTACGAGCGCGAGGACGCCGAGCGCGCCGCCCTCGCCGCCGACGAGGACACCGCCCCCGTCTCCTGACCCCTCCCGCCGTCCCAGGGTCCGCTCGTTTGCGACCTGAGTCCCCGACACGCCGGGACGGCGCCCGGCGTGTCCGTGAACCAGGTCGCAAACGATCTTCGTCTGGACGGTGCGGGTAGTCCCGGTCGCCTCGGCGGCACCGCCGGTCTCGCCCGCCACGGGGGTCACGGGGCCTGTGGATTCGCGAAGGGGAGGGTGCGGGATGCGTGGATATGCTCTCGGGCCATGCGGACGGGGACTGCGCTGCGCGGGGGGACGGCTGTGCTCGCCGGCCTGGTCACCGTCGCGGGTCTCACCGCGTGCTCCGGCAGCTCCGACCCGCAGCCCAGCACCCTGAGCCCCAGCCCCAGCCCGTCCACCAGCAGTGCGTCGCCGTCGCCCTCCGCCACCACCCCCGAGCAGCAGATCGAAGCCGCCGATGCCGACCTACTATGCGGGCCGACCAACAGGCTGCTCAGACCGGGGACGTCGAGCCGATCTCGCGACGCTCAGCACATCATGCGCTGCCCATGCCGCAAGTTCAGCGCGATGATCGGCCGGCGTAGTCGGCGAGGGCAGACTTCGAGGACGCGCAGTCTACGACGTGTCGACCCGACCGGGTCGCACGACGTGACATCAACGACGGGATCTGGCCGAAGTTGACGACACTGTGCCGCCATACAAGATCGTCGACAGCGACGGGAAGGCTCCGTCGAACGATCTGCCGGCGGCAGACATGCACACGGATCTACTCGCTCGTGAAGCAGGAGTCGGGACCGTGGATCATCGGCAATCGCAGTCGATCTTGGGCTGACCGTCGGATGCTCAGCGTCCGCTTGTCGTTGCGGTCCTGGTCGCCTTCGTGGCGGCCAGTCTGTCTCGACCGCTCTGCCGACGATGATGCGTCCCTTGCTGCGATTGCCAGGGAGGCACCACGCCGCCGCAGGCGAACAACGACAACGAGCACAAGAGGGTGCTGACGCGAGGGGCCCTCTGGCCGCACACCAGCAGCGACAGCAAGCTGGGCCGGGCGAGCACCGCGAACGCTGGCTGCACGGACTGTTCGTGGAGCTTGTCGCCGGTCTGCATGAACAACGGACCGGGCGACGACTTCATGTGCATGAACGCCGCACAGGCGTGCCCGCCGCCAGGGATCTTCTTCACGGTCTACCTCAGGCACGGGACCGGGCCCTGGGAAACGGTCGACACCATCTGCCTCGGGCCGGGGGAGGGGCCGGTGCCGGCGGCTGACGTCGCCGACAAGGTCCGGGAGGTCGTGGTGACCTACCTGCCGGATGCGGCGCCGTCGTTCCAGCCGGCGCAGGGCGGGCTGGTCAACCTGCCGACGATCTTCGCGGCCGGCGAGCCCGAGTCGGTGACGACCGAGCCGTTCCAGGTGCTCGGCTTCACCGTCGTGGTGACGGCGACCGCGCACTGGGACTGGAGGTTCGACCGCGGGGTCGAGCAGGGCTTCGACAAGCCGGGCGGCGCCTACCCCAACGACGACGTGAGCCACACGTACGCCTCAGCAGGCGACCGCGACGTCAGCCTCACGACGACCTGGGACGCCACGTTCACGATCGACGGCGGCGGCCCGTACACCGTCCCGGCACCGGCGATCACCAAGACCGTCGGCCCGATCCCGGTGCCGGTCCGCGAAGCGCACGCCGGCCTCGTCGGCGGCTAAGCGAGTTGTCAGCCTCTCAACGCTCTGTACGGCGTTGAGAGGCTGACAAGTCGCCGGGGCGGTCAGTGGCGGGCGGCGAAGCCCTCGCCGACGGCGGCGGCCAGCTCCTTGTACGCGTCCAGCGTGTCCTCGTGCAGCTCGTCGAGCTCCATGACGCCGCCGGCCTCGAGGTGCGGGTCGTACGGGATCGTCACGACCGCACGGCAGCGCGCCGCGAAGTGGTCCTCGAGCTGCATGACGTCGACGATGCCGCCGCCTGGCCGCACGGAGGAGATGACGACGACCGCGTCCTTCGCGATGTCCTGCATGCCGTGCGCCTCGAGCCAGTCGAGGGTGGCGCTGGCGCTGCGGGCACCGTCGAGGCTGGCCGACGAGACGACGACCAGTGAGGACGCCAGGCCGAGCACGCCGCGCATCGCGTCGTGCAGGAGGCCGGTGCCGCAGTCCGTGAGGATGAGGTTGTAGAACCGCTCCAGCGTGTCGACGGCGTTGCGGTAGTCCTGCTCGCTCAGGGCGGACGAGGCGCCGGGGTCGGAGTCGGACGCCAGCACCTCCAGCCGCGTCGAGGACTGCGAGGTGAACGCGCGCACGTCGCCGTACCGCGTGACGCGGTCGCGTGACTCGAGCAGGTGGCGCACCGTCGCGCCGGACTCGCGCGGTACCCGCTCGATGAGCGTGCCGCGGTCGGGGTTGGCGTCGACGGCGATCACGCGGTCGCCACGCAGGTTCGCGAACATCGCGCCCAGTGCGGCCGTCGTCGTCGTCTTGCCGACGCCACCCTTGAGACTGATGATCGCGACCCGGTGGCAGCCCACGACGGGAGTCCGCGCGCGGCTCACCAGGTCGGCGCGCCGGCGATCCGCGGGCGAGGGGCCGAAGTTGATCCGGCCGCCGGTGACGTGCAGCACCGTCTTGCGCCAGCCGGACTGCGGCCGCGCCTTGCGGGAGCGCAGCACGGTGGCCGCCGTCAGGGTCTCGGCCTGGTTGCGGCCGGTCACCTGCGGCACCGGGGGGATCGCGAACGACGGCGGCTCGACCTGGTCGCGGACCACCGGCAGCGGGGGCGCCGGCGGGACCTCGGTCGCGGCAACCGCCTCGGCCACGGCCTCCCGCCCGGGCCCGGGCGGCAGGGCCTCGGGCAGCGCGTCCTGCGGTACGTCGAGCGGCGGCGCCTCGAAGGCCGGGATCAGGGGCTCGACCACCGGCGACGGGCTGACGGGTACGTCGGCGGGCGGCTCGACCGGGACGGCGGCCACGACCTCGTCGGCGGGCGCCTCGTCGAGCTCGTCGGGGACGGACAGGGTCGGCATCGGCCCGGTCAGGTCGACCACGACCGACTCGGTGCCGGGCCCGAGGTCGTACGCCGGGGTGTGCGACGTCGACGACTCGTCGCCGTCGTCGTCGGTGAGCCACGACGGCTCCGGCGCGTCGGGCCAGCTGTCGAGCTCGGCCTCCAGCCCGGTGTCGAACAATCCACGACGGTGTCCGGAGGACGCTTCCTGTCCACTCATGGGGCACCAGGGTAGCCACAGCCGTGCCCAATTCGTCCCAAGCCGGGGTCAACGTCACCTGCGACGACCTGCCACGACCTGCGACGACCTGCGCCCAGCCTCCGCCTGCGCCGTCTCGGGGCGTGCGGCAGAGTGGACGCCGACATGGCGACGATCACCGAGAGCGGCCGCACCCAGCAGTCCGCGTGGGCCACGTTGCGCCGCGGGCTGGCGCTGTCGCCGGAGTTCACCGCGGGGCTGCCGGTCACGCTGCTGCTGGCCCTGGGCGCCACGGTCGGCCGGGTGCTGGTGCCCATCGCCGTGCAGCAGACCATCGACGACGGGCTCCTCGGGACGGGGGGACCCGACGTCGGGCGGGTGCGCGAGGCGGTCCTGCTGGCCGGTATCGCCGTGCTGGGCACCGCGTTCTGCGCGTACCGGCTCAACGTCCGGCTCTTCCGGACGACGGAGAGCGGGCTGGCCACCCTGCGGGTCCGCGCGTTCCGGCACGTGCACGACCTGTCGGTACTCACCCAGAACGCCGAGCGACGCGGCTCGCTGGTCTCCCGGGTGACGAGCGACGTCGACACCATCTCCACGTTCATGCAGTGGGGCGGCCTGCTGATGATCGTCAGCTTCGGCCAGCTGCTGGTGGCGACCGCCCTCATGGCGTTCTACTCGTGGCAGCTCACGCTCCTGGTCTGGCTGTGCTTCCTGCCGCTGTTCCTGCTGATGCGCTCCTTCCAGAAGCGCGTCTCCGGGGCGTACGGCGCCGTGCGCGAACGGGTGGGCGACCTGCTCGGCGCGGTCTCCGAGTCCGTGGTCGGCGCGTCGACCGTCCGGGCGTACGGCATCGAGGAACGCACCGGCCGGCGCATCGACCGCGCGATCGACCGGCACCGGTCGGCCGCGACGCGGGCCCAGGCGCTGGTCGCCCTGACGTTCTCGACCGGCGAGGTCGTCGCCGGCCTGGCCAACGCAGGTGTCGTCGTGGTCGGTGTCCTGCTCGGCGTCGACGGGCAGCTGACCCTCGGCGAGCTCCTGGCCTTCCTCTTCCTGGTGCAGCTGTTCGTCGGCCCGGTGCAGATCGGCACCGAGGTGCTCAACGAGGCGCAGAACGCGATCGCCGGCTGGCGCCGCGTCCTCGGCGTCCTCGACACTCCCGCCGACGTCGCCGACCCGGGCGACGCCGGCCGCACCCTGCCGCGCGGACCGATCGACGTGCGGTTCGACCACGTGTCGTTCGCCTACCCGGGTGGCCCGACGGTGCTGGCCGACATCGACCTGGCGCTCGCGCCCCGGTCGCGCGTCGCGGTCGTCGGCGAGACCGGCTCGGGCAAGACGACGTTCGCGAAGCTGCTCACCCGGCTGATGGACCCGGTCGAGGGGAGGGTCCTGGTCGACGACGTCGACCTGCGCGAGCTGTCGTTCGCGTCGCTGCGGTCGCGGATCGTCATGGTCCCGCAGGACGGCTTCCTCTTCGAGGGCAGCATCCTCGACAACGTGCGCTTCGGCCTCCCGTCGGCCGCCGACGAGGACGTCGAGCTGGCGATGACCGAGCTCGGGCTGATGGACTGGCTGGCCGGCCTGCCGCACGGCCTGGTCACGGACGTCGGGCAGCGCGGCGAGCAGCTGTCGGCCGGCGAGCGGCAGCTGGTGGCGCTGGCCCGGGCCTACCTGGCCGACCCGGACCTGCTCGTGCTCGACGAGGCGACCTCGGCCATCGACCCGGCCACCGAGGTGCGGCTGGCCCGTGCGCTCGAGGGCCTGACCCGAGGCCGGACGGCGCTGACCATCGCGCACCGGCTCTCGACCGCCGAGGCGGCCGACGACGTGCTGGTGTTCGACGCCGGCCGGGTCGTCGAGCGCGGCCGGCACGCCGACCTGGTCGACGCGGGTGGCGTCTACTCCCGCCTGCA
The DNA here is from genome assembly GCA_963746175.1 of uncultured Actinomycetota bacterium. GTDB lineage: Bacteria > Actinomycetota > Actinomycetes > JACCUZ01 > JACCUZ01 > CAVVAH01. The sequence goes on along the minus strand of CAVVAH010000001.1, from coordinate 840,555 downwards.
CGAGTCGTGGGCCGCGCAGCAGCGCGCCTGATCCGTCTGCGACCCGCCCCCGCCCCGCGCCGGACGTCGACGGCACGGCGGCCGCCCGGCTGCGACCATGTCCGGGTGACCGGTTCCGCACTCGACCCCTCGGTCGCGAGCAGGCTCAAGCGCGACGCGCAGGGCCTGGTCGCCGCCGTCGTCCAGCAGCACGGCACCGGTGAGGTGCTGATGGTCGGCTGGATGGACGACGAGGCACTGCACCGCACCCTCACCACCGGCCGCGCGACGTACTGGAGCCGCAGCCGCGGCGAGTACTGGCGCAAGGGCGACACGTCCGGCCACGAGCAGCACGTGCGCGAGGTCCGGCTGGACTGCGACGGCGACGCCCTCCTGGTCGTCGTCGACCAGGTCGGTGCTGCCTGCCACACCGGTGACCGCTCCTGCTTCGACGCCGACCGACTGCTCGGCCCCTGAGCGCGCCGCCCATCGGCCCGTCGGCACCCAGCACAATGGCGCGCATGCCCAGCGACCAGGCGCCGGACCACGCGCCGGACCTCGCGGCGTTCCGCGCGCTCGCCCGCGACCGCCGGGTCGTCCCCGTGACCCGGCGGCTGCTCGCCGACGCCGAGACACCGCTGAGCGTCTACCGCAAGCTCGCGGGCGGCCGGCCCGGGACCTTCCTCCTGGAGTCGGCCGAGATCGGCGGGGTCTGGTCGCGCTACTCCTTCGTCGGGGCGCGCTCGCACGCCACGTTGACCGAGCGCGACGGGCAGGCGCACTGGCTGGGGGAGCCACCGGTGGGTGTGCCGACCGACGGCGACCCACTCGACGCGCTGCGCGGCACCCTCCGGGCGCTGCACACCGAGCGGCTCCCCGGCCTGCCCCCGCTCACCGGCGGCCTGGTCGGGATGATCGGGTACGACGCCGTGCGCCGGCTCGAGCGGCTGCCCATCCTGACGACGGACGACCTGCACGTGCCCGAGCTCGCGATGATGCTCGCCACCGACCTCGCCGTGCTCGACCACGCCGACGGGTCGGTGCTGCTCATCGCCAACGCGGTCAACTACGACGACACCGACGAGCGGGTCGACTGGGCGCACCAGGACGCCGTCGAGCGGCTCGACCGGATGACCGCCGAGCTCGGGGCGCCGGCCGCCGCCGCGGTCGCACGTGTCGGGTCGGCCGAGCCGGCGTACGACCGTGGCCGCACCAGCGAGGACTACCGCGCCGCCGTCGACCGGGCCAAGGAGGAGATCAAGGCCGGCGAGGCGTTCCAGGTCGTCGTCAGCCAGCGCTTCTCGATGCGCAACGACGCCGACGCGCTCGACGTCTACCGGATGCTGCGGGCCACCAACCCCAGCCCGTACATGTACCTGTTCCGCTTCGACGGCTTCGACGTCGTGGGCTCCAGCCCCGAGGCCCTCGTCAAGGTCAGCAGCGGGCGGGCGATGATGCACCCGATCGCCGGCACCCGGCCTCGAGGCAGCACTCCCCAAAAGGACGCCGCGCTGGCCGCTGACCTTCTCGCGGACCCGAAGGAACGCGCCGAGCACCTGATGCTCGTCGACCTCGGCCGCAACGACCTCGGCCGGGTCTGCGCGGCGGGCAGCGTCGAGGTCGTCGACTTCATGTCGGTCGAGCGGTTCAGCCACGTGATGCACATCGTGAGCACCGTCGTCGGCGAGGTCGCCGACGGGCGCACTGCCTTCGACGTCCTCACGTCCTGCTTCCCGGCCGGCACGCTGTCCGGTGCCCCGAAGCCCCGGGCGATGGAGCTCATCGAGGAGCTGGAGCCCACCCGGCGCGGTGTGTACGGCGGGTGCGTCGGCTACCTGGACTTCGCCGGCGACGCCGACACCGCCATCGCCATCCGCACCGCGTACCTCCGCGACGGCGTGGCGTACGTGCAGGCCGGCGCGGGCATCGTCGCCGACTCGGACCCGGCCGCCGAGGACGCGGAGTGCCGCAACAAGGCGATGGCGGTGCTCCGCGCCGTGGCCGCCGCGCAGTCGCTGCGTGCGGCGCCGTGACGTCGTGACGCCGAACGGACCGGAGCATCCGGAGCAGCCGGACCCGGACCGACCGGACGGCCCGGCGCAGGCGACGGGGCGGGGTCGGCGCGAGCTCGCCCTGGCGGTCGCGCTGGTCGCGCTCGGTGCCGCCGTCGCGCTGCTCGGCGGCGGCCGCAGCTCCGGGACGACCCCCGGCGTCCCGACCGCCTCCGGCACCGGCACCGGCAGCTCCGGTCCGGCGGCACTCGCCCTGGTCGCGCTGGCGGGTGGAGGTGCGGTGCTCCTCGTCCGCAACCGGGCCCGGCTGGTGCTCGGCGCCGCGCTCGTCGGCGTGGCGGCGGCCCTGGTCGCCGTCGGGCTGTCGCCGGTCCGCTGGCACGCGGTGCTCGGTGCGGTCCCCGTCGCGCTCGGCGGGCTGCTCGTCCTGCTGCGCGCCCGCCGCTGGCCGCAGCCGCGGGGCCGCTACGACGCCCGGCCGGCGCGGGCCGACCGGGACGCCGCGGGACACCTGGGACGCCCTGGACCGCGGCGAGGACCCGACCGCCTGACCTGGCGGGAGTCCGGCGGAAGACGTTTCCGCGGAAACGTCTTCCCGGCCGGCGATCCCGCCGGAACTACGGCGAGAGTTGTGTCCCGGGTCGCACCTACCGTCGAGACATGCCAGACGTCATCGACAGGCTCCCGACCTCCCGGCCCCTCGCCGCACTCACCGACGACGGCTCGAGGAGCAGCTGGCCTCGTTCGCCGGGACCATCGCGGCGGCAGAGGCGCGGTTCCTCGACCACGTCGTCGAGCTCGACGTGCGCGGCCTGTGGGCCAAGCACGGTGCCAGATCACCAGCCCACTGGCTGTCCTGGCGACTGGGGCTGCAGCTCAACGCCGCGCGAGAACGTGTCCGGGCGGCGCACGCCCTGCTGCACCTGCCGGCGATCTCGGCGTCCTTCCACCGCGGCGAGCTGTCCTACTGCAAGGTGCGCGCCCTGACACGCGTCGCGACGCCCGACAGCGAGGGCCAGCTGCTCGAGATCGCACTCGGGACGACCGGCGCCCAGCTCGAGCGGGTGATCCGCTCATGGCGCAACGTCCTGGTGGCGGAGCGGTCCGCCTCGGCCCTGTTGTCCCGCAGCCTGCGCCGGCGCACCTTCGCCGACGGTTCGGTCGTCTACACGCTTCGAGTGCCGTCGGACGACGCGGCGGTGCTCGACGCGGCGCTCGAGCGCGCCAGAGCGGTCGTCCTCGACGAGGAAGGCCGGCCGGTGGAGACCCCCGAGGAGACCGAGCTGGCCGCTGAACTCGTCAATGGCACCCCTCGGCTGCGCGCGGACGCCGACGCCTTCGTGCTGGTCGCGGAGACCTTCGTGGCGGTCGGCGTCCAGGGTCACCACGGCGACGGTCTCGCGGTGGTCCTCCATGCCGATCTCGACGCGCTCCGAGAACCCGAGGCGTCACCGTCACCGCCATCGGAGCGGGCACCCTTCCGCTCGCCCGACGGGCAGCCGCTGCTCTCCGCCACGGCCCTGCGCCGGATGTGCGAGGCCTCCGTCGTGGTGATGGCGCACCGTGGTGGCCGACCGGTCGATCTCGGACGCTCGGTGCGGCACGCGTCTCTCCGGCAGCGCCGGCTGCTCGCCGAGCGCGACGGGGGAGGTTGCCGGTTCCCGTCCTGCACCCAACGCCACCGGCTCATCCCGCACCACGTCGACTGGTGGAGCCGAGGTGGTGGGACGGACCTCGACAACCTGGTTCTTCTCTGCCGGGCGCATCATCGCGCGGTGCACGACGTCGGCTTCACCCTCGTCGCCCTGGGTGACGGACAGTTCAGGTTCGCGACGCCGAGCGGCCGCGATCTCGGTGCCACCGGGCGGACCGCGGCCGCCGCGGCTGCCGCGGCCTCCGTGGCCTCCGCGGCCGGCCCGTGCCCCGGCGAGGCCATCACCCGTCCCTGTCCGACATGGGGCGGAGAGCGGCTGGACCTGCGGCTGCTCATCGATGCCATGGTGGCCAACACCGTGCTCGCGAGCGGTCACCGTCTGCCCGACGTCCCGGTCTCGGAGATCCCGCGACTCGTCCGCGAGGCGGTCGGCTGGCCGATGGCCGGCGCCGCCTGACCCCGCAGACCCGGACGTGCTGGCACAATCGGCCTCAGCACGATCGGGCAGCCGGACACCCACCGCGGAGGAACGCATGTCAGCAAGTCACGGCAACACGCCGGCCGCATGGACGGCGGTCAGCATCATGTTCGTCGGCTTCCTGATCAGCGGTCTCGCGCTGCCGTTCGAGCTGCCGTGGCTGTTCGTCGCCGGTCTGGTCGTGGTCGCGCTCGGCGCCGTCGCCGGCAAGGTGATGTCGATGATGGGCATGGGCAGCGCGGTCACCTACAAGGACGAGCGCGACCCCGAGTACGACAGCGGCCCCGCGCACTGACCCTCGCCGACACGGCGGGACGCAGGTCCCGTGGCCGGCCGGCCCGCTTCGCTACGGTTCGTCTCCACACCGACGAGGGGACTGCACCGTGAGCGACGACGGGGACCGCGACGACAGGTTCGACTGGAGTGCACCCGCGCCGCCGCCTCCGGCCCTCCGGGTCCGGTCCCGCCGGGTCCGGGCCAGCCGCCGCCGGCCGCCGCCACTCCCGAGCCGTGGGGCCAGCCCGCTGCGCCCGCCGGGGGCGACCAGCCGTGGGGCCAGCCGGCGGCTCCCGCCGGCCCCGGGTACGGCTACGGCTACGGCCCGGCCCAGGGCGACCCCGGGTGGAGCGGCGCGGCGCCCGCAGGTCCGACCTACGCGCACTGGGGCCTGCGGGTCGGGGCGTTCGTCATCGACTGGCTGATCCCCACCGCCGTGCTCCTCGTGCTGGTCATCCTCGCCAGTGCGATCTCCGCAGCCACCGACGACGGCGGTGCTGCGCTGGGCATCTCCCTCGTGCTGGGCTACCTCGCGTACTTCGGGTTCTGGATCTGGAACTCCTGCCTCCGGCAGGGGCGTACCGGTCGGTCCGTCGGCAAGTCCGCGGTCGGGACGGCGCTGGTGCGGGCCTCCGACGGAAGCTACGTCGGCGGCGGCACGGCCTTCGTCCGCGAGCTCGCCCACGTCATCGACGGGCTGCCGTGCTACCTCGGTTACCTGTGGCCGCTGTGGGACGACAAGCGGCAGACCTTCTCCGACAAGATCTGCGGGACGGTCGTCGTCCGGACCCGGTGAGGCGGAGGAAGACCCGGCTCAGCTGCCGAAGTCGCCGACCCTGTCCTCGATGCACTGCCGCTGCTCGCTGCGGCTCAGGTCGGGGTCGTTGCACTCCTGGGTCTTGTTGACGAGGACGCCGATGAAGATGCCCCAGCCGATGCAGATCACCAGCGACACGACGGACAGCACGATGCCGGCCATAGCCGCGCCGCGGTTGGTCGCCAGCCCGCGCTTGACCCGCTTGAGGCCGACGATGCCCAGCACGAGTCCGGTGACGGCCAGCACGAGGCCGAGCGGGAAGAACAGCACCGAGCAGACGAGTCCGACCAGGCCGAGCACGAGAGCGGCGGTCCCCATTCCGTTCTGCGGCACCGGAGGGACGGCGCCGTTCTCAGTGCCGTACTGCGCGGCGTTCGCGTCGCCGTAGCCGTCGGGCGGCCGCGGCTGCGGAGGTCCCGGCGACCAGGGGTCGTGCGCGCCGACGCCGGGTGGGGCCGGCGGCGGGGGCGGTACGTCGACGGGCCCACCCGACGCGGGCGGGCTTCCCTGGGCGGGCCGGTCGTCTCCTGGGCGGCTGTCCGACAAGGCTGGCTCCCTCGGTGCCGCAGGCTGCAGATGCTGCCTGCAGTGTCGCTGCGTTGCGCTCGGCCTACCCCGTCCGCCGCGCCGTCGAACCGTCCGCCGTTCCACCCGCGCCGCCCTACGCTCGCCCCGTGACGAGCGCACCGCCGTACGCCGGCAGCCGAGCCGCATCGCTGCGGGCGCCGCTGACGGCGGCCGGCGCGGCCCTCGCGGCGACCGCGTACGTCGCCAAGGTCGACCCGGACGAGGGCGGTCACTACCCGGCCTGCCCGTTCCTCGCGCTCACGGGTCTGTACTGCCCGGTCTGCGGGTCGCTGCGAGCGGTCCACGCGCTGGCGCACGGTGACGTGGCCGCGGCGGCGGGGCTCAACGTCCTGACCGTTGCGGGTGTTGCGGCGCTGGTGGCCCTGTGGGTGCTCCGGGTGGTGCGTGCGGCCGGCGGCGGACGCCACCTCGACGCCCGGCCCACCCTCCCTCGCTGGGCGGGTCCGGTCCTGCTCGTCACGGCGGTGGCCTTCGGCGTCCTGCGCAACCTGTCCGTCGGGAGCGCGCTGGCGCCCTGACCGCCCGCTGGCCGGGCACGTGGTCAGCCGGTCACCGGCGCCCGGTTACCCTGGCTGCGCTGGGCGGTCGCAGGGGCGACCGCGGAGTCAGGCGAGGGGACCTACCGCGTGAGCGTGCTCGACGACATCCTGGTCGACGTACGCGCCGACCTGGCCGAGCGTCAGGCCAGGGTCAGCCTCGACGAGCTCAAGGCCAAGGCCGAAGGCCGCCCCGACTGCCGCAACCCGATCCCGCGGCTGCGCGGCGACGGTGTCGCGGTCATCGCCGAGGTGAAGCGGTCCAGCCCGTCCAAGGGGGCACTCGCCGCGATCGCGGACCCCGCGTCGCTCGCCGCCGACTACGAGTCCGGCGGCGCCGCGGTCATCAGCGTCCTCACCGAGAAGCGCCGCTTCGGCGGCAGCCTCGACGACCTGGTCGCGGTGCGTCGCGCGGTCGACGTGCCGGTGCTGTGCAAGGACTTCATCGTCTCCAGCTACCAGCTGTGGGAGGCCCGGGTCCACGGGGCCGACCTGGCTCTGCTCATCGTCGCCGCACTCGAGCAGAACGCGCTGGTGTCCCTCGTCGAGCGCGCCAAGTCGCTCGGCCTGACGCCGCTCGTCGAGTGCCACACCGCCGAGGAGGTCGGGCGCGCGGTCGACGCGGGCACCGACGTCGTCGGCATCAACGCCCGCGACCTGCGCACCCTGCAGGTCGACCGCGCGGTGTTCGCCCGGGTGGCGCCGCACGTCCCCGACCACGTGGTCCGGATCGCCGAGTCCGGCGTCCGCGGCCCGCACGACGTCATCGAGTACGCCCGTGCCGGCGCCGACGCCGTCCTCGTCGGCGAGTCCCTGGTGACCGGACGCGACCCGCGCTCTGCCGTGGCCGACCTCGTGGCGGCCGGCGCGCACCCGGCCCTCAAGCACGACCGGTGACCGGCCCGACATGACCGGCAGCCACTCCGACGTCCCTGACGCGTCCGGGCACTTCGGCCCCTACGGCGGCCGGTTCGTCCCGGAGGCGCTGGTCGCCGCGCTCGACGAGCTCACGGCGGCGTACGAGAAGTCCCGCCACGACGACGCGTTCCGGGCCGAGCTGGCCGGCCTGCTCTCGTCGTACGTCGGGCGGCCCAGCCCGGTGACCGAGGCGCGCCGCTTCTCCGAGCACGCCGGCGGCGCGCGGGTGCTGCTCAAGCGCGAGGACCTCAACCACACCGGCTCGCACAAGATCAACAACGTGCTCGGCCAGGCGCTCCTGGCGCGGGACATGGGCAAGCGCCGGGTCATCGCCGAGACCGGCGCGGGCCAGCACGGCGTCGCCACGGCCACCGCCGCTGCGCTGCTCGGGCTCGAGTGCGTCGTCTACATGGGGTCCGAGGACACCCGGCGGCAGGCCCTCAACGTCGCGCGGATGCGCCTGCTCGGCGCCGAGGTCGTCGCCGTCGACGCCGGCAGCCAGACCCTCAAGGACGCGATCAACGAGGCGATGCGCGACTGGGTGACCAACGTCGACCACACGCACTACGTCCTCGGGACCGTCACCGGCCCGCACCCGTTCCCGGCGATGGTCCGCGACTTCCAGCGGATCATCGGCGACGAGGCCCGGCAGCAGGTGCTCGACCTCACCGGTCGCCTTCCTGACGCCGTCGTGGCGTGCGTCGGTGGCGGCTCCAACGCCATGGGCATCTTCACCGCCTTCCTCGAGGACGCCGAGGTCCGGCTCTACGGCTTCGAGGCCGGGGGAGAGGGCGTGGACAGCGGCCGGCACGCGGCGCGGATGTCCGGCGGGTCACCAGGGGTCCTGCACGGCACCCGCACCTACGTCCTGCAGGACGAGAACGGCCAGACCGTGCCGTCGCACTCGGTGTCCGCCGGCCTCGACTACCCCGGCGTCGGCCCGCAGCACGCGTGGCTGCACGACACCGGCCGCGCGACGTACGCCCCGGTCGTCGACGGCGAGGCGATGGACGCCTTCGCCCTGCTCTGCCGTACCGAGGGCATCATCCCGGCCATCGAGAGCGCCCACGCGCTGGCCGGCGCGCTGCGGGTCGGCCGCGAGCTCGGACCGCAGGCGACGGTCCTGGTCAACCTGTCCGGCCGCGGCGACAAGGACGTCGACACCGCTGCCGCGTGGTTCCAGGTCGTGACCGACGAGGAGATCGTCGAGTCCGCGACGGCGGTCGTCGAGTCGGACCCGCAGGACGCGGCCGGGCAGGGCTGGTAGGCCGCCCGGATGAGCGCTCTCTCCGACGTCCTGGCCGCCGCGAAGGCCGAGGGACGGGCCGCGCTCGTCGGCTACCTGCCCGCCGGCTACCCGTCGGCGCAGGGCGCCGTCGACGCCCTGGTCGCGATGGTCCGCGGCGGCGTCGACGTCGTGGAGGTCGGCCTGCCGTACTCCGACCCCCTGATGGACGGCCCCACGATCCAGCGAGCCGTCGAGGTCGCCCTGGAGCGGGGGACCACCACCGACGACGTGCTCACGACCGTCCGCGGGGTCGCCGCCACCGGCGCCCCGACCCTCGTCATGAGCTACTGGAACCCTCTCGAGCGCTACGGCGCCCTCCGGTTCGCCGAGGGCCTCGCGGCCGCCGGCGGCGTCGGCACCATCACGCCCGACCTCACGCCGGACGAGGCCGCGACCGAGCCGTCGGACTGGCTGGGCGCCACCGACGCGACCGGCCTGGACCGCGTCTTCCTCGTGGCGCCGTCGTCCACCGACGCGCGGATCCGCTGGACCGCCGAGCACTGCCGCGGCTTCGTCTACGCCGCCTCCACGATGGGCGTCACCGGCGCGCGCACCTCCGTGGGCGAGGCGGCCGGCGCCCTGGTCGCCCGGGTGCGCGCGCAGACCTCGCTGCCCGTGTGCGTCGGTCTCGGCGTGTCCAACGGCGACCAGGCCGCCCAGGTCGCGACCTTCGCCGACGGCGTCATCGTCGGCTCGGCGTTCGTCCGGGCGATGCTCGACGCCGGGTCGCCCGCCGAGGGAGTGACGGCGGTCGAGAAGCTCGCCGCCGAGCTGGCCGACGGGGTCCGGCGCGGCCGATGACCACGGCGCACCGCCTCGTCGTCGCCCTGACGGCAGGCCTTGTGGTCGGCCTGCTCGCCGGGTGCGCGAGCAGCGGCCAGGTCGCGCGGCGCACCGGCGCGACGTCCAACGGCGAGCAGGGCTGGCACGGCACCGCGGTCCCGGACGGCTACCTGCTGCCGACGGTGCCGTTCACCGACACGGCCGGCGCGTCGACGACGCTCGCCGACGAGGCACGCACGCCGGTGACGGTGGTGTTCTTCGGGTACACGCACTGCCCGGACATCTGCAACGTCGTACTGGCCAACATGGCGTCGGCGCTGCGCGGTGCCGGACCTGCCGTGCGCGAGGACGTCCGGCTGCTGTTCGTCAGCACCGACCCGCAGCGCGACACGACCGACGTCGTCCGCGACTACCTGGACCGCTTCGACCCCCGGTTCGAAGGTCTGGTCGCTCCCGTCGACGACGTCGCCAGGGCCGCGCGGGCGCTGTACATCAGCTACGAGAAGCCGGACGGGAGCACCGGCGGCAGCTACCTGGTCGACCACGGGACCTACACCACGGCCTTCGTCCGCGGGAAGGCCCGGCTGGTCTGGTCGGACACCACGACGGTCGCCGACCTCCGCGCGGACCTCGTCCGGCTGGCAGGGGCATAGCGTGAGGTCGTCGTGATCCCCTACTCGTTCCCCAGCCCGGCCGAGGGCGTCTGGCACCTCGGCCCGGTGCCGTTGCGCGCGTACGCGCTGTGCATCATCGCCGGGATCGTGGTGGCCGTCTGGTTCGGCGAGCGCCGCTGGGTGGCCCGCGGCGGGCGCGCCGGCGACGTCACGGAGATCGCCACCTGGATGGTGCCGTTCGGGATCGTGGGCGGCCGGCTCTACCACGTCCTCACCTCGCCGGACGCGTACTTCGGCGACGGCGGCACCCCGCTGCACGCGCTCTACATCTGGAAGGGCGGCCTCGGCATCTGGGGCGCCATCGCGCTCGGCGGCGTCGGCGCCTGGATCGGCTGCCGCCGGCGCGGCATCCCGCTGCCGGCCTTCGCCGACGCACTCGCGCCCGGGATCGTGCTCGCCCAGGCCGTCGGCCGGCTGGGCAACTACTTCAACCAGGAGCTGTTCGGGAAGCCCACCGACCTGCCGTGGGCGGTGGCGATCGATGCCGCACACCGCCCGGCCGGCTACGCCGACCAGGCGACGTACCACCCGACGTTCCTCTACGAGCTGCTGTGGAACGTCGGCGTCGCCGCGCTCGTCCTCTGGGCCGACCGCCGCTTCCGGCTCGGCCACGGCCGGGCGTTCGCGCTGTACGTCGCGGCGTACACCGTCGGGCGCGGCTGGATCGAGGCGTTGCGGATCGACCCGGCCCACAAGGTGCTGGGGCTGCGGCTCAACGACTGGACCAGCCTGCTCGTCCTCACCGGAGCCGTCGTCTACCTCGTCGTCAGTGCCCGGCTCCGGCCCGGTCGTGAGACGCCGGAGGAGCTCGAGGCGCTGCGCACCGACCGCGCAGAGCCGGAAGACGGTCCGGACGGCCCGGACGGTCCGGACGACCAGCAGGCGCCGACGACGACCGGGCCGACTGCGACCACCGAGCCGACGAGGGAGACCTCCTGATGAACACGCCGGACTCGGAGGCCGACCTCGACGCGCGGACCCGGGAGGAGAAGGCCGAGCGCGAGGCGCTGCGCATCCAGCACGAGCACTCCGACGTGACCGGCGGCTGGCTGCGACCCGCTGTGTTCGGCGCCTCGGACGGTCTGGTCTCCAACTTCGCCCTGATCGCCGGGGTCACCGGCGGCACCGACGACCACAAGGCGGTGCTGCTCGCCGGCCTGGCCGGGCTGGCGGCCGGCGCCTTCTCGATGGCCGCGGGGGAGTACATCTCGGTGCGGTCGCAGGCCGAGCAGGCGCTGGCGGAGATCGAGCTCGAACGACGGGAGCTGGAGCGCAACCCGGCCGGCGAGGAGCGCGAGCTCGCCCAGATGTACGTCGCGAAGGGCCTCGAGCCGGAGCTGGCCCGCGAGGTCGCCCGCCAGCTGTCCCGCGACGCGGAGGGTGTCCTCGACGTGCACGTCCGCGAGGAGCTCGGAATCTCCCGCGACGACCTGCCGTCCGCGACGCTCGCCGCCGGCTCGTCGTTCGCGTCGTTCGCCGTGGGCGCCCTGCTGCCGGTCCTGCCGTACCTCTTCGGCGGCTCCTCGATGCTGCCGGCGCTCGTCCTCACCCTCGCCGGCCTCTTCCTCTGCGGCGCCTTCGTGACCCGCCTCACCCCCCGGCCCTGGTGGTACGGCGGTCTCCGCCAGACGCTGGTCGGTGCCGTGGCCGCGGCCGTCACCTTCGGCGTCGGCTCGCTGGTCGGCGCCTCCGGCCTGACCTGATCTGATCCCTCCTCCTCCGCGCGGCGCGTCTTACATGCCGGAAACATGTCCCACTGTCCGGACCACCTCCTGGATATGCTGGCCGCCGCACCGCAGGGCCGACGACGTCCCTCGGTCGATGCACCTGGCGCCCGAACCTCGGGCGTCGGCCGCACTCGACGAGGAAGGGACGGACCCCCGTGCCCGCACCGCACACCGGCACCGGCCACGCTGCCACCGGCCACCCGGCCCAGGGCCTGTACGACCCGGCGTACGAGCACGACGCCTGCGGGGTGGCGTTCGTCGCGACGTTGTCCGGCATCCCGAGCCACGACATCGTCGACCAGGCGCTCACCGCGCTGCGCAACCTCGACCACCGCGGCGCCTCCGGTGCCGAGCCAGACTCGGGTGACGGTGCCGGCATCCTCACCCAGGTCCCGGACTCCTTCCTGCGCGCGGTGGCGTCGTTCCCGCTGCCCGACAAGGGCGCCTACGCCGTGGGCATCGCCTTCCTCCCCGACGACGACGCCGAGGAGGCGGCCGCCCGGTCGGCGGTGGAAGCGCTCGCCACGGAGGAGGGTCTGGAGGTCCTCGGCTGGCGCGACGTCCCGACCACGCCGTCCCTGGTGGGGCGCACGGCGAGCAGCGTCATGCCGCGGTTCCGGCAGCTGTTCGTGGCCGCGGCGAGCGGCCGGGTGTTCGGCATGGGGCTGGAGCGGATGGCGTTCTGCCTGCGCAAGCGGATCGAGCGCGAGCTCGGGGTCTACCTGCCGTCGCTGTCCTGCCGGACGCTGGTCTACAAGGGGATGCTCACCACGGCACAGCTGGAGCCGTTCTTCCCCGACCTGTCCGACCGCCGGTTCGTCACCGAGCTGGCACTGGTGCACTCTCGGTTCTCGACCAACACGTTCCCGTCCTGGCCGCTGGCGCACCCGTACCGGCTGATCGCGCACAACGGCGAGATCAACACGGTGAAGGGCAACCGCAACTGGATGGCGGCTCGCGAGAGCCAGCTCACCAGCGACGTGATCCCCGGTGACCTGTCGCGGCTCTCGCCGATCTGCACGCCCGGCGCGAGCGACTCGGCGTCGTTCGACGAGGTGCTCGAGCTGCTGCACCTCGGCGGCCGGTCGTTGCCGCACGCGGTCCTCATGATGATCCCGGAGGCCTGGGAGAACCACGCCGAGATGGACCCGGCCCGCCGCGCGTTCTACGAGTTCCACGCCGCGCTGATGGAGCCCTGGGACGGTCCCGCGTGCATCACCTTCACCGACGGCAGCCTGATCGGGGCGGTGCTGGACCGGAACGGCCTGCGGCCCAGCCGCTACTGGGTGACCGAGGACGGCCTCGTCGTGCTCGCCAGCGAGGTCGGCGTGCTCGACCTCGACCCGGCCACCGTGGTGCGCAAGGGCCGGCTGCAGCCGGGCCGGATGTTCCTGGTCGACACCGACCGCGGCCGCATCGTCGACGACGCGGAGATCAAGGCCGAGCTCGCGGCCGAGGCGCCGTACGACGAGTGGCTGCACGCCGGCCGGATCCACCTCGCCGACCTGCCGGAGCGCGAGCACGTCGTCCACACGCACGCCAGCGTGACCCGGCGGCAGCAGACCTTCGGCTACACGGAGGAGGAGCTGCGCGTGCTCCTCACACCGATGGCGCGCAACGGCGCCGAGCCGATCGGGTCGATGGGCACCGACACGCCGATCGCGGTGCTGTCCGGCCGGCCGCGGCTGCTGTTCGACTACTTCAGCCAGCTCTTCGCGCAGGTCACCAACCCGCCGCTGGACGCGATCCGCGAGGAGCTGGTCACCAGCCTGGGCACGGCCATCGGCCCCGACCAGAACCTGCTGACCGCGACGCCGGCGCACTGCCGGCAGGTGGTGCTCGACTTCCCGGTCGTCGACAACGACCAGCTCTCGAAGATCCTGCAGGTCAACCGCGACGGCGACCTGCCCGGCTTCGCCGCCGTGAAGATCCGTGGCCTCTACCCGGTCGCGGGCGGCGGGCCGGCGCTGCAGTCCGTGCTCGAGGACGTCTTCGCCGAGGTCTCCGAGGCGGTCGCCGCCGGGGCGCGGTTCATCGTGCTGTCCGACCGCGACTCCGACGCCGAGTGGGCGCCGATCCCGTCGTTGCTGCTCACCAGTGCCGTGCACCACCACCTGATCCGCGAGAAGACCCGGACCCAGGTCGGCCTCGTCGTCGAGGCCGGCGACGTCCGCGAGGTGCACCACGTCGCGCTGCTCGTCGGCTACGGCGCCAGCGCGGTCAACCCGTACCTCGCGATGGAGTCGGTCGAGGACCTCGCCGCCAGCGGTGCCGTCCCGGTCGCGCCGGAGAAGGCGGTGGCGAACCTCATCAAGGCGCTCGGCAAGGGCGTGCTCAAGGTGATGTCGAAGATGGGCATCTCCACGGTGGCGAGCTACCACGGCGCGCAGGTGTTCGAGGCGGTCGGCCTCGACACCCGGTTCGTCGACCGCTACTTCACCGGTACGTCGTCCAAGCTCGGCGGCATCGGCCTCGAGGTCGTCGCCGAGGAGGTGGCGCGGCGGCACGCGATCGCCTACCCGCGCGGCGGCGCGACCGCGCCGGCGCACCGCACCCTCGACGTCGGTGGCGAGTACCAGTGGCGCCGCGAGGGCGAGCTGCACCTCTTCAACCCCGAGACGGTCTTCCGGCTCCAGCACGCCACCCGGGCCCGTCGGTACGACGTCTTCAAGCAGTACACGACCGCCGTCGACGCGCAGTCCGAGCGGCTCATGACCCTGCGGGGCCTGTTCCGGTTCAAGGACGCCGACGCGAGCGGGCGGGCACCGGTGCCGATCGACGAGGTCGAGCCGGTCGAGGAGATCGTCAAGCGCTTCTCCACCGGCGCCATGTCCTACGGCTCCATCTCGCAGGAGGCGCACGAGACGCTGGCGATCGCCATGAACCGGCTGGGCGGCAAGTCCAACACCGGTGAGGGCGGGGAGGACAGCGAGCGGCTGTACGACGACCGCCGTTCGGCCGTGAAGCAGGTGGCCAGCGGTCGCTTCGGCGTCACGAGCGAGTACCTCGTCAACGCCGACGACCTGCAGATCAAGATGGCGCAGGGCGCGAAGCCGGGCGAGGGCGGCCAGCTGCCCGGTCACAAGGTCTACCCGTGGATCGCGCGGACCCGGCACTCGACGCCGGGCGTCGGCCTCATCTCGCCGCCGCCGCACCACGACATCTACTCCATCGAGGACCTCGCGCAGCTCATCCACGACCTGAAGAACTCCAACGACCGGGCCCGTGTGCACGTCAAGCTCGTCGCCGAGGTCGGGGTCGGCACCGTCGCGGCCGGCGTGAGCAAGGCGCACGCCGACGTGGTGCTCATCTCCGGTCACGACGGCGGCACCGGGGCATCACCGCTCACCTCGCTCAAGCACGCCGGCGCGCCGTGGGAGCTCGGCCTCGCCGAGACCCAGCAGACCCTCCTGCTCAACGGGCTGCGCGACCGGATCGTCGTGCAGACCGACGGCCAGCTCAAGACCGGTCGCGACGTCGTCGTCGCCGCGCTGCTGGGCGCCGAGGAGTACGGCTTCGCCACGGCCCCGCTGGTCGTCAGCGGCTGCATCATGATGCGGGTCTGCCACCTCGACACCTGCCCGGTGGGTGTCGCCACCCAGAACCCCGAGCTGCGGGCGAAGTTCTCCGGCAAGCCGGAGTTCGTCGAGACGTTCTTCACCTACGTCGCCGAGGAGGTGCGCGAGCACCTCGCGGCGCTCGGCTTCCGCACGCTCGAGGAGGCGATCGGCCAGGCCGAGGCGCTGGACACCAGCCGGGCGGTCGCGCACTGGAAGGCGCACGGCCTCGACCTCGGGCCGGTCCTGCACGTGCCGGACCTGCCCGAGGGCACGCCGCGCCGCCGGACGACGGTGCAGGACCACGGCCTGGAGAAGGCGCTCGACAACGAGCTCATCTCCCGGTCGGCCGACGCCCTCGAGCACGGCCAGCCGGTGCGGTTCGAGATCCCGGTGCGCAACGTGAACCGCACCGTCGGCACCATGCTCGGCGCCGAGGTCACCCGGCGGCACGGCGGCGCCGGGCTGCCCGACGGCACGATCGACATCACGCTGACCGGGTCGGCCGGCCAGTCGTTCGGTGCCTTCCTGCCGCGGGGAGTCACGCTGCGGCTGGTCGGCGACGCGAACGACTACCTCGGCAAGGGCCTGTCCGGCGGGCGGATCTCGGTCCGCCCGTCGTCGTACGCGTCCCTGGTGGCGGAGCGCAACGTCATCGCCGGCAACGTGCTGCTCTACGGCGCCACCGACGGCGAGGTCTTCGTGCGCGGTCTGGTGGGGGAGCGGTTCGCGGTGCGCAACAGCGGCGCCACCGCCGTCGTCGAGGGGGTGGGCGACCACGGCTGCGAGTACATGACCGGCGGGCAGGTCGTCGTGCTCGGCGGAGTCGGCCGCAACTTCGCCGCCGGCATGAGCGGCGGCACGGCGTACGTCATCGACCTGCACCAGCAGCGGGTCAACACCGAGATGGTCGACCTCGAGCCGCTCGACGGCGAGGACGTCGACCTCCTGCAGGTGCTGGTGCAGCGGCACGTCGAGCACACCGGCTCCGCGGTCGGCAGCGCGCTGCTCGAGGACTGGGCGAGATCGGCGGCACGCTTCACCAAGGTGATGCCGCGCGACTACAAGGCCGTGCTCCTGGCGCGGTCCCGGGCGCTGGAGGCCGGCTTCGCCGACGACAGCCAGGAGACGCTCGACGCGATCATGGAGGCGTCCCGTGGCTGACCCGAAGGGCTTCCTCACCACGCCGCAGCGTGAGCTGCCGGTGCGTCGCCCGGTCGACGTCCGGATCCTCGACTACCGCGAGGTCTACGAGCAGCAGGACGCCGAACAGCTCCACCGGCAGGCCGGGCGCTGCATGGACTGCGGCATCCCGTTCTGCCACGACGGCTGCCCGCTGGGCAACCTCATCCCGGAGTGGAACGACCTGACCTGGCGCGACGACTGGCAGGCCGCGATCGAGCGGCTGCACGCCACCAACAACTTCCCGGAGTTCACCGGGCGGCTCTGCCCGGCCCCCTGCGAGGGGTCCTGCGTCCTGGGCATCGCCTCGGACCCGGTGACCATCAAGCAGGTCGAGGTGTCGATCATCGACCGGGCGTGGGACGAGGGCTGGGTGCAGCCGCTGCCGCCGGAGCGGCTCACCGGCAAGACGGTCGCCGTCGTCGGCTCCGGGCCGGCCGGCCTGGCGGCCGCCCAGCAGCTGACCCGCGCCGGGCACACGGTCGTGGTCCTCGAGCGCGCCGACGCGATCGGCGGGCTGCTGCGCTACGGGATCCCCGAGTTCAAGATGGAGAAGCGCCAGCTGGACCGGAGGCTGGACCAGATGCGCGCCGAGGGGACCCGGTTCAAGGCCGGCGTCGACGTCGGCGCCGACCTGGACACGACGTCCCTCCGGGCCCGGTACGACGCCGTGGTGCTGGCGATCGGTGCCACCGCCGCGCGCGACCTGCCGGTGCCCGGCCGTGAGCTGGGCGGCGTGCTGCAGGCGATGGAGTACCTGCCGCACGGCAACCGGGCGGCCCTCGACCCGTCGTACGCCGTCCCGGTCAGCGCCGAGGGCCGGCACGTGATCATCATCGGCGGCGGCGACACCGGCGCGGACTGCCTGGGCACCGCGCACCGCCAGGGCGCGGCCTCCGTGACCCAGCTCGAGATCCTGCCGCGGCCGGCGGACGCGCGGCCCGAGACCAACCCGTGGCCGACCTGGCCGCTCATCTACCGCACCTCCAGCGCTCATGAGGAGGGCGGCGAGCGGGTCTACGCCGTCAGCACCAACCGCCTGGTGGGCGACGAGGACGGCCAGGTGGCCGCCCTCGAGCTGGTCGAGGTGACGATGCAGGACGGCCGGTTCGAGCCGGTGGCCGGTACCGAGCGGACGATACCGGCGCAGCTGGTGCTGCTGGCGATGGGCTTCACCGGTCCCCAGCAGCCCGGCCTGGTCGAGCAGCTCGGGGTCGAGCTCGACCTGCGCGGCAACGTCGCCCGGGACGCCGACTTCATGACGACGGTCCCCGGGGTGTTCGTGGCCGGCGACGCCGGTCGCGGTCAGTCGCTCATCGTCTGGGCGATCGCCGAGGGCCGCGCTGCAGCCGCCGGGGTCGACGCCTGGCTGCGGGGCAGCCGGTCGACCCTGCCGCGGCCGATCCCGCCGACCGCCCGCCCGCTGGCGGTCTGACGACTCTCCTGGCCGGCCGTCGTGGTCGGCATCAGAACCTTGCCTTCCTGACCGGCCGTCGCGGGTGCGGCTCAGAGCGGTTGGGGAGGAGGGTGCTGGGCTGCTCGCCGGCCGCGGCTGACCCCGCCGTCCCGGAATCTGAGACCGGTGGGGCCGTCACCTCGTCGAGTGGCGCGTTCTGGCCGCTCGATGCCCGAGATGTGCTGGTTCCGCGGCGCACAACGCGCCACTCGATGACGTCAGGCCGCCCGAGTCTCAGCAGTCGAGACCAGGGGAGCGGGGGATGGCGGCCGAGCCGGCGCTCTCGTCCCCAGCCGTTCTGAGCTCAGCCCGCGGCGGGGTTGCGGTCCTCGCCCGGCTGGGACAGTGTGAGCCGGGTCACAAACCGGACAAACCCCTCGCAAGGAGGAACCTCCAGTGCGATCCCGCAGACTCCTCGCCGGTGCCGCAGCCACCGCTGCAGCCCTGGTGACCGGCGTCCTGAGCTCGCCGGTCGGCGCCCAGGCCGACTCGACGGCACCCTCAGGACCACGTACCGAGTTCACCGTCCTCGCGTCCGACGGCGCCAGCCTGGCCGCCGCCGTCGACGCGGTCGAGTCCGAGGGCGGAACCGTCGTGCGGTCCAACTCCGACGTCGGCCTGCTCACGGTCCGCGCCCCGCGCGACGGCTTCGTCCTCGCGATGACCGGCCACGACGCCGTCGTCGGCGCGGCACGCGCCCAGGTCATCGGGCACACGCCCGGGGCCGCACCGATCAAGGACCCGGTGGAGAACGAGGGCGCTCGCTCCACCGATCGAGGCACCGCCGCGTCGCCGAACGCGAAGGGCGCCTCGACCGCCGGGATGGATCCCCTCGACGGCCAGCTCTGGGGCCTGCGGATGGTGCGCTCGGACGCGGCTCGCACCGTGCAGGCAGGCGACAAGGGTGTCACCGTCGGGATCCTCGACTCCGGCATCGACGCCCGGAACCCGGACCTCGCGCCCAACTTCGACTGGGCCAGGTCACGGAACTTCGCCACCGACAACACACTCATCGACGGGCCGTGCGAGTTCGCGGGCTGCAAGGACCCCGTGGGTTGGGACGACTCCGGGCACGGGACGCACGTCGCCGGAACGGTCGGCGCAGCCGCCAACGGGAGCGGGATCTCCGGGGTCGCACCGAACGTCACCCTGGTCGAGATCCGTGGCGGCCAGGACAGCGGCTTCCTGTTCCTCGAGCCCGTCGTGAACGCGTTGACCTACGGCGCGGACATCGGCCTCGACGTCATCAACATGTCGTTCTACATCGACCCGTGGCTGTACAACTGCACGAACAACCCGGCGGACACGCCGGAGCAGCAGGTCGAGCAGCGGGCGATCATCGCGACCGTCAACAGGGCGCTCGACTACGCCGACAAGCACGGCGTCACCCTCGTCGGGTCACTCGGCAACAACCACGAGGACCTCGGCAAGCCGCGCACCGACACGAGCAGCCCGGACTTCCCGCCCGGCCAGACGCACCCGCGGCCGATCGACAACGCGACCTGCATCGACCTGCCGGTCGAGGGCCCGCACGTCATCGGCGTCTCGGCACTGGGGCCGTCGACCACGAAGGCGGACTACTCCAACTACGGCGTCGAGCAGATCTCGGTGGCTGCTCCAGGCGGCTGGTTCCGGGACGGCTTCGGCACCCCGTCGTTCATGACCCTGCAGAACGAGGTGCTGTCCACCTACCCGGTGAACGTCCTCCAGGCGCAGGGTCGGGTCGACGCGAATGGCGCGATCACACCGGCGGGCACGGCGGCGGGCATCCAGAAGGACTGCCCGGCCGGCGTGGCGGACTACACCGGGTGCGGCTACTACAACTGGCTCCAGGGCACGTCGATGGCGTCGCCGCACGCCACCGGTGTGGCTGCGCTGATCGTGAGCCAGTACGGCACGCGGGACGGGAAGCTCGGCGGTCTCACCCTGGCCCCGCGCAAGGTCGAGCGGATCCTCCTCGGCTCGGCGGCCGAGCACGCCTGCCCGACTCCGCCGTTGCAGAGCTACGTCCGTGAGGGTCGGTCGACCGAGTTCGACGCGCTCTGCGAGGGCACCACGTCGTTCAACGGGTTCTACGGCAACGGCATCGTCGACGCCTACGCCGCGGTGACGGGAGGCAAGTCCTACTGACGCCGGGAGGTCTCACTTCCTGACGTCCGCGACAGACTCGCGGGTGCGGTCCAGCGGCTGGACCGCACCCGCGGGGTGCCCGGGTACCCGGTCTAGGCTTCGGCACGTGCGTCGCGCCAAGATCGTCTGCACCCTCGGTCCTGCCGTCTCGAGCGACGCGCAGATCCGCGCCCTCGTCGACGCCGGCATGGACGTCGCCCGGCTGAACCTGTCGCACGGCACGTACGCCGACCACGAGCAGGTCTACCTGCGGGTCCGCCGCGCCTCGGACCAGACCGGTCGCGGCGTGGCCGTGCTGGTCGACCTGCAAGGCCCCAAGATCCGGGTAGGGACGTTCGCGTCCGGGCCGGTCGAGCTGGCTGACGGCGCCGAGTTCACCATCACCACCGAGGATGTCCCCGGCGACGAGCACGTGGTCGGGACGACGTACGACGGGCTGCCGGGCGACGTGAGGCCGGGGGACCGGCTGCTCATCGACGACGGCAAGGTCGCCCTGGAGTGCGTCCGGGTCGACGGCCCCCGGGTGGTGACCAAGGTCGTCGAGGGCGGCCGGGTCTCCAACAACAAGGGGATCAACCTGCCCGGAGTCGCAGTGAGCGTCCCCGCGCTGTCCGAGAAGGACAAGGAGGACCTGCGGTGGGCCCTGCACCTGCGGGCCGACCTCATCGCGCTGTCGTTCGTCCGCACCGCCGACGACGTCAAGGACGTGCGCGCGATCATGGACGAGGAGGGCGTCCGCCTCCCGGTGCTGGCCAAGATCGAGAAGCCGCAGGCGGTCGACAACCTGGCCGAGATCGTCGAGGCGTTCGACGGCATCATGGTCGCCCGCGGCGACCTCGGCGTGGAGCTGCCGCTCGAGGACGTCCCGCTGGTCCAGACCCAGGCGATCACGCTGGCACGACGGGCCGCCAAGCCGGTCATCGTCGCGACCCAGATGCTCGAGTCGATGATCGAGACGTCCCGGCCCACCCGCGCCGAGGCCTCGGACGTGGCGAACGCGGTCCTCGACGGCGCCGACGCGCTGATGCTGTCGGGGGAGACCAGCGTCGGGAAGTTCCCCATCGTGGCGGTCCAGACGATGTCGCGGATCATCGTGAAGATGGAGGAGAACGCCCTCGGCTCGATCCCTCCCCTCAGCGGGCTGCCGCGGACCAAGGGCGGTGCCATCACCCGCGCCGCGGCCGACGTCGGCGAGCTGCTCGGCGCGCGCTTCCTCGTGGCGTTCACGCAGAGCGGTGACTCGGCCCGGCGGCTGTCCCGACTGCGGTCCTCGATCCCGCTGCTCGCGTTCACCCCCGAGCAGGCGGTGCGCAGCCAGCTGGCGCTGCTGTGGGGCGTCGAGACGTTCCTCACGCCGTACGTCAAGCACACCGACGACATGGTCCGTCAGGTCGACCAGGCCCTGCTGGGCGCCGGCCGGGTGGCCAAGGGTGACCTCGTCGTGATCGTGGCCGGCAGCCCGCCCGGCATCCCCGGCTCGACGAACGCGATGCGCGTGCACCGCATCGGCGACGCCACCGGCGGCGTCTCGGAGGCCTACGCCGACTGATCCACCGGTCGCGGCGTGCCGCGACGGCGACGGCTGGCCACCAGGCTCCGCACCAGCACGACGTCCACGACCGCCCCGGCGGCCAGCAGCAGGACGCCGGCGACGTGCGTGGTGGCGTTGAACCAGGCGGCGGGGTCGCCGGTGGTGTGCGAGGTGACCACACCGTCCGCCGTCGACGACGAGCCCGATCCTGACGCGGACGACGGGTTGGCGCCGGGGACGAGCGCCAGCAGGCCGTACGCGAGATAGAACATCGGCATCGACAGCAGGCTGGCCGGCAGGCTCGCCGCCGCGGCAATCAGTATCGGCACGGGCGACCCGGTGGCGAACCCGGCGGTCGCCGCGGCCGCGACCGCCAGGACGTAGCCGGTCGCCCCGGCTGTCGGCCGCAGGTACGGGTGCCGCAGGACTCCCACACCATGAGCATGACCCCGTACGGCGGCCGCGTCGACGCCGGCCCCCCGCGCCGCCCGGCGTCAGGTCACCCAGACCCCGAGCAGCCACGTTCCGAGCATGAGCACCGCCGCAACCAGCTCGACGAGCATCCCGATCCCGACGGCCTTGAGCACGGCCCACGTGGACCGCCCCGCCGCAGCCCTGTCGCGCAGCCGCTGCAGCTCGGCGAGATACACCGCGCCGACGCCGCCCACGACGACGCCCACGACCGGGATCAGGACGAAGCCGGCGACGGCTCCCAGGACGCCGGCCAGGAGCGTCGACCGCGGTGCTCCCGCGCCGCTCGCCGACCGGGCGGGGAGCAGGTACTTGGCGCCGGTGCCGGCGACGAGGAGCCCGGTGAGGACCACGCCGACGAGGACCCGGACCGGCCCGCCGCCGTCCTGCCAGACCCAGACGAGGCCGGCGGCCCAGCTCAGCAGCAGCCCCGGCAGCACGGGGACGACGACGCCGACCACGCCCGCGACCATGACCAGGCCGACCAGCGCCTGCCCCGTCGTCGACACCCACCGAGCGTAACGACGGAGTTGGCGGGTGCCGCCCGGGCTGAGAGGGTGAGGCGATGTCCACGTTGCTGGAGCAGTACGACCAGGCGCGCGCCGAGTTCGACGCGCGCGTGTCTCTCGTGGGTGACGACCAGTGGTCGGCCGCCACGCCGTGCCGTGACTGGGACGTCCGGGCCCTCGTCGGCCACCTCGTCGACGAGGCCCGCTGGGTGCCGTACCTGCTCGGCGGCGGCAGGCCGGGCGACGCGGGGAACCGCTTCGACGACGATCCCCTCGGTGCCGACCCGGTGGCCGCCTGGCACGAGCAGTCCGCGGCGGCCGCCGCGGCTCTGCACGCTGACCGTGCGCTCGACCACGCCGTGGTGCTGTCCCGCGGTGAGACCAGCGCGCGGGACTACCTCTGGGAGCTGACCTGCGACCTGGCGGTGCACGCCTGGGACCTGGCGCGGGCGATCGGCGCGGACGAGCGGCTGGACCCCGAGCTGGTGCGCCGGATCCACCACGAGCTCGAGAAGGACCCGGACCCGCTCGGGTCCACGCCCGGGCTGTTCGACCCGCCGGTGGCGGTGCCCGCGCACAGCGACCTGCAGACCCAGCTGCTCGGACAGTACGGCCGGCGGGTCTGACGGGTCGGCCCCGCGGGCGGTCAGCGTTGCGACCGGGGCGCTTCCGCGCGCCCGTCGCGCCCGCACCCGCGCGGGGTCTAGCCTCCTGGGCGTGAACCCACTCGCTGGCGTCCTGTCCGAGGCCTGGGCGATGTACCGCGCCCACGCCCGTCACCTGCTCCTGATCGCCCTGGTCATCTACGTCGTGGCCGCCGTGGTCCAGGTCGTGCTCAGCCTGCTGGGGGTGCTGGGCGCACTGCTGGCCGGCATCGTCGGCATCGTCGCGGCGTTCCTGCTGCAGGCCGCGCTCGTCAAGGCGGTCGAGGACGTCCGCGACGGGCGTGCCGACCTGTCCTTCAGCGAGACGCTGCAGGCCGCACGCCCGGCGGTCGGCAAGGTGGCCGTCGCGTCGATCGTGGCCGGCATCGCGATCGCGATCGGCCTCGTCCTGCTCATCGTGCCCGGCCTGTTCCTGCTCACGATCTGGTGCCTGATCGTGCCGGTGATCGTGCTCGAGGGGGTCGGCGCGTTCGCGTCGTTCGACCGGAGCCGGCAGCTCGTGCGCGGGCACGGGTGGCAGGTGTTCGGCACCCTGGTGCTGGTGTTCATCCTGCTCATCGTGGCCAGCATCGTGCTCGGCCTGATCCTGTCGCCCCTCCCGCAGGCGGCCAGCGACTTCATCGGCAGCATCGTCTCCGGCACGCTGGTCTCGCCGTTCCTCGCGCTGGTCCTCACGCTGGGCTACTTCCGGCTGCGCGGCGTCGAGACCACCCCCGACGGCTACGGCTACGGCCCGGGCCCAGGGCCGGCGCCCACCGTCTGACCCGCACGGCCGCCTGCCCGGCTCAGCCGGGCAGGCGGTCGGTGAGCCACCGCGGGCCGACGACGGCCGCGCCCACCTCGCCGACGCGGGCCTTGAGCTCGCGATCGGCGGTCACCACCACCACCGGCCCGTCCGACCGCCGGTCACCGGCGACGCCGACCACCGTGTCGTCTCCCGAGCCGGGCGCAGCGACCACGGAGACCGGCGGCGAGACGTCGACGTCGGCAGCGGCGCGCGCCGCCCCCTCGACGACCACCACGACGCGCGGCCACGCCGTCGTCAGCAGCCCCCGCCCGACCAGCTCCGGGAGGTCCGCGCCCGGAACGCCGTCCCGCGCCACCACCTGGCAGCCCGCCACGAGCCGCCGGGCAGCGCCGGGCCGGTCCCGCCACCAGCCGTCGGGCCGGGACCCGACGACGTTCGCGGCGTCGACGACCAGCGTCACCGGCCCGAGGGCCGGGCGCAGCAGCGGCCAGGACCGGCCGAAGCCGGGGTGCAGGTCCTCCTGGGCGACGGCGTCCGTCGCCACCCACGCCACGTCGATGCTCTCGCCGCCGGTCGGCCGTGCCGAGGTCGTGGCGGTGCCGGCCGCGAGGACGGTCGCGTAGGACCAGCCGCCGTGGTCGTCGTCGTACCGGCCCTGGACCTCGAGTCCGTCGGGGGAGAGGCCGCCCTCCTCGGCGGCCTCGCGCAGCGCCGCCGACACCGCCGTCTCGTCGCTGTGCCGGGCGCCGCCGAGCAGGCCCCACGTGCCGCCGTGGTGGCTCCAGGTGGCCCGGTGCTGCAGCAGCACCTCCGGGCCGCCCGGTCCGGGGCGGTGCAGCAGCAGGCCGGCCGCGCCGAACAGCCCCCAGTGCCGGTGGCCGAGGCCGCACTGGATCCAGCCGTCGCCGTCCCCGCGGCCGTCCGGTCCCGTCACGGCGTCGAGACTGCCAGCACGGCCTCGGCCCGCTCCAGCTCGTCGAGCATGCGCTCGGCGTCGACCAGCAGCGAGCCGTACGTCGGGAGGCCCGGCGGGAACCGGAGGATGCCGGGGCTTCTCTCGACCGACGCCCGTGGCGACCAGCCGGACGACGCGGACCAGGGAGGCACCATGGGTCCGTACCCGGCAGCGCGCGGGCGACACGGCGCCGGACCGGTCCGCGTACCCGGCCGACGCATGACCACGTTTACGTGGTCAACGTGCGCTTGTCGGGTCGTCGATGCCACGACAAGCACGCTTCCGCCACGACAAGCACGGGCCGGCGAACGACAGTGGCGCCCGAGGTCAGCGCGGGGTGGGGAGGCCCGCGTCGGCCTGGCGCTCGTCGATCCAGTCGTCGATCCTCGCCCACCACGCGAACAGCCAGTCGATCCGCTCCTCCTCGCCGGCCGGCACCTCGGCGGCCGGCACGATCCACCACCGCATCTGGATCTCGCGGTCCATCGGCAGCTCGCGCCAGATGTCGAGCACCGTCACCATGTGCTCGACGCCGGTGTGCGCCACGAAGACCACGTCGGCGTCGCGTGCCTGGGTCAGCGCCGCCAGGACGCCGCCGGGCTTCGGCGCCATCACGTGCTTGAGCCGCTCCGCCTTCTCGGCCTCGTCGATGTGGCCCTTGCGCCGCAGCCGCTCGATCGCCCGCTTGCGCCTGTGCCCGGTGACGTTGCCGCCCTCGGGGAAGATGACGAACGCGTCGTTGTCGTCGAGGTTGCGGCTCAGGTCGCCGACCTCGGCGACGACCTGGTCCGAGCCGCGGCCGGGGTTCGGCCGGATGAACCGGTTGGGCAGCCGGTTGAGCACGATGTCGATGGCCGGGTCCCACTGCAGGGTGTCCTTGAGGACGATGCGCGGCTCCCGGGCGTACCAGTTGAGCAGCGCGTGCACGACGAGGAACGAGTCGCCCGGCCCGGCGTGCCGGCTGAGGATGAGCAGCGGCTTCCCGTCGTACGACGGTGGTGGCGGGCCCTCGACGGAGACCCGGACGTGCAGCACCCGCCGGCACTCCCAGAACAGCACCTGCAGGAACCACTTCACCAGCACGTAGTGCGCCCGCTGGAACCGCGGCGACCGGATCTGCCAGCCGAACCCGCTGCCGATCCAGAGCGCGAGGAGCGCGAGCAGCGCGACGGCTTCGAGGAACAGGTACAGCAGCACCATCCACAGCAGCCGGAACGCGCGCCACCGGCCTGGCAGGAACGTCGACAGCAGCGCGCCGCCGACCAGCAGCACCGGCAGCCCGGTGATCGCGAGCACGGACAGCACGAGGACCGCGGGCCCGAGCACCAGGCGGCGGATCCACAGCGGCGGGAGCATCAGCCGGACCGCTCGGGCGCGCTGTCCAGGAAGCTCGCGGTCGCGCGGTACGCCTCGTCGATCCGCCGCTGGACGACCCGGAAGTCGCGGTACCGCAGCGCCGACAGGTCGCCGTAGCGCGGAGCGTGCTCCGCACCGGTCGGCAGGACGTGCACGCGCACGTCGGCGGGCAGCCCCGCCATGTCGCGTGCGAACCGGTGCCGGCGGGCGATCTCGAACGCGACCGCGGCGACCTCCCAGGGCCGGGTCGGTGCCTTGAGCGGCCGGTCGACGCGACCGACCTGGAGCACGTAGACGGTGGTGGCGCCGAGGGAGAGCGCGCGCTCGACGGGGATGGAGTTCACGAGACCACCGTCGAGGTAGGTCTCGTCGCCGACGCGGACGGGCGGCAGCACACCGGGTACGGCGCTGCTGGCGAGCACGGCGTCGACCAGCGGTCCGGTGGTGAACCAGTGCTCGGCCGCCCGTTCGATGCTTGCGGCCACGCACTGGAACCGTACGGGCAGGTCCTCGATCAGCCGGTCGCCGAGGTGCTCGACGAGGAGGGCGCGCAGCGGCTCGTTGGGGTGCACGTGGGTGCGGGTGCGGGCGAAGTGACCGACCCGCCGCAGGGCACCTCCGGCGTAGAGGCCGCTGCTCGACAGGCCGAGCCAGAGGTCGCGCAGCTCGCCGACCGCATCGGGTGTCGGGTCGGCCGCGACGGCAGCGCCGTTGATGGCGCCGACCGAGGTGCCGACAACGACGTCCGGCCGGACACCGGCGTCCAGCAGGGCGGCGAGCATGCCGACCTCGCCGGCGCCGAGCAGCCCGCCGCCACCCAGCACGAACGCGACCGTTCCCTCACCCACGGTGCCGATCCTCTCCGTCCGGGAGGACCGCACACCAGCACCGGCCGTCAGTCACGCGTCATCGCCAGCAGGCGGTCGAGGACGCGGTCGTCGCTGCGCAGCCCGTCGTGGCCGAGGCGACCGGTCGACCACACGCGCAGGTTGCCGATCCGCTCCGCGGTCTCCATCGAGAGGGCGTGGTCGACGTACATGTCCTCCTGGTAGACCGCCGCGGCGACCGGGACGGTGCTGGCAGCGAGCCGGTCGGGGTCGTAGAGCGCCGGCCACCCGTCGTACGCCGCGAGCAGCTCCGCCGTCTCGGCCAGCGGTGCCACCGACCGGTCGGCGCGGACGAGGGCCGGCAGCAGCATCTCCCCGGTGGGCAGCAGCGGCCGGGCGGTCGGGGCGAACTCCGGCAGGGTCGCCGCGACCCGCTGCGCCGCCCAGCGCGACGCGCGGCCCTGGCAGTAGATCGACTCGTGCATCAGGGCGTACAGCGGCCGGTCGACGAACGTCGTGGCGGCCTCGACGGCGGTGAGGAAGTCGTCGGACAGCTCGGTGCACGCGGCGTCGACCCAGGCCGGCTCCAGCAGGTAGTGCAGCCGCTCGTAGCCGTCGGACCAGCCCAGCGCCATCCCGGCCGACTGGAGGCGCGGGACGGTGAGCCGGTCGCCGCAGGGGAGCCGCACGTCGTGCGCCGCGACGTGGTCGGCGACCGCGTCGAGCAGGTCGGCGTCGCCGGGGTAGCGGTCGACCCAGCCGGCGTACCGCTGGCGGACCCGCTCGAAGGTCGCTCGGTACACGTCCTCCGGTGGCCGGTCCAGCGGCGGCAGGCCCCCGGCGACGAGCACCCGGTCGAGACCCTCCGGTGCGAGCGAGAGGTACGTGGTGGCGACGAACCCGCCGTAGCTCTGGCCCAGCGCCGTCCACGGCCGGTCGCCGGCCACAGCCGTGCGCAGCAGCTCGGCGTCGCGCACGATCGCGTCGGCGCGGAAGTGCGTGAGGTACTGCGCCTGCTGCTCGGCCGTGCCGCGGGTCGCGAGCGTCTGCCGGGTGGCCGGGGTCGAGCGACCGGTGCCGCGCTGGTCGAGCAGCAGCACCCGGTGGTCGGCCAGTGCCCGGCCCAGCCAGCCGGACCGTCCGGTCGGCCGCGGCGACCGGGCACCGGGCCCGCCCTGCAGGAACAGCAGCCACGGCAGGTCGGCGTCGCGCTTGCGCGGGGCGACCACCTCGCGGGCGAACACGGTGAGCCGCTCGCCCGTCGGCTCGTCGTGGTCCAGGGGCACCTCGAGCTCGTGGTCGGTGACGACGAGACCGGGCAGCCGGTGCGTCGTCGCGGGGCGGGCCACGGCTCGACCGTATGGCAGGGTGCAGCAGGTGGCTGCGGGTGCCGTCGTACGCCGGGTGGTCGAGGACGACTGGGCGGCGCTGCGCGCGGTCCGGCTCGAGATGCTCGCCGACACGCCGCTCGCGTACCTCGAGACGGTGGCCGACGCGCGTGCGCGCAGCGAGGGCGAGTGGCGGTTCCGGGCGGGCCGCGGGTCCGCGGGCGGCACCGACCTCGGGCTCTGCGCGGAGCTGCCGGACGAGCCGGGCCGGTGGGTCGGCTACCTCGCCTGCTTCATGGACGAGCCGGGGCAGGGACACGTCGTCAGCGTCTACGTCGCGCCGTCGCACCGCGGCACCGGGCTCGCGACCGAGCTGCTCGACCGGGTGCGCACCTGGGCGACGGAGGAGGCGGGGCTCAATCGGCTGCACCTGTTCGTCCACGAGCACAACGA
Source organism: uncultured Actinomycetota bacterium (assembly GCA_963746175.1). Classification (GTDB taxonomy): domain Bacteria; phylum Actinomycetota; class Actinomycetes; order JACCUZ01; family JACCUZ01; genus CAVVAH01. The sequence goes on along the minus strand of CAVVAH010000001.1, from coordinate 811,657 downwards.
CCGCGCGGCGGCCTTCTACCGCCGCTACGGCTTCACCGCGACGGGCTACCGCGAGGCGTACGAGCCCGACCCGTCGACCAGCGAGGTGGAGCTGGCCCTGCTGCTCGACGAGGGCTGAGGCTGGTTGACTGCAGCGCATGCTTCCATGGCGCGGGGACCTGGCCGGACGGATCGAGGAAGGCGTCGTCGACTCGACGCTCCTGCGCGGCAACGTGCTCGGCGACCCGCACGAGAGACCGGTCTGGGTCTACCTGCCCCCGGGCTACGACGACACCGAGGCGTCCGGCGAGCGCTATCCGAGCGTCTACGTCATCCAGGGCTACACCGGCCACCTCACGATGTGGGCCAACCGGTCGCCGTTCCGGCAGCCCTTCGTCGAGACGGCCGACCAGGTCTTCGCGACCGGCGCCGCACCGCCGTGCATCGTCGTGTACGTCGACGCGTGGACGTCGTACGGCGGCTCGCAGTTCGTCGACTCTCCCGGCACCGGCCGCTACCACTCGTACCTCTGCGACGAGGTGGTGCCGTGGGTGGACGAGCGCTACCGCACCATCGCGGACCGAGAGTCGCGGGCGATCAGCGGGAAGTCCAGCGGCGGCTTCGGCGCGATGATCACGCCGATGCTGCGACCGGACCTGTTCGGTGCGCTGGCGACCCATGCCGGCGACACGCTCTACGAGCACTGCTACCTGCCGGACTTCGCCGCGGCCGCGAGACACCTTCGGGCGTACGACGGCGACATCTGGCGGTGGTGGGACGACTTCCGCTCGCGACCGGCGTTCAGCAAGAAGGAGGACGAGTCGCTCCTCACCTCCGTCGGCGTCTCGGCGGCGTTCTCGGCGGCCGACGACGGCACGCCGGTGCTGCCGTTCGACCCGCGCACGGCCGTGCTGATCGACGAGGTATGGCAGCGGTGGCTCGACTGGGACCCGGTGCGGATGGCCGAGAAGTACGCCGATGCGCTGCGCAGCCAGCGGGCCATCTGGATCGACTCCGGCGACGCCGACGACTACCACCTCGACCTCGGTGCGCAGGCCTTCCGCGACGAGCTGGCGCGGGTCGGCGTGGCCGACGAGACGGTGCGGTTCGAGCTGTTCCCCGGCACCCACATGGCGATCGACTACCGCTACCCGATGTCCCTGGCCTGGCTCGCCGAGCGCCTCGCCCGCTGACGGCCTCTGCCCGTCAGCGGACGAAGGTGAAGAGGCGTTGGCCGGGGACTACCGGTCGCGGTGCCGTGGCGAGGCGGTGCGCGCCGACCGACCACCCCTCGCCGGCCGGGGCCTCGAAGGCGACCTCCTCGAAGCCGGCCGCGCTGAACCGTCCGCGGATCTCGGTGGTGACGTCGTCGGCGGCGTCTGCCCGTCCGGCGCGCAGCCCCCGGGTCCAGAGCACGGTGGCCCCGGGCGCGCACAGCGACGGCAGGGCCTCGATCGTGCCGCGGACGTCGTCGTCGGTGATGTTGCCGAACACGCCGCAGAACAGCACCAGTCCCGCCGGCACCCCGTCGAGGTAGGAGTCGGTCACGCCCGCGTCGGCGCGCCGCACGGTCACCCGCGGCAGGCCGTGGTCGCGGGCGTAGTCCTCGGCGTCCGTGGCGAGCCGGTCGTCCCGCTCGACGAGCCGGACGTCGACGGCGGGCGCATCGGGCTGGGCTGCGAGGACCTCGAGGACGTCGCGGCCGTCGCCGGCGCAGGCGCTCACGATGCGGGTGGGGAGCCCTGAGTCCGGCAGGGCGCCCAGCCAGTCGCGCACGTGCTGCTGCACGGTGCGGCGCCGCCGGGACAGCGGGGACGAGGGGTCGGCGTACGGCTGGTGCCAGGCCACCCAGTCGGTCGTCGGGTCGCTCACGCCGGCGGACGTTACCCAGCAGCACCGACGGGCGGACACAGCTGCATGATCACCGCAGGGCAGTCGGGTCCCCGCGGTGATCATGCAGCTCTGGTCAGAGGGGGAGCGGGCCGGGGGTGCCGAGGAGCAGGCCGCGGCCGACCGCCGCACCGAGAGCGGTCGCGTCGGCTCGCTTCGACGGGGTGTCGACGCCCAGCGCCATGACGTCGGCGCCAACGTCGCGGGCCGCGTCGAGGAACGCCTCGACCGCAGGTGTCGACGAGCGGCCCGCGCGGGAGAGGTCGACCTGGACGGTCTCCGGCCGGAGCAGCTCGACGGCGCGCAGGGCAGCTGCCTCGTCGCGACGTCGGCGAGGACGATCGACCAGCCCCAGCCGCGCATCTCGGCGGCCGTCCGGGCGAGCAGCCCGAGGTCGGCCAGACCGTCGGCGTGCACCTCGGCGGCGACGTCCAGCTCACGGCGGCCGCGCCCGAACGACACGGCGAGCCGCGGGGGACAGGCACCGAGGTAGGTCGGCGGCTCGGGTGTCAGGTGCACCGTCTCCGGGACACCGGCTTCCACCGCCGTGTCGAAGACCAGACAGCGGAACGCCCAGTCCAGCCGCTCGACCAGCCGAGGGACGCGGCCTCATCGAGCAGGGCGAGCGTGTCCGCGAGCTCGGTGCCGTGACGTCCGCGTCCGGTGGCCTTCCAGCCCACCACGGTGTCGTCGGCCAGCCGGCGGACCGGCTGGAAGTCCGGACCGAGCTGGGAGGGTCGGAGATGAGCTCCTCCACGAGGGCCCGGGTCCGCCGGGTCCGGTCCAGCTCGTCGACGAGACGGGGTGACGTCACGCCCGGGGCATCGGCACGGCGGCACGCGACGTGAGGCCGCCCGACCCCCGCGGGCCGCGCTCGGCGTCCGGTAACGTCCGTGGCGCCGGGGGTCGGACGAGGAGGTCTGATGACGATCGTCGTGGGTTACGTGCCCCGAGCCGAGGGTCGTGCCGCGCTGCGCCGCGCCGCCGAGGAGGCCCGCCTGCGGCGGACCCGCCTCGTGGTCGTCAACTCCGCGCGCGGCGGGCCCGGGTTCGACGAGGAGGACAACGCCGAGCACGAGAAGGAGCTCGCCGACGTGCAGGCCTCGCTCGACGCCGACGGCATCGAGAACGAGGTCCGCCAGCTGGTGCGCGGCCACGACCCTGCCGAGGACCTCATCGCCGTCGCGGGCGAGACCGGCGCCGACTTCATCGTGATCGGGCTCCGCCGCCGGACTCCGGTGGGCAAGCTCATCCTCGGCTCGAACGCCCAGCGCATCCTGCTGGAGGCGCCCTGTCCCGTGCTGGCCGTCAAGGCGGACGAGGACTGAGCCGGTGGCCCTGAACATCACCGGCGAGCCGGTGGCCGACGCCCTGCTCGACCGCGACCCGTTCAGCCTGCTCGTCGGCATGCTCCTCGACCAGCAGTTCCCGATGGAACGCGCCTTCGCCGGGCCGGCCCGGATCGCCGAGCGGCTCGGCGTCGACCACCTGGACCCGGCCGAGATCGCGGCGCAGGACCCGGAGGCGTTCGCCGCGATGTGCGCGACCCCGCCGGCCGTGCACCGCTACCCGGGGAGCATGGCCGGCCGGGTGCAGGCCCTGGCGACAGTGGTCGTCGACCAGTACGGCGGCGACGCGGCGGCCCTGTGGCTCACCGCTGGCAGCGGGGCCGAGCTGTACGCCCGGCTCAAGGCGCTGCCGGGCTTCGGCGACGCCAAGGCGAGGATCTTCGTCGCGCTGCTGGGCAAGCAGCGCGGGGTCCGGCCGGACGGCTGGGAGAAGGCCGCCGGCGCCTACGCCGAGGACGGCTCGTACCGCTCGGTGGCCGACGTCGTCGACCCGGCCAGCCTGCTCAAGGTCCGGGCGTTCAAGCAGGAGCAGAAGGCCGCCGCCACGGCCCGTTGAGCCCCGCGGGTGGACACTCTGGGTAAACCGCGTCGCGACGCTGCGTCGCCCGTTAGCCTCGGGCTCACGGACTGTCCCCGGACGGTCAGAGACATCGCGGAGGGTGCGTGACCGACCCGATTGCGCGTCGCCCGCTCGCGGCGTCCGACCACGACGACGTGTCCGGCCATGCGGGCGACCTCCTCTCACCGGCCGACACCGCCCTGCTCGAGACCCTGGTCCTGCAGGCGCCGGTGGCCTTCGCCTTCTACGGCCCGGACATGCGCTACCGGCGGATCAACCGGATGCTCGCCGAGATCAACGGGCTGACGATGGACGCCCACATCGGGTACCGGCCGAGCGAGCTGCTCGGCGAGCTGGGCGTCAAGGTCGAGGAGCGGCTGCGCGAGGTGTTCGACACCGGCGACGTGGTCACCGATGACGACTTCACCGCGACCTCACCGGTCACCGGCGAGCTGAGGCACTACCAGTCGCAGTGGTTCCCGGCGCGGGCCGAGGGCGAGGTCATCGGTGTGGCCGTGCTGGTCTCGGACGTCACCGAGCGGCGGCGGGCCGACGTGGCGCTGCGTCGCAGCGTGCAGCTCACCGCGCAGCTCCAGCGCGTCACGGCGGCCCTGGGTGAGGCGCTCACCGTCGCCGACGTACGCCGCGTGGTGGCCGAGACCGCGCCCTCCGCCAGCGGCGCGCTGCGCGCCGAGCTGGTCCTGCCCGGCGACCCCGAGCCGCCGCGGGAGGCGCCGGTGCGGGTGGGCGTCGAGCTGGTCGTGTCCGGCGGGCAGACCGGCGTGCTCGTCCTCGACTTCGCCGACTCGGTCGCCGACTCGGACGAGCCGTACCTGGGGGCGCTGGGCGGGCAGTGCGCGATCGCGCTGGAGCGGGCCCGGCTGTACGAGCGCGAGCGCGCCACCGCGGTGACCCTGCAGCGCAGCCTGCTCCCGGACCGGCTCCCGGAGGTCCCGGGCGTCGAGCTGGCCGCCAGCTTCCGGGCCGGGTCCGCGGAGGCCGATGTGGGCGGCGACTGGTACGACGTGTTCTCGCTGCCGGACGGCCGCCTGGTCCTCGTCGTGGGCGACGTCATGGGCAAGGGCGTGCGGGCGGCGGCCGGCATGGGCCGGCTGCGGTCCGCGCTGCGCGCCCTGGCGCACGCCAACCCGCTCCCGGAGGCGGTGCTCACCGGGCTGGACCGGGTGTTCACCGCCACAGAGGAGCAGGACCAGATCGCGACCCTGGTCTACCTGCTGGTCAACCCGGTCGCGCGACGCGCGGCGGTCGGGGCGGCCGGGCACCTGCCGCTCGTCCTGCGCCGGGCCGGGCGCGAGCCGGAGCTGGTCGACGCCGGGTCCGGGTCGACCCCGCTGGGCTGGCCGGAGCCGCGGACCCAGCGCACCCTCGAGCTGGGGCCCGGCGACCTGCTGCTCGGCCTCACCGACGGCCTGGTCGAGCGGCGGGGGCAGGACCTGGACGAGGGGCTCGCCGACCTGCTGACCGTGGTCGGCACGACCGAGGAGCCCCTGGACGCGCTGGTGGAGCGGGTGGCGGCCGACCTGCTTCCCGACACTCCCGGGCGGGACGACTCGACCGTGCTGGCGGTGCGGTTCGCCCGCTGACGGCCCCGCTAGCGCCCCGCCGCGACCCGCCCGGATCTGCGCCTGGCACCGGCCGCGTGTCACAATGTTGCGTTGCGTCGCCACGACAGCCCGCTCCGGGCGGCGCAGCCCCCAGACGAGCAACCCCCCATCCACCTGGAGCATGCCCGGGCTGCTGCCTGCCCGGGCACGACGAGAGGTAGTACGTGTCGGACACGGTTCACCCGCTCCCGCCGGAGTTCACCGATCCTGCAGTCCAGGGTCTGCTCGAGCAGGGAAGGGACCGTGGGTACGTCACCGCGAGCGACGTCCGGACCGCCTTCGAGGACGCGGGCATCCCGCCGTCCCGGATGAAGGCGGTGCTCCGCAGCTTCAGCGACGAAGGAGTGAGCGTGATGGTCGAGGCCGAGGGTTCGGCTACGACGCGCAGGAAGACGGTGGCCGCAGCGACCGCCGCGAAGCGCGCCACCACCACGAAGTCGGTGGCGGCGCCCAGGAAGGCGGCCGCCAAGAAGCCGGCGGTGAAGGCCGTGAAGAGCGCCGAGAAGGCGCCCGCCGCCGCACCGAAGAAGGTCGCCGCGTCGAAGAGGACCGCCACTCCCGCGGTGGCCGCGAAGAAGGCCGCGGCCGCGGCCGAGAAGCCCGCAGCCAAGAAGGCTGCCGGCCCGGCCGCGACCAAGAAGGCCGCCGCCGACGCCGCCAAGGGCGGCGCGCCGGCCGAGGGCGGCGCAGCCGTCGCGGAGGGCTCCGAGGAGGAGCCCACCGAGCCGCCGGAGGGGGAGGAGGGCGAGTCCTTCACCCTGTCCGACGAGGACGAGGAGGACGCGCCGGCGCAGCAGGTCGCGACCGCCGGCGCCACGGCCGACCCGGTCAAGGACTACCTCAAGCAGATCGGCAAGGTCGCACTGCTGAACGCCGAGCAGGAGGTCGAGCTCGCCAAGCGCATCGAGGCCGGCCTGTTCGCCGAGGAGAAGATCAACGGCGGCGAGAAGTTCGCGCCGAAGATGAAGAAGGAGCTCGACTGGATCGCCGAGGACGGGCGCCGGGCGAAGAACCACCTGCTCGAGGCCAACCTCCGCCTGGTCGTGTCACTCGCGAAGCGCTACACCGGTCGCGGCATGCTCTTCCTCGACCTGATCCAGGAGGGCAACCTCGGCCTGATCCGCGCGGTCGAGAAGTTCGACTACACCAAGGGCTACAAGTTCTCGACGTACGCCACCTGGTGGATCCGTCAGGCGATCACCCGCGCCATGGCCGACCAGGCCCGCACCATCCGTATCCCGGTGCACATGGTCGAGGTCATCAACAAGCTGGCCCGCGTCCAGCGGCAGATGCTCCAGGACCTCGGCCGCGAGCCGACCCCGGAGGAGCTCGCCAAGGAGCTCGACATGACCCCGGAGAAGGTCGTCGAGGTCCAGAAGTACGGCCGCGAGCCGATCTCCCTGCACACGCCCCTCGGCGAGGACGGCGACAGCGAGTTCGGCGACCTCATCGAGGACTCCGAGGCGGTCGTCCCGGCGGACGCCGTGTCGTTCACGTTGCTCCAGGAGCAGCTGCACTCGGTGCTCGACACGCTCTCCGAGCGCGAGGCCGGCGTCGTCTCGATGCGGTTCGGCCTCACCGACGGCCAGCCCAAGACCCTCGACGAGATCGGCAAGGTCTACGGCGTGACCCGCGAGCGGATCCGCCAGATCGAGTCCAAGACGATGTCCAAGCTGCGGCACCCGTCTCGCTCGCAGGTCCTGCGCGACTACCTGGACTGATCAGCTAACGACGCGGGCGACCGGGCGAGGGACGCGCCGCGTCCGCGGCCCCCCGGCAAAGGGGATCACTCGTACCGCCTCCGGTTCGCGCGAGGGCCTTGCCGGCACTCCCTTGGGGTGGAAGGCCGGCAAGGCCCGCCCCGGGGCATTCGGTGCTGGGATGCATCGCGTTACAGGTTCACGAGCCGGTTCCGCGAGCGGACGGGAACCGCCGAGCCTGGCCGGGCATGGGGACTAGTCCAGATTGATCATGGTGCACGATCCGGCCTGAGGGCATCCTTCGGGTTTCCTGCCGTGCCCGGGCCTGGCGCCGGATCGCCCCCCGATCCGGCTCCGGGCCTTGTGCCAGCGACGTGGCCGCTCTCAGTGGAGCAGCAGCCCGGGACCGGCCAGTGCCCCGAGCACCACGGCGTACCCGCCGAGCAGCCACCGCCTGTCACGGCGACCATCGACGAAGACCTCGACCAGCTTCTGCTTCATCATCAGCCCCCTCGTGAGTCGTCGGCGACGCGACCCCACCCACCTCATCGATGCCGACCGGGTGACCGGTCGGACGGGGGGGCCCGGCCGCCGACTGACGATCCATGGACCAAGACGGCGACGCCGCGGTCAGACCCGTAGCAAAGCTGACCGCGGCGTCATGTCCCCGTCCGACGACTCTCACCGGATCTAGGGCTGCGAAACGCGAGAGTCCGGGTCCCGCACGGCCACCAGCGCCTCGACGACCTCGGACTGCAACCGCTGAAGCGCGTCCCAGCCCTCCCCGGCTGCTACAGCGCCGGTGAGGCGCTCGACAGCCTCGATGAGGTCTTGCAGGCGGGCCCTCCAAGCCTGAATGGCGTCCAGGACCGGCGTCGGGGCCTCGTCCCGCTCGAAAGTGCCGGTCAGCGGTGTCGGTCGGCGATCTCGCGAGCGAGGTCGCGAATTTTGATGTTGCTCTGCTGTGACCGCTTGCTCAGCATCGCGAACGCCTCGTCGACCGTGCAGCCGCTTTGGCCGACGATGATGCCGAGCGCGGTTCCTATCTCCCGGCTGTTCCGCAGGGCCGCCTCGAGGTGATGTGCGTGCTCGGTGGCCAGCTCGCGGTCCAGCGCTGCGTCCAGCCGGTCTTGGGCGGCAGCAGCCCGATCACGAGCGCCGGATTCGCGGTCCTGCTCACCGGCCAGCACCTCGGTGACCTCGTGGCGCCGGTCGTCGGCCGAGTCGGACCGGTCGCCGGCTCCGTGGTCCCGGTCGCCGCCGCTCCAGAGACGGTCGATGTCGGACTGGCCACGGTCGAGGCGGTGCCCGATCGTGTCGTCGCTGCGCTGTTGAGCGGCCGCGTCGCGCCCGTCGCCGGCGCGGTCACGTTTCTCGGCCAACTGGTCTCGGCCATCGGCCTCGAGGTCGCGGCCGGAGGAAGCGGCTGCTCGCGTGAACGTGCCCTGGTCGCGCTCGCGCCCACGCTGGTCTCGCTCGACGGCCGCGCGGTCCCGCTTCTCCGCCAGCTCATCTCGCTCGGCCGGTGCAGCCGACTGGCCAGACTGTTCCTGCGCCTGCGACATAGGTTGCCCCGTTCCCGAGGCCCTTCGGGGGCCGCGAACACCAAACGCTGAGCTCCTAGACAGCGCGGTTCCTGGCCTCCCTCTGTTCGAGAGTGGCATCGAGAATCGTGCACCCCGCGACCGGGGGATCGCAACCGGATCCAACGTTTCGATGCGGACGCGACGGTCAATGGTCAGCGGGCAGACGGGTGAAGCAGCTGCCCACGAGCCCGGCTGGCCCCGGGCAAGGTCCCATCGTTCCCGGGGTCGGTCGGACTCCCCGAGGCCGATTCGTCGACATAGGGACCCGCCTCGTGGAGGCGATGGTCACCCCAAGACGGCTGGCGGGTCGAGCCCGTCGTCGCCCGGGTCGGCAGATGCTGCCGCGGCATGGTTCCTCGAAGGGTGCACGCACATCGGACGCCACGCGGTGATCAACCGGCTAACCCGGCCCCGTGTCGCGCATCAACGACATCGTTCCTCGTGCTCGCCAGCCCCTGTGACCTCTGATGGACATCTGTCTCCACCCGCGCCGACGGACATGGTCACGGCGGCCCAGACGATGCCGAACAAGACGACGACTGCGGCCAGGGCCAGCCACAACGCTCGGGGCGGAATGATGGACTGACGTGACTGCATGGCTGTTCCCCGTCATCGAGCGATGAGATTGAGCACGACGGTCAGGGCGACGGACGCCACTACCGAGACGAGGATCATCGCCAGACATCCAGGTCCGCCCCCGAGGGGACGGACCTGGATGCTGCGGCGCTGCGGCATCTAGCTGCTGCGGGGGTCGTCGTCGTGCTGGTAGCTGCCGGCCTTGGCCAGGCCGCGGCTGACCATGTAGCCGATGGACAGCCAGGTGACGTACTTCCAGGCGTCGTGACCGTCGAGGTTCTCGGTCACCGCCGCCGCGATCAGAACGGCGATCGCGGTGAGGGCCCAGACCACGAGCTCGGTCGTCTTGAACGCCGGCTTGGTCTCGACGGTGCTGGAGCGACGGACGTGTACGTCGCGGTCGCTGCGGGTGGTGCTGCGGCTGCTGTCGGCGAAGCTGGACATGATGAGTTCCTCTCAAACCGGTTGTGGTGATGGTGGCTTCGTCAGGCGTTACCCCCCGACAGTCGGAGGGTCTGGGGTCGCCGCTGCTGGACGCCGACCACGTGGTGCCCAGGCGGCCTACCAGCAAACACACAGGTTCGCTGAGCCCCCGGCAGGTCTGCGCCGCACCTACTCCCGTTCCGGCGGTCGGGCCCGGTCTCCGCGGACCCCGCGAGACGTGCAAAGGACCCGGCTGCCGGCTGACGACCGGCCGATAGGCTTACCACCGTCCGGGGTCGAGCCGCGCGACCGGGATTCTCGTCCCGCACGATGACGACCGCTGGTACCGGGCCACGCTCCTGGGGCAGCACAGCGACCGGTCCGACGGGGACTGGCGCTGCGGCGTCCCTTACTACGTCGGCGCGGGTGAGCAGTACCAGCGGGTACTGCCCGCCGCCGAGTGTCGAGCTGACGACCCGCCGCCCGGCTGGACTGATCCGGAGCATGATGTGCGCACCCGTCCGGCGCAGAGGGTTACGGCGTCGGGCGCCGGGACCCGCGCCGACGACAACTTGTGGCTGCGGTGAGCCCGAGACGTGCCGCCGTCGAAGATGGCGCCGGGCGGGCCGCAGGGACAGCCCTCGACACATGGAGTCAACGTGTCCGACCGAGCGACCAGCACCGCACGCCCGACGCTGGTGGGCAACCGACTCGTTCTGCTCGGCGCACTGCTGTACTTGCTCGAATGGGTGGCGATCATCGCTGCGAAGGTGAACGCCCCGCTCGGCGCTGGCGCCTCGACTCGGGACCTCCTCGCCGCCTACGAAGGGCGCGTGCAGTCCTTGGGCTGGGCCGCCGGCTGGTTCAGCGTCGTCCTCCTCGGACGAGTGTTGATCATGATCGGCTTGAAGACCGCTCTCGACCGGTCCGGACGGGAGCATTCGCTGATGGGCCTTGCCGTCGCCGCGATGCTGGCCAGTGTCGTGGTAGAGGTCGCCACCTACGCGATGGTCTCCGGCGCAGCCTGGGCACGCGCCCAGGGCAGCGACACGTCCACACTGCGAGGCCTGGACGCGGCGGCCTTCCAGCTGGACCTGATGATCTACGGACCCCTTGGCGTCGCCATGCTGTGCGCGGGCATCGCCATGTGGACGTCGCGACTGTTCCCGCGCGTTCTGTCCGCGCTCGCCCTTGTTTCGGGCGCCCTTCCTGTCTGTGCGGCGGTCGCCGCGACGGCTCCCAAGCTGTCAGGCCTGATGGACGCCCTGACTGCCGCTGTGCTCCTCTTCTGGGTGTGGATGCTGTGGCTCGGCGTCCTCCTGTGGCGGGCCGCGCCCGTCACGTCACCCCGAGCATGATCATCCCGACGACGCCCCACCGGCTCGTGAAGCAGCCGACCGCCAGCACGATCCGGCCGGGGCCTCGATGCATGCGTCGGGCACCCGTGGTTTGCGCAGGTGCTGGCGCTGCCGTGGGCAAGCGAGTGTCAGCTGTTCCCTGGCCGCAGAGATGGGTGAGGAAACGAAGTTGCGCCACCATCCAGGTTCCTCGGCCGCTCGGTGCGGTAGACGGGAGTGATCGCACCTTCGGGTGCCCCAGCCATGAAGGAGCAGTACATGACGGAGACGCCGCAGCAGCCCGGTCCCGCACTCACCGAGGACGAGCAGAAGACCGTCCGGTCGGCCGCCCTTCGGGCCGGTGCCCTCGTCGCCCAGGCGGAGCCCGGTTTCCTGGATACGTTCAAGGAGTCTTTTGCCGCGAGCAAAGCCGTCAAGGCCGCCTCGCCCGAGGTGCAGAAGCTCGTCACCGGCGGCCTTCCGGAGATGCCCGCCGGCGGCAAGGACGAGGTCGACGCACGCACCCTTGAGCTCCTCAGGCAGGCCGTCGGCATTCTGAGAGAGAAAGCGCCGCAGCTCGTGGAGGAGTACAGGCAGGTCGTGCTCCAGTCCGCGAAGGACGTCGCCGCCGCCGCCGACGACACCTCCCAGAAGGAGATGGCCGCCGTCGGCGAGATCGAGCGCGCCCTCGCCGGCTCATCCTGATCGCCCCTCACCGCTACTTGGAAGGTCAAGGCTCCGGCGTTCGCGGCGATCCGGCCAAGCGCCGGGGTTGCAGATGCGCGGCCAGTTCGTGCTGTGGCATCCGCCACTACGTGGACCCGGGTCAGCAGTACCAGCGGGTGCTGCCGGCCCGGGGTGCCGGTCGGTGAACGACCCGGCCGCCCGGCTGGACCGGTTCGGCGCGTGATGTGCGCACCCCGGCTCAGGCGCGGGGGAAGGACCAGTTGAACCGGTGCGCTGGGCTGCCGGCACGGTCGGTGACTGCGAGTACGCCTGGGGGGTTGAACGTCGCCTCATAGGCTCGTTCCCGAGCAAGGGTGATTGTCGGCGTGTAGATGGATACCCGGACCGGCCCGGCCACACAGTCGACCGGACTGCCGTCTGCCTGCAGGCAACTCCACGATCCCGGAACGGGTATCCGCACGTGGTCTTCGAAGTGACCGACAGCGGCCGATTCGTTCGAGATGCCGACCACGTCCTCGGTCCACTCCCAGCGCAAGGTCGACCGCCGAACCTGGCGCCACCTGGACGCCAAGGACAGAGACGAAGACAGCGGTCACCGGGACCAGTCGCCTGCTCACCCTGCCACCGGTGAACACAGGACAACCCCCAGAGCCCGTCGAGCTGGCTCCGACTCGCCAGCGCCGATAGTGCACCGCCGCAAGCGGACCGCGCGATCACTCCGAGCGCTTCCGTGCTGTGCTCCGGATCCGCCCTGTGCGCGGGGCGCTGGGAACGGTTGGTGGGGGCACCACGAACCGGCGTCCCCCGGCCCCCCGGTGCCGGTCCGCGGCGTCCCCTCCTGTGGTCAGCCCCCGGCTGTCCGCGCCAGTGATCTCCCGGTCGGCGGCGTCGAAACCTGGACCGAGCCGCACCGGGGGCTGCGCAGCAGACGGCGGACCTGTTCGTCAGGCGGTGCAGATCCAGCAGGTGCAGCGGCCACGTCGGGCGCTGTGACGGACGCGGTACCAGATGACGACCATCGAGGTCATGCCTGCAGACTGCGCCAGGCAGGTTGCCGGTCGAAGCACCCGAGGTGACGGCCCGGTGATCATCGGCCTAAGCCCGGCCGGAGCAGCCGCCGACGGGAAGAGGCCGGTTCAGGCGCCGGTGGCGTGGTGCGGCTCCGCGACCGGCTTCGACTCGGCGGACCCGCGCTGCCGCAGGTACACGGAGGCGCCGACGATGACGGCCACGGCGAGGAACTCCGACTGCCAGTTCTGGAACGACTCGAACCAGAACTGCGAGGTCCGGACGTACGACCAGAACGACACCGCCGGTCGACCGTGAGCAAGCTGCTCTGCGCTGTAGGCACGGGCGCCCCCGGCCGCGTGCAGGACGATGCTCAGGGCGAACAGCACGAAGAAGAGCCCGGCCAAGGACCGCTCGTAGAGCGCGAGCACGAGCCCGCCGCGGCGCACCGGCCACGGCACGTCCGCGCGCTTGTCGGCGTCGCGGGGATCCTGGTCCTGCGGCGACGGCTGGTCGATCGGCTTCGACTCGGAGGAGCCGCGCTGGAAGAGGTAGGCCGTGAGGACGACGTACATCCCCATCTGCAGGAACTCCGACTCCCAGTTCTCGAACGTCGCCTCGACGAAGTCGCCGGTGTGCAGGTAGCCCCAGAGCGAGACCGCCGGCTCGTGGTGCGCCGACTGGTCGCCGTTGTAGGCCCGGACGCCGGCCAGGACCATGCCGACGAAGAAGACAGCGAACAGGCCGGCGTTCGCCAGCAGCAGCCCGTGGTCCCGGATCCATCTGCGCACAGCGGCCTCCTCGTGCTCCACCGTCGTCGGGTACGTACGTCCGGACAGCGAACGAGACCCGGCACCAGACATGATCGTGTGCGGCCAGGTCTCGCCCGCCGAGCCGCGCTGCTGGACCCGACGGGAGCAGGCTGCCCGCCATGACGCGCCACACACCGACCCGCCGGTCGCCGTCGCAGCGCGCGCTGCCGCCGTACCATGGTCCTCGGTCGTCTCGAGCCGACGGGGTGGCCGGCCAGCCGTGAGCGAGGACCGACCCCCATGAGCTACACACCCCCCAACGGCTGGGTGGAACCGTTCGGCGACGACGACGCCGGTTCCACCAGCCAGCGCTTCCACGCCCGCCGGGACTGCCCGCGCATCCGGCACCCCGAGCAGCTCCGCGAGGTGGACCGCCCGTACAGCGCGGCCCGCTGCCCCGGCTGCGCCGACGCGCACGGCAACAACCTGGAGCGCTTCGCCCGGGCATGAGCCGCCCGCCACGGGGAACTCGCCCGGTGTGCCTCTGCTGGTGAAGGTCGCCGCGCTGCTCGTCGCCGCAGCCGTCGTCGGCTCGTTCGCCGGTCTCGTCTGGGGTGCTGCCGAGGTCCTGGAACGCCGCGAGGTCCCCACCGCGGTGCTCACACCAGCCCCGGCCGGCCCGTCCTCGTCGCCCGTGGCCGACGGTCGCTGACACCGTCGGCGGTCGCGCCGGAGCCGTGGTCGCGCCGACGCAGACTCGCAGGCACGGGCCGGTTTCGGTGCCGCGCTCTCGGTCACTGGTCGGCTTCCGAGCACGTGACACCGAGACGAAGGAGTCGTGACGTGAGCAACGTCGGACAGGGCTTTCCGCCCATCACGCAGGACACCGGTGAGCCCGGTGGCCCGTACTTCGAGGGCGCCGGCAACGGCACCTCTGCGCCGGGCACCAGCAGTACGACGGGCACGGCAAAGGAGCAGGCCGGCCAGGTGGCCCAGGACGCCAAGGAGTCGGGCAAGCAGGTCGCGGGCACGGCGGCGGACGAGGGCAGGCAGGTGCTCGCCGAGGGCCGCCGCCAGGTCAAGGACCTGACCGCCCAGGCCGGCCAGCAGGTCGACGAGCAGACCCGGGTCCAGAAGGACAAGGCGACTGCGGGCCTGCGCGACCTCGCGGACGAGCTGCACGCGATCGCCGCCGGGAACGGCGGCCAGGCCGGCATCGCCACCGACCTCGCGCAGCAGGCGTCGACCAGGGTCCACGACGTCGCCGGCTGGCTGGAGAGCCGCAATCCCGGCGAGATCGTCGACGAGCTCCGGGGGATGGCCCGCCGTAGGCCGGGAGCCTTCCTCCTCGGTGCCGTCGCGGCCGGTGTCGTGGCAGGCCGCCTCACCCGCGGCGCGGTCGACGCCGTCCGCTCCGACGACGACACCAGCGCGACCGCTGATGGTCGAGCACCGGTGGCGTCGTACGGCGTCCCGGTCGCCACTGGCGGTCCGGACGTCGACCTCACGTCGGCAGCCGTGACCACCCCGGTGGAGACCACCGCTGGTCGTGACCTGTACGCCGAGTCCGACGACCCGCTCTACTCGGGCACCTCGCTCGGCGGCAACCGGTGAGCCTGGGCGACGCCGGCGCGGGCCCGTCCGTCCGGACCGACCGCCCAGAGGTCTCCGGACGGTCCGTCGGCGAGCTCATCGGTGAGGTCACCAGCGACCTGACGAACCTGATGCGGCAGGAGCTCGACCTGGCCAAGGCCGAGGTCAAGCAGGAGGTCACCACCGCGGGCAAGGCGGCCGGGATGCTCGGCGCCGCAGGGTTCGCGGGCTACATGGTGGCGCTGTTCCTGTCCGTCGCCCTGTGGTGGGCGTTGGCCAACGGCATGGACGAGGGCTGGGCAGCCCTCGTCGTGGCCGTGATCTGGGGCGTGGTCGCGGCGGTGCTCGCGGTCCTCGGCCGGTCCCGGCTGCGCCAGGTGAACCCCAAGCCCGAACGCACGGTGCAGACCCTCCAGCAGGTACCCGATGCCCTGAAGGGGCGGTGAGGAACGACATGACCAGCTACTCGGACCCGACAGGCACGAACGTCGCCACCAAGAGCGACGACCCGGAGGTCATCCGGCGCAACATCGACGCCACCCGCGCGGACCTCAGCCGGAACGTGGACGCCCTCACCGAGAAGGTGAGCCCGGGCCGCGTCGTGGGTCGCAACGTCGACAAGGCGAAGTCCAGGCTGGGCTCGGTCAAGGAGCGCGTCATGGGCTCCGACGACAACCCCTACGACGACGGCGCCCTCGGCTCGGTGTCGGACAGGGCGTCGTCCGTCGCCGGCTCGATCGGCGACACGGCGACCAAGGCCCCGTCGGTCGCCCGGCAGAGGACGCAGGGGAGCCCGCTCGCCGCGGGTCTCATCGCGTTCGGCGTCGGCTGGCTGGCGTCGTCGCTGCTGCCCGCGACCGAGAAGGAGCAGCAGGCCGCGAACGCGGTGAAGGACAAGGCGAGCGAGCACTCCGACACGCTGACCGCACCGCTCAAGGAGGCGGCCGCCGGCGCCAAGGACAACCTCGCCGGGCCGGCCCAGGACGCGGTGGCGTCGGTCAAGGGCACTGCCACGGATGCCGCCGCGCACGTCAAGGACGAGGCTGCCTCGGCCAAGGACGACGTCGCCGGCTCCGCGCAGCACGCGCGTTCAGAGGTCCAGGGGAGCAGCTCCGGCACCTGACCGGCGGCACGACGAAGGCCCGGCACCGACGCGGTGCCGGGCCTTCGGTCGTCGCGCCGCCGACGTCAGCTGCCGGCGCCGTCCTCGCGCCGCCGCCGCGCGCGACGATGTGCCAGCTCGTCCAGCCGCCGCAGCAGGTCGACGCGGCGTGGTCGCCGCTGCTCGCGACGTCGCAGCAGCTCTTCCGGCGCCGACGCCGCTCCCCGTCCATGCGGACCGGCCTAACCCGGATCGCCCGGCCCTCACGCCGCGGGCGCGCCAACATCTCGTCAAGGATCGACGTCGAGCCCTGCCACCGCGCGGGCCAGCGCATGCCCGTCCGGCGCGCGCAGGACGGGGACGTCGGGTCGCGCCGGCCGGTCGCCGGCTCCCTCGCCGGGGAGCGCGGTCGGTGTGCCGTGGGTGAGCAGCTGCTCGGTCTCGGTCAGCTGCCGGATCAGCACCAGCCGGACCCGGTCGGGGTGCTCGGCCACCAGGTCGTCGTACAGCGCCGGGTCGTGCTGGCCGTCGTCCCCGACGAGGATCCAGCTGAGCTGCGGCAGGTCCGCGAGCAGCTGCCGCAAGGCGTCGTGCTTGTGCTGCCGCCCGGACCTGAACCAGCGCTCGTCGCTCGGACCCCAGTCGGTCATCAGCAGGGGACCCGCCGGGTAGCCGTGCCGGTCCAGGAACCGCTCGACGCTCGGGGCGACGTTCCACGGCCCGGTCGAGACGTACGCCGTGAACGGTGCCCGGTCGCCCGGCCCCAGCGACGTGAACAGCTCCGCCATGCCTGGCACCGGTCTGCGGGCCGACTCGTGCCGGACGAACGTGTTCCAGAACGCCCGCAGCGGGCGGGGGAGCGCGGTGATGATCACCGTGTCGTCGATGTCGCTGACGAGACCGGTGGTCTCGTCCGGTCCGACGACGCGGACCCGTCCGGGGGCGACCTCGCCGTGCGCGCTGGACATCGTCACGTCGTGCCAGCCGGGTGCCAGGTCGGCGGCCAGCACGTGGTCGACGTAGCCGCCCGGGCCGGTGCGCACGGCGGCCGTGACACCGCCGACGTCCACCTGCACCGGGACACCTTCGAGAGGGATCGTCATGAACCGGTGCCAGCCGCGTACCAGCTCGGCTTCCGGGCCCGGCGTGCCCGTGAGCAGCGCGCGGCCGATCAGCCGGACCCAGCCCGCCCGGTCGGGCGAGCAGGCGACGCCGTACGAGGTGAACGCCAGCAGCCGGACCCGCCAGCCGCGCCGCCACAGCAGGCGGGCCAGTCGCAGCTCGACCCGGCGCTCCAGGCCGGCGACGAGCACGGCGAGGTTCATGCCGGCCAGCCTGTCAGCCCGACCCGGTGCCGTGTCAGCGCGGGGGCGGTCCGGGCGTCGTCGTTCTCCCGCCCCCTTGCTGGCGGCGGCGCAGCCACGCGGCCCACACCTTGCGGCCGACGAACAGGGCAACGCCTCGCCACACCCAGCGCCAGATCATGCCGGTGGCGTTCCCGGGGACGGGACGTCGAAACGGTGGCCCGGCGGCGTCAGCCGGGCATCGAGTCGGCCTTGACCGCCCCGCGCTCACCCATCGGCCGCGACTCGCCCGTCGTGGTGTCCTGGCCGGTCTGCTGCTCGGCCTCGGCGTTCATCTCGGCCCCGAGCAGGACCAGGTAGGTCGTGATCCAGAGCCACAGGAGGAGCACCACGACCCCGGCGAGGCTGCCGTAGGTCTTGCCGTAGGAGGAGAAGTTGTCGACGTAGAGCGAGAAGCCGATCGACGCGACCACCCAGAGGACCGTGGCCGTCACGGCGCCGACCGACACGCAGCGGAGCTTGGGGGGCGTCGCGGTCGGGCGCCACCTTGTAGAGCACCGCGAGCGCCACCATCATCGCGGCGACCAGCCCGAGCCAGCGGACCGCCTCGACCACGATCTGGACGACGGCGGGCAACCCGAGGGCGTTGACGACCGCGGGCAGCACCGCGACCAGCGCGATGGCCACCACCATGAACACGACGGCGCCCAGGGTCATGATCAGTGACAGACCCTTGCGGACCACGAAGTTCCGCTCGTCGTCCTCGTCGTACGTGATGTTGACCGCGGTGATGAGGTTGCCCATCCACCCGATGCGCTCCACAGAGCGACGGCCAGCGCGATGACGAGGCCGATGCCCAGCGTCTGCTGGTTGGTCGAGGTGAGGCTCGTCATCTGCTCGGAGAGCAGGCTCTGTGCCGACGACGGCAGCGCCGAGCCGATCTGGTCCACCTGGCTGGCCACCTGGGACGGATCGGCGAGCAGCCCGTAGAGCAGCACGGCCGCGATGATCGCCGGGAAGAGGGCGAGGAAGGCGTAGAACGCGACGCCGGCGGCGATGAGCGGCACCTGGTCGGCCTTGGCCTCCTTCCAGGCCCGTCGCAGGACCTGGAACCAGCCCCGCCGCGGGATGTCGCGGGGACGATCGGCGTCGGCGCCCGGAACGTCCCGGGCGGCCGTCGGCTGGTCCGGTCGTCGACGCAGGCCTATGGCTCGGTCCCGATGGCGCAGTGTCATGCCGGGGGCCCTCGCCCGTCGCAGCGTCGCCAAACGCGGTCCGAGGCGTCACACGAGCGGGTTGGGCCACCACCCGAGGACCGCCCCGCCCGTTGCCAGTCCCGCGCCCGCCTCCAGCGTGTAGGCGAGCGCGGCGAGCCGCACGATGTGGCGTCGTCGAAGGAGCCGCAGGTCCTCGGCCTGCTCGGGAGCCAGCGCCTGGGCAGCCACCTGGAGCTCCAGCCCGAGGCTGAGGGCCTCGCGGCCCTGCTCCTCGGCCAACCGGGGAGCGGCGTGGTGGTTGCGGACCACGACCGGCAGGTCGAGCTGACGACGCGTGTGCACCCCCACGGCCAACCCGACCTCCCCCACGATGATCTCGTTCCGAACGTACGAGGATCGGTCGCCGCGGACAAGAGCGCGTTCGTCAGTGCGCAGTGACGCTCGGTGACCGCGGCGGCGCTCGACGGCTGGCAGCCTCACCCGACCGGCCCACGCGCCGCAGGCCGGTACCGACGAGGCTCCGGTCAGGCGCCGCGCTCCGCTCTCGTGGGGGCCAGGGACCGCGCGGCGCCGCCAGACGTGGCTCGCGTCACCGGCGCCCGGACGTGCGGACGTCGGTGGTGCATCCGCACCACGGGGCCGGCAGCAGCAAAGAGGCCCCGGACGGTGTCCGGAGCCTCTCTGCTGTCGTGCCGGGTTCGGTCAGCTGCCGCTCTCGGGAGCGACGGCCGGCGTCTCGACGAGCTGCGAGCTGTCGTCGTGGATCTCGGCGGCGAGCTCGCGGAGCTTGGTCTCGTGGGCGTGACCGTGGTGCGCGCAGAACAGCAGCTCACCGCCGGAGGGCAGGTTCGCGCGGATGTAGGCCTGGGCGCCGCAACGGTCACAGCGGTCAGCAGCGGTCAGGGGAGGGTGCGAGGCAAGTGCAGAAGTCACGTCGCCCTCTCTTCTCGTGGTGCGGTGGTGCTCGGATGTCCTAGTCAACACGTCGGCCACACCAGTTCGTTCCCGTACCCCCAGCGTATGGGTTCGCTCTACGCGTAGTCGCACTTCGGCGTTCTCTGCTGTTGCCCATCTCACAGCACGGACGAACCCGAAGTCCGTCACAGCTGGGTCACGGCGTGTCGCGCGAGGCGGCGTCCCGGGCGTGTCCCGGGCCGCCGGTAGCCTCGGTGGGTGACCCAGACGCTCCACGCCCGCAGCGACGGTGAGTTCGAGCCGGACGCCTACAACGCCCGAAACCTGCTCGTCCTGGAAGGTCTCGAGGCCGTCCGCAAGCGTCCGGGCATGTACATCGGCTCCACCGACTCGCGCGGCCTCATCCACTGCCTCTGGGAGATCATCGACAACGCGGTGGACGAAGCCCTCGGCGGCCACTGCACGCACATCGACGTCGAGCTTCACCCGGACGGCTCAGTGGAGGTCCGCGACGACGGGCGCGGGATCCCGGTCGACATCGAGCCTCGCACCGGGCTGTCCGGAGTCGAGGTCGTCATGACGCGGCTGCACGCGGGGGGCAAGTTCGGCGGTGGCTCCTACGCCGCCACGGGCGGCCTCCACGGCGTCGGCGCCTCCGTGGTCAACGCCCTCTCCCTGCGGCTCGACGTCCACGTCGACCGCGACGGCAAGACCCACTCGATGAGCTTTCGTCGCGGCACCCCGGGCACGTTCGGCAACGGCACGCCCGACTCACCGTTCGTCGACGGCTCCGGCGTGCGGGTGACCGGCAAGGTGCCGAAGAAGCGCACCGGCACCCGGGTCCGCTACTGGCCCGACACCCAGATCTTCCTCAGGGACGCGTCGATCTCGATCGACGAGCTGCACAACCGGGCCCGGCAGACGGCGTTCCTGGTGCCCGGGCTCACGCTGGTGGTGCGCGATGCGCGAGGTGCGGAGCCGGCCGTCGAGACGTTCCGCTACGACGGCGGGATCAGCGAGTTCTGCGAGTTCCTCGCGCCGGACCAGCCCTTGAGCGACACGCTGCGCCTGCAGGGGTCCGGCGGCTTCACCGAGACGGTCCCGGTGCTCGACGACAAGGGCCACATGACCTCGACCGAGGTGCAGCGAGACCTCGAGGTCGACGTCGCGCTGCGCTGGGGCACGGGCTACGACTCGACCGTCCGCTCCTACGTCAACATCATCGCGACGCCCAAGGGCGGCACCCACGTCCAGGGCTTCGAGCGGTCCCTGACCAAGACCCTCAACGAGGTGCTCCGTGCCCAGCGCGTGCTGCGGGCCGCCGAGGACGACATCGTCAAGGACGACGCTCTCGAGGGCCTCACCGCGATCATCACCGTCCGCCTGGCCGAGCCGCAGTTCGAGGGCCAGACCAAGGAGGTCCTGGGCACCTCGGCGGCGTCGCGCATCGTCGCGTCGGTCGTCGGCAAGGAGCTCAAGGCGGCGCTGACCAATCCCCGGCGCGGCGGCAAGCAGGCGGCCAAGGCCCTCCTCGACAAGGTCGCCGCTGCGGCCCGCACACGTATCGCAGCCCGGCAGCACAAGGAGCTGCAGCGCCGCAAGAACGCACTGGAGACCTCCTCGCTGCCGGCCAAGCTCGCCGACTGCCGCAGCGACGACGTCGAGCGCAGCGAGCTGTTCATCGTCGAGGGTGACTCCGCCCTGGGCACCGCCAAGCTGGCCCGCGACTCCGAGATCCAGGCGCTGCTGCCCATCCGCGGCAAGATCCTCAACGTCCAGAAGGCCTCCGCGTCGGACATGCTCAAGAACGCCGAGTGCGCGGCGATCATCCAGGTGATCGGCGCCGGCTCCGGGCGCACCTTCGACCTCGCCAGCGCCCGCTACGGCCGGGTCATCCTGATGGCCGACGCCGACGTCGACGGTGCCCACATCCGCACGCTGCTGCTCACCCTGTTCTTCCGCTACATGCGCCCGCTCGTCGAGGCCGGCCGGGTGTTCGCCGCGGTCCCGCCGCTGCACCGGATCGAGGTGGTCAACGCCGGCGGCAAGAAGAACGACGTCGTCTACACCTACACCGAGGCCCAGATGCGCAAGGCGATCGTGGACCTCCAGCGCAAGGGCAGGCGCTACAAGGAGCCGATCCAGCGCTACAAGGGCCTCGGCGAGATGGACGCCAACCAGCTCGCGGAGACGACGATGGACCCGCGCCACCGGATGCTGCGCCGGGTCACCCTCGGCGACGTCGAGGGGGCCGAGCAGTCCTTCGAGCTGCTCATGGGCAACGACGTCAGCCCGCGGCGGGACTTCATCGTGGCCGGCGCCTCCCGCGTCGACCGCGACGCCATCGACGCCTGACCGACCCACGGCCGGCCGTCCCCAGGTGACCTGCCCGCCCTGATGATCGTTTGCGACGTAGGTCACCGACACGCCGAGGGTCGCCACGGCGTGTCGGGGACTCAGGTCGCAAACGATCACTGGCTGGCGACGGTGGGTCACGCGCGAAGGGCGGGTGACCCGGCAGGACCTCCGCCCGTCCTGGCTGATCTGACGCGAGCCACCGACCTCGCGGCAGGGCCGCGCGCAAGAGACCGCCGCGACCTGCCGATACCGAACTCATGCTGCTCTGGGCATCCGTGGCGCTGCTCGCAACCGCCGGAGGCGTTGCGGGTCGCTGGCTGCTGGGCCGGCACGACGCGCTCGGCCGGCCCAAGCCGTTCCCGGTGGTGTCGGTCGTCGCCCTGGCGCTGGTGGGCGGTGGCCTGCTGGTGCCGGTCGTACGTCACCACCGGCTGGAGCAGCGGCTGAGCGCGGTGGCCTCCGAGCTGGTCGGGGCGCCCGCGACCGTGCAGTGCCAGAGCGCCGGGCAGGAGTTCGTCGACGCCGGCGCCGAGCTGGGCTACGTCCGCTGGGGCCGGGACGGGATCCCCGAGCACCGGACGCTGGTGAAGCACGCGCAGTGCGGCGACCTCGCCGAGTACATCGGTTCCGGCAAGGACGCACCCAGCGAGGCCGAGGTGGTCGCGGTGCACGTCCTCACGCACGAGGCGATGCACATGGCGGGGCAGACCGCCGAGGGGCTGGCCGAGTGCCAGGCCGTGCAGCGGGACGCCCGTACCGCCGAGCTGCTCGGTGCGACGCCGGAGCAGGCGCGGCGGCTGGCCGAGGCGTACTACGGCTCCGTGTTCCCGCGGATGCCGGACGAGTACCGCAGCGACGACTGCGGGCCCGGCGGCTCGCTGGACGAGGGGCTCCCGACCGCGCCCTGGGCGGCGCCAGGGCAGAGCTGAGTCGCCACGCCGAGCCTCGTCCCGGAGACGGGAGCTCACGGGACAAGCCCGGCGAGCGGGACGTCGACTGCAGTGGCCGGTGGGGCAGCCGGGTGGCGCACCGCTGGCGTCCGGATCGCGGAAAGGGGGTGAAGGTGGGGCCGGCAGCGGTCGATGAGAACTCCATGCTCGTCCTGCTGACGCTCCTGACCGCGGGGTACTTCGCCACCGTGGTCTGGATCGTGCGCGGCAAGCGCCAGGCCCGCCGCGACGGCCTGGCGGCGGCCGGGCAGGTCGCCGGTGGTGACCTCCCGGTCGACGACCGCCCCCCGGCCTCGGCAGTCGGCTGGCCTCCTGGCGGGCGCCAGTTCACGTCGTACGTCGACGAGGGCTTCCAGGCCCTGGACGCCTACCTCTCCGAGGGCTACGCGGCCTGAGCCGTCCCCGGCTCAGCCGGGCGGCACCGGGCCGCCGACCGCCGCGATCGGCTGGCCGGCGGCGGTGCCTGATCCGTCGCGCTTCCCGGTGGCGTCGGGCAGGTCCACCGCCACCCCGGTGGCGGCGGCCGCCCGCAGCGGCGAAGCGCCGGCCCAGGCGAGCGTGAGGACGTCCTCGCCTCGCAGGAACCGGTGGCACCGGACGCCGCCGGTGCCGCGGCCCTTCGCGGGGTACTCGGCGTACGGCGTCACCTTGACCGAGCCGGCGTCGGTGCCCGGCAGGGCGGCCGACGAGCCGGACACCGTCACGACTGCCGCGTCGGAGCCCGGCTCGACCACGCCGAACCACACCACGGTCGCGCCGGCGGCGAGCCGGACACCGGCCATGCCGCCCGCCGACCTGCCCTGCGGCCGGACGGCGGCGGCCTCGAAGTGCAGCAGCTGCGCGTCGGAGGTGACGAAGACGAGGTCGCGTTCGTCGGACGCGATCTCGACGGCGCCGACGACCCGGTCGCCGGGCTTGAGCGAGATGACGTCCCACGAGTCCTTGTTGGTCAGGAACTCCGGGACCACACGCTTCACCACGCCCTGCGCGGTGCCGAGTGCCAGCGTGCGATCCTCCGTCCCGTCGGCGTCGAGGCTGCACAGGGCCAGCACCTGCTCGTCCTTGTCCAGCGGGAGGAACTCGCTGACCGGTGCGCCACCTGACAGGTGCGGTGCCGACGCGGTGTCCGGCAGGGCGGGCATGTCGAGGACGCCCAGCCGCACAAGGCGGCCGGCCGTGGTGACCACGCCGACCTCGCCGCGCGCTGTGGTGCGCACGGCCGAGGTCACGACGTCGTGCTTGGCCCGCGACCCCTCGGTGGGCAACGGGTCGTCAGTGAGGGTGCGGGCCAGCAGGCCGGTCGAGGAGAGCAGCACCCAGCACGGGTCGTCGCTCACCTCGAGCGGGACCGCGGTCGTGGTCGGCACGCCCGCCGACTCGAGCAGCACGGTGCGCCGCGGCGTACCGAACTGCTTGGCGATCTCGGCCAGCTCGTCGCTGACCGTCTTCCGGAGCAGCGGCTCCGACTCGATGATCTCGGTGAGCTCCGCGATGAGCAGCCGGAGCTTCTCCTGCTCGGCCTCCAGCTCGATCCGGGAGTACCTGGTCAGCCGGCGCAGCGGCATGTCGAGGATGTAGTTGGCCTGGACCTCGTCCAGCTCGAAGACCGACATGAGCCGTTCACGTGCGGCGGCGGCGTCGTCGCTCGTGCGGATGACCTGGATGACCTCGTCGATGTCGAGGATCGCGACCAGCAGGCCGTCGACGAGGTGCAGCCGGTCCTGGGCCTTGGTGCGGCGGAACAGGCTGCGGCGGCGCACGACGTCGAGCCGGTGCGCCACGTAGACCTCGAGCAGGTCCTTGAGGCCGAGCGTGCGCGGCTGCCCCTCGACCAGCGCGACGTTGTTGATCCCGAACGTCTCCTCGAGCGGGGTGAGCCGGTAGAGCTGCTCGAGCAGGGCCTCGGGGTTGAACCCGTTCTTGACCTCGATGACCAGGCGCAGGCCCTTGTGCCGGTCGGTGTAGTCGTCGACCGCTGTGATGCCCTGCAGCTTCTTGCTGCGCACCAGGTCGGCGATCTTCTCCTTCACCCGCTCCGGCCCGACGCCCCACGGCAGCTCGGTGACGACGATGCCCTTGCGGCGGGGGGTGACGTTCTCGACCCGCGCGGTGGCCCGGGTCCGGAACGTGCCGCGGCCGGTGTCGTACGCCTCACGGATGCCGTCGAGCCCGACGATCTTGCCGCCGGTCGGCAGGTCGGGGCCCGGCACGAAGCGCATGAGGTCGTCGAGGCCGGCGTCCGGGTGCTTGATGAGGTGTCGGGCTGCGGACACGACCTCGACGAGGTTGTGCGGCGGCATGTTGGTCGCCATGCCGACGGCGATGCCGGCGGCGCCGTTGACCAGCAGGTTGGGGAACGCCGAGGGCAGGACCTCGGGTTCCATCTCGCGGTCGTCGTAGTTGGGCCGGAGGTCGACGACGCCCTCGTCGATGCCCTCGGTGACGGCGAGCGCCGCGGGGGTCAGGCGGCACTCGGTGTAGCGGTAGGCCGCCGGCGGGTCGTCGTTGCCGAGCGTGCCGAAGTTGCCGTGGCCGTCGACGAGCGGGAGCCGCAGCGACCACGGCTGCGCCATCCGGACGAGCGTGTCGTAGATGGCGGTGTCGCCGTGGGGGTGCAGCGTCGCCATCACGTCGCCGACGACGCGGGCGCACTTCACGTGGCCGCGGTCCGGCCGCAGCCCCATCTCGGCCATCCGGAACAGGATCCGCCGGTGCACCGGCTTCAGGCCGTCGCGGGCGTCGGGCAGGGCCCGGGAGTAGATGACCGAGTAGGCGTACTCCAGGAAGGAGCCCTGCATCTCGTCCGAGACGTCGATGTCGACGATGTTCTCGGTGAAGTCACCGTCCGGCGGGGGAGGGGTCTTGGTCCTGCGTGCCACGGGTGGAGCTCCTGGCGGGTCGGGAAGGGGTCCGTCCCATCCTGCCCCGGCCCCCGGACCAGACCCGGCAGCGACCCGCGCCGCCGCTCGCCCTGGGAATGATCGTTTGCGACCTGGCTCCCCGACACGCCGGGCGTCACCCGGCGTGTCGGGGACAGAGGTCGCAAACGATCTTGTTTGGGGCGTCAGCCGCCGATGACGACGTTCCACTCGCGGACGGTCCAGGACCGGACCAGGCCGTTGCGGACGTAGGGGTCCGCCTCGGCGAACGCCTCGACCACCGAGCGGTCCTCGGTCGACCAGACCAGCAGGGCACGGTCCGGGGGGTTGTTGTACGCCCCGGCGAGCGCCAGGTCGCCGCGCTCGTGGGCGGCCCGGGCCAGCCCGAGGTGCTCGTCCCGGAACTCCGGGCGGCGGTCGAGGTAGTCGTCGACGAGGTCGTACTGCAGCGCGAGGTACATGCCGCCCACCCTGCCACCTCAGCCCTTGAGGTCGGGGAAGTCCTCCTCGCGGAACTCGCTCTCGGCACGTGTCCCGTGGCCGCGTTCGGTCTCGGCGTTGCGCAGCTCGACCCGGCGGATCTTGCCGCTGATCGTCTTGGGCAGCTCGGCGAACTCCAGGCGACGCACCCGCTTGTACGGCGCCAGGTGCTCCCGCGCGTAGGACAGGATGGCCAGCGCCGTGTCGGCGTCGGCCGGGTGCCCGGCGGCCAGCACGACGTACGCCTTGGGCACCGCGAGCCGCACCGGGTCGGGCGCCGGCACGACGGCCGCCTCGGCCACCGCCGGGTGCTCGATCAGGACGCTCTCCAGCTCGAACGGCGAGATGCGGTAGTCGCTCGCCTTGAAGACGTCGTCGCTGCGCCCGACGTAGGTGATGTAGCCGTCCTCGTCGCGGCTCGCGACGTCGCCGGTGTGGTAGTACCCGCCGCGCATCACCTCGTCGGTCAGCGTCTGGTCGTCGCGGTAGCCGACCATCAGCGCGACCGGGCGGGCGCCGAGGTCGAGGCAGATCTCGCCCTCGGTGCCGACCTCGGAGGTGAGCGGGTCGAGCAGTGCGACCGTGTAGCCCGGCAGCGGCCGGCCCATCGACCCCGGCTTGAGCCGGGCACCCGGCGGGTTGCCGATCTGCGCGGTGGTCTCGGTCTGGCCGTAGCCGTCGCGCACGGTCCTGCCCCAGGCCCGCTCGACCTGCTCGATGACCTCCGGGTTGAGCGGCTCACCGGCGCCGACCACCTCACGCAACGACGGCACCGGGTGGGCTGCGAGGTCCTCCTGCACCAGCATCCGCCAGACCGTCGGTGGTGCGCAGAACGTCGTGACCCCGCACCGGGCCATCGTGTCCAGCAGCCCGCCGGCGTCGAACCGCGGCTGGTTGACGACCAGCGCGGTCGCCCCGGCGATCCAGGGCGCGAACACGTTGCTCCACGCGTGCTTCGCCCAGCCCGGGGAGGAGACGTTGAGGTGCACGTCGCCGGGCTGCAGCCCGATCCAGTACGCCGTCGACAGGTGCCCGACCGGGTACGACGTGTGCGTGTGCTCGACGAGCTTGGGCCGCGCCGTGGTGCCGCTGGTGAAGTAGAGCAGCAGCGTCTCGTCGGCGCGGGTCTCGACCTCGGCGGTGAACGCCTCGAGGTGCTCCCGCGAGTCGTCGTAGCGCAGCCAGCCGGTGACCGGTGGCCCCACGGCGATGCGGGTCCAGCTGCCGGGGACGTCGGCGAACTTCTCGGTGTCGGCGGATGCCGTCACCACGTGCTTGACCTGGCCGCGCTCGACGCGGTCGGCGAGGTCGCGCGGACCGAGCAGTGTGGTCGCCGGGATGACGACGGCACCGAGCTTGATGCAGGCGAGCATCACCTCCCAGAGCGGCATCACGTTGCCGAGCACGAGCAGCACCCGGTCGCCGCGGTCGACACCTTCCTGCTGCAGCCAGGACGCCAGCTGGGACGACCGCGAGGACAGCTCGGCGTAGGTCAGCTGCTCCTCGTCGCCGGTCGCGTCGACGATCCGCACGGCGGCCACATCGGGCTGCTCGGCCGCGAGGACGTCGAACCAGTCGAGGCCGAAGTTGAAGTGCTCCACGTCCGGCCAGCGGAACTCCGCCACCGCCGACTCGTAGTCGGTGCGGTGCCGCTGCAGCAGGTCACGAGCGGCCCGGAAGGCGTCGGTCTGTCCCATACGGCGACCCTCGCACCGCGCCGTACGAGGGTCAACGGAGCCGGAGGTCGGCGGGAGTGAGGCCGAGCAGCCGGCGCAGCGCCCGTGAGCCGCTGTCGGTGACCCGCACGGTCCGGCCGGTGCCGCGCTCGACCCAGCCCTCGTCGGTGAACCGCGTGCAGACCGCGGCACCGACCGCGCCGGCGAGGTGCGGCCGCCGCTCGGTCCAGTCGAGGCAGGACCGCAGCAGCGGGCGGCGCTGTCGCGCCAGGTCGTCGACGTCGACGTCGAGGTGGGCCAGCCAGCGCTGGCCGGACTCGGTGAGCGTGACGCCGCGCCGCAGCGTGACGAGGTCCCGATCGACCAGAGCCTCGAGGACCGCGACGCCGAGCCGGCCGGCGAGGTGGTCGTAGCAGGTGCGGCCGCGCGCCATCGCCTCGCCGGCGGTGACGGCCCGCAGCGACCGCGGCGGGGCGCCAGGGCCGGCCTGGACGGCGAGTGACTCGACGAGCTGCGCGGCGGCCGGAGTCGCGATCCGCAGGTAGCGGTGCCGGCCCTGCCGCTCCTCGGCCAGCAGGCCGCCTGCCACGAGCAGGTCGAGGTGCTCGCTGGCCGTGGACCGGGCGACGCCCGTTGCGGTGGCGAGCTCACCGGCCGTCCAGGCGGTGCCGTCGAGCAGCGCCAGGCACATGCCGGCCCGGGTCGCGTCGGCCAGCAGGGCGGCGAGCCGGGCGATCGAGACGCCGTCGGACGGCGCCCTCACGACGGCACCCCCGGCCGGCCCAGCGGCTTGCGCGTACGCCGGGCGACGGCGACGCCGAGCAGGCAGAGCGCGCCGCCCGCGAAAGCGAGCGCGGCCGGTGACTCGTCGAGCATCAGCCAGGCCAGCAGGATCGTCACCGGTGGCACGAGGTAGGTCGTCGCGCCCATCCGGCCTGCGGTCGTGTGCGACAGCGCGAACGCCCATGTCGTGAACGCGATCGCGGTCGGGAACGCCCCGAGGTAGCCGATCCACCCCAGCGTGGAGACGCGCGCGTCGGCGGCCTCCGACACGAGCTGCGGGGAGAACGGCAGGCAGGCGACCGCACCGACGGTGCACGCCAGCCAGGTGACGTCGAGCGCGGGGAGCCGCCCGAGCAGCGGCTTCTGGGCGACCACCCCGACCGCGTAGCCGATCGCAGCCACGAGGCACAGCAGCACGCCGGCCGTCCCCGCGCTCCGGCCGGAGGTGGCCGCACCGATGACGGCCACGCCGCCGAAGGCGATCAGGCTGCCGACGACCAGCCGGGGCGGGAAGCCCTCGCCCAGCAGCACCCCGGCGAGCAGGGCGAGGATCAGCGGTCCGACGTTCACGAGCATCGCGGTCGTCCCTGCGTCGACCCGCTGCTCGGCGGCGTTGAGCGCGATGTTGTAGACGCCGAACCAGAGCAGGCCGCAGACCAGCAGCAGCCGCCAGTCCCGGCGGGCCGGCCACTTCGGTCCGCGGACCATCACCACGGTGCCGAGCACGAGACTCCCGACGAGCAGCCGACCCAGGGTCAATGGTCCGGGGGAGATCTCCTGCCCGACGTGCCGGATCGCGACGAACGCCGAGGCCCACAGCACCACGGTCACGCCGGCGGCGGCGAGGGCCAGCGCGGGGGTGCGGTCGGTGGTGGATGTCGCCGGTGTCGTCGGCGTCGTTCCGGGGTCCTCATGGGTGGTGGTCATGGTCCTGACGCTACCGCCGTGACTGTTCGGTGCCCGCCGAACAGTTGCCGCGCCGGAGTGCGGTCAGGACTCGGGATCGGTGACGTCGGCGACGGTGGCGGCCAGTGCGTCCACAGCCGCACCGGCGTCGACGGCCAGCGCGACGCCGTGGGCGCCGCCGCCGAGGGTGACCTCGTGCCCGATCAGCCGCTCGTCGGCGATCACGGGCCACGCCGTCGTGGAGCCGAATGGCGTGATCGTGCCGCGCTCGTACCCGGTGGCCTCCAGCGCCGTCGCCGCGTCGGGCATCGACATCCGGCTGACGCCGAGCAGCTCGCGCAGCTTGGGCCACGAGATCGTGCGGTCGCCGGGGACCAGCACGAAGAGGAAGTCGCCCTCGCCCCGCCGTACGACGAGGGTCTTCACGACCGCCGCCGGCTGCACGCCGCGCGCGGAGGCCGCCTCGGCGAGGCTGCGGACAGGACCGTGCCGGATCACCCGGTGCGCCAGGCCCGCGGCCTCGACGGCCGCGAGTGCCCGCTCCTCGCCGGTCATGGCCGGGCACCGACGACGGACACGGCACGGCCCGCCAGCCGGTTGCCGGCGGCGAGCGCCGTCTCGGGCTCGGGGTGCAGCAGCCACGACGCGAGGAATCCGGCGGCGAACGCGTCGCCGGCACCGGTGGTGTCGACGACCTCGACGCCGCGCTCGGCGGGAGCGCTGGCGCTGATGAAGCCCCGGTGCCAGAGCGCGCCGTCGGCCCCGAGCTTGACCACCACCTCGCGGTAGTCGTCGCCGAGCTGCTGCGCCGCCTGGTGCGGGTCGGCGGTGCCGGCCAGCACCGCCGCCTCGTCCCGGTTGGCGAGCAGCAGGTCGACGCCGCGCGTCCAGGCCAGGAACCGCGCGGCGCCCACGGACCGCAGCGGGGCGGCGGAGGACGGGTCGACGGACACGGTCATGCCGACAGCCCGCGCCCTCGAGATCGCGGCCAGTGCGGCGTCGCGGCTGCCTTCGTTGAGCAAGGTGTAGCCGGACAGGTGGAGGTGCGCGCCGGGCCGGAACGGCTCGTGGGGCAGGTCCGCAGGTGTCAAGGTGGTGTTCGCGCCGGAGTCGGGCAGCATCGAGCGCTCGCCGCCCGGCTCGACGAGGACCACGCAGGTGCCGGTCGTGCGCTCGTGGTCGTGGCTCACGTACGTCGTGACTCCGCAGCCGTGCAGGGCCACGACCGACTCCCGGCCGAGCGGGTCGTCGCCCACCCGCCCGACGTACGACGTCGGAACGCCCTGTCGGGCCAGCCAGCAGGCGACGTTCGCGGCCGAACCGCCGCCGGCCGTGGTCACTCGTGAGGGGGTGTCGCTGCCGTGCGCGAGGGGTCCCGACATGGACGCCAGGACGTCGACCATGACGTCGCCGACCACGACGACGTCGAGGGTCTCGGTGCCGCGCGGTCCGGTGGTCACGTGGTCACGCCGCGGCCGCAGCGATCCGGGCCGCCAGCTCGGCGTTGTGCAGGACGATCCGGATGTTCGCCTCGAGGCTGGCGCCCTTGCTCTCGCGGTGGAAGAACTCGAGCAGGAACGGCGTGACGTCCTTGCCCCGCACCTGGTGGGCGTCGGCCGCGGCGAGCCCGTCGTGCAGCAGCCGGTCGTGCAGGCCGGGGTCGAGCTGCTCGTCCGGCGGCAGCGGGTTCGCGACGACGATGCCGCGGTCGTCGGTGCCGAGCCCGGCACGGGCGGCCATGACCGCGGCGACCTCCTCGGGGCTGTCGACCCGCCAGTCGAGCGAGTGCCCTGAGTCGCTGAGGTAGAAGCCCGGGAAGGCTGTGGTCCCGTAGCCGAGGACCGTGACGCCGAGCGTCTCCAGCCGCTCCAGCGTGGCCGGCACGTCGAGGATCGACTTCACACCGGCGCACACCACGGTGACGTCCGTGGTCGCGAGCGCCTGCAGGTCGGCCGACTCGTCCCAGGTGGCCCGGGCGTCGCGATGCACGCCGCCGAGCCCGCCGGTCGCGAAGACCCGGATGCCGGCCAGGGCCGCGAGGTGCGACGTGGCGGCGACCGTCGTGGCGCCACTGCCACCCCGGGCGGCGACGGTGGCCAGGTCGCGGGTGCTGACCTTGACGACGTCGTCACTGCTCGCCACGTGCGCCAGCGCAGCATCGTCCAGGCCGACGTGCGGCTGGCCCGCGACCAGCGCGATGGTGGCCGGGACGGCGCCGCCACGGCGTACCGCCTGCTCGATCTCGCGGGCGATGCGCAGGTTCTCCGGCCGGGGGAGGCCGTGGCTGATGATGGTGGACTCGAGGGCGACGACGGGAGCGCCGGACGCCAGCGCCTCGGCGACCTCCGGCAGGACGGTGAGCACCAGCGCACGCTACCCGGCGGCGTCAGACCAGCACGCCTGAGTGCGGCTGCGGATCGCCCAGCGTCGTGGCGGACGTGCCCCGGCGGACGCACTCCGTGCCCGCCGGCCAGCGGACGAGGTACTGGTCGCCCGACGCGTTGTCGTAGCGGACGTAGGTCACGTCGGCGACCTCGACGCGGAACAGGTGGAACCTGCCGACCTCCGGCGTCCACGGCAGCGCGGCCGCCACGGCGTCGGCGTAGCGGCGCTGCCGTGCGTCGTCGGGCACCTCCTCCGCAGTGCCCCGCAGCTTGACCTCGCCCTCACCGCCGTCGGGCCCGGTGATGATGTTGTGCACGAGCACTCGCGGGTCGCGCAGCAGGTCGGCGGCCTTCAGCGAGCCGAGCAGCATCGACAGCCAGAGGTCGCCGTCGAGCACGAACGGCTCGACCGGGCTCAGCCGCGGTGTCCCGTCGCGCCGGATGGTGGCGACCAGCAGAACGCCGGGCCCGACCAGCCGGTCGTGCGCGATCACGCCGAGTCGCGGCTGCCTGTCCTGCAGGTCGCCCCATCGCACACGTCCTGCCTACGCGACGACTCCGACAGAACGGGTCGCCGCGGGTGAATCCCGCGGCCGGCGCTGCCCGTACCCCTTCGGTAACGAGCAGCCCTCGTCGTGGGAGGCACCATGCGCGCTCGATCCGCCGTCCTCGCTGTCGTCCTCGTCCTCGGGGCGGTGGTGACCCTGCCCGCCGTCGCGGTAGCGGAGGTCCCGCAGCACTCGGTCGCGCTCAGCGGCGCCCAGGAGGTGCCAGGTCCCGGTGACGGCAACGGCCGTGGTGAGTTCTCCTGGTCGGTCGACGGCACGACGCTGTGCTACCTGCTCTCGGCCAAGCGGATCGGCACGACCGCCGCGGCGCACATCCACCGCGCGAAGGCCGGGGTGGCCGGGGACGTCGTCGTCGAGCTCACCGCGCCGAACAAGGCCAGCGCCGACTGCGTCACCATCTCCTCGAGCCTCGCGACAGCGCTGAAGACCCACCCGCGGCGGTTCTACGTCAACGTGCACAACGTGCCGCACCCCGCCGGCGCGATCCGCGCCCAGCTGCACTTCTAGCCGGGCGCAGCCCCGGGGCCGGCGAGCTCGCCCGCCCCCCGCGTCGTACGGGGGGCGGGTGGCGGCCGTCTCGCTAGCCTCGGGGTGTGGACGACGGCGAGCACGGCTACCCGGCGCACTGGGAGGCCGACGTCGTCCTGCGCGACGGCGGCACCGCCCACCTGCGGCCGATCCTGCCGAGCGACGCCGAGCGGCTGCTGAGGTTCTACAGCCGGCTCTCCGACGAGACGATCTACTACCGGTTCTTCTCCCTCTACCGCGAGCTCTCCGAGCGCGACGTCGTGAAGTTCACCGTCGTCGACCACCGGGACCGCGCCGCGCTGATCGCGACCATCGGCGACGAGATGATCGGCGTGGTCCGCTACGAGCGGGTCTCGGACGTCGAGGCCGAGGTCGCGTTCAACATCGAGGACGCCCACCAGGGCCGCGGCCTCGGCACCGTGTTCCTCGAGCACATCGCCGCCGCCGCCCGGGAGAACGGCATCTCGCGGTTCGTCGCCGACGTCCTGCCGGAGAACCGCAAGATGCTGCACGTCTTCAGCGACGCGGGCTACGTCGTCGCGCAGGGCTTCGAGGACGGCGTCGCACGCGTGTCGTTCGACCTGGAGCCGACCGAGGACTCGCTTGCCGTCACCTACGCGCGCGAGCACCGGGCCGAGGCCCGTAGCGTCCAGCGACTGCTGCAGCCGCGGTCCGTCGTGGTCGTCGGCGCCGGCCGGGACCCGGGAAGCGTCGGCCACACGGTGCTGCGGCACCTGCTCGACGGCGGGTACGCCGGCAACGTCCACGTGGTGAACCGGCAGGCCGACCAGGTGGCCGGCGTCCTGTCGTACGCGTCGGTGACCGACGTGCCCGGTCCGGTCGACCTGGCCGTCCTCGCGGTACCCGCGGACGAGGTCGAGGCGGTGGTCGCCGACTGCGCGGCCAGCGGCGTCCGCGGTCTGGTCGTGATGTCGGCGGGCTTCGCCGAGACCGGCCCGGACGGCGCCGGGCGTCAGCGCCGGCTGGTGGCGCTGGCCCGGGGGAGCGGGATGCGGGTCCTCGGGCCGAGCTCGTTCGGCGTCCTGAACACCGACCCGGAGGTGCGGCTCAACGCCAGCCTGTCGCCGGTGGTGCCGCACGTCGGTCGGCTCGGGTTCTTCTCCCAGTCCGGGGCCCTCGGCGTGGCTCTGCTCGACAACGTCGTGCAGCGCGGCCTCGGCCTGTCGACGTTCGTCTCCGCCGGCAACCGGGTCGACGTGAGCGGCAACGACCTGCTGCAGTACTG
This sequence comes from uncultured Actinomycetota bacterium, assembly GCA_963746175.1. GTDB lineage: Bacteria > Actinomycetota > Actinomycetes > JACCUZ01 > JACCUZ01 > CAVVAH01. Next base: position 777,296 of record CAVVAH010000001.1, on the reverse strand, counting down.
GGAGGAGGACGACGCGACCGACGCTGTGCTGCTCTACCTCGAGTCGCTCGGCAACCCGCGCAAGTTCAGCCGGCTGGCCCGACGGCTCTCACGGCAGAAGCCGGTGGTGGTCGTGAAGTCCGGCCGGTTCCGCGGCGAGCGCCCGGGCGGCCACCTGGTCCGCGACACCCAGGCGCCCGCTGCCGCGGTCGACGCCCTGTTCCGGCGGGCCGGGGTCATCCGCGCGCAGTCGATCCACCAGCTGTTCGACGTCGCGGCCCTGGTCGCCACCCAGCCGCTCCCGGCCGGCCGCCAGGTCGCCGTCGTCGGGAACTCCGACGCTCTCGCGCTCCTCGCCGTCGACGCCTGCGAGGAGGCCGGTCTCCACGTCGTCCGCCGCCGCGACGTCGCGCCGGACGCTGCGCCGGACGCGTTCGGCGAGGCGCTCCACGAGGTCTTCGCCGACGAGGGCGTCGACTCGGTGGTGGCGCTGTTCATCCCGCCGCTGGTGACCCCGGGCACCGATGTCGCGCGGGTGCTGGCGGCAGCGGCGGTGGCGGCGGGCAAGACCGTCGTGTCGACCTTCCTCGGGATGCCCGGGGTCCCTGAGGTGCTGCGAGCTCCGCACGGCGACGCCGGCTCGGTGCCGTCGTACGCGACCCCGGAGGACGCCGTGACCGCCCTGGCCATGGTCACCGCGTACGCCGACTGGCGGGCGACCCCAGCCGGGCACGCCGTGTCTCCCTCGGGCCTCGACGTGCGGGCGGCCCGGGCAGTGGTCGCCGACCTGCTCGCCGGCACCGAGCACGTCGATCTCGACCACGGGCAGCTGCAGCGGCTGCTGAGCTGCTACGGCATCGACCTGTGGGACGCCCACCCGGTGGAGACGGTCGACGAGGCGGTACGGGTCGCCGAGGCGATCGGGTACCCGGTCGCCCTCAAGGCCACCGCAGCGCACCTGCGGCACCGCCGGGAGCTCGGCGGGGTGCGCCTCGACCTCGAAGACGCCGCCGAGCTGCGTGCGGCGTTCGAGTCGATGCGGCACCGGCTGGGGAGCGCCGCCGGCGGGTTCGTCGTGCAGGCGATGGCGCCGACCGGCGTCGCCACCCGGCTCGCCACCGTCGAGGACCCGTTGTTCGGCCCCGTCGTGTCGTTCGGGCTCGGCGGCGTCGCGACCGACCTGCTCGGCGACCGGTCGTACGGCGTCCCGCCGCTGACCGACAGCGACCTCGCTACGCTCGTGCGAGGCGTCCGGGCCGCCCCGCTGCTGCTCGGCCACGGCGGCAGCACCCCTGTCGACGTCGCCGCGCTGGAGGACCTGCTCGCCCGGCTGGCCCGGCTGGCCGACGACGTGCCCGAGGTGGCCGACCTGGAGCTCAACCCGGTGGTCGCGGCGCCCGGCGGTGCCGCCGTGCTCGCAGCGACCGGACGGCTCGCGCACCCGGCTGTCCGGGCCGAGCGCGGCGCCCGGGCGCTGGCCACCTGAGGCCGGCGTTCCGTTGCCGGGGTCGGCGGGTGCTCCGGGTGCAAGGATGGAGCGCATGAGCGACGTCTCCCTGGCCGGTCTGCGCGCCGCGATCGATCGCGCGGGGTACTACCCCGAGCTCGTCGCCGACGCCGTGGACGCCGCGGTCGCAGGTGACGAGATCGAGGCGTTCGTCGTGCACCAGGAGACGACGTTCGACGCCGAGGAGGTCCGCCGGCACATCACCGTGCTGGTGCTGACCCCCGGCCGGCTGGTCCTCGGGCACGCCGACGACCACCCCGCCGACGAGGTGACGCCGGCCCCCTTCGTCACGGCGTCGACGGAGGCCGTCCCGCTCTCGTCGGTGCGCTCGGTCGTCGTCAACCGGGTCGTCACCGAGCCCGTGCGCTACCGGGGCGGCTCCGCTCCGCAGGAGGTCACGGTCACGATCGGCTGGGGCGCTGTGAGCCGTCTCGACCTCGAGCCCGCCGGCTGCTCCGACCCGGAGTGCGAGGCGGACCACGGCTACACCGGCACGGCGTCCGCCGACGACATCGCGCTGCGGGTCAGCGAGGCGGCCGAGGGCGCCGACGCGGTCGCGCGGCTGCTGGGCTTCGCCGCCGCGCTGTCGCGCGCCACCGGCCGTTGACCGACGGTCCCACCCCGCCCCGGTACGGCGGCGGCTCGCTGGCCGACGTCCTGCCTGCGGTCCTCACGGCACTGGGGGTCGAGGGCGAGCGGCCCGGCCCGGCACTGGCGCCCGCCGAGCGCATCGTGGTGCTGCTGGTCGACGGGTTCGGGACCCGTGCGCTGCGGGAGCACGCGGACCTCGCGCCGTTCCTCGCCGGCCTGCTCGGGTCGCCGGCATCGGCGGAGATCTCGACCGTCTTCCCGAGTACCACGCCCATCGCTCTGACGTCGCTGGGCACCGGGCTGACCCCGGGCGAGCACGGGATCACGGGGCTGTTCGTCCGGCTCGCGTCCGGGCAGCTCCTGAACACGCTCGCCCTGCCCGCCGAGACCGACCTGCGCGCGCTGCAGCCGCAGCCCACGGCGTTCGAGCGGGCCGTCGCGGCGGGTGTCGCCGTCACCCGGGCCGGACCGGCGGCGTTCGACGGCCAGGGCCTGACCGAGGCGGGGCTGCGTGGCGGCCACTACACCGCCGCCGAGTCGGCCGGCGAACGAGCCGCTGCCGCAGTCGAGTCCGTACGCCGGCCGGGGCCCGCCCTGGGCTACGTCTACTACGGCGACCTGGACGCGACCGGCCACCGGCACGGTTGCCGGAGCGAGGCCTGGCGGGCGGAGCTCGCGCGGGTGGACGGCTGGGTGCGCCAGGTCGCCGACGGCCTGCCACCTGGGACGACGCTGCTGGTCACCTCCGACCACGGCATGCTCGACATCCCGCGCGAGAACTGGTGGGACGTCGCCACCACGCCGGCGCTGGCCGCCGGGGTCGACGCGGTGTCGGGCGACCTGCGCGGCGCCCAGGTGCACGTCCGGCCGGGTGCGCTCACCGACGTACGTGCTGCCTGGCAGCAGACCCTGGGCGACGCCTTCTGGCTGCTGGAGCGCGACGCGGCCGTCGACCTCGGGCTCTACGGACCGGTGGTCCGCGACGACGTGCGTGCCCGGCTGGGCGACCTGCTCGCGCTCGCGCGGCGCGACCACGTGGTGGTCGACTCCCGCCACGTCCCGCCGTTCGTGCTCGCCCTGGTCGGGATGCACGGCGGGGTCACCCCCGACGAGCTCGAGGTGCCGTTGCTGGTCCACCAGGTCTAGCGGAACCCCCGAGCGTCGCACCGTCCCCTCCGCGGTGCGACCTCCCGGGCGAGCGGTTCCCTGTCCTGCCCGGTCCATGCCGGGACGGACGGGCGATCACCATCATGATCAACGACCGGGACCGCCGCAGGTCACGCGGGTCGCCGACGCAGTCCGGCGGGATGGCACGATGGGCCGCGATCCCGCCCCCACCTTGGAGCCCGACCTGCGATGCCCGAGCTCGTCTTCTTCTCCGGCACCATGGACTGCGGCAAGTCCACCCTCGCGCTCCAGATGGAGCACAACCACCGCCACCGCGGCCGGCGCGGCCTGATCTTCACCAAGCTGGACCGGGCCGGCGCGGCGACGCTGTCCAGCCGGCTGGGCCTGTCGACCGACGCGATCGAGGTGACCGACGCGCTGGACTTCTGGGACGTCGTGGCCGGCGAACGGATCAACGGCGCCCGGGTCGACTACCTGATCTGCGACGAGGCGCAGTTCTACAGCGCCGCGCAGGCCGAGCAGCTCGCCCGCGTGGTCGACGAGATGGCGGTCGACGTCTACGCCTTCGGGATCATGGCCGACTTCCGCACCCGGCTCTTCCCGGGGTCGCAGCGCCTCGTCGAGCTGGCCGACCGCGTGCAGGTGCCGCAGGTCGAGGCGCTGTGCTGGTGCGGTGCCCGGGCGACCCACAACGCCCGGACGGTCAACGGCGTGATGGTCGTCGAGGGCGAGCAGGTCGTCGTCGGCGACACCGCGGCCGGGGACACGGTCGGCTACGAGGTGCTCTGCCGTCGCCACCACATGCGCCGGATGACCGCTGCCTCCCAGGAGGCGCTGGTGCGGGTCGCCGCCCTGGAGGCCGACTCGCTGCCGTTCGACCTGGCCGCCTGTGCACTGCCGCCTCGCCCGGTACGCGTCCCCCGCTGACCCGGAGCCCCCCAGCCGCCGGGATCCCGGCCGGGTGATCACGTGCACGTGATCACCCGCCACCGGTAGTGGTCTGTGTGCCACGAGTGGTGGAGGCTCGCCGCTGCCGGTTCGCGACGGGTGACCGGTGGGGCGGTCAGCTCGTCAGTCGCGGCGGCGGGGGCCGAACATGATGTCGTCCCACGCCGGGACGGCGGGGCGCCGGCCGCGGGACGCGGACGCGGTGGCCGCCTGACGCTCGGGCTCGTGGTGACGCGCCTCGTCGGCCTCGCGGTCGTAGGGCTCGTCGGCGTGCGGGAGGGGTGCCTCGACCGGACCCTCGGCGCGGCCGTCGGCAGCGCCGCCGGGGATCGCGGACAGCCGGCGGATGGCGGTCGGCCGGTCGTCGGCCGCCCGCTCCGCCGCGTCGTCGCCGGCCAGCCAGCGGGCCTCGTCGTCGGCCGGCGCGAGCACCCGGCCGCGCGGGTCGAAGGACCAGGTGGCGACCCGCTCGCGCGCCGTGCCCGGGTAGGTGACGCTCACGATCCATCGGTCGTCGTCGCCGCGCCAGGCGTCCCAGGTCAGGCTGGTGGCGGCGACCTTCTGCTCGGCCAGCCGGGCCTCGACCAGCTCGGCGAGCGCCGGCGCCTTGCCGGCGGTGGCGCGGCGACCGGGCGCGCGCAGCGCCTGCTCGACCACGTGCTGCCGCTCGGCGAGCACGGGCACGGCGTAGCGCTCGACCCGCTCGGTGCTGATGCCGGCCGCGACCGCGACCTCGTCGACGCTGTGGCCGGCACGGACGCGGGCCTGGATCTCGCGGGGGCTGAGCTGACTCTCCAAGGCGATCTCCAGCTGGCCGTCTCGTCGGGAACCGTCGGGTCGGGCGCGCTCGGGGGAGCGCAGCGCGTTGGCCAGCCGCTCGTCGACCGGCACGCGGAACTGATGGCTGTCGTCGTCCTCGAGGACGAGGTGGCTGCGGTCCGGGGTCACCGCGACGAGCCGGAGGTCGGTGACCTCGGGTGTGACGTCCGCCGCGTCGCCCATCGCTGCCTCCAGGTCGTCAGCAGTCGGCTGCTCCTCCGACTGCCGCGAGCCTAGGCCGCGGGCCAGGACGCGGCGGGAAGGCGCGCCCGGCCTGTCGCCGATATTTGTCGACAACTCGCCAGGGCTGTCGTCGGCCGTCAGCCGGGCAGCCGCCGGTACGCCGCGAGCCCGGCGAGCAGGGCCAGGGCGCCCGACATGGTGGCCACCGAGAACGCCCACGGCACGCCGGCCGAGTCGACCAGGTGGCCGGCCAGCCAGGTGGAGGTCGAGAAGCCGATCACGAGGCCGGTCGTCGACCAGGTCAGGCCCTCGGTCAGGGCGGCGGACGGCACGATCCGCTCCACCAGTGAGAAGCCGGAGATGAGGGTCGGTGCGATGCCGACGCCGCACAGCACGAGCAGCACGGCGAGCACCGGCGTGCTGCGGACGAACGGCAGGACCGTGACGGTGGCGGTCATGACGGCCGACCCGATGACCAGGGACCGGCGCCGCGGCAGGTCGGACGGGACGGCTCCGAAGACGAGGCCGGAGAGCATGCTGCCGCCGGCGTAGCAGGCCAGCAGGGGGCCGGCGAGAGCCCGGTGCCCGTGCTCGTCGGCGAAGGCGACCGCACTCAGCTCGACGGCTCCGAACACGCCCCCCACGAAGACCATCACGCCCATCAGCACCGGGAGACCGGCACTGCGCAGTGCCGACGGGTGCCCGGCGCCGTGCTCCGACGGCGGCGGCTCGCTGGCCCGGTGCGTCACCAGGGCCGCCGTACCGCCGAGAACGACCAGCGCAGCCGCGAGCAGGCCGGCCTGCGGCGCGACCACGGTCGCCAGCACCGTGACGATGAGGGGCCCGAGCACGAAGATGAGCTCGTCGAGCACCGACTCGAAGGCGTACGCCGTGCCGAGCCGCGGGTCGGAGCCGAGCACGTACCCCCAGCGGGCCCGCACCAGCGACCCGATCGACGGCGCGAGCAGCGCCGCGACCACCACCGACGTCCACTGGCTCCACTCCGGGGCGCCGCGGCTCACCAGCAGCACGAAGATGCTCAGCGCGACGCAGTGCGCGGGCACGGACGGCAGCAGCACCCGGCGCTGGCCGAAGCGGTCGACGAGGCGGGCGATGACCGGCGCGGCCCCGGCGTTGACGAGGGCGAAGGCCGCGGACAGCGCCCCGGCCCGGCCGTACCGCCCGGTCTCCGCGACGACCAGCAGCACGATGCCCAGCCCGACCATCGCGATGGGCAGCCGGGCGAGGAACGCGGCGGAGGAGAAGCGCAGACCCCCCGGCGTCCGGAGGAGGTCGCGGTACGGCGACAGCACGGGCGGCACGGTACGGGAGCGGGCCCGACGCCACGCGGCCCGGAACCCCTTGCGAGGATCACCGGGTGAGCGATGCGACGGCGCCCTACGACGCCTTCCTGCTGGTGTCCTTCGGCGGTCCCGAGGGACCGGACGACGTCCTGCCGTTCCTGGAGAACGTCACCCGCGGCCGGGGCATCCCGCGCGAGCGGCTGCTGGCGGTGGCCGAGCACTACCTGGCCTTCGGCGGTGTCAGCCCCATCAACGCTCAGAACCGAGCCCTCGTGGCCGCGCTCGAGGCCGAGTTCGCGGCGCACGGCCTCGACCTGCCGGTGTACTGGGGCAACCGCAACTGGGCGCCGTTCCTCACCGACGAGCTGGCCCGGATCGCCGACGACGGGCGGCACCGGGTGCTCGCCCTGCTCACGTCGGCCTACTCGTCGTACTCCGGGTGCCGCCAGTACCGGGAGAACCTCGCCGATGCCGTGGCCCCGCTCGGCGACCGTGCCCCGGCCGTCGACCGGATCCGGCACTACTTCAACCATCCCGGCTTCGTGGCGGCGATGGTCGAGGCGACGGTCGCGGCCGTCACCGAGCTGCCGGCCGATGTTCGCGGCGGTGCGCGGCTGGTCTTCGTCACGCACTCGGTCCCGACGCCGATGGACGAGAGCAGCGGCCCGGACGGCCACGCGTACAGCACCCAGCACCGCGACGTCGCCCGCCTGGTCACCGCGGGGGTGGCGGCCGCGACCGGGGTCGACCACGAGCTGGACCTCGTCTACTGCAGCCGGAGCGGGGCGCCCGGCCAGCCGTGGCTGGAGCCGGACGTGAACGACCACCTCGAGGCGCTGGCCGGTCATGGCGTCCCGGCGGCCGTGCTGGTGCCGATCGGCTTCGTCTCGGACCACATGGAGGTCAAGTTCGACCTCGACACCGAGGCGCTGGCGACGGCGCGCAGGCTCGGCCTGCCGGTGGCGCGGGCCGCCACGGTCGGCGCCGACCCGCGGTTCGTGGCCGCGGTGCGGGAGCTGGTGCTCGAGCGGGCCGCGGTCGTGCGTGGCGAGCAGCAGCAGCGGCCGGCCCTCGGCGAGCTCGGGCCGAGCCACGACGTGTGCCCGGCGGGCTGCTGCCCCAACGCGCGCGACGCCGACCGGCCCGCGCTGTGCGGGGCGTGACGGTGACCGCGACGGCCGACCCCCGGGAGCTCATGGAGCTGGCGGAGCGGGTGGCCCGGGAGGCCGGTCGGTTGATCGTCGACGAGCGGCCGCGTGGCCTCGAGGTGTCGGACACCAAGACCACCAGCACCGACATCGTCACCGAGATGGACAAGCGGTCCGAGCGGCTCATCGTCGACCGTCTCACCGCGACCCGGCCCGACGACGGCCTCCTCGGCGAGGAGGGCGCGTCCCGCGACGGGACGAGCGGCGTGCGCTGGGTCGTGGACCCGATCGACGGCACGGTCAACTACCTCTACGAGATCCCGGCGTACGCCGTGAGCATCGCGGCGACGGTGGACGGCGAGGTCGTCGCGGGCGCGGTCGTCAACCCCGCCGTGGGCGAGGTCTGGACCGCGGCCCGCGGGCACGGCGCCTGGCTGGACGGCGTACCGCTGCGGCCGGTCGGGGCGCCGGCCATGGACCAGGCGCTGGTCGCCACCGGGTTCGGCTACGACGCCCGGCGCCGGGCCCGGCAGGCGGAGCTGCTCGCGGTGGTGCTGCCGAGGGTCCGCGACGTGCGGCGGATGGGTGCGGCGTCCCTGGACCTGTGCGCGGTCGCGACCGGGCGGGTCGACGGCTACTACGAGCAGGGCCTCCAGCCGTGGGACCTGGCGGCCGGCGGGCTGGTGGCCGAGGAGGCCGGTGCGCGCGTGACCGGGCTGCACGGCCGGGCGGCGGGGGAGGCCCTGGTGGTCGCCGCCCGCGAGCCGCTCGCCGGGGCGCTGGTCGCGCTGCTGGAGAGCCTGGACGCGGACCGCGACCCGCTGGCCTGACCGGTCAGCTGCCAGGCCGTCAGGCGACGGCCTCGTGCTCCTGGGCGAGCCGGGTGAGCGACTCGATCTCGCCGAGCCGGATCTGCGCCAGGTAGTCGTCGCCGTCGCGCTCCGCCTCGTGCAGGGACCGGGTGGCCGACTCCAGGCGGATCTGGATCTCCTGCAGGAACGCGCTCATGCGAACCACCTCTCGTCGTCCGGGCACACCAGCGCGGCGTCCGGCGCCGGTGTCCGTGCGCGTTCTGTACCCACGGGCCAGGCGCGCGGAAACTCCTTGATCGTGACCGGTGACCCCTGATCCCGGCCGCATCCACGGTGAACACTGCGTGAACTCACCGGCTTCCCGCGGCCGGGGCCAAGGTCACGCCCTGGACCGAGGGCAGCGGATATCGCGGCGATCCGCTAGTCTCCGCGCTCGCGCAGCGGGGGAGACCTGGGCGCGGCCCGCGGGACCGGGTTGGCGCGACCGGGCACAAACCGGCGGGGTCGAGCGTTACACGGCCCGCAACACCACCGCACGTACGAGCATCTGGGGTGACTTCTCCACCATGGCGACCGATTACGACTCGCCCCGCAAGACCGATGACGAGATGTCCGAGGACAGCCTCGAGGAGCTGAAGGCGCGCCGGCAGGACAAGTCCGCGAGCACCGTGGACGTGGACGAGGCCGACCTGGCCGAGTCCCTCGAGCTGCCCGGGGCAGACCTGTCCAACGAGGAGCTCTCGGTGCGGGTCCTCCCGCGCCAGGCAGACGAGTTCACCTGCTCGCGCTGCTTCCTCGTGCACCACCGCAGCCAGCTGGCCAAGGAAGTCAAGGGACAGCTGATCTGCAAGGAGTGCGCGGCCTAAGGCCATCGACGCGGGGCAGGCTCGACACATGAGTCAGCAACCGAACGACGACAGCTACCGGTCACCCGACGGTGACCACGGAGGCGTCGGCGACCTCGTCGCCCGGATCACCGGGCAGGGCGAGGATGCCGGCGCCTCTCGCGCTGACCGGGCCCGGGACCTGGGTCGGCTGACCCGCGCGCTCGGTGCCTCCGCCCGCCGGGCCGGCCGGATGTCGGTCCTCGGCGGCACCTGGCTGGTCGACCTGCTGCTCGACATCGCCCCGCGCCTCCCGTTCCGCGACGGGGCCACGCTGCGCGCCCAGCACCCCGGTCTCTCCGACGACGACCTGGCCCAGACCCTGATCTCCGGCGCGGCGAAGACCTCCGGCGCGGTCGGCGCGGCCGGTGGCGCGCTCGCGGCCGTCGAGTTCGCCGCGCCGCCGACCCTGCTGACCGCCCCGGTCCAGCTGACCGCCGAGACGCTGCTGGTCGCGGCCGCCGAGATCAAGCTGATCGCCGAGCTGCACGAGGTCTACGGCGTGCCCGCCACCGGTCCGCTGCGCGGCCGCGCCGTCGCGTACGTCGTCGCCTGGTCCGAGCGTCGCGGCGTCGACCCGCTCGCGCCGTCGCTCCTGCAGTTCTCCCTCGGCGCGTCCGCGAAGCGGGCGCTGCGCAACCGTCTGATCCGGCGGGCCGGCCGCAACCTCACGACCCTCGGCCCGCTGATGAGCGGGGCGGTCGCCGGCAGCATCGTCAACCACCGGGAGACCCGTCGCCTCGGCGAGGAGGTCCGCGACGACCTCCTCCGCCGCCGGGCCGACCGCACCGTCCCCGGCGAGACCGTCCACCGCTGATTGGACCTTCTGGACGCGGCCGTCTGCCGCTGACCCACCGATCGTCGTGCTGTCAGATCGGCTTCGGAGGAGGATGCGTGACCCTCGCCGTCCGCCACTGACCCCCCTCCACGCCTCCAAGCCACGTGGCCCCGCTGGGGTCGTGGATTCCACGACCGGAGCGGGGCCACTTCGCTCGGAACGCGAAGTGGACCGGCTGGATGGCAGGAAACGCCGGGCGGAGCCGGTCCAGTTCGGTCAGGTCCGGCAGACGGCCAGGCCACCCCCGCCTCCCGAGCCGCTCTGACGGGCGCCACGACGGCGGGACTGGTGGGCGACCGACGCACGAAGTGGACCGGCTGGCTGGAGCAACATGCCGCGTGCAGCCGGTCCACCTCGGTCAGGTGCGGGCGGCCTCGATGGCGGCGGCCAGCCGGTCGGGGTGGCGGGTCGCGACGAACCAGTACGGCGCGGGGTCCGCGGCGTCCCGCACCACGGCCTTGATCCCGGCCGGGACCCAGCCGCGGATCAGGTGGAAGCCCGCCGGGTCGGACTCCGGTCCCCGGACCCGGCGTGCCTCGTCGGCGTCGAGGACCTGCACCGGTCCGAGCATCGCGACCGGGATGCGCGCCGAGCCCGCGACCAGGTCGTCGCCGACCACCTGCACGGGGGCCGCCGCCGACCGCAGCAGGTAGGACAAGAGCAGGCCCGGCACCAGCACCGCGACCAGGCCCGGGACCGGGCCGAGGGCGGCGTAGACGACAACCCCGAGCACGAACGAGCCGAACCACACACCTGCCCACAGCGCGGCCGGCGCGGTCAGCCGCTCGTCGTACGTCACCACGCGCGCGTCACCGCGCCAGCCTCGCACGCGGCCTGTCAGTGCCGTCCAGGGCACGTACTACGGTGCGAACCATGCCGATTCCCACAGGGGACCGCCCCTTCGACGCCCTCGCTGCCGAGCTGGTCGCCGACCAGTGCGCCGCCAACCCGCTGCTGGGCACGGTGCTCGGCCTGACGGACTACGACGAGTCGCTGCCGGACATGTCCGCCGCAGCCATCGAGCGGCAGGACCGGGACGAGGACGCCTGGGTCGAGCGGTTGCGCGGGCTGGACGACGCCGACCTCAGCGACGACGAGCGGATCGACCGCGACCTGGCGCTGATGGTCCTGGCGGGCCGGGCCCACATGCGCGACTGGGCCGACTGGCGGCGCAGCCCCGACCACTACGCCGGCACCGCGCTCAGCTCGGTGTTCATCCTGCTGACCCACCGGCTGCGCGGTGAGACCGAGCTGGCACAGGCCGTGGCGGCCCGGCTGCGCGGCACGCCGGCGCTGCTGGAGCAGGGCACCGACAACCTCGACCCGGCGCTCGCCCACCCGGCTCTGCTCACCCGTGCGCTCGGGCAGATCGGGGCCGGCGCGGCCTACGCCCGCTCCGTCGCCGACGAGTTCACCGACGAGGCCTCGGCCGCGCTGGTGCGCGAGGCGGGCGAGGAGGCCGCGGCGGCGTACGAGCGCTTCGGCGAGCACGTCCGGTCGCTCGTCGACAAGGCCAGCGGCGACTGGGCGGTCGGCGAGGCGCGCTACGACGCGCTGCTCACCGACGCGGAGGGACTCGGCTACGGCACCCGCGCGCTGCGCGACAAGGGCCAGGCGGCCTACGACGAGCTCGCCGCGGACATGACGCGACGGGCCCGGGAGCTGCGCGGCACCGACGACTTCATCTCCGTGGTCAAGAGCTTCAACGAGGACCACCCCGCGACACCGGAGGCGATGCTCGCGCTCTACCGCGAGGCCACCGACGCGGCACGCGCGTTCTGCGTCGAGCACGACCTCGTGACGATGCCCGAGGGCGAGCACTGCGAGGTGGTCCCGTCGGCACCGTTCAGCCGCGCGATGCTCGCGGTGGCGCACTACATGGCGCCGCCGCCGTTCGCACCCGCCGGCACGACCACGGGTGTCGGTCACTTCTTCGTGCCCTACCCGCCCGACGGCGCGACCCAGGAGCAGGTCGATGCCCGGCTTGCGACCAACAACAACCACGGCGCCTGGTCGATCGCCGTCCACGAGGCCTACCCGGGCCACCACTGGCACCTGGCCTGGCTGTCGTGGAACGCCACACAGGGCAGGGCGCGACCGCTCCGCTTCGTCCTCGGGTCGGCCTACTTCGTCGAGGGCTGGGGTCTCTACACCGAGGACCTGCTGCGCGAGAAGGGGTTCTTCCGGACCCCGGAGCAGGAGCTCTGCCAGCGCGACTACCGGTTGTTCCGGGCGGCCCGGATCATCGTCGACACCTCGCTGCACCTCGGCGAGATGACGATCGAGGAGGCCACCGACTTCATGGCCACCAAGACCTCGCTGTCCCGCGAGACCGCCGCGGCGGAGGTCCTGCGCTACTGCGCGTGGCCGACGCAGGCGTCGTCGTACCTCACCGGCGCGATGGAGATCGCCCGGATGCGCGAGCGGTGGGAGGCCGAGGCGCGGGGGTCGCTGCGGGAGTTCCACGACCTCGCCGGTGGTTCGGGCCGGATGCCGATCGGCCTCGTCGAGCGGACGCTGTTCGGCTGACGGGCCGCCGCCCGGGCCGGGGTAGGGTCGCCGCCGTGACGCAGCAGGAGAGCCCGGGCGCCGCACCGGTCGACGTGCTGGTGACCCGGCTCGACCCCGACCTGCCGCTGCCGGCGTACGCCCACCCCGGCGACGCCGGGGCGGACCTGGTCGCGGCCGAGGACGTCGAGCTCGCTCCGGGCCAGCGCGCGATGGTGCCGACCGGGCTGGCGATCGCGCTGCCGGACGGCTTCGCCGCGTTCGTGCACCCACGGTCGGGCCTGGCGCACCGGCTGGGCGTGGGCATCGTCAACGCCCCGGGCACCGTCGACGCCGGCTACCGCGGCGAGATCAAGGTGCTGCTCGTCAACCACGACCCGGCCAACGCCGTGCGGCTGCAGCGCGGCGACCGGATCGCCCAGCTCGTCGTGCAACGCGTCGAGCGGGCGCGGTTCCACGAGGTGGAGCGGCTGCCGGGCTCGGCCCGCGGCGAGGGCGGTCACGGCTCGACCGGCGGCTTCGCGACCGCGAGCACCCTGACCAGCACCGCCACCACCACAGACCAGACCACCGAGACCGAGGTGTGAGCGTGTTCCGCAAGAAGCGCCCGCAGGACGGCGCCGACGACGCCACCGTCGCAGCGACCGACGGACCGACAGAGGGTTCCGAGGTCGACGAGCCGGACGGCGACGAGGACCGTGCGGCGTCGGCAGCTCCGGCCGCCGGGGCGGGGCGCCCCGGCGGACCGCACGACGTGTCCGAGGTCGGCGATCCGTCCGAGGGCGGCCGGGTCGACCTGGGGGGCCTCTGGCTGCCGGGACGGCCCGGCCTCGAGGTGCGGATCGAGGCCGACCAGCAGACCAGCGAGGTCGTGGCGGTGACCCTCGTCCTCGGCGACAGCGCCCTGCAGGTCCAGCCGTTCGCCGCGCCGCGCAGCGAGGGCATCTGGGACGACGTGCGGGCCGAGATCCGGTCCGGCATCACCCAGCAGGGCGGCACCGTCGACGAGGTCGACGGACCCCTCGGCACCGAGCTGCGCACCCGGGTCCCGGTCCGCGCCGCCGACGGCAGCCAGCAGGTGCAGCCGGCCCGGTTCGTCGGCGTCGACGGTCCCCGCTGGTTCCTGCGCGGCGTGGTCACCGGGAAGGCCGCGGTCGAGCCCGGCACGGACGCCGACCTGGTCGCGCTGTTCCGCGATGTCGTCGTGGTGCGGGGCAACGACCCGATGGCGCCGCGCGACCCGATCCCGCTGCGGCTGCCGGCCGCCGCGCCCGAGCCCGGCGACGAGCTCGCCGAGGACGCGGAGTCCGGCGGCCCGACCGCGGCCGACCTGCACCCGTTCGAGCGCGGACCGGAGATCACCGAGATCCGCTGAGGGACCGGGGTGGGCTGGTCCTGACCGCCCGCACCGGACCGCCGCGGGGCCTACCCTGGAGGCATGGGCAACCACCCCGGAGTCCTCAAGCGCGCCGTCACCCGGCTGGCGGCCTCGGCCAAGGAGCACGAGGCGGCCGAGCTGCAGAAGGGCTGCGTCGAGGTGGGCGCGGTGCCTGTCAAGGAGCTGCCGGACCGCGAGCTGGTCCGGGTGGCCGGCACCCTGCGCACCGTGACGCTGCGGCCGCGAGCCGGGGTGCCCGCCCTGGTCGCCGAGCTCTACGACGGCAGCGGCTCGATCAGCCTCGTGTGGCTCGGGCGCCGGCAGATCCCGGGCATCGAGCCGGGCCGCGCTCTCATCGCGTCCGGTCGGGTGACCCGCGACGGTGAGCAGCCGGTCATCTTCAACCCGCGCTACGAGCTGCGCCCGGCTGGAGCCGAGTGAGCGAGGCACCTGCCGCCGGGGCGACGCAGGTCGACGCCTCGACGGTGGAGGAGGTCGTCCGGCACCGCCTCTCGCTCGCGCTCGGCGGTCGCCGCGGCATGGTCGAGGGCGCCGTGCCGACCCTCGGCTTCACCCTCACGTTCCTGGTGAGCCACGAGCTGCGCCTTGGGCTCACGGTCGGTATCAGCCTGGCCGTCGCACTGCTGGTCGTGCGGGTGGTGCAGCGGCAACCCGTGCAGTTCGTCGTCAACAGCCTGGTCGGCATCGCGATCGCAGCGATCTTCGCGTCGAAGACGGGCAACGCCGAGGACGTGTTCCTGCCGGGCATCGTCTACAACGCGGTGTACGCGGTCGTGATGGTGGCCTCGATCCTCGCTCGCTGGCCCCTCGTCGGGCTCATGATCGCCTCGGTGACCGGCGACCTGACGTCGTGGCGGCGCGACCCGGCGGTCGTCCGGCTCTGCTCGCGCCTGACCTGGATGCTCGCGGTCCCGTGCATCATCCGGGTGGCCGTGCAGTACCCGCTCTGGATCGCCGGCAAGGTCGGGTGGCTCGGGGTCACGAAGATCGGCCTCGGCTGGCCGCTGCAGGTCGCCTCGCTCGCCGCGATGGCCTGGCTGCTCAGCCGCAACAGCACCCCGTTGCAGGCCGGCAGCCACGCCTTCGAGCCGGCCGTCGAGCCCACCGCCGAGCACGAGTCGGACCCCGCGCCGGAATCGTCCGGGCGCTGAGTCCTCGTGGGCGTGCTGCGCGCGGGAGCCCGCCGTCGAGGATCCGTCAGACCGGCCATGACGTGGATGCTTCGCGGTCCGGGGCCTGCTTCGCGGTCCCGACCGCCCTGCTACTGAAATGATCACGGTCCCGTGATCAGTACTCCTCAACCGTGGTGAATTCACCGCGGTTGACGGCAGATGATCACGGTCCCGTGATCATTTGCGCCGGCGCTGGGTCCTAGCGGGCGTGGGGGGCGAGCAGCTCCTCGAGCTGCGGACCCATGTCCGGGGTCGCGACGAAGAGCAGCTCGTCGCCGGCCTCCAGGGGGTCGTCCGGGGTCGGCGGGATGGGCCGGCCCTCGCGGATGATCGCGACCAGCGCCGTGTCGGGCGGCCAGGGGACGTCGCCCACCCGGGTGGCGACCACGGGCGAGTCGGCGGGGAGCGTCAGCTCGAGCATGTCGGTGTTGGACTGCTGGAAGGTGAAGATCCGCACCAGGTCGCCGACGCTGACCGCCTCCTCGACGAGGGCGGTCATCAGCCGCGGCATCGACACGGCGACGTCGACGCCCCACGCCTCGTCGAACATCCACTCGTTCTTGGGGTTGCTGACGCGGGCGACGGTGCGCGGCACGCCGTACTCCGTCTTGGCCAGCAGCGAGACGACCAGGTTGACCTTGTCGTCGCCGGTGGCGGCGACGACGACCTGGCACTCGTGCAGGCCGGCCTCCTCGAGAGAGGTCACCTCGCAGGCGTCGGCCAGCAGCCACTGCGCGTCGGGCACGGACTGGCGCTTGATCGCCGACGGGTCCTTGTCGATGAGCAGGACCTCGTGACCGTTCTCGAGGAGCTCGCGGGCGACCGAGCGCCCCACGCTGCCGGCTCCGGCGATGGCGACCCGCATCAGTGCTCCTCGCTCGAGCGGTGCCGGAGGGCCGCCTCGACCGCGTCGGCATCGGCGTCCACCATGACCACGTGGACGAGGTCGCCGTCCTGCAGCACGGTGTCCTCGCCCGGGAGCAGTCCTTCGCCGTACCGGGTGAGGAACGCGACCCTGGCGCCGCAGGCCACCTCGATCGCCCTGATCCGCTCACCGATCCAGGCGTCGTCGAGGTGCACCTCGGCCAACCTGACGGTGCCGCTGGGGTCCCGCCACTCGGGCTCGGCCCCGTGGGGGAGCAGCCGGCGCATCATCTGGTCGGCGGTCCACCGGACCGTCGCGACCGTGGGGATGCCGAGCCGCTGGTAGACCTCGGCCCGGCCCGGGTCGTAGATCCGCGCGACCACGTTGTCCACACCGAACGTCTCGCGGGCGACCCGGGCGGCGACGATGTTGGAGTTGTCGCCGCTGCTCACCGCCGCGAAGGCCTGGGCCTCCTCGATGCCGGCCTCGCGCAGGGTGTCCCGGTCGAAGCCGATGCCGGTGATCCGCCGGCCGGTGAAGCTGGTGCCGAGGCGGCGGAAGGCCGACTCGTTGGAGTCGATCACGGCGACCGAGTGGCCCTGCGACTCGAGGATGTGCGCCAGGGTGGAGCCGACGCGACCGCAGCCCATGATGACGAAGTGCACGCGTGGTCCTCTCGCACGATCTCCGGGCCGTGGCCGCAGACCCTGCCCCGGCAGGTGGTCGGCGGACTGCTCCGGCGAACGCTAGCGCAGTGCCGCCGTACGCCGGGTGGCTGTCCGGGGGATCGTCCCCCGCCTGACGCGAGCTCACGCCCCCCACGCCCTAGCATCGTGCGACGTGCCCCAGATGACGGACGCGCTGAAGCGTCTGCTGCTCGGCCGCGCCATGCGGAGCGACCGCCTCAGCGAGACCCTGCTGCCCAAGCGGGTCGCCCTTCCCGTCTTCGCCAGCGACGCCCTGTCCTCGGTCGCCTACGCCCCGGACGAGGTGTTCCTCACCCTCGGCATCGCCGGCTTCGCCGCCTACTCCTACTCCTGGAAGGTCGGCATCGCGGTCGCCCTGGTCATGCTCGTGGTGGTCGCGTCGTACCGGCAGAACGTGCACGCCTACCCGAGCGGTGGCGGTGACTACGAGGTCGCGACGGTCAACCTCGGGGCGACGCCGGGCCTGACGGTCGCCAGCGCCCTGCTCGTCGACTACGTCCTCACCGTGGCGGTCTCGATCTCGTCCGCAGCGCAGTACGCCGCCTCGACGATCGACTCCCTCCAGGGGCACGAGGTGACCGTCGCCGTCGTGGCGGTCATCCTCATCATGGCCGCCAACCTGCGCGGGGTGCGCGAGTCGGGGACGGCGTTCGCGGTGCCGACGTACGCCTTCATGGCGTCCGTGCTGGCGATGGCGGCCTGGGGGTTCTACCGGCTGGCGTTCGGCCAGATCGACGACCTGGACAGCGCGCAGTTCACCCTGGCCGCCGAGGACCAGTACTCGCAGGGCATCGCCGGGCTGGCCGGCGCGTTCCTGCTGCTGAGGGCGTTCTCGTCCGGTTGCGCCGCGCTCACCGGTGTCGAGGCGATCAGCAACGGCGTGCCCGCGTTCCGGAAGCCGAAGTCCAAGAACGCCGCGACCACCCTGCTGCTGCTCGGCACGATCGCGGTGACGATGCTGACCAGCATCATCGTGCTGGCCAAGGTGCTCGGGCTGCGCTACGCCGAGAACGTCGTCGACCAGCTGCGGCTGAACGGCGGGGCGGGCACCGCCTTCCGCGGCGGGGTGAAGTTCGACAACGGCTACTACTACGCGCAGGACCCGGTCATCGGCCAGCTGGCGAAGCGGATCTTCGACAACGTGCCACTGATGGCCGGCGTCGTGACGACGGTCACGGGCCTGATCCTCGTGCTGGCGGCGAACACGGCGTTCAACGGCTTCCCCGTGCTGGGGTCGATCCTCGCGCAGGACCGGTACCTGCCGCGCCAGCTGCACACCCGCGGCGACCGGCTGGCGTACAGCAACGGCATCATCATCCTCGCCGCCTTCGCGATCGTGCTGATCGTGTCGTTCAACGCCGAGGTGACCCGGCTGATCCAGCTCTACATCGTCGGGGTCTTCGTGTCCTTCACGCTGAGCCAGACCGGCATGGTCCGGCACTGGACCCGGCTGCTGCGCACCGAGCGCGACGCCGCGAAGAGGGCCCGGATGCAGCGCAGCCGGGTCATCAACGGCGTCGGGCTGTCGGTCACGGCCGTCGTCCTCGTGGTGGTCCTCATCACCAAGTTCCTGCTGGGCGCGTGGATCGCGATCGCCGCGATGATCGTCCTCTTCGCGCTGATGAAGGGCATCCACCGGCACTACACCAGCGTCGCCCGGGAGCTCGTGGTCGAGGAGGGTGAGGACACCGTCCTGCCGTCGCGGACCCACGCCATCGTGCTGGTCTCCAAGATCCACAAGCCGACGATGCGTGCCGTCGCGTACGCGCGGGCGATGCGGCCGACCACCCTCGAGGCCATCACCGTCAGCGTCGACCCGGAGGAGACCCGGGCCCTCCAGCAGGAGTGGGACCGCCGGGCGATCCCGGTGCCGCTCAAGGTCCTCGACTCCCCGTTCCGCGAGGTGACGGACCCGGTCATCGAGTACGTCCGCACCGTGCGCCGGGGCAGCCCGCGCGACCTCGTCACCGTGCTCATCCCGGAGTACGTCGTCGGGCACTGGTGGGAGCACCTGCTCCACAACCAGAGCGCGCTGCGGCTGAAGGGCCGGCTGCTCTTCACTCCCGGCGTGATGGTCACCAGCGTCCCGTGGCAGCTCAAGAGCTCCGAGGCGCTGGCCGACCGGGTCGAGGGCAGCGCGCCCGGTGCTGCCCGCCGCGGTGATCTCGGCCGCGGCCGGGGCCTGTCCTGAGTGCCGACGAGACACCGGTGACCGCCCTCGGGCACGAGGTCGAGCTGACCGTCGGCCCGGTCGCCCACGGAGGGCACTGCGTGGCCCGGCACGAGGGCCGGGTGGTGTTCGTCCGGCACGCGCTGCCGGGGGAGCGGGTGCGTGCGGTCGTCACGGACGGCCACTACGCCTCGAAGTTCTGGCGCGCCGACGCCGTCGAGGTGCTGGAGCCGTCGGCGGACCGCGTGGTCCCGCCGTGCCCCTGGGCCGGACCGGGCAGGTGCGGCGGCTGCGACCTGCAGCACGCCAGCCTGCCGGCGCAGCGCGCGCTCAAGACCGCCGTCGTCCGCGAGCAGCTGTCCCGGCTGGCCGGCCTCGAGGTCGACGTCGAGGTCGAGCCGGTGCCCGGCGACGACGACGGACTCGGCTGGCGGACCCGCGTGCAGTGGGCGGTCGGCGACGACGGCCGGGCCGGCCTGCGCCGGCACCGCTCGCACGAGGTGGTCCCGGTCGACCACTGCCGGATCGCGCACCCCGACGTCGACGCCGCCGGGGTCACCGGGCGGTCGTGGCCGGGCGTCGCGAGCGTCGAGGTCGCGGTCTCCACCACCCGGGGCGGGACCCTGGTGCTGCCGGACGGCCGCGGTCCCGGTGCGCTGACCGAGACGGTCGGCGAGCACGACTTCCGGGTCACCGGCGGCGGCTTCTGGCAGGTGCACCCCGGTGCCGCCGGGACGCTGCTCGGTGTCGTCCTCGACGGGCTCGAGCCGCGGACCGGCGAGACCGCGCTGGACCTCTACGCCGGCGTCGGCCTCTTCGCCGCGTCGCTCGCCGACCGCGTCGGGGCGACCGGGCGGGTGACCTGCGTCGAGGCCGACCGGGTGGCGGTCGAGGACGCCCGGCACAACCTGGCCGGCCGGCCGCAGGTGCGCGTCGAGCGCGGCCGGGTCGACCACGTCCTGCGCCGGCTGCACCTGCGTACCGCCGACGTGGTCGTCCTGGACCCGCCCAGGTCCGGCGCCGGCAAGGCCGTGGTCGACCTCATCTCCGGGGTCGGTGCGCGGCGCATCGCGTACGTCGCCTGCGACCCGGCGGCGCTGGCCCGGGACCTGCGATGGTTCGGCGACCGCGCCTACCGGCTGGACACGATCCGGGCCTTCGACCTCTTCCCGATGACGCACCACGTCGAGTGCGTGGCGCTCCTCGCGCCGACTGGTGGCCGGGGCTTACGCTGACGCCGTGCCCGAGGCGTCCTTGACCTTGCCTGCCGAGCTCTCCTCGATCGGTGATGCCCGGCGGTTCCTGCGCCGCTCGCTCGCCGCCTGGGGCATCGGCGACTACGACCTCGGTGGCCCGCAGGTTCTGACCGAGCTGGCGACCAACGCGGCGCTGCATGCCCGCAGCGCCTACTCGGTCCACCTCGTGCTCGAGCAGGAGGCACTGCTCGTCGAGGTGACCGACTCCTCGCCCGCACTGCCGCAGCACCGTCACTACGGCCCGGACGCCACCACCGGTCGCGGCATCGCTCTCGTCGAGGCGCTGAGCACGGCCTGGGGGGTGGAGTCCAGCCCGACCGGCAAGACCGTCTGGTGCCGGGTCGCGCCGGACGGCGTCCTCGACGACGCGTCCGGGACCTCGCACGTACGCCGGCTGCCGGGCGGCGGCGGGACCAGGCTGCTGCGCCGCGACAGCGGGTCGTCCGGCGTGCGCGCGTCGCTGCGGAGAGCGGCATGAGCGCGCTCGCCGACGACGAGCTGGTCACCGTCCGGCTCGACCTGCTGCCGCTCGACGTGCAGACCGCGGCGCAGCAGCACGGCGACGAGCTGACCCGCGAGCTGGTGCTGATCGCCGAGCGGCTGCACCAGCAGACCGACGGCGCGCCCGAGCTGCCGCTGCGCTTCGTCGAGCTGGTGACCGCGTTGAACGCGCGGTACTCCGTGTTCACGGCCGAGCAGGAGCAGCAGCTCGCCGCCGCACTGGCCGCGGGGGACAGCACCGTCGACCTCGTCTACCGCGTGCCGGCCTCGGTCGGGCCGGCCGCGGCGAGCCTCGGGGACATCCTCGACGAGGTCGACGAGTACTGCCGGGAGGGCAGGCTGCTGCTCACGCTCGCGACGCCGGCGCCGCTGGTGACCTACCGCCGGTGGTTCCTGGACCAGTTCATCGAGCAGTCGCAGGGCCGGCCGGCCGTCTCCTGGCCGGCGTACCTCGAGAACCAGACCCGCGTCGCCCAGCCCGGCTAGGGCGAGCCCGGCGACTGCTGGTCGCCGGTCGTCGCCGACCGGGTCAGGTCCTGCCAGCGGTCACCGACCCAGGTGCGGCTGCCTCCGGCGTCGACGGCGACGAGCAGTGCGACGAGCAGTGGCAGCAGCACGAGGAGGGCCCGGACCAGGACCCGGCGCAGGCGGGCAAGGTACCGCTGTCGTTCGCGGGTGCGCAGCGGCGCGACCCGCTCGGCGACCTGGCGCTGCAGGTCGGCGAAGTACTGGAGGTTGTCTCGCCCCGACCGAGGCCTCGAGACCGTGGCCACGGCTGGAGCGTACGCCCGGACCGCGACGCGGGGGAGGGGCGTGACCGCTCGCTCGAGCGGTCCGGAACCGACCCTTGACCGTCTGCTGGTACGGGACCCGAGGGACGTACCGTCAGCGACCCGGCCGGGCGATCATCGTGGCCTGCATCAGCGCCACCGTGACGTCGGGCCGGCCGGCCTCGACCGCATGGACCTCCGCCTGGCAGACGGTCAGCGTGCGGCCGCTGCGCACGACCCGGGCGTCCGCGACGACGCGGTCGCCGCGCGCCGGAGCCAGCAGGTTGACCTTGAACTCCACGGACAGCACGTCGCTGCCGGCGGGCATGAGAGTCAGCGCGGCGTAGCCGCACGCGGAGTCGGCGACGGAGGTGAGGACCCCGGCATGCAGGAAGCCGTTCTGCTGGCACAGGTCGGCGCGGTAGGGCACCTCGATCTGGACGTGACCGCTCTCCACCAGGGTCGCGGTCGCGCCCAGGAGGGCCATGAACGACTGGCGGTCGAGGCTGGAACGGACGTCTTCGGGCTCGGTGGGCACGGCCCCGATCCTCTCCCGGCCAGGACGTGGCGCGTGCCGGGGCAGGATCGCTGGACAGATATCTTGACGTCGAGATATCTTGCAGGCACCGGATGCGGCGGGACGCCCGCTCGGGGGCAGGATGGCTGCCAGTGGTGGACGACGAGAGGAGGCCCTCGTGGCGAACGAGACGGCTGGGAGCATCGACAGCTTCGGCAGCAGGGCGACGCTGGAGGTGGGTGGCTCGTCGTACGAGATCTACCGCCTGGACAAGGTCGAGGGGAGCGAGCGCCTCCCGTACTCCCTGAAGATCCTCCTGGAGAACCTGCTCCGCACCGAGGACGGCGCGAACATCACCGCCGACCACGTGCGGGCGGTCGCGGCGTGGGACCCGGGTGCCGAGCCGGACACCGAGATCCAGTTCACCCCCGCACGCGTCGTCATGCAGGACTTCACCGGGGTGCCCTGCGTCGTCGACCTGGCCACCATGCGCGAGGCGGTCCTCGAGCTCGGCGGCAAGCCGGAGCGCATCAACCCGCTCGCCCCCGCAGAGCTCGTCATCGACCACTCGGTGATCGCCGACCTCTTCGGCGCCCCCGACTCGTTCGCTCGCAACGTCGAGCTGGAGTACGAGCGCAACACGGAGCGCTACCAGTTCCTGCGCTGGGGCCAGACCGCGTTCGACGACTTCAAGGTCGTGCCGCCCGGCACGGGGATCGTGCACCAGGTCAACATCGAGTACCTCGCCCGCGTGGTCTTCAGTCGAAGCGACGGCAAGTCGTTGATTGCCTACCCGGACACGCTGGTCGGCACCGACTCGCACACCACCATGGTCAACGGCCTCGGGGTGCTCGGCTGGGGCGTCGGCGGCATCGAGGCGGAGGCGGCCATGCTCGGCCAGCCGGTGTCGATGCTCATCCCGAAGGTCGTCGGCTTCAAGCTGGCGGGCGAGCTGCCGGAGGGGGCCACCGCGACGGACCTGGTGCTCACGATCACCGAGATGTTGCGCAAGCACGGCGTCGTCGGCAAGTTCGTCGAGTTCTACGGCCAGGGGGTCTCCGCGGTGCCGCTGGCCAACCGGGCCACGATCGGCAACATGAGTCCGGAGTACGGCTCCACGGTCGCGATCTTCCCGATCGACGACGAGACCGTGCGTTACCTCCGGATGACCGGCCGTGACGACCAGCAGGTGGCGCTGGTCGAGGCGTACGCCAAGGAGCAGGGCCTCTGGCACGACCCGGCAACGGAACCGGCGTACAGCGAGACCATCGAGCTCGACCTCTCGACCGTCGTGCCGTCGATCGCCGGGCCGAAGCGCCCGCAGGACCGGGTGTCTCTCGCCGATGCCAAGGACAGCTTCCGCGAGGCGCTCGGCGCGTACGCCGGGGAGGGCGACGGCGTGCAGTCGACCGTGGACGAAGGGTCGGCGGAGTCGTTCCCGGCCAGCGACTCGCCCGCGGTCGGCAGTGGCAACGGCGCGTCCGGCGCCCCGCACGGAGCGCCCGCGCACGCAGCCGAGGGCCGCCCGTCGAACCCGGCGCGGGTGTCGCTCGACGGCCAGGAGTTCGAGATCGACCACGGGCACGTGGTGATCGCGGCCATCACGTCGTGCACCAACACCTCGAACCCGTCGGTGATGATCGGCGCGGCGCTGCTGGCCAAGAAGGCGGTCGAGAAGGGCCTGTCCCGCAAGCCGTGGGTCAAGACCACGCTCGCGCCCGGCTCCAAGGTCGTCATGGACTACTACGAGCGGGCCGGCCTCACGCCGTACCTCGACAAGCTCGGGTTCAACCTCGTCGGCTACGGGTGCACGACCTGCATCGGCAACTCCGGCCCGCTGCAGGACCCGATCAGCAAGGGCGTCAACGACAACGACCTCGCGGCGGTGTCGGTGCTCTCCGGCAACCGCAACTTCGAGGGCCGGATCAACCCCGACGTGAAGATGAACTACCTCATGTCGCCGCCGCTCGTCGTCGCCTACGCGCTCGCCGGGTCGATGGACATCGACATCACGACCGAGCCGCTGGGCCAGGACCAGGACGGCAACGACGTGCTCCTCAAGGACATCTGGCCGTCCAGCCAGGAGATCCAGGAGGTCGTCGACTCAGCCGTGCGCTCGGAGATGTTCAGCCGGGACTACGCCGACGTCTTCGCGGGCGACGACACCTGGCAGAACCTCCCGACGCCGACGGGCAGCACCTTCGAGTGGGACCCCGAGTCGACGTACGTCCGCAAGCCGCCGTACTTCGAGGGCATGCCGGCCGACCCGGAGCCCGTCACGGACATCGAGAGCGCCCGGGTGCTCGCCGTGCTGGGCGACTCCGTCACCACCGACCACATCTCCCCGGCAGGCTCGATCAAGGCCGACTCGCCGGCCGGTGCCTACCTGCAGGAGCACGGCGTCGAGCGCCGCGACTTCAACTCCTACGGGTCGCGGCGCGGCAACCACGAGGTGATGATCCGCGGCACGTTCGCCAACATCCGGCTGCGGAACCAGCTGGCGCCGGGCACCGAGGGCGGGTTCACCCGCGACTTCACGGCGGGTGGCGAGGTCACGACGATCTACGACGCGGCGCAGGGCTACGCCGCGGCCGGCACGCCGCTGGTGATCCTCGCGGGCAAGGAGTACGGCTCGGGCTCGTCGCGGGACTGGGCCGCCAAGGGCACCGCCCTGCTCGGCGTCCGGGCAGTCATCGCCGAGTCCTACGAGCGGATCCACCGTTCGAACCTCATCGGGATGGGAGTCCTGCCGCTGCAGTACCGCGACGGCGAGTCGGCCGAGTCGCTCGGCCTGACCGGCGAGGAGGAGTTCACCATCACCGGGGTGACCGCGCTCAACGACGGGGCGTCGCCCGGTGAGGTCACGGTGCGTGCCGGGGCGACCGAGTTCTCCGCCCGGCTGCGGATCGACACCCCGGGGGAGGCCGACTACTACCGGCACGGCGGGATCATGCAGTACGTCCTCCGGTCGCTCCTGCGCGACTGACTGACCGTGTCACAGGTGAGCGTCGGTCCGTAGGTGGCTCCACGCCGGCCGCCCACCGGTCAAACCGGCAAGGACGCGGACGCTGCGCCGTTCCGCGGCTCGCCGTCGGTCCCTGACCGCATCGTGAGACAACGGGACGGTTGGCCTGCTTGGCGCGTCGACCAGGTGCTTGGCGTGGCGTGCACGCCACGCCAAGCACCGTTTCACCGCGTCAAGCACGCGAGATCCGTCGGAATCGTCCACGGAGCGAGACCGAAGGACGGCGGCCGGCCGGCACTCTCCTCCCAGGCCGCTCTGACCTCCGCCGGCGACGGCGGGCCAGCACCCACATCACCGGGTCCACCGACCCTCAGGGCCCGATCGCGGCGGGTTACCTGTGAGTCCGGTGGGATCCACGGGACGACTCGGACGTTTCGCCGCCGTTACGAACTTGTGACTTCCCGGGGCCGGTGCTCGTCAGTACGTTGTGGGCCACAACATTCTGCGGCCCGTCCTCTCGGTGCCGCTCCCGATCGGAAGGGCACCACGTCATGCGGATGCGAAAGATGGCGGTGGCCGGCCTGGTCGTCCTCCCGCTGCTCCTGACCGCCTGCGGCGGCAGCAGCGCTGGCGACTCGAGCACCGGCAGCGGCGACGACTCGGCCAGCGGCAGTGCCGACGCGGGCGGCAAGGTCGGCGTGATCCTGCCGGACGCGGCCACCTCGCCGCGCTGGGAGAACAACGACCGGCCGGCGCTGGAGAAGGCGATCAAGGACGCGGGCTACGAGTCCGACATCCAGAACGCCTCGAAGGACGTCACCAAGTTCGCCTCGCTCTGCGACTCGATGATCAACGAGGGCGTCAACGTCCTCATGATCGTCAACCTGGACTCCGAGTCCGGCGCGGCCTGCGAGAAGAAGGCCAAGGACTCCGGCATCCCGAGCATCGACTACGACCGCCTCACGCTGGGTGGCTCGGCCGACTACTACGTGTCGTTCGACAACGTCCAGGTCGGCAAGCTCATGGGTGAAGGCCTCATCGCGTGCCTCGACGAGGCCGGCAAGACCAAGGCGAACATCGCCGAGATCAACGGCGACCCGACCGACAACAACGCAGCCCTGTTCAAGCAGGGCTACGACGGCGCACTCAAGACCAAGGTCGACAGCAAGGACTACACGATCGTCGGTGACCAGACCGGCAAGTGGGACGCGACCGTCGCCCAGACGACGTTCGAGCAGATCTTCACGCAGAACGGCGGCAAGATCGACGGCGTCATCTCCGCCAACGACACCATGGCCGGCGGCATCGTCACCGTCCTGAAGAACAACGGCCTCGCCGGCAAGGTCCCGGTCACCGGTCAGGACGCCTCCGACGAGGGCCTGCAGCGCGTCGTCGCCGGCACCCAGTGCGGCACGGTGTTCAAGGACGTCAACCTCGAGGCCAAGGCGGCCGCGGACGTCGCCATCGCGATCCTCAAGGACGACGGCTCGGCCGACGCGCTGGTCAACGGCTCGGTCGACGACTCCGAGTCGAACCGGAAGGTCAACTCGGTCTTCGCCACCCCGGTGTGGATCACGCAGGAGAACATCCAGAGCGTGTTCGACGCCGGTTACACGACGGTGGACAAGGTCTGCACCGGCGCGTTCGCGGCGGACTGCACCAAGCTCGGTCTGAGCTAGCAGGGACCGGGGGCCCGGCCGGAGAGAAGATCCCCGGCCGGGCCCCTGCCCCCGGCACCTGCGCAGGCCGTAGCGTGCCGTCGTCCCACCGCGCGACGCGGTCGACCACGAGCGAGGCAGGCGAGGTGTCATGACCACGACCACCACCGAGACCGGGCGACCCAGCTCAGCCGACTCCGCACCACTGCTCGAGCTCAAGGGGATCGACAAGAGCTTCGGCGCCGTGCAGGTCCTGCACGGGGTCGACCTCGCCGTCCGGCTCGGCCGGGTCACGGCGCTTGTCGGCGACAACGGCGCCGGCAAGAGCACCCTGATCAAGGGGATTGCCGGCATCCACCCGTTCGACCACGGCGACTACCTGTTCGAGGGCCAGCCGGTGCACGTCGCCAACCCCAAGCAGGCCAACGCCCTGGGGATCGAGGTCGTCTACCAGGACCTCGCGCTGTGCGACAACCTCGACATCGTCCAGAACCTCTACCTCGGCCGCGAGCAGCTGAACAGCGGCCTCCTCGACGAGATCAGCATGGAGCAGCGCGCCGCCGAGACCCTCGCCGGTCTCTCGGTCCGCACCGTGAAGTCGATCCGGCAGAAGGTCGCCAGCCTCTCCGGCGGACAGCGGCAGACCGTCGCGATCGCCCGAGCGGTGCTCTGGAACTCCAAGCTCGTCATCCTCGACGAGCCCACCGCGGCGCTCGGCGTCGCGCAGACCGAACAGGTCCTCAACCTGGTCCGCCGGCTCGCCGACCGCGGCCTTGCAGTGATCCTCATCTCGCACAACATGAACGACGTCCTGCAGGTCGCCGACGACATCGCAGTCCTCTACCTCGGCAAGATGACGGCGCAGGTCGAGGCCAAGGACGTCAACCACTCCGACGTCGTCAAGCTCATCACGGGCGGCTCGCTCGTCGAGGAGGCCGGGCACGTCGCGGTGGCCGACGCGACGGACGAGCCGGACGACGACGAACCCGGCACCAGCGGGACGGGGGCCCAGGCATGAGCACGGCCGACGAGACCCCCGACGTCCCGGAGCTTCCGCAGATGACCCTGTCCGACGCCTTCCGCGAGTACGTCTCTCGGCTGCGCGGCGGCGACGTCGGCCCGCTCCCGGCCATCCTGGGCCTGGTCGTCCTCATCATCATCTTCTCCTCGCTCCGGCCGGACACCTTCACGAACTCGTTCAACTTCGCGAACCTCCTCATCCAGAGCGCACCCGTCATCGTCATCGCGATGGGCCTGGTCTTCGTGCTGCTGATCGGCGAGATCGACCTGTCCGCCGGCTTCACGGCCGGTGTCGCGGGCGCCGTGCTCGGCGTCGTCGCCACCAAGCACGACATGCCGTGGTGGCTCGGCGTCCTCGCCTGCCTCGCCGCCGGTGCGGCTGATCGGCCTGGTCAACGGCGTCCTGGTGTCCCGGGTCGGCATCCCGTCGTTCGTCGTGACGCTGGTCCGGCTTCCTGGCGTCTGCAGGGCATCCTGCTCAAGGTGATCGGCCAGGGCGGGACGATCCGGATCCAGAGCGACACCGTGCTGGCGATCATGTCCAAGAACCTGCCGATCTGGCTCGGCTGGGTGATGTTCCTTCTCGTCGTCGGGGGCTATGCCGCGGTGTCGTTCCGCGCCATGCAGAACCGGCGCGGCAAGGGCCTCGTCACCCAGACCCCTACGGTGTGGCTCGTCAAGGTCGTGTCGATGGCCCTCCTGCTCGGCCTGTGCACCTACTACCTGAGCATCGAGCGCAGCCGCAACATCTGCCGTCACCTCGATCAAGGGCGTCCCGATCGTCATCCCGGTGGTGCTCGTCCTGCTCGTCCTGCTCACGCTGCTGCTCAGCCGCACGGTGTTCGGCCGGCACGTCTACGCGGTCGGTGGCAACGCCGAGGCAGCCCGCCGTGCCGGCATCAACGTGGCCCGCATCCGGCTGCTCTGCTTCGTCCTCTGCTCGATCCATCGCGGCGTTCGCCGGTGTGCTGCTCGCCAGCCGGGTCAACTCGGTCACCCCCAACACCGGCGGCGGCGAGACCCTGCTGTACGCGGTCGGTGCGGCCGTCATCGGCGGCACCAGCCTGTTCGGCGGCAAGGGCCGGCCGGTCGACGCGATCATCGGTGGCCTGGTGGTCGCTGTCGTCGCCAACGGCATGCTGCTGCTCAACAAGTCGGCTGCCGTGGTCTACATGGTCACGGGTCTGGTCCTGCTGCTGGCGGCGGGCGTGGACGCGCTCTCCCGCAAGCGTGCTGCGGCCTCCGGGCGCGGCTAGGGGTACCATGACGGTCCTTGCTCGGGGTGCTCGCGGGGCGAGGTCCGAAGACGTCCGGCGCGGCAACCTGTCGACGCTGCTCCGCTACGTGCACGTGCACGGGCCGACCGCCCGCAGCCAGCTCACCGCCGTCCTCGGCCTCAACCGCAGCACCATCGGCGGGCTGACCGGCGAGCTGGTGGCGGCCGGGCTGGTGCGGGAGGAGGCCGGCCGCGCGGCCAGCGGCGGCGGCCGGCCCTCGCACGTGGTCTCGCCGGAGACCGAGCGCGTGCAGGTCCTGGCGATGGACGTCGGGGTCACGCACCTCACGGTGGCCCGGGTCGGGCTCGGCGGCGTGGTCCTGTCCCGCCGGGACAGCCGCTGGCCGGGCCGCACACCGAGGCCGCGGACGGTCGCGACGGCACTGGCCACCGAGGGCGCGGCGCTGCTCGCCGAGGTCGGCGGACGCCGTCGTCGTCGCCGCCGGGGTGGCCGTGCCGGGAATGGTCCGGCGGCACGACGGCCAGGTGCGCCAGGCACCGAACCTCGGCTGGCGCGACGTGCCGCTCGGGCACGAGCTGGCAGAGGCGCTGCGGCTGCCGGTCGCCGTCGGCAACGACGCCGACCTGGGCATCCGCGCCGAGCACGTCCGCGGGGCCGCCGCCGGTGTCGAGGACGCGGTCTACCTGTCCGGGCACTCCGGACTCGGTGCGGGGATCTTCGCCGGCGGCAGCCCGCTCGGCGGCCGCGCCGGCTACGCCGGCGAGGTCGGGCACTCCCTGGTCAACCCCGACGGCCTGCCGTGCCACTGCGGCTCGACCGGCTGCTGGGAGACCGAGTGCGGCGAGGAGCGGCTGTTCGAGCTGGCCGGTCGGCCCCCCGGCGGCGGGCTGGCGGGCGTGCGCGAGGTCGTCGCCGCAGCCTCCGAGGGCGACGTGCGGGCCCACGCAGCGTTGCTGCACGTCGCGACCTGGCTCGGCCGGGGCACCGCCAACGTCGTCAACGTCCTCAACCCCGAGGTCGTCATCATGGGCGGCGCGCTCGAGGCCGTGCTGCTGGCAGCCGGCGACACCGTGCGCGCCGAGTTCGAGTCGACCGGCCTGGCCGCCCTGGTGCAGCAGGTGCGGCTGGTCGAGCCCCGGCTCGGCGCCGACTCGACCCTGCTGGGTGCCGCCGAGCTCGCCTTCGACCCGCTGCTGTCCGACCCGCTGCTCGAGCTGTCGCGGCGGACCGCCTCCTAGACACCCGAAGTCCCGACCACCCTCACGACGAGAGAGACATCATGAGCGACCTGCGACCCACTCCCGCGGACAAGTTCACCTTCGGCCTCTGGACGGTCGGCTGGCAGGCGCGCGACCCCTTCGGCGACGCGAGCCGGCCGCCGCTGGACCCGGTCGAGTCGGTGCACCGGCTCGCCGAGCTCGGGGCGTACGGCGTGACCTTCCACGACGACGACCTGATCCCGTTCGGCAGCGACGACGCGGCTCGCGACGAGCACGTCAAGCGGTTCCGCGCGGCGCTGGACGAGACCGGGCTGGTCGTGCCGATGGTGACCACCAACCTGTTCACCCACCCGGTGTTCAAGGACGGCGGCTTCACCAGCAACGACCGCGGCATCCGCCGCTACGCGCTGCGCAAGGTGATGCGCAACATGGACCTGGCCGCCGAGCTCGGCGCCTCGACCTACGTCTTCTGGGGCGGCCGCGAGGGCGCCGAGACCGACTCGGCCAAGGACGTCCGGTCGGCGCTCGCGCGCTACGCGGAGGGCATCGACCTGCTCGCGCAGTACTCGATCGACCGGGGCTACGGGCTGCGCTTCGCGATCGAGCCGAAGCCCAACGAGCCGCGCGGCGACATCCTGCTGCCGACCGTCGGGCACGCCATGGCCTTCATCTCCACGCTTCAGCACCACGAGATGGTCGGCGTGAACCCGGAGGTCGGGCACGAGCAGATGGCCGGGCTGAACTTCGTGCACGGCATCGCCCAGGCGCTGTGGCAGGGCAAGCTCTTCCACATCGACCTCAACGGTCAGCACGGCATCAAGTACGACCAGGACCTCGTCTTCGGCCACGGTGACCTGCTCTCGGCGTTCTTCCTCGTCGACCTCCTGGAGAACGGCGGCGGCGCGGCCGACGGGACGGGCGGTCCGACGTACGACGGGCCGCGGCACTTCGACTACAAGCCGATGCGCACCGAGGACATCGCCGGCGTCTGGGCGTCGGCGGCGGCGAACATGCGCACCTACCTGCTGCTCAAGGAGCGGGCAGCCGCCTTCCGCGCCGACCCGGCCGTGCAGGAGGCGCTGCTCGCCTCACGGGTGGGGGAGCTCGCGCAGCCGACGCTCGGCGACGGCGAGACGTACGACGACCTGCTCGCCGACACCACGGCGTTCGAGTCGTTCGACGTCGACGCGGCCGCCGCGCGCGGCTACGCGTTCGCCCAGCTGGACCAGCTCGCCGTCGAGCACGTGCTGGGCGCGCGCTGACGACGTCGATGCCGCTGCAAGGGCGTGTCTCACGACCCCATCCCGGCTCGGCCGCCGATGCATCCCGCCCGGCGTCGTTGTCGTTCGCCCCGCGCAGAACACCGCTGCGCGGGGCTCCTCCGCCCAGCCGGATCGGGCGCCTCGACGACCTCACTGTCGAGAGCGGGTCATGAGACACGCCCTAGTCGCCGGCGTCGACTCCTCGACGCAGGCCTGCAAGGTCGTGGTCCGGGATGCGGCGACCGGCGCACTGGTGCGCTTCGGCCGGGCGCCGCACCCGGACGGCACCGAGGTCGATCCGGCGGCGTGGTGGGAGGCGCTGCAGGTGGCGGTCGCCGCGGCCGGCGGGCTCGACGACGTCGCGGCGCTGTCGGTGGGCGGTCAGCAGCACGGCATGGTCTGCCTCGACGAGGCCGGCGACGTCGTCCGCCCCGCGCTGCTCTGGAACGACACCCGGTCCGCTGGCGCGGCGCACGACCTGGTGGCCGAGCTCGGCGGCGGTGCGCCGTGGGCGGACGCCGTCGGCGTGGTGCCGGTCGCCTCCTTCACGGTGTCGAAGCTGCGGTGGTTCGCCGAGCACGAGCCCGACCTGGCCGCCCGCACCGAGGCGGTCTGCCTGCCCCACGACTGGCTCACCTGGCGCCTGCTCGGCGACCTCGGCGCGCCGGTGGGTCTGGACGCGCTGCGCACCGACCGGTCGGACGCGAGCGGCACCGGCTACTGGTCGGCGGTGACCGAGGAGTACCGGCCGGACCTGCTGGAGCGCGGCTTCGGCCGCCGGGTCGTCGTCCCGGCCGTGCTCGGTCCGCGCGCGGAGGCCGGCCGCGCCGGCTCGCTGGTGCTCGGTCCGGGCGCGGGGGACAACGCGGCGGCCGCGCTGGGGGTCGGTGCGGGGGAGGGCGACGTCGTCGTGTCGATCGGCACGTCCGGCGTGGTGAGCGCGGTCGCCCCGGTGCCCGCTCGGGACCCGTCGGGCATCGTGGCCGGCTTCGCCGACGCCACCGGCCGCTACCTGCCGCTGGTGTGCACCCTCAACGCGTCCCGGGTCCTCGACGCCACCGCGGGCCTGCTCGGCACCGACCACGCCGGGCTGTCGGAGCTCGCCCTCGGCGCGCCCGCCGGTGCGGACGGCCTGGTGCTGGTGCCGTACCTGGAGGGCGAGCGCACGCCGGACCGGCCGGACGCCACCGGCGCCCTGCACGGCCTCACCCTCACCTCCACCAGCCCGGGCCACCTGGCCCGGGCCGCCGTCGAGGGCCTGCTCTGCGGTCTGGCCGACGGCCTCGATGCGCTGCGCGAGCACGGTGCCGACGTGCGGCGGGTCCTGCTCGTCGGCGGCGGCGCCCGGTCCGAGGCGGTGCGGCGGATCGCGCCGGCGGTCCTCGGCTGCCCGGTCGTGGTGCCCGAGCCGGGGGAGTACGTCGCCGACGGCGCGGCCCGGCAGGCCGCGTGGGTGCTCTCCGGCGCCGACGAGCCGCCGCGCTGGGACAGCGCCCGGACCCGAGACGTTCGAGGCCGACCCTGTCCCCTCGGTGCGGGCCCGCTACGCCGAGGTCCGCGAGCTGACGGCCGCGCGGCCGGCCTGATCAGGCCCGGCGGCTCCACCACAGCCTCCCGGCCGCCGCGGCGGCCGCGAGCCAGACCAGGACGACCGGGACGTCGGCCAGGTGCAGGCCGCGGCTGCCGCGCGAGACCAGGACGGGCCCCTCCATGTCGACCCAGGCCCAGACCGCGCCCGCCGCCACCAGTCCGAGGGTCCGGCGCCAGCTCGGCCGGGCCACCACGACGAGGCCGGACACCGCGGCCGTCGAGATCATGGTCCACAGCAGGCGGGCGACCTCGGTGACGTTGCACGTGAGGTCCACCGGGCTGCTTGCCGTCACCTGGGCGCTGCTCAGGACCGAGTGCGCGAGAGATCCCGTCGTCGACATGGCGGCAGTCTCGTCGACACCGGTCCCGGCGGTTGCGCAGATGCCGCAACCGGTCAGGCCAGTCAGGTGCTCCTGCTCGCGCCGGGCTGAGGCGGCCGCCCGTTCCCTAGGCTGGAGGGGTGAGCCGTCCCGTCGTGCCGCCGGGCTGGCCGGAGGAGGTCCGCCCGGCGGGGACGCCGGAGTGGGAGCGCACGGCCACGGCGTGGCTGTTCGACCTCTGCCCGCCGGACTACCGGGCGCACGACGTGCTGCGGAAGCACCCGGTCGTGCTGGCCAGGTTCGCCGCGCGGCACGTCGCGTCCGCCGTCGAGGCGGCCCGGCTGGGCTACTCCACCACCCGGGACGACCTGCGCGACGTCGCCGACACCACGACCGTCGAGGCCGCCCTGGCCGCGTGGGAGCGCGAGGGTGCCCGCCTGGTCCGGCAGCAGCGCGCGGTGTGGCTCGTCGAGGAGGCGCTGCGCGGGCGGCGGTTCCGCGCCCGCCTCTGAGCCCGCCTGCCCGGGCCGACGAACCCCACGCGGGTCCGGGCCGTCCTCGGGGTGACCGTAGACTCGGCACCTCGACCGACACCGCAGCCGGACGAGCGAGAGGAGCCCCGCGTGGGCCTGCTGGACTCGATCCACGGACCTGAGGACCTGCGCCCGCTCGACCGCGAGCAGCTGGCCGAGCTCGCCGAGGAGATCCGCACCTTCCTGGTGGCGTCGGTCTCCCGCACCGGTGGCCATCTCGGCCCCAACCTCGGGGCCGTCGAGCTCACTCTCGCGCTGCACCGGGTCTTCGACTCGCCGCGCGACCGGATCCTCTGGGACACCGGGCACCAGGCGTACGTCCACAAGATCGTCACCGGTCGGGCCGGCCGGTTCGGGACGCTCCGGCAGAAGGGCGGCCTGTCCGGCTACCCGAGCAGCGCCGAGTCCGAGCACGACGTGATCGAGAACTCGCACGCCTCGACCGCGCTGTCGTACGCCGACGGTCTGGCCAAGGCGTTCCAGCTGCGTGGCGAGAACGACCGGTGCGTCGTCGCCGTGGTCGGCGACGGGTCGCTCACCGGCGGCATGGCCTGGGAGGCGCTCAACAACATCGCCGCCGACCACAGCCGTCGTCTCGTCATCGTCGTCAACGACAACGAGCGGTCGTACGCGCCGACCATCGGCGGCCTCGCCCACCACCTGGCGACGCTGCGCACCACGCGCGGCTACGAGCGGTTCCTCGAGTGGGGCAAGCAGGTCCTCGGCCGCACGCCGGTCGTGGGGCAGCCGCTGTACGAGGCGCTGCACGGCGTGAAGAAGGGGCTCAAGGACGTCGTCGCGCCGCAGGGCATGTTCGAGGACCTCGGGCTCAAGTACATCGGTCCCGTCGACGGGCACGACGTCGAGGCGCTGGAGCACGCGCTCCGGCGGGCCCGCGGCTTCCAGGGCCCGGTGCTGGTGCACGCGATCACCCGCAAGGGCCTCGGCTACAAGTACGCCGAGGACGACACCGCCGACCACTTCCACGGCATCGGCGTCATCGACCCGGAGACCGGCCAGCCGCTCGCCGCGTCGGGCACGGCCTGGACGCAGGTCTTCTCCGACGAGCTGGTCGCGATCGGCGCGGAGCGCCCGGACGTGGTCGGCATCACCGCGGCGATGCTCATCCCGACCGGGCTGGACGCCTTCGCGGCGGCGTACCCGGACCGCACCTTCGACGTCGGCATCGCCGAGCAGCACGCGACGACGTCGGCCGCCGGTCTCGCGCTCGGCGGCCTGCACCCGGTGGTCGCCCTCTACTCCACGTTCCTCAACCGCGCCTTCGACCAAGTTCTCATGGACGTCGCCCTGCACCGCTGCGGCGTGACGTTCTGCCTGGACCGCTCCGGCGTCACCGGGCCCGACGGTGCGAGCCACCACGGCATGTGGGACATGACGGTGCTGCAGGCCGTGCCGGGGCTGCGGCTGGCCGCGCCGCGCGACGCGGTGACCCTGCGGGAAGAGCTCCGCGAGGCGGTGGCCGTCGACGACGCCCCCACCGTCATCCGCTACCCGACCGGGGCGGTCTGCGACGACCTGCCGGCCCTCGAACGGGTCGGGGGTGTCGACGTCCTGCGCCGCGACGGCGACGACGTCCTGCTGGTCGCGGTCGGCTCGATGGCCGAGACCTGTCTCGACGTGGCGGACCGGTGCGCCCGGCAGGGGATCGGCGTGACCGTCGTCGACCCCCGGTGGGTGAAGCCGGTGCCGGCCGAGCTGGTCCGGATGGCGCGAGAAGTTCGGTCCGTCGTCATCGTCGAGGACGGCCTGCGCGGCGGTGTCTCCGGTGCGGTGGCACAGTCGCTGCGCGACGCGCGGGTGGCGACACCGCTCCGCGACTTCGGCATCCCGTTGCGGTTCCTCGACCACGCCAAGCGTCCCGAGGTGCTCGTCGACATCGCGCTGACGGCGCAGGACATCGCACGCGACATCGTCGAGACGGTCGCCGGGCTCCCGGGCGAGGTCGAGCAGCAGCAGCACGTCGCCGACTGAATCGCGATGGACGACCGCCTCCGTCCGTCGGCATGATCGCGGGCGTGCGGCAGGACGAGATCTGGGACGAGGACGCGGCCCAGCGCTACGACACCCCGGGCACAGGCATGTTCGCGCCGGAGGTGCTCGGCCCGACGGTGGACCGGCTCGCGACGCTCGCCGGTGCCGGACGCGCGCTGGAGCTCGCGATCGGCACCGGCCGGATCGGCGTCCCGCTGGCCGAGCGCGGCGTGCCGGTCACCGGCATCGAGCTGTCGCAGCCGATGGTCGACCGGCTCCGCACGAAGGTCGACGAGGCCCGGCTCCCCGTCGTCATGGGCGACATGGCGACGGTCCGGGCACCCGGCGAGTTCGCGCTTGTCTACCTCGTCTTCAACACCATCTCCAACCTGCTGACCCAGGGGGAGCAGGTCGCCTGCTTCCGCAACGCCGCCCGGCACCTCGTGCCCGGCGGCTGCTTCGTCGTCGAGCTGTGGGTGCCCGAGCTGCGCACGCTGCCGCCGGGGAAGGACGCCACCGTCTTCACCTGCGAGCCCGGCTACATAGGGCTGGACACCTACGACGTGCTGCACCAGCAGGTCGTGTCCCACCACTTCCTGTTCGGTGCGGGCAAGGAGGCGCGGCTCACCCGCAGCCCGCACCGCTACATCTGGCCGGCCGAGCTCGACCTGATGGCGCGGATCGCCGGGTTCGAGCTCGAGTCCCGGTCGGCCGACTGGTCCGGCTCGGAGTTCACCGCCGAGTCACGCTCGCACGTCTCGACGTACCGCCTGCCCTCGACGCTGCACTGATCCGACAGTCGCCACGGCTCGCGCCGGTGAACCGGCGCTGGCTCCGGATCCACCCGCGGCACGGCCCGAACCCGGTGTGGCATCTGCGCGTCATCTCTCCGTACGCGTGACGCGAGGAGCACGACCATGACGCCTACGACCGCACCGCAGCTCGTGCAGCCCAGCAGTCGCGGTGCCGCGGAAGCCCTACCGCGATCGTCGACCCGCTTCGCGAGTCTCGTCTCGCTCTGCCTCCTGCTGGCCGGGATGGCCGTCGCGCTGCTCTCCCAGGGCGCGTACTACGCACAGGCCCAGTGGGCCGTGGCCGCCGCGGTCGCCGGTGCAGCGGTGGTGTCTGTGGCGGTGCCTCCGCGCCGCGGCATGATGACCGGGCCCGTGCTCGGCTGTCTGCTCCTGGCCGGCTGGAGCCTGCTGCGAGGCGTCTCCGGATCCACGGCGCTCGGCGGCACCCGGCCGGCCGTGCTCGTGCTCGGCCTGGCCGCCGCCTTCTGCGTGGTGCGCCGGCTCACCGGAGACGATCGGGCGCTGCTGACGCACGGTCTTCTCGGCCTCGGCGGCGTGGTCGCGCTCACCGGCTGGGTGGGCGTCGTGTGGCACGTGCCGCCGTACGCGCTGGCCAACGACGGCGTCTGGCGGGCCGCGTCCACCCTCACCTACGCCAACGCCACGGCGGCGGTGCTCGGCTGCCTCGCCCTCCTCCTCGCCGGCATCATGTCGGGCCAGTCCCGCCGGCCGGCTCTGTCCGGCCTCCTCGCCCTGCTGCTCGTCGGGACGGGTGCGACGCTGAGCCGGGCCGGGCTGGTCGCCCTGATCGTGGGGAGCCTGTCTCTCCTGGTGCTGCGCCGCCCCGGCCGGCTGCTGCGTGCCTGTGCCGGCCCGGCCTTCGGTGCTGCGGTCGCGCTGGTCGGTCTGCTCCCGTCGATGCCGTTCTCGTCACCAGCAGGCCGCCCGGTCGCGATCGTCGCGCTGGTGGCCGGAGTCGTGATCGCGGCCGGGCTGCCGGCGCCCAGCTGGGCGACCCTGCAACCCGCGGCGTTGCTGGTCGCGGCGGTGGCGACCCTCGTGACGGTCGCCGTCGGCCCCGGGGCGCTCGCCGGCGCCGTCGACGAGGTGGCCGGCTGGCGGGCCCACGCGTCGTCTCCGGCCCGGCTCGAGGCGGCCCGCGCCGGGCTGCACCTGGTTGCCGAACGTCCATGGACCGGCGCAGGCCCGGGCGACGGCTGGACGAGCTGGCGCGGATCTGACGGGTCCCGCGCGACGATGCGCTACGTCCACGACGAGTACCTGCAGGTCGCCGTCGACCTGGGGCTGCCCGGTCTGCTGATGGTGCTCGCCATCCTGCTCGCGACGGCCCGCGCTCTGCGGGCCGACCTGCGCCTCCCCTCATCGGGTTCGGCCACCACGGGCCGCACGGCGGGCGCGTGCGCGGCTCTGCTGGCTGCGGCGGTCCACGCCGGCTTCGACTTCGTGTGGCACGTGCCCGCGGTGGCGTTGCTCGTCGCGGTGGTCGTGGGTCTCGGCTCCTGCCCGCAGACTCGGCCGGCGACCGCCGGCCCGGAACAGAAAGGGGTGGTGACATGAGAAGTGTCCAGCGGAGGTACCGAGCCGCTCTCGGCGCGGTGGCTGCCGGGTCGGTGGTCGCTCTTGCCGTGCCTGGCTCGGCCGCCGTCGCGGTGCTGTCGTCCCCGGACGTCTGGCAGGTCCGCGTCGGGCCGCAAGCGGTGCTGCAGGCCAAGGGCGCGGCGGTGTCCGCGCCGCTTCGCTACACCTGCCCCCGGGGCCAGCTCGCCTACCTCGACCTCAGCCTGACCCAGCGGAGCGGCAACCAGGCCGTGACCGGGTCGCGGACGCAGTCGGTGCAGTGCACGGGCTCCGAGGAGACCCTGGTCGTGAACGTCCTCGCGCAGACCGGCTCGCGGGTCTTCAAGACCGGGTCGGCGTTCGTGGAGGCCAACCTCAACAGCTGCGGCTACATGTGCGGCGTGTTCGCCTCGGACAGCCGGACCGTGTCCGTCCGCAAGTGAGGGGGACGGCTGGGCGGCGTGGGCCGCGTCGCCCAGCCGTGCGGACTGCGGTCAGTCGAACGACCACTCGACCGTCACCGTGACCGAAAGCTGCTGCTGGCCGGGCTGTACCTCGACGGCCGCACTGCCAGCGGCGTCGCGCGCGGCATAGAGCTCGTTCATCGGGTACGGCTTGTCGTTGCCCGTGACGGTCTCCGTGACGCTGACGACCCGACCGAGACCGCGACCGGCGGCGTCGCCGTAGAGCTGCGCCTTCGCCTTCGCGTCGTCGAACGCCTTGCGGCGCGCGTCGGCGAGCAGCGCCGAGTCGTCGTCGATGCGGAACGACAGTCCGGAGAGCCTCGCCGCGTCGCCGCCGGCCGAGACGGCGCGACCGATCAGCCTGCCCGCCGCGTCGACGTCGCGGAAGGTCACCGTGAGCTGCTGCTGCGCCTGGTAGCCGGTGACCTGACGCCCGTCGTCGGAGTACTGCGGGTAGATGTCCAGCCCCGCGGTCTGCAGGTCGGCCTCCTCGACCCCTCCGTCCGTGAGGGCGTCGGTGATCCGGCCGAGAGCCCGGTCGGCGCGCGCGAGGGCGTCGTCGACGGAGCCGGCCGTCGCCTCCGCGCCGAACTGCGCCACCAGCGTGTCCGGCCGCCCAGTCACCTCGCCGGTGCCGCTGACGAGGACACCGTCGCGTGCGCGGTCGCCGGAGGCGTCGCTCGAGCCGGTCGCGGCGACCGCTGCCGGCGTGGTCCCGCTTCCTTGGCCGAGCAGCCAGCCGGTGACGACGAGGACGAGGGTCCCGACGACGGCCGCGACGACGACGAGCGGTGAGCGTGGGCTGGGCTGCATGACGGCCTCCGGGCGCTGGTGGTACGGCTTCGACGCCGCGCCGCCTCGCCCGGTTCCGTCCCCCGCTGCCGAGGGAACTTCCGGCCCGACGCCGCGCGTCCTACTCTCGTGGCAGCAGCAGCCCCCCCGGAGGTCCCCATGGCCTGGTTCGTGTTCTTCGGGCTCGTCATCGCGACACCGATCGCGCTGCTCGTCTGGCGCCGACGCGACAGCGGACCCGGTGACAAGGGCACCGACCCGCACGCGAACCGGAACCACGCCGCGGACGGCGGGCCTACGCCGCACTACGGCGGACCGGGCACCGGCACCGACAGCTGGACGATCGGAGGAGGTCCCTAGCCGGCCGTGAGGTCCGCGACTCCGTCGAGCAGCCGCGAGACGTCCTCGTCGTCGGAGTACGGCGCCAGTCCGGCGCGGACAGCGCCGGCGTCCCCGAGACCGAGCCAGCGCGAGGCCTCCAGCGCGTAGAAGCTGCCGGCCGGCGCGTTGACGCCGGCCGCGGCGAGGCGCTCGTGGACCTCTCGGCCGGGACGGTCGCCGACACTGAACAGCACCGTGGGCGTGTGCCGTTCCGGGCAGCCGTGCAGGGTGACTCCGGTCATGTCCTGCAGCCCCTCGCGCAGCCGGTCGTACAGCCGGTCCTCGTGCGCCTCGACCGCGGTCATCGACCGCAGCACACGGGAGCGGCGGTCGCCCGGGCCGGGCACGAGGTCGGCGATGAACTCGACCGTGGCGGTGACGCCGGCCAGCAGCTCGTACGGCAGCGTGCCGAGCTCGAAGCGCTCGGGAACGGCGTCCGTCGAGGGCAACAGCTTGTCCGGGTGCAGCTGCTCGAGCAGGGCCGGGTCGGCCACCACCGCTCCGAGGTGTGGGCCGAAGAACTTGTACGGGGAGCAGGCGAAGAAGTCGGCGCCGAGGGCCCGGACGTCCACCGGTGCGTGCGGCGTGAGGTGGACGCCGTCGACGTGGACCAGCGCGCCGGCCGCGTGCGCCGCCTCGGCCACGGAAGGAAGGTCCGGCCGGGTGCCGAGCAGGTTCGATGCGCCGGTCACCGCGACCAGCCGGGTGCGGTCCGAGAGCAGCGAGGCGACCTCGTCGGTGTCGAGCTCACCGGTGGTCCGGTCGAAGCCGGCCCAGAGCACGGTGGTGCCGGCGTTCTCCGCCGCGGTGACCCAGGGACGGATGTTGGCGTCGTGGTCCAGACGCGTCACCACGATCTCGTCGCCGGGCCGCCACTGCTTCGCGAGCGCGCGCGACAGGTCGTAGGTCAGCTGGGTCATCGAGCGCCCGAAGACGACACCGCCGGGCTCCGCCCCGAGCAGGTCCGCGATCGCGGACCTGGCACCGACGACGGTGTGCTCGGCCCGGCGCTCGGCCTCGGTCACCGTGCCGCGGTTGGCCACGCCGGCCGTGAGGGTGCGCGCGACGGCCTCGGCGACGGCCGTCGGCACCTGGGAGCCTCCGGGACCGTCGAAGTGCGCGACACCGTGGTCCAGGGCGGGGAAGGCGGCGCGGACGCGGATGACGTCCAGCAGCTCGGCAGCAGCGGTCATGCCCGCATCCTGCCCGCTCGCACGGTCAACCGGCTGCAGGGCCGTCGACGTTGACGGTGGGCTCACCGGTCCCGCAGCGGACCACGACCAGGAGCGACTCCTCGTCGAGCGGGTTGGCCTCCCGGTGCACGGCGCCCGCCGGCACCTGCACGACGTCGCCGGCGACCGCGTCGAACGTCTCCCGGCCGCCGGCACCGAACTCCATCCGCAAGGTGCCGCTCACGACGTAGATGGTGGAGTCGTGGTCGCCGTGGTGGTGCCAGCCCGAGACCGCACCGGGAGCCGTGGTGGCGGTCCCGGCCCACATCGTGCCGGTGTCCACGGCGCGGCGCCGCACCATCCCGGGCGTCGGGTCGGTCTCCACGTGCCGGCTGGCCGGGCTGTGCACGAGGGGTGTCGACGGGTCTGCCACCGTTACCTCCCGCCCCAGAACTGGCCGCTCCCCGGCCGGTCGGTGCCACCGTAGCCCGGCTGCTGGATATCGGGCTCGCACGTGTCCTTCCGAAGGGTCTGACATGGTGGCTGTCCACAGAGGATTCGTTGTGTGGCAACGGTTTCCGGGCCTGTGGAACACGAGGGTTGTGTCCGGGGTGGCAACTAGATTCACAGCATGAGGTCAGCCGAGACGACGGTCGCGAGCGCCGAGCTCGTGCGCGCGATCGCCGACGGCCCGGTGACCGACCTGCCCGCCGCGGTGGCGATCCTCGACCGGGTGGACCCCGCGGTGTTGGAGTCGATGGACGGGGTCGACCTGGTGCGCGCCATCGACCGGTGCGAAGCCGCCCTGGCCGGACTGAAGACCCACGCCATCGCCGCGGTCGCCGACTCCTGCCAGGACCTCGGGATGCCCTCCTCGGAGGCGCGGCACGAGATCGGCGCCGCCCTGCGCCTGTCGCCGGTCACCGCCGCCGACCGCACCGTGGTCGCAGTCGACCTGCGCGACCGGTTCCCCCGCACCCTCGCGCTGCTCGACACCGGTCGGATCTCCTGGCTGCACGCCGCCAACCTGGCCCGCGGCACCGACGACCTCACCGACGACACAGCCCGGCGGGTCGAGGACGCGGTGCTGGCGCGGCTACCCGGCCAGGCCGCGGCCGAGACCCGCCGCGCGGTCGCCGACGCCGTCGTCCGCCTCGACCCGGCCGCTGCCAGAGACCGCGCCAAGCGCAAGCACGCCGATCGGCGGATCGACCGGGTTCCGGACCGGGACGGACGCACCGGCTGGTTCCTGCCGATGAGCGTCGCCCGACGAGGGCGACGCGTGCGCGCGCCACCGAGCTCGCGAACACGGTCCGCGCCGCGCGCCGCGGCGCCGGCCTCGACGACCCCGGCCTGGACGCGCTGCGCGTCGACGCCGCCCTCGACACCCTGCTGGGCCGCGACCCGCTGCGCGACACCACGGGGCCCCCGGTGCCCAGCGGGGCGTCGCTCGCGAGGTGCTCGTGCGGCGGGAAGCAGGTCGCTGCCGTCGTGATCGACGCCGCGACCCTGGCCGGCCTGGTCGACAACCCCCGCCGGGTCCCCGGCTACGGCCTGGTCCCGGCCGACCTGGCGCGGGTGATGGCCGCCGACCGCGACTTCGTCCGCTGGCTGGTCCACCCCGGCACCGGGGAGCTGCTCGACGTCAGTGCCGGCACCTACGGGCCCACCGACCGGATGCGCCGGTTCATCATCGCCCGCGACCAGCGCTGCGGGTTCCCCGGCTGCAGCCGGCGCGCCGAGACCTGCGACCTGGACCATGTCCACACGTTCGGCTTCGTCACCCGGGGCGGGAAGACGATCCGCGTCAACCTCGGACCACTGTGCCGGCAGCACCACAACGCCAAGACCCACGCCGGCTGGGCGCTCTCCTACGACCCGGCTACCAGGACCAGAGCCTTCACCAGCCCCCTCGGC
This sequence comes from uncultured Actinomycetota bacterium, assembly GCA_963746175.1. GTDB lineage: Bacteria > Actinomycetota > Actinomycetes > JACCUZ01 > JACCUZ01 > CAVVAH01. The sequence continues at coordinate 734,394 of CAVVAH010000001.1, read as the reverse complement.
GCCACCTACCTCACGACCGCGACCCCGGTCCTCACGTGAGAGGCGGAAATGTGCCGCTGCGCCGTAGCGGCACCTACCGCGCGCCCGTCCAGTGATCCACAGGGGATCGATGGCAGTTTCTCCAACAGATCCGCTGTGGATCATGCACCGTCGGAACGAGCAGTAGTGCCGGATCTGTTCCGCTTCCGGTGCGGTGACGTCGCTGTGGTGCGGCTCAGCGGTAGAGGACGGACCGCAGGTGCGGCGCCTCGACGGCGTCGTCGCGCAGGACGATCTCGGCGGGGCGGCCGCCCTCGGGCGCCAGGGTCACCTCGTCCGCCGTCAGGAGCACGGGCCGGGCGAAGCCGCGCTCCTCGGGGGTCGTCGCCGCGGCGGCGGCGGCGGTGAACGCCGGGTCGATGCGGGAGAGGTCCAGCCAGCCGCGCCGCAGCATCGGCACCGCGGCGGCCCGCATGCCGGTGCCGTCCGCGGCGCACAGTGCCTCGCGCAGCGACCGCGACCCGAGCAGCGTGGCGACGTCGCAGTCGCCGATCGGCCGCAGGACGGGGTTGGCTGCCAGTCGCTGGGCTGCCAGTGCGCCCATCCGCTCCAGGTAGTCGAGGGCCATCGGCCACCAGGGCATCGGGTCGATGCCGGCAGCGTCGAGTGCGCCCTGCGGGATGACGACGACCTCGTCGGGGTCGCTGCCGACGGCGGCGAAGCCGAAGCCCAGGTCGAGCGCGTCGCCGAGCACCCGCCGCCGGACCCAGTCGAGGCCGGGGTGCATCGGGTGGTCCACCGGCAGGCCGACCGGCCGGGCCTGCTCCCGCAGGTGCTCGACATGCACGGTCGCCGCGATCCGGCGGCCGCGCAGCCAGGCGCGGACCCGGAACCGGCCGAGCTCGTCCTCGGGGTCGGCCCCGGCCAGGGCGCGGCGCAGCTCCAGCCAGCTGACCTCCACGGGGGTGTCGCCGGTGAGCAGCAAGCCGTCGTCCAGCGGGACGATGTCGACATCGTCCAGCACCGACACCGCCAGGGCGAGTCGACGCAGCTCGATCGAGTCGGGTGCGTGCACGTACCGACGGTACCCAGGGGGCACCGGTCGAAGACTCGGCCAGCAGGGTGAGTGGCGCTCACCCAGCGTGCTCCCACCCGTACGGCAGCCGGCCGGACGGTCAGGCCGGCTCGGTCGGACGGCGCAGGGAGCGGGGGAGGAACGCCGCGCCGGGCCCGGACCCGGCAGCCAGGTCGGCGGGGTTGGAGAAGGCGCAGCGGCGCAGCGACAGGCAGCCGCAGCCGATGCACGAGTCCAGCCCGTCGCGGAGGGCGAGCAGGCCGGCGATCTGGTCGTCCAGCCGCGACCGCCAGGTGCGGCTCAGCCGGGTCCAGTCGGACTTGGTGGGGGTCCGCCCGTCGGGGAGGGTCGCCAGTGCCTCCGCGACCTCGTCCAGGGAGAGCCCGATGTTGCGCGCGGCCCGGATGAAGGCCAGTCGCCGCAGGGTGCTGCGGGGATAGCGGCGCTGGCCGCCTGTCGTACGGCTTGCCTGCACCAGGCCCAGCCGCTCGTAGTAGCGCAGCGCCGACGGGGCGAAGCCGCTGCGTTCCGAGACGGCCCCGACGGTCAGCAGGTCGTGGGTGTCGACGATTCACCTCCAGCCAGTGGTGCTTGACCTGAAGTCAGCTTCATGTCCCAGGATGCCCTCATCCCGATCCGGAACGCAAGGAGAACCCGACCTCATGCCTGTCGCACTCATCACCGGCGCGTCCCGCGGCCTCGGCCTCGCCCTGGCCCTCGACCTGGGTGGCGCTGGGTGGTCCCTCGTGCTGGACGCCCGTGGCGCCCCGGACCTGCTGGCGGCGGTCGCCGCTCTGGATCCCGCCCGCACCAGGGTCGTGCCTGGCGACGTGAGGGACCCTCGTCACCGGGCGGACCTGGTCGCGGCCGCCCGGGACCTCGGTGGCCTGGACCTGCTGGTGAACAACGCCAGCCACCTCGGACCCAGCCCCCAGCCGCGGCTCGCCGACTACCCGGCCGCCGAGCTGGCGCGGGTCTACGAGGTCGACGTGCTTGCGCCGCACGCCCTGCTCCAGGAGGGACTGCCGCTGCTGCGGCGGTCCGTCGGCACCGTCGTGAACGTCAGCTCGGACGCGGCGGTGGAGGCCTACGACGGCTGGGGCGGCTACGGGTCGGCCAAGGCCGCGCTGGACCACCTCACGGCGGTGCTCGCCGTCGAGGAGGCGTCGCTGCGGGTCTACGCGCTCGATCCCGGCGACATGCGCACCGCGATGCACCAGGCGGCCTTCCCCGGCGAGGACATCTCGGACCGGCCCGAGCCCGGGACGGTCGCCGTCCCGGCCGTCCGGGCGCTGCTGGCCCGCCGGCCGCCCAGCGGGCGATACCGGGCCGCCGACCTGCTCATGCCCGTGGGAGCCGCCCGGTGAGCGTCGAGGCACTGCACCACGGTCCGGCGCGGTCGGCCGCCGAGCCGCCCGAGGCGCGCGGCCTGGCCCGCGACGAGGTGCGCCTGCTCGTCGGCCGTCCGGGCACGATCCGGCACACGCTGTTCCGGGACCTGCCCTCGCACCTGGAAGCCGGCGACCTCGTCGTCGTCAACACCTCGGCGACGCTGGCGGCGGCCGTCGACGGCCGGCGGACGTCAGGTCCCGTGACGGTGCACCTGTCGGCCGCGCTGCCGGACGGCACCTGGGCGGCCGAGCTGCGACCCGGCCGACGCGCGACGGGACCGCTGCACGACGTGGTCCCGGGGGAGACGGTGACCCTCCCCGGAGGTCGCCTGCAGGTCGTCGGGTCCTACCCCGACGAGGGCGCCGACCCGGCGCGCACGCGGCTGTGGCGGTGCCGGCTGCTGGTGCCGGACGACGTGCCCGGCTACCTCGCCCGTCACGGCCGCCCGATCGCCTACTCCTACGTCAAGGACGACTGGCCGCTGGCGAGCTACACGACGGTCTTCGGCCGGGAGCCCGGGAGCGCCGAGATGCCGAGCGCCGGACGCCCGTTCACCGACGCCATGGTCACCGAGCTGGTGACCCGCGGCGTGGCGGTGGCGCCGGTCACGCTGCACACCGGGGTGTCCTCGCTGGAGGCCGGCGAGGCGCCGCTGCCCGAGCCGTACGTCGTGCCGGTGGCGACCGCGGCCCTGGTGAACGACACCAGGGCGCGTGGTGGCCGGGTGGTGGCCGTGGGCACCACGGTGACCCGTGCGCTGGAGACGGTGGCCGGCCGCACCGGCGCGGTCCGCGCCGGGACCGGTTGGACGGACCTCGTCCTCGGACCGGACCGACCGGCCCGGGTCGTGACCGGGCTGGTCACCGGCTGGCACGACGACGGCGCGTCACACCTCCGCCTGCTCGAGGCGGTCGCGGGGGAGCGACTGGTCGCCGGGGCGTACGCCGAGGCCCGCGCCGAGGACTACCTCTGGCACGAGCTCGGCGACGCCGCCCTGCTGCTGCCCTGAGCGGCAGCGCGAGAACCGGTCAGGCCTGCGGCTGGCCGATGTTGACCATCCAGGCGATGCCGAAGCGGTCGATGCACATGCCGAACTCGTCGCCCCACATCTGCTTCTCCAGCGGCACGGTGGTCGTGCCGCCCTCGGCGAGCTTCTCGAAGTAACCGCGCAGCTCGTCGCCGGAGTCGCCGCTGAGGCTGATCGACATGGTGTTGCCCGGCTCGAACTTCTCGTGCGGGGGGTTGTCGGCCGCCATCAGCGTGAAGCCGCTGGGCGTCTCCAGGTTGCCGTGCATGATCTTGTCGGCGTCGCCGCCCTCGGCGTTGCCGAACTCGCCGTAGGTGTTCGTCGTGAGGTCGCCGCCGAAGATCCGCTGGTAGGTCTCCAGGGCCTCCCGGGCGGTGCCGTCGAAGCTGATGTAGGGGTTGAGTCGTGCGCTCATCTCGTGCTCCCTTGCCGGTACGGACGGGCAGTTCCGCAGCGTAGACCGGCGGGCCGACACGGACTCATCGCTCGACGTGCCCTCCGCTGCCACGCGGGTGCCCGTGAGAGTCTCGGGCGATGGCGGCGGACCCTGCGGCGGACCGGCCGGCGGACGCCGCAGGCCTGGCCGGCGCCGGGCTGGACTGGCTGCTGGGCTCGGCCTCCACCACCGACGACGGGCTGGTCTGGACCGGGCGGCCCGACGACGACGAGGTCGACCGGACGCTGTACAGCGGGGCCGCCGGGATCGTCGTGACGCTGCTCGAGGCGCACCGCCACCTCGGCGACGACCGCTGGGCCGACGCGGGCGTACGTGGCGCGGAGGCCCTCACTGCAGCACCGGACGTCGCGCCGTCGTCCCTCTACTTCGGGCTGAGCGGGAGCGCGTTCGCGCTGCACGCTGTGGGTACGGCGCTCGGCCGCACCGACCTGGTCGCTGCTGCGACCCGGTCGCGGGACGTCCTACGGTCGCGGTTCGACGGTGAGCGGTGGGCCGACCAGTTCGAGCTGCTCGGGGGCAACGCCGGCATCGCCCTCGGCGCACTGGCGGCGGGCGACGTGGACCTCGCGGTGCTGGCGGTCGAGCCGTACACGCGCACCGCCGAGGTCACGCCGCACGGCGTGCACTGGGAGGTGCGGCGGGGGTTCCCGGCTCGGTTCCACCACATCTCGCACGGCACACTCGGCATCGTCCATGCGCTCGCGTCGGTGGGTGCGTCGGCCGATCGCGACGACCTCGTCGAGCTCGCACTGTCCGGCGCCGCCGACGTGGTGGCCCGCGACGAGGCCGGCCCGGACGGCTTCCTGGTCCCGCACTCGGACCCGCAGCACAAGCCGGAGATCGTCGAGCGGTACAGCTACGGCTGGTGCCACGGCCCGGCCGGCGACGCGCAGACCTTCCGGCTGCTGCACCGGGTGACCGGCGACCCGGCCTGGACCGCGCTCGTCGACCGGTGCTGGCGGACGGTCACCACGTCGGGTCTGCCGGAGCGGCTGCGGCCCGGCTTCTGGGACAACAGCGGCCGCTGCTGCGGCACCGCGGGAGTCCTGGCGCTGGCGGTCGACCTGGCCGTCGAGGGACGCACCGACCTGTCGTTCGCCCGGGCGCTCGTGGACGACATCGCCGCCCGGGCCACCGTCGACCCGGCCGGCGCCCGCTGGTCCAACCACGAGCACCGGGTCACGCCCAGCGAGCTGTCACCGCGACGCGGCTGGGCGATGGGCAACGCGGGGATCGTGCGCGAGCTGCTGCGGTACGCCCGCGTCGCGGACGGCGGCGACCCGACGTACGCCGTCGCCTGGCCGGACCACCCGCCGGTCTGACGGGGCCGGACCGCTACTTGGGTGGCAGCGAGCGGGCGTAGCCGACGCCGTGCCCGACCCAGCGGCGCAGGTCGCCGTCCGACTCCACCGCGGCGGCGTCGACACGCAGCCAGCCGTCCATCTGCCGGCCGCGCATCTCGAACCGGTCGACGGCCGGCGGGTCGACGAGCGACTCGGTCCGGGCCGGGTCGACCCGCAGCAGCAGGCCGCCCTGACCGCTGGCCGCCACGGCCATGTTGCCGCCGATCATGAACGCGAGGCCGCCGAACATCTTCTGCTCGGTCAGGCCCGTCTCACCGCCGACCACCTCGCGGACCCGGTCCGCCAGCTCTTCGTCGTACGCCATTGCTCGTCCTCGCAGTCAGGCGGTGTGCCGGCCGGCAGCCGGCCGGTCACGACCGTCGGTCGGTCACTCGGCCCCGAAGCGGCCTCGGCGGTCCAGGGGGATGAGCGGCGTGTCACCACGCACCTTGAGCTGCTGCACTGCCCACGTGTTGCCGTCGGGGTCGCTGAAGCCGAAGAACGTCCCGCCGTCGCGCTCGTCGAAGACCTGGATCTCGCTCGCCTCGACACCACGTCCGACCAGCTCGGCGCGGGCCGCCTCGGCGTCGGCGACGACCAGCTGCAGGCCACGCATCGAGCCCGGCGCCATCTCCTTCTGGGACGGCATGTCGCCGATGACGATCGAGCAGCCGGAGCCATTGGGCGTCAGCTGGACGACGTGCATGTGCTCGTTCTGCGTGTCGTGGTCGAGGTGGAAGCCGACCTTGTCGCGGTAGAACTCCACCGCCCGGTCGATGTCGCTCACCGGGAGCACCACGACCTCGAGCGTCCAGTCCATGCCCTGCCTCCTCGTCGCCGATCGTCTGCGTCGCGACCCTACCGACGCTCGGTGACAGGTCTTCCCAGGCATGCGCGATCCGGCCCGGTCGGGGCCGGGGCAGATCGCGCATGGCGTCAGTCCGGGTCAGCCGCGGGGGAGGCTGGCGACCCCGGGCTCGAGGAACCGCGCACCGGTGACTCGCTCCGACACGCCCTCGCGGTCGAGGTACGGCGTGACGCCGCCGAGGTGGAACGGCCAGCCGGCGCCGAGCAGCATCGCCAGGTCGATGTCGCGCACGTCCTGCACGACCCCCTCGTCCAGCATCAGCCGGATCTCCTCGGCGAGCGCGTCCAGCGCACGCCGTCGGACCTCCTCCTCGGCCAGCGGCGACGAGCCCTGCTGGAACAGCTCGGCGACCTCCGGGTCGACCTTGGGCGTCGAGCCCTCCCAGACGTAGACGCCGGTCTTGCCCGCGGCGACCAGCCGGCCGAGGTTCTCCGAGACGGCGAACCGGTCGGGGAACGCCTCGTGCATCGTCTCCGCGACGTGCAGCGCCACCGCGGGCCCGACGAGCTGCAGCAGGACGAACGGCGACATCGGCAGGCCGAGCGGCTCCAGCGCCTTGTCGGCGACCTGGAAGCCGGTGCCCTCGTCGACGGCCTTCGTGACCTCGCCGAGGAACCGGGTGAGGAGGCGGTTCACGATGAACGCCGGCCGGTCGGCGACCAGCACGCAGGACTTCTTCAGCGTCCTGCCGACCGCGAAGGCGGTGGCCAACGACGCGTCGTCGGTCTTGTCGGCGCGGGCGATCTCCAGCAGCGGCAGCACCGCCACCGGGTTGAAGAAGTGGAAGCCGACCACCCGCTCCGGGTGCTCGAGCTCCGACGCCATGTCCGACACCGACAAGGACGACGTGTTGGTCGCGAGCACGCACTCGGGGGAGACGACGGCCTCCACCTCGGCGAAGACCTGCTGCTTGACCTTCATCTCCTCGAACACGGCCTCGATGACGAAGTCGGCGTCGGCGAACGCCTCCTTGCCGGTGCTGCCGGTCACGAGCGCCTTCAGCCGGTTGGCCTTGTCCTGGTTGATGCGGCCCTTGCCGAGCAGCTTGTCGACCTCGCCGTGCACGTAGCCGACACCCTTGTCCACCCGCTGCTGGTCGAGGTCGGTCATGACGACCGGTACCTCGAGCCGCTGCGCGAAGAGCATCGCGAGCTGGGACGCCATCAGCCCCGCGCCGACGACGCCGACCTTGGTCACGTCACGAGCCAGGCTCTTGTCCGGTACGCCGGCCGGCTTCTTCGCTCGGCGCTGCACGAGGTCGAACGCGTAGAGCCCGGCCCGAAGCTCCTCGCCCATCGCGAGCTCGAAGAGCGTCTTCCGCTCGGCGGCGATGCCCTCGTCGTACGACGCGGTGCGGGCCAGCTCGAGCAGCTCGATCGCCTTGTACGGCGCCGGTGCCGCACCGTGCACGCGCATGTCGGCGATGCCCTTGGCCCGGGCGAGGGCCTTGTCCCAGGCCTCGCCCCGGTCGACCTCGGGGCGCTGCACGACGGTCTCGCCGCGGACCACCGACGACACCCAGGCCAGCGACTGCTCGAGGAAGTCGGCCGGCTCGAGCAGCACGTCGGCGATGCCGAGGTCGAACGCCTGCTTCGCCCTGAGCATGCGGTTCTGGTTCATGGCGTTCTCGACGATGACCGTGACGGCCCTGTCGGCACCGACGAGGTTCGGCAGCAGCTGCGAGCCGCCCCAGCCCGGGACCAAGCCGAGGAACACCTCGGGGAACGCGATCGCCGGGACGCCGGCCGACAGGGTGCGGTAGTGGCAGTGCAGCGCCAGCTCCAGGCCACCGCCCAGGACCGCGCCGTTGACGAGAGCGAACGTCGGAACCTTCGCGTCGCGCAGCTTGCGGAAGGTGTCGTGCCCGAGCGCGAAGTACGCCTTGGCCTGTGCCGGGGTGCCGCCGGACTGCATCACCTTGAGGTCGGCGCCGACGGCGAAGATGAACGGCTTACCGGTGACGGCCACCGCCACGACGTCGTCACGGCCGAGTGCCTCGTCGATGGCGGCGCCGATGTTCTGCAGGCTCGTCGGGCCCAGCGTCGTCGGCTTGGTGTGGTCGAAGCCGTTGTCGATGGTGAGGAGTGCCGCCGTGCCGCCCCCGTCGGGCAGGTCGACGTAGTGCACGGGAGCCGAGGTGACGACCTCGTCCGGGAAGTCGATCATCTCGCTCACGGCGCGTCCGTCCGCTCGGTGCTGTCGGAGGCGAAGCCCTCCCAGTGCGGGTTCTCCCAGATCACCGAGCCGCCCATGCCGATGCCGACGCACATGGCGGTGAGGCCGTAGCGGACCTCCGGGTGGTCCTCGAACTGGCGGGCCAGCTGGGTCATGAGCCGCACGCCGGACGACGCCAGCGGGTGGCCGACCGCGATCGCTCCGCCGTACTCGTTGACCCGGACGTCGTCGTCGGCGACGCCGAAGTGGTCGAGGAACGCGAGCACCTGCACCGCGAAGGCCTCGTTGAGCTCGAAGAGCCCGATGTCGTCGATGGCCAGACCGGCCTGGGCGAGTGCCTTCTCGGTGGCGGGGACGGGCCCGACACCCATCACCTCCGGCTCGACGCCGACGAAGGAGAACGACACCAGCCGCATGCGTACCGGCAGCCCGAGCTGCTCGGCCACCTCCTCGGCCGCGAGCAGGCAAGCCGTGGCGCCGTCGTTGAGGCCCGCGGCGTTGCCGGCCGTGACCCGGCCGTGCGGGCGGAACGGGGTCTTCAGGGTGGCCAGGTCGTCGAGCGTCGTGCCGGGCCGCGGCGGCTCGTCGGCCGTCGCGAGGCCCCAGCCCTTCTCGATGCTGCGGGTGGCCATCGGCACCAGGTCGGGCTGCACCTTGCCGTTCGCGACGGCCTTGGCGTACTTGTCCTGGCTGGCCACCGCGAACGCGTCGGCGCGCTCCTTGGTGAGGTGCGGGAAGCGGTCGTGCAGGTTCTCGGCGGTCGAGCCCATGACCAGGGCCGAGGGGTCGACCAGCCTCTCCGCGACGATCCGCGGGTTGGGGTCGACGCCGTCGCCCATCGGGTGGTGGCCCATGTGCTCGACGCCGCCCGCCACGACGACGTCGTACGCGCCGAAGGCGATGCCGCTCGCGCTGGTGGTGACCGCGGTGAGGGCGCCGGCGCACATCCGGTCGATGGCGTAGCCGGGGACCGTCTTCGGCAGGCCGGCCAGCAGCGCGGCGGTGCGCCCGATCGTGAGGCCCTGGTCGCCGGTCTGCGTCGTCGCCGCGATCGCGACGTCGTCGACCCGCTCCGGGGGGAGGGCCGGGTTGCGCCGCATCAGCTCCCGGATGCAGCGGATCACCATGTCGTCGGCCCGGGTGTCGGCGTACATGCCCTTCGGGCCGGCCTTGCCGAACGGGGTCCGGACGCCGTCGACGAAGACGACCTCACGGACCTGGCGCGGCGGACGGGACGCACGGGACGGAGCGGGCACGGGCCCTCCTGGGACGGGTCGGGGGACGCTGCGACGAATGCTACTCGTCAGTAACAACGACCGCCAACCGGCCGGGTCACGCTCCTGAGCCGGGCCAGGACAGCACGACCGAGCGCCTCGGCGTCGCGGGGTGGCGCTGCATCAGCTGCACCACCTCGTCCCTGCGCTGCGGCGGCAGGTGGAGCTGCTGGCGGGTCAGGTCGATCCAGGTCTCGAGCAGCGCGCCGGTGCGCACGACCGGCTGGTAGACCCGTTCGTGCACCTGGGGATCGAGACCGGCGTCCCGCAGCACGCTGACGGCCAGGTCGGCGGTCGGCCCGGTCGGGAGCGGCTGTCCGTGCACGGCCTCCCAGATCGGCGCCAGCCGCCTCAGCGGGTGCGTTCCCGTCAGCTCGACGACGACCAGGTCCCGCGTCTTGCTGGTGAGGGCGGTGGCGAACGGCGCGAGATCGGGCACGTTGTAGAGCACGTGCGCGCAGACCGCGACGTCGCACCCGGGGACCTGGTCGGCGACGTCGGGCCAGGTCCCGACGTACGTCGTGACGTCGAGCCCGCGGTCCCGCGCGGCGGCCTCCAGGGCACGCAGCATCGACGGCTGCGTGTCGACCGCGTGCAGGTGTCCATCAGGAGGCACGACGTCGAGGCTGGTCGCGCCGGCGCCGGCGCCGACGTCGAGGACGCCCCCGCCGGGGCGCAGCGCCGACCGGGCGAGCTCGGCCAACGGCGACGGCGTGCGGTCCTGCCCCGCCGCGAACACCTCCGGCGGCAGATCGTCGGACGGCTCGGGTGCAGCGGCCAGGATCTCGGGGTCGACCGCCCACGCGGCCAGCTCGTCGGCCCACTGCTGCGCGGCGGTCGACCCGCCGTCGGTCCCGCTGGCCATGCCGGGGAGGCTATAGGCACGCCGGGACAGGGGAAGGAGGTCGGCCATGAGCACGGGGGACAACCGTGAGGCCGGCACCGACCAGGACGTCTGGCTGGCGCCGGCCGAGCCTCAGCAGCCGGGCACGTCGGTGCACCACGCTGCGCCCCGTCAGCGCTCGCGGGTGCTAGTGGCGGTGGCCGGCGTGGTCGTGGTCGCCCTCGTCGCCGGCCTCGCGGTCCTGCTGACCCGCGGCGACGGCGCTGCGGAGGGACTGCAGAGCCAGGCGGGCGACGTCGACACCCGAGCCCGGGACAAGGCGGTCCGCTCGATCCTGGACCGCCGCGCCGCCGCCGTCCTCCACCGCGACGAGAAGGGCTGGCTCGCCGACGTCGACCCCCGGGCCGCCGACTTCCGGCGCGCGCAGCAGACCGTCTTCGCGAACCTCGCTCAGGTGGAGTTCGCCGCCTGGGACTACGAGCTGATCGGCCGCGACTACGACCGGCCGGACCTCGCGGACAGCTACGACGTGCCGTACCACCTGCCGGCGATGCTCGTGCACTACGCGATCAAGGGCTACGACCACGGACCGGTGGCCCGGCCGCAGGTGCTGACCTTCGTCCAGCGCGGCAGGCGGTGGTACGTCGCCAGCGACAGCGACGCCGACAGCGACCTGCCGGAGACCGGGCACGCGGACCCGTGGGACCGCCGCGCGATGGTCGCCCGCGAGGGCCGCCACGTGCTCGTGCTCGCCGACGCCCAGGACAAGGGCCGGCTCGGCGCGCTGGTACGGGTGTCGGACGCTGCCGTCTCGAAGGTCGCGCAGATGTGGCCGGACGGGTGGCGGCGCAAGGTGGTCGTCGTCGCCGTGCGGGACCAGCAGCTCATCGAGACCTACTTCCGGACCGAGCTGCAGACCTCCGACGACGTCGCGGCGATCGCGGTGCCCGCCTTCGACACGGTGCCGGGCTGGACGCCGCGCGACGAGACGTCGTACGACGACGAGAAGGGCGCCGCCACCCGCAGCCGCGTCATCCTCAACCCCCGTTACTTCGAGCCCGGCAACGACGACAACGCAGTGCTGCTCACCCACGAGGTCACGCACGTCGCGACCCAGTCCCGGACCCTCGCGGGTGCGCCGACCTGGCTGGTCGAGGGGATCGCCGACTACACGGCGTACCGGACGCTGCGGCCGTTCTCGGTGACTCTTCCCGGCTCGCTCCGCAAGGAGGTCGACGCCGGCTCGGTCGACCTCCCGACGTACGACTTCTACCAGCACGACGTCCCGGCCCACTACCTCGTCGGGTTCCTCGCCTGCGCCTTCGTCTCCGACCGGTACGGCGAGGGAACCCTGCGCCGCTACTACCGCGCGCTCGCGGCGACGCCCCGGGAGATCCAGACCGCGGCACGCACCCAGTCGGTGACGAAGAAGGTGCTCGGCCTGTCCGCGGTGCAGCTCCAGCGCGAGGTCGCCGCCTACGGCGCCGGCGTCGCCGACTGACCCAGACAAGATCACGCACCGAGTGGTGGGTTCCGCGCCGCCGAGTAGGGACGAACCCGACATTCCGGCGACGTTACCCCCCACTCGACAACAACGGCGACGAGCGGACGGCGAGCAGGCCGCGCTCTCCTCCGAAGCCGCTCTTGACCTTGATCTTGAACACGAGCGAGCGGAGTTGAGGCCTCAGCCGAGGAGGGTCTGGCCCCACCAGCCGCCGGCGTCGACGCCGGGCGGTACCGCCCACAGGGCGGACCCGGTGTGCCGGACGTACTCGTTCATCCGGTCGTTGCGCGCCAGCTCGCGCTGGATCGGCACGAACTGACGGCGCGGGTCGCGCTGGTAGGCGAGGAAGAACAGCCCGGCGTCGAGGTGGCCGAGGCCGTCCGAGCCGTCGACGAAGTTGAAGCCGCGACGCAGCAGCCGCGCGCCGCCGTGCAGCGACGGGTGCGCCAGCCGGACGTGCGAGGTCTCGGGCAGCGCCGCCGGCCGCACGGTCGACCGCTCGTGCGGCGAGCCGAGCGGGGCGCCGACGTCCTTGCTGCGCCCGATGATGGTCTCCTGCTCGTCCAGCGACGTGCGGTCCCAGGTCTCGATCGTCATCCGGATGCGGCGCGAGACGAGGTACGAGCCGCCGGCCATCCAGGCCGCACCGTCGGCGCGCTGCGCCCAGACGTGCTCGGCGAGCGCGTCGGCGTCGTCGCCCAGGATGTTGGCGGTGCCGTCCTTGAAGCCGAAGAGGTTGCGCGGGGTCGGTCCGGCCTTGTCCGTGGACGAGGCCTTGCCGAAGCCGAGCTGTGCCCACCGGACCGCGGCCCGGCCGGCGGCGATCCGGGTGAGGTTGCGGACGGCGTGCACCGCGACCTGCGGGTCGTCGGAGCAGGCCTGCACCGCGAGGTCGCCGCCGCACAGGGCGGGGTCGAGCGTGTCGCCCGGGAAGGCGGGGACGTCCGCCAGCGCTGCCGGCCGGTCGGCGGCCAGGCCGAACCGGTCGTCGAACAGGGACGGCCCGAACCCGACGGTGAGCGTGAGGTTCGCCGCGTCCAGGCCGACCGCCTCGCCGGTGTCGGACGGCGGCGCGAGCCGGCTCGCGGCGGTGCGCCCGCCGATCCGCTTGTTGGCGGTCATCTCGCGGGCCGCGTCGGTCCAGTCCTGGAGCAGCGACACCAGAGCCGCCCGGTCGGTGGTCGTGACGTCGAACGACGCGAAGTGCAGGTGACCCTGGACGGGCGTGGCGATGCCCGCCTGGTGAGCACCGTGGAAGTCGACGCGGCGCGTCACCGGGCCTCCGTCGTGCGCCACGGCGTCGGCGGTGACCGCGGCGCCGGCGCCGACCGCACCGGCAGCACCGAGCGCGCCGGCACCGGCGATGAGGTGCCGGCGGCTGAGGCCCTGGCGGTCGGTCACACGGCCGCCGCGGTGAGCTTCGACAGCGGCTCGCCGAGCCCGTCGACCACGCGGGCCAGCTCGCGGCGCTGCGGCGCGGTCACGGTGTCGTACGACACGAAGGTCCGGCCTTCACGGTGCGTGTCCAGCTCGGCCTGCACGGCGGCGAAGGCCGCGTCCAGCTGGTCGAGGAGGTCGGTGTCCGAGACCAACGGCCGGAGCACGTCGTAGGCCTTCCGCGCGCCGTCGAGGTTGGCCTGGAAGTCCACCAGGTCGGTGTGCGAGAACGCTTCCTCCTCGCCGGTGATCTTGCCGGTGGCGACCTCGTCGAGCAGCTCCTTGGCGCCGTTGCCGATCGAGGCGACCGTCAGGTCGGCGGTGGCGACCCGCTGCTGGAGCACGCGGACGTCGGCGGCGAGCTGGTCGGCGACCGGCCCCATCTGAGACGTGTTGCCGTCGGTCCACAGCGCCTTCTCGATCCGGTGCCAGCCGGTCCACTCCTGGCCCGCCTCGAGGTCGGCCTCACGCAGGTCGACCCTCGGGTCGAGGTCGCCGAAGCTCTCGGCCACCGGCTCGACGGCCTCCCACGGGATCCGCGACTCGGCGTAGAGCGTCTTGGCCCTGGCGACGTCCCCGGCCTTCACGGCGGCCGCGAACTGGTCGACCAGCGGCACGACGGCGTCGGCCTGCTGCTGGACGTAGGTGCGGTACTGCTCGACGGCCTTCGCGGCGGCCCGGTCGGTCGTGGCGTTGTCGGCGGCGCTGACCTTCAGCTGCTGCCGGATGCCGTCGCCCTTCTGTCCGGGCTTGCACGCGAGCTCGTAGTCACCCTTCTCCAGCGAGACGGTGAGCTCGTACGACGTGCCGGGACCGATGTTCTCCTTCTCGGTCACGATCTTCGTGAAGGCGCCGTCACCCGCGGGTGCGTAGACGTAGACCTCGGTCACCTTCGAGCCCTTGTTGGTGATGGCGAAGGTGTGGTGGCCGGCCGGCAGCTCGGTGCTGGCCGCCTCGCAGGTGGAGTCGGTCGCGGTCAGCGCGATCGTGTCCCCGCCGGACGCGCTGGTCGTGCAGGCGCTGAGACCGGCGGCCCCGACGAGTGCGGCGGCGGCGAGGACGGCCGTACGGACGGGCACGAATTGCTCCTGGGTTCGGGTCATGGTGGTCAGCCGACGGTGAGGGTCTGCTCGACGTCCGCGTCGCCGCCCTCGACCTTGACGGTCCAGTCGCCGTCCTCGGCGAGCTCGACGACGGCCTCGCCCTCCTCGGACGCGGGCACGTCGAACTCCGCGGCCACGTCGCCGTCGGGGGCGACGACCTCGAGGGTGCGGGTGCCGTCGGTGTCGTTCTGGAGCTTGAACTCGATCTTCTCGCCGGAGTCCGCGGTCGCCGGGTCGAGACCGGTGAGACCGGCGTCGTCGACGGTCAGCTCGAGCTCGCGGTCGTAGGCCTCCTCGCCCTCCGACTCACCCCCGCCCTCGCCCGAGACGGTCACCTCCTGGCGGATGCCGTCGCCCTTCTGGCCCGGCTTGCAGGCGATCTCGTAGCTGCCGGCGGCGAGGTCGACGTCCATGTCGCGGCTGGTGCCGGGGCCGATGTTCTCCACCTCGCTGACGACCTTCGTGTACGCGCCGCCCTGCTCGCCGTAGACGTAGACCTCGGTGACCTGGTCACCGTCGTTGGTCACCGCGAACGTCGTGTCGCCCGCCTGGAGCTCGGTCTCCGCGACCTCGCAGGCCTCGTCGCTCGCGCGCACCTCGACCTCGGTGCCGGACCCGGAGCCGCCGCAGCCGGCGAGGGCGGCGCTGGCCAGCAGCAGCGGCGCAGCCAGCAGAAGGCGGGGGGCGGACCAGGACGAGGGCATGCGGGACTCCAGTGGTGGCGGGGTAGGGCGGTGGGACGGTGCGCGGCGGGCTCAGAGCCTCAGCGACTGGTGCTGGGCTCCGGTGCGGGTGCCGGGGTGGACGCGGGTGCCGGCGCCGGAACCGACTTCGACCGGGCGGGGCGGAAGAACAGCACCATGACCGGCACGACGTAGAGGACCCAGGCAACCGCCTCGAGCCACGTCGTCTGCGGGGAGAAGTTGAAGACGCCCTTGAGCAGCGTGCCGTACCAGCTGTCCGGCGGGACGGCGCCGGACACGTCGAACGCGAGGCTGTTCAGGCCGGGCAGGTCACCGGCCTCCTGCAGGTCGTGGACGCCGTAGGCGAAGACGCCGCCGGCCACGACGATGAGCCCGGCGCCGGTCCAGGTGAAGAACTTCGCGAGGTTGATCGTGACCGCCCGCCGGTACAGCAGGTAGCCGAGGACGACCGCCGTGGCGATGCCCAGGGTGGCGCCGACGATCGGAGTGGCCCCGTTGCCGGTCGACTGGGCGGCAGCCCAGAGGAACAGCGACGTCTCCAGGCCCTCGCGGGCGACCGCGATGAACGCGGTCACCGTCAGCGCGAAGGTGCCCATGAGCAGGGCCGCGTCGAGCTTGCCCTGCAGCTCGCTCTTGAGGAACCGCGCGGTGCGGCGCATCCAGAAGATCATCCAGGTGACGAACGCGACCGCCACGATCGACATCAGCCCGCCGAAGCGCTCCTGCGCCTCGAAGCTGAGGCTGTTGGAGGTGAACGTCAGCAGCGCGCCGAACGCGAGGGACAGCGCGACGGCGGCGGCGACGCCTAGCCAGATCGGGCGGAGCCGGTCGCGGTGCCCGGCCTTCACCAGGTAGGCGACCAGGATGCTCACGACGAGCGTGGCCTCGAGGCCCTCACGCAGGCCGATCAGGTAGTTCGCCAGCACCGGGGGTCCCTTCGACGGCAGCGCTCAGGTAAGGCAATGCTTACCTAAACAGATGCGTGCCGAGAAACGCAACACCGCCGTTGCCAAAACCGCGACGAGCAGGTGGCCGGCTGCTGAACGTCGGCGGTCACCGAGAGGCTGAACCGCGACGGAGTGACTGCTGCGGCTGCTCGGCGGGGCCGGCGACGCTCTCGGCGGCGTCCGGACCGGGCTCGGGGACCCGGGCGCCGGCGATCGCGTCGGCGAGCACCGTTGCGGTGAGCTCGACCTGCCAGCGGCGGGCGCCGTGGGCTCGTAGGACGTCGGCCACCGCGGCCTCGTCCGGCTGGTCGTCGGGCGGCGACCAGCACAGCCGGCGGACGGTGTCCGGGGCGAGCAGGTTCTCGACCGGCATGCCGAGACGCCCGGCCACCGCGCCGACCGCGGACCGCGCGGCGGACAGCCGGGCCGCCGCCAGCGGCTCCCGGTCCGGCCAGGACCGGGCCGGGGGCGGGCCCTCGTGCGGTGTCTTGGGGTCCGGCAGCTCCGCGTCCGGCAGCTCCAGCGCCGCGGTGATGGCGGGCAGCCACTGCGCGGTCTGCCGGCGCATCGACCGACCGCCCCAGACCGGCAGTGCGACCAGGTCGTCCTCGGTCCGCGGCTGGGCCAGTGCGGCGGCGACGATGGCGCTGTCCGGCACGATCCGGCCGGGGGCGATGTCGCGTCGGCGGGCGACCTCGTCGCGGCGCTCCCAGAGGCTGCGCACGACGGCGAGCTGGCGGCGCTTGCGGACCCGGTGCATGCCCGACGTGCGGCGCCAGGGGTCGACCTTGGGCGGCGCCGGGGGAGCCGCGACGATCGCCGCGAACTCCTCCTCGGCCCAGACCCGCTTGCCCTGCTCGTCGAGCTGCTCGGCCAGCAGGTCGCGCAGCTCGACCAGCACCTCGACGTCGAGGGCCGCGTAGCGCAGCCACGGCTCGGGCAGCGGCCGGGTGGACCAGTCCGCCGCCGAGTGGCCCTTCTCGAGGGACAGCCCGAGGACCTCCTCGACCATCGAGCCGAGGCCGACCTTCGGGTAGCCGAGCAGGCGGCCGGCCAGCTCGGTGTCGAACACCTTGGTCGGCCGCAGGCCGAGCCCGGCCAGGCACGGGAGATCCTGCGATGCGGCGTGCAGCACCCACTCGTCGCCGGCGATGGCCGCGCCGAGCTCGCTGAGGTCCGGCAGCGCCCGCGGGTCGATCAGCACCGTGCCGAGGTCGGCCCGGCGGAGCTGGACGAGGTAGGCGGCCTGCCCGTAGCGGTAGCCGGAGGCGCGCTCGGCGTCGACGGCGACCGGGCCGCTGCCCGCGGCCAGCACCTTGACCACCCGGGCCAGCTCGTCGGGGTCGGTGAGCGGTGTCGGTACGCCGTCGCGCGGCTCGGTGAGCGGTACGGCGGTGACGCCCGGTCCCGCGGCGGCCTCGGCGGTCGCCGCGGCCTCGGTGGGCTCGGCAGGCTCCGTCGCGGTCACGCGCTCAACCGTACGTGGTGGCGGTGGGTGACCGTCGTACCTGCCGGTCGGCCGCGCGTCGGGTCCGACCTCGGGGGACGGGGGGCCGGGCTGGGGTCAGACGACGACGCCGGCGCGCATGGCGACGACGACCATCTCGGCCCGGTCGCCGGTGCCGAGCTTGCGGGCGATCCGGGCCAGGTGCGACTTCACGGTGAGGGCCGACAGGCCGAGGGCCTCGCCGATCTCCTTGTTGGACCGGCCGTCGGAGACGAGCTGGAGGACCTCGACCTCGCGGCCGGAGAGGGCCTCGGCGCCGGTGAGCCGCGCGGCGCGGGGACGGGGGTGGATCGAGGGAGTGCCGCCGGCGCGGGCGCCGGTCCCGGCGGAGGCGGCGGTGACCAGGAAGGCACGGACGCCGGCGCCGAGGGCGGCGCGGACGGTGTAGGGGTCCTCGGTGGCGGAGAGCACGACGCTGCGGGTCCAGCCGAGGCCGCGCAGCTCGCGGACCAGGGCGATCCCCGATCCGTCGGGGAGGCTGCCGTCGACGACGGCGAGGTCACGGGCGCTGGTGCCCAGGGCGCGCGAGCGCGCCTCGGCGAGCGATCCGGCCTCGACGACCTCGACGGCGCCCAGGCCGCGCAGGGTCCGGGCAAGGGTCTCCCGCACGAACGGGCTCGCCACCACCACCATGGCGGTGAAGCGGGCGGCCCGCCCGGCCTGCGGCACGGGGCTGCCGTGGCGTTCGACCAGTGCGGTCACCGGGTCTCCCGTCGAGGTGCAGGACGCCTGAGGCTGTCGGACGTGGCAGCGCTCTCTACGCTGTCCTGACCTCATCGGCCCGTCCGGGCCGCACCTGTAGGGGTTCGCCGGTACGGCACCGTCAGCGGCGGCTCAGCGCGGGGCCGACCGCTTGCGGGTCGGCAGTGTCACGACGCCCGGGGTCTCCGGTGGCAGCCCGGCGGTGGTGCAGAGCAGGTCGCACCAGGCGAGCAGGTGCGCGCCGAAGCCCTCGTCGAGCGGGGTCCAGGACGCCCGGATCTCGATCTGGGCGGACGCGGGCTCGCCGGAGATCGCGCCGAAGCTCTCCGACGCGACCCGGGTGACGGTGCCGCTGGCGGCGGTGAACGCCGCGCTGTGACCCTCCAGCGCCTCGGTGAGCCAGGCCCACCCGACGCCCGGCAGCAGCGGGTCGGACGCCATCTCCTGCTCCAGCTCGGCCCGCACGTAGGTGACCACGCGGAACGTGCCCTGCCACGCCTCGTGCCCCGCGGGGTCGTGCAGCAGGACCAGCCGGCCGGTGCCGAGCTCGGTCTCCGGGTCGTGCGGCGCGAGCACGTCGGCGGTCAGCGCGACGGCGTACGGCGCCAGCCGCTGCGGCGCCGGGGTCTCCTCGAGGACGACCTCGGCGCGTGGCCGGGCGCCGCGCAGTGCGACGAGAGCGCGGGAGAACTCCTCCGGCACCTCGTCGACCTCGCGACGGGCGGCCATGGCTGGAGCGTACGTCCGGGCGGGCCCGCCGCCGGGGAGGCAGGACCCGCCCCCGCGTCGTCGGCGCGTCGGACGCCGCGGCGCCGGTGCCCCGGGAGCCTCTAGCCTCCCGGGGTGGCCGCCCTCCTCGCCCTGCTCTCGAGCGTGCTCTGGGGGTCGGCGGACTTCCTCGGCGGCACCTTGTCCCGCCGGCGGCGGGCCACCGTCGTGGTGGGGGTCTCGCAGGCGGCCGGCCTGGCCGTCGCGCTGGTGGTGGCCGGCGCCGCGGGCGCCTTCGGCGACGACCGCGGCTACCTCCCGTGGGCCGTCCTCTCCGGCGTCGCCGGGGTGGTGGGCCTGGTCTGCTTCTACGCCGCGCTCGCGGCCGGGACCATGGGCGTCGTCTCGCCCATCGCCGCGCTCGGCGTCGTCGTCCCCGTGGTCGTCGGTCTCGCCGAGGGCGACCGGCCGGCGCACCTGCAGCTGGCCGGCATCGTGGTCGCCGTCGTCGGCGTCGTGCTGGCCAGCGGGCCCGAGCTGTCCGGCCGGGCCGGTGCGCGCCCGGTGCTCCTCGCGGGCGTGGCGGCGGTCGGCTTCGGGCTCGCGCTGCTCGCGATCGCCAAGGGCAGCCGGTCCAGCACGCTGATGACGCTGGTGACCATGCGCGCCACGTCGGTGACCCTGCTGACCGTCGCCCTGCTCGTCGCACTGGCCCGCGGGCTGCCGCGCGCCGAGGTGCTGATGGGCCCGCGCGAGCTGGGCCTGGTCGGACTGGTCGGCCTCGGCGACCTCGCGGCGAACCTCACCTTCGGCCTCGCGAGCCGGCGGGACACGATCGCCGTCGTCTCCGTCCTCGGCTCGCTCTACCCGGTGTTCACGGTGCTGCTGGCCCGGGTCTTCCACCACGAGCGGCTCGGCCGGCTGCAGGCCGTCGGGGTCGTGCTGGCGCTGGTGGGCGTGGTGCTGATCGCGGCGTGACACCATCGGCGACCGTGAGCACCCCCGCCGTACCGGCCGTCGACGAGCTGCAGGACTCGGCCTTCCTGCGAGCCTGCCGGGGCGAGCCGGTGCCGCACACCCCCGTCTGGTTCATGCGCCAGGCGGGACGCTCGCTGCCGGAGTACCGGAAGGTGCGCGAGGGCATCCCGATGCTCGAGGCGTGCGCCCGGCCCGACCTGGTCGCCGAGATCACCCTGCAGCCCGTCCGGCGGCACGGCACCGACGCGGCGATCCTGTTCAGCGACATCGTGGTGCCGCTCAAGGCGGTCGGCGTCGACCTCGACATCGTGCCGGGGGTCGGCCCGGTGGTCGCCCGGCCGATCCGGTCCCGCGCCGACCTCGACCAGCTGCGCGACCTGGAGCCGGGCGACGTCGGCTACGTGGCCGAGGCAGTCCGGCTGCTCGTCGCCGAGCTCGGCCCGACGCCGCTGATCGGCTTCGCGGGCGCGCCGTTCACGCTGGCGTCGTACCTCGTCGAGGGCGGCCCGTCGCGCAACCACGAGCACACCAAGGCCCTGATGTACGGCGATCCGGCGCTGTGGTCGGACCTGATGGCCGTGCTGGCGCGGATCACCGCGACGTTCCTGCAGGTGCAGGCCGAGGCCGGGGCGAGCGCCGTGCAGCTGTTCGACTCGTGGGTCGGCGCACTGCCGGCGGCGGACTACCGGGCCCACGTGATGCCGCACTCGGCCGCGGTGCTGGCCGAGGTCGGCGCGCTCGGGGTGCCCCGGATCCACTTCGGGGTCGGCACCGGCGAGCTGCTGGCGCTGATGGGGGAGGCCGGCGCCGAGGTGGTGGGCGTCGACTTCCGGGTGCCGCTGGACGAGGCGGCCCGCCGGGTCGGCCCGGACCGGTCGCTGCAGGGCAACCTCGACCCGGCGATCACCTTCGCGCCGTGGGACGTCGTCGCCGAGCGCACCCGCGCGGTGCTCGACGCCGGGCGGGCCGCCCGCGGCCACGTCTTCAACCTCGGCCACGGCGTCATCCCGGAGACCGACCCGGACGTGCTCACCCGGGTCGTCGACCTGGTCCACAGCGAGTCGGCCCGCTAGCGGGAGTGGGTCAGGCGTCGGCGGGGGCCGACGGCGGAGCGGCCGGCGTCCGGCGGCGGGACCGCCAGAGGAGCAGCAGCGGGACGCCGACCAGGCCGGCCGCGAGGACGAACGGCACCAGCGCGCCGACGACGGTCAGGGCGACGAGCACGATCGCGACGAACGCGTCCCAGCCGCCGCGGAGCCCGGACAGGAAGCCGAGGTCCGAGTCGTCCTTCGGTGGCTTCGGCTTCGCGGTGGCCGGCGGCGGCGAGGTCAGGTGCACCTCGACGGTCGCCAGCGAGGTCAGGTCGTCGAGCTTCTTCAGCTGCGCCTCGAGCGACTCGAGGTCGGCCTCGCGCCGCGACAGCTCCGACTCGACCTGCACCACCTCACCGATGGTCTTGGCCCGGGAGAGCAGCACCCGCACGCGGTCGACGCTGCGCTGCTGGGTCCGCAGCCGGCTGGCGGTGTCGGTCACCTGGGTGGTGACGTCCTCGGCGCTGCGCTGGCGGTCCAGCTCCTTGCCGAGGCGGCCCACCGCGTCCAGCGTCGGCGCGAACGCCGTCGGAGGCACCCGGACCGTCAGCGTCGCGTCGCCGTACTTCGGGTGCCGCGGGTTCGTCGAGGTCTGCTCGGCGAAGACGACACCGTCGACGCCGAGCGCCAGCGACTCGACCCGGTCGGTGGCCCCTCGGATGTCGGTGACCCGCACCGAGATCGAGCCTGTGTAGACGACGTCCCGGTCGCTCGGCAGCACCCGCGCGGCGGTGGACGTGCCCGGCGCGCCCTTGTCTCCGCCGCCGCTGTCACCGTCCTCCGCCGCGGAGAACCCCGCGCCGCCGTCCCGCTCGCGGGCTGCCGACGGTGCGGCGACGCCTCCGGTGTCGGCGCGGGACGACCCGGACCCGCCGGCGGTGTCCACGGCAGCCGAGCCGGCGGTGGCGCTGTCCCCGTTGCCGCTGGCACCGCCGCCGCAGGCAGTCAGGGCCCCGGCGAGGAGCAGGGCCCCGGCGGCCCCGACGACGCGCTGCCGGGCGGGTCGGGCGGTGAGTGAGCTGGTCATGCGGACCCCCTGGGGCGCTCCGGTCGGGACTGCCCTCCGACGCGCCCCCGCCGGCGGTGGTTCCCTCCCGGCGGGTCGCGGAACGGTCACGATCCGGCGGTGGTCGTCGGCACCGGTCGCATCTGCCAGGGTTGGCAGGTGCCCGACGCCGGGGCGGACA
This sequence comes from uncultured Actinomycetota bacterium, assembly GCA_963746175.1. GTDB lineage: Bacteria > Actinomycetota > Actinomycetes > JACCUZ01 > JACCUZ01 > CAVVAH01. The sequence goes on along the minus strand of CAVVAH010000001.1, from coordinate 712,092 downwards.
GGTCCGCCGAGCCGCGCCACGTGGTCGTCGTCGGCGGGGGCATCGCCGGCCTCGCCGCCGCCGTGGCGCTGCGGGACGGCGCCCACCGCGCACTGCCGGCGGTGCGCGTCACCGTGCTCGAGGCGTCGGGGCAGGTCGGCGGCAAGCTGCGGGTCAGCGACCTCGCCGGCGTCCCGGTGGACGAGGGTGCGGAGTCGCTGCTGCTGCGCCGACCAGAGGCGGTGACGCTGGCCCGCGCAGCCGGCCTCGGGCCGGACCTCGAGGACGCCGCCACCAGCCGCGCGGCCGTCTGGTCGCGCGATGCACTGCACCCGCTGCCGGCGGGGACGGTGATGGGCGTCCCGAGCGACCTGCGAGCCCTCGCGGCCACCAGGCTGCTCACCGGCCGCGAGCTGGCCCGGGTGCCGGTGGACTCGTGGCTGCCCAGGACGGCGTACGGCGACGACGTGGCGGTCGGGCGCTACGTGGCCGCCCGGCTCGGGCGCGCCGTGGTGGACCGGGTGGTGGAGCCGCTCCTCGGCGGCGTCTACGCGGGACGGGCCGACGAGCTGTCCCTGGAGGCGACCGTCCCGCAGCTCGCGGCGCACGCCCGGCGGGAGCGCTCGCTGGTCGCCGCCGCGCGAGCCAGCCGGGCGGAGGCCGACCAGGCGGCCGGCGGCGCCGACGGCGCGGTCTTCGGCGCTCCCCGTGGCGGCGTCGGGCGGCTCCCCGACGCCGTGGCGCGGCTGTCGGGAGCCGACGTGCGTACCGGCGCGACGGTCCGCGAGCTGCGCCGTACCCCGACGGGCTGGCAGCTCGTGGTGGGTCCGACGCGCAGCACCGAGCTGGTCGACGCCGACGCCGTCGTCCTGGCGGTGCCGGCCGCTCCCTCGGCGCGACTGCTGCGACCGCACGCCGCGGCGGCAGCGTCCGCCCTGGCGCAGATCCGCTACGCGTCGATGGCGGTGGTGGCGCTCGCCTTCCCGGCGACGGCGTTCCCGGAGCCTCCGACCAGGTCCGGCTTCCTCGTGCCGCCGGTCGAGGGCCGGTCGGTGAAGGCCGTGACGTTCACCTCGACGAAGTGGGGCTGGTACGCCGAGCAGGCGCCCGGCCTGGTCCTCGTCCGGGCCTCGGTGGGGCGCCTCGGGGAGGAGGCAGTCCTCCAGCGCGACGACGCCGAGCTCGTCGACCTGGTGCTCGCCGACCTCACCGACCTGCTCGGCGTCACCGACCCGCCGATCGACGCCCGGGTCACCCGGTGGGGTGGCGGGCTGCCGCAGTACGCCGTCGGGCACCGGGCGCGGGTGGAGCGGATCAGGGCCGCCGTGGCGGCGCTCCCGGGGCTCGCGGTCGCCGGCGCGCAGTACGACGGTGTGGGCATCCCGGCCTGCGTGGCATCCGGCGAGCAGGCCGCCGTCGAGGTGCTGCGACAATGGCGACCATGAAATCCCCGACAGATCGTTCGCGAAGTCGCGCACGGCTCACGATCTGCGCATCGGGCTCACGATCTGCCGGGGACCCCGAATGAGCACGCGGCCCAGGGCGCGTGACCTCAACCAGGTCATCCGCTACACGATGTGGTCGGTGTTCCGGCTCCGCGAGCGCCTCGACGAGCAGGCCCGCGACCGGGCCGCGCTGGCCGCCGAGGTCGACGAGCTGTTCGAGCAGCTGACGGCCAAGGACGTGGTCACCCGGGGCAGCTACGACGTCAGCGGGCTGCGGGCCGACGCCGACCTGATGATCTGGTGGCACGCGGAGAGCTCCGACGACCTGCAGGAGGCCTACGCGCGGTTCCGCCGTACCGGCCTCGGCGCCGCCTGCGACCCGGTGTGGTCGGTGATGGCCCTGCACCGGCCGGCCGAGTTCAACAAGAGCCACGTGCCGGCGTTCCTCGCCGAGGAGGAGGCGCGCGACTACGTCTGCGTCTACCCGTTCGTGCGCTCCTACGACTGGTACCTGCTGCCCGACGAGGACCGCCGGGCGATGCTCGCCGAGCACGGCCAGCAGGCCCGCGGCTACCCGGACGTGCGGGCCAACACGGTCGCGGCGTTCGCGCTGGGGGACTACGAGTGGGTGCTCGCGTTCGAGGCCGACGAGCTGCACCGCATCGTCGACCTGATGCGGGACCTGCGGGCGTCGCGCGCGCGGATGCACGTCCGCGACGAGGTGCCGTTCTACACCGGCCGGCGCAAGCCGGTCAGCGAGCTCGTCGCGGCGCTGCCGTGAGCCGCCCATGAGCGCCGCATGAGTGCCTCGCCGCACGGCACCGACGGGCACGGCCCGGAGACCGACCTGCCCCAGCAGCTCGACCCCGACGACCGACAGGTCCTGCGGGTCGACCGGCTCACCGGCGCGGTCGTGACGCGACGCCGGATCCGGGACCAGATCGGTGCCCGGTCCCGCGCCATCGCGGTGGCGCTGACCGTCGCGCTGGCCTATGTCATCGTCGACATCTTCGTCGAGGGTCCGCTGACCCAGCTCGACATCAAGGTCAACGACTGGAACGGCCAGACGGCGATCCCGGCCCTCGACGAGGCGGCCACGTGGTACGACAAGATGGGCCAGCGGTCGGTGCTGGTGCCGATCCTGCTCGCGGTGGCGGGCTACTTCGCCAGGAAGCACCGCACCTGGCGGCCGGTGGTGCTGGCCGCGATGTCGTTCCTCGTCCTCAACGTGGTCGTGGGCGCGATGAAGGTCCTCATCGGCCGGTCGCAGACCGAGACCGGCGACCCGTCGGTCCTGCAGGGCGACATCATCTTCCCCTCCGGGCACTCGTCGAACATGGTGCTCACCGGCGGCGTGATCGTGTACCTCATGCTGCGCTACGCGAAGGACCCGCCGGTGCGGCTGGTCGCCGCGGCGTGGTCGGTGCTGACGACGTTGACGATCCTCACCAGCATCTACATCGGCAGCCACTGGGTCACGGACCTGATCGGCGGCGCGCTGGTCGGCGGCCTGCTGCTGCAGTCCGTCGTCCTCTTCGACATCGCGACCAAGGACGTCCGCCACACCCGGCCGTGGTGGTGGCGACGTACGGTCGCGCTACTGCCGTTCCTCGAGACGGATCGAGACCGAGTTGATGCAGTAGCGGTCGCCGGTAGGGGTCTGGGGAGCGTCGTCGAAGAGGTGCCCGAGGTGCGAGCCGCACCGGGCGCAGCGGACCTCCGTTCGACGCATGCCGAATGAGCTGTCCTCCAGCAGCTCGACCGCGTCACCCTCGCCCGGCTGGTAGAACGACGGCCAGCCGCAGTGCGAGTCGAACTTCGCGTCGCTGGTGAACAGCTCGGCGCCGCACGCACGGCAGCTGTAGACGCCGACCGTCTTCGTGTCGGTGTACTCGCCGGTGAACGCGCGCTCGGTGCCGGCCTCGCGCAGGACGTGGTACTCCTGCGGGCTCAGCTCGGCGCGCCACTCGTCCTCGGTCTTCTGCACGGCGTACGCGCCGCCGCTGGTGCCGCCGTCGGCGGGCTTGCTCTTCTTGAACATGCCCCGACAGTACGTCGGGCGCGTCGATCGCGACGGATCACCCGGGTAGCGTGCGGGACATGGCGTCACCCTTCGTCGAGATCGAGGTCGGCCCGCGCACCGTCAAGGTGACCAACCCGGACAAGCCGATCTTCCCGGACGCCGGGATCAGCAAGCGGGAGGTCGTCGACTACTACCTCGCGGTCGGCGACGGGATCCTGCGGGCGCTGCGCAACCGGCCGGTGACGCTCGAGCGCTGGACCAGTGGCGTGCACGAAGGGGTGCGGCTGGCGACCCGCGCCGACGGGCGCGGCGCCGACGCGTTCTACCAGAAGCGGATCAGCAAGGGCGCTCCCGACTGGGTCGAGACCGCGCAGATCGCCTTCCCCAGCGGCCGCACCGCCGACGAGGTGTGCGTGACGGAGCTGGCGACGGTCGCCTGGTGCGCCCAGCAGAACACCATCACCTTCCACCCCTGGCCGGTGCGCCGGCCGGACGTCGACAGCCCGGACGAGCTGCGGATCGACCTCGACCCCCAGCCGGGCACCGACTTCCGTGATGCCGCCGTGGTGGCCGGCGTGGCCCGTGAGGTCCTCGGGGAGCTCGGCTGGCGCGGCTTCCCCAAGACCTCCGGCAACCGCGGCGTGCACATCTATGTGCGGGTGCAGCCGCGCTGGACCTTCACCGACGTCCGGCACGCCGCGATCGCGTTCGGCCGTGAGCTGGAGCGCAGGATGCCTGGCAAGGTCACCACCAAGTGGTGGAAGGAGGAGCGCGGCGAGAGCATCTTCGTCGACTTCAACCAGAACGCGCGCGACCGCACCATCGCCTCGGCGTACTCCATCCGGCCGCTGCCGCATGCCCCGGTGTCCGCGCCGCTGGAGTGGGACGAGCTGCCCGATGCCGACCCGCGCGACCTCACCGTGCGGACGATGCCCGCCAGGTTCGCCGAGAGGGGCGACGTGCACGCCGAGATCGACGAGGTCGCGCACGACATGACCCCGCTGCTCGAGTGGTACGAGCGGGACGAGCGCGACCACGGTCTCGGCGACATGCCGTACCCGCCGGACTACCCGAAGATGCCGGGGGAGCCGCCGCGCGTGCAGCCCAGCCGCAAGAACGCCGCGAACTGGGACGCCGACTGACGACGGCGCGGCGGCCAACGGCAGCCAGTCGCGGCCCGGGTCGTCCTCGGGGCGCTCGGCACTACATCGCGCCCCCAGCTCGCGCTGGCCAGCGACGTGGCCGCTCTCAGTGAAGCAGCAGCCCGAGACCGGCCAGTGCCCCGAGCACGACGGCGTACCCGCCGAGCAGCCACCGCACGTCACGGCGACCATCGACGAAGACCTCGACCAGCTTCTGCTTCATCATCAGCCCCCCTCGTGAGTCATCCCGCGAGCACCGTTGTGTCCACCATCGGGCCTCGATCGCCCGGCGAAGCAGTTGTCAGAGGCCGGCATCACCCCCGGCGACACGACCCCACCGACACCATCGATGCTGACCGCGTGGGCGTTACGGACGATGAGGGCCCGGGTCCGTCGCAGCGGTCGCTTCGGCCGCCGGGATGATCGCCACGGCATCGGTGCCACGCGATGGGGTCTCGTGGAGACGCAGCAACAAGCCTTCGGGGTACGGGGGCAGACGCGCCGGAGGGCCGACGCCTGGGGGGAGAGGCGCCGGCCCTCGTGTGACGGCAGGTCGCGTCCACCATGTCTCCGTCGCGACGCCGAGTCCATGATCGACGACGCACGTCACCCGTTCGGGCGTTCAAGCGCAGGTCAAGCAATGGCGATGACATGGCCATGGGCACCACGTGGGCATCCGTCGCGCAGTCGAACCTGCTGATGGACGTCGACGCTGCAGCCCGTTACGCCGGCGTCACGCCCGCGGCGCTGCAGGCGGCGATCAGCCGGTGCCAGGTGCCCGCGATCACCGACCACCCGCGGCGACCCGGTGTGCCGCTGGTCCGGCTGCGCGACATCGACGCGTGGGTCATGACCTGGCCGCTGGTCGCGGCCTCCTGAGCTGGCGGCTCGCCCTGCGCCGGAGGGGTGCGCAGGGCGGGCCGCCAACCCCTCGTCGCGGCCTCAGAGGTGCGTGATCCCACCGCGGTGGGATCACACGAGTGAGCCGCCGGACAGGGACCACCGGGCCGGCGCAGCCTCAGCGGCGCTGGAGACGTGCGTGGGCCCGGTCAGCGAACGTCGAGACCTTCGCGGCCAGGACCACGCACACCGCGAGGAGAGCCACGAGCGCCACCTTCTCGACAGCCCCCGTCTCCGCCCTTCCGAGGCCGATGACGAAAGAGACGGCGAAGGTTGCCAGCAGGAGGATCAGCAGCACCCTCGCGAGCCGCACCACGGTGATCACCGTCTGAAGGTACGCCTCGGGCGCCTCGCCGAGAAGGTCCTGCCAGCTGCACGTCCGGGCACGTTGTCGCCCCGAGCGTGGGCCGCATGAGGCGGGGGCTCCGGCTGCGTCCCCTGCTCGCGACCTGAGCCCCCGCACCGCCGACATGACCCCCGCAGCAGTCGTCGGTCCGGGACCGAAGGCGCAGCACCGGGAGCTCCCCTCCTGCGTCCCCGGTGCCGAGCCCCCGGTCCGCCAGGCCCCTGCTGGACCCGGCGGGCCCGGTCGGTACTTGACCCCCACCCACCGACCGGTCCATCGACGATGCGCGCTGCACGGACGATCGTGTATCGGTCGCGCGACTGATCCCGGCCTCGACTGATCGTTGGCCCGCACGCGCGACGGGCACGCCGACCGGGGCCTGTGCGTTCGAGAGTCGGCGCACCGGGAAGGGACATCGGTGCCCCGGACGACCGTCCGGGTCCTGCTCACTCGGAGGACACACGTGACCATCGAAGGAATCCTCGGAGCCCTCATCATCGGGCTCGTCATCGGCGCGCTCGGGCGGCTGGTGCTGCCCGGCAAGCAGGACATCCCGATCTGGCTCACCATCGTCGTGGGCATCGTGGCCGCCCTCATCGGGTCGGCCATCGTCGGTCCGCTGCGCGACACCAACGGGATCGACTGGATCGAGCTGGTGGTCCAGGTCGCCCTCGCCGCCGTCGGCGTGGCGCTCGCGACCAACCTGTACGGCAGCCGTCGGCGGCACCGGGTCTGAGCCCGGTTCCCGACGACCCGGCCGGGCCGCCCCTCGCGGGGGCGGCCCGGCCGTCACGTCTGCGCGAGGACAAGGGCTCCTGGTCATCGGGTCAAATGTGATCAATGGGTGTTTGCTACTGGTACGTCCGGACACATCCAGGCCCGTCGTGGACACCGCCTCCCGTCCCGGGAGGCGCCTGCTGGCACGGTCACGGGGGACCCCTCCACGCCGTTGCACGCGCGTCCCGGCGCGGCGCCCCTCGGCGTCCCGTCGGGCGGTCCGCCCTGCACGAGACAAGGGGAACAACACATGTTCGGACGTACCACTCGCCTGCTGGCCGCCTCGGTCACGCTGGCCATCGTCGGCCTCGTCGGTGGCGCCGGAGCGCAGGCGGCCTCGGCCCAGTCGGCCGGCAACGCCTTCGGGACGATCACCTCCAAGGTCACCGGCGCCGCGAAGAACGGCACCACCTTCGCCGGCCGCTACGACGTCACGCGCTTCGTCACCACCGACAGCGGCAAGACCAAGGCGGTCGGCACCCTCAAGGGGACGCTGACCAAGAAGAACGGCACCACCGACAAGGTCACGAAGAAGAACGTGCGGATGGCCGTCCGGCCCGCCGCCTCCTCGGTGTCCGACCTGCCGGCAGCGCCGGGCACCGCCAGCCCGTCGGTCGTCGGCTGCCAGATCCTCGACCTCGTCCTGGCACCGCTGGACCTCGACCTGCTCGGCCTGGTCGTCCACCTCGACCGGGTGCACCTGAACATCACTGCAGTCCCAGGTGCCGGTGAGCTGCTCGGCAACCTGCTCTGCGCGGTGGCCGGCCTGCTCGACAGCAGCCAGCTGCTCAGCATCGGCACCGTCCTGACCAACCTGCTCAACGCCATCCTGGGCATCCTCAACGCCTGACCAGGTAGCCCGGCTCCACGACGAGGCCCCGCACCGGCACCGGTGCGGGGCCAGGGCGTGCGGCTCGGCCGGTCAGCGCAGGACGTAGTAGGTGAAGTCGACGCGGTAGGTCTTGACGTCGTACCACGCCACGCCGGTGGTCAGGGTCTCCCAGCGCAGCACCCTCGAGCGGATGAGCAGCGGCCCGGCCTGGACGCGCGGACCGTGGTAGGTCGTCCGCGACGGGCCGAGGCGGAAGCGAACCCCGCTGAGGTTCTGCAGGCCGTCGTAGAGCACGACCGTGGCAGTGTCCCGGTACCGCTTGTCCGCCCGCCCTCCGAACGCCGACACCCGCACGGTGCCGTACCTCGCCGCCGGGGGCAGCCGGACCTGGTGGTCGCCGGCGGCGTAGGCGTCGCCGGTGGTGCACAGCGAGCCGCTGGCGTACGACACCCAGCCGTCGCGCGGGCCGCTGGTGCGCCGGAAGACGTCGGAGCAGTCGTCCTCGAAGGTCTCGTCCAGCGAGTCGCGGGCGGTGACCGTGGTGCTGCCGGACCGCTTCACCAGCCGTTGCCCCGACACGTCGACGGTGCGGGGCCTCGACCGGGAACGGTTGCCCGCCAGGTCCTCGCCGACCAGCCGGAGCCGGTACGTGCCGGGGACCAGCCGGCCGTCCGCGCGACGTCCGTTCCACCTGACCCCGACCGTGCCGGGGGGGTGGCCCTTCGTGCGGATCGTGCGTACGACGGTGCCGGCCCTGGTGCTGATCTCGAGGGACAGTCGGCGCAGCTGCTCCGCCGACCCCGCGGTGAACCTGAGCGCGTCGTCGTACCCGTCTCGCACCGGCAGGACGCGCGACGCCGACACGCGAGCCTTCCGCAGTGCGGGTGCCGACCGGTCGACCAGGACCGTGGAGCCGGCCAGGCCCTGGAGGGTCCCGTCGGAGGTCGCGATCTCGAGCCCGAAGGTGCCGTCCGGCACGGTGCCGCCGCCGGTGCGGCGGCCGTTCCAGGTCGTGGTGTGGTTGCCTGCCGGCTGGCTGCCGAGCTCCTTGCGCCAGACGACCGCGCCGGCGTCGTCGCGGACGACCAGCGTCGGCGCCTGCCTGCCGTCGAGCCGGTAGGTCACCGTGGTCCGGTCCCGGCGGCCGTCGCCGTCCGGGCTGATGGCGTGCCGGGAGATCGACGTCACGGCGGGGTGCAGCCGGGTCGAGGTGATCGGGACCTGTGCCTCGTGGGTGCTGTCGCAGCGGGTGCCGTCGGCCCGGCAGGCCAGGACGTGCAGGACGTGCGGCCCGTCGCCCAGGCGCGACGTCGGAAGGACGGCGCCGAAGGGCGGCGAGGTGTCGACCGCCGCTGCCTCGGCGCCGGAGTCGATCAGGAACTGCACCGCTCCCGCGCCGGCGGGCGCGTCGGCGGTGACCGTCAGGCCGTCGTCGCGGATCTCGGTGCCGGCGGCGGGTGACGTGACGACCGGTCCGGCGTTGTCCACGGAGACGGTCCCGGTCGCCGCCGAGTCGCTGCACTGGCCGATCGCGCTGCAGTCGACGGCCCGGACCGGCTGGCTGCCCACGAGACCGAAGGTGTCGAACGTCGCCGACGCCGTGCCCCCGGTCACCGGAAGGGTGGTCGTCAGGTCGCCGAGGCCGATGCTGACCTGCGGCGCGCTGCTGGTGACGCTCACCGTCGTCGCGCCGCTGACGGAGGTGCCGTCGGCAGGACCCGTGAGGGCCGGGACGGACGCCGGCGGCAGCAGGTCCAGCGAGCGGTCGACGTGCAGCAGACCGTGAGCGAAGCCGTAGCGCGCGGTGTCGGTGCCGTCGACCAGGGCCTGGGCGAGCTGGGTGGCGCTCCGGCCGGGGCGGTAGGCGGCGAGGAGCGCGGCGGCGGCGGACACGAGCGGCGCGGAGTACGAGGTGCCGTCGGCGGACTCGTAGCCGCCACCGGGAGTGGCGGCGACGACCGACCTGCCGGGTGCCGCGAGGTCGACCCAGGGGCCGTAGCTGGAGAACGAGGCGCGTGACGAGCCGCTCGCGGTGGTGGCGCCGACCGCGAGGACTCCGGGGAGGGCACCGGGGTACTGCTTGACCACGCTGCCCTCGTTGCCCGCGGCGGCCACCACGACGACGTCGTGCGCGACGGCGTAGGCGACGGCGGCGCGCTCGAGCGGATCGGTGGTGGAGCCGCCGAGGCTGAGGTTCACGACGTCGGCGCCGTGGTCGGTGGCCCAGACGATGCCGCGTGCCAGGTCGTCGGTGAAGATCCGGCCGGTCACGTCGGCGACCTTGACGGCGAGGATGCTCGTGTCGCGGCCGGCGCCGGCGATGCCCTCGCCGTTGCCCGTCGCGGCGGCGGCGACGCTCGCCGTCCCGGTGCCGTGGCCGACGACGTCGTGGACGTCGGTGCCGCCGGTGACCGCGTTGTACGTCCCGGCGACCTTGCCCGCGAGGTCGGGGTGCCCTACGTCGACACCGGAGTCCACGACGGCGATCCGCACGTCGGCGCTGCCCACCGCACCGCGGTCCCAGGCGGCCGGGAACCCGACGGCGCCGAGGTAGCTGCGCTGCTCACCGAGCTTCGGGTCGTCGGGCTCGTCGGTGAGGCGCCGCCGGTGGGCCAGACCGAGGGACGTGACGTCGGGCCGCGCGGCGAGAGCCTCCCGCAGGGCGGCGAGGTGGCTGCGGCCGACCTCCAAGGACACGGCGTGCAGCCGGCGTACCTGGCCGACCCGCACGGCGCCGTACGACCGCGCCGCCGACGTGACGGCGGCTGCCGCACCCGGCGCGGTCTGGACGACCAGACGGACGCCGGGGGAGGCGGAGCCGAGGCGCGGGGTGGCTGCCGCCGCGGGGGTCGCCGGGAGCGCCACCGCGGCGAGGGCCGCGGTCACCAGGACGGCGAGGACCGACCGGTGGACCCGCTGGCGGGCGGCCCGGGCGGGTCCGGTGGCGCGCATGTGCAGTCCCCTGGGTCGTCGGGCGAGGTGGTGCCGGACCAGCCGCCCGGACGTCGGCCCAGTATCCGTCACGGCGTCGCGGACGGGGACACCTGCACGGGTTCGTGCCGTGGTCGTGCCGCCGGGCCCGGCGCCGGCGCGGTCAGGAGATGACTCGGTCGGTGCCCGAGACGATGTGCAGGACCGGCAGGGACAGCTCGTCGCGCAGCCGGGAGGCCCAGTCGCGGTGCAGCCCGGCCTCGACCAGGTGGGGCGGGGTCACCACGATGATCTCGTCCGAGGAGTCGGTGCGGGCGGCCTCGATCGCGGCGGGGACGGGGTCGGAGCCGGTCACCGAGCCCTGCGCCTCGAGACCCGCGGCCTTGAGCAGGTCCAGCGAGGCGTTCACCGCGTGCATGGCGTCCAGCTCCGCCTGCTGCGGCGTGCGCGTCGTCGTCGTCGTCGTCGAAGGCGTCGCCGATCCGGCCGAGGGCGATCTCGTCGAGCGCCTCGATGAGCCGGTTGTGCTCGGCGTCGGCCGGCGCCAGCAGGTGCACGGTCACGTCGTCGGTCCCGTGCAGCTCGGCGATGCGTCGCGCGTCGTGCTCGGCGAGGGTGGTCTCCGTGAGCAGCAGGATCGTGTACACGCGGTACTCGGCCTCTCCGTCGTCGAGGTGGTCAGCGGGTGGTCAGCGGGTGCCGAGGATCTCGGCCAGGTCGAAGCGTACGGGGCGGTCGAGCTGGTCGTAGGTGCAGGACTGCGGCTCGCGGTCCGGCCGCCAGCGCTTGAAGTGCGCCGTGTGGCGGAACCTGCTGCCCTCCATCGCGTCGTACTTGACCTCGACGACGAGGTCGGGACGCAGCGGCACCCACGACAGGTCCTTGGTGGAGTTCCACCGGCTGACCGCCCCCGGCAGCCGGCCCTTCTCGTGCGCCTCCGCCTCGGCCCACTCGCGCCAAGGGTGGTCGGACAGGTCCGTCACGGCGTAGGGCGCGAGCTCGTCGACCAGCTCCTTGCGCCGGGCCATCGTGAAGGACGCGGCCACCCCGATGTGCTGCAGCCGACCGTCGTCGGCGTACAGACCCAGCAGCAAGGAGCCGATGACGCCGCCGGACTTGTGCCAGCGGTAGCCCGCGACGACGCAGTCGGCGGTGCGCTCGTGCTTGACCTTGGCCATGCTGCGGACGTCCGGCGTGTAGGGGCCGCCGGTCGGCTTGGCGACCACGCCGTCGAGGCCGGCGCCCTCGAACACCTCGAACCACCGCTGCGCTACGGACGGGTCGTCGGTCGACGGCGTGAGGTGGACAGGGGCGGCCGCACCCACCATCACGCGTTCCAGCCGGGTGCGTCGCTCGCCGAACGGCGTCTCCATCAGCGACTCGTCGTCGACGGCGAGCAGGTCGAACGCCACGAACGACGCCGGCGTCTCGGCGGCGAGCTTGTCCACTCGGGACTTCGCCGGGTGGATGCGCTGCAGCAGCGCCTCGAAGTCCAGCCGGTCGCCGTTCATGATGACGACCTCGCCGTCGACGACGCAACGGTCCGGCAGGTTGGCCCGCAGCGCCTCCACGACCTCGGGGAAGTAGCGGGTGAGCGGCTTCTCGCCCGCGGCTGGCCAGCTCCACCTCGTCGCCGTCGCGGAACGCGATGCAGCGGAAGCCGTCCCACTTCGGCTCGTAGAGGTAGTCGCCGGTGGGCACGGCTTTGACCGCCTTGGCGAGCATCGGTCCGACGGGCGGCATCACGGGGAGCTGCACGAGAGCCATCATGCCGTCCCTCCTGGGTAGAGGCGCCCCATGACCCCCGTCCACGGTGGGCGCCTCGCGCGCTGGTCGCCGTACCTCCTGGCCGCGCTGCTCACGACCACCGGGACGCTGCACTTCGTCGTGCCGCGCACCTTCGCGGCGATCGTGCCGCCGCAGCTGCCGGAGCCGCGGGCGCTGGTGTACCTGAGCGGCGCGGCCGAGCTCGCCTGCGCCGCGGGACTGGTGGTCCCGCGCACGCGGCGGCTGGCCGGCTGGGCCACGGCGGCGCTGTTCGTCGCGGTGTTCCCGGGCAACGTGCAGATGGCGCTGGACGCGGCCGACCGGTCAGCGCTCTACCGGGCGGCGACGTACGCCCGGCTGCCGGTGCAGGTGCCGCTGGTGGCCTGGGCCGTGCAGGTGGCGCGGTTCAGCCGGCGGTCCAGCGGCTGAGCAGCACGCCGTCCTCCTCGAGCAGGTGCGCGAGCGTCCAGCGGGTGTCCAGGTCGGGGCCGTGGGTGATGCGGGTGCCGTCGCCACCGACCAGCTGCGGTGACAGCGTCAGGCACAGCTCGTCCAGACGACCCGCCGCGGCGACGTCGGACAGCAGGGTCGGTCCGCCCTCGCACAGCATGCGGCGCAGGCCGCGCGCGGCGAGCTCGTCGAGCGCCGCACCGATGTCGACCGACCGTTCGCCGGCGACGACGACATCTGCCACCTCCGCCAGCCGGTGGCGTGCGTCGGCATCGGTGCCCGCATGCGTGACGACGACGGTGCGCTCGACGCCGCCGAAGAGGTCGGACCCGGGGTCGAGGTCGAGGCTCCCGGAGACCAGCGCGAGCACTGCGGTCGCCCGCTGCCCGTCGGCGGCCCGCTGCCCGGCGTACGGCGCCTTCGGGCGCATCGCGCGATAGCCCTCGGCGCGCGCCGTGCCGGCTCCGACGAGCACCACGTCGGCGAGGCCCCGCAGCACGTCGAAGGCGGCCTTGTCGGCGCTCCCGCCCAGGCCGCCGGACCGGCCGTCCTTGACCGCGGAGCCGTCCAGCGACGCGACCATGTTGGCGCGCAGCCACGGGCGGTCGGCGGGGTAGCGGTATTCCGCGACCAGGGCGTCGTGGTCGAGGTCGTCGACGGTCGTCGGGAAGAGCTGGCGCATCGCAGCAGCCGCTCAGCGGCGGTGGCGGAGCGACGACGCCACGATCGCGACGCCCGCGGCGGCGACCGCGACCTGGAAGACCAGGACGAGCAGCCACCAGTGGACGTCGAGGGCGTGGGCGATGGCCAGGCCGGCGACCGAGCCCACGATGCCGAGCAGGATCGTCAGCAGGCAGCCGATCGGCTGACGGCCGGGCACGACCAGCCGGCCGAGCCCGCCGATGACCAGCCCGACGAGGATCGCGCCGAAGAAGCCCTGGGCCGTCATGCGCCCGAGCCTGCCACGCGGACGACGGCGACCGACTCCCCGGGCAGCATGAACGGCGCGCCCTGGGCGACCACCCCGGCATCCCAGGACGCGAGCAGCACCGAGTCCACCGGCTGGTCCAACGGCACCGGCTGGGCACCGGCGGCGAGGTTGCACACCACACGCAGCGGACCGCGGGTGACGACCAGCAGCCTGGCCTCGGCGTCGTACCAGACGGACACCAGGTCGAGCCGCGGGTCGGACAGCCAGGGCTCCGCGCGGCGCAGCGCGACGAGATCGCGGTGCCAGTCCAGCATCCGGGCGTGCGCAGGTCGACCGAGCTCGGTCCAGTCGAGCGTCGACGCGGCGACCGTCGCCTCGGACTGCGGGTCCGGGACGTCCTCCTCGGCCCAGCCGTGCGCGGCGAACTCACGGCGTCGGCCGGCGCGGACCGCCTCGGCCAGCTCGGGCTCCTCGTGAGAGGTGAAGTACTGCCACGGCGTCGAGGCCGACCACTCCTCGCCCATGAAGAGCATCGGGGTGAACGGCGACGTGAGGACGAGAGCAGCGGCGATCCGGGCGGCGCCGGGGGACAGTGACGACGCGAGCCGGTCGCCCGTCGCCCGGTTGCCGACCTGGTCGTGGGTCTGGGCGTAGCCGAGGAAGCGCCACCCGGGGATCCGCGCCGGGTCCACCGGCGCGCCCCAGTCGCCGCCGCGGAACGTCGACCGGGTGCCCGCGTGGAAGAAGGCACCGGTGAGCGTCCGCTGCAGCGCGGTCCACGGGTCGGAGGCGAAGTCGCCGTAGTAGCCCTGGCTCTCGCCGGTGAGCAGGGCGTGCAGGGCGTGGTGGAAGTCGTCGCTCCACTGCGCGGTCATCCCGAGGCCGCCGGACTCGACGGGCGTGACGGTGGCCGGCTGGTTGAGGTCGGACTCCGCGACCAGCGACAGCGGCCGTCGTACGGCGGTCGAGAGGGCATCGACCTCGCGGGAGAGCTGGGCGAGGACGTGGACCGGGGAGTCGTCCTCGAGGGCGTGCACAGCGTCCAGGCGCAGGGCGTCGACGTGGAAGTCGCGCAGCCACATGAGGGCGTTGTCGACGATCCAGCGGCGCACCTCGGTGCTGCCGTCGTCGTCGAGGTTCACCCCGGCACCCCACGGCGTCGCGTGCCGGTCGGAGAAGTACGGCCCGAACCGCGGCAGGTAGTTGCCGGACGGTCCGAGGTGGTTGTAGACGACGTCCAGGCAGACACCGAGGCCGCGGCGGTGACAGGCGTCCACGAAGCGCTTCAGCGCGTCCGGCCCGCCGTACGGCGCGTGGACGGCGTACGGGTGCACCGCGTCGTAGCCCCAGCCGTGGCGGCCGGGGAACGCGGCCACCGGCATCAGCTCGACCAGGTCGATGCCGAGGTCGACGAGGTGGTCGAGGTGGTCGACCGCGGAGTCCAGCGTCCCCGCCTCGGTGAAGGTGCCGACGTGCAGCTCGTAGACGAGCGAGCCGGCCAGCTGGACGCCGCGCCACCCGTGGTCGGACCAGGCGAACCGGTCGTGGTCGTAGAGGCGGGACCGACCGTGCACGCCGTGCGGCTGCCAGCGGGAGCGCGGGTCGGGCAGCGGTGTCCCGTCCTCGTCGAGCAGGAAGCCGTAGTCGGCGCCGTGCCCGGCGGCAGGAACGTCGACGTTCCACCACCCGCCGCCGGCAGCAGCCAGCGGCACCCGGACGTCGTCGACCAGGGCCGCGACGGTGGTCGCGGACGGAGCCCACACCTCGAGCGTCGCCACGGCGGACGAACCTACCCAGCCACCTCGTGCCGAACCGGCCGCGGCCGGCCCACTCGGCCCCTGGCCTGGTGCCGTCGTCTCTGCGACGATCTTGGACATGCCGAAGACCGGTCCCAAGAAGGGCAAGACGTCCGCGAAGGCGACCGAAGAGGCGCGGCCGGACGGCGCCCGGGTGAGCGACCTGCTGCGGCTCACCGCGGGGCCGGTCGACCTGACCGCCGTCGACAGCGGTGCGACACCGGGCTTCGACGGCTCGAAGAACGACGGCAAACGTGCCCTGCTGACGCTGGGTCCGCGGCTGGCCGACCTCCAGGAGCGGCTCTTCGCCGAGGGCAGGTCCGGCGGCACGCGGAGCCTGCTGCTCGTGCTCCAGGGGATGGACACCTCGGGCAAGGGCGGGACGGTCCGACACGTGGTGGGGGAGGTGGACCCGCAGGGCGTGAGCATCACCTCGTTCAAGGCCCCTACCAAGGAGGAGCTGTCGCACGACTTCCTCTGGCGGGTCCGGAAGCGCCTTCCCGCGCCCGGGATGATCGGGGTCTTCGACCGCTCGCACTACGAGGACGTCGTCGTGGTCCGGGTCCGCGAGCTCGTCGAGCCGCGCACCTGGCAGCGTCGCTACGCCACCATCAACCGGTTCGAGGAGAAGCTGGTCGCGGACGGCACGACCGTCGTGAAGTGCTTCCTGCACCTGTCGAAGACGGAGTCCCGGGACCGGCTGCTGGAGCGGCTCGACAACCCGGACAAGCTGTGGAAGTTCAACCCTGGCGACATCGACACCCGCTCCGAGTGGGGTCCGCTCCTCGATGCCTACGCCGATGCCCTGGAGAGGTGCAACACCTCCGCGGCGCCCTGGTACGTCGTCCCGGCGGACCGGAAGTGGTACCGGAACTGGGCCATCATGAACATCCTCGTCGAGCAGCTCGAGGCGATGGCGGTCAGCTGGCCGGCGGCCGAGTACGACGTGGCCGAGCAGCGAGCCCGGCTGCTGGCCGGCGGCTGATCCCCTCCGTGGTCACCCGACCCGGCGGATCGTGCACTCGTCGGACGGCGTGACCTCCCCTCTGTACGGGAAGTCGGCGGGGAAGGAGCCGTCCACCAGGCAGGCCGGCGCCAGCGAGTCCAGCAGGGGCCGGCAGCCGTCGTTCGGCGAGTCGTAGGGGCTCCCGGTGATCACCAGGGCCAGCGGCCGTCTGGCCTTCGGCTGGGCGCCGCCGAGGTGGCAGACGCGCCGAGCCGCCACGTTGTCCGCCGGCACCCGGGTCAGGCCGCGGTCGCCGCCGCGGAGCACGGTCATCCACCCGTCGCCGGACCCCACCACGTGACCGACGACGACCCGCCGCTCACCGTCCGCGCCGTGGAAGACGACGATCTCGGCCGGCAACCAGGCGTTGGGCAGCGACACCGTGAGCAGCACGATGGTGACGGCGACGAAGAGGGAGCGCACCGCTGTGTAGCGGGACGGCAGCCAGGCCGGGGGTGTCGCGCCGTCGCGGACCACGACCCTCGCCAGCCCGGCCTGGAGCAGGCACGCCGCGACCACCGCGACCGCTCCGATCACCAGGTAGAGCGGGAGCGACAGCAGGGCCGAGGCGGCCGACAGGCCGGCGGCGCCCAGGCAGGCGACCGAGAGCCCTTCCCGGCTCCAGAGCCGCGCCGCCTCCAGACCGGCAGCGACGCTCAGCAGCGGCCACAGCATGTACTCGTACGACGTCAGCGTCCCCAGGATGACGCCGACGGGGGCCGCTGTGAGCAGTGCCGAGGCAGTCGTCAGGGAGTACCGGGACACGCTGTAGGTCTTCATCAGCAGGAAGAGGCCGACTCCCAGGGCGCCGAGCTGGGTGGCGTGAGTGGTGAGGACGCGCCAGCTGGCCGACGTCTCGTCAGCCACGTCTCCTGGTCGCTCGTCCTTCGTCACCTGGGGCCGGGTGCGGTCGACGACACGCTGCGTGGTCACGGTCGGCTCCTGGGCCGGGCCCGGCGGTGCGATGCCCATGACATCCCCCTCGGGCGGCGCCCCCCCAGCCCCCCTCGCGCCGTCACCTCGGATGTACCCCCCGAGCTCCGGACCGGTCAAGGAAAGTCGCGGCAAAGGGCGCGGCGACGCGCGGCGGGGTCGGTCCGGAAGGCTCAATTCGTGGCCCGACGTGCCGATAACCGCTCGAAGGACCCGGACGAACCGGGACCGTCGGCGAGGAGAGGTGAGCCCGCGTGCAGCGTTTCCGCGCCGCGCTGCTCGCGCTCGGGCTGGTGGCCGTCCTGGCCGGGCTCGGCAGCGGCGCACTCGCGTCGCGGGCGGTCGAGGACCGCGACCACGACCTGCGGCTGGCCGGCGCCTCCCGGGTCACGGCGCTGGACGACTACGCGGAGCGAGCTCGCTCCGCCAGCCTGCTCGCGTCGCACTCGGCCGCGTTCACGAACTTCTACCGGGCACCGGGCACCCGGGTCGACCGGATCACCGGACGGACCGGCGAGGACGACCTGATGTCCCGCGTGCAGCTGGTGCTCAACGACCTGGAGACGCTGTTCCCCGACAGCGTCGCCTCGGCCAGCTTCATCGACCGCTCGGGGTCCGAGAACGCCCGCGTCGTCAAGGGCCGCGCCGTCGCCACGGAGGACCTGGCCCGCGACCGCACGAACGCCGTCTTCTTCGACCGTGCCTTCGACCTGCCGTTCGACAAGGTCTACCAGTCGGCGCCGTACCGATCCGAGTCCACCGGGGACTGGGTCGTCGGCTTCGCCGCGAAGGTGAACACGGGACCCGGCGAGTCCCCGGCCATCGTCAGCTTCGAGCTCACCATCGAGAGCTTCCGGCTCGCCGTCTACGACGCCGACCCCGACCTCGAGGTCCGGGTGGTCGACCGCACCGACGGGCGCGTCGTCATCGACTCCACCCACCCGCAGGACGTCGGCGTCGCGCTCGGCAGCCCGGAAGACCGCAGCCTGCGCTGGGTCCAGGTCGCGCGCGACGGCCAGCTCGAGTCGACGGGCGGCGAGCGCAGCGTCGTCCGGTTCGCCCGGACCGACAACAAGATCGCGTCGGCCTGGGCGGTGGCGGTCTCCACCCCGTCCCGACACGGCATGTGGAGCGGACCGTTCGCCCAGGGACCCGTCGGCCTGGTCGTCCTCGGGCTCGTCATGCTGGCGCTGTCGATGGTCGGCTACGTGCAGCAGGGTCGGTCGATGCACCGGGCGGCTCGTCGGGACGAGCTCACCGGCCTGCACAACCGCCGGGCCGCGCGCGAGTGGGCCGAGGGGATGCTGAGCCGCGAGCGCGGTCTGGCCGTGATCCTCTTCGACCTCGACCGCTTCAAGCACGTCAACGACTCCCTCGGCCACCACGCCGGCGACCAGCTGCTCGTCGTCATCGCGCAGCGGCTCGCCGAGGTGGTCCGCGAGCCGGAGGACGTGGTGGCCCGTCTCGGTGGCGACGAGTTCGTCGTCCTCGCCCGCGGGGTCCACGACGAGCCGGCCGTCAGGGTCCTCTGCGAGCGGCTGACCCGGGCCGTCAGCGCGCCGGTGACGGTGGACGGCATCGAGGTCTCGGTGGGAGCCAGCATCGGCATCGCTCTCGCCCCGGACCACGGCACCGACTACGGCACGCTGCTCCAGCGGGCCGACATCGCGATGTACGACGCCAAGGGCCGCCGCACCGGCTGGGAGATCTATCGCGACGAGTTCGCCGGCGCGGACCGCGCCGGTCTCGTCATGGACGCCGACCTCCGGCGCGCGGTCGCCGACGGTCAGCTCACCGTGCACTACCAGCCGAGCTTCGCCCTCGAGACGGGCGACATGACGCGGATCGAGGCGCTGGTGCGCTGGCAGCACCCGGAGCGCGGGCTCCTGATGCCCGGGCACTTCGTGCCGTTCGCCGAGACCAACGGCGCCATCAAGGCCATCACCCGGGCCGTCCTCGCCCTGGTGCTCGACCAGGTCGTGGAGTGGCGCGCCGAGGGGCGTCACCTGCCGGCGGCCGTCAACGTGTCGGCGTACGACCTCGGCGACCCCGAGTTCGCCGACCTGGTCGCCAAGATGCTCGCCGACCGTGACCTGCCGGCCGGCTGCCTGGTGGTCGAGCTCACGGAGACGTCCTTGCTCGCCGACCCGGACTCGGCGTCGACGACCTTGTGGCGACTGGCGCAGCAGGGCGTCCGGGTGGCGATCGACGACTTCGGCTCCGGCTACGCGAGCCTGCTCTACCTCCGCCGGTTCCCGGTGCACGTGCTCAAGCTGGACCGCAGCCTGATCCAGGGCCTGCTCGTGGACCCCACCGACGCGGCGCTCGTGCGCTGGACCATCGAGATGGCGCACACCCTCGGCGTGACCTGCGTCGCCGAAGGCGTGGAGGACGCCGCGACCCTCGACGCCCTGCGTGCGCTCGGCTGCGACGAGGCGCAGGGCTTCTACCTGCAGATCCCGGTCCCGGCGCAGGACCTCTCCCTCGACCGGTCGTTCGAGCCTGCGGGGGGGCCGGCCGCGCTCGCCTAGGGTGTCGGCCCCGCCGTGCCGGACCGGACGAGCAGGGCCACCGGGAGCGAGGCCAGCAGGTCGCCGACCCGTGCCGCACCGCCGTACGACCCGCCGCTGAGGACGTCGGTCCACGTGCCGGCCGGCAGCTGCACCGTGGCGTCCGCTGCTGCGGCCAGCCCGAGCGACAGCCGGGCCGCGACGGTCACGACCGTGTCGGCCGGGTCGCTGCCGTGCCGCTCGAACGTGACCACCCGATCGGTCGACGCGGCGACGGGGCGGTAGCCGGAGCCGGCGCCGAAGACGCCGGGACGGTCCCGCCGCAGCCGCAGCGCCCGGGAGACCACGAGCAGCTTCTCGTCGTCGAGGTCGGCCGGAGCTGCGCCGGTGTCGAGGCGCGCCAGCCGGGCCCGCCGGTCGGCGTAGTCGACGGGCCGGCGGTTGTCGGGGTCGACCAGTGAGAGGTCGGTGAGCTCGCAGCCCTGGTAGACGTCCGGCACACCGGGGATCGTGAGCGCGAGCAGCTTCTGGGCCAGCACGTCGGCCCGCCAGGCCGGCGCCAGCCGGTCGACGAACGCGGCGACGGCGGCGACCGCACCGGTGTCGGCGAGAACGGCACGGGCGAAGCCGGCGACCGCCTCGTCGTACTCCGGGTCCGGTGCGGTCCAGGTCGTGCGACGCTTCGCCTCGCGGGTCGCCTTCTCCAGGTAGCCGGTGAGGCGGTCGGCATCGATCGGCCAGGCTCCGACCAGCGTCTGCCAGATCAGGTACTCGGTGTTGGCGTCGATGGCCGCCGGCCGCAGCCCGCCGGTCGCGGCACGCCAGCCGGTCACGGCCCGGCTCCACTCCTGCGGCAGCTCGGACAGCACCGCGAGCCGGGCCCGGACGTCCTCGCTCCGCTTCGTGTCGTGCGTCGACAGGGTGGTCATGGCGTCCGGCCAGGTCGCCAGCTGGCGGCCGCACCACGCGTGCAGCTCGTCGACGCCGACGCCGAGGTGGGCCGGGTCGCCGCCGACCTCGTTGAGGGCCGTCAGCCGCAGCCAGCGGTAGAAGGCGGTGTCCTCGACACCCTTGGCCATCACCGGGCCGCAGGTCTGCTGGAACCGGACGACGAACTCGTCGCGGTGCGGTCCGGTGCCCGACTCGCCGAGCGCCAGTGCCACGAGCAGGTCGAGCGTGCCGTGCCGGTCGTCGGCCAGCCGGGACCGCGCGACGTCCGCGGCGGCCGTCAGGACGGCGCGTGCTCCGTCGGGAGCCGGCTCGTCCGGGACGACGTACGCGCGGTACACCGGCGTCGCGACGAGCAGCTCGACCAACGCTTCGCGCAGCCCGCGACGGGTGTGGTCGCGCAGCTCCAGGTGCTCGTGGCAGATCGTCGAGGCGACCTCGACGAGCCGTTCGATCTCGGCCTGCAGGCCGTGCGTGATGACGAACCGCTTGGCGTCCTCGACGACGGACGCGAAGTCGGCGGTCTCGCCGGTGAGACCGGTGTAGAGGTTGGTCAGGTCGTCGGCAGCCGCGTGGTCGACCAGCACGCCGCCGACCCGGAGCAGAGCGTCGTAGCCGGTGGTGCCGGCGCACGGCCAGTCGGCAGGCAGCTCCTCGTCGCCCTCCAGGATCTTCTCGACCACGACCCAGGCGCCGCCGGTGGCACGGGCCAGCCGGCGGACGTACTCGCGAGGGTCGGCGAGACCGTCCGGGTGGTCGATGCGCAGCCCGTCGACGCGGTCCTCGGCAACCAGCGCGAGCAGCACCGCGTGCGTCTCCGCGAAGACCTGCTCGTCCTCGACCCGCACCCCGGCGAGGGTGTCGATGTCGAAGAACCGGCGGTAGTTCAGCTCCTCGTCGCCGACCCGCCAGTGCGCCAGCCGGTAGAACTGCCGGTCCAGCAGCTCGGCCAGCGGCAGCTCCTCGGTCCCGGGCCGGACGGGGAACACGTGGTCGAAGTAGCGCAGCACCGTCTCGCCGGACGGCCCGCCGTGCCGGTCCACGGTGATCTCGCCGTCGGCGACGACCTCGCCGATGCGCCGGCCCAGCACCGGCATGAGCACCGCTCGCTCCTGCGCCGCCCAGTCGACGTCGAACCATCGGGCGTACGGCGAGGCCGGGCCGTGCCGCAGCACCGACCAGAGCGCAGCGTTGAGGGACACCGGCGTCGGCACGGCCATGTGGTTGGGCACCACGTCGACGACGACGCCCAGCCCAAGGTCGCGGGCGGCGTCGGAGAGTCGGTGGAACCCGGCCGCTCCACCGAGCTCCTCGTTGAGGTGCGCGTGGTCGACGACGTCGTAGCCGTGGGTCGAGCCGGGCGCGGCCTGCAGGACGGGGGAGAGGTACACGTGCGAGACCCCGAGGTCGCGCAGGTACGGCAGCACAGCGGCGGCGTCGTCGAAGCCGAACTCCGGCCGGAGCTGGAGCCGGTAGGTGCCGGTCGGCACCCGACGGCTCCGCGTGCGGGGCGCCTCAGACAACGCGGCGCAGCACCAGGATCGAGCGCGACTCGAGGGTCACGGCACCGCCCGCCTTGGCGGTCGGCCGGTCGTCGACCAGCGGCGACGAGGTGTCCAGCACCGGCTCCCAGCGCTCGCCGTAGACCTCCTGGGGCACGGTGAAGTCCATGTCCTCGTGGTGGCCGTTGAAGAACATCAGGAAGGAGTCGTCGGACACCCGGGCGCCGCGACCGTCCGGCTCGATGATGGCGTCGCCGTTGAGGAAGACCGCGAGCGACCGGGCGTAGCCGACCTGCCAGTCGCCCTCGGTCATGTGGCCGCCGGCCGGGGTGAACCACGCGATGTCGCCGATCTCGCTCTCCGAGCCGCGGGTCGGGTCGCCCTGGAAGAACCGCCGGCGACGGAACACCGGGTGCTCGCGGCGCAGCTTGGTCACCGCCGCCACGAAATCGGTGAGCGCCCAGTTGTCCCGGGCGTCGGTCCAGTCCACCCACGCGAGCGGGTTGTCCTGGCAGTAGACGTTGTTGTTGCCCTCCTGCGTGCGGCCCATCTCGTCGCCGTGCAGGAGCATCGGCACGCCCTGCGACAGGAAGAGCGTGGTGAGGAAGTTGCGTTTCTGCCGCTCGCGCAGGGTGAGGACCTCGAGGTCGTCGGTCGGCCCCTCGACGCCGCAGTTCCAGGAGCGGTTGTGGCTCTCGCCGTCGTTGCCACCCTCGCCGTTGGCCTCGTTGTGCTTCTCGTTGTACGACACCAGGTCGGTCAGGGTGAATCCGTCGTGCGCGGTGGCGAAGTTGATGGACGCCAGCGGGCGGCGGCCGTCCTCCTGGTAGAGGTCGGCCGATCCGGTGAGCCGGGACGCGAACTCCGCCAGGGTGGCCGGCTCCCCGCGCCAGAAGTCGCGGACGGTGTCGCGGTACTTCCCGTTCCACTCGGTCCACAGCGGCGGGAAGTTGCCGACCTGGTAGCCGCCCTCGCCGACGTCCCACGGCTCGGCGATGAGCTTCACCTGCGAGATCACCGGGTCCTGCTGGACGAGGTCGAAGAACGCCGACAGCCGGTCGACCTCGTGGAACTGGCGGGCCAGCGTCGACGCCAGGTCGAAGCGGAAGCCGTCCACGTGCATCTCGAGGACCCAGTAGCGAAGCGAGTCCATGATGAGCTGGAGCACGTGCGGGTGCCGCATCAGCAGCGTGTTACCAGTCCCGGTGGTGTCGTAGTAGTGCTCGGGACTGTCCTCGACCAGCCGGTAGTACGCCTGGTTGTCGATGCCGCGGAACGACAGCGTCGGGCCCATCTGGTTGCCCTCGGCGGTGTGGTTGTAGACCACGTCGAGGATGACCTCGATGCCGGCGGCGTGCAGCTCGCGGACCATCGCCTTGAACTCCAGCACCTGCTGGCCCCGCTGGCCGCTGGAGGAGTAGGCGTTGTGCGGCGCGAAGAAGCCGATGGTGTTGTAGCCCCAGTAGTTCGACAGCCCGCGCTCGACGAGGTGGTGGTCCTGCACGAACTGGTGCACCGGCATGAGCTCGATCGCCGTGACGCCGATCTTGTGCAGGTGCTCGATGATCGCCGGGTGCCCGATGCCGGCGTAGGTGCCGCGGATGTTGTCGGGCAGGGCGGGGTGGGTCATCGTGAGGCCGCGCACGTGCGCCTCGTAGATGACGGTCTGGTGGTAGGGCGTGCCGGGGTTCCGGTCGTTCTGCCAGTCGAAGAACGGGTTGATCACCACGGACTTGGGGGCGTGCCGGCCGGAGTCGAGGGTGTTGACCCGGTTGGGCGCGGCGAAGCGGTAGTCGAAGAGGGACTCGGCCCAGTCGACCTGGCCCTCGACGGCCTTCGCGTAGGGGTCGAGGAGCAGCTTCGACGGGTTGCACCGGAGGCCGCGGGCCGGGTCGCGAGGGCCGTGCACGCGGAACCCGTAGCGCTGGCCCGGGCCGACCCGCGGCAGGTAGCCGTGCCAGACGAACCCGTCGACCTCGGGGAGGTCCACCTTGGTCTCGCTGAGGCGGCGGCCGCCGGCACCGGCACTGTCGAACAGGCAGAGCTCGACGCGGTCGGCGACCTCGGAGAAGAGGGCGAAGTTGGTGCCGGCTCCGTCGAACGTCGCGCCCAGGGGGTAGGCGGTCCCGGGCCAGATCTCCATGTGGTCGCTGTCCTTCGTCGTCGGTCGGCCCGGTGGACGGGCACCGCCGGTCGGCGGCGTGCTGCTGCGGGTCAGTGGTGCGGGGTCAGTACTACCTGCCCGGTGGCGGGCCGGTCACTCGGAGACCTCCGACACACGTGCGGTCAGGACGGCATCCCGGGCACCGGGAAGCCGGCGGTGAACTCGCGGACCTCGGCGCCGACCTTCTCGACCGCCGACTCGTCGCCCGCGGCCTCGGCAGCCACGACGGCGTCGATCCAGCCGGCGACCCGGTCCATGTCCTGCGGCCCCATGCCGCGCGACGTGACAGCCGCGGTGCCGATCCGCACCCCGGACGGGTCGAACGGCTTGCGCGGGTCGAACGGCACCGTGTTGTAGTTGAGCTCGATCCCGGCCCGGTCCAGCGCCTTGGCCGCCGGCTTGCCGGCAACTCCCTTGGCGGTGAGGTCGACGAGCAGGAGGTGGTTGTCGGTGCCGCCGCTCACGAGGTCGAAGCCGCGCGAGGCGAGACCCTCTCCGAGCGCTCGGGCGTTCGCCACGATCGCGTGCGCGTAGGTGCTGAACTCCGGCGTCGACGCCTCCTTGAGGGCGACGGCGATCGCGGCGGTGGTGTGGTTGTGCGGCCCGCCCTGCAGGCCGGGGAAGACCGCCTTGTCCAGGGCCTTGGCGTGCTCGGCCGTGCTCAGGAGCATGGCGCCGCGCGGTCCGCGGAGGGTCTTGTGGGTCGTCGTGGTGATGACGTCGGCGTGCCCGACCGGCGACGGGTGGGCGCCACCGGCGACCAGGCCGGCGATGTGGGCGATGTCGGCCACCAGCACGGCGCCGACCTCGCGGGCGATCTCGGCGAACGCCGGGAAGTCGATGGTCCGCGGGATCGCGGTGCCGCCGCAGAAGATGACCTTCGGACGCTCGGCGAGGGCCAGCTCGCGGACGTCGGCCATGTCGACCCGGCCGGTCTCCTTGCGGACGCCGTACTGCACGGCGCGGAACCAGGTGCCCGTGGCGGACACGCTCCAGCCGTGGGTGAGGTGGCCGCCGGCCGGCAGCGCCATGCCCATGACGGTCTCGCCCGGCTTGAGGAAGGCGAGGTAGACGGCCAGGTTGGCGGGGGAGCCGGAGTAGGGCTGCACGTTGGCGTGCTCGACGCCGAACAGCGCCTTGGCCCGCTCGACGGCGATCGTCTCGACCTGGTCGATGACCTGCTGACCCTCGTAGTAGCGCTTGCCGGCGTACCCCTCGGAGTACTTGTTGGTCAGCATCGTGCCGGTGGCCTCGAGCACCGCGGCGGACACGTAGTTCTCCGAGGCGATCAGCCGGACGCTGTCCCGCTGCCGCTCGGCCTCGGCACGCACCAGACCGGCGATCTCGGGGTCGGACGTGCTCAGGGCGGGGTCGGTCGCGTTGTCGGTCCCACGGGGTGTCATCGCCCGGCTCCTCGGGTCGGCGTCCAGGGGTCGGCCCCGAGCGTAGTCACCCTCCTGCCGCCGTTCGTCGCGGCGCCATCGGGCGAGATCGAAGGTGCGAAGGGGGCGTCGCCGCGGCGCCGGGTCCCAGATGTCGGGCGACCTGGTGCTGAGCATGCTCCAGTCGCCCCACCACGAGCCGAAGCGGTCGACCGGGCGGACGTCCAGGTGGGCGGGATAGCGGCGGCCGCCCCGGTCTCGGACCGGGAGATCGCTCCCGTCGCTCGACTCGAGCCCGGAGCCGGGGGCGGCGACCAGGTGGTGGTCGGCGGCCCGGAGCAGCCTGGCGATCGTCTCGACACCGGGGGACGCCGAGCGGCCGGACTCGATGCGGCTCACGACGGACTGCGGCACACCGCCACGTCGGGCCAGCTGCCGCTGCGACAGGTCGGCGCGGCGACGGGCGGCCCGGAGCAGTCGCCCCCGCCGTCTCCTGCCCCTCCGACTCCGCCACCTCCTGAGGATCGCAGGGTGGTCCCGTCGCGAAGCCGCCCGCCACTGTCTCTGTGGACGACGACCTGTCTCGGGCCGGCTGTGGACGACGGCGTGGCTCTGAGCGACGTCGTCGACGACGTCGCTCAGAAAGGTGCGTCGACGGCGCACCTCCGGCACCCTGCCGGACAGCCGTCCCGGTGCCACCCCCGGGCGCCTAGTGCCCTGAGACCAGATCTGCTCTCAGGGCACTAGGAGCGCAAGACCGGGGACCGACTGCTCGGGGTCAGCGGGGCGGTCGGGTCCGGGTGGCGGAGTCGTAGCGGCGCAGGACCAGGTCGACCACCTCGGGGGCGTCGGCGAGGGGTGCGGAGGTGACGTCGGCGCCGGCGCCTGCCAGCCGGTCGGCGAACAGGCCCGGGAACAGCAGGTAGGTCGCGACCGCCACCCGGCGCGCTCCGGCTTCGCGCAGCGCTGCGACCGCCTCCTCGACGGTGGGTCCGGCAGCCGACGCGAACGCAGCCCGGACGTCGCACCAGCCGGCCGACCGCCAGTCGTCGGCCAGCCGGCGTACGCCGTCGAGCGCGGCCGTGTCGGTCGTCCCGGCCGCGGCGAGCACCACGGCGGTCGAGGGGTCGCCGGGGGTCACGCCGGCCGCGGCGAGCCGCCGCTCCATGGCCCGCAGGAGCAGCGGGTCCGGACCGAGGACGTCGGCCTGCCGGGCGCTGGTGCCGGACAAGGCGGCCGGGATGTCCACCCGGGAGTGGTAGGCCGCCCCGAGCAGCAGCGGCACGACGACGGGTGCGGACGGCGCCGCAGCCTCAGCGGCCGCCACGGCGTCGGCGAGCCCGGGCTGCTCGTGGTCGAGGAACGCCGGCAGCACCGTCAGTCCCGGGCGGGCGACCGCGACCGCGGCGAGCAGCGTTCGCGTCGCGTCGGCGGCGGCGGGGTCGCTGCTGCCGTGCGCGACGGCGATCAGGGGAGGCGGGGCTGCCGGCACGGACCCGATCGTCAGCCCAAGACGTCGTGCAGGTCCACCACGGACCCGATCACGACGACGGCGGGCGGGCGTACGTCACGCTCGCGTGCCAGCTCGGCGATCGTCGCCAGCGTCCCCACGGTCGTGCGCTGGTCCGGCGCGAAGCCGCGCTCGACCACCGCAACAGGCGTCGCGGCGTCCTTGCCGTGCGCGACCAGCTCGCGGGCGGCCACCGTGAGACCGCTGACGCCCATGAGCAGGACGAGGGTCCCCTCCACCGCGGCCAGCGAGCTCCAGTCGAGGCCCTCGTGACCCGACGCGATGGTGACCTGCTTGGCCCGGCCGCGATGGGTCACCGGGATGCCCGCGGCCGCCGGCACCGACACGGCACTGGTCACCCCGGGCACCACCTCGACCGCGACGCCCGCCGCGACGCAGGCCAGGGCCTCCTCGCCGCCGCGCCCGAGCACGAACGGGTCGCCGCCCTTGAGCCGGACCACCCGGCGGCCGGCCCGGGCGTGCTCGACGAGCAGCCGGTTGATCTCCTCCTGCGGCAGCGGGTGGTGCCCGGCCGCCTTGCCGACGTCGACGACGAGGACCTCCGGCTCGAGCTCGTCGACCAGCGCCCGCGGCGCGAGCCGGTCCACCAGCACCACGTCGGCCTCGGCGAGCAGCCGACGGCCGCGCACGCTGATCAGGCCGGGGTCGCCCGGTCCGCCGCCGACCAGCGCCACGCGCCCGCCCGCGGACCGGCGGCGGTGCCGGAGCGGCAGCTCGCCCGCGTCGAGGGCGACCGAGATCGCGTCGCGGAGCCGGACAGCGCGACGCGGGTCGCCCCCGGCGGTCACGGCGACGGTGACGTCGCCGGACCGGGCGACGGCCGGCGTCCAGGCGCTGGAGCGCTCCGCGTCGTCGGCGCGGACGCACCAGGTGCGGGCGGCGGCGGCGTGCGCGGCCACCAGGTCGTCGGTCGCCGGGTCCCCGGTGGCGGTGTGGACCAGCCACGCGCCGTCCAGGTCGCCCACGGTGTAGTCGCGGGTCACCCACTCCAGCCGGCGGGCGTCGACGAGGTCGCGCACGTCCTCGCACACCCACGGGCTGACCAGGACGACCTCGGCCCCCGCGTCGACCAGGCCCCGTGCGCGTCGGGCCGCGACCGGGCCACCGCCGACGACCACGGCCCGGCGCCCGGCGACGTCCAGCAGCAGGGGGTAGCCGGCGTTCACGGGGTCCGCCTCATGCCGGCGCGACGACGTGGATGCCGCACTCCGACTTGCCGGTACCGGCCCAGCGGCCCGCCCGGGCGTCGTCCCCGCTGCCGACCCGGCGGGTGCACGGGAAGCAGCCGACCGAGGCGAAGCCCTCGTCGAGCAGCGGGTTGGTGAGGACGTCGAACTCCCGGACGTAGGAGTCGACGTCGGCCTGGGTCCACCGCGCCAGGGGGTTGACCTTGACCATGCCGTTGCGGCGGTCCCAGTCGACCACCTGGGTGCGCGACCGCGCGATCGAGTCGTCGCGCCGCAGCCCGGATGCCCACGCGTCGTACCCGGACAGGGCCCGGTCCAGCGGCAGCACCTTGCGCAGGAAGCAGCACCGGTCCGGGTTGGTCGCAAACAGGTCCTGGCCGTGCTCGGCGTCCTGCTCGGGCACCGTCTGCTCGGGCTCGACGGTGATCAGGTTGATCCGGCCGCGGTACGTCGCCGCGACCGCGTCGCGCATCGTGAGCGTCTCCTGGAAGTGGTAGCCGGTGTCGAGGAAGACCACGTCGGTGCCCGGTGCGGCGTGCGCGACGAGGTCGATGAGCACGGCGTCGGCCATCGACGACGTGACCGCGAAGCGGGCACCGAAGGTGCGCACCGCCCAGCGGATGATCGTCTCCGGCGAGGCGTCCTCGAGCCGCCAGGCGGCGCGGCGTGCCAGCGCCTCACGGTGCTCCGCCAGCGACTCGGCCGGCTCGAACGTCGGCATCGGTGAGATGAGTGCGGCGGTCATTTCGTCACCAGTCCGACCAGCTTGAGGGTGAACACACGGGTGCAGGAACGGCAGTGCCAGGCGCCGTGGACGTCTTCGTGGGGACGCAGGTCCTCGTCGCCGCAGAAGGGGCAGTAGAACGGCACGGCTCTGGCATCGCTCATCGCAGGACCGATTCGTCGGCGCGGGCGACCCACTGCGCGAACCGCTCGCCGGAGTGCCGCCCGTCGGCGTACGCCCGGACGACCCGCTCGACGTAGTCGGGGAGCTCGTCGGCCGTCACCTTGTGGCCACGCAGCTTGCGGCCGAAGCCGGCATCGAGTCCGAGGCCGCCGCCGAGGTGCACCTGGAACCCCTCGACCTGGTTGCCGTCGGTGTCCAGCACCAGCTGGCCCTTGAGACCGATGTCGGCGACCTGGATGCGGGCGCACGAGTTGGGGCAGCCGTTGACGTTGATGGTGATCGGGTCGTCGAGGTCCGGCAGCCTCCGCTCGAGCTCGTCGACCAGCTTCGCGCCGCGGGCCTTGGTCTCGACGATGGCCAGCTTGCAGAACTCGATGCCGGTGCAGGCCATCGTGTTGCGCCGGAAGGTGCTCGGCCGGGCCCGCATCCCCAGCCCGGCGGCCGCGTCGACGAGCGAGTCGACCCGGCCGGCCGGCACGTCGAGGACGACGATCTTCTGGTGCGGCGTGGTCCGCACCCGGGTGGAGCCGTGCGCCTCCGCCACGTCGGCGAGCCGCGACAGCGTGGTGCCGGACACCCGGCCGACGGTCGGCGCAAGGCCGACGTAGTAGCGGCCGTCGTTCTGGCGGTGGACGCCGATGTGGTCCCGCGCGCCGTACGGCACCGGGGGTGCCGGGCCGTCGGTGAGCCGACGGCCGAGGTACTCGTCCTCGAGCACCTGGCGGAACTTCTCGACGCCCCAGTCCGCCACGAGGAACTTGATCCGGGCGCGGGTGCGCAGCCGGCGGTAGCCGTAGTCGCGGAACACGCCGACGACGCCGGCCCAGACGTCGGCCACCTCGTGGAGCGGTACCCACGCGCCGAGCCGCTGGGCGAGCATCGGGTTCGTCGACAGGCCGCCGCCGACCCAGAGGTCGAAGCCCGGGCCGTGCTCGGGGTGCACCACGCCCACGAAGGAGATGTCGTTCACCTCGTGCTCGACGTCCTGCAACGGGGAGCCGCTGATCGCCGTCTTGAACTTGCGCGGCAGGTTGGAGAAGTCCTTCGAGCCGATGAACCGCCGCTGGATCTCGTCGACGGCCGGGGTGCCGTCGAGGATCTCGTCCGCGGCGATGCCGGCGACGGGGGAGCCGAGGATCACCCGCGGGGTGTCGCCGCAGGCCTCCGTGGTCGACAGCCCGGCGTCCTCGAGCCGGCGCCAGATCTCCGGGACGTCCTCGATCCGGATCCAGTGCAGCTGGATGTTCTGCCGGTCGGTGACGTCCGCCGTGTCGCGGGCGAACTCGCTGGAGACCTGCGCGATGGTGCGCAGCTGCTCGGTGCTGAGCTGCCCGCCGTCGATGCGGACCCGCAGCATGAAGTACTCGTCGTCGAGCTCGTGCGGCTCGAGCACCGCGGTCTTGCCTCCGTCGATGCCCGGCCGGCGCTGGGTGTAGAGCCCCCACCACCGCATCCGGCCGCGCAGGTCGGCAGGGTCGATCGAGGCGAAACCGGCCCTGGAGTAGATGTTCTCGATCCGGGCCCGCACGTTCAGGCCGTCGTCGTCCTTCTTGACGCGCTCGTTGGGCGTCAGCGGCTCAAGGTGCCCGAGCGCCCACTGGCCCTGACCCTTGTGGGCGGACCGGCGTGCGGCGGGTGGCGTGACAGCCATGGCGAGCGGTGTCTCCGATGTGGGAGGCACACGGTCGTACGCCGGTGGGCGGCCGTCGCGGGACGGTCAGGGTCGGCGGAGACCGCGCGCCGACGAACAGGGCGGCGGGGTCAGCCGCGCATACAGACCGCGCTCGACACGTGACCGAAGTCGACGTGGAGCCGTGCGACGAGGTGCGCACCGGTGCGGTTCATGTGAACAGAGTGTCACCCGTCTCAGGATTGTTCCTCCGCCGTCCCACCATCCGGACCGCTGTGACAGGTCGGCGCAGCCTCTCCGGCCGGGTGTCTCAGGCCGGTTGCGGCGTGGCCCGCTCGACGACGGCCCGGGTGTCCAGGCCCGGCGGGAGGGTCCCGAGCGCCAGACCGCTGCGCGGCTCGCCGTCGGCTGCCAGCCGGGAGGCGCAGAACGCGTCCGCAACTGCTGCCGGCGCGTGCCGCACGAGCAGCGCGCCCTGCAGCACGAGTGCCAGCGACTCCACCAGGCGGCGGGCCGACGCCTCGTCCGCCTCGACCAGGGCCTTGCCGACCCGGTCCGCGGCCGCGTCCAGCCGGCGGTCGGCGCCGCGGGCGAGGGCGACCTCGGCCCGGAACGCCTCGACGGCGGCCGGCTCGCGGGACAGCGCGCGCAGCACGTCGAGGGCGTTGACGTTGCCGGAGCCCTCCCAGATGGAGTTGAGCGGCGCCTCCCGGTAGAGCAGCGGCAGGCCGCTGTCCTCGACGTAGCCGTTGCCCCCGAGGCACTCCAGTGCCTCGCCGACCACGGCGGGCGCCCGCTTGCAGACCCAGTACTTGCCGATCGCGACGCCCAGCCGGCGCAGGTCGTGCTCGCCGGCGTCGACGGCGTGCGCCAGCCGGAGGCCCAGCTGGGTCGCGGCCTCGGACTCGACGGCCAGGTCGGCGAGGACGTTCTGCATCAGCGGCTTGTCGGCGAGCAGGCCGCCGAACGCGCTGCGGTGTGCGGCGTGGTGGGTCGCCTGGGCGACTGCCTGGCGCATCAGGGCGGTCGAGCCGAGGACGCAGTCCAGCCGGGTCGCCGCCACCATCTCGAGGATGGTCCGGACGCCGCGGCCCTCCTCGCCGAGGCGACGGGCCCAGGTGCGGTCCAGCTCCACCTCCGACGACGCGTTCGACCGGTTGCCGAGCTTGTCCTTGAGCCGCTGCAGCCGGAACGTGTTGCGGCTGCCGTCCGGCAGCACCCGCGGCACCACGAAGCAGGTGAGCCCCCCGGGCGCCTGCGCGAGCACGAGGAACACGTCGCACATCGGCGCCGAGCAGAACCACTTGTGGCCGGTGAGCGCGTAGGCGCCGTCCGCGCCGAGCGGCTCGGCGCGGGTCGTGTTGGCCCGGACGTCGGAACCGCCCTGCTTCTCGGTCATGCCCATGCCGGCGAGCAGCCCGGTCTTGCCGGCCGGCACTCGCAGCCCCGGGTCGTACGACGGGGCCGTCAGCCCGGGCACCCAGTCCGCGGCGACGGCCGGGTCTGTCCGGAGGGCCGGCACCGCGGCGTACGTCATCGACACCGGGCAGCCGTGCCCGGCCTCGACCTGGGACCACACGACGAAGCCGGCGGACCGGCGGACGTGGGCCGCCTCGCCGGCCGACCAGGCGGCGCCGTGCAGACCCTCCTCGACGGCCACGGTCATCAGCGCGTGCCAGGACGGGTGGAAGTCGACCTCGTCGACCCGCCGGCCGTAGCGGTCATGGGTCCGGAGCACCGGCGGGTGCGCGTTGGCCTCGACGCCCCACCGCTGGGCTTCCTCGGACCCGGCGCGGCGGCCGAGGGCGGACAGGCCCTCGACGTGCGCGCCGCCGTCGTACCGGACGACCGCCTCGAGGAGTGCCCGGTCGCTGCCGAAGGCGTCGTGCCCGACCAGCGGCGGAGCCTGGTTGGTCACCTCGTGCGTCGTCGAGGGGGAAGGCACGCTCATGTGGCCTACCGTAGAGAGGTGGCCGCGGGGACCGAACGCATCGAGCAGGCCGGTTCCGATCGCGAACCGGTCGCCGCGGGCTGGACCGGGGTCCGTGACGTCACCTGGCGCCTGACGAAGGAGACCACCAAGGTCTGCTTCCGCTACCGCGTCACCGGGCTGGCCGCCGAGGCCGGCTTCTTCGCCCTGCTCTCGCTGCCACCGTTGATCCTCGGGCTGGTCGGCTCGATCGGCTACGTCGGCAAGTGGATCGGCGAGGGCGTCGTCGCCGAGGTGCGCAACCGGCTCCTCGACGGTTCCCGCGACATCTTCACCTCCGAGGTCGTCACCGACGTCATCGAGAAGACGCTGCGCGACGTCCTCGCGCCGCACCGGTTCGACCTGGTGTCGATCGGCTTCATCATCGCGTTGTGGTCCGGCTCCCGGGCGCTCAACGTCTTCATCGACACCTGCTCGATCATGTACGGGCTCGGCGGCGTGCGCGGCATCGTCCGCACCCGCGTGCTGTCGTTCACCCTGTACATCGTCGTGCTGCTCGTCGGCATCGTGGTGATCCCGCTCGTGCTGGCCGGGCCGACGCTGCTGGGGAAGGTCCTCCCGGACCAGGTCGTCTTCCTCAACTCGCTCTACTGGCCGGTGGCGACCCTGCTCTGCGTGGTGTCACTCACGTCGCTGTACCACGTGAGCGTCCCGGTACGGACGCCGTGGTGGCGCGACATCCCCGGCTCGGTTCTGACGATCGTCATCTGGTTCGCCGGCAGCTTCGTGGTCCGCTGGGTCATCGAGAAGAGCGTCGGCGGCACGTCGATCTACGGCCCGCTCGCGACCCCGATCGTGCTGCTCATCTGGCTCTACGTCATCTCCATCGCGGTGCTCATCGGGGCGGCGCTGAACGCCGCCGTCGAGACGGTCTGGCCGCGGCGGGAGATCACCGAGGCGCGCGCGACCCAGCGGCCGGCGACGCCCGAGGTCAAGCCCGGGCCGGGCTACGAGACGGGCGAGGTCCAGCTGCCGCCGAACCGGACGCCCGGGAAAAACTCGCTGGCCCGCACCCCGGACCGCCGCTAACGTTCCGCCCAGCCCGCTGCGCCAGCCGCGCGACCCGAAGGAGGAGGCCCTGATGACCGTCGTCGATCACGCCTGCCTCCCGGGTGCCCGCTGACCTCTCGTCCCTTGCGCGACGACCGGGCACCTTCCCACTCCTGAAGGGCCCACCGCGTTGTCCGCACCACGTGACCCCCATCCGCTCGACCTCCCCACCCTCGGCTGGGACGACTCCTACGCCGCCGACTTCACGCCGTACGGCGCCGAGCACGTGCCGGCCCGCGTCAGCCGCGTCGACCGCGGCGCCTGCGACGCACTCTCGGCCGGCGGCCCGATGCGTCTCACGTTCTCCGGCGCGCTCCTGTCGGCAGGTGCGGCCGACCCGGTGGCGACGCCGTGCGTCGGCGACTGGGTCGCCGCGCGGACCTGGCCGGACGGCCGGGTCACCGCCGAGGCGGTGCTGCCGCGGCGGACGGCGTTCGTCCGGGCGTCGGTGACGCCGGGCACCTCGCACGGCCAGGTCCTCGCCGCGAACGTCGACCTCGCCGTCGTCGTCGAGCCGTTGTTCCCGGAGCCGGACCTCGGCCGGGTCGAGCGGTTCCTCGCGCTGGCGTGGGAGAGCGGCGCGACCCCGATGGTCGTGCTCACCAAGGCCGACCTGGTCCCGGACGCCGCCGAGATGCGGGCCGACGTCGCGGCCGCCGCCCCGGGCGTCGAGGTCGTCGCCATGAGCAGCACGACCGGCGAGGGCCTGGACGCGGTGCGCGCCCAGGTCGTCCCGGGCCGGACGCTCGCACTGCTGGGTCCGTCCGGCGCCGGCAAGTCCACCCTCACCAACGCCCTGGTCGGTGAGGCGGTCATGTTCACGCGCGCGCTGCGCGCCGACGGCAAGGGCCGGCACACCACCGCCCACCGCGAGCTGGTGCTGCTGCCGGGCGGCGGCCTGGTCGTCGACACCCCGGGGCTGCGCAGCGTCGGCCTCACCGACATCAGCGAGTCGCTGGACCTGGTCTTCGCCGACGTCGAGGGGCTCGCCGAGGAGTGCCGGTTCGGCGACTGTGCCCACGTGTCCGAGCCGGGCTGCGCGGTGCGCGCCGCCCTCGAGTCGGGCGACCTGCCGCAGCGGCGCTGGGAGAGCTACCTCAAGCTGCAGCGCGAGGCCCGGTGGATGGCGATGCGCCACGACGCCCGGCTGCGCGCGGAGGAGCGGTCGAGGTGGAAGCGGATCACCAAGGAGTACCGCGGCCGGCCCAACCCGAGCCGCTGACCAGAACCGCATGATCAGCGCGAGTCCGCCGGTGATCATGCAGCTGGGTACGCGGTCAGGTGAGGGTGCCGGTGTGGTTCCAGTGCAGGACGGCGGGGACGTCGCGCTCCCAGCCGAGCACCGACACCGACGCGGTCGAGAGCGCGAGGTGCGCGCCGTCCTCGACGTCCAGTCCCAGCCAGCGGGCGCCGAGCACCCGGCAGAAGTGCCCGTGCGCGAAGGCGAGCACGGAGGCGTCGACCGAGCGCACCAGGGTGACGAGCCGGTCGGCGCGGGCGCCGACGTCGGTGCGGTTCTCACCCCCGAGCGGACCGTCGCGCCACACCGTCCAGCCCGGCCGCTGCTCGCGGATCTCGTGCGTGGTGCGGCCCTCGTCGTCGCCGTAGGCCCACTCCGTGAGGTCCGCGACCACCTCCGCGTCGGGGAAGCCGGCCAGCTCGGCGGTGCGGCGGGCCCGCAGCAGCGGGCTGGTCAGCACCCGCGCGAAGCGACGTCCCGGCGAGCTTGGCCGCCACGGCTCGCGCTCCTTCGGTCGCCGGCGTCGGTGAGGTCGAGGTCGGTGCGTGCTGGTGTGCCGGCCGGAGGCGCTCCACTCGGTCTCGCCGTGCCGGACCAGCCACAGCTGCGAGCGCGGGTAGGGCGGGTGCTCTCGGACTGCTCGTCACGCGGGCACGCTACCCAGGGTAGGAAGGGATCATGACTGAGCACGAGGTCGACGTCGTGGTGATCGGGATGGGGCCGGGTGGCGAGGAGGTCGCCGGCCGGCTGGCCGAGGCGGGCCTCTCCGTCGTCGGCGTCGAGCGCGAGCTGGTGGGCGGCGAGTGCCCCTACTGGGGCTGCGTCCCGTCGAAGATGATGATCCGCGGCTCCACGCTGCTCACCGAGGCCCGGCGGGCCGATCCCTACGCCGGCCGCACCACGGTCGAGCCGGACCTCGGGCCGGTCGCGCGCCGGATCCGGGCCGAGGCCACCGACAGCTGGGACGACACGGTCGCCGTCGACCGGTTCACCGGCAAGGGCGGCACGATGGTCCGCGGGTCGGCCCGGCTGGACGGTCCCGGACGGGTCGTCGTCGGGGGCGACACCTACGTGGCGTCGCGGGCCGTCGTGGTGGGCACCGGGTCGGCGCCGGTCGTGCCGCCGATCGAGGGCCTGCGCGACACGCGGTACTGGACCAACCGCGAGGCGATCTCGGCCGAGCGCACTCCGCAGTCGCTCGTGGTGCTCGGTGGCGGTGCGATCGGCGTCGAGCTGGCCCAGATGTTCGCCCGGTACGGCGCGGCGGTGACCGTCGTCGAGGCGATGGACGGCTTGCTCCCGCCCGAGGAGCCGGCCGCCGGCCAGGTGGTGCGGACGGCGCTCGAGGCGGACGGCGCGACCGTCCGGGTCGGGGCGAGGGCGGTGCACGTGTCCCGCGACGACGGCGACGGCGAGGTCGTCGTACGCCTCGAGGACGGCACCGAGGTCCGCGCGGCGGAGATCCTTGTCTGCGGTGGGCCGCCAGGCGCGGGTCGGCGAGATCGGCCTGGAGACGGTCGGCCTCGACCCGACGGCGCGGGCGCTCGAGGTCGACGAGCGGATGCGCGCGGGAGAGCGGCTGTGGGCGGTCGGGGACGTGACCGGTGTCGGCATGTTCACGCACATGGCGATGTACCAGGCGGGCATCGCGATCGCCGACATCCTGGGGAAGGACGGGTCGCCGGCCGACTACCGCGGGCTGGCGCGCGTCACGTTCACCGACCCGGAGGTCGGCTCGGTCGGCCTCACCGAGCGCGCGGCGCGCGAGCAGGGACTGACCGTGCGGACCGGGACCAGCCAGGTCGCCAGCAGCGCGCGCGGCTGGATCCACGGCCCGGGCAACGCCGGGTTCATCACCCTCGTCGAGGACACCGACCGGGGCGTGCTCGTCGGTGCGACGTCGGTCGGGCCGTGGGGCGGCGAGGTGCTCTCGATGCTCACCCTCGCCGTGCACGCCCGGGTGCCGGTCGCGACCCTGCGCACGATGGTCTACGCCTACCCGACCTTCCACCGCGGCGTGCTGGACGCCCTGACGGACCTGGTGTCGGCGGGAGGCCGGCCGGCCGCGTCCTGACCCCGACTTTGCCCGGTCGTGATGCGGCGGTGACCGCCGGGTGCCGATGCCCAGACGGAGGACTTCTCCCGGAGGGCGCCGTCATGAACCGAGCTCACGCCTGGGTCGCGGTCGTCGTCGCGTCCACCGGCCTCGCCGCAGTGCCGGCGCTGCAGGACTCGGCGGGCGCGACGGCCTCCAGCACCCGGGTGGTCCACCTCGGTCGCACGGACGGCGGCCACCAGCTGGTCGCCCGGCACCAGTGGCGGGCCGCGGGCGGGCGCCGTGTCCTGGTCGTCGGCTCCGTGGACGGCATGTCCGCCGCCGGCCGGCGCGTGGTCCACGTGCTCCGCCAGCGGTCCGTCCCCCAGGGCCTGGACCTGTGGACCGTCCGCACCCTCAACCCCGACGGCGTCGCGGCCCACCGCCGGCTGAACCAGCACGGCGTCGACCTCGACCGCAACTTCCCCGCCGGTGGCGTCCGGCCGGGCGCCCCGGGCCTGTCGGGCCGGCCCGGCAGCGAGCCGGAGACCCGGGCGCTGATGACCTTCGTGCGCGACCTGCGCCCGGACGTGGTCCTGGTGCTCGGCACGGGTCGGCCGTCGGTGGTCCCGGTGCGAGGTCGTGACCGGGTTGCCAGGTCGGTCGCTCGAGGTGCTCGCCTGGACCTCCGTGCCGGTGGCTGTGCCCACGGCTGCGCGGGTTCGATGGCCCGCTGGTTGGCACGCGACACGAGCCGGGTGGTGGTGCAGGTGCGGTTGGCGGTGGGCCGGCCCGCGCAACGGGCCCGGCTCGTGAGCGCCATCCTGCGTCTGGCCGCGAGCACCGCCACGGCTCCCGCGGCCGACCAGCAGCCGGGCCCGACCGGTCAGGCCACCTCCGGGCCGCGTGCCACGGGCGGCCCGGCGCCGACCAGCGCGCCGTCAGCCCGAGCCACCCGCCCGCGCCCGGCCAGCGCGCCGTCCCCGACGCCGTCCCCCTCGCCCTCGACGACGGTCGGCGTCCCCGCCGGACCGGTCGCCTCGGGTGGACCCTTCCTTCCCTACTCGGCCGACTCCTACTTCCGGAGCCGGCTCAGCGGCACCGTCGATCCCGTCGCGACCGCGGACTTCCACACGTTCATGCGCACGCACCCCGACCAGCAGAGCTGGCCGTACCCCGTGATCCGTGGCGTCGGCAGCAACTCCTGGGGGACGGCGTACGCCTCGGGAACGGCGAGCGACCCCCTCTGGCGCCTGACCGGGTCCGTCCCGGCGGAGGTCGCCGTTCTCCGGACACAGGGCTTCCACGCCCCGGAGTGGCTGGGAGCGGTGCTGACCGGGACCAGCGACTCGCCGTTCGTCGTCACCGACCGAGCGACCGGGTGGACGGTCTGGGGAGCCAAGTCCGCCGTCGTCGGTGACCACCTCATCTCGGTCGGTGCAGCCGGCCTGTTCGAGCACGCCAGCAACGGCCTGGACCGTAGGAACCCGTCGTCCACCTCGCGGCTCAACTTCCGCTCCCGGGGGGCGATACCCGACGCGATGGTCATCCGGAAGGACCTCGTCGACTGGGCGCTGCCCCGCAACGGCGACCTGGGACACGTGCTGCACCTGTTCTTCGTCGAGACGGACAGCACCGCCGGCTTCCGGAACCCGATGGTCGGTGCCGAGTCCGGCAAGGCCGGGGTGGGGTGCGGAGGGCACGAGGATCGCGATCAGTCCCGCGGTGGACCTGGAGTCGCGCGGCCTGTCGCCCGCCGCCCTGGTGGTGGCCCGCACGTTGCAGCGCTACGGGGCCTACCTCGGCGACAACGCCGGCGGCCCGAGCTCGCTCAAGGCGGAGCAGGAGAACGCGGGGCACCCCGTGTGGGGCGGGGCCCTGCGTGCGGACTCCCTCCGCGGGATCACCTGGGACGACTTCGTCGTGGTCGCCGGCGGCTGACCGTCGGGGCCCTCTGTGAGGATGGCGGCGTGCTGCTCGCCGACGTCGCCCTGGCCTCCCAGGTCGTCGCGGCGACCTCGAGACGGACCGAGAAGGTCGCCGCCGTCGCCCAGTCCCTGCGTCGTGCCGACCCGGACGAGGTCGCGGTCGTCGTCGCCTACCTGTCGGGGGAGCTGCGGCAGCGACGGACCGGCGTCGGGTGGGCGTCGCTGCGCGACCTGCCGGCGCCGGTGACCGAGCCGACGCTCGGGGTCAGCGAGCTGGACCGCACGCTGGACGACGTCGCCGGCCTCAGCGGCACCGGGTCCCAGGCCGAGCGGGTGCGCCGGGTGACGGACCTGTTCGCGCGGGCGACCGAGCCCGAGCAGGCTCTGCTGCGCGGTCTTCTCACGGGTGAGCTGCGCCAGGGGGCGCTCGAGGGCGTCATGCTCGCGGCGGTTGCCGCGGCCGCCGACGTCCCGTTGGCCGACGTACGGCGGGCCGCCATGCTCCGCGGCGCCGTCGGGCCGGTCGCCGAAGCGGCGATGACCGGGGGCGCCGACGCGCTCGGGCAGTTCCGCCTGCAGGTCGGCCGTCCGGTGCAGCCGATGCTGGCCTCGACCGCCACCGATGTCGAGGACGCCATGGGACGGCTCGGCGAGGCAGCGGTCGAGTGGAAGCTCGACGGCGTGCGGGTCCAGGTGCACCGCTCCGGCTCGGACGTCACCGTCTGGACCCGGAGCCTGGACGACATCACCGACCGGGTGCCCGAGGTCGTCGAGGCCGCGCTGTCGCTGCCGGTCCGCGACGTCGTCCTCGACGGCGAGGCCATCGCCCTCCGGCCGGACGGCCGGCCACGCCCGTTCCAGCAGACCGGGAGCCGGGTGGCCTCCCGGGTCGACGTCCCCGCCGGCCGGGCGAGCGCCCCGCTGTCGACGTACGTCTTCGACGTGCTGCACCTCGACGGCGAGGACGTCCTGGACCGGTCCGGCCGGGACCGGGCCGCTGTGCTGGAGCGCGCCGTGCCCGACCCGCTACGGGTCCCGCGACTGGTCACCACCGACGCGCGGCAGGCGGCCGGGGTGCTCGCGGACGCGGTCGCCCGCGGCCACGAGGGTGTCGTGGTGAAGTCGCTCGACGCGCCCTACGAAGCCGGCCGGCGGGGGACCGGCTGGCTCAAGGTGAAGCCGCGGCACACGCTCGACCTCGTCGTGCTGGCCGCCGAGTGGGGACACGGCCGGCGCCGCGGGTGGCTGTCGAACCTGCACCTCGGGGCCCGCGACGGCGCCGGCGGCTTCGTCATGCTCGGCAAGACGTTCAAGGGGCTGACCGACGCGATGCTGGCGTGGCAGACCGAGCGGCTGCAGGAGCTGGCGGTCGACAGCACCGACTGGGTCGTGCAGGTGCGACCCGAGCTGGTCGTCGAGGTGGCCTTCGACGGCGTGCAGACCTCGCCGCGGTACCCGGGCGGGATGGCCCTGCGGTTCGCCCGGGTGCTGCGGCACCGGCCGGACAAGACCGCGGCCGATGCGGACACGGTCGACGCGGTCCGCGCGATCCACGCCCCCTGACCGTCCGGCCGGCGTCCGACCGTCGGCCGGACGAGCGGGACCCCGCCGGACGTCGAGAGCCTGACGACCCGTCGACATGACGATCATGGTCGCCGGGCAGACGGCTGGGGTGAGCAGCCGAGTCGTCGCCGTCGCGACCCTGGTGACGTTGTCCGTGTCGATCTTCCTGGCGGCCCGGTGGCTACCGGTGTGACGCTCAGGTGCAGCTGGTCGGACCGCCGGCGTTCTCGACGCCGCCCTTGACCGCCTGGCAGGTCCCGTCGAACAGCCCGTAGACCGGCGGCCCCAGGGCGAACAACGCCACCACGATCGTCGCCGCGATGGCGAAGACGATGAGCGCGTACTCGACCGAGGACGCACCCACCTCGCTCCTGGGCGCCGGCGCCGTGCCGTCGTCGTGCATGTCGTTCCCCCGAACGTCGGGGCGGGCCCTGACCTGGCACGCCGCGTACAACGATGGTTCACGTAACGTGACGCTGGCGGAATCCCCCCTTCGGTGGAGCCCCGCTGACCCGGACGGCCCCGGGCCCCGGTGCCGTGTTGCGCTCGCGCCGACGAGGGCTGATCATCGCCGTCAGGCGCCGCGCTCCGCTCCTGGGGGGTCAGGGAACGCGCGGCGCCGCCAACGTGGACTGCTGGTGGCCGCGACGCACGGGGCGGCGGCCGGTCGCGGACCTGCTCGCCGACCGGGGCCCGGCGTACAGTGGCCAGGTCTCGGCGGCTCCGGCGAGCGGGTCGCCTCACCAGCCCACCACGAGGACACCGAGCATGCCCTGCCCGCCCCGGTCGGTCTGCGCCGAGCGGCACCGTGTGAGCCCGCGCCCGACGTACCGCTGCACCACGGCTGCCGCGGTCACGGGTCCGGTGCCGGAACGGCGGGTGTGAGCCCATGTCGCCGGTATGGCGCCGGAAGGGCGACGCGCACGGGCCCGGCTCCCTCGACGGATCGCCGGACGTGAGCGTGTGGTTGGACGTGCACGCCGCGGCCGAGTACGCCGACGTGCCACTGGTCCAGCTCTCGCGCGCCATCCACAGCGAGAAGCTCAGCGTGCGCACCGAGCCGACCACCGGGATCTGGCGGATCAACGTCACGGACCTGGAGGCGTGGTGCCGCGAGGAGCTCGGACGGCCACCGCGGGGCAGGCCCGGGCGCTGACCGTCGCGCCCGAACGAGGCGCCGGCACGTCCCGTAGTCGGTCGGTGACTGTTCGTGATGATTGGCATCGATCCGCGGGTCGTCCTTGACGCTCACCCTGCGGCCGCGCACGGTGGCCCCAGCCGTGGCTGGAGAGCATGCGCCGGCCGCGGTCAGGTCCGCGCCTCTCCCACCCCCCGGAGGAGGCGCGGGCCGCCTGCCTCCCTCGCCACCGCCACCCGGACCCCTAGGGACTCGTCGCCGCTGCCCGGCGTGTCGGTCGTGGCTGGGCTCTCCTGTGCTGGACGCTTGGTGCACGCCCGCCGCTGGGCCAGCCCCCCGGAACGGCGGCGGGCGCCCCCGTCGTCGCCGGCCCCCTGCGGGCCCGGCCACGCCCCTCGGGTGGCCGGGCCCAGTAAGACGCGTCGACAGGACCGCGGCGCGCCTTGACCCGTCTGGGCAACGAGCGCGGCAGGCTGGGGTCACGGCCCGCCGCCGTCCCGCCCCCCGGAGCGGCGGCGCGGCCCCCGCGCCCGCCCTCTCACCCAGGGCGGGCGCGGCTGTGCCACGGACCGGCGCCGCCCCCGGGACGTCGATCCGCCCGGACGGCCCTCGCCGCGGACGGCGCGACGCCCGGAGCTGTTGCCGGACTCGACCCGTGGGGTTCCGGCTCCGTTCACCTTCGCGCGGCAGGCTCGGACCGTGACCACAGCTGAGGCGTCGGCAGGCAGCACCGAGCACGTGACGGAGCACGTGGCGGAGCACGTGGCGGAGTACGTGGCCGAGGGTTCCCTCGCTCGAGGTCTCGGCTACGCGTTCGTCTCGTCGTTGCTCGTGTGGTCGATGCTGATCGCGGTCGCCGTCACCCTCGTGCCTCGCG
Source organism: uncultured Actinomycetota bacterium (assembly GCA_963746175.1). Lineage (GTDB taxonomy): Bacteria > Actinomycetota > Actinomycetes > JACCUZ01 > JACCUZ01 > CAVVAH01. The sequence continues at coordinate 669,252 of CAVVAH010000001.1, read as the reverse complement.
CCTGAGCTGCACCCGCCCGACGGTTGGCGCAACGGCGAGCGCGCCGACGAGCTGGAGCTGCCCCTGACCAAACCGACGCGAGGACGTCAGCCCGACCGTGCGGGCGCCTGAGTGCGCGTGCTACTCGGCGGGCTTGCTGGCGGCCTCGCGCAGGTCGATGCCGCGCCATCCGCCTGCACGATTCGCCTCGGCCGCGATGCGCTCCAGCTGATGGTCGGCGTCCCGCATGGTCGCCAACGCCTCGATGACCTCGGCCTGGACCCGGTGGAGGGCGTCCCAGTCCTCCCGGGCCGCGACGGCACCTGCCAGCCGCTCCACGGCCTGGATCAGGTCCTGCAGCCGGGCATGCCTGGCCTGGATGGCATCGAGGACCGGTGTGGGCGCCGGGTCACCGTTCTCGAGCCGGTACGTGAAGGACACCATCCGGGCACGTTAGCCCGCAGTGCGACTTCTACACCCCGAGGCGGGCAGCCCACCATCCGCCGATGATCGGCGGACTCCCGGACGATCCCGACCTGCCGCCCCGAGGGCGGCGACGACGTCGGACGCCGGGACCGCGCCCAGGACGACATCTGGCTGTGGGTGATCCCGGCACGTTCCGGCGACGAAGACAGGTGCCGGGTTTCGATCTGGCGGACGTTCCCCCGTTCGAGTGATCGCGCATAGCCGTGTGTCTGGCGGCTCGTTTGGCAGTTCGCGAAGACTCTCCAGGAGGGGCCATGAACATGCAGGAGACCGTGCAGGCCGAGGTCCTCGAACAGGTCGGGCGCACGGGCGAGGTGCATTCTGACGCGGTCTGCTGCCGCGTTGCCGGCTGCGACTGCCGGGACGTGCTGAGGGCTGTGGAGCTGCTGATGGCGCAGGGGGCGATCGAGCTGCGTGACGTGAGCGTGCAGCTGAGGCTTGCGGCCGATGGTGGTCGACAAGTCCGGTGCCTCTGATGTCTCCCGCTTGATCGCGGACGAGCTCGGCACTGGACTGGGAGCAGCACCGGACCCTCGAGGCGCACCTCGCGCTGCTCCGCGGGGACTCGCCGCCGCGATGTGTCGGGTTCGGGCGGCACCGACGGCACTGACCGTGGCATTCGGCTGACTGCTCAGCGGGTGCCCGACAACCTCCGGGCGACCTGCCCCGCAGCGATCACAGGCCGGACGGGTGTCCAGACGTCGGGTACCAGGGTCGCCAGATCTACGTGCTTGGCCACCTCGGCCGAGGTGGCGCAATCGGCCTGCCAGTACCCGCGCCAGCTGACGCGCAACGCGTGGCCTTCGTGGACGCCGTCAGCTCCTGCCAGGGGGATCCGTTCGACGCGCCAACCTGCCGCACTGACCATGGCCATGCTGTGGACGGTATGCCGTGGGGAGCGCCGTCCGAGCTTGGTTCAACGAACTCTCTCGGTTTGGGTCGCGGTGGCCGGGCGTCGCTGTCGTGTCCCCTGCCTGGCACGTGCCGAGGATGACCTGACCTGGCCTGGTGAGATGCCCGGCCGGGGGGCCGGTGGGGTGTCACAGCCGGCGCCGGCCAATCGGTGCTTCCTATGGCCAAGTCGGCGCGGGCCATGTGTCATGGCGGTGAAGCACCCCGGACCCGGTGTTCGAGACCTCTCGGCCTCCGCCGTGAACGCGGTCCGCTTCTTGGCCGCCTCAGTCCAGCAGCGTGGCGCTCGACGATCCGAGAATGGCGGCAGGCTCCCGGCGGGGAATCACCCAGCCGGGGGCTCTGCTGCGCCATCAGACCCGTCCGGCTGCTCGCCCGCGCGCGGCTCGGGTTCGGCTCGCGCCACCGTCCGGCACGTGTCTGGCACGGCCAGAGAGACGAAGGCCCCTGTCTGCGGGTGTCCGCAGGTCAGGGGCCCTCTGTGTTGGTGGGCGATACAGGACTTGAACCTGTGACCTCTTCCGTGTCAGGGAAGCGCGCTAGCCAGACTGCGCCAATCGCCCTAGCTGGTGTTCTCGAGGTGGAGACGGGATTTGAACCCGTGTAGACGGCTTTGCAGGCCGTTGCCTCGCCTCTCGGCCACTCCACCGAGTGAGGCCGGTGAGCCTCGAGTACATCCGAGCGGACGACGGGATTCGAACCCGCGACCCTCACCTTGGCAAGGTGATGCTCTACCAACTGAGCCACGTCCGCGCGACGACCTAGCGGACCTGACGGCCACGTTGTCGTGCGAGGACGACCATAGCCGATCGTGCGGGCCGCGACCAAAGCGGGACAGGTCGCGTACCGCAGCACGACAGCCCGGGGGTGACCCCCCGCCACGCCGGCCGGCCCCACTAGGTTGCCCGCCATGCGGACAGTGACGGTCACCGGCGAAGCCCTCGTGCTCGACGACCTGGTGGCGGTGGCGCGCGGCCACGCCGGTGCCGTGCTCGGCGACGGTGTGGCGGCCCGGATGGCGCCGAGCCGCGCCGTGGTGGCCGACGCGGTCGACCAGGACAAGGTGATGTACGGGATCACCACCGGCTTCGGCGCCCTCGCCGACACCCACGTCGGCCGCGAGGACCTGGAGCAGATGCAGCTCGCCCTGGTGCGCTCGCACAGCGCCGGGGTGGGGGAGCCGCTGCCCGACGACGTGGTCCGCGGGCTGCTGCTGCTCCGCGCCCGGACCCTCACCGTCGGCTACTCGGGCGTGCGGGTCGAGCTGCCGGCCAAGCTGCTCGAGCTGCTCGAGCACGACCTGCTGCCCGTCATCCCCGGCAAGGGCTCCGTCGGTGCGTCCGGCGACCTCGCCCAGCTCGCGCACCTGGCGCAGCCGCTGGTCGGCGAGGGCCGGCTGCGCCGGCGCGGCGACACGGACCTGCGGGGCCGGCCGGCGGCCGAGCTGCTGGCCGAGGCCGGCGTCGAGCCGCTGGTCCTCGCGCCCAAGGAGGGCCTGTCGCTCATCAACGGCACCGAGCCGATGCAGGTGCTGCTGGCGCTCTCGATCGACGAGATCGGGCTGCTCGTCAAGGTCGCCGACATCGCCGCCGCGATGAGCGTCGAGGCGCTGCTCGGGACGGACAAGCCGTACGACGAGCGGGTGCAGGTGATCCGCCCGCACCCCGGTCAGCTGGCGAGCGCCGCCAACCTCCGGCGGCTGCTGGCCGGCAGCCCGCTGGTCGCGAGCCACCGCGAGAGCGACCACGCCGTCCAGGACTCGTACTGCCTGCGCTGCGCGCCGCAGGTGCACGGGGCGGTCCGCGACGTGCTCGCGCACGCCCGGCGGCGTCATCGACATCGAGCTCGGGCTCGGTGGTCGACAACCCGGTGATCGTGCCGGACGGCGAGGTCATGTCGACCGGCAACTTCCACGGCGAGCCGCTCGCGTTCGCCGGCGACATGCTCGCGATGGCGGTGTCCGAGCTCGCCAGCATCTCCGAGCGGCGCACCGACCGGATGCTCGACCCGGCGTTCTCCCGCAGCCTGCCGGCCTTCCTCGCGCGCAACCCGGGCACCAACTCCGGGTTCATGATCGCGCAGTACACGGCGGCGTCCCTGGTCAGCGAGAACAAGGTGCTCGCGCACCCGAGCAGCGTCGACACCATCCCGACCTCCGGCAACCAGGAGGACCACGTCTCGATGGGCTGGACCTCGATGCGCAAGCTGCGCGAGGTCGTCACCAACGTGCGGCACGTGCTCGCCGTCGAGGTGCTGGCCGCCTCGCAGGCGCTCGACCTGCGCGCCGACGTGGCCACGCCGGGTGCGGCCAGCAGCGCGGTGCACGCCGCCGTCCGAGGAGTCGTGCCGGTGATGGACGAGGACCGCAACGTCTCCGACCAGCTGGAGACGGTCGCCGGCATGCTGCGGGAGCTCGTCGACGCCGCCGAGGCGGCGGTCGGTGCCCTCGCCTGAGGGCGCCGCGCCGGAGCCGTACGCCTGGTTCGGCGGCCGTCTGGCCACCGGCCTGCGTCGAGGTCAGCGACGACGTCGCGGTGCTCGACGGAGCCGGGTGGTGGGCAGTCCTGGTCACGTTCGAGGGGCGAGTGGTCTGCGCCCGGTTCGCCGACGTCCGCGGCGGCCCCGCCGCCGGCCGCTGCGTGGCCGGGCGTGCCGCTGGCCGCGTGGTCGTCGTCGCTCGACCGGGAGGACTACCTGGACCGGGTCGCCACGGTCCGCGAGGGCATCGCGGCCGGCGACCACTACCAGGTCAACCTCTGCCGGGTGCTGTCCGCGCCGCTGGCCGGCCGGTGCCGACCTCCGCGGGCTGGCCGCCCGGCTGGCCGAGGGCAACCCGGCGCCGTACGCCGGCGCGGTCCGCCTGCCCGACCTGGGCGTCGACGTGGTGACCGCCTCGCCGGAGCTGTTCCTGCGGCCGCGGCGGCGACGGCGTCAGCTCCGGCCCGATCAAGGGCACCGCCGCGACCGCGGACGGGCTCACGGACAAGGACCGCGCCGAGAACGTGATGATCGTCGACCTGGTGCGCAACGACCTCGGCGCCGTCGCGGTCACCGGCTCCGTCGAGGTGCCCGCCCTCAACGCCGTCGAGCAGCACCCGGGGCTCGTGCACCTGGTGTCGACGGTGTCGGCGACGCTGCGGCCCGGGGCCGGCTGGCCCGACCTGCTGGCGGCGTCCTTCCCGCCGGGCTCGGTGACCGGCGCCCCCAAGTCCAGCGCCCTGCGGGCGATCCGGCCGCTCGAGCCGGTCTCGCGCGGCCCGTACTGCGGTGCGGTCGGCTGGGTCGACGCCGACCGCCGACGTGCCAGGCTGGCCGTCGGCATCCGCACCTTCTGGGCGACCGGCTCGGGCGCGGACAGGCAGCTGCACCTCGGCACCGGCGCCGGCATCACCTGGGGCTCGGACGCCGCGGCCGAGTGGGACGAGACCGAGCTCAAGGCGCGCCGGCTGCGCACGGTGGCCGCGCAGGGGACCGGAAGGACGCACGGGATGAAGGCGTGGCTGGACGGCGCTGTCGTGGACCTGGAGCCGGCGCGGGTGTCGGTGCTCGACCACGGGCTCACGGTCGGCGACGGCGTGTTCGAGACCGCCAAGGTGCGTCGGCGGCGTGCCGTTCGCCCTGACCCGTCACCTCAGCCGGCTGGCGGCGTCGGCCGCGGGGCTCGGCCTGGCGCCGCCGCCGGAGCCCGACCTGCGCGCCGCCGTCGCGGCCACCCTGACGGCCAACGCCGGACGTGCACGCCGAGCCGCTGCGGCTGCGCATCACCCTCACCGGCGGCCCCAGCCCGCTCGGCTCCGAGCGCGGCGACGGCCGGCCCCACCCTCGTCGTGGCGCTCGCCCCGATGCGGTCCTGGGCGCCCACGGCCAAGGCCGTCGTCGTGCCGTGGACGCGCAACGAGCGGGCCGCCACCGCCGGGCCTGAAGACCACGTCGTACGCCGACAACGTGGTCGCCCTGGCGCGCGCCAAGGCGCCGGCGGCACCGAGGCGCTGCTCGCGAACACCGCGGGCGACCTGTGCGAGGGCACCGGCTCGAACGTCTTCGTCGTCCTGGACGGGGAGCTGGTGACGCCGCCGCTCTCCTCGGGCTGCCTGGCCGGGGTGACCCGGGCGCTGGTGCTGGAGTGGACGGGCGCGGTCGAGCGGGACCTGCCGATGGCCGCGCTGCACGAGGCGAGCGAGGTGTTCCTCACCTCCTCGACGCGCGACGTGCAGGGGCTGCACGCCGTCGACGACCGGGAGCTGGCCGGCGCCCCCGGGCCGGTGACGACCGAGGCGGCGCGGGTGTTCGCGGCGCGGGCCGCGGCAGACGTCGACCCCTGACGGCCGCCGTCGGCGGCCGGGGGAGGCTCAGACGCGCCGCGAGAACGACTCGGCGCCTGCTCCGGCAGCACGTGGGTCACCGGCCGGTCCAGCACCAGGTCCGCCGAGGTCCACATCTCGACGAGCAGGTCGTCGGTGAAGCGCAGCACCAGCGCGACCGTCAGGCGGGTCGGTGCCGTCGCGGCGGCGGAGAGGTCCCGGCGCAGCGCCACCAGCTCGGCCCGGGCGAGCACCGTGTCGCCCGACGCGCTGAGGACGTCGACGGCTGACCTCGCTCTCGGGCATCGCGGCGCAGAGGGTCATCGCCCGCTCGCGGACCCCGGGCCAGCCGGGCGGCTGGCCGGGCTGGGCGGAGTGGTCGAGGACGTCGGGGGAGACCAGCCGCTGCAGGGCGAGGACGTCGCCGGCCACCATGGCGCGTACGACCGCTTCGGCGAGCGACGTGCGCACTCGTTCCCGCGTCATGCGGCTCCCGCCGAGGTCTGGGGCTGGTGGACCGGTCGTGGCCGGGGTCCGGACACGGTGGACTGGCATGAGTCCATCGAACCCGAGCGCGCCGGTCCTGCACATGGGCCGCTCGCGCCGATGCTGCTGACCGATGACCGGGGGGACCTCGTACGAACGGCCAGGTGTGAGTCACGCGGCCGGCACCCGCGCACGGGCGTACGCGATCGCCCTCGCGGTCCTAGGCTGTGACCTCATGCGAGGAGCCCGACCTGTCCGCGCCCCGCGCGGCACCGAGATGACCTGTCGTTCGTGGGGCGCCGAGGCAGCGCTGCGGATGCTGCACAACAACCTCGACCCGGAGGTCGCCGAGCGGCCGGACGACCTCGTCGTCTACGGCGGCAACGGCCGGGCGGCGCGGTCCTGGGAGGCCTTCGACGCGATCGTCGGCTCGCTGCGCGAGATGGCGCCCGACGACACCCTGCTGGTGCAGTCCGGCAAGCCGGTCGGCGTCGTGCGCACCCACGAGGGCGCACCGCGGGTGCTCATCGCCAACTCGCTGCTCGTGCCGCGGTGGGCGACCCCCGAGCACTTCCGCGAGCTCGAGGACCAGGGCCTGATGATGTACGGCCAGATGACCGCCGGGTCGTGGATCTACATCGGCACCCAGGGGATCCTCCAGGGGACGTACGCGACGTTCGCCGAGGTCGCGAACCAGCACTTCGGCGGCACGCTGGCCGGCACCATCACGCTCACCGGCGGGCTCGGCGGCATGGGCGGCGCGCAGCCGCTCGCGGTCACCGGCAACGGCGGTGCGCGTCCTGTGCATCGAGGTCGACCCGTGGCGCGCGCAGCGCCGGCTCGAGCACGGCTACCTCGACGAGATCGCCGACTCGCTCGACGACGGCATCGCCCGGGTCGAGGCCGCCAAGCGCGACCGCCGGGCCGCTCTCGGTCGCGGTCGTCGCCAACTGCGCCGACGTGCTGCCCGAGCTGGTGCGCCGCGGCTGGGTGCCGGACGTCGTGACCGACCAGACCTCCGCCCACGACGCGCTGCACGGCTACGTCCCGCACGGCATGTCGCTGGAGGAGGCCGCTGGAGCTGCGGACCGCCAAGCCGCCGGAGTACGTCGAGCGGTCGCGCGAGTCGATGGCCGTGCACTGCCGCGCCATGGTCGACCTGCTGCACGCCGGGCGCTGTCGTCTTCGACTACGGCAACGGGCTGCGCGGCCAGGCGCAGGACATGGGCTTCGCCGACGCGTTCGCCTACCCGGGGTTCGTGCTCGCCTACATCCGGCCGCTCTTCGCCCGCGGCGCAGGACCGTTCCGGTGGGCCTGCCTGTCCGGCTCGGACAAGGACCTCGCCGCCACCGACAAGGCGGTGCTGGAGGCGCTTCCCGGACGACGACCAGCTGCAGCGCTGGGTGCGCTTCGCGGCGGAGAAGGTCCAGGGCCAGGGCCTGCCGTCGCGGATCTGCTGGCTCGGGTACGGCGAGCGGCACGTCGCCGGCCAGGCGTTCAACGACCTGGTGCGCCTCCGGCGCCGTGGAGGCGCCGGTCGTCATCGGCCGCGACCACCTCGACGCCGGGCTCGGTCGCCTCGCCGGAGCGCGAGACCGAGGGGATGAAGGACGGCACCGACGCGGTGGCCGACTGGCCGGTGCTCAACGCGCTGCTCAGCACCGCCTCCGGCGCCACCTGGGTGTCGGTGCACCACGGCGGCGGCGTGGGCATCGGGAAGTCGATCCACGCCGGGGTCGTGGTCGTCGCCGACGGCACCGACTCGGCGTACGACAGGCTGACCCGGGTGCTCACGAACGACCCGGGCATGGGCGTGCTGCGGCACGCCGACGCGGGCTACGAGATCGCCGAGCGGACCGCCCGCGAGGTCGGCATCCGGGTCCCGATGCTCGACGGCACCCACGCCCCCGCCTGGCAGCCGCCCGATCTGACCACGTGAGGTAGGCGCATGCCCCCCGCAATCAGGCCGATCGGCCTCTTGCAGGACTGCACCGACCTACCTCACGTGGTCGATTCGCCGGGTCGGTGCGGACGGCGCGGCGCCGGCGCGTCAGCCGGTCTTCTGGCGGGCGCGGTAGGCGGCGACGTGCAGGCGGTTGCCGCAGGTGCGGCTGTCGCAGTAGCGCTTGGACCGGTTGCGCGAGAGGTCCACGAGCACCCGCTCGCAGTCCGGCGCGGCGCAGGTCGCGAGCCGCGGACCGCTCGCCCGCGGCGAGCACGAAGGCCAGCGCCATGCCGCAGTCCGCGGCGAGGTGCTCGGCCAGCCGGACGCCCGGCGCGTAGTAGTGGATGTGCAGCGGCCAGTCGTCGTGGTCGGTGAGCCGCGGGGTGGTGCGCGCGTCGGCGACCAGGTCGTTGACCAGGCGGACGGCGGTCGCCTCGTCCGCGGCCGGCGAACACCGCGCGCAGCCGGGCGCGCAGCCGCAGCACCGCGGCCAGGTCGTCGTCGCTGAGCGGACCGGTCTCGGAGACCTCGCGCCGCGCGGACCAGGTCGTCGAGGGCCGCGAGATCGGCCAGCGCCTCCTCGCCGCGCGAGCTCGCGGGTCGGTGTTGACCAGGTCGACGACCGTCGCCAGGGCGCACGCCGTGTCGTGTCCGAAGTCCACCGTGCTCACCTCCCGCTGCTAGGGTCTCGCGCCGTCAGGAGCGTAACCCGAAGACGCTCCTGTCGCGACAACGATCGGCAACGACATGATCCCGGGTGAGGGTTCCCCGGCCAGGAGGTGCGCGCCCGTGGCGCTGACGGACCGCCCCGACGCTGGCCGCCGCGGCGGGCGCCGCCTGCATCGCCAGCTCGGCCACGCTGGTCCGTCTCGCCGACGTGGAGCCTGCCACCGCGGCCACCTTCCGCTGCCTGTACGCCCTGCCGGTGCTGGGCGTGCTGCTGCTGCGCGAGGACCGACGCTACGGCACCCGGCCGCCCCGGGACCGGTGGCTGGCCGCCGCGTCGGGGGTCTTCTTCGCCGTCGACCTGGTCCTCTGGCACCACGCGATCGCCGCCGTCGGCGCCGGCATCGCCACGGTGCTGGGCAACCTGCAGGTCGTCGTCGTCGGGTTCCTCGCCTGGTGGCTGCTGCGGGGAGCGCCCGGGCCGCCGGCTGGTGCTGGCCGTCCCGGTGGTCCTGGTCGGCGTCGTCCTCATCTCCGGCGTGGTCGGCGCCGGCGCCTACGGCGACGACCCGGGGCTCGGCGTCGTCTTCGGGCTCGGCACCTCGCTGGCGTACGGCGTGTTCCTGCTGCTGCTGCGGCAGGGCTCCGGCGACCTGCGCCGGTCGGCAGGGCCCGCTGTTCGACGCCACCGCAGTGGCCGTGCCGGTCTGCGTCCTGCTGGCGCCGGTCTCGGGCGGCATCGACCTGGTGCCGGCCTGGCCTGCCCACGGCTGGCTCGTGACCCTCGCACTCACGTCTCAGGTCGTCGGCTGGCTGCTGATCGCCGTGTCGCTGCCGCGGGTGCCGGCGGCGCTGACGTCGGTCGTGCTGCTGCTGCAGCCGGTCGCCTCGGTCGGGCTGTCCGCCGCCGTGCTCGACGAGCGGCCGTCCCCGGTCCAGCTGCTCGGGTGTGCGATCGTCCTGGCCGGCGTCATCGCGGCGACCGCCGGTCGACGCCAGAAGCCGACGCCACCAGCCGGTCCCGAGCCGGCGCCCGGAGCGCCACCGGAGGAGGTCGCCACATGGACCTGACCGTCCGCCGGATCGGCCGGCTGCTCACCATGGCCGGCGACCCTGTCCTGGACGCCGCGCGTCGTGGTGCGCGGCGGCCGGGTCGCGTGGTCCGGGCCGGACCGCGACCTCCCGGCCGACGCGCCGGAGGCGCGAGCTCGACGCGGCCGGGCGCCTGCGTGGTGCCGGGCTTCGTCGACGCGCACACCCACCTGCTCTTCGCCGGCGTCCGCCGCGAGGAGTTCGTCGCGCGGCTGGCCGGCACCTCGTACGACGGGGGCGGCATCCGCACGACGGTCGCGGCCACTGCGGCGGCCACGCGACGCGGAGCTGCTCGACCTCGGCGCGGCCCGCGCGCGCGGCAGCGCTGGCACACGGCACCACGACGATGGAGGTCAAGACCGGCTACGGGCTCACGGTCGACTCCGAGCTGCGGCTGCTGCGCCTGGTCGGCGAGCTCGCCGGCCGCACGCCGGTGCGGCTGGAGCCGACCTACCTCGGCGCGCACGTCGTGCCCGCCGGACGCGACCGCGACGACTACGTCGACGAGGTCGTCGCGACGCTGCCAGCGGCTGCGGCCGCCGGCGCCCGCTGGGCCGACGTCTTCTGCGACGAGGGAGTCTTCACCGTCGACGAGGCCCGCCGCATCCTCACCGCCGCCCGCGCCGCCGGGCTCGGCCTGCGGCTGCACGCCGAGGAGATCGCCCGGACGGGTGCCGCCGCCCTGGCCGCCGAGCTCGGCTGCGCCAGTGCCGACCACCTCGAGCACGTGAGCGCCGAGGACGCCCGCGCGATGGCCGCCGCCGGGGTCGTCGCGGTGCTGCTGCCGACCGTCACCCTGTCCCTGCGGTCGAACGCCTGGGGCACACCCGGCCGTGCTGCGCGAGGCCGGGGTCGAGCTGGCGCTGGCCACCGACTGCAACCCCGGCACCTCGTGGTGCGAGTCGATGCCGTACGTCGTGCAGCTGGCCTGCCTCGCGATGGGCCTGTCGGTCGACGAGGCGTTCCGCGCGGCCACGCTGGGCGCGGCCCACTCGCTGCGCCGGGACGACGTCGGCCACCTCGGCGTCGGCGCGCGCGGCGACCTCGCCGTGCTGGACGCCGAGCACGAGGCCGACGTCGTGGCGCACCTCGGCGGCCGTCCCGGTGACGGCGACCGTGGTCGGCGGCGAGCTCGCCTGGACGGCGGGCTGACCCGGACGCGAGCCGGTCAGGAGGCGAGCAGGGCCTCGATGGCGCCGTCGACGTCGAGGTGCTCGCGCTCCTGGCCCTGCGGGCACAGGGCGTACGTGCGGCCCAGGAAGTCGACCAGCTCGCGGGTCGGCGCCTGCAGCAACGCCTCGCCGTCGGGGGAGGTGAGGCCGATGAAGACGACCTCCGCACCGGCGCTCCAGGACGGCCAGACCCGCACGTCGCCGTCGCCGCACGGGCGGTGCACGCCGAGGGTGAGCAGCTCGCGGGCGAAGACCCACGCCACGCCCTCGCCCTGGCCGGTGCGGAACGTCGCGTGCACCGCGTACGGGTCGCCCACGTCGTAGTGCAGGACCACGGGGAGCGAGATCGAGCCGTCGCCGGGGGCAACCAGCTGGACCGTCAGCTCTCGAGTCACCGTGCTCGGTTCCCAACCGTTCATGAACTGCTCCTCACACGCACCCGTGGTCGCCCTGAAGGTCCCCTGTGCAGTCGTGCCGGAAACCCCTCGGGCCGGGTCGACGTGCACTGCCGCACCGGCATCAACGAGCGGCCGGATACGTTGTCACGCGCAGATCCGGGGAAGTGTCGCGGAAGGGGCGGTGGGTGACCGAGCAGGACCGGGCGCCGCGCGACGACCCGACGGGGCGCACCGACCGCACGGTGCTCGACGAGGTCGGGGACCCGCCTCGGATTCCGGGCATTCTTCGCGAAGCACGCCTGGCTCGACCTGACCTACCGGGTCGTCGTCGGCGTGGTCGGCGCGGCTGTCGTCGTCCTCGGCTTCGTCCTCATCCCGCTGCCGGGGCCGGGCTGGCTGATCGTCTTCGCCGGCCTGGCGATCCTCGCCACCGAGTTCGTCTGGGCCGAGCGACTGCTCGCGTTCGCCCGGCGGAAGGTGCACGGCTGGACCGAGTGGGTCAAGGAGCAGTCGCTGCTCGTCCGGGGCCTGATCGGCCTGCTGGGGCTGGGCTGCGTCGCCGGCGCGACGGCGCTCTACGTCGCGGTCTACGGCGTGCCCGGCTGGCTGCCGTTCCTCTGACGACCGGCCCACGACGATCCGGTAAGGTCTTCCGCGTCCCGGGGCCCGGCCGGCCGGGGACGTGCGGACCATTAGCTCAGTTGGTTAGAGCGCACGCTTCACACGCGTGAGGTCACTGGTTCGAGTCCAGTATGGTCCACCGAAAGAACAGGCCCCTGACCTGCGGAAACCCGCAGACAGGGGCCTTCTCGGTCTCTGGCCGTGCCAGCCACCTGCCAGAGGGGGAGCGGGCGGCCGGGGTCTCCTCCGACGAGATCACCACGCCGGACGGCGCGGTGCTCAGGTTCACCGAGCCGGCCCTCGGGATCTGGGGCTACCAGGAGGGCGACCACGTGACCGGCCCGGAGGCTCGGAAGCTGGCCGCCGCGCTGATCCTGGCCGCGGACGCCTGAGACCGGATCACTGGGGCGACGCGATGACCGCCGAGGCTCTGGCGGGCATCGTGCGTCACCCATCGTGGTGCACGGCAGAGAACGTCCCCGGTCCCGTCCTCCCCGAGTGGCAGTACGAAGCTCTGGCCGAAGCCGAGCAGGTGCACCGCGGCCGGGTCTACCACGTCGATCACTTCGACACGGCCATCGGTGTGGCCCTGGTGCAGCCCTACGAGACCGACCCGCGAGGTGCGCTGGTCGTCTCCGAGCCGGTCGTCGAGCTCGTCGTCGAGAACCTGGCCGTCGAGGGCCACATCGCCACCGGCTGGCTTTCCCGGGACAAGGCCGAGCTGCTGGTCAAGCACCTGCGGACTGGGCTGGACGAGAGGATGCCGAGCCCGCCGGCGACCCGCTGAGCAAGCCCTCATCCCCTTGCGCGACCGCTCGCCCAGGAGCAGGCTGCATTCGTCCCGCCCGGACCCGCGTAGACGCGCCAGAGCCGCCCGCGTCGCCGTCGATTCCCTCCCCCCAGGTCCGGCGTCGCGGGCCTCCTGGGCACGAGGGACCTGGATCGGACGGTCTCGGGTCTCGTAACGCTCGGCCCCACACCATCGATGGGCGGGCGGGGTCGCGTCGTGGCTGGAGGGCGTTGAGGGGTGGCGGCGCGGCCCTCTGGGATGCGTCTAGGTGCGCTGCTCCGGCACCAGCTCGGCCAGGTCGACGTGGCGGGCGACCTCCGCGACCGAACGTCAGGAGACCTGCAGGTGGCCCCCCTGCACCCTGCACCGTTTAGTGACGCCGCCTGGGGATACGCCAGCGACGTGACTCACAACAGCGAGCCGGCCGAGCACTACGAGAACGCTGCCAAGCTCCGCTACCTGGCCGACGCCGCCCAAGGACCTCACCGCGACGAGTTGCTCGCTCGGGCTGCTACAGAGCGTGAAGCCGGCGACCGAGCCAGCCGCTCGAGGTACGGGCCGCCAGGGGGAACGGGCGATGGCAACAAAGACTGACACGCTGCGGGCCTGGAGCGACGCCTACGACGCCTACGTCGACGCCACCGCCAAGGTCCTCATGAAGAACCGCCATGAGTCCCACGAGCTCGACGTCGTCGAAGCGCTCGCCCGAGACGTCGACCGGACATTCAAGGCGTACCGTGCGGCGCGAGCCGAGCCCTCAGCTGTGTAGCTGAGGGAGTCGGAGGCCGGCTCGAGCTGAACTTCGTGCAGACGTCGGCGCGTCCCGGGCTCACCCAGCCAGTCGTCGGCGCGGGTCCCGATGCCCGACGCCGTGACCCTCTGCGCCGGACGGGTCCGCACATCATGCGCCGGATCGATCCAGTCGGGTGGCGGGTCATCCACAGCACGGCCCTCCGCTGTCCGAAACGACGGTCCACGGCGCCTGGGACTTCCCTTGCCCTCCATCGTGTGCTGAGGGTTGGCCAGGCAGAAGATCCGCGTCTCGTAAGGCTGCACCGCTGCCCAACGGGCAGGACCGGTCGTCACTGGTTCGAGTCCAGCCCACCACCGGAATCAGCTCCTGCGCTGCGGCGATCCCTGCGCAGACCCGGCCGCCCCGTCAGGCGCCGTCCGGCGGGTCGCTCGTCCGGAGCCGTCGGAGGCCGATGACCATGACCCGGCCGGCGGGCCGAAGATCGTCGACCCAGCGCAGCTGACGGATCACCAGCCCGGCGCCCGTCTCGAACCTCACCAGGGCCCGCGGCCGGCCGGACTCCGTGTAGCGCCAGAGGACGGTCGCCGGGTGCCACTCGCCGAGATACTCGACACGTACCTCATCACTCACCGCGGCCCCCCCATGTGCTGCCTCTCCCTGCCCGGTACCCGCTGGAGCCGGCGCTGAGACGTCGGCTCGTACCCGCCCCTAGAGTGGCTCGGGTCCCGCCCGCCCGCGACCCTCGGGGGCACCGCATGCCGCTCGTTCCGCACCCCGCCCGCCGCATCGCGAGGCTGGTGGCCGCAGCCACCGCGCTCGCGCTGCCGCTCGCCCTCGGTCCAGCGACGGCAGCGTCAGCCGACGTGAACCTCACCGTGGTGAAGCGGGCCGACGGGCTGAGCCAGCCGACCCAGGTCACCTCCGCCCGTGACGGCGTGAACCGGCTGTTCGTCGTCGAGAAGACCGGGAGGGTCCGCGTCTACCGCGACGGGCGGCTGCTCGCGCGGCCGTTCCTCGACCTGACCTCGCGGGTGCGCACGGAGGGCGAGGGAGGCCTGCTGAGCGTCGCCTTCCACCCCGACTACGCCCACCACCCGTTCCTCTGGGTCGCCTACGCCAACCGCGCGGGCAACCTTCGGGTGGCGCGGTTCCGCGCCCGCAGCGCGACCGCCGACCGGGCCCGCGTCGACACGTACAAGAAGGTGCTCGACGTCGACCACCCCGCCGAGTTCACCAACCACTGGGGCGGCCAGCTGGCGTTCGGCAACTCCGGGCTGCTGTTCCTCTCCACCGGCGACGGCGGCAGTGGCGGGGACCCCGACAACCACGCGCAGAACCTCCGGGTGCTGCAGGGCAAGATCCTCCGGATCGAGGTGCTGCACGCCAAGCGGGCCTGCGGCAGCTGGTACTGCGTGCCGACGAGCAATCCCTACTCCGGCAACGTCCCGGGCCGGGGCGCGATCTGGGCCAGCGGCCTGCGCAACGCCTGGCGGTTCTCGGTCGACCCCGAGACCGGCGACCTCTGGGTCGGCGACGTCGGCCAGGACCTCGTCGAAGAGGTCGACCGCATGCCGTTCGGCGTCGGCGGCCTCAACCTCGGCTGGTCCTGCCACGAGGGCACCACGACGTACGACGAGTCGCGCTGCTCGACCACCGCGACCTACCTCGAGCCGGAGTGGACCTACGGCCGCGACTACGGCGCGACGGTCGTCGGCGGCTTCGTCTACCGCGGCCAGAGATACGACGACGTCCTCGGCGGGCAGTACGTCTTCGGCGACTTCGTCTCCGGCCGGCTCCTCGTCGGCGGGGTCACCGGTGTCGTCACCAGCGGGCGGCTGGACCAGGTGACGAGCTTCGGCGAGGACGACGACCGCGAGCTCTGGGCGGTCAGCCTCGACGGCGGCCTCTACGAGCTGGCGGCCGCGGACGCATGACCGCCACCGGAGCTGTCGGCCGGGTCGCCCAGGTGTGGGTGTTCCCGGTGAAGTCGATGTCCGGATCCGCGCTCGACTCCGCCGACGTGGTCGGCGGCGGCCTGGCGGGAGACCGCTCCTGGGCCGTCGTCGACGACGCCGGCGAGACGGTGACCGCGGCGCAGGAGCCGCGGCTCCGGGAGGTCACCACCCGGCTGCTCGACGGCGAGCTGCGCCTCGACGTCCCCGGCGCCCAGCCCGGCCTGGCGGTGGCCGCCGCCGCGGAGGCGCTGTCCGGGTGGCTCGGCCGGCCGCTGCACCTGGCGCACCGAGAGGGCACCGGCTTCGTCGACGTGGCGGCGGTGCACGTCGTGTCCCGCAGCTCGATGCAGCACGCGGCCGAGCACGCCGAGACGTGCGACGCCTGCGACATCGCGGCCCCCCGGGCCAACCTCGTCCTCGAGCTCGCCGACGGCGGAGCTGCCGAGCGTCCCGGGGCGGGCACCGAGCGGGACTGGCTCGGCCGCGAGGTGCGCGTCGGCGACGCGGTGCTGCGGATGACCCAGCAGCCGGACCACTGCCTCGGCGCCTACGCCGAGGTCGCCCGCCCCGGCCGGGTCGCCGTCGGCGACGTCGTCACCCTCTCCTGACGGTCCCGCCGGCACGGCCGTCGCGCCGAAACGCGGGAGAGATCGGCCGCGGGCGGTCGATACGATCGCCGGGTCCGCACGACACTCCATGAAGGGACCACCTGTGCCAGACCTCCGCGTCCACGTCTCCGGCAGCGAGCGCCAGGTCGCCGCCGGCACGACGGCCGCGGACGTCTTCGACGGCGACCGCTCGGTGATCGCGGCCCGGGTGGGCGGCGAGCTGCGCGACCTGGCTCACGTCCTCGAGGACGGCGACGACGTGCAGCCGGTGGCGATCGACTCGGCCGACGGCCGGTCGATCCTGCGGCACTCGACCGCGCACGTCATGGCGCAGGCGGTGCAGGAGCTGCACCCGGACGCCCGGCTGGGCATCGGGCCGCCGATCGAGAACGGCTTCTACTACGACTTCGACGTCGCGACCCCGTTCACCCCCGACGACCTCGCCGCCATCGACAAGAAGATGCAGCAGATCGTCAAGGAGGGGCAGTCGTTCGTGCGCCGCGAGGTCGCCGACGACGACGCCCGCGCCGAGCTCGCGGCCGAGCCCTACAAGCTCGAGCTGATCGGCCTCAAGGGCGGCGCTGCGGCGGCTGCGGCCGAGGGCGCCGACGCCGAGGTCGGCGGCGGCCAGCTCACCATCTACGACAACGTCCGCAAGGACGGCTCGCTGGCCTGGAAGGACCTCTGCCGCGGGCCGCACCTGCCGAGCACCCGGCACATCCCGGCGTTCAAGCTGACCCGGTCCGCGGCGGCGTACTGGCGGGGGAGCGAGAAGAACCCGCAGCTGCAGCGCATCTACGGCACCGCCTGGGAGAGCCGCGACGCGCTCAAGGACTACCAGCAGCGGCTGGCCGAGGCCGAGAAGCGCGACCACCGCAAGCTCGGCACCGAGCTCGACCTGTACTCCTTCCCCGACGAGATCGGCTCGGGCCTGGCGGTGTTCCACCCCAAGGGCGGCGTCATCAAGCGCGAGATGGAGGACTACGTCCGTCGGCGGCACCTGGAGGAGGGCTTCCAGTACGTCGGCACCCCGCACATCTCCAAGGAGGGGCTCTTCCACCTCTCGGGCCACCTGCCGTACTACGCCGACGGCATGTTCCCGCCCATGGAGATGGAGGGCGCGAGCTACTACCTCAAGGCCATGAACTGCCCGATGCACAACCTGATCTTCCGGTCGCGCGGGCGGTCCTACCGCGAGCTGCCGTTGCGGCTGTTCGAGTTCGGCGGCGTCTACCGCAACGAGAAGTCCGGCGTGGTGCACGGTCTGACCCGGGTGCGTGGCATGACCCAGGACGACTCGCACTCCTACGTCACCCGCGACCAGGCGCCGGCGGAGATCAAGCACCTGCTGGACTTCTGCCTGGGCCTGTTCCGCGACTTCGGCCTGGACGACTACTACCTCGAGCTGTCGACACGCGACGACAGGAACAAGGACAAGTTCGTCGGCTCCGACGAGGACTGGGCGACCGCGACCGCGGTCCTGGAGCAGGTCGCCACCGAGTCCGGCCTCGAGCTCGTGCCTGACCCGGGGGGCGCGGCGTACTACGGGCCGAAGATCTCGGTGCAGTGCCGCGACGCGATCGGCCGGACCTGGCAGATGTCGACCATCCAGTACGACTTCAACCAGCCGGCCGGCTTCGACCTCGAGTACCAGGCCGCCGACGGCACCCGGCAGCAGCCGGTGATGATCCACTCGGCCAAGTTCGGCTCGATCGAGCGGTTCATCGGTGTGCTGGTCGAGCACTACGCCGGCGCGTTCCCGCCCTGGCTGGCGCCCGTGCAGGTGGTCGGCATCCCGATCACCGACGAGCACGTGCCCTACCTGGACGGCGTCGCGGCCCGGCTGGCGGCGCGCGGGATCCGGGTCGAGGTGGACCGTTCGGACGACCGGATGCAGAAGAAGATCCGGACCGCGCAGAAGCAGAAGGTGCCGTACATGCTCATCGCCGGCGACGACGACGTGGCGAAGGACGCCGTGTCGTTCCGCTACCGCAGTGGCGAGCAGAAGAACGGCGTCCCGGTCGACGAGGCCGTCGAGGAGATCGCGCAGGCCGTCGCCGAGCGGCGACAGGTGTGAGAAGTCCCCGATGACGGGTCCGTACGTCCCGCCGGAGGTCGTGCCGCAGGAAGGCGTGGGGGAGCCGGACCGGCTGCAGCGGCTCTGGGCGCCGCACCGGCTGGCGTATGTCACCGGTGAGGACGGCACCGGGCACACCGACGACGGCGGCTGCCCGTTCTGCCGGATCCCGACGCTGGACGACCGCACCGGGCTGGTGCTCGCCCGCGGCGCGACGGTCTACGCCGTGCTCAACCTGCACCCGTACAACCCCGGGCACCTCATGGTCGTGCCGTACCGGCACGTCGCCGGGCTGGACGAGCTGACCGCCGACGAGTCGGTCGAGCTGATGTCCATGACCCGGCGGGCGGTGCAGGCGGTCCGGGCCGCCTCCTCGCCGCACGGCTTCAACGTGGGGCTCAACCTCGGCGGGGTGGCGGGCGGCTCGCTGGCCGACCACCTGCACCAGCACGTCGTCCCGCGCTGGGGCGGGGACGCCAACTTCATCACCGTGCTGGCCGGCACCAAGGTGATCCCGCAGCTGCTGGCCGAGACCCGCGACCTGGTCGCCGCCGCCTGGCCGCCCGACTGAACCCTGGGACCGGCGCGGTGTCGGTGGTGGCCACGCGTGCCGATCCTGTCCGTCAGAGCGGCAATGACGGCGGAGGTGGGTGCCTGGATCGGCAGGGTCGCCTGTGCCGCCGTCGCCCGCCGACGAGCGAAGTGGCCCCGCTAGGGGACTGGAATGTGGTCCCTCAGCGGGGCCACTTGGCTCGTGACCAGGACCCAGACCGGATCCGGCCGCATCGCGAGCGCCGACCGTCGAGTGGCACGCCGTTGCAGTGGCCGAGAACCTGCATCAACGCGCCACTGGACGTCAGAGACGGCGGGTCGGCTGGGCACGGTGGGCAGCCGGCAGACCGCTCCGTTGTCCTGGCGCTCTGAGGTCAGCCGTCACGGCGGGGACGTCCGAGACTGACGGCCTCAGACCAGGCGGTAGAAGCGGAAGAACGCGAAGTCCTGGATCGGCAGCACATCGACGTCGCGGAAGCCGGCCGCCTGGGCGTAGCCGCGCAGCGTGCTCTCGCGCATGACGGTGCCGGTCGCCGCGGACGGCTGCTGCGACATCCCGTCGGGCAGGCAGACGAGCAGCGAGAAGCCGTACATCATCCGTTCGAGGTCGTCTCCCGGCGCCGTGAACTCCGGGGCCACCGCTTCGTCCATGACGACCGTGACGCCGTCGGCCGCGGTGGCGCGCCGGGCCGTGGCCAGGAACTCGACGGGGGCCGCCAGGTCGTGCACGCACTCGAACGCGAAGACCGCGTCGTACCCCTCGCCGACGTTCGCGCCGGACACGTCGACCCGGTGGAACGTCGCCCGGTCGCCGACCCCGGCGGCGACGGCGTTGCGCGTCGCCAGGCCGACGGACGGCGCGTCGACGTCGTACCCGTCGACGGTCGCGTCCGGGTAGGCGCGGGCCAGGGCGATGCTCGACCAGCCGCCGCCGCAGCCGAGGTCGGCGATCCGCGCACCCGGGCGCCGCATGGCCTCGTGGAGCTCCGGAACGGAAGCGACCGCGTCGCCGAGCCGCTGCTCGAACCACGGCCGGTTGAGGTCGGCCTGCGACTCCCGGGCGTCCGGCCCGAGGTCGTCCCAGCTCACGCCGCCACCGGTGCGATAGGCCTGCAGCAGCTGCGGCAGCTTCGCCGCCGAGGCGGCGAGCATGCGGGCCACCGGTGCCAGGTAGTTGAGGCTGCGCTCGTCGAGCAGCACCTCGCGGCTGGCCGGCGGCAGCACGAACCGCCGTTCCGGCCCGTCACCGCGGGCGGTGAGCAGCCCGGTGACCGCTTGCTGCTCCAGCCACTCCTGCGCGTAGCGCTCGTGCACGCCGGTGCGGCCGGCCACCTCGGCCACGGTCGGCCCGCCGGTCGACGACGTCAGCTCGTCGACGGCGCGGTAGAGCCCGAGCCGGTCGCCGAGGTGGATCGACATGAGGTCGGCCGCGCCGAGAGCGGCCTCGAACAGCCGTCCGGCCAGGTCGTCGGCCGTGGCCACCACCTCGACGTCAGAGGCGGACGGTTGGGTCGGCAGCGTCGTCATGGCGGTCCTCGGAGTCGGGAGGGCGGCGGTGAGCCGCCGGCTCCCACTGTGCCCCGGGAGCCGCTTCGCTGACCAGGGCCCTAGCCCGCGTTCTCCGCCTGCAGCTTCGCCGCGAGCTGGGACGGCATCGGCTCGTGCCGCACGTAGGTGCGCGAGAACGTTCCAGTGCCGTGCGACAGCGAGCGCAGGTCGACGGCGTAACGGGTGACCTCCACCTGCGGCACCTCGGCCTTCACCAGCGACCGGCCGCTGCCGATCGACTCGGTGCCCGTCACTCGTCCCCGCCGCGTCGACAGGTCGCTCATGACGGCGCCGACGTACTCGTCGGAGACGAGGACCGAGATCTCGTCGACCGGCTCGAGCATGTGCACGGTGGTGGCCCGCGCGGCCTCCTTGAGCGCCAGGGCTCCCGCGGTCTGGAAGGCCATGTCGGACGAGTCGACCGAGTGCGCCTTGCCGTCCGTCAGGGTGACCCGGATGTCGACGACGGGATAGCCGGCCGCGACGCCGCGCTCCATCTGGGTGCGCACCCCCTTCTCGACCGACGGGATGAACTGCCGGGGTACGGCGCCGCCGACGACCTTGTCGACGAACTCGAAGCCGGAGCCGGACTCGAGCGGTTCGACCTCGATGTCGCAGACGGCGTACTGGCCGTGGCCGCCGGACTGCTTGACGTGCCGGCCGTGCCCGGTCGCCTTGCCGGCGAAGGTCTCGCGGAGCTGGACGCGCAGCGGCACCGACTCGACGTCGACGCCGTAGCGGTTGCGCAGCCGGTCGAGCAGCACGTCGAGGTGCGCCTCGCCCATGCACCAGAGAACGACCTGGTGCGTCTCGGGGTTGAGCTCCAGCCGCAGCGTCGGGTCCTCGGCGACGAGCCGGCCGAGTCCCTGCGAGAGCTTGTCCTCGTCGGCCTTGGACTTGGGGACCACGGCGACCGGCAGCAGCGGGTCGGGCATCAGCCACGGCTCCATGAGCAGCGGCTCCTCCTTGGCGGACAGCGTGTCGCCGGTCTCCGCCCGGCTCAGCTTGGCGACCGCGCAGATGTCGCCGGCCACGGCCCGCGAGATGGTGCGCTGGGTCTTGCCCAGGGGCGACGTGAGTGCGCCGACCTTCTCGTCGACGTCGTGGTCCTCGTGACCCCGGTCGGCGAGGAAGTGGCCGGACACGTGCAGCACCTGGTCCGGCCGGAGCGTCCCGGAGAACACCCGGACCAGCGACACGCGGCCGACGTAGGGGTCGGTGGTGGTCTTGACGACCTCGGCGACCAGTGGGCCGGACGGGTCGCAGGTGAGCGGGCCGTGCGGGTCGCCAGTCGGGATTGGTGACCGGCGGCACCTCGTGCTCCAGCGGCGACGGGAACGCCTGCGTCACCACCTCCAGCAGCTCGGCCGTGCCCAGCCCGGTGGGCGCCGCGGTGGCGAGCACGGGGTAGAACGAGCCGCGGGCGACCGCTGTCTCGAGGTCGTCGACGAGCACCTTGAGGTCGATGTCCTCGCCGCCGAGGTAGCGGTCCATCAGGGACTCGTCCTCGGACTCGGCGATGATCCCCTCGATCAGCCGGCTGCGCGCGTCCGCGATGAGGGGCAGGTGCTCGGCGTCCGGCTCGCCGCTCGGTCCGGGCGCCGTCGGAGTAGTCGAAGACGGTCTGCGAGAGCAGCCCGATGAGGCCTGCCGGGCTGCCGTCGTCGGCGGCCATCGGGAGGTACAGCGGCATGACGCCGTCGCCGAACACGCGCTGGCAGACGGCGACCGCCTCGTCGAAGTCGGCGCGGTCCTTGTCCAGCTTGGTGACGACCACCGCGCGCGGCATCCCGACCGCGGCGCACTCCTCCCACAGCATCTGGGTCGCTCCGTCGACGCCGTCGACGGCCGAGACCACGAAGAGTGCGGCGTCGGCGGCGCGCAGACCGGCGCGCAGGTCGCCGACGAAGTCGGCGTAGCCGGGGGTGTCCAGCAGGTTGACCTTGATCCCCGCGTGCACGAGCGGGGCG
Source organism: uncultured Actinomycetota bacterium (assembly GCA_963746175.1). Taxonomy (GTDB): domain Bacteria; phylum Actinomycetota; class Actinomycetes; order JACCUZ01; family JACCUZ01; genus CAVVAH01. The sequence goes on along the minus strand of CAVVAH010000001.1, from coordinate 646,939 downwards.
ACGGCGAGGCTGATCGAGCGCTGCTGGCGGTGCTCGGCCTCGTCGAAGTCGGTGACCGTGGTGCCGTCCTCGACCCGTCCGGCCCGCGAGACGGTGCCTGTCGCGGCGAGCAGGGACTCGACCAGGGAGGTCTTGCCTGCTCCGGAGTGGCCGACCAGGACCACGTTGCGCACGGACCCGGGCTGGTCGGCCTCCGGTGCACCGCCCGCGGCTCCGGCACCACTGCTCGTCTGGACCATCAGGACCGCCTCCTCGCGCTCAGCGCCGTCGCTGTCTCGTGGAGCGAGCCTCCACCCGTGGTCGCTCGCGGCACAAGGGGCTGCGCCGGGTGGGCCACCCCGCTCGGGCCATGGTCGGGGTAGCCCGCGCGGGCTAGCGTCGGAGGCCCACGGGGATCCGCCAGAGAGGTCGTCCGGCATGGCCAAGTACCTGATCACCGCCAACTACACGTCCGAGGGCATGGCGGGGGTGCGCGCCGCGGGCGCCAAGTCCCGCGTCGACGCGGTCTCGACCATGATCGAGGCGATGGGCGGCAGCCTCGAGTCGTTCTACTTCGCCTTCGGCGACACCGACGTGTTCGCCATCGTCGACGCGCCCGACGACGAGGCCGCGGCGGCCGTGGCCATGACGATCAACAGCACCGGCCTGGTCAGCATCTCAGACCACCAAGCTGCTGACCGTCGAGCAGGTCGACGAGGCGCTGCGGCGCTCGGTCGACTACACGCCGCCGGGCGGCTGACCCTCGCGGCCGCGGGGGCCATGACGACGGGTCATGGCCCCGGCGCCCTAGGCTGCATGCCCAGCCGTCCGACGACGCCGACAGGGGCCAGCAGCCGCCATGCTCAACCGCTTCGCCCGCGCGCTGTTCACGCGCATCCTCACGCCGACCGCGGCGTTCCTCGTGCGGCGCGGGGTGAGCCCGGACCTGGTGACCCTGGTCGGCACGCTCGGCGTGGTGGTCGGCGCCCTGGGCTGGTACCCGCGCGGGTCGTTCTTCTGGGGCACGGTCGTCATCACGTGCTTCGTGTTCTCCGACCTCGTCGACGGCACGATGGCCCGGATGACGGAGCGGTCCAGCCGGTGGGGCGCCTGGCTGGACTCGACGCTCGACCGGGTGGGCGACGCCGCGGTCTTCGGCGGCATCGCGCTCTGGTACGCCGGCGACGGCCGCGACCTGCTGCTCGTGGCGCTCTGCCTGTACTGCCTGTCGACCGGGGCGGTCGTGTCGTACGCCCGGGCCCGCGCCGAGGGCCTCGGCATGACGGCGAACGTCGGCATCACCGAGCGGGCCGACCGGCTGGTCATCATCCTGGTCTGCACCGGGTTCGACGGGCTGGGCGTGCCGTACGTCCAGGCGGCTGCGCTGTGGGTGCTCGCGGTCGGCAGCACCGTGACCATCGGGCAGCGGGCGCTGGCCGTGCGCAAGCAGGCGTTCGCCGAGACGCCGTGACGTGCGCGAGCAGCTGACCTACCGGCTGTACGCCGCGGCGTGGGCGCTCGTCCGGCGGCTGCCCGAGCCGGCGGCGTACCGGCTGTTCGACCTGGTCGCCGACCTCGCGTGGCGGCGGCGCGGGCGGTCGGTGCGGCGGCTGGAGGCCAACCTGCGCCGGGCCCGGCCAGGGGTGGACGGTGCCGGGCTGCGAGCGCTGAGCCGGGCCGGGATGCGCAGCTACCTGGCGTACTGGTGCGATGCCTTCCGGCTGCCCGACTGGGACCGCGACCGTGTCGTCTCGACGGTGCGGGTGGTGGGGGAGGAGCACCTGCGCGCAAGCACCGGCGAGGGCGGCCGCGGCGTGGTCGGGGCACTGATGCACATGGGCAACTGGGACCACGCGGGTGCCTGGGCCACCCTCACCGACGTGCCGGTGGTCACCGTCGCGGAGCGGCTGCGGCCGGAGCGGCTCTACGACCGGTTCGTCGCCTACCGCGAGGGCCTCGGCATGGAGATCCTGCCGCTGACCGGTGGCGATCGCGACGTCACCGACACGCTGGTGCAGCGGCTGCGGGCCGGGCGGCTGGTGCCGCTGCTCGCCGACCGGGACCTGCGTTCCTCCGGGGTCGAGGTGCAGCTGCTCGGCGAGCCGACGCGGATGCCGCCCGGGCCCGGCGATGCTCGCGCTGCGCACCGGAGCCGCGCTGCACCCGGTGAGCATCTGGCACGAGGGGACCCGGGGCGCCGGCGCCCGGCCGACCCTGGTGATCCGCTTCCACGACGAGGTGCCGGCGGCGACGACGGGCACCACGCGCGAGAAGGTCACGGTCATGACCCAGCGGGTCGCCGACGTTTTCGGGGCGGCGATCACCGAGCACCCCGAGGACTGGCACATGCTGCAGCCGCTCTGGCTGTCCGACCTCGAACCCGTCCGGCCGGCCACGGCGGTGGGGACGCCGTGAGGGTCGGCATCGTGTGCCCCTACTCGTGGGACGTGCCGGGCGGAGTGCAGTTCCACGTCCGCGACCTCGCCGAGGTGCTGCAGCAGCGCGGCCACGAGGTGTCGGTGCTGGCGCCGGCCGACGACGACACCCCGCTGCCCGCGTACGTCGTGCCCGCGGGCCGCGCGGTGCCGGTGCCGTACAACGGCTCGGTGGCCCGGGTGAACTTCGGCCCGCTGTCGGCCGCCCGGGTGCGGCGGTGGCTGCGCGAGGGCGGCTTCGACGTCCTGCACATCCACGAGCCGGCGACGCCGTCGCTGGGACTGCTCGCGTGCTGGGCGGCCACCGGAGCGATCGTGGCCACGTTCCACACGTCCAACCTGCGGTCCCGGGCCATGAGCGCGGCGTACCCGATCCTCGAGCCCGCGCTGGAGAAGATCGGGGCCCGGGTCGCCGTGTCCGAGGACGCCCGCCGCACCCTCGTCGAGCACGTGGGCGGCGACGCGGTGCTCATCCCGAACGGCGTCTTCGTCGACCGGTTCGCGAGCGCGGTGCCGTACGACGCGTGGCGGGGCACCGGCGGCACGGTCGGCTTCATCGGGCGGCTGGACGAGGCGCGCAAGGGCCTCCCGACGCTGCTCGCCGCGATGGAGCGGGTGGTGGCCGACCGCCCCGGTGTGCGGCTGCTGGTCGCCGGCCGCGGCGACGCCGAGGAGGCCGTCGAGGACCTGCCGGCCGAGGTCCGCGACGCCGTGACGTTCCTGGGGGTCGTCAGCGAGGAGCAGAAGCGGCAGCTGCTGCGCACCGTCGACGTGTACGTCGCGCCCAACCTCGGCGGCGAGAGCTTCGGGGTGATCCTCGTCGAGGCCATGTCGGCAGGCGCGCCCGTGCTGGCGTCCGACCTCGAGGCGTTCCGCCGGGTGCTCGACGACGGCCGGGTCGGTGTCACCTTCCCGACCGGCGACACCGCGGCCCTGTCGACCGCGCTGCTCGAGCTGCTCGGGGACGCCGACCGGCGGCGGACGCTGTCGAGCGCCGCCTCGGCCTGGGTGCGGCGGTACGACTGGTCGACGGTGGCCGACGAGCTGGTCGCGGTCTACGAGACCGTCGCGGCCGGCGCGGGGGCGGTCGGCGAGGACGTGCCGAGGCCGTGGCGGGACCGGCTGCGCCGGGCCACCGAGACCTCCGGCGGTGTCGGTGGCCGGCCGTAGGTTCTGGGCATGGACATGAAGATCGAGGTTGTCTTCCTGGGCGTCACCGACGTCGACCGGGCCAAGTCGTTCTACGTCGACCAGGTCGGCTTCCACGCCGATCACGACCAGACCGTGCACGAGGGACTGCGCTTCGTGCAGCTCACACCGCCGGGGTCGGCGTGCTCGGTCGCGTTCGGCGAGGGCCTCACCGAGATGTCGCCGGGCGCCCAGCGGGGCGTGATGATGGTCGTCGAGGACGTGGCCGGTCTTCGCGAGGAGCTGCTGGCGAAGGGCGTCGACGCCTCCGAGGTCGACGAGCAGCCGTGGGGCTCGTTCGTCACGTTCGCCGACCCGGACGGCAACACGTGGAGCCTGCAGCAGATGCCCGACTGGCGCTGACAGCCCGTCGAGGCCGGCCCCTAGGCTCGACACGTGCCGGGTCTCAGCTGGAGCGTCGTCGCCCTGCTGGCCGCGGTGCTGGTGGTCGCCTGGTACCTCACGTTCAGCGCGACCCGGTTGGACCGGCTGCACGCCCGGCTCGAGGGGGCGCGCAGCGCGCTGGACGCGCAGCTGGTCCGCCGCGCGTCGGTCTCGCTGCAGATCGCGGTCTCCGGGCGGCTCGACCCGGCCAGCGGGCTGCTGCTCGCCGACGCCGCCCACGAGGCGCGCGAGGGCGGCGGCGTCGGCGAGGGCGACCGGGAGCAGGCGGAGAGCGACCTGACCCGCGCCCTGCACGCGGCGTTCGCCGAGTCCGGCGTGCTCGAGTCGTTCGAGGCCGACGCCGCCGGCCGGGAGCTGGTGCACGAGCTGGGCTCGGCCTGCCTGCGGGTCCAGCTCGCGCGGCGGTTCCTCAACGACGTCGTGCGGGCCGCCCGCGTCGTACGCCGGAAGAAGGTCGTGCGGTACCTCCGCCTCGCCGGGCACGCGGCGTGGCCGGCGACCGTCGAGTTCGACGACACCCCGCCCGAGACCCTCGCGGGCGGCGTCCCCGCCTGAGGTCTGTGACGCCCGACACGCCCGGAACCCCTGGCGGGGCGGGCGTTCACGCGGACCACGTACGGTCGTCTCCCGTGAACCTCGCACCTCGCACCGTCCCCGGGCGCGTCGTCGCCGCCGTCGTGCTGGGCGGCTCGCTCGCCCTGTCCGCCTGCTCCGGCGGCTCGGAGACCAAGGCGACGAAGCCCTCCTCGCCCAGCCCGTCGCCGAGCGAGAGCAGCAGCTCACCGCCGCCGCCCCCGGAGCCGAGCCGGCTCTCCGGCCGGATGGGCAAGCAGGACGGGCCGGTCTACGCGGTCAAGGTCGACAACACCGGCAAGGCGCACCCCCAGGTGGGGCTGTCGAAGGCCGACGTGGTCTACGTCGAGCAGGTCGAGGGCGGCGTCACGCGGCTGGCCGCGATCTTCTCCAGCGAGTACCCGAAGTTCGTCGGCCCGGTCCGCAGCGGCCGGATCACCGACATCGAGCTCCTCAAGCAGTACGGCACCGTCGGGCTGTTCTACTCCGGCTCGCAGAACAAGCTCGCCGACAACCTGCAGCGGGCCGACCTCAAGCTCGTGTCCTTCGACCAGGACCACACCGGCTACACGCGCTCGCCGGCACGGCCCATGCCGTACGACGTGATCGGGTCTTTCGACCAGCTCCGCCAGCGCGCCGGGAAGGTCGACGCCCCGCCGGAGATGGGCTACACGTTCGGGCCCGCGCCGGCCGGCGGCAAGCCGGTCAAGGCACTGACGGTGAGCTACCCGAGCGCCCGGGTCGGCGCAGTCTGGTCGGCGCAGAAGGATCGGTGGCTGCTGTCGATGGACGGCGCCGAGGACCGGGCAGCCGAGGGCGGTCAGCTCGGCGCCACGACGTTCGTCGCGCAGTTCGTGACCGTGAAGGCGTCGGCGTACCACGACATCAACGGGGCGAACACGCCGCAGACGCTCACGGTCGGCAAGGGCAGGGCGCTCATCTTCCGCGACGGCCAGGTGTTCGAGGGCCAGTGGTCGCGGGGCAAGGCGTCGGACGTGACGTCGTACACGATCGACGGCCAGCCGGCGTCGTTCGCCGCCGGTCAGGTCTGGGTCGCGCTCATCGGGCGGGACCGCCCGGTCACCACCCGCTGAGCCACCGGCGCGGCCGGGTCCGTCGGCGGGCCTACGATGGAGGCGTACCGCCAGCCTGCCGTCGTCTCCCGTGAGGTCTCCCGTGTCCACCCCCGCCCCGCCCGCCCCCGAGTCGTCCACCAGCGCGGTGACCGGCGCCGAGACCGGTCCCGCGACCGGCACCGCCCGCGTCAAGCGCGGCATGGCCGAGATGCTCAAGGGCGGCGTGATCATGGACGTCGTCACGCCGGAGCAGGCGAAGATCGCCGAGGACGCGGGGGCCGTCGCCGTGATGGCGCTCGAGCGGGTCCCGGCCGACATCCGGGCCCAGGGTGGCGTGTCCCGCATGAGCGATCCCGACATGATCGACGGGATCATCGAGGCCGTCTCCATCCCGGTCATGGCGAAGGCCCGGATCGGGCACTTCGTCGAGGCCCAGGTGCTCCAGGCGCTCGGCGTCGACTACGTCGACGAGTCCGAGGTGCTCACCCCGGCCGACTACGCCAACCACATCGACAAGTGGCAGTTCACCGTGCCGTTCGTCTGCGGTGCCACCAACCTCGGCGAGGCGCTCCGGCGCATCTCCGAGGGCGCAGCGATGATCCGGTCCAAGGGCGAGGCCGGCACCGGTGACGTCTCCAACGCCACCACGCACATGCGCCAGATCGGCGGCCAGATCCGCCGGCTCACGTCCTTGTCGGAGGACGAGCTCTTCGTCGCCGCGAAGGAGCTGCAGGCGCCGTACGACCTCGTCGTCGAGGTGGCCCGCGCCGGCAAGCTGCCGGTCGTGCTCTTCACCGCCGGCGGCATCGCCACCCCGGCCGACGCCGCGATGATGATGCAGCTGGGCGCCGAGGGCGTCTTCGTCGGCTCCGGGATCTTCAAGTCGGGCAACCCCGCGCAGCGCGCCGAGGCGATCGTCAAGGCCACCACGTTCTACGACGACCCCGACATGCTCGCCAAGGTGTCCCGCGGTCTCGGCGAGGCCATGGTCGGCATCAACGTCGACGAGATCCCGCAGCCGCACCGCCTCGCCGACCGCGGCTGGTAACCCCGCTCGGTGCTCTCCCCTTGACCCGCCGTCGCGGGCTCGGGTCAGTGCGGCCTGGACGAGCCGAGCCAGGGGAGTGGTCCCCGCCGTCCGCGACTGATCACCCACGGATGATCGTTTGCGACCTGGTTCCCCGACACGCCGCGGGTACCACCGGCGTGTCGGGGACTGAGGTCGCAAACGATCTTCCTCGGAGGCGGTGGCGAGGTCGCGGACGGCGGGCAGCTGGGCAGGGCCTCCGCCCCTCCTGGCTGGTCTGACCTCGACCACGACGTGGGGTCAGCGTGGCATCCGCGATCTGTCGCGCGTGGCTCCTAGCCTCGTCGCCGTGGAGCAGACGACGGCCTCGGACCCCGGCCTCACGACCGCGACGGGCGCGCCGCCGGCACCGGCGACGACGCCGGTCAAGGAGACGGCCGGGGTCGAGTGCCTGCACTGCGGCACGCAGTACGACCCGCTCGCGAGCCGGTGGCTGTGCCCGGGCTGCAAGCAGAAGACCGTCACCTGCTGCGAGGGCGCACCGCTGCCGTCCTGCGGCGTCCCGGCGCTTCCCGTCGACTGACACGCCACCCCTACCTCCGCGAGTGGTGGGTTTCGAAGGTCGGACCGAACATTCCGGGTGCGGAAGCCACCACTCGGCAGGACGGGTCGGGGTCGTTCCTAGGGTGTGTTGTCGTGACTGCCTCTCCGACCGTCGGCGTGCTGGCGCTGCAGGGCGACGTCCGGGAGCACCTGGTCGCGCTGGAGCGGGCCGGGGCGACCGGTCGACCGGTACGCCGGGTGGCAGAGCTCGACGGTCTGGCCGGCATCGTCCTGCCCGGTGGCGAGTCGACCACGATGGACAAGCTGATGCGGGCCTTCGGCCTGCGCGACCCGCTGCGCGACCGGCTGCTCGCCGGTCTCCCGGCGTACGGCTCGTGCGCGGGGATGATCCTCCTCGCCGACCGGGTGCTGGACGGCCGGCCGGACCAGGAGACCCTCGGCGGCATCGACATGACCGTCCGCCGGAACGCCTTCGGCCGGCAGGTCGCCAGCTTCGAGGGCGACGTCCACCTCGACGGGATCGGCCCTGACCCGATCCACGGCGTCTTCATCCGGGCCCCCTGGGTCGAGGAGGTGTCCGACGACGTCGAGGTCCTCGCCCGGGTCGAGGACGGGCCGGCCGAAGGTAGGATCGTCGCCGTTCGCCAGGGCTCGCTGCTGGCCACGTCGTTCCACCCCGAGATGACGGGTGACGGACGGGTGCACGAGCTGTTCGTCCGGATCGTGAGGGACCACACATGAGCGGCCACTCCAAGTGGGCCACCACCAAGCACAAGAAGGCCGTGATCGACGCCCGACGGGGCAAGTCCTTCGCGAAGCTGATCAAGAACATCGAGGTGGCCGCGCGCACCGGCGGCGGTGACGTCAACGGCAACCCGACGCTGTACGACGCCATCCAGAAGGCCAAGAAGACCTCGGTGCCGAACGACAACATCGACCGCGCCGTCAAGCGCGGCTCGGGCACCGAGGCCGGCGGCGCCGACTACCAGACGATCATGTACGAGGGCTACGGGCCCCAGGGCGTCGCGGTGCTCATCGAGTGCCTCACCGACAACCGCAACCGGGCGGCCGCCGAGGTCCGCACGGCCATGACGCGCAACGGGGGCTCGATGGCCGACCCCGGCTCGGTGTCGTACCTGTTCAACCGCAAGGGCGTCGTGATCGTCCCGAAGTCCGACGCCCTCACCGAGGACGACGTGCTGGGTGCCGTCCTCGAGGCCGGCGCCGAGGAGGTCAACGACCTCGACGAGGCCTTCGAGGTCGTCTCCGAGCCCACGGACCTGGTGGCGGTCCGCACCGCTCTGGTCGACGCCGGGATCGACTACGACTCGGCCGACGCGTCGTTCCTGCCGTCGGTCAGCGTGCCGCTGGACGAGGACGGCGCCAAGAAGGTGTTCCGCCTGATCGAGGCGCTCGAGGACTCCGACGACGTGCAGAACGTGTGGGCCAACTTCGACGTGAGCGACGAGATCATGGAGGCCGTCGGCTAGGGAGCCCCTACGCCGCCCGGCCCAGGTCGAGCACCACCCGGCGTACGGCGTCCGGCCGGACACCGAGCCGGGTCACGACGGCCGCGGCCAGCCCGTCCTCGCGCATCAGCCCCAGGACGAGGTGCGTGGTCCGGATCTCGCGGCTCTTCGTCGCGAGCGCCTCCCGCAGCGCGAGCTCGAGCGACTTCTTCGCCCGCGGCGTGAACGGGATGTGCCCCGACGGCGACCCGCAGGGCACCGGTGGCCGCCGGCGACCGAACCGCAGGACCCGGCCGACCCGCCCGCCGCTGCGCCGTCGCGGCGCTCGTGGGACGTCCAGGGCCCCCGGCCCGAACCGCTCCTCGACGCGGCGCCGCACGGCGTCGAGGTCGATGCCCAGGTCACGCAAGGCGGTGTCGTCGTCGACCCCCAGCACCGACCGCGGCCAGGACCTGCTCGCGGACCCGGCCGGCGTCCAGTCCGAGCCCGCGCAGCGCGGTCGTCACGCCGGAGTCCTCGTCGGCCAGGACCGCGAGCAGCAGGTGCTCGGTGCCGATCCAGCCGTGCCCCAGCGAGCGGGCCTCGGTCTGGGCCCGGACGACAGCGGTGCGTGCCTCCGTGGTGAAGCGCTCGAACATCTCAACCCTCCCCGCGGCCGGCGCGACGGGCACGCCCCGCGTGCTTCTTGTGCACGGCCTGCTTGCTCACGCCGAGCAGCGCGCCGATGGCGTCCCAGGACCAGCCCTGGGCGCGGGCGTTGCTCACCTGCAGGGCCTCGAGCTGGTCGGCCAGCCGGCGCAGGGCGGCGACGGCGCGCAGCCCGACGGCCGGGTCCTGGCTGGTCGCCTGCTCGGCGACGTCCGGTGCGGCGGTCACGCCCGTCAACATACGTTGACGCGGGGCGTCTGTCAACTCCCGTTGACGAGCCCCAGTCGCCGTCCGACCTCTCCAGCGATCATGCAGTTCTGGTCGCGGGTGGGCGGCGCGTCGCTGCCGGGTCGTGGCCCGGGTCGCCGGTACGTTCGTACCCGAACAGGTGTTCGGACGACGACGACGTGGAGGTACGGCGTGCGGGTGCTCGGCGTCGACCCCGGCCTGACCCGGTGCGGCCTCGGTGTCGTCGAGGGCGCCAGCGGTCGGCCGCTGACGATGGTCGCGGTCGGCGTGGTCCGCACGCCGGCGACCGACGACATCGGCGCCCGGCTGCTGGCCGTCGCGTGCGAGATCGAGGCGTGGCTGACCGAGCACCGGCCGGACGCGGTCGCCGTCGAGCGGGTGTTCAGCCAGCACAACGTGCGCACCGTCATGGGCACCGCCCAGGCCAGCGCGGTCGCGATCGTCGCCGCCGCCCGGGCCGGGATCCCGGTGGCGCTGCACACCCCCAGCGAGATGAAGGCCGCGGTGACCGGCAGCGGCCGCGCCGACAAGGCCCAGGTGGGAGCGATGGTGACGAGGATCCTGCGACTGACCGAGGCCCCGAGGCCGGCTGACGCCGCCGACGCGCTCGGTCTGGCGATCTGCCACGTCTGGCGCGGCGGCGCGCAGGCCCGGGTGGCCGCGGCGCTGGTCGCGGCCGCCGGAGCCCGGCCGTGATCGCCTTCGTCGCCGGTCGGGTGGCCGCGTTGGCGCCCGACGGCGCGGTGGTCGAGGTCGGCGGGGTCGGGCTGTCCCTGCAGTGCACGCCCTCGACCCTGGCGGCGCTGCGCATCGGTGAGCCGGCTCACCTGCCGGCGAGCCTGGTCGTCCGCGAGGACTCGCTGACGCTCTACGGCTTCGCCGACGAGGACGAACGAGTGGTGTTCGAGCTGCTGCAGACCGCGAGCGGGGTCGGCCCGCGGCTGGCCCAGGCGATGCTCGCGGTGCACGGCCCCGACGAGCTCCGCCGCGCGGTGGCCACCGAGGACCTCGCGGCGCTGACCCAGGTCCCAGGCATCGGGCGCAAGGGCGCGCAGCGGATCGTGCTCGAGCTCAAGGACCGGCTCGGCTCGGTCCGCGGCGTCTCTGCACCTCACCGCGTCGCCGCCGCCGGGCCCACCCGGTGGCGCGACCAGCTGCACGGCGCGCTGCTCGGACTGGGCTGGTCCGGCCGCGAGGCCGACGAGGGCGTGAGCGCAGCGGCGCCCTTTGCCGCCGAGTCGACCGCGGAGGGCGAGGCACCCGACGTTGCCGTCCTGCTCAAGGTCGCCCTCCGCTCCCTGAGCAAGGCGTGACGTCCCCGATGGGCGGCGAGCGGCTGGTCGACCCGGTCGTCGAGGTCGAGGGCGCGGAGGACGAGCGTCAGGTCGAGGCCGCTCTGCGGCCCCGGTCGCTGGCGGAGTTCATCGGCCAGGCGCGGGTCCGCGAGCAGCTCGGGCTGGTGCTCGAGGCGGCACGCGGCCGCGGCCGGGTCCCCGACCACGTCCTCCTGAGCGGCCCGCCTGGCTTAGGAAAGACGACACTGGCGATGATCGTGGCGGGCGAGCTCGAGCAGCCGATGCGCATCACCAGCGGTCCCGCGATCCAGCACGCCGGTGACCTGGCCGCGATCCTGTCCAGCCTCACCGAGGGCGAGGTGCTCTTCCTCGACGAGATCCACCGGATGTCCCGACCGGCCGAGGAGATGCTCTACCTCGCGATGGAGGACTTCCGGGTCGACGTCGTCGTCGGCAAGGGCCCGGGTGCGACCGCCATCCCGCTGGAGATCCCGCCGTTCACCCTGGTCGGTGCCACCACCCGGGCCGGGCTGCTCCCCGGGCCGCTGCGCGACCGGTTCGGCTTCACCGCGCACATGGACTTCTACGACGCCGCCGACCTGGAGCACGTGCTGACCCGGTCGGCGCGGCTGCTCGGCGTGCGCCTGGAGCCGGCCGGCGGGGTCGAGATCGCCAGCCGCTCGCGGGGGACACCGCGGATCGCCAACCGGCTGCTGCGTCGGGTGCGGGACTTCGCCCAGGTGCGCGCCGACGGTGTCGTCACCCGCGACGTCGCCCGCGAGGCGCTGCTGGTCTACGAGGTCGACGAGCGCGGTCTCGACCGGCTGGACCGCGCCGTGCTGCAGGCACTGGTCGGCAGCTTCGGCGGCGGACCGGTGGGCGTGTCCACGCTGGCCGTCGCGGTGGGGGAGGAGCGCGAGACGGTCGAGGAGGTCGCCGAGCCGTTCCTCGTGCGTGCCGGGCTGCTGGCCCGCACGCCGCGCGGCCGGGTGGCGACCCCGGCGGCCTGGCAGCACCTCGGGCTCACCCCGCCGCGCGGCGCGGCGTTCGGCACCGCGTTGCCCGGCCTCTTCGACGACGTGGGCGACCCGGACGGCACCGACGGCGCCTGACCTCCGGAGCCGCCGATCCCTGCTCCTCGGTGCTGGTGACCATGCGGCTGCGTCGAGGTGACGCCGTCCGACGTGACCAGGCCGTGACGTGCGCTGACCCGGCGGGAGCCGGTTCTCGCAGGTCCGGCAGGTAGACTCCACGCCGGTCTGCCGCCAGGGCACCTCATGCGTCCCGGCTCGCCGCCACGGTCGACCCGCACCGTGGAAGCTCTCGGAAGGAACCTCACCTCGTGGAAGCACTGCTGCCGTTCGCCGTGATCCTGGTGGCGTTCTACTTCCTCATCCTGCGCCCGCAGCGCGCCCGCGCCAGGCAGGCCCAGCAGCTGCAGGCCACGATGGCTCCCGGCATCGAGGTCATGACGACCTCGGGCATCTACGGCACGGTCCGCGAGATCCGCGACGACTCCATCGTCCTGGAGGTGTCGCCCGGCAGCACCCTGCGGATCAGCAAGGGCGCCGTGGGCCGGGTCGTCACCGACGACGCCTCGACGGCCGCCGACGACGCCGACGAGACCTCCGGCGCCGTCGACGGGACGGACACCGACGCCGCGAGCCGCCGGAGCCCCTCCGCCGAGTAGCCGGACCGGCCGCTGCGTACGGGCCGACATCGCACGAGTCCGAGACAGAGAAGAGATCCTCACGTGGCAACCCCGAGCGCGTCGCGCCCCGGACGCACCCTCGCGGTGCTCGCGCTGCTCACCGTCGTGCTCTACGCACTGATCTGGGTCGTGGCGCCGGACTCGATCGGCAAGGACAAGCTGAGCCTGGGCGACAAGTACTCGCCACGGCTCGGCCTCGACCTCGAGGGCGGCACCAGCGTCATCCTCACGCCACGGGCGGAGAAGGGGGCGAATGTCACGAAGGAGGCGCTCGACCAGGCCGTCTCCATCATCCGCAGCCGGGTCGACAGCTTCGGCGTCGCCGAGTCCGAGGTCACCACCGCGAGCAAGAGCATCGTCATCTCGATCCCGGGCAAGCAGGACCAGAACATCCTCGCGACCGTGCAGCAGACCGCCCAGCTGCGGTTCCGACCCGTGCTGCTCGCCGGCGCCGGCGTCCCGACTCCGACCTCCCCTGCGTCGGCGTCCCCGAGCGCCACAGGCAGCGCCGCGCCGTCGGCCACGCCCTCCGGCACCGCCAGCCCGTCGCCGTCCACGAGCACCAACAACGCCGTCGTCCCGAAGGCCCTGCGCAAGGCAGGCAGCAGCAGCCCGACCCCGACCCCGACCCCGACCCCGACCACCGTCGCCCACGCCGTCGGCGACCGGCGGAACCGACGCCACGGCGACCGCGAAGCTGCAGCAGGAGTTCGCGGCGCTGGACTGCTCGGACCCGACACAGGTGCGCCAGCAGCTCCGCAAGTCCGGCGTCGACAAGCCCAAGGATCCCCTGGTGACCTGCCTCGAGGACGGCACCGAGAAGTACCTCCTCGGGCCGGCCGAGGTGCTGGGCACGGACGTGAAGTCGGCGTCCGCGGGGCTGGAGCAGAACGGCCAGGGCATCACGACCGGTGGCTGGGAGGTCGACCTGACCTTCACCGGCGACGGCAAGAAGAAGTTCGCCGACACCACCCGCCGGCTCTCCCAGCTCACCGATCCTCAGAACCGGTTCGGCATCGTCCTGGACGGTCTCGTGGTCTCCGCCCCTGGTCTGAACAACGGCCCGATCGTCGGCGGCCAGGCCCAGATCACCGGCAACTTCACGCAGTCAGAGGCGACCAGCCTCGCGAACGTCCTCAAGTACGGCGCCCTGCCGCTGACCTTCGACGCCGGGGAGGTGCAGGAGGTGTCCGCCACGCTCGGCGGCGACCAGCTCACCGCCGGTCTGACCGCGGGGGTCATCGGGCTCGTCCTCGTCGTCCTCTACTCGCTGCTCTACTACCGCGGGCTCGGCCTGGTCACGGTGGCCAGCCTGCTCGCGTCAGCGATCCTCACCTACGGCCTCGTCGTGCTGCTCGGCTGGCAGATCGGCTTCCGGCTGTCGCTCGCCGGCATCGCCGGCCTCATCGTGGCCATCGGCATCACCGCGGACTCGTTCATCGTCTACTTCGAACGACTGCGCGACGAGGTCCGCGACGGCAAGTCTTTGCGCGTCGCCGTCGAGGCCGGCTGGGTCCGGGCCCGTCGCACGATCCTGGCCGCCGACTTCGTGTCGTTCCTCGCGGCGGTCGTGCTCTACGCGCTCTCGGTAGGCAGCGTGCGGGGCTTCGCGTTCACTCTCGGCCTCACGACACTGCTGGACATCGCGATCGTGTTCATGTTCACCAAGCCGCTCATGTCGATCCTCGCGCGCACCAGGTTCTTCGGGCAGGGCCACAAGATGTCCGGTCTCGACCCCGAACGCCTGGGCTCGACCAAGCGCACCATGCTTACGCCGACGCCCAGCAGCCGGCGCCGGACGGCAGCCGGCACCGCGACCCGCACGACGGAGGCCTGATCATGAACCACCCCACGACTTCCCTCGCGTCGCGGTTCGCGCGGCCACTGGCCAGGCCGTTCAGAGCTCCGCTCACGAACTCGCGGGGGCCCCGGTGAGTCGGCTCGGCCATCTCGGCGCCCAGCTCTACCGCGGAGACGTCTCCTACGACTTCATCAGTCGGCGCAACGTCTGGTACACGCTGTCCGCGTTCCTGCTGCTGCTCTCCCTCGGGTCGCTGATCTTCCGCGGGCTGACGCTCGGCATCGAGTTCCGCGGCGGCGCGGAGTTCCGGGTCAAGTCGCCGACCGTGAGCGAGTCGACCGTGCTCTCGACCGTCCAGGACGTCATCGGCGGCGGCAACGAGATCGTCGTGCAGACCGTCGGACCCGACACCGTCCGGGCCCAGACCGAGACGCTGCCCAGCGCGGACATCGCCAAGGTCCAGGACGCGCTGGCGACCAAGTTCAAGGTCTCCACCAACTCCGTCAGCACGCAGTTCATCGGCCCGAGCTGGGGCAAGGACATCTCCCAGAAGGCGCTGCGCGCCCTGATCTTCTTCCTCGTCTTCGTCGTGATCTTCCTGTCGCTGTACTTCGAGTGGAAGATGGCGCTCGCGGCGATGATCGCCCTGATCCACGACCTCGTGATCACGGCAGGGCTCTACTCGCTGGTGGGCTTCGAGGTGACGCCGGCGACCGTCATCGGCTTCCTCACGATCCTGGGCTACTCGCTGTACGACACCGTCGTCGTGTTCGACAAGGTGCGCGAGAACACCTCGGGTCTCGCCGGCGGGTCCCGGATGACCTACAGCCAGGCGGCCAACCTGGCGGTCAACCAGACGCTGGTCCGGTCGATCAACACCTCGATCATCGCGCTGCTGCCGATCGCCGCGATCCTGTTCGCCGGTGTCGTGCTGCTCGGTGCCGGTCCGCTCAAGGACCTGGCGCTCGCGCTGTTCGTCGGTGTCGCGGTCGGGGCCTACTCGTCCATCTTCATCGCGACGCCGCTGCTTGCCGGCTTCAAGGAGCGCGAGCCCGCGATGCAGGCGCTCGCCAAGCGCGTCGCTGCCCGGCGAGGCGGGTCCGCGGACACCCCGTCCGCCCGTCGTCGCGCGGCAACGCCCGACCCGGAGAGCGGTGACCTGGCCGGGACCGTCGACGAGGAGCCGGGCCGCGAGACCGTGGCGGCGGGGACCGCCGCCGTACGCCGACCCGCGCCGCAGCGCCGTCCGGCCGGCGGCAGCCAGCGCAGCCAGCCTCGCAAGGGCAGCGGCGGACGGAACAAGTCCAAGAAGCGGCGTTGACCGACGCCGCCGGGACGGACCTCGCGCGCCCGGCTGCTCGCGAAGATCCGCGACGTCCCCGACTTCCCCACCCCGGGGATCGTCTTCAAGGACGTCACGCCGCTGCTGGCCGACGCCGAGGCCTTCGCCGCGGCCGTCGAGGGCCTTGCGGCGCCGTACCAGGACGATCTGCCGGACAAGGTGGCCGGGATCGAGGCCCGCGGCTTCATCTTCGGTGCGCCCGTCTCCCAGCTGCTCGGGGTGGGCTTCGTCCCGGTCCGCAAGAAGGGCAAGCTGCCCGGCGACGTCGTCGCCGCGTCGTACGACCTCGAGTACGGCTCGGCCACCATCGAGGTGACGGCCGACGCTTTCGCCGCGGGCGACCGGGTCCTCATCGTCGACGACGTCCTGGCCACCGGCGGCACGGCTGCCGCCACCGTGCAGCTGGTCCGGCAGTGCGGCGCCGAGGTCGTGGGCATCGCTGTGCTCATGGAGCTCGGCTTCCTGCACGGTCGCGATGCCGCTCCGGGCCGTGCACGCGCCCGAGCCGCACGTCCTCGCGTCGTCTGACCCGCCCGGACGGCTGACTGCGGTGCGGACCACCGCCCCCTAGACTGGTCTCTTCCGCGACACGAGCAGGAGGGGCCGGTGGCCGACGCCCCCACCTCGAGTCCGGTCGACCTGGACGAACGGTCCGCCGGACGGCTCACCCGCGCCCGAGCCCACGGACGACACCGACCTCCTCGACGACGACCACACACTCGACGTCGCACGCCGACGCCGAGACCGCGCCCGAGACCGCGGCCGCCCAGCCCGCCCCGGCCTCGCTCACCGGCACCGCGCCCACCAGCCGCCGGGTCCGCGCCCGGCTGGCCCGGCTCGGGGCCCAGCGCCACAGCACCAACCCGGTCCTCGAGCCGCTGTTCCGCGTCGTCCGGCAGACCCACCCGAAGGCCGACCTGCGGATGCTGGAGCAGGCCTACGACGTGGCCGAGCTGCACCACCGCGGACAGCGGCGCAAGAGCGGCGACCCGTTCATCACCCACCCGCTCGCGGTGACGACGATCCTCGCCGAGCTGGGCATGACGCCGCCGACCCTGTGCGCGTCCCTGCTGCACGACACGGTCGAGGACACGCCGTACACCCTCGACCAGCTCCGCGAGGACTTCGGCGACGAGGTGGCGCACCTGGTCGACGGCGTCACGAAGCTCGACCGGGTGGCCTACGGCGAGTCGGCGCAGGCCGAGACCGTGCGCAAGATGATCGTCGCGATGGCCCGCGACATCCGGGTGCTCGTCATCAAGCTGGCCGACCGACTGCACAACATGCGCACCATCAAGTACGTCAAGCCCTCGTCGGCCGAGCGGTCGGCCCGCGAGACCCTCGAGATCTACGCCCCGCTCGCCCACCGCCTCGGCATGAACACCCTGAAGTGGGAGCTCGAGGACCTGGCCTTCGCCACGCTCTACCCCAAGGTCTACGAGGAGATCGTCCGGCTGGTCACCGACCGCTCGCCGAGCCGCGACGACTACCTCGAGGGCGTGATCTCCTTCCTGGAGGGTGACCTCAAGGGCGCGAAGATCCGCAACAAGGTCAGCGGGCGCCCCAAGCACTACTACTCGATCTACCAGAAGATGATCGTGCGCGGCCGCGACTTCGCCGACATCTACGACCTGGTCGGCATCCGCATCCTCGTCGACTCGGTCCGCGACTGCTACGCCGTCCTCGGCGCGATCCACGCGCGCTGGAACCCGGTGCCCGGCCGGTTCAAGGACTACATCGCGATGCCCAAGTTCAACATGTACCAGTCGCTGCACACGACGGTCATCGGGCCCGAGGGCAAGCCGGTCGAGCTGCAGATCCGCACCTTCGCGATGCACCGTCGCGCGGAGTACGGCGTCGCCTCGCACTGGAAGTACAAGGAGGACCCGACGGCCGCGGGACCCTCCGACCTGTCTGCGGCACGCGCGGGCCGGGAGGACACCGGCGCCCTCAACGACATGATGTGGCTGCGCCAGCTGCTCGACTGGCAGAAGGAGACCGAGGACCCGGGGGAGTTCCTCGAGAGCCTGCGGTTCGACCTCAAGGCTGCCGAGGTCTACGTCTTCACGCCCGAAGGGTGACGTCATCGCGCTGCCGGCCGGGGCGACACCGGTCGACTTCGCCTACGCCGTGCACACCGAGGTCGGGCACCGTTGCATCGGTGCCCGGGTCAACGGCCGCCTGGTGCCGCTCGAGAGCACGCTGGACAACGGGGACCTGGTCGAGGTCTTCACCTCCAAGGCGCAGGGCGCCGGGCCGAGCCGCGACTGGCTGTCGTTCGTCAAGAGCCCGCGGGCGCGCAACAAGATCCGGGCCTGGTTCTCCAAGGAGCGCCGCGAGGAGGCGATCGAGCAGGGCAAGGACGCGATCGCCAAGGCGATGCGCAAGCAGAACCTGCCCGATCCAGCGGCTGCTCACCACCGAGACGCTGACGACGCTCGCGCACGAGCTGCACCACCCGGACATCTCCAGCCTGTACGCCGCGATCGGCGACAGCCACGTCTCGGCGCAGTCCGTCGTCGCCCGGCTCGTCGAGTCGCTGGGCGGCGAGGACGGCGCGACCGAGGACCTCGCCGAGGTCACCCGGCCGGGTGCCGGCATGCGGCGTCGCAGCGCGACCGACCCCGGAGTGGTCGTCAAGGGCGCGTCGGACATCTGGGTCAAGCTGGCCCGCTGCTGCACCCCGGTGCCGGGTGACGGCATCGTCGGGTTCGTCACCCGGGGGAGCGGGGTGTCGGTGCACCGCGACGACTGCGTCAACGCCGTCGCGCTGGCCGGCCAGCCGGACCGGATGGTCGAGGTCGAGTGGGCGCCGTCCGCGTCGTCGGTGTTCCTGGTGGCGATCCAGGTCGAGGCGCTGGACCGGTCCCGCCTGCTGTCGGACGTCACCCGGGTGCTGTCCGACCAGCACGTGAACATCCTGTCGGCCTCGGTCACGACGTCCCGGGACCGGGTCGCCCTGTCCCGGTTCACCTTCGAGATGGGCGACCCGAAGCACCTCGGCCACGTCCTGCGCGCCGTGCGGGGCGTCGACGGGGTCTTCGACGTCTACCGGGTCACCAGCGCCAAGACCTGACGCGGGCCGCGGGCTGACGCGGCGCGCCGGCAGACGATATCGTCAGCCGAACACGCATCGGACTGCTGAGGAGTTCCGCCATGAGGAAGATCGAGCACTGGATCGGTGGCTCCGAGACCAGCGGAGCGTCGACCCGCACGGCACCCGTGTGGAACCCGGCGACCGGCGAGCAGCAGGCCGAGGTGGTCCTCGCCGAGGCCGCCGACGTCGACGCCGCGGTAGCGGCTGCGGGCAAGGCCTGGGACGAGTGGCGTGACGTGGCCGTGGTGCGCCGGGCGCGGATCATGTTCGCCTTCCGCGACCTCGTCGAGAAGCACAGCGCCGAGCTGGCCCGGCTGGTCGCCGACGAGCACGGCAAGGTCGTCTCGGACGCGCTCGGTGAGGTCACCCGAGGGCTGGAGGTCGTGGAGTTCGCCTGCGGGATCCCGCAGCTTCTCAAGGGCGAGTTCTCCGAGCAGGTGTCGACCGGCGTCGACTCGTGGTCCTTCCGTCAGCCGCTCGGGGTGGTCGCGGGCATCACGCCGTTCAACTTCCCGGTGATGGTCCCGATGTGGATGCACCCGCTCGCCATCGCGACCGGCAACGCGTTCGTGCTCAAGCCGAGCGAGCGGGACCCGTCGGCCTCCAACTTCATCGCCCAGCTCTACGCCGACGCCGGGCTGCCCGACGGCGTCTACAACGTGGTCCACGGCGACAAGGTCGCGGTCGACGCGATCCTCGACCACCCGGAGATCGCCGCGGTGTCGTTCGTCGGGTCCACCCCGATCGCGAAGTACATCTACGAGCGTGGCACCGCCGCGGGCAAGCGGGTGCAGGCCCTCGGTGGCGCCAAGAACCACGCGGTCGTCCTGCCGGACGCCGACCTCGACTTCACCGCCGAGCAGCTGGTCGCCGCGGGGTACGGCTCCGCCGGGCAGCGCTGCATGGCGATCTCGGCCGTGGTGGCCGTCGGCGACGCCGGGGGCCGCCTGGTCGACAAGATCAGGGCCCTCACCGAGGGACTGAAGGTCGGCCCGGGCCGGGACGAGTCGTCGGACATGGGTCCGGTGGTGACCCGCGAGGCGCAGGACCGGGTCCGCGGCTACATCCAGGGCGGCGTTGACGCCGGCGCGACCCTCGTGGTCGACGGGCGCGACGTCTCGGTCGACGGCTACGAGCACGGCTTCTTCGTGGCACCGACGCTGTTCGACCACGTCACGCCGGACATGGAGATCTACACCGCCGAGATCTTCGGCCCGGTTCTCTCCGTGCTGCGCGCCGACACGTTCGACGAGGCGATCCGGCTGGTCAACGCCAACCCCTACGGCAACGGCACTGCCATCTTCACCTCGAACGGCGAGGCCGCGCGTACCTTCCAGCGCCGGGTGACCGTCGGGATGATCGGCGTCAACGTGCCGATCCCGGTGCCGATGGCGTTCCACTCCTTCGGCGGCTGGAAGGACTCGCTGTTCGGCGACCGGCACGTCCACGGCACCGAGGGCGTGGGCTTCTACACCCAGGCCAAGGTCGTCACCAGCCGCTGGCCGCACGTCACCGACGCCACCGGCGCCGCCACCCTCGCGTTCCCCACCTCTCACTAGTCCGGCATGCGCGATCTGCCGCCGTCCTGACGGAGCGCGAAGTGGTGGGTTCGGCAGGTCCTGTACCGGTCCAGCGCCTGCGCAAGCCACCACTCGATCACTGGCGCGGGCGCGGACGACGGCGCGGGTGGTCCCGTCCTCCCCAGCCGTGGTGACGCCAGCCCAGCACGGCGGGTGCGGTCCGCGCCGGCTTTCCGCCGGCTAGCTGAACTCGGTGAGGGTCTTCTCGGCCTCGACCAGCCAGGTGCGCCGGGTCTCGGCCGCCTGCTCGGCATCCGCGGCTTTCTTGTCGTTGCCGGCGGCGCGGGCCGCGGCGGCGTCCTTCTCGAGGTTCGCGATGCTGGTCCGCAGCTGCGACACGGTGGCCTCGGCACGAGCCCGGGCCTCCGGGTTGGACCGGGCCCACTCGGCCTCCTCGGCCGCGCGCACGGTGTCGTCCACCTTGCGCAGCCGGTTCTCGACCTCGTCCCTGCTGTTGCGCGGGACGTGCCCGACGGCCTCCCACCGCTCGTGGATCGAGCGCAGGACGGCCCGAGCCGCCTTGTGGTCCGTCAACGGCAGCAGGCTCTCGGCCTCAGCCGCGAGCGCCCGCTTCTTCTCGAGGTTCTCGGTCTGGCCGGCGTCACGCTCGGCGAACACCTCGGACCGGGCGGCGAAGAACACGTCCTGGGCGGCCCGGAACCGCGACCAGAGCTCGTCCTCGACGTCGCGACGGGCCCGGCCGGCCGCCTTCCACTGGGTCATCAGCTCGCGGTAGGCCTTGGCGGTGTCACCCCACTCCCTGGAGGCCGAGAGCTCCTCGGCCTTCTTGATGAGCCGCTCCTTGACCTGTGCCGCCTCGCCGCGCGCGACGTCGAGCTCGGCGAAGTGCGTGCGACGATTCTTGTCGAAGGCGGTCCTCGCGTGGCTGAACCGCTTCCAGAGCGCGTCGTCGACCTTGCGCTCCAGCCTCGGGACCTTCTTCCACTCGTCGAGCAGGGTCCGCAGCCGGTCGCCCGTGCGCTTCCACTCGGTGGAGGCGGCCAGCGACTCGGCCTCGGTGACGATCTTCTCCTTGGACTGGGTGGCCCGCTGCCGTGCGGCGGCCCGGGCCTGGTCGGCCTTGGCGCGGGCCTTCTCGACCTCCGCCTCGACGGCGTCCAGCCGCGCGAGCAGCCCGGCGAGGTCGCCGACCGCGTGCGCGTCGGTGATCGACTCGCGGAGGTGGGCGGCCGTCGCGGACGCGTCCTTCGGCGGAACGCCCCCGGCCCGGATCCGCTGCTCGAGCAGCACGACCTGGCCGGCAAGCTCGTCGAACTTGCGGCCGAAGTACGCCAGCGCCTCCGCGTGCGTCGTGTCCGGGTAGGACCCGACGGCGCGCTCGCCGTCGGCGGTCCGCACGTAGACCGTGCCGTCGTCGGCGACCCGGCCCCACTGGGTCGGGTCCGAGGCGGGCACGGCCGGGACCACCGGTGCTGCGGCGGCTGCCGCGGGTGCGTGCGGGACCTCGGCCGGTGTGGGGGCGTGCGGCAGGTCGGCCGGCGTGGCAACGCTTGTCGCCGCGGGCTCGGCCGCGGGAGTCGCCGCCGCGTCCGTGCCGGGTACGTCCGGCGTGCCGGCCTCGGGAGACGCCGACGGTTCGGCGGGTGTGCTGGCCTCGGGAGCCGCCGACGGTTCGGCGGGTGTGCTGGCGTCGGCAGACGCCGGTGGCTCGGCGGGTGTGCTGGCCTCGGGAGCCGCGGGCGGTTCGGCGGGCGTGCTGGCCTTGGGAGCCGCCGACGGTTCGGCGGGTGTGCTGGCCTCGGGAGCGTCGGTCGGCGTCGCCGCTTCCGTGCCGGGCTCGACAGCGGCTGCGTCCTGGTCGGCGGCGGCAGCCGCGGTCGGCTCGGCGGGCGCGCCGGGCTCGGCGGGCGTGCCGGGCTCGGTCGGCTCGCCCGCCGTCACGGGCTGCGGTGCCGGCTCGGGGGTCGGCTCCGTGACCGGGGCCGGTTGCGGGGCGGGCACCGGCGACGGGGTCGTCGGCTCGGGCGCCGGCGGCGTGGGCTGGGGGGTCGGCTCCGGCACCGGTGAAGGTTCCGGGACCGGCGTGGGCACCGGCTCCGGTGCCGGGACCGGCTCCGGGCTCGGCGCCGGAACCGGCTCGGTCGCGGGGACCGGGTCGGCGTCCGGCGTCGTGGGCTCGGGGACCGTCGGCGCTTCGCTCTCCACGGCGGCGGCGGCCGGGTCGGCCTCGGCGGTCGTGACGTCGGCGTCCTCGAGCTCGATCGGCGCCGGGGGCAGCGGGGTCGCCGGCGCCGGCGCGCCGGGCCGCGGCGGCTGCTCCGCGGGGTGCTCGGTCACGTCAGCCCTTCCCGACCGTGGCGGTCTTGATCGTGATCGGCAGCTTGGGCTTGCCGTCGCCGGTGCCGTTCGAGTCGTCCGACCCCGCGTCGGCGACCTTCTGCACCACGTCGAGGCCCTGGGTCACCGTGCCGAAGATCGTGTAGCTCGCCGGCAGCGTCGTGTCCTTGTAGACGAGGAAGAACTGGCTGCCGTTGGTGCCGGTCCCCGCGTTGGCCATGGCGACCGTCCCGGCCGGGTAGTTGTTCTCGCCCTCGGTCGGGCAGGTTCTCCTCGCCGAACTGGTAGCCCGGGCCGCCGCTGCCGGTCGCGGTGGGGTCGCCGCACTGCAGCACGAAGATGTTGTTCGTCGTGAGCCGGTGGCAGGAGGTGCCGTCGAAGTACTTCGACTGCGCGAGGTGCCTGAAGCTGTTGGTCGTGCACGGGGCCTTGTCGGCCGCCATCGTGATCGTGATGTCGCCCTGGTCGGTCGCCAGGTCCACGGCGAACGGCTTCGTGTAGCTCGCGGCCTTGGCCGGGTCGTACGCCGGGAGGCCGACGTCCTTCGACGCCTCGCCGGACTTGGTGTACGTGCAGCCGGCTCCCGAGCCGGACGGCGAGGGCGAGGGCGACGGGCTGTCCGAGGGGGTCGGGGTGGCCGAGGCCGACACCGAGCCCGCGGATCCCGGGTTCGCCGTGGTGGTCTTGTCGTCGCCACCGAGCTTGGACGACAGGAGCGCGATGCCGCCGACGATGACCAGGACCGCCACCACCACGGCGGCGATCTGCTGGTTGCGGCGCCGCTTGGCGGCCCGCGCCGCCCGGCGCGCCTGCTGGCGCTCGTAGTGCTCCCGCGCCAGCTGACGCTCCCGCTTCGCGCTGCCCGCCACCGTGCCTCCGCTCGTGCCTGCTCGCCGACCCTGCCCCGGCGCGCGGGAGCCGCCCGCGCGCACGGTCGATGAGTCTAGGGCGTGGCCCGTCCCGGCCCGCGGGGCGAAGCAGAGTGACGCGTTCGCGACGGTCCGCCGAGCGCCGGTAGGCTCGACGTCCACGCCTGCACCACCCGGTCGCGGCGGTCCCGACCCCGGAAGGCGCCAGGCCGTGTCTCTCGACCCCATCCCGGCTCGCGCGCCGATGCATCCCGCCCGGCGTCGTTGTCGCTCGCCCCGCGGAGAACACCGCTACGCGGGCTCGCCTCCGGACCCAACGCTCCCTGGTCCAGCGCGGGTCGGGAGACACGACCTCGTGCTCATCACCGGCTTCCCGTCAGCCGCGTTCGGCACGAACTGCTACGTCGTCGCGCCGGCCGCCGGCGAGGAGTGCGTGGTCGTCGACCCGGGCGTCGAGGTCGTCCAGCAGCTCGACGAGCTCCTGCGGGAGCACCGGCTGCAGCCGGTCGCGGTCCTGCTCACGCACGGGCACATCGACCACACCTTCTCCGTCACGCCCGTCTGCGGCGCCCGCGGCATCCCGGCGTACCTGCACCCGGGCGACGACCACATGCTCGTCGACCCGATGTCGGGGATCTCCGCGCAGGCAGCCGCTGTCTTCGGCGGGCGGCTGGAGTGGACCGAGCCCGACGACGTGAAGCCGCTGGCCGACGGCGAGGTGCTCGCGCTCGCCGGGCTCGAGGTCACCGTCGACCACGCACCGGGCCACACGCAGGGGTCGGTGACGTTCCGGCTGCCGCACGAGCGAGGTGTCCGAGGTGCTGCTCTCGGGCGACCTGCTCTTCGCGGGCAGCATCGGGCGCACCGACCTGCCGGGCGGGGACACCCCGACCATGCTGCGCAGCCTCGCCGCCAAGGTGCTGCCGCTGCGCGACGAGGTCGTCGTCCTCCCCGGCCACGGGCCGCAGACCACGATCGGGCGCGAGCGCGCCACCAACCCGTTCCTGCAGGACCTGCCGCACGCGGCCGCGGACGGCGCGGCGGCGCCGCGCCGCGGACTCTGACAGGACAGGGACATGACCAGCTTCCAGGCGCCCAAGGGCACCTTCGACCTGCTGCCGCCCGACTCGGCGACGTTCCTCGCCGTGCGCGAGGCGATGGCCGCGCCGGCGCAGCGGGCCGGCTACGCGCTACGTCGAGACGCCGACGTTCGAGGACACCGCGCTGTTCGAGCGCGGCGTCGGCGAGTCGACCGACGTCGTCAGCAAGGAGATGTACACCTTCGACGACAAGGGCGGCCGGTCGCTGACCCTGCGCCCCGAGGGCACCGCGTCGGTGCTGCGGGCGGTGCTGGAGCACAACCTGCACCGCGGGCCCTGCCGGTGAAGCTCTGGTACTCCGGCAGCTACTTCCGCTACGAGCGGCCGCAGGCCGGGCGCTACCGGCACTTCTCCCAGGTCGGCGTCGAGGCGATCGGCGCCGAGGACCCGGCGCTCGACGCCGAGACCGTCGTCCTCGCCGTCGACGCCTACGCCAGCCTCGGCCTGCGCGAGGTCCGGCTGCTGCTCAACTCGCTGGGCGACCGCGAGTGCCGCCCGGCCTACCGCGCAGGCGCTGCAGGAGTTCCTGCGCGGCCTCGACCTCGACGAGGAGACCCGCCGCCGCGTCGAGATCAACCCGCTGCGGGTCCTCGACGACAAGCGCCCGCAGGTCGCGCGGCCAGCTCGGCCGGCGCGCCGCTGACGGTCGACCACCTGTGCGACGCGTGCAAGAGCCACCACGAGCAGGTGCGCGCGCTGCTGACCGCGCGCGGGCGTGGCGTTCGAGGACACCCCCACGCTGGTCCGCGGGCTCGACTACTACACGCGCACCACCTTCGAGTTCGTGCACGACGGGCTCGGCGCGCAGTCCGCGGTCGGCGGCGGCGGTCGCTACGACGGCCTGTCCGAGTCGATCGGCGGCCCGCCGCTGCCCGGCGTCGGCTGGGCGCTCGGCGTCGACCGCACCGTGCTCGCGCTGCGCGCCGAGGGGGTCGACGCCGCCGGGTGCCGCCGGTGTCGAGGTCTTCGCGGTGCCGCTCGGCGACGAGGCGGTGCGCGCCGCTGTTCGACGCGGTGACCAGGTGCGCGGCGGGCCGGCGTACGCGCCGACCTCGCCTACGGCGGCCGCGGGCTGAAGGGCGCGATGAAGGCGGCCGACCGTTCCGGCGCCCGGTACGCCGTGGTGCTCGGCGAGCGAGATCTCGCCGCCGGTGTCGCGCAGGTCAAGGACCTCGGCACCGGCGACCAGACCGCCGTCCCGCTCGACGACGTCGTGACCGACGTCGTGACCAGACTCCAGGAGCCTTCGTCATGATCCGCACGCACGAGGCCGGCACGCTGCGCGAGGCGCACGTCGGCCAGTCCGTCACGCTCGCCGGCTGGGTCGCCCGTCGCCGCGACCACGGCGGCGTGGCGTTCATCGACCTGCGCGACGCGTCCGGCTTCGTCCAGGTCGTCATCCGCGACGAGGCCGTCGCCGCCGGCCTGCGCAACGAGTTCTGCCTGCGCGTCGTCGGCGACGTCAGCGCCCGCCCGGCCGGCAACGCCAACCCCAACCTGCCCACCGGCGAGGTCGAGGTCGTCGCCACCGAGGTCGAGGTGCTCAACGAGGCGGCGCCGCTGCCGTTCCAGATCGACGACCACGTCGAGGTCGGCGAGGAGGTGCGGCTGAAGTACCGCTACCTCGACCTGCGCCGCTCCGGCGCCGGCGGCGGCGCTGCGGCTGCGCAGCGAGGTCAGCCGGACCGCGCGCGAGGTGCTGCACGGGCGCGACTTCGTCGAGATCGAGACGCCGACGCTGACCCGCTCGACGCCCGAGGGCGCGCGCGACTTCCTGGTGCCGGCCCGGCTGCCGCCCGGGCAGCTGGTACGCCCTGCCGCAGTCGCCGCAGCTGTTCAAGCAGCTGCTCATGGTCGCCGGGATGGAGCAGCTACTTCCAGATCGCCCGCTGCTACCGCGACGAGGACTTCCGCGCCGACCGGCAGCCGGAGTTCACCCAGCTCGACATCGAGATGTCCTTCGTCGACCAGGACGACGTCATCGAGATCGGCGAGGCCGTGCTGCCGCGCTGTGGAAGCTGGTCGGCCACGATCTCGAGCTGCCGCTCCCGCGGATGACGTACGCCGAGGCGATGCGCCGCTACGGCAGCGACAAGCCCGACCTGCGGTTCGGCCAGGAGCTCGTCGAGTGCACCGACTTCTTCGCCTCGACGCCGTTCCGCGTCTTCCAGGCGCCGTACGTCGGTGCCGTCGTCATGCCCGGCGGTGCGTCGCAGTCCCGCAAGGAGCTCGACGGCTGGCAGGACTGGGCCAAGGCGCGCGGCGCCCGCGGCCTGGCGTACGTGCTGGTCGGCGAGGACGGCGAGCTCGGTGGCCCGACCGCCAAGAACCTCTCCGACGAGGAGCGGGCCGGGCTGGCGGCGCACGTCGGTGCCGCGCCCGGCGACGCGGTGTTCTTCGCGGCGGGGGAGCCGGCGGCCTCGCGGTCGCTGCTCGGTGCCGCCCGGCTGGAGGTCGGCCGCCGCGGCGGGCTGATCGACGAGTCGGCCTGGTCGTTCCTGTGGGTGGTCGACGCGCCGCTGTTCGAGCCGTCGGCCGCCGCCCGGGCCAGCGGCGACGTCGCGGTCGGCGCCGGTGCGTGGACCGCGGTGCACCACGCCTTCACGTCGCCGAAGCCGGAGTGGGTCGACCGGTTCGAGGAGGACCCCGCGCAACGCGCTGGCCTACGCCTACGACCTGGTCTGCAACGGCAACGAGATCGGCGGCGGCTCGATCCGTATCCACCGCCGCGACGTGCAGGAGCGGGTCTTCGCCCTGATGGGGCTCACCGAGGAGCAGGCGCAGGAGAAGTTCGGCTTCCTGCTCGACGCGTTCGCCTTCGGCGCGCCGCCGCACGGCGGCATCGCGTTCGGCTGGGACCGGATCTGCGCGCTGCTCGCCGGGGCCGACTCGATCCGCGAGGTGATCGCGTTCCCCAAGAGCGGCGGCGGCTACGACCCGCTGACCGGGGCACCGGCGCCGATCACGCCGGAGCAGCGCAAGGAGGCCGGGGTCGACGCCCGGCCGGCGGCTGCCGCCGCGGCGGATCCGGCGGGTCCGGCGGGTCCGGCGGGTCCGGCGGACCAGCCTGGCGAGCCGCCGAGCCCCGTCCGGTCCTGATCCCGCGGCCGCCGGCGGACCACCCGTCCGCGGGTCGGTGCCGGCGGTTACGGTCGTCGCCGTGGACCTGTTCGAGGCCGCCGCGGAGGACCGCGGCAACGCCGGCGCGCCGCTCGCCGTACGCATGCGCCCGCGCACCCTCGACGAGGTGGTGGGGCAGGACCACCTGCTGGTCGACGGATCGCCGCTGCGGCGGCTCGTGTCCGGCGACGGTGGCGTCGCCGGTCCGGCGTCGCTGATCCTGTGGGGGCCGCCCGGCACCGGCAAGACGACGCTGGCGTACCTCGTGTCGACGGCGACCGGGCGGGCGTTCACCGAGCTGTCCGCCGTCAACGCCGGGGTCAAGGAGGTCCGGGCCGTCGTCGAGGCCGCGAAGCGGGCCAGTGCCATGAGTGGCCGCGAGACCGTGCTGTTCATCGACGAGGTGCACCGCTTCTCGAAGACCCAGCAGGACGCGCTGCTGCCGGCGGTGGAGAACCGCTGGGTGACGCTGGTCGCGGCGACGACCGAGAACCCGTACTTCTCCATCGTGTCCCCGTTGCTGTCCCGGTCGCTGCTGCTGACCCTGGCCCCGCTGGACGACGAGGGCGTCTCGACCGTGCTCGAGCGGGCCATCACCGACGAGCGCGGGCTGGGTGGTGCCGTCGAGGTGTCGGCCGAGGCGATGGCGCACCTGCTGCGGGTCGCCGGGGGAGACGCGCGCCGGGGGCTGACCGCGCTGGAGGCGGGCGCGGGCGCGGCGCTCGCCAAGGCGCGGCCGGCACGCGACGGCCCGGCCGTGCTCGACGTGGCCACGCTCGAGTCGGCGGTCGACCGGGCAGCCCTGCGCTACGACCGCGACGGCGACCAGCACTACGACGTCATCTCGGCGTTCATCAAGTCGGTGCGCGGCTCGGACGTCGACGCGGCGCTGCACTACCTGGCGCGGATGATCGAGGCGGGGGAGGACCCGCGGTTCATCGCCCGCCGGCTGGTGATCCTGGCGTCGGAGGACATCGGGCTCGCCGACCCGACGTCCCTGCTGGCGGCGGTGGCGGCGGCCGACGCGGTGCAGCTGATCGGGATGCCGGAGGCACGGATCAACCTGGCGCAGGCGGTGATCCACCTCGTCGCTGGCGCCGAAGTCGAACGCGGTGGTCCTGGCCGTCGACGCCGCGATCGCCGACGTCCGCGCCGGGCTGGCCGGCGCGGTGCCGCCGCACCTGCGCGACGCGCACTACGCCGGCGCGGCGAAGGTCGGCTCCGGCTCGGGGTACGTCTACCCGCACGACGAGCCCGGCGGGGTGGCCGCGCAGCAGTACCCGCCGGACGCCGTGCTGCCCCGCACGTACTACCGCCCCACGCGCTACGGCGCCGAGTCGCGCCTCGCCGACCTCTGGGAGAAGCTCCGCACCCTCATCCGCCGCACCTGAGCCACCCCCCTGCCCCCGTCACACCTCCGCAAGTGGCGGATTTCGCGACCCGAAACGTCCCGCTAGACCTGCGCAACTCACCACTCGCGAGGGCTTGGGTCAGGGCATGCGGCCGGGAGACCAGCCCCAAGACCCGCCAGTAGTCGCCAGTGCACGCTGGTGTCCGACCTGCAGGCGCCGGACCAGGCCCGGGCGCTTCGGTCCCGACGTCGATAGAGGCAGCGCGGACCATGACGAGGCCGAGGTGCCTCGAGTGCCTCCTCGCGAGCATTGTCTGCACGTGTGCTCGTCGCGCTCTCGATGTGGACTGCCCGTCGTACTCGCCGCCCAGCCCGGCTCCGGTGTCCAGCAGGTCGGCCGTGGCGACCACTGCGCCCACGGCATCGACCACAAGCGGGTTGACCTCCGGGTCGAGGCAGCAGCCCGCTACGACGCAGCCAGATGTAGCGAAGTCGGCTCTCGCCGGCGGAGTCGAGCCCGCCGGTCGCAGCGCTCGACCACGGCGCGAGCGACGAGCACGCCGCGGTACCGCGGGTGCCGACGCACGTAGTGGTCCAAGATGACGAGATCGTCGGCAGCCACCAGCGCGCTGCCAACGCGCCGACCGCCACCAGGCCGCGTTCGACTGCGGTCGTCCGAGCCATGTCGAAGGCTGCGCATCGACGACGGACGGGGATCCCGGTCCGTCGCGACTCGTCGGGGCCGAGGATGCGGAACACCCGACGCCCGGGCGCGAGCCGGGTGCGGCCGGGCACTGTCGAGGACGACTCGGTTGTTCGACCTGTCGCCGGTCAAGACCGAGGTCTGCCGTCGAGCGACACGTGAGCCGAGGAGGCCGTCGCAGCGGCCGCCGTCAGCCCCCCAGGCAGCTCCGGGGACCAGCAGCTCGGCGGCGTCGTAGCCCATTGCCGCTGAGCCTGCGAGCGGTCCGCGGCTCGACAAGGGCCGGTGTGTGGACGCCACGGAACGGCGTTCGCCAGCGCGGGCCGTCCAGCTCACCGCGCCCGACGCCGAGGGCGAGGAGTTCTTCGGTGCGCAGTGCCCGCTGGGCGTCCTCGTCGGGAGAGTTCCGGATCACGTCGACCTCGGCGCGACCACCGCGCAGGATGGTCGCCCTGAGGGGGATCTGTGCACGGTCGCGCCGCAGTGGGCTTCCTGTGGACGGCGCAGAGTGGTGGCTTGCGCATGTCTGGAGCGACATTCCGGGCTGCGCTACCTGCCACGCGGCGGAAGGGGCAGGGAGGTGGGGCGCGGGAAAGGGGGGCGGAGGGGTCTCGGAGGGCGCGATAAGGTCGGGCGCATGTCTGTCGGTGACGTCGCGGGGCTGATCGCGGCCGTGGCGTTCGTGCTGCTGGTCGGGATCCTCGCGATCCCGCTGGTCAAGCTCGGGGGAGTCCTCGACGAGACCCGGCACATGATCAAGGGCGTGTCCGACGAGACCGTCCCGCTGCTCAACGAGGTCACCACCACCGTGACCACCGCCAACGCCCAGCTGGTCCGGGTCGACGCGATCACGAGCAACGTCCAGTCCGCCACGACGAACGTCAGCGCGCTCACCGCCCTGCTGGCAGCCACCGTCGGCGGCCCGGTCGTGCGGGTCGCAGCCTTCTCGTACGGCGTGCGGCAGGCGCTCGCCGACCGGCCGGGCAAGGCCGCCCGCCGCCGCGTCGCCGACCAGACCCGCGCCGAGAAGGCCGCTGCCCGCGCCGCGAGCCGCCGGGGCAAGGCCCGCTGATGCGCCGGCTGTTCTGGGTCGCCGTCGGGGCGGCCGCCGGGGTC
Source organism: uncultured Actinomycetota bacterium (assembly GCA_963746175.1). Classification (GTDB taxonomy): domain Bacteria; phylum Actinomycetota; class Actinomycetes; order JACCUZ01; family JACCUZ01; genus CAVVAH01. The sequence continues at coordinate 615,943 of CAVVAH010000001.1, read as the reverse complement.
TATGCCGTCCGCAAGGTGCAGAAGACCCTGCACGCGTACAGCCCGGGCGGCCTGGCCGACCGGGCCGTCGGCACCGGAGCCGGCCTGCGCGCCTTCGCCGACGAGGTCCGCGAAGGAATGGCCCAGCGCGAGGCCGAGCTGCGCGAGGCGCTGGGGATGGAGCCGGCGCACGACGTGCCGCTCACTCCGGCCGAGGAAGCCGACCTGATGGAGCACCCGGGCGCCACGACGACCGGCCGGCCGCGCGACCGCAGCCGGACCAGGACCGCGACCAGGAGAAAGACCTGATGGAGACCGCCGAGATCAAGCGTCGGTGGCTCGCGTTCTTCGAGGAGCGTGGGCACACCGTCGTGCCCAGCGCGTCGCTGCTGCTGGACGACCCCAACCTGCTGTTCGTCAACGCCGGCATGGTGCCCTTCAAGCCCTACCTGCTCGGCCAGCAGACGCCGCCGTACCTCCGGGCGACCAGCGTGCAGAAGTGCCTGCGCACCCTCGACATCGAGGAGGTCGGCAAGACCAGCCGGCACGGCACGTTCTTCCAGATGAACGGCAACTTCTCCTTCGGCGACTACTTCAAGGAAGGCGCCATCGAGCTCGCCTGGGAGCTCGTCACCCGGCCGCAGGCCGACGGCGGCTACGGCTTCGACGAGTCGGTGCTGTACGCCAGCGTGCTGGCCGACGACGAGGAGGCCGTCGCGCTGTGGAAGAAGGTCGCCGGCCTGTCCGACGACCGCATCGTGCGGCTGGGCAACAAGGACAACTACTGGTCGATGGGCGTGCCGGGGCCCGGCGGGCCGTCCAGCGAGATCCTCATCGACCGCGGCCAGGAGTTCGGCAAGGACGGCGACTGGGACGCGGGCGACCGCTACATGGAGTTCTGGAACCTCGTCTTCATGCAGGACGAGCTGTCGGCGGTGCGCAGCAAGGAGGACTTCGACGTCGCCGGCCCGCTGCCGAAGAAGAACATCGACACGGGCATGGGCCTCGAGCGGGTGGCGTTCCTGCTCCAGGGCGTGGACAACCTCTACGAGATCGACGAGGTCTACCCGGTTCTCGAGCGGGCCGCCGAGATGGCCGGCAAGCGCTACGGCCACGAGCACGAGGACGACGTGCGCCTGCGCGTCGTCGCCGACCACGTGCGCAGCGCGCTCATGCTCCTCGGCGACGGCGTCACACCGGGCAACGAGGCCCGCGGCTACGTGCTGCGCCGGCTGCTGCGCCGCGTCGTCCGCTCGATGCGGCTCCTCGGCGTCGACGAGCCGGTGGTGCCCGAGCTGCTCACGATCTCCAAGGACGCGATGGCGCCGTCGTACCCCGAGCTGGCGCGCGACTTCGCCCGGATCTCGACGATCGCGACGACCGAGGAGGAGATCTTCCGGGGCACCCTTCGCGCCGGTACGACGATCCTGGACACCGCGGTCCGGGAGACCAAGGTCGGCCGGCGGCACCACCCTCTCCGGCGAGCGCGCCTTCCAGCTGCACGACACCTTCGGCTTCCCGATCGACCTCACGCTCGAGATGGCCGAGGAGCAGGGCCTCGAGGTCGACCGCGAGGGCTTCCGCCGGCTGATGGCCGAGCAGCGCGACCGGGCCAAGGCCGACGCCCGCGAGAAGAAGCTCGGCCACGCCGACGTCTCGGCCTACCGCGAGGTGCTCGACGGCGGCGGCCCCAGCACGTTCACCGGGTACGACGAGGTCGTCAGCGAGGCGAACGTCGTCGGCGTGCTGGTCGGCGGCGCCACGGTGCCGGCGGCCAGCGCCGGCGAGGACGTCGAGATCGTGCTGGACCGCACCCCGCTCTACGCCGAGGGCGGTGGCCAGCTCGCCGACCACGGCACGCTGCGCTTCGCGGGCGGCGCCGTGGTCGAGGTCACCGACGTCCAGACGCCGATGACCGGCCTGATCGTGCACCGCGGCCGGGTCGTCATCGGCGAGGTCACCCGCGGCGACCAGGTCGTCGCCGAGGTCGACGTCGCCCGGCGCCGGGCGATCAGCCGGGCCCACACCGCGACCCACCTCGTGCACAAGGCGTTCCGCTCGGCGCTGGGCGACACCGCCACCCAGGCCGGCTCCGAGAACGCGCCCGGCCGGTTCCGCTTCGACTTCAACGCCAGCGGCGCGGTCCCGCCGACGGTCCTGCGCGACGTGGAGCAGGAGGTCAACGAGGTGCTCGCGGCCGACCTCGACGTCCGCGCCGAGGTCATGACGCAGGAGCAGGCCGTCGCCACCGGCGCGATGGCGCTGTTCGGCGAGAAGTACGGCGACGAGGTCCGCGTGGTCTCGGTGGGCGACTGGGCGCGCGAGCTCTGCGGCGGCACCCACGCGCAGCGTTCCGGCCAGCTCGGTCTGGTGAGCATCCTCGGCGAGCAGTCGATCGGCGCCGGTGTGCGCCGCGTCGAGGCGCTGGTCGGCGTCGACGCCTACCAGTTCCTGGCCCGCGAGCACGCTCTGGTCAGCCAGCTCACCGAGGCGCTCAAGGTGCGCCCCGAGGAGCTGCCGGACCGGGTCGCGGCCCTGACCGCCCGGCTGCGCGAGGTCGAGAAGGACCTGGAGAAGGTGCGGTCCTCGCAGGTGCTGGCGGCCGCCGGCGAGCTGGCCGCGAACCCGACCGACGTCTTCGGGGTCGGCGTCGTGACCCACCTGGCCCCCGACGGCACCGGGGCCGACGACCTTCGCCGGCTGGTGCTCGACGTCCGCGGCCGGATCCCGGCCCAGCGGCCGGCCGTGGTCGCGATGGTGTCGGTGGCCAAGGGCCGGCCCGTGGTGGTCGTCGCCGTCAACGACAAGGGCCGCGAGTGGGGCATCAAGGCCGGCGACCTGGTGAAGGTCGCCGCCACGGTGCTCGGCGGTGGTGGCGGCGGCAAGGACGACGTCGCCCAGGGTGGCGGCACCGACCCGGCGAAGGCCGACGAGGCCCTCCGCGAGGTGGAGCACACCGTCGGCCAGCGGGTGACCGGCTCGACGTGAGCCGCCGTCCCGACGCACCGCCGTCCGAGGGCCGGCCGATGAGGCCGGGCGTGCGGCTCGGCGTCGACGTCGGCAGCGTCCGGGTCGGCGTCGCGACCTGCGACCCGGCCGGGATCCTCGCCACCCCGGTCGAGACGCTGCAGCGGGGCGGCGGCGACCTCACCCGGCTCACCCGCATGGTCACGGAGCGTGACGCCGTGGAGGTCGTGGTGGGGCTGCCGACGACGCTGCGCGGCACGCCGGGGCCGGCCGCCGAGGCCGCCGAGGCGTACGCCGGGGCGCTCGCGGGCCGCCTCGAGGTGCCGGTGCGGCTGGTGGACGAGCGCTTCTCCACGGTGGGTGCTCAGCGTGGTCTGCACGCGAGCGGGGTAGACACGCGCAGGGGGCGCAGCGTCATCGACCAGGCTGCTGCTGTCATCATCTTGCAGGGCGCGCTGGACGCCGAGAGGTCGTCCGGCCGCCCACCTGGACGGATCGTCGAACGCCCGCCGCGGCCCGACGACCCGGGCGACTACACCACGGGGGACGACTCACCGGGGGCCGAGGACGAAGCAGTGGGGCAACCTGTGGAAGGCGAGAGATGACCGATCTGTCCGTGTGGTCGGAGGAGGAGACGCGGCCGCGGCGGCGCCGTCGCCGCAAGAAGACGGGCGGCCCCGGCAAGGCAGCGCTGGCGGTCGTCCTCTCGCTGCTCCTGGTCGCCGGTGTCCTCGGCGGGGTGGCCGTGCTCGCGCTCGGCGGGGTCGCCAAGGTCAAGGACGTCTTCTCCTCCTCCAGCGCGCCGGACTACCCCGGCCCCGGGGAGGGCCAGGTGGTCATCGAGGTGAAGTCCGGCGACACGTCGGCCGATGTCGCCCAGACCCTCAAGGCCGAGGACGTCGTCAAGAGCACCCAGGCGTTCGTCGAGGCGGCGTACGCCGACCCGGACGCGTCCCAGCTCCAGCCGGGCTTCTACCAGCTGCAGCGCAAGATGACCGCCGCCGACGCCCTCGCCGCGGTGCTCGACCCGTCGGCCCGCATCCAGGCCCGGGTCACGCTGCCCGAGGGCCTGCGGCTGGACGAGACGCTGCAGAAGCTCGCCAAGGACACCGAGCTGCCCCTCAAGGACTACGAGAAGGCACTGAAGAAGAGCGCCGCGCTCGGCCTGCCCGACTACGCCGACGACAACCCGGAGGGCTTCCTCTACCCGGCGACCTACGACGTGCAGCCCGACGCCACCGCCGACTCGGTCCTCGAGCAGCTGTTCACGGCGTACGGCAAGGCGGCGGACCAGGCCGGCGTGGCGAGGACGAACCGCACGCCGGAGGAGATCGTCGTCATCGCCAGCCTGGTCGAGGCCGAGGCTCGCAACGCCGAGGACTTCGGCAAGGTCTCCCGCGTCGTCTACAACCGGCTCGCGCAGAACATGCCGCTGCAGTTCGACTCCACGGTCAACTACGCGCTCAAGGCCGACAAGGAGATCGTGACCTACGAGGACCTCGGTGCCGACTCGCCCTACAACACGTACAAGAACCAGGGTCTGCCGCCGGCGCCGATCAACTCGCCCGGCCTCGCGGCGCTGACCGCGGCGGTCAACCCGACGCCCGGCGACTGGCTCTACTTCGTCACGACCGACCCGGAGAAGGGCACCACGAAGTTCACCGGCGACTACCAGGAGTTCCTGCGGTTCAAGGACGAGCTCAAGTCGAACCAGTGACGCACCGGGCGGCCGTGCTCGGGTCGCCGGTGGCCCACTCGCTGTCCCCGGTCCTGCACCGGGCGGCGTACGCGCACCTCGGGCTGACCGGGTGGCAGTACGACGCCCACGAGGTCGACGAGGCCGGCCTGGCGGGCTTCCTCGGCAGCCTTGGACCGGAGCTGGGCCGGGCTGTCGCTGACGATGCCGCTGAAGGCGGCCGTCCTGCCGCTGCTCGACGCGGCCTCGCCGGTCGTCGAGATGGCCGGGGGAGCGAACACTGTGCTGCTCCGGGACCGTCGGCGGGTGGGGGAGAACACCGACGTCCCCGGCATGGCCGCCGCCATGACGGCGGCAGGGATCGGTGAGGTCGAGGAGGCCGTGCTGCTCGGCGGCGGCGCGACCGGACGGTCTGCGCTGGTGGCGCTGGCGGGGCGGGCCGGCCGGGTCCGCGCCTACGTCCGGGACCCGGCGCGCCGCGACGGACTGGTCGCCGCGGCGACCGCCGCCGGGGTCGCCCTCGAGGTGGAGCCGTGGGCCCGGGCGGCTGACGGGCTGGGCGCCCCGCTGGTCGTCAGCACGGCTGCCGCGGGAGCGACCGACCACCTCGTCGCGAGCGTGCCGCGCCACGTCGGGGCGCTCTTCGAGGTGCTCTACGACCCGTGGCCCACACCGCTCGCGGCGGCCTGGGTCGCCCGCTCCGCGCCGGTCGTCGACGGCCTCGACCTGCTCGCGCACCAGGGCGCGCTCCAGGTGCTGCTCATGACCGGGGTCGAGGCCGACCCGGCCGATCTGGTGCCCGTCCTGCGAGCCGCCGGCGAGCGCGCGCTGCGCGCCTGAGTCGCCAGTCCGCGGTCCTCCGACCGGGGGACCCGGCCTCCGACGGACCGCCGCTCAAGCCATCGGGCGGTCCCGCCGATGGGTCAGGGACGGAACGGGCCGAAGCAGGCTCGCGGCAGCGGCACGAGGTGGACGATGAGCGCAGCGTACGGCGACACCCCGCGGGACACCCCGGGGAGCCACTCGGTCACGGGCGAGAGCCGGTCCAGCCGGCTGGACCGCATCCTTGCCGAGCTGGTGGGCCAGGTCCCCGAGATCGAGGCCGCCTCCGTGGTCTCCTTCGACGGCCTCGCGATGGCCTCCGCCCTGCCCGCCGCCATGGACGAGGACCGGGTCGCCGCCATGAGCGCGGCCCTGCTGTCGCTGGGCGAGCGCGCCGCCGAGGGCCTCGGCCGCGGCGAGCTGTCCCAGGTCTACGTCGAGGGCGAGGACGGCACCGTCTTCCTCGTCTCCGCCGACGACGAGGCCGTGCTGGTCGCGGTCGCGGCCAAGGGCGCCAAGGTCGGTCTGATGCTCTTCGAGGTGCGCCGCGCCGCTGCCGCGGTCGGTGCCGCGCTGAAGGTCGAGATGTCGTACGAGACCGTCGCCGCCGAGCCGGCCCCGTTGCAGGTCGTGGCACCGCAGCCGGAGGGCTCGACCGCCGAGTCGCCGAGCTGGAGCTGACATGAAGCTCGAGGGCTCGCTCGACGCGTTCAGCCTGCCGGACATCTTCCAGCTGCTGAGCTTCACCAAGAAGACAGGTGGGCTGCACCTGGCCCACGACGGCTCCGACGGCGTCGTGTTCTTCGCCGGCGGCCAGGTGACCGGCGCCTCCGCCGACAGCTCACGGCAGCCGCTGGCCCGCCGCCTCGTCGGCAGCGGCACCGTCGACGACGACGCGCTCGGCAAGGCCGTCGAGGCCGCCTCGGCGGGGGACGGCACGGGTGTGGTCCGGGCGCTGCTCCAGCAGGAGGCCGTCGACGCCGAGCTGCTGCGCCGGGCCGCGACCGATCAGTCCGTCGACGCGGTCTTCGACCTGCTCCGCTGGCGCAACGGCGACTTCGCGTTCGTGGTCGACGAGACCAACCCCGACGACGTCGGCGTCACGCTGGCCGTCGAGAGCGTCCTCGCCGACGCCGAGGCCCGCCGTGCCAGCTGGGAGACCGTCTCGCAGGTCGTGCCGTCCCCGCGCGCCGTCCTCGCGATGCCCGTCGTCCTGCCGGTCGACCCGCAGGTGAGCCGGGAGGAGTGGTCGCTGCTGGCCCTCGTCGACGGCCGCCGCACCGTGACGGACCTGGTCGACCTCACCGGCAGCGGCCAGTACGCCGTCGTGTCCACGCTCGCTGCGCTCGTGCAGCGCGGCCTGCTCGAGGTGCGTCCGGCCGAGGGCGAGGACGGCGCAGCCGACGACCACGTGGCCGTCGTCGTCCGCCGTCAGGCGCTGCTCGCTCCGCTCGAGGGGCAGCCGTTCGTCCCGGTCCAGGAACCGGTCGAGGCGACCGCCGACGAGGACTCCTCACCGACCGCCGCCGAACCGGCCACCGCCGAGCGGCCCGACCACGACGCGGCCCGCGCCGACGGGTCGTCGGACGCGCCTGCGCACGAGATCGCCCCGACCGACGACTCCGACGACGCCGGCGACCGTGAGCTGGCCACCGCGTCGTCCGATGGCGGCCCCACGATGCTCGGCGGCGCGCACGTGCCGCAGGACGTCGTCCCGCCGCGACCCGAGCCGTTCCTGCCCAAGCGGCAGGCCGACTTCGACGAGGTCGGAGCCCCCACGCCGTCGCCCGGACTGCGCACCGTCCCGGTGCAGGCCGGTCCGTCCGCCACGGTGGGCGACGTGGTCGGCGCCACCGCCACCGCGCCCGACCCCGCCGGTTCGGTGATCGAGCGGGACCCCAACGTCAACCGCAGCCTCATGCTGCGGCTCATCGCCGGTGTGAGAGGACTCTGATGGCGACCGCACGCGCCCGACGCCGCGGGGGCCAGGCCGTCAAGGTGGTCGTCACCGGCCCCTTCGCGGCCGGCAAGACGACCCTCATCCGGACGATCAGCGAGATCACCGTGCTCTCCACCGAGCGCGGGATCACCGACTCGACGCGCAAGCGCAAGGCCGAGACGACCGTGGCGATGGACTTCGGTCGCATCACGATCGACCGCGACCTGGTCCTCTACCTGTTCGGCACGCCCGGGCAGGACCGCTTCGACTTCATGTGGGAGATCCTCGGCGAGGGCATGATCGGCTACCTGCTGCTGGTCGACGCCGAGCGCGAGGAGTCGGTGCAGGAGGCGGCGAGCATCCTCGAGGCGTTCCGCACCATGGCCCGCGTGCCGTACGTCGTCGCGCTCAACCGCGCCGCCGGCGACGACCACGCGCTGGTCGAGAGCGTCCGGTCGCGGCTCGACGTGCCGTCGGACGTCGCCGTCCTGACCTGCGACGCGACCGACAAGGAGTCCGTGAAGAACGTGCTCCTCGCCCTTCTCTACGCGGTGCTCGACGAGGTCGAGGCCGAGGCCGTACGGGTCTAGGGACATGGCAGGGCTCCGGGAGCTGGCCCACCTCGCCGGCAGCTGGCTGGCGGCCGGTCGGCACCGCCGTCCGGACCCGCCGGTGCGGGTCACGCTGGTGCTGACGGACGGGCACGAGGAAGTGCTCCCGGCCGGGTCGGCGATCGCCCGCTCGATGGGTCAGGTCGCGGCCCTGCTCGCCCACTGGTGACCCGCCGGCGGTGACCGGGTCGCCCGCCGGCGGCACCTACAGGAACGACGCTCCCGACCCGATGGTCAGGGGAACGACTCGAGGCTCTTGCGAAGGGACGGCGCGTGAAGCAGCTGGGCGACATCCTGCTCGAGGGCGGGCTGGTCAGCCATACCCAGCTCGAGGCTGCCTACGAGGAGCAGCAGCGCGCCGGCCGCGCCCTGGGCCGGGTGCTCATCGAGCAGGGCGTGCTGACGGAGTCCCAGCTCGTGTCCGCCCTGGCCACCCAGATCGGCCTGCGCTTCGTCGACCTCTCCGACTTCGCCGTCGACGGGTCTGCTGTCGGCCGCGTGCCGGGACCGGTCTGCCGCCGCCACTCGGCGATACCGATCGGCTTCGAGGACGGCCGGCTGCTCGTCGCCATGGCCGATCCGGCGAACGTCTTCGCCATCGACGACATCCGGTCCCTCACGGGCCTCGAGGTCAAGCCGGTCGTCGCGACGCGCGCCGACGTGGCTGCGGCCATCGACCGCTACTACCGCGCCGACGACGCGCTCGACGACCTCACCAGCGTCCTGGACCAGGGCGACGAGGAGGACGACCTCTCCAAGGTCAAGGAGATCGTCGAGGACGCCCCGATCGTCAAGTACGTCAACCTGCTCATCACCCAGGCGATCCAGGACCGCGCGTCGGACATCCACCTGGAGCCGACGGAGACCGACCTGCGGGTCCGGTTCCGTATCGACGGCGTACTGCACGAGGTGATGCGCTCGCCGAAGGCCATCCAGTCCGGCGTCATCAGCCGCCTGAAGATCATGGCCGACATCAACATCGCCGAGCGCCGCATCCCGCAGGACGGCCGTCTCTCGGTCAACGCCCACGGCAAGAAGGTCGACCTGCGCGTCGCGACCCTCCCCACGGTGTGGGGCGAGAAGGTCGTCATGCGCATCCTGGACAACTCCACGGCCCGCCTGGACCTGTCCGACCTCGGCTTCTCCGACGACAACTTCGAGCGCTACTCACGGAGCTTCACGAAGCCGTACGGGATGATCCTGGTGACCGGCCCCACGGGATCCGGCAAGTCGACGACGCTCTACGCCACGCTGAACATCGTCAGCCGGCCGGAGGTCAACGTCATCACCGTCGAGGACCCGGTCGAGTACCGGCTGCCCGGCATCAACCAGGTGCAGACCAATAACAAGGCCGGCCTGACGTTCGCCTCGGCGCTGCGGTCCATCCTCCGGTCCGACCCGGACATCGTGCTCATCGGCGAGATCCGCGACCACGAGACCGGCCAGATCGCCGTCGAGGCAGCGCTCACCGGTCACCTCGTGCTCTCCACGCTGCACACCAACGACGCGCCGTCCGCCGTGAGCCGTCTCACCGAGATGGGCATCGAGCCGTTCCTCGTCGGGTCCGCGCTGGACGCCGTGCTGGCGCAGCGGCTCGCGCGACGGCTCTGCTCGAAGTGCAAGGAGGCGTACACACCGACCGCGGACGCCCTGGTCGCCGCGCGCTTCCCCTGGGACGACGGCGAGCCGTTGCCGGAGCTGTTCCGGCCGAAGGGCTGCTCGGTGTGTGCCAAGACGGGCTACAAGGGCCGGCTGGCGCTGCACGAGGTCATGGTCGTGAGCGAGGAGATCGAGCGCCTCGCCGTCGAGAAGGCCTCGGCCACCGCGATCGAGCAGGTCGCCCGGGAGCAGGGGATGAGGACCCTGCGCGAGGACGGCCTGGCCAAGGTGCTCGCCGGCGTCACCTCGGTCGACGAGATCCTCCGCGTCGTCGTCTAGCCTTCCCCCACGAGACCGCTCGCGGGCTCGCGATCCCGCGGGGACCCCGGGGGGCAACAGGGGAGATCGCTCGCAAGCTCGCGATCCCGCGGGGGCCCCACATGGTGGTTGACGGAGAAGGTCCGACAGCGCGGGGCTGAGTCCCAAGACTTGGCAATGCCGCGACCGGGTGGCCGGGTGCGCTCAAGCGCAGCCCCCGACCGGCCGATCCTCACGCGAGACAGGTGTACCGCGGTCTGCGGTGCGCGATGCGAGAGGGGTCAGCAGGTGGAGACGTCCGGATACCAGCCGGTGCCCAGCGAGCCGGGAGGCTTCGCTGCAGTACCGGTGCCGCCCGCGGCCCCGTCCGAGACCGAGGAGCAGGGGTCCGGCTGGACCTACTCCTTCGTCGCGGAGACCGCCCCCGCCGAGCCCGTGGCGCCGCAGGCGGCCGCGGACCCGCTCGGCGGCTACGGCCTCGAGCCGGCCGCCGCCGCGCCCCAGGCGCAGCCTGAGCCGTCGGCCCCGGCCGCGCCGGCGTACGAGCCGGTCGGCTACGACCTCGCGCCGCTCTCTGCCGAGCCGGAGGCTCCCGCCGCCGCCGCTCCGGCCTACGTGCCCGAGCAGGCGACGCCCGCACCGTCGACACTGCCGCCGGCTCCCGCCGCCTTCGACGTGGTGCCGGTCACGGGTGAGAGCTCGGTGCTCATGGCGGAGTCGGAGGCCGAGGAGTCGGCCTACGTCCGGCCCTCGACCGAGGCCGGCCTCGAAGGCGAGGAGGTCAACCTCAACGACCTGCTCGTCCACGTGCTCGACACCGGCGCGTCGGACCTGCACCTCACGTCGGGCGCCCGTCCGTCGGTGCGCCTCAACGGTGAGCTCAAGCAGCTCGAGGAGCACCCGATCCTCACGCCGCCGGTCATCCAGCGGGTGCTCTACGCCGCCCTGACCCAGAAGCAGCGCGAGAAGTTCGAGGAGAACCTCGAGCTGGACTTCGCCTACAGCGTCCCGGGCCGGGCCCGGTTCCGCGTCAACATCTACCGCCAGCGGGACGCGCTCGGTGCGGCGTTCCGCATCATCCCGTTCGAGATCAAGAAGCTCGAGGACCTCGGCGTCCCCCCTGCAGTGGCGAACTTCGCCTCGCTCTCCCGTGGCTTCGTGCTGGTGACCGGGCCGACGGGCTCGGGCAAGTCGACCACGCTCGCGTCGCTGATCGACCTGGCGAACCGCACCCGCAGCGAGCACATCATGACCGTCGAGGACCCGATCGAGTTCCTCCACCGGCACCAGAAGTGCATCGTCAACCAGCGCGAGGTCGGCGAGGACACCTGGTCCTTCCAGAACGCGCTCAAGCACGTGCTGCGCCAGGACCCCGACATCATCCTGGTCGGCGAGATGCGTGACCTCGAGACGATCTCGGTGGCCCTGACCGCGGCCGAGACCGGCCACCTGGTCTTCGCGACCCTGCACACCCAGGACGCCGCCCAGACGATCGACCGGATCATCGACGTGTTCCCGACCAACCAGCAGCAGCAGGTGCGCGTCCAGCTCGCCAGCTCCCTGCAGGGCGTCGTCTGCCAGACCCTCGCGAGGACGCGGGACGGTCACGGTCGTGCGGTCGCCACCGAGGTCCTGGTGGCCACCCCGGCGATCCGCAACCTGATCCGTGAGGGCAAGACGCACCAGATCTACTCGGCGATGCAGGCCGGCGCGAAGCACGGCATGCACACGATGGACCAGCACCTCGCCGACCTGGTGATGAAGGGCCGGATCACCTACGAGACCGGCCTCGAGAAGTGCCACCACGTCGAAGACTTCAACCGGCTCGCAGGCCGAGGCTGAGAGGCAATCCGATGGCAGCCGCAACGCTGACGTTCCAGTACTCGGTCCGCGACAAGACCGGCAAGGTGGTCTCAGGCACGCTCGAGGCCGACTCGCAGGCCACCGTCGCGGCGAAGCTGAAGCAGATGGGCTACGCGCCCATCAGCATCAGCAAGCACAAGGCCGGCATGAAGACCGAGATCAAGATCCCGGGCTTCGGCGGCAAGGTGAAGCTCAAGGACCTCGCGGTCATGTCCCGCCAGTTCGCCGTCATGATCAACTCCGGGCTCTCGCTGCTTCGCGCCCTGACGATCCTGTCGGAGCAGACCGAGAACAAGACGCTTGCCGGGATCCTGGCCGAGGTCCGGAACGAGATCGAGACCGGAGTCTCGCTCTCGTCCGCGATGGCCAAGCACCCCGCCGCCTTCCCGCCGCTGATGGTCAACATGACCCGGGCCGGCGAGATCGGCGGCTTCCTCGACGCGGTGCTGCTCCAGATCGCGGAGAACTACGAGGCCGAAGTCAAGTTGCGCGGCAAGATCAAGTCGGCGATGACGTACCCCGTCGTCGTCTTCGTGATGGCCATCCTGGCGACGATCGGCATGCTCCTGTTCATCGTCCCGGTGTTCAAGGGGCTCTTCGACGACCTGGGCGGCACCCTGCCGGCGCCGACCCGGGTGCTCATCTTCCTGTCGAACATGCTCAAGGTCGGCTTCCCGGCAGTCGTCGTGGGGTTCATCGCCTTCACCATCACCTGGGCGAAGGTCCGGCACACCGACCGGGTCCGCAACGTGGTCGACCCGCTGAAGCTCAAGCTCCCGGTGTTCGGCAAGATGTTCCAGAAGATCGCGTTGGCTCGCTTCGCCCGCAACCTGGGCACCATGCTCCGGTCCGGCGTCCCGATCCTGCAGGCGCTGGACATCGTGGCGGACACCACCGGCAACGTCGTGCTGGCCCGGGCCATCCGGGACGTCCAGGAGAGCGTGCGCAGCGGCGAGACGATCACCCGCCCGCTGGAGAACCACTCGGTCTTCCCGCCGATGGTCGTGCAGATGATGGCGGTCGGCGAGGACACCGGCGCGCTCGACACCATGCTGGCCAAGATCTCCGAGTTCTACGACCAGGAGGTCGAGGCGACCACGGAGTCGCTGACTGCCCTCATCGAGCCGCTGATGATCGCGTTCCTCGGCGGGGTGGTGGGATCGATGATCATCGCTCTGTACATGCCGATCTTCAAGATCTTCGAGCTGATCAAGTAGTAGCCGTTCGGCCGGCTCGGTCGGCGGGAGGCGCGTCGCGCAGACGGCCCAGGACCCACGTCCTGGGCCGTCGGCACGTCCACCGGCTGCCACTCGGCATCCTGCGTCACCCGTTCGGCGCACCCACCTGTGACCACGCACTAAGCCCAACGGAGGAAAGTCACCGTCCGTCGGTAACGGGGCTCAAGACCCCTGATCCCGGTGACGAAGATCTCCCTGTCATAGAGCTGCACCGGCCAGACAACGGCACTCCCGCCGCGAGGCGGGGTCGCAAAGCCAGGGAACCGCGTGACATGGATCGCGGTCAGCCCAGCTGCCTCGGCCGGCACCCGCGAGGGTGCCGCGAGGGACCGGCGGCGCGGCTCACGAACCGGTCCTGAAAGGACGGAGCATCAGATGCTCGCTCGCATTCGCAAGGCGATGGACGAGAACGAGCAGGGTTTCACCCTGATCGAGCTTCTCGTCGTCATGATCATCATCGGCATCCTCGCTGCCATCGCGATCCCGGTGTTCCTCAACCAGCGCAAGAACGCGGTGGACTCGTCGGTCAAGTCCGACCTGCGCACGATCGCCAACGAGATGGAGTCGTACTTCACCGACCAGGAGAAGTACCCGGCCTCCGTTGCTCAGGCCGGTGGCTCGGGCACGACGGTCTCGCTGGCCGGCGGAACCGGCATCCGGGTGTCGCGCAACACCGCCATCACGGTCACCTACAACCAGGCCACTGCACTCGCCACCACGGCGTACTGCATCCTCGGCAACCCCGGCACCAAGGGCTCGCACCCGTGGGTCTACATCAGCGACCAGGGTGGCCTCCAGCCGCCGGCAACCACCACCTGCGCCGGCTACACCAACGCTCCGGCCTGATCCATCGGCCAGTGCACTGAGGGCCGGGGCGGGAAACCGCCCCGGCCCTTCGCCGTCCCGGCGACTAGTCGTCGGCCAGGGCTCAAGCACTCGTGATTCTGGTCCGATGCACGGGATGTCAGAGAGCTGCACCGGCCAGACAACGGCACTCCCGCCGCGAGGCGGGGTCGCAAAGCCAGGGAACCGCGTGACATGGATCGCGGTCAGCCCAGCTGCCTCGGCCGGCACCCGCGAGGGTGCCGCGAGGGACCGGCGGCGCGGCTCACGGCTCGGGGTCCCTGGAAGGACAGCATCAATGCTTGCTCGCATTCGCAAGGCGATGGACGAGAACGAGCAGGGTTTCACCCTGATCGAGCTTCTCGTCGTCATGATCATCATCGGCATCCTCGCTGCCATCGCGATCCCGGTGTTCCTCAACCAGCGCAAGAACGCGGTGGACTCGTCGGTCAAGTCCGACCTGCGCACGATCGCCAACGAGATGGAGTCGTACTTCACCGACCAGGAGAAGTACCCGGCCTCCGTTGCTCAGGCCGGTGGCTCGGGCACGACGGTCTCGCTGGCCGGCGGAACGGGCATCCGGGTGTCGCGCAACACCGCCATCACGGTCACCTACAACCAGGCCACTGCACTCGCCACCACGGCGTACTGCATCCTCGGCGACCCCGGCACCAAGGGCTCGCACGCGTGGGTCTACATCAGCGACCAGGGTGGCCTCCAGCCGCCGGCAACCACCACCTGCGCCGGCTACACCAACGCTCCGGCCTGATCCATCGGCCAGTGCACCTGAGGGCCGGGGCGGGAAACCGCCCCGGCCCTTCGCCGTCGCCGTCCCGTACGGCGGCAACCCCCATCTGGCCGTACACCCCCGGCCTTCTCGCGCCGACACCTATTGCGAGAGGAGGTGAACCCATGGACAACAGTTCTGCAGCCGACGGTCACGACGACGGCTTCACCCTCATCGAGCTCCTCGTCGTCATGATCATCATCGGCATCCTCGCCGCCATCGCCATCCCCACCTTCCTGCACCAGCGCCAGAACGCCATCGGCGCCGGGCAGGTCGCGGACCTCCGGTCGGTGGCGGACGAGGTCGAAGCCTTCTACGTGAACGTGGACCAGTACCCGGCCGACTCGGAGGTCACCTGGTCCAGCGGGCAGGTGACGATCAGCAACACGGGCGGTTCCGGCTACCAGCGCGTCACGGTGGGCAACACGATGACTTACACGGTGGACCCAGGGTCGGGCCTCGCCTACTGCCTCGTCGCGACGAACCCCCGGGCCGCCGGTCCGCGGGTCTGGGTGAGCAACTCCGGCGGTGTGCAGCCGGTGTCGGTCACCAGCTGCCCGTTCTGACCAGGTTCCAGCCGGCGCTGACGGCTGATCGGGCGCCGACGTCGCCCGATCAGCCGTCAAGTCGCCACCCCTCCGTGCCGAAAGGACACCCATGGCAGAGCTGTTGGCACGGCGCGGCATGCGCCGGGGGGACGACGGGTTCACCCTGATCGAGATGTCGATCGCCCTGATCGTGCTCGCCATCGCCATGGCGGCCCTGGCCGCGGCCTCATCAGCGGCTTTGCGTCGGCGCAGAAGGCGGACGCGCGCACGCGGGGCAACCAGCTCGCGGCGCAGCGGATCGAGAACCTCCAGTCGGTCGACTGGGGCCAGCTGGGCATGTACAAGGACGACGCCACCGCCGCGGGCGTGTGGAACAGCGGCATCGACGCCGCGAGCGGTGAGTCGATCGTCAAGATCGCGGACACGACCCCGAGCCCTGCGCCGTCCGACATGGTCCGCGCGACCTCGACCCAGACGATCAAGGGCACCACCTACACCGTGCGAGCCATGGTGACCTGGCGCGGGTCCTCCGCCGCGTCGCCGAACGACGGCACGACCTTCGCCGCCAAGCGGCTGTCGGTGACCGTCAGCTGGACGGCCCGTGGCAGCACCCAGACCCTGCGGCTGGCCGACTTCCGGGCCCCGACAAGCAAGGAGATGCGGTCGCCCGCGAGCGCGGTCACGTCGCCGATCGGCATGTCGAACGGGAGCGCGGCGCCGAACCAGACGCTCAGCGCGAGCGGCATGACCACCTCGGCCTTGACCTTCCTCGTAGACTCGGCGACACCGGCCACCGGTGTGACCGCGACGATCATCGCCGCCGACGGGACGCCCGTCGTGACCACGCTGACCGGGGACGTCACCTCGAAGCACTGGAGCGGGACACTCGCCAGCGGGGCCGGCGCGTTCACGCCGGGGGCCACGACGGTCACCTTCAACGCCACCGGCTCCGGGGGCACCATCGGCTCGACGACCGCGACCGTCAACCTGGTCGCGCCTGCCGGATCCCCGTTCCAGCTGACCGGGGCCACGGCCACGACGGTGAGCACGACCCTCAACAGCGACAACACGCTCGCCTCGCCGATCACGCTCAGCGTCGCCGCCAGCACCACCGCGAGCGCGGTCACCGTTCAGTGGAAGCTGCCGAACGGCACGACGTCGGGCACCTTCACCCTGGCGTACGACTCGGCGTCGAGCACCTGGAAGTACACGATCCCGGTGAACACCGGGCCGTTCGTTCCGGGCAACATCGTCTTCACGCTCTCCGGCACGCCGGCCGCCGGTGGGACCCCGGCCACTGCCTCGACATCGGTCTCGCTCGCCGCGCCGACTCTCGGGGACCCGCTCATCGCGAACGTGACCGTGTCACCCCTCTACACGCCCAAGGACACCAACGGTCTCAACACGACCATGTGCGTCGACGGCAACGGCGGCAAGAAGCTGTTCGTCAGCACGAAGTTCGCCGTCGAGGTCAAGAACGTCGCCGCGAATGACGTCGTCCAGGTGGCCTTCGGCTCCCTGGGCACGTTCACCGCGACCCCCAAGGGCACGACGGGCACGAACGGCGGCTACATGTTCGAGACCACGCTCGCGGCCAACACGGTGATCAGCAGCTCGTCCCTGACGTACTTCGCCACCGCGACCCGGGCCGTGGACGGTCTCTCGTCCGCGCCGTACAGCAAGCCCATCCCGGTCAAGAGCGCGAACAACGTGGGCCAGTGTTGAGCGGCCGGTGGGGCGCGCTCCGTCAGCAGCGGGACGGGGGCTTCACGCTCGTCGAGCTTCTCGTCGTGATCGCCATCCTGGGGGTGATCGGCACGATCACGATGGCCGCGATCGTGAACAGCCTCACCGACCAGCGCAAGCAGCGCAGCCGGCTCACGGCGCTGACGGACACCCAGACCTCGCTGCAGCGGATGTCGCGCGAGCTTCGGACGGCCGACCCCGTCACCGCGGCCGCCGCAAACGACGTCACCGCCAAGGTCTACATCCGGGGCGCCTGCGAGTCCCACCGCTGGTACGTCAGCGGCGGCAAGCTGTCCCTCGACGTCGCCCGCTATGCCGATGCTGCCCCGTGCGCGACCACCACCGCCGCTCTGGGTGCGACGAGGACGCAGGTCGTCGCCGGCAGCATCGCCAACGACGCCGGATCGCCGCTGTTCGGGTTCGCCCGGCTGGACCCGGCCACCGACCAGATGGTCACGGTGGCCGCGCCGGTCACCGCTGCCGACCTGGGCCTGCTCAAGCGGATCTCGGTGTCCATGAAGGTGAACCTCAAGTACGGGCAGCAGCCGGTCGTCGCCTCGACGTCCGTCGACCTCAGAAACGTGGAGTAGGAATGTCGTCTCACGTGTTCCGATGGGTCCGTGGCCGGCGCTGCGGCGCCGATGACGCGGGCTCGCTGATGTTCGCCCTGTTCGGCGTGCTGGTGGTCACGATCGCCATGGTCGCAACACTGGCCATGGTCGCCGCCAACCAGCGGACGACCCGCAAGGACCAGCGGTTCTCCGCGGCCGGTCAGGGCGCGGACGCCGGGGTGCAGGAGGCGTACCTGGCGATCCGGTCGCTGCCGACCTCGTCGACGTCCACGTCCCTCAGCGGCAACACCACGATCAACGGGACGCCGTACACCTGGACGGCCACCCGCTCGTCGGCGACCTCGCTCGCGTGGACGGTCTCGTCGGCCGCGACCAAGGTCGGCACCGGCCCCGAGCAGTCCACCCTGCGGACCGTGAAGGCGGTCGTCGACCAGCAGCCACTGTTCTCGCTCGCCGTCTTCGGCGACACGATCGTCGACTTCCACGGCAGTGCCACGTCCACCCCCGCGGCCGGCAAGGGCATCGTCGGCACCAACGGCAACACGTCGGTCAAGCCCAAGGGAACCGTGGACGGCTTCACCTTCTACGACACCGCGGTCAAGGGCACGGCGACCCGGTGCAGCGGCGGCCCGACCACCGGCTGCCCCGGCACGGTGACGACCGTGTCGAGCCACCTCGACCTGTCCCAGTCGGTGTCCGACGACGGGTTCATCACCGCCCAGCTCGACGTCTGCAAGGCGGCCGGCACCCTGGTGCCGTTCAGCGGGCAGACCATCGTGGCCCGGGACGAGCCGTACTGCTTCTCGTCCTTCACCGCGCTGTCGCAGGGCACGCCGTTCACGGTGACCGGGCCGGCGGACAAGGCGGCCCGCATCTTCGTCTCCGGCGGCGACGTCACTCTCGGGACCGGCACGGGCAACGGTTCGAAGCAGGCGAACGTCAACATGACGCCCGGCGCGGACGGCAAGCCCGAGCCGTGGCGGCTGCAGATCTACTCGGACGGCGCGACGGTGAACCCCACCAACCACGGCAAGGTGGCGGCGGTGGTGTACGCGCCGAACGCCAACTGCCAGGGCGACCCGGGTGACTCGCAGTCGACGTTCACGGGCTCCATCTACTGCGGCACGATCACCTACCAGAACCCGACGGTCTTCACCTACGACACCCGCCTCAACGCCATCGGCGACGGCAACTGGGAGCTCGGGCAGTACGCCGAGCCCGGCTCCTAGGGCACTACAGTCGCGCGGTGATCTGGCTGGGATACCTGAGCGTCGCCCTCGTCGGGCTCGTGGTCGGCTCGTTCCTCAACGTCGTGGTCTGGCGGGTCCCACGTGGGGAGTCGGTCGTCCGGCCGCCCTCGCACTGCCCGGCCTGCGACAGCCCGGTGCGCCCACGGGACAACGTCCCGGTGCTGAGCTGGCTGCTGCTGCGGGGCCGCTGCCGGGACTGCCGCGCGTCGATCAGCGCGCGGTACCCGCTGGTCGAGCTGCTCACAGCCGTCGTCTGGGTCGTGCTCGCCGCCCGGATCGGGCTCGAGCCCGAGCTGCCGGCGTTCCTCTACCTGGGGGCGATCGGGGTGGCCCTCGCGCTCATCGACATCGACGTGAAGCGTCTTCCCAACGCGATCGTGCTGCCGTCCTACCTGGTCGGTGCCGTCCTGCTGGGAGTGGCGGCTGTCGTGGACGGGGAGCCCGAGCGGCTGGTGCGCATGGTCATCGGAGGCGCCGCGCTCTACGCCTTCTACTTCGTGCTCATGCTCATCCAGCCGCGGGGCATGGGCTTCGGTGACGTGAAGCTCGCCGGCGTCCTCGGCGGCTACCTGGCGTGGCTCGGCTGGGGCGAGCTGGTCGTCGGCGCCTTCACGGCCTTCCTGCTGGGCGGGCTCGCCGGCCTCGCCCTGATGGCCGTGCGCCGGGCCGGCCGGAAGTCGCACATCCCGTTCGGCCCGTGGATGCTGCTGGGCGCTCTGGTGGCGATTCTGTGGGGTGGCGCTTTGGCAGACCTTTACCTCGACTCGCTCGTCGGCTGAGCAGAACGCTCAAGCCCGGGCCCGGACCGTCCGATCCCCTCTCTTGAACCGGCCCCACCAGGGGCCTGACCACGCGGCGCAAGCCGCCTCTGGGAGGGGAACGTCGTGGCAGTTCGATCCGCCATCGGTCTCGACATCGGGACATCGGGCGTGCGCGCCGCCGAGCTGTCGTTCGGCAAGGGTGGGGTCACGCTCGAGAAGTTCGGGCAGGTGGCACTCCCCGAGGGCGCCGTCCGCGACGGTGAGGTCGTCGACTCCGACGCCGTCGCCGACGCCATCAAGCAGCTCTGGGCACACACCAAGTTCGGCAGCAAGAAGGTCGTCATCGGCGTCGCGAACCAGAAGGTCATCGTGCGCCAGGTCGACCTCCCCTGGATGCCGGCCGACGAGCTGAAGAAGTCGCTGGCCTTCCAGGTGCAGGACTTCGTGCCCATGCCGGTCGACCAGGCCGTCCTGGACTTCCACCCGCTCGAGGAGCTCGGCACCGAGGGCGGGAACCGCCTGCTGCGCGGCCTGCTCGTCGCCGCCTCGCGGGACATGGTCAACGCCAGCCTCGAGGCGGTCCAGAAGGCCGGCCTGTCGCCGGTCATGGTCGACCTCACCTCGTTCGCGGTGATCCGCTCGCTCGCCGACGCCGACCACCTGGGCCTCGGTGCCCAGGTCGAGGCGCTCGTCGACGTCGGCGCCCGCGTCACCAACATCGTCGTCCACCAGGGCGGCATCCCGCGCTTCGTCCGCATCCTGCTCATGGGCGGCCAGGACGTCACCGACGCCGTCGCCGAGCGGATGGGCGTCCCCCAGGAGCAGGCCGAGGCGCTCAAGCAGCAGCTCGGCAGCGGCGCCTCGGCCCACGGCGCGGACGTGCAGGCAGCCAGCCGGGTCATCGAGGCGGTCGCCGCCGTCGTTCGTCGACGAGGTCCGCGGCTCGCTCGACTACTACCTGGCCTCCAGCGGGTCGGCCCCGATCTCGCGTCTCGTCCTCACCGGCGGTGGCGCGCGGCTCGGCGGGCTGGCGCAGCGGATCCAGGTGACCACGCGGGTGCCCGTCGAGGTCGGCACCCCGATGCACAGCCTGCAGGTCGGCCGCACCGGCCTGTCGCCCGAGCAGATCGCCTTCGTCGAGCCGCTGGCAGCAGTGCCGGTCGGCCTGGCCCTGGGAGTCGCATCATGACCACCACCGCAACGGAGACCACCACCACGCTGGTCGCCCTCCCGCGGGTCAACCTCCTGCCGCCGGAGATCGGCGCGGCGCACCGCCTGCGCAAGCTGCAGGCCGGCCTCGGCGCCGGCGTCGGCGCCTCCGTGCTGGTGGTCGGGGCGCTCGTCCTGGCCGCCGCCGGCCAGGTGGCCGACGCCCAGGACGACCTGGACGCCTCCAAGGCGCGCGGGACCACGCTGGAGGCCGAGACCAACAAGTACGCCGACGTGCCGGCCGTGTACGCCGCGGTCGACGCGAAGGAGGCGCAGCTCAGCCTGGCCATGGGCAAGGAGATCCGCTGGTCGTACTTCCTCAACGACCTGAGCCTGATCACCCCGGGCAAGGTGTGGCTGACGAACGTGACGGTCACCGAGAACGTGGACCCCGCGGCCGTCGCGGCTGAGCCGAGCGGGCTCGCGACACCGGGCATCGGCACAGTCACGTTCGCCGGCAAGGGGTCCCAGCACAACGACGTCGCCGCCTGGCTGCGGGCACTCGCAGACCAGAAGGGCCTCACCGACCCCTACTTCAGCCGGTCCACCGAGGACGCCGAGGGCACCACGCCGTCGGTGACCTTCGACAGCCAGGCAGTGATCACCGAGGACGCCCTGAGCGGCCGCTTCACCGACAAGGCGGGCAGCTGACATGACCGACACCAGGAAGTGGTCGGCGATCGCCGTCGTCCTCGTCGCCGCGATCTTCGCCGCGGGGTGGTTCCTCCTCGTCTCTCCCAAGCGCAGCGAGGCGGCCGACCTCCAGGCCAAGACCGCCTCCCAGGACAGCGCCAACCTGGCCCTGCAGCAGAAGCTCAAGGAGCTGCAGGCGCAGCAGGCCGACCTGCCGGCCCAGCGGGCCCGGCTGGCCCAGGTCCGGGCCAACATCCCCGGCAACCCGGCGCTGCCGTCGATGATCCGTGACCTCACCGCCGCGGCGCGGAAGGTGGGGGTCTCGATCGACACCATGTCGCCGTCCTCGCCCGTCGCCGTCGCCGCGGCGGCGGAGCCAGGCGTGGCCGCCGCGCCGACGACCGTCGGGTCCGCGACGGCACCGGCCCTCTACCAGGTGCCGCTGTCGCTGCAGGTGACCGGCAGCTACTTCGAGGTGGAGCAGTTCATCCACGAGCTCGAGGGCCTGAAGAGGTCGCTGCTCGTCACCGGCTTCTCCATCACGCCGAAGCCCTCTCCGGAGACTCCTGACGACCTGACGCTGGCCCTCAACGGCCGCGTCTTCGTCAGCCAGGACGCCGCCCCCGCTGCGACCGCAGTCACGCCCGTCACCCCCGTCGCGCCCGCGACGAGCAACTAAGGGAGCCCCAGATGAGTGAGTCGAGCTTCCCGTTCGAGGGTGGCACGTCGGTCGCCACCGCACCGCCCCCGCTGCCTCTGCAGGAGGAGGTGTCCGCCGCGCCGGACCGCAGCAAGCTGCTCGCGATCGGCGGCGCCGCCACCGTCCTGGTACTGGCCGTGGTCGGGTACTTCCTCTTCTTCGCGGGCGGCAGCGACCCGGCGCCGGCCACCCCGTCGGCCACGACGGTCAAACCGGCCGCGCCGGCACCGGTGGCCGACCCGGCCGACACGTCGAGCAAGCCGGCCAAGCTGAACCAGAAGAACTTCGGGCGGGACCCGTTCAAGGCCCTCATCGTGGAAGCGCCGGACACCACCGTCCCCGCCGTCGGCACGGTGGGCGGCGCCGGCAGCACGACCACGACGGGCACCTCGGCCGGCACGTCGACCGGGACTGCTGGTGGTTCCACCGCCAGCGGCTCGACGGACGCCGGAACGAGCACGCCCGCCCAGACCACGTCGCACAGCTTCCGCGTCGTCTCCGTCGCGCCGAACAACAGCGCGGTCGACGTCAAGGTGGACGGCAAGGTCTACCGCAACCTGCACGCCGGCGAGGTCTTCGCGACGTACTTCAAGGTGGTGCTGATCAGCGGCACGACGAACGCCTTCCAGTACGGCGAGGAGAAGTTCAACGTCCTGGGGACCAAGCGACTCACCATCGCCTGATCCTTGGTCGACGGGTCGACCGTCGAAACCGCTCGACCGATCGGTGGCCTGCCCGGAGTCCGGGCAGGCCACCGGTGCGTCTGGCCACCCGTGGAAGGATCGGCGGCATGCTGCGCTGGCTGACCGCGGGGGAGTCGCACGGGCCTGCCCTGCTCGCCACGCTCGAGGGCCTGCCGGCAGGGGTCGAGATCGGCACCCACGACGTCGTCGCGGCGCTCGCCCGCCGCCGGCTCGGGCACGGCCGCGGTGCGCGGATGTCCTTCGAGCAGGACGAGGTCGAGCTCCTCGCTGGTGTCCGGCACGGCCGGACGCAGGGCGGGCCGGTCGCGATCCGCATCGGCAACACCGAGTGGCCCAAGTGGCAGCAGGTGATGAGCGCCGACCCGGTGCCCGCCGACGTGCTCGCGGGGCTGGCCCGCAACGCTCCGCTGACCCGGCCACGGCCGGGTCACGCCGACCTGGCCGGCATGCAGAAGTACGGCTTCGACGACGCGCGACCGGTGCTCGAGCGGGCCAGTGCCCGCGAGACCGCCGCCCGGGTCGCGCTGGGTGCCGTCGCGCAGGCGTTCCTCGCCCAGTCGGTGGGGGCCCGGCTGGTCTCGCACGTGGTCGCGATCGGCACCGCGCAAGCACCCGACGGTCTGTACCCCCTGCCGGACGACGTGGCCGGGCTGGACACCGACCCGGTCCGCTGCCTCGACCCGGACGCCAGCGCGGCGATGGTCGCCGAGATCGATGCCGCGCAGCGCGACGGGGACACCCTCGGGGGCGTCGTCGAGGTGCTCGCCTACGGCCTCCCACCAGGGCTGGGCAGCCACGTGCACTGGGACCGGCGCCTCGACTCGCGGCTGGCAGGCGCCCTGATGGGCGTCCAGGCGATCAAGGGTGTGGCCGTCGGCGACGGCTTCGAGAGCGCCCGACGGCGCGGCTCGCAGGCACACGACGAGATCGAGCGCGGTGCCGACGGACACCTGCACCGGCGGACGGCGCGCGCCGGCGGCGTCGAGGGCGGCATGAGCACCGGCGAGCCGTTGCGGGTGCGGGCGGCGATGAAGCCGATCTCGACGGTGCCGCGGGCGCTGGACACCGTCGACGTCGCGACCGGCGAACCCGCCCTGGCCATCAACCAGCGCAGCGACGTCTGCGCGGTCCCGGCGGCCGGGATCGTGGTCGAGGCGATGGTGGCACTGGTGCTGGCCGACGCCGTCCTGGAGAAGTTCGGCGGCGACTCGGTGCCGGAGACCGCACGCAACGCCGCCGCCTACCTCGCCGCGCTTCCTCTCCGGTGATGGCGCCGATCGTCGTCCTGGTCGGACCGCCGGGGTCGGGCAAGACGGCCACCGCTGTCGCGCTCGCGGCGCGGATCGGCGTCGCCGCGCGGGACACCGATGCCGACGTCGAAGCCGTCGGAGGCAGCAGTGTCGGCGACCTCTTCGTCGAGCAGGGCGAGGAGCACTTCCGCGACCTCGAGCGCGCCGCTGTCGCCGTCGCACTGGAGGAGCACGACGGGGTCCTGTCGGTCGGCGGCGGGGCGGTGCTCGACGCCGGGACCCGGCAGCGGCTGGCCGGCCGCACCGTCGTCTTCCTCGACGTCGGGATCAAGGACGCGGCGTCGCGGATCGGTCTCAACCGCGACCGGCCGCTGCTCCTCGGCAACCCGCGGGCGCAGTGGATCCGGCTGATGGAGCAGCGGCGACCGGTCTACGAGGAGGTCGCCACCGTGACGGTGCAGACCGACGGCCGGACGCCCGACCAGGTCGCCGAAGAGATCGTCCGGGCGGTGGGTCTGTGAGCGACCCGACCCGCATCACGGTCGGCGGCCCGGCGCCGTACGACGTCGTGGTGGGCAGCGGGCTGCTCGGCGAGCTGCCCGCGCTGGTCGGGAGAGATGCCAGGCAGGTTCTCGTCGTGCACCAGTCGGCGCTGGTCGACCGGGCGGTCGACGTCGAGCGCGCACTGCTGGGCGCCGGCCTCGACGTGGTGCTCGCGGCGGTCCCCGACGGCGAGCGGGCCAAGACGCTCGACGTCGCGGGCAGCCTCTGGGCCCTCCTCGGCCGGCGCGCCTTCACCCGGTCCGACGCCGTCGTCGCGCTCGGCGGCGGGGCGGCCACCGACC
The DNA here is from genome assembly GCA_963746175.1 of uncultured Actinomycetota bacterium. Lineage (GTDB taxonomy): Bacteria > Actinomycetota > Actinomycetes > JACCUZ01 > JACCUZ01 > CAVVAH01. The sequence continues at coordinate 591,063 of CAVVAH010000001.1, read as the reverse complement.
TGGCCGGGTTCGTCGCGGCAGCGTGGCTGCGCGGCGTCCGCGTCGTGCACCTGCCGACGACGCTGCTCGGCATGGTCGACGCGGCCGTCGGGGGCAAGACCGGGCTCAACACCGACGAGGGCAAGAACCTCGTCGGTGCCTTCCACCCGCCGGCCGGGGTGCTCTGCGACCTCGACGCGCTGCGGTCCCTCCCCGCCGCCGAGATCACCAGCGGGCTCGCGGAGGTCGTCAAGGCGGGCCTGGCCGCCGACCCGCGGATCCTGCAGCTCGTCGAGGCGGACCCGGCCGCGGCCGCCGACCCCGCCTCGGGCTCGCTGCGCGAGCTCGTCGAGCGGGCGGTCCGCTGGAAGGCCGACGTCGTGTCGCAGGACCTCCGCGAGGCGGGGCTGCGCGAGGTCCTCAACTACGGGCACACCCTCGGACACGCGGTCGAGAAGGTCGAGGGCTACCGGTGGCGGCACGGCGAGGCGGTGTCGGTGGGCCTGGTCTACGCCGCCGAGCTCTCGCACGCCGCCGGACGGCTGGACGCCGACGGGGTCGCCCGGCACCGGTCGGTCCTCACCTCGGTCGGCCTCCCCACGTCGTACGACGGGACGCGGTGGCCGGACCTGCTGGCGGCGATGCGGGTGGACAAGAAGGCCCGCGGCTCGGTGCTCCGCTTCGTGGTCCTGGACGCGATCGGACGACCCGGCCGGCTGGAGGGCCCCGACGACTCGCTCCTGGCTCGCGCTTTCGAGAGGATCGCGACATGAGCACCCGCGTCCTGGTCCTCAACGGGCCCAACCTCGGCCGGCTGGGCAGCCGGGAGCCCGAGATCTACGGGTCGGCCGGCCACGACGACCTGGTGGCGGCGGTGACGGCTGCAGGCGCCGAGCTGGGGCTGGACGTCGAGGTGCGCCAGACCGACGACGAGACCGAGCTCGTGCACTGGCTGCACGAGGCCGCGGACTCCTCGACGCCGGTCGTGCTCAACCCGGCCGCCTTCACGCACTACTCGTACGCGCTCCGGGATGCCTGCGCCGCCCGCACCGCCCCCTTGGTCGAGGTGCACCTGTCCAACCCGGCCGCCCGGGAAGCCTTCCGGCACACGTCCGTGGTCGCCGCCGTCGCGTCCGGCTCGATCACCGGCTTCGGGCTGGACTCCTACCGCCTCGCCCTGCGGGCGGTGGCAGGGCTGCTGTGACGGCTGGCGGCACGGCTGAGGCTGGTCGTCCCGCTCCCGCCGTCGTGAGCTGGGCTCAGAGCGGCCAGGACGAGGGCCCTGCCCCACGACTCGGCATTGGTCCTCGACCCGCCGTTTCCCACAGCATCGGCGCGGGGCAGCGTCATCCGCCGAGGAGAAGTTGCTCCGATCACGCTGGTCCAGCACGCGAGCGGAACGCGTCCATCAGCTGATGAGGAGCGAAGTGGCCCCGCTCGGGTCGTGCTTTCCACGACTGCAGCGGGGCCACTTGGCTGTTTCCACGTCGACACGGACCCGTGACCGGCGGAGGGGACCACGGAATGAGCTGTGTCCTGCTCCTGGCGCTCTGACCGCCACCTCCCACGGCCGGTCAGGGCCGCTCGGCGCTCGGATAGCGTCACCGCCGTGCCCGCTCCTCACCCTGCCCGCCGTGACCGGCTCCGCGAGGTCCTCGCCGCCGAGGACGTCGAGGCCGCGCTGGTCACCCGGCTGGTCAACGTCCGCTACCTGACCGGGTTCAGCGGGTCCAACGCCGCCCTGCTCGTGACCGCGACGGGCGAGGTGCTCGCGACCGACGGCCGCTACACGACCCAGGCCGCGGCCGAGGCACCCGAGGTCGAGGTGCTGGTCGACCGCGACTGCCCGCCCGCCCTCGTCGCGCGAGCCGCCCGCGACGGCGTCCGTCGACTCGCGTACGAGGCGCACGACGTGACGGTCGAGCTGCACGCCGGGTTGGCAGCCCTCGACGACGCACCGGACCTGGTCGCCCTGGGCCACGCGGTCGAGGCGTTGCGGGTGGTCAAGGACGACGGCGAGATCGCACTGCTCCGCGAGGCGTGCGCGATCGGCGACCGGGCGCTGGCCGAGACCCTCGGCCAGGTGGCGCCGGGCCTCACCGAGCGCGAGGTCGCCCACCGGCTGGAGAACGCGATGGTCGACCTCGGGGCCGACGGCGTGGCGTTCGAGACGATCGTCGCCACCGGCCCGCACAGCGCGATCCCGCACCACCAGCCGACGCACCGCGAGATCGAACGGGGCGACCTGCTCAAGATCGACTTCGGCGCCAGGTACCGCGGCTATCACGCGGACTGCACCCGCACGGTCGTGGTCGGGGCCGACCCGACCGGCTGGCAGACCGAGATCTACCAGGTCGTCCGCGCGGCGCAGCGCGCCGGACGGCACGCGCTGGCCGTCGGTGCCGACATCCAGGCGGTCGACGCAGCCGCGCGTGACGTCGTCGTGGCCGCGGGCTACGGCGAGCAGTTCCCCCATGGCCTGGGGCACGGTGTGGGGCTGGAGATCCATGAGGCTCCGATGATGGGATACCGCGCGACCGGTAGACTCGACGCCCGCACACCGGTGACCGTCGAGCCGGGGATCTACCTCCCCGGACGCGGGGGAGTCCGCATCGAGGACACCCTCGTCGTGGGCACCCAGGCGCACGGCGCACCGGAGCTGCTCACGACCACCCCGAAGGACCTGCTCGTCCTCTGACCGCTCCGGGCTCCCGCCCGCGGACGGGCACCCGCACGCGAGACGAAGGACTCTGCCCCGTGGCGACGACGAACGACCTGAAGAACGGCTTGGTGCTCAACCTCGACGGCCAGCTGTGGTCCGTGGTGGAGTTCCAGCACGTCAAGCCCGGCAAGGGCGGCGCGTTCGTGCGCACCAAGCTGAAGAACGTGCTGTCCGGCAAGGTGGTCGACAAGACGTTCAACGCCGGCACCAAGGTCGAGACGGCGACCGTCGACAAGCGCGACTTCCAGTACCTCTACAAAGAGGGCACCGACTACGTGTTCATGGACAACTCGTCCTACGAGCAGCTGCACGTCTCGAGCGAGACCGTCGGCGACATGGCGAAGTTCATGCTGGAGAACCAGGAGGCGGTGGTCGCCGTGCACGAGGGCACGCCGCTGTACGTCGAGCTCCCGGCCGCGGTCGAGCTGACGATCTCCTACACGGAGCCGGGCATGCAGGGCGACCGCTCGACCGGTGGCACCAAGCCGGCGACCCTCGAGACCGGCGCCGAGATCGCCGTCCCGCTCTTCATCACCACCGGCGAGAAGGTCAAGGTGGACACCCGCGACGGCAGCTACCTGGGCCGCGTCACCGGAAGCTGACGTGTCCGCCCGCAGCAAGGCCCGCAAGCGTGCGGTCGACGTCCTCTTCGAGGCCGACCAGCGCGGCACCGACCCGCTCGAGACCCTGGCCGGCCGGCTGGCGTCGGCCGACCCGCCGGTGAGCGAGTTCACGGTCGAGCTGGTCGAGGGCGTGGTCGCACATCGGGAGCGCATCGACGAGCTCCTGTCGACCTACGCGCAGGGCTGGACGCTCGACCGGATGCCGGCGGTGGACCGCGCGGTCCTGCGCCTCGGCACGTTCGAGCTGCTGTGGCGCGACGACGTGCCGGACGCGGTCGTCGTCGACCAGGCGGTCGAGCTGGCGCGCTCGCTGTCGACCGACGAGAGCCCGGGCTACGTCAACGGCCTGCTCGGCCGCATCGTCGAGCTCAAGCCGCAGCTGGTGCCTTCCGTGGCACCGGTCCAGGACGTCGAGCCGGTCAGCCCGGACCGGGACTGACCCGCACGACGTCGGCCCGCCCGGCGCAGCCGGCGTCGGCCATCGCCGCCCGCACCTCCGGAACGGGTCGCTGGGTGAGCACCAGGGCGGGCTCGTCGCCCGCGAGCGCCGCGATCTCCGCGCAGACGGTCGCGCGTCCGCCCAGGACCTCGGGGCGGCCGGACAGGAAGCCGAGGAGCTCGGAGACGATCCTGGTGCCGTAGCGGGTCCGTCGAACCGACGGCGACGACGTACGGCACCACGACCTGCGACCGGTCGTCCGGGCCGAACCTGGTGGCCAGCTCGTAGCGGAACGAGCTCCAGTCCGGGAACGGGGTGGCGACGTCTCGCTGGTCGGCGGCGGCACGGTGCCAGGTGGCGGCGGTCGCCGACTCGACGCCCAGCAGGTAGGGCAGCCAGAGGCTGGCACCGACCGCGACCAGCACCGCCGCGCCACCGGCCCGCGCGACGAACGCAGCACGGCCGAGCCGCCCGGCGAGCCGGGACGCCGCTGCGAGCACGACCACGGAAAGCCAGGTCACGACGACGGCGAGCAGCGGTGCCAGCAGCACCGTGAGGAACCAGAACACCTTCAGCGGGTAGTACTGCCCCACGTCGGTGGGGTGCCCCGACCCCTGCAGCAGGGACCAGGCGACGACGCCCAGCCCCAGCGCCGTCCCGGCCAGCAGACCGGCCCAGGCCCGGCGGAGGTGCGGCACCAGGACCAGCAGGGCCACCGCGGCCGGCACGAGCACGTGCCACGGCTGGCCGGCCAGCTCGCCCGGCGAGCTGGCTATGGCGGTGCCGCCCACGGACTGGATGCGGTGCAGCGGCGGGCAGGGCGAGAGCCAGCGACAGGGCGAGGACCGGAGCCGCGCGCAACCCCGAGCGCCAGGTCCGGCGGTCGCGCCGACCCGCGAGGATCCGCGGGACCTGGGTCGCGGCGAGGGCCAGCCCCGCGATCGCCGGCGCACCGACCAGCGCCTGCCACAGGTGGGCCAGCGCCAGGAGGCACAGGGCGGCGGTCGCCGCCACCACACCCAGCCGGTCCTCCTGCAGGACGCCCGCGGCCGCCGCCAGCGGGAGGAGCAGCAAGACGGTCCCCGCGAGCAACGACGGCGCGGCCCCGAAGTAGACGAACGACTGCACGAACGTGTTCGTGAGCAGCAGGCCCGAGCCCACGAGCACGCCGGCGACCGTGCCGACGGCGGGTGCGGCGCCCAGTCGCTGCGCGATCCGCACCGCCAGGGCCGACGACGTCGCCACCAGCAGAGCGGTGGCCAGCCAGGTGAGGGACGCCGTGAGCCGCAGGTCGTAGTCCAGCAGCGCGTCTCCGCCGGCCGGGCGGCCCGGGACCGAGACCAGGGCGGCGAGCATGTGCAGGCCCCGGGGATACGAAGAGCTGGAGTAGTCCAGAGCCCCCTGCACCTGCAGGTCCCGGACCGTGCTCATGTGGTGGGTCAGGTCCGTGCCCCAGAACGCCCAGGACTTGGCCACGTCCACGCGCACCGCCTGCAGAGCGCCGAGCCCCAGGGCGACGACCGCCGGCCCGTAGGCCACCGAGGTCGCGCCGGTCGCCCGGTCCAGCGGCCCCACGACGGCCGGCCTGGCCAGGACCAGTGCGAGCACCGAAGCGGCTCCGACGACGTACCCGGCTGCGAGCAGACCCGGTCGGGCGAGCAGGTCGAGACCCAGTGTCGAAGCGGCCAGCCCGGTGGTCACTGCCGTCACGAGCAGCCCGGTGGCGGCGGCCGCCACCGCCACGTCCAGCGGCAGACGGCCGTGCAGCACGGCGGCGGCACTGGCCACCAGTCCCAGCAGCAGCAGGGTCGGCAGCCCGCCTGCCACACCGGTGAGCACGAGGAGCAGCCCCAGGCCGGCCGCGACGGGCCCGGCGGCGGGACGCGGGAGGCTTCGCTGCTCCGACGCAGGGAGGCCGCCAGCGGCCGCGACGGGAGCGTCCGTCCTCGGCGCCACGGGCAGCAGGGTCACGACCAGCCCTCGGCGGGGTGCATCGCCACGGCAGAGCTCACCCGATCTGGGTCGGCAGGTTCGGTGTCCGACCTGAGCCCGGAGCAGGACGAACAGGACAGATCGCCTGACCCGCGGAACTCCGGCGTCCGTGCTCAGTCCAGAGCGCGCCGTGCCTCGGCGTTGAGGACACCCCAGGAGATCAGCTGCTCGGTGAGCTGGCTGGGCGTCTCGTCGTAGATCACCGCGAGGGTGCGCAGGTCGTCCTGCCGGATCGACAGGACCCGGCCGTTGTAGTCCCCGCGCTGGGCCTGGATGGTCGCGGCGTAGCGGGCCAGCGGTCCGGCCCGCTCGGCCGGCACGGCCTGCAGCCGCTCGAGGTCGAGGATCAGCCGCGGCGGCGGCTCGGCCGCACCGTTCGGTGCACCGTCCGGCAGCAGCTCGCTGACGGGCACCGCGTAGAAGTCCGCCAGCTCGGCCAGCCGCTGGACCGTGACGGCCCGGTCGCCGCGCTCGTACGAGCCGACGACGACCGCCTTCCAGCGGCCCTCGGACTTCTCCTCCACCCCGTGCAACGAGAGGCCCTGCTGGGTGCGGATCGCCCGCAGCCGCCCCCCGAGAGCCCGTGCGTACTCGGTCGCCATTGACGCCCCGCCCTTCGTTGTCCGAGTCCAGCGTCACGCGTGGTGATCGGTGCTCGCTGAGCTCTCGCGTGCCGTCGACCGGCCCGCCGTCTCGTCCCAGTATCGCGGTAACTCTGGGTGACGTTACCCAGAGTTACCGAAATTCTTGGCGGCGGCTGCGAGCAGGTTCACCCGGATGGCGTCATGGCCGCGCCTGCGGGGCGTCCCCCGGTGGGCCGAGCTCGTGCGGACGCGCCGCCGCGGACGCCTCCCGGACCGGGCGGCCTCCGCTGCTACGGTGACCACGAGCACGGCACCCGAATCCTTTAACGACCCGTCCTGTGAGGCGGGGAAGGAGGTCGGTCGGCGGAATGACGCCCACCCCCAGCACCCCAGCGGCCGCTCCGTCGGCCCCCAGCGCGCGCACCGGCCCTGGCGGCGACCAGCCGGCCTCGCGCCGCCGGGTCCTCGAGGCCCCCGACATCGGCCGGGCCCTGACCCGGATCGCCCACGAGATCCTCGAGCGGGGCAAGGGTGCGGACGACCTGGTCCTGCTCGGCATCCCGACCCGCGGCGTCCCGCTGGCACACCGCCTCGCGGCCCGGATCGCCCAGGTCGAGGGCACCGCCGTCCCGGTCGGCTCGCTCGACGTGACGATGTACCGCGACGACCTCCGGCTGCACCCGGCCCGCGCCCTCGAGCGCACCGACCTGCCCACCGGCGGGGTCGAGGGCCGCACGGTCGTGCTGGTCGACGACGTCCTCTACTCGGGCCGCACCATCCGGGCCGCCCTCGACGCGCTGGGCGACCTCGGCCGCCCGGCGCGCGTGCAGCTCGCGGTCCTCGTCGACCGGGGCCATCGAGAGCTGCCCATCCGCGCCGACTACGTCGGCAAGAACCTCCCGACCTCGGTCGCCGAGCGGGTCCACGTGCTCCTCGCGGAGCAGGACGGCGAGGACAGCGTGACCATCGACAGCGCCCCCGACGGCCCCGAGGCGGTCCGGTGAACCCGCACCTGCTCAGTGCCGCCGACCTGACGCACGACGACGCGCTCCTGGTCCTCGACACCGCCGAGGAGCTCGCCCGGCTGGCCGACCGCCCGATCAAGAAGCTGCCGACGCTGCGCGGCCGCACCGTCGTCAACCTCTTCTTCGAGGACTCCACCCGCACCCGCATCTCCTTCGAGGCCGCGGCGAAGCGGCTCTCGGCGGACGTCATCAACTTCTCGGCCAAGGGCTCCAGCGTGTCCAAGGGCGAGAGCCTCAAGGACACCGCGCTGACGCTCGAGGCGATGGGCGCCGACGCGGTCGTCGTGCGGCACCACGCGTCGGGCGCACCGCACCGGCTGGCGCACTCCGGCTGGATCCGCGGCGCGGTCGTCAACGCCGGTGACGGCACCCACGAGCACCCCACCCAGGCCCTGCTCGACGCCTTCACCATGCGGAGGAGGTTGCGTGGCGAGCGTTCCGTCGCTGCTGGGGTGCCGGTCGGCACGGACCTGGCGGGTGTGAGAGTGACGATCGTCGGCGACGTCCTGCACTCCCGGGTGGCCCGGTCCAACGTCCTGCTGCTGCACACCCTCGGCGCCGAGGTCACCCTCGTCGCACCGCCGACCCTGCTTCCGGTCGGCGTCGACACCTGGCCGTGCGCCACCTCGTACGACCTCGACGGCGAGCTGGCCAAGAGCGACGTCGTGATGATGCTGCGGGTGCAGCGGGAGCGGATGAACGCCGCCTTCTTCCCGAGCTCCCGCGAGTACAGCCGGCGCTACGGGCTCGACGGAGCGCGGATGGCACAGCTGCCCGACCACGCGATCGTCATGCACCCGGGGCCGATGAACCGCGGCATGGAGATCGCCGCCGAGGTCGCCGACTCGGCCCGCTCGACGATCGTCGAGCAGGTCACCAACGGCGTCAGCGTCCGGATGGCCGTGCTGTACCTGCTCCTCTCCGGAGCCGCCGAGGGAGAGGTCACCCCATGAGCACGTTCCTCGTGAGGGGCGCGCGGCTGCTCGGCGGCGAGGCGACCGACCTGCTGCTCGAGGACGGTGTGGTGGCCGAGGTGGGCACCGGGCTGACGCGGGCCGGCGCCGAGGTCGTCGACGCCGACGGGCTGGTCGCGCTGCCCGGCCTCGTCGACCTGCACACGCACCTGCGCGAGCCGGGCCGCGAGGACGCCGAGACCGTCGACACCGGCACTGCTGCCGCAGCCCTCGGCGGCTTCACCGCGGTGCACGCCATGGCCAACACCGACCCGGTGGCCGACACCGCGGGTGTCGTCGAGCAGGTGTGGCGGCTCGGCCGCGAGGCCGGCCACTGCGACGTCCGCCCGGTCGGGGCGGTCACCGTCGGGCTCGAGGGGCAGCGGCTCGCCGAGCTCGGCGCGATGGCCGACTCCGCGGCCCGGGTGCGTGTGTTCTCCGACGACGGGCACTGCGTCTCCGACGCGGTCCTCATGCGCCGCGCGCTGGAGTACGTCAAGGCGTTCGGTGGCGTGGTCGCCCAGCACGCGCAGGAGCCACGGCTCACCGAGGACGCCCAGATGAACGAGGGCGAGCTGTCCGGCGTGCTCGGCCTGCAGGGCTGGCCGGCCGTCGCCGAGGAGGCGGTCATCGCCCGTGACGTGCTCCTGGCCGCCCACGTGGGCTCGCGGCTGCACGTCTGCCACGTCTCGACCGCGGGCTCGGTCGAGATCCTGCGCTGGGCCAAGTCGAAGGGCTGGAACGTCACCGCCGAGGTGACCCCGCACCACCTGCTGCTCACCGACGAGCTGGCCCGCACCTACGACCCGCTCTTCAAGGTCAACCCGCCGTTGCGCACCGCCGACGACGTCGCGGCGCTGCGGGCGGCGCTTGCCGACGGCACCATCGACGCCGTCGCCACCGACCACGCCCCGCACTCGCACGAGGACAAGGACTGCGAGTGGGCGGCGGCGGCCATGGGGATGCTCGGCCTCGAGACCGCGCTCTCGGTCGTGCAGGAGGCGATGGTCGAGACCGGCCTGCTCGACTGGGCCGGGGTGGCCGACCGGATGTCGACCCGGCCGGCCCGGATCGGGCTGGTCGACGACCACGGCCGGCCGCTGGAGGTCGGGGCACCCGCGAACCTGGTGCTGGTCGACCCAGCGGTGCGCCGCGAGATCGACCCGTTCGCGCTGGCCTCGCGGTCGCGCAACACGCCGTACGCCGGTCGCACGCTGTCCGGCGCCGTCGTGGCCACCTTCCTCCGCGGCCGGCCGACCGTCCTCGACGGGAAGCTCGCCTGATGGGCGCGAAGCCGGCGCTGCTGGTGCTGGAGGACGGCCGCGAGCTCAGCGGCGAGTCGTTCGGCGCGACCGGGGAGACGTTCGGCGAGGCGGTGTTCTCCACCGGAATGACCGGCTACCAGGAGACGCTGACCGACCCGTCGTACCACCGGCAGGTGGTGGTGATGACCGCGCCGCACGTCGGCAACACCGGGGTCAACGACGAGGACCCGGAGTCGCGCCGGATCTGGGTGAGCGGCTACGTCGTGCGCGACCCGTCCCGGCGGCCCTCGTCGTGGCGGTCCCGCCGGTCGCTCGGGGACGAGCTCGCCGAGCAGGGCGTGGTCGGGATCAGCGGCGTCGACACCCGCGCCCTGACGCGGCACCTGCGCGAGCGCGGCGCGATGCGCGTCGGCCTGAGCACCGAGGACACCGACGCGGCGTCGCTGCTCGAGCGGGTCCGTGCGGCGCCAGCCATGGCGGGCGCCGACCTGACCGGCGAGGTCACCACGCCGGAGGCCTACGTCGTCCCGGCCACGGGGGAGAAGCGGTTCACGGTCGCGGCGCTCGACCTCGGCATCAAGCGGATGACGCCGCTGCGGATGGCCGAACGGGGCATCGAGGTGCACGTGCTGCCGTCGACGTCCACCGTCGACGAGGTGCTGGCCACCGGCGCGGACGGCGTGTTCCTCAGCAACGGGCCCGGCGACCCGGCGACCGCCGACCGGGCCGTCGCGCTGACGGCGGACCTGCTCGGACGACGGGTCCCCGTCTTCGGGATCTGCTTCGGCAACCAGGTGCTCGGCCGGGCACTCGGCCTCGGCACCTACAAGCTCCGCTACGGCCACCGCGGCATCAACCAGCCGGTGCAGGACCGCGCCACCGGCAAGGTCGAGGTCACCGCGCACAACCACGGCTTCGCCGTCGACGCCCCGCTCGACGGGGCGTTCACCACGCCGTTCGGTGCCGCCGAGGTGAGCCACGTCTGCCTCAACGACGACGTGGTCGAGGGTCTGCGCTGCCACGACGTGCCGGCCTTCTCGGTGCAGTACCACCCGGAGGCCGCCGCCGGCCCGCACGACGCGGCGTACCTGTTCGACCGTTTTAAGGAGCTGCTCGGCGACGGGCGAGGAGCGCAGCGAGGAACGAGCAGAGCGACGAGCCCGACCAAAGGAATGGTGACCCGCTAGATGCCCCGGCGCACCGACATCACGAGCGTGCTCGTCATCGGCTCCGGGCCGATCGTCATCGGCCAGGCCTGCGAGTTCGACTACTCCGGCACGCAGGCCTGCCGGGTGCTGCGGGAGGAGGGCATCCGCGTCGTCCTGGTCAACTCCAACCCGGCCACGATCATGACCGACCCGGAGTTCGCCGACGCGACCTACATCGAGCCGATCACGCCCGAGATCGTCACCAAGGTCATCGAGAAGGAGCGGCCGGACGCGCTGCTGGCCACCCTCGGCGGCCAGACCGCGCTCAACACCGCGATGGCCCTGCACGAGGCAGGAGTCCTCGAGCAGTACGGCGTCGAGCTGATCGGCGCCAACGTCGACGCCATCGAGGCGGGGGAGGACCGGCAGAGGTTCAAGGCCATCGTGGAGCAGATCGGCGCCGAGTCGGCCAGCAGTCTCATCGCGCACACGCTGGACGAGTGCCTCAGTGCCGCGGACGTGCTCGGCTACCCGCTCGTCGTGCGGCCGTCGTTCACGATGGGTGGTGCCGGCTCCGGGCTGGCGCGCGACGAGACCGAGCTGCGCCGGATGGCCGGTGCCGGGCTGCAGGCGAGCCCCACCACCGAGGTGCTCCTCGAGGAGTCGATCCTCGGGTGGAAGGAGTACGAGCTCGAGCTGATGCGCGACAAGGCCGACAACGTGGTCGTCGTCTGCTCGATCGAGAACCTCGACCCGATGGGGGTCCACACCGGCGACTCGATCACCGTCGCGCCGGCCATGACGTTGACAGACCGCGAGTACCAGCGGCTGCGCGACATCTCCATCGACGTCATCCGCGCGGTCGGCGTCGACACGGGCGGCTGCAACATCCAGTTCGCCGTCAACCCTGACGACGGCCGGGTCATCGTCATCGAGATGAACCCGCGCGTCTCGCGGTCGTCGGCGCTGGCGTCCAAGGCCACCGGCTTCCCGATCGCGAAGATCGCGGCCAAGCTCGCCGTCGGCTACACCCTCGACGAGATCCCCAACGACATCACCCGCGAGACCCCGGCGTCCTTCGAGCCCACCCTCGACTACGTCGTGGTGAAGGTCCCGCGGTTCGCGTTCGAGAAGTTCCCCGGCGCCGACCCGCGGCTGACCACGCACATGAAGAGCGTCGGCGAGGCGATGGCGATCGGCCGGTGCTTCACCGAGGCGCTGCAGAAGGCGCTCCGGTCGCTGGAGTCGCGCGACGCGGTCTTCGGCTGGGAGGCCACGGACGTCGACGCCGCGGAGTGGCTGACCCGCGCGGAGGTGCCGCACGACGGCCGGCTGCGCGACGTCCAGCAGGCGCTGTGCGCCGGGGCGAGCGTGGACGAGCTCTACGACGCCACCGGCATCGACCCGTGGTTCCTCGACCAGGTCCAGCTGGTCAACGAGGTCGCCGCGGAGGTCCGCGACGCCACCGAGCTGGACCGCGACCTGCTGGCCCGGGCCAAGCGGCACGGCTTCTCCGACGTCCAGATCGGCCGGCTGCGCGGCATGCCCGAGGACGTCGTCCGCGGCGTCCGCCACGCGCTGGGGCTGCGGCCGGTCTTCAAGACCGTCGACACCTGCGCCGCGGAGTTCGCCGCCGTGACGCCGTACCACTACTCGTCCTACGACGAGGAGACCGAGGTCGCCCCGCGCGAGGAGCCGGCGGTCGTCATCCTCGGGAGCGGGCCGAACCGGATCGGGCAGGGCATCGAGTTCGACTACTCCTGTGTGCACGCGTCCTTCGCGCTGCGGGAGCGCGGCCTGCGGACCGTGATGGTCAACTGCAACCCGGAGACCGTCTCGACCGACTACGACACCTCCGACCGGCTGTACTTCGAGCCGCTCACGCTGGAGGACGTCCTCGAGGTCGTGCATGCCGAGCAGGCGGCCGGGCCGGTGCTCGGCGTCGTCGTCCAGCTGGGCGGGCAGACCCCGCTCGGGCTGGCGCAGCGGCTCAAGGACGCCGGTGTCCCGATCATCGGCACCAGCCCCGAGGCCATTCATCTGGCCGAGGACCGGGGCGCCTTCTCCGAGGTGCTCGCCGACGCCGGCCTGATCGCCCCCAAGCACGGCACCGCGACGTCGTACGACGGCGCCCGCCGGGTCGCGGCCGACATCGGCTACCCGGTGCTGGTGCGCCCGTCGTACGTCCTCGGCGGCCGCGGCATGGAGATCGTCTACGACGACGAGCAGCTCGCGACGTACATGCGCGAGGCCACCGAGGTGAGCCCCGACCGGCCGGTGCTGGTCGACCGGTTCCTCGACGACGCGATCGAGATCGACGTCGACGCGCTCTACGACGGCGAGGAGCTCTACCTCGGTGGCGTGATGGAGCACATCGAGGAGGCCGGCATCCACTCCGGTGACTCGGCCTGCGTCCTGCCGCCGGTGACCCTCGGCCGTGACCTCGTCGCCAAGGTCCGCGACCAGACGCTCGCGCTGGCCCGCGGCATCGGTGTACGCGGCCTGCTCAACGTGCAGTTCGCGGTGGCCGCCGACGTCCTCTACGTCCTGGAGGCGAACCCGCGCGCCAGCCGGACCGCCCCGTTCGTGTCCAAGGCGACCGGGGTGCCGTTGGCGAAGGCCGCCGCGCTGGTGATGGTCGGCGACTCGATCGCCGACCTTCGGGCGGCCGGTGTCCTCCCGGCGACCGGCGACGGTGGGCGGCTGCCCACCCACGGTGGTGCGGTGACTCCAGTGGCGGTCAAGGAGGCCGTGATGCCGTTCAAGCGGTTCCGCACCGTCGAGGGCCGCGGCGTCGACCACATGCTCGGTCCGGAGATGCGCTCCACCGGCGAGGTCATGGGGATCGACGCGAACTTCGGCACCGCCTTCGCGAAGTCCCAGTCGGCGGCGTACGGCGGGCTGCCGACCAAGGGAGTCGTCTTCGTGTCGATGGCCGACCGGGACAAGCGGAACATGATCTTCCCGCTGAAGCGGATGGCCGACCTCGGCTTCCAGGTGCTCGCCACGGACGGCACCGCCGACGTGCTGCGGCGCAACGGGGTGGAGGCGACCGTGGTACGCAAGCACAGCCACGGCCGCGGCCCAGACGGCGAGCTCACGATCGTCGAGCGGATCCTCGAGGGCGAGGTCGACATGGTCGTCAACACGCCGTCCGGCCCGAGGGCACGGGCCGACGGCTACGAGATCCGGGCCGCGGCGATCGCGATGGACCGGCCGATCATCACGACCGTGCAGCAGCTGGCGGCAGCCGTGCAGGGCATCGAGGCCCTCGGCCGCGGTGAGCTCGACGTCCGCTCGATCCAGGACTGGAACGCCGCCCTGCGGTCCGAGGCGGGGGAGCGGTGACGGCGCGCAGCGCGGACGGTCCCCTGCAGGTCGCGGGCCAGGTGCTGACCAGCCGGCGGGTCGGTGCCTACCACCACCTCACCCTGGTGGCGCCGGGCCTGGCCGAGCGGACCCGCCCCGGTCACTTCGTCGCGCTCGCCACCGGCGGCCCGGACTCGGGGTTGACGCTGCGCCGGGCGTTCTCCATCTACAAGACCTCCGCCCGGGGTGTCTACGGCGGCACCGTCGACGTCGTGGTGGGCGTCAAGGGCGCCGGCACCGCCTGGCTGGCGGCGGCACCCCCGCACACCCCGCTGGACGTCGTCGGGCCGCTGGGCCGCCCCTTCAGCCTCCCGCGCGACCCGGTGAACGCCACCCTGGTCGGCGGCGGATACGGGGCAGCCCCGCTGTTCGCCCTGGGTGAGGCGCTGCGCAGCCGTGGCTGCCGGGTCGACTTCGTCCTCGGCGCCGGCTCCGGCGACAGGCTGTTCGGCGTCCTGGACGCCAAGCGGATGGCCTCCTCGGTCGCGGTCACCACCGACGACGGCTCGGCCGGGACCCGCGGCCGGGTCACCGACGTGCTGCCCCAGGTGATGGCGGCCGCGCAGACCGACGTCGTCTACGCCTGCGGCCCGATGCCGATGCTCCGCGCCGTCAGCCAGGTCGCATCAGCGCACGGGGTCACGGCGCAGTGCGCGGTCGAGGAGTCGATGGCCTGCGGCATCGGCGTCTGCATGACGTGCGTGCTGCCGGTGGTCGGCGACGACGGGCAGACCCGGATGGTCCGGGCCTGCACCGAGGGGCCGGTCTTCGCCGGCGACCGGGTGCGCTGGGACGACGTCGGAACCGTCCCGGCGGGCACTGTCGGCGCACCCGTGGCAGGAGGTCACTGAAGTGAGCTGTGTTCCCCACGAGATCGCTCGCTGCTGCGGCAGCCGAGCGCCCCAACTGCCATGGACCGCTCACGATCCCGCGGGGGCCCCGAAGTGAGCTTTCACGTGCGGACCGTCGAGGCGCCGCGCACGGTGCGCCCGACGGTCGACCTGACCGCCCGGCTGGGCGGGCTGCTGCTGCCCAACCCGGTGCTCACCGCGTCCGGGTGCGCCGCCGCCGGCCGCGAGCTCGGGCAGTTCTTCGACGTCGCCGACCTCGGCGCCGTCGTCACCAAGTCGATCATGCTCGCACCGCGCTCCGGGCGGGCGACCCCGCGGATGGCCGAGACCACCGGCGGGATGCTCAACTCGATCGGGCTGCAGGGCCCCGGCGTCGACGCGTTCCTGGAGCAGGACCTGCCCTGGCTGCACGAGCAGGGCGCCCGCGCCGTCGTGTCGATCGCGGGTGGCAGCGTCGAGGAGTACGCCGAGCTGGCCAGCAGGCTCCGGGGCGCACCCGGCATGGTGGCGCTCGAGGTCAACATCTCCTGCCCCAACGTCGAGAACCGCGGCCTGGTCTTCGCCTGCGACCCCGGCGCCGCGGCGGAGGTGGTCGCCGCGGTCCGCCGGCACACGGCGCCGTCGGTGCCGGTGCTGGCCAAGCTCTCGCCCGACGTGACCGACATCGTCACGATCGCGCGGTCCTGCGTCGACGCGGGCGCCGACGGGCTGTCGATGATCAACACGCTGCTCGGCATGGCCCTGGACCTTGACACCATGCGACCGGTGCTGGCCGGGATCACCGGTGGTCTCTCCGGCCGCGCCGTGAAGCCGGTCGCGGTGCGCTGCATCTGGCAGGTGCACGCCGCCCTGCCGGAGGTCCCGATCCTCGGGATGGGCGGGGTGGCATCCGGGCTGGACGCTTTCGAGCTGGTGCTGGCCGGGGCAAGCGCGGTCTCGGTCGGGACCGCCGTCTTCCACGACCCCTCCGCGCCGGTAAGGGTGCTCGCCGAGCTCGCCGACGCCCTCGCCGCCCGCGGCTTCGCGTCCCTGCAGGACGCCGTGGGGCACGCCCACCGCCAGCTCGCCCGCCACCTCGACACCTGAAGGAGCACCCTCACCCGATGACTTCCGCTGCCGCGCCCGTGGCCGTCGCCCTCGACACGTCCGACCTCGAGACCGCCGTCTCCTGGGCCGCGGCTGCGGGTCCTTACGTGAGCACGGTCAAGGTCGGCCTCGAGCTGTTCCTGCGGCACGGCCACGACGCGGTCGTGAAGTGCCGGGAGGCCAGCGGCGGTCGCGACGTGTTCCTCGACCTCAAGCTCCACGACATCCCGAACACGGTCGCCGGTGCCGCGCGAGCGGTCGCCGAGCTCGCACCGACGTACCTCACCGTGCACGCCAGCGGCGGTCCGGACATGGTGCGTGCGGCCGCCGAGGTGCTGCCCGCCACGAAGGTCGTCGGTGTCACCGTCCTCACGTCCCTGTCACCCGAGCAGCTGGCGGCGATCGGGTTCGCCGACACCCCGCGCGACGCCGTACGCCGGCTGGCGGTGCTCGCGGTCGAGGGTGGTGCGCGGGCGCTCGTGTGCTCGCCGCTCGAGGTCGCCGACGTCCGTCTCGAGGTGGGTGCGGGCATCACGCTGATCACACCGGGAGTGCGACCAGCAGGTGGGACACCGGGCGACCAGGCGCGGGTCGCGACACCGGAGCAGGCGATGGCGGACGGTGCCGACCTGCTCGTCATCGGCCGGCCGCTCACCGGGGCCGACGACGTCGCGGCTGCGGCCGCGGCTCTCGTCGACATCGCTCAGGACCTCTCCGTCGACCTGAGGTCGACTCCGGCATCTGTTGCAGCACAACGACTTCCGGCCCTGACTGACTCGGTCGATCGGCCATTTCCGTCCGTGAAGGCCTGCCCCGCATTGCTAGGCGGGGCAGCCAGTCGCTAGGTTCCTGACTCGTTCCGTCCGCATGCTCCGACGCCGAGGTGACCTCTCGTGGCACTGCCCCCGTTGACCCCCGAGCAGAGGGCAGCAGCCCTCGAGAAGGCTGCGATCGCACGGCGGGAGCGGGCTGCGGTGAAGAACCGGTTGAAGCACTCCGGCGCCTCGTTGATCGAGGTGCTCAAGGAGGGCAGCCGTGAGGGCGGCAACGAGATCGTCGGCAAGATGAAGGTCGCGTCCGTGCTCGAGTCGCTGCCCGGGGTCGGCAAGGTCCGGGCGCGCAAGATCATGGAGGAGATCGGCATCTCCGAGAGCCGTCGGGTCCGCGGCCTCGGCACCCAGCAGCTCGCCGCCCTCGAGCGGGAGTTCGGCGGCTCCGCCTGAGCCCCACCGGTGACGCGAGCGCCGGTCCGCGGCTCGTCGTCCTCTCCGGCCCGTCCGGGGTCGGAAAGAGCACCGTCGTCAAGGCCTTGCGGGGCCGGCACCCCGAGGTCTGGCTGTCCGTGTCGGCGACGACCCGGTTCCCGCGGCCCGGCGAGGTCGACGGCGTGCACTACCGGTTCGTCAGCCGGCAGCAGTTCCAGGAGCTCGTCGAGAGCGGGGGGCTTCTCGAGCATGCCGAGTTCGCGGGCCACCGCTACGGCACCCCGCGGCAGCCCGTGCTCGACCACCTGGCCGCCGGCAACCCGGTGATCCTGGAGATCGAGATCCAGGGGGCCCGGCAGGTCCGCGCCCAGCTGCCCGAGGCGCTGCTCGTCTTCCTGGCGCCGCCGACCTGGGACGAGCTGGTCCGCCGGCTGACGGGCCGCGGCACCGAGCCGCCGGAGGTCGTCGAGAAGCGGCTGGCGCTGGCCCGCGAGGAGCTCGCGGCGGAGGGGGAGTTCGACCTCACGCTGGTCAACACGGACGTCGAGGAGATCGCGACCCGCCTGGTAGCCTTGGCGGTTGCGCCCGGGGACTGATCCCGGCTCGCGCGTGCGGCGCGACCGCACCACCCACGAACCATCGAGGGAAGGCATCACCGTGTCCGGCACCGCTGCCGCGCCTGAGGGCATCACCAACCCGCCGATCGACGAGCTGCTGGCCGCGACCGACTCCAAGTACAGCCTGGTGATCTACGCCGCCAAGCGGGCCCGCCAGATCAACGCCTACTACTCCCAGCTCGGCGAGGGCCTGCTCGAGTACGTCGGCCCCCTGGTCGAGACCCACGTGCACGAGAAGCCGCTCTCGATCGCCATGCGCGAGATCAACAGCGGCATGCTCGGCTACGAGAAGATCGACCAGGCCTGACGGCCACGGGCCGTCGCACACCGCCATGACCGCCGACCGCCCTCGCGTGGTGCTCGGGGTCGGTGGCGGCATCGCGGCGTACAAGGTCGCCGACCTGCTGCGGCGGCTCACCGAGAGCGGTCACGACGTCCGCGTGGTGCCCACCCGCGCCGCGCTGGAGTTCGTCGGAGCGCCGACCTGGGCGGCGCTGTCCGGGCACCCGGTCACGACCGAGGTCTGGGACGACGTCCACCAGGTCCCGCACGTCCGGATCGGCCAGGAGGCCGACCTTGTCGTCGTCGCCCCCGCCACGGCCGACCTGCTGGCCCGGGCGGCCACCGGGCTCGCCGACGACCTGCTCACCAGCACGCTGCTCACCGCCCGCTGCCCGGTCCTCATGGCGCCGGCGATGCACACCGAGATGTGGCTGCACCCGGCCACCCAGGCCAACGTCGCGACCCTCCGGTCCCGGGGCGTGCAGGTGCTCGACCCGGCCTCCGGCCGGCTCACCGGCGCCGACACCGGGCCCGGCCGGCTGCCCGAGCCCGCGGAGATCTTCGCGGCCGCCGTGCGCGCGCTGGCCGGCCGGACCGCGGCACGCGACCTCGAGGGTCGCCACGTCGTCGTGTCGGCCGGCGGCACCCGCGAGCACCTCGACCCGGTCCGGTTCCTCGGCAACCGCTCGTCCGGCCGACAGGGCTGGGCGCTCGCCACCACGGCCGCCGCGCGGGGTGCCCAGGTGACCCTCGTCGCCGCCAACGTCGCACTGCCCGACCCGGCGGGGGTGACCGTCGTGCCGGTGGTGTCGGCGGATCAGCTGCGGGAGGCCGTGCTCAAGGCCGCGACCACGGCCGACGCGATCGTCATGGCGGCCGCGGTGGCCGACTTCCGGCCCCGCGACACCCGCGACACGAAGATCAAGAAGGGCGGGTCGGACGAGCCGGCCGCGGTCGCGCTGGTGCGCACCACCGACGTGCTGGCGGAGGTCGCCCGCGCCCCGCGCGCCCGCGACGGCCAGGTCGTGGTCGGGTTCGCCGCCGAGACCGGTGACGCGGACGGCGACGCCCTCACGCACGGCCGGGCCAAGCTCGCGACCAAGGGCGCCGACCTGCTCGTGGTCAACGAGGTCGGCGCGGCGGGTCACCCGACCGGCTTCGAGGGCGCGGACAACGCCGCCGTGGTGCTCGGTGCCGACGGTTCCGAGACCGCCGTGCCGTTCGGGCCCAAGGAAGCGCTCGCCGATGTGGTCTGGGACCTGGTCCAGGCGCGCTGGCCGGCCCCGTGACCTGTCTCACGGACGCCAGGGGCGTGACACCCGCCCGGTAGACTCGCCCAGCCCCACCGGCTGGCCACCGCCGCGCCGGTCCCGAACCGTCTAGGAGTTCCGTGTCTCGCCGCCTGTTCACCTCGGAGTCCGTCACCGAGGGCCACCCGGACAAGATCGCCGACCAGATCAGCGACTCCATCCTCGACGCCCTGCTCACCGAGGACCGGGCCAGCCGCGTCGCGGTCGAGACGATGATCACCACCGGCCAGGTGCACGTCGCCGGCGAGGTCACCACCTCGGCGTACGCCGACGTCGCGGGCATCGTCCGCGAGCGGATCCTGGAGATCGGCTACGACTCCTCGGCCAAGGGCTTCGACGGCCACTCCTGCGGCGTCTCGGTCTCGATCGGCGCGCAGTCCGCGGACATCGCGCAGGGCGTCGACGCCGCCTACGAGGCGCGCACCGGTGAGTCCGTCGAGGACCCGCTGGACCGCCAGGGCGCCGGCGACCAGGGCCTGATGTTCGGCTACGCCTGTGACGACACCCCCGAGCTCATGCCGCTGCCGATCCACCTCGCGCACCGGCTGGCCCAGCAGCTGACCGCGGTGCGCAAGGACGGCGCCGTGCCGTACCTGCGCCCGGACGGCAAGACCCAGGTCACCATCGAGTACGACGGCGACCGCGCGGTCCGCCTCGACACCGTGGTCGTCTCCAGCCAGCACGCGTCCGACATCGGCCTCGAGTCGATGCTCCAGCCCGACATCGCCGAGCAGGTCGTCAAGCCGGTGCTCGACGGCGTCGACATCGACACCTCCGGCTTCCGGCTCCTGGTGAACCCGACCGGCCGGTTCGAGGTGGGCGGCCCGATGGGCGACGCCGGTCTCACCGGCCGCAAGATCATCGTCGACACCTACGGCGGCATGGCCCGCCACGGCGGCGGCGCGTTCTCCGGCAAGGACCCGTCCAAGGTCGACCGGTCCGCCGCCTACGCCATGCGCTGGGTCGCCAAGAACGTCGTGGCCGCGGGCCTGGCCCGCCGCTGCGAGGTGCAGGTCGCCTACGCGATCGGCAAGGCGCACCCCGTCGGCCTGTTCGTCGAGACCTTCGGCACCGAGACGGTGGCGCCCGGCGTCATCCAGGACGCCGTCGTGTCGGTCTTCGACCTGCGGCCGGCCGCGATCATCCGCGACCTCGACCTGCTCCGGCCGATCTACGCCCGGACCGCGGCGTACGGCCACTTCGGCCGGGAGCTGCCGGACTTCACCTGGGAGCGCACCGACCGCGTCGACGCACTCCAGGCCGCCGCCTCCGCCTGATCCCTCGCCGTCCTGGGCGCGGCTGCCTCGCTGAGCCCCGGGATCGCCGGACCCGCCGTCGTGCGCTGAGGTCGGACGGCTTCGGAGGAGGGTGTGGGCTGCTCGCCGTCCGCGGCCGACAGTCCCGTGATCATGAAGGTTCTTGTACGCAAGTGCGTAGGAAAGCCTTCATGATCACCGGATCCAGGGCTCGCGCGACCGACGGCGGGACAGGGCCGGTCGCCCACCGACCCGCGAGCCGTGTCCCGGGGGAGTGGTGGGATGGGCGGTGTGAGCGAGGCGCCGGACGACGACGGGGAGCAGCTGGCGCTGCTGCGGTCCTCGCCGCGAGCCACCGCGAGGTCGGCCGCGCGCTCGGCGCGGAGCCGGCCGCCGAAGCCGCCGCGGATGCCGGCCGCCGAGCTGCCGGTCGCCCGGGTGGCCGTCGACGTGGGTCTGCCGCACCTCGACCGCCCGTTCGACTTCCAGGTGCCGGCCGAGCTCGCCGAGGCCGCGCAGCCGGGTGTGCGGGTCCGGGTGCGCTTCTCCGGCCGCCTCGTCGACGGCTTCGTCGTCGAACGGGCGGCCGGCACCTCGCACGAGGGCCGGCTGGCGTTCCTCGAGCGGGTCGTCTCGCCCGAGACGGTGCTCACCCCCGAGGTGCTGCGGCTGGCGCGCGCGGTGGCCGACCGCTACGCCGGCACGCTGGCCGACGTGCTGCGGCTGGCGGTGCCGCCGCGGCACGCGCGGGTCGAGCAGGCCGAGCCCACTCCGGAGCCCGACCACGCGCCCCCGACCCGGCCCGAGCCGGGCGGTTGGAGCCGGTACGAGCACGGCGTCGCGCTGCTCGACGCGGTCCACGCCGGCGCCACCGTCCGTGCCGTCTGGTCATCGCTGCCCGGACCAGGCTGGCCCGCGGAGGTCGCCGCCCTGGTCGGCACCGCGCTGGCTGCCGGCCGAGGTGCCCTCGTCGTGGTCCCCGACCACCGCGACGTCGGCCGGGTCGACAGCGCGCTCACCGGCCTGCTCGGCGCCGACCGGCACGTCGTGCTGTCCGCCGAGACGGGGCCGGCCGCCCGCTACCGCCGCTGGCTCAAGGTCCGCCGCGGCGAGGTGCGCGCCGTGGTCGGCACCCGGGCGGCGATGTTCGCCCCGGTCCGCGACCTCGGGCTCGCGGTCGTCTGGGACGACGGCGACGACCTGCACGCGGAGCCGCGGGCGCCGTACCCCCACGTCCGGGTCGTGCTCGGGCTGCGCAGCACGCAGGAGGGCGCCAGCCTCGTGGTCGGCGGACTGGCCCGCACCGCCGAGGGCGCCGCGCTGGTCCGCTCCGGCTGGGCCCGGTCGGTCGCCGCGACGCGCGACGTCGTACGCCGGACCGCGCCACACGTCGTCGCCGACCCGGGCACCGACCACCCGGCCGAGGCCGGGGTCCGCGGCGCGCGGCTCCCCACCCAGGCGTGGCGGGCGGCGCGGACCGGGCTGGAGACCGGGCCGGTCCTCGTCCAGGTGCCGCGCACCGGCTACCTGCCCGGGCTGGCCTGCGCCACCTGCCGGGCGCCGGCCCGCTGCGACGCCTGCCGCGGGCCGCTCGCGACCGGCGGCACCGAGCGCCCGCCGGCCTGCCGCTGGTGCGGGGTGGTCGCGACGGGCTGGGCCTGCCCGTCCTGCGACGGCCGCCGGCTGCGGGCGACCGTCGTCGGGTCGGGGCGCACCGCCGAGGAGCTCGGCCGGGCGTTCCCCCGGGTCCCGGTCCGGTCCAGCGGCGGAAGTGCACCCGTCCTCGAGCGGGTCGGGCCGGAGCCCGCCCTCGTCGTGGCCACCCCGGGAGCCGAGCCGGTCGCCGACACCGGCTACGCCGCGGCGCTGCTCCTCGACGGGTGGGCGCTGCTGGGCCGGCCCGACCTGCGCGCCGCCGAGGAGGCACTGCGCCGGTGGACGACGGCCGCCGCCCTGGTTCGACCCGCCCCCGACGGCGGCACGGTGGTGCTGCTGGCGGACGCCGCTGCTCCCGCCGTGCAGGCACTGGTCCGTTGGGACCAGAGCGGCTTCGCCGACCGCGAGCTGGGCGAGCGGGCCGGGCTGCGCCTGCCGCCGGAGGCACGGATGGCCTCGCTCACCGGCACCCCGGACGCCCTGGCCGGCTTCCTGGCCGCCGTCCAGCTGCCGCCGGACGCCGAGCTGCTGGGCCCGGTGCCGGCCGGGCCGGACCACCGTGACCAGGAGCGGCTGCTCGTCCGGGCCCCGCGTGGCCAGGGTGCCGCCACGGTGGCGGCCCTCAAGGCCGCGGCCGGGGTGCGCAGCGCCCACAAGGAGGCCGGCTCGGTCCGGCTCCAGGTCGACCCGCTGGAGATCGCATGAGCAGCAGCCCGGCGCCGTCGGCCGTGCCCACGACCGTCGTCTTCGACCTCGGCGGCGTGCTCGTCGACTGGGACCCGCGCTACCTCTACCGGCAGCTGCTGCCCGAGGACGAGGTCGAGGACTTCCTCACCGAGGTCGACTTCTCGACGTGGAACTACCGCGCCGACGCGGGGGCCCCCTGGGCCGACGCGGTCGCCGAGCACGCCGCCCGCTTCCCGCACCGGGCCGAGCTGCTGGCGGCGTACCCCGAGCGGTTCCGCGAGACCCTCGGCGGCGAGGTCCCCGGCACCGTCGAGCTGCTCCGCGACCTGCACGCCGCGGGCGTCCGGCTGCTCGCGCTGACCAACTGGTCGGCCGAGACGTTCCCGCACGCCCGGGCGATGTTCGCCTTCCTGTCGTTGTTCGAGGGCGTCGTGGTGTCGGGGGAGGAGCGGCTGGCGAAGCCCGACCTCGCGGTCTTCCGGCTGGTCCTCGACCGCTACCGGCTCGACCCGGCACGCACCGTCTTCGTCGACGACGCGCCGCGCAACGTGGCGGCGGCCGCGACCGCCGGGCTGGTCGCCCTGCGGTTCCACGACGCGCACCGGCTGCGTACGGACCTCCAGCAGCTCGGCCTGCTCGCGGACCTGCCGGGACGAGCCGGCGGCGCGCCGTAGACTGGACCGCCGCCCGCCGTCCCAGCCAGCTCGAAGGAGCTCACCGCCGTGCCCCTCCAGCCGATCCGGCTCTTCGGCGACCCCGTCCTGCGCACCCCCGCGGAGCCGGTGGTCGACTTCGACAAGGAGCTGCGCACGCTGGTCAAGGACCTCGAGGACACCATGCTGGAGGCTCCCGGCGTCGGGCTGGCGGCACCGCAGATCGGCGTCGGGCTGCGGGTGTTCACCTACTACGTCGACGACGTGCTCGGCCACCTGGTCAACCCCACCCTCGACCTCAGCGACGAGAAGCAGGAGGACGAGGAGGGCTGCCTCTCGTTCCCGGGGCTCGCCTTCCCGTGCGTGCGCGCCTACGGCGTCGTCGCGAAGGGCTTCGACATGCACGGCGAGCCGGTGGTCGTCGAGGGAACCGAGCTGCTGGCCCGCTGCGTCCAGCACGAGACCGACCACCTCGACGGCATCCTGTTCATCGACCGGCTGGACCGGGACCAGCGCAAGGCCGCGCTGAAGGCGATCCGCGACGCCGAGTGGGCCGGCGAGACCGCACCACCGATCAAGATCTCGCCGCACCCGATGGGCGGCCACGCGCTCTAGCGCGGGCCGACCACCGCCGATGAGGCTCGTCTTCGCGGGGACCCCCGAGGTCGCCGTCCCGGCGCTCGACGCGCTGCTCGCATCCCGCCACGAGGTGCTCGCCGTGGTCACCCGGCCCGACGCGCGCGCCGGACGAGGCCGCCACGAGGTGGCGTCACCCGTCGCCGTGCGGGCCGCCGAGGCCGGTGTCGAGACGCTGAAGCCGGCGAAGGCCTCGGACCCGGCGCTGCACGACCGGCTGGCCGAGCTGGCGCCGGACTGCTGCCCGGTCGTGGCGTACGGCGCGCTCGTGCCGCGCTCGCTGCTCGACCTGCCCCGCCACGGCTGGGTCAACCTGCACTTCTCGCTGCTCCCCGCGTGGCGCGGCGCCGCCCCGGTGCAGCACGCGGTCCTGCACGGCGACGACGTGACGGGCGCCTCGGTGTTCACCCTCGAGGAGGGCCTGGACACCGGTCCGGTGCTCTCGGTCATGACCGAGGCGATCCGGCCCCGCGACACCAGCGGTGAGCTGCTCGGCCGGCTGTCGGTGGCCGGCGCCGGACTGCTGGTCGCCACGCTGGACGCCCTGGAACGCGGCGAGCTGGTGGGGCAGCCACAGCCCACCGACGGGGTCAGCCTGGCTCCCAAGATCACCGTCGAGGACGCTCGCATCGACTGGGCGGCGCCGGCTCTCCACGTGGACCGGCTGGTCCGCGCCTGCACGCCGGCTCCGGGCGCGTGGACCACGGCCGCCGGCGACCGGGTCGGCCTCGGCCCGGTCGATCCGGTCACCCCTGAGGAGCCCCTCGCGCCGGGCGTGGTCCGCGTAGGCCGGCGCGAGGTGCTGGTCGGCACCGGCGACGGCCGGGCCGTACGGCTCGGTGAGGTCCGCCCGGCCGGGAAGAAGCCGATGGCGGCCGACGCGTGGGCCCGCGGTGTCCGCGACCTCGACGGGGCGACCCTCGGATGACGGCGCCACCTCGGCACGACGGCCCGACCGGCGGCCGGCGACGGCCGCCTCGCCGCGGCAAGCCGCAGCCGGACGCCCCGCGCCGGGTCGCCTTCGACCTGCTGCGGGCCGTCGACGAGCGCGACGCCTACGCGAACCTCACCCTGCCGGGGCTGCTCCGCGACCGCGGCGTCGAGGGCCGTGACGCCGCCTTCGCCACCGAGCTCGGCTACGGCACGCTGCGCGGTCGCGGCACCTACGACGCGGTCCTCGCCGCCTGCGTCGACCGGCCGCTGGACCAGGTGGACCCGCCGGTGCTCGACCTGCTCCGGCTGGGGGCGCACCAGCAGCTCGCCATGCGGGTGCCGCCGCACGCCGCCGTCGGCGCCACCGTCGAGCTGGCCCGCGCGGTCGCGGGCGAGGGCCGCAGCTCGTTCGTCAACGCGGTGCTGCGCAAGGTGGGCCGGCAGGACCTCGCGAGCTGGCTGGACGAGGTGGCGCCGGCCGCCGGCACCGACCCGCTGGGCCACCTCGCGGTCGCCCACTCGCACCCGAGATGGGTGGTCTCGGCACTGCGCGACGCCCTCGGCGGGGACCTGGCCGAGACGGCCGCCCTGCTGGCCGCCGACAACGAGCCGGCGCAGGTCACCCTCGTCGCCCGGCCCGGACGCAGCACGGTCGCCGACCTCGTCGCCGACGGAGCCGAGCCGGCCCGCTGGTCGCCGTACGCCGCCGTCCTGCCGGCCGGCGACCCCGGTCGGCTGGCCGCGGTCCGCGACGGCCGGGCCGGCGTCCAGGACGAGGGCAGCCAGCTCGTCGCGCTGGCTCTCGCCGCGGCGCCTCTCGACGGGCGTGACGAGCACTGGCTGGACCTCTGCGCCGGCCCCGGCGGCAAGGCCGCTCTGCTCGCCGCGGTCGGAGCGGAGCGCGGTGCCCGGCTGCTCGCCGCCGAGGTCGCCCCGCACCGGGCCGGCCTGGTCCGCCGCACGCTCGGCGGGACCGGCGACGTCGTGGTCGCGGACGGTCGCGCCCCCGCGTGGCCGGCCGGCGCGTTCGACCGGGTGCTCGTCGACGCGCCGTGCACCGGGCTCGGAGCGCTGCGGCGACGGCCGGAGGCGCGCTGGCGACGCCGTCCCGAGGACGTGCCGGCGCTGGCCGCCCTGCAGCGCGACCTGCTCGGCGCGGCGCTGGACGCGGTGCGGCCGGGAGGAGTGGTCGGCTACGTCACCTGCTCGCCGCACCTCGCGGAGACCGGCACGGTCGTCAGTGACGTCCTGCGGCACCGTCCGGGAGTCGAGCGGGTCGACGCGCGTCCGCTGCTGCCGGGAGTCCCCGACCTCGGCGCCGGCCCGCACGTGCAGCTGTGGCCGCACCGGCACGGCACCGACGCGATGTACCTCGCCCTGCTGCGCAGGGCCTGATCAGAGCTGCATGATCACCGGCTGAGAACGAACGTGGTGATCATGCGCTCGTGGTCGCCGGGGGCGGCTGCTGCGCCGAGCCAGGGGCGCGGTCGCCCCGGCACTAGGCTCGCCGGCATGGGCGTGCAGATCTCCCCGAGCATCCTGTCGGCCGACTTCACCGACCTGGCCGGCGAGGTCGCCCGCATCGCCCCGGCCGCCGACTGGGTGCACGTCGACGTCATGGACAACCACTTCGTGCCCAACCTCACGCTCGGCCTGCCGGTGGTCGAACGGCTAACCGCGGTCAGCGCGCTCCCGCTCGACGTGCACCTGATGATCGAGGACGCCGACCGGTGGGCCCCCGGCTACGCGGAGGCCGGCGCGGGCAGCGTGACGTTCCACGTCGAGGCCTCGACCGCTCCGGTGAAGCTGGCCCGCGAGCTGCGCGGGCACGGCGTCCGGGCCGGCATGGGGCTGCGGCCGGCGACGCCGGTCGAGCCGTACGCCGACCTGCTGCCGGAGCTCGACATGCTGCTGCTGATGACCGTCGAGCCCGGCTTCGGCGGCCAGAAGTTCCTCGACCTGGTGCTGCCGAAGGTCCGGGCCGCCCGCGAGCTGGTGAAGGGCCGCGACCTCGACCTCTGGATCCAGGTGGACGGCGGCGTCGCCGCGGACACGATCGAACGGTGCGCCGAGGCCGGAGCCGACGTGTTCGTGGCGGGGTCCGCGGTCTACGGCGCCGAGGACGCCGCCGCTGTCGTGCAGCAGCTGCGGGCCGCCGCCGAGTCGGCGACGGCGGCGTCGTGGTGGTCGACCGGCAGCCGGCCCTGAGGCGGGTCGTCGTCCTTGGCTGCTCCGGTGCCGGCAAGTCGACCGTCGCGGCGGCGCTGGCCCGCCGTACCGGGCTGCCGGTCGTGCACCTCGACGAGCACTTCTGGCAACCGGGCTGGGTGATGCCGGACGAGGCGTCGTGGCGGGTCGTGCAGCGTCGCCTGGTGGCCGCGCCCACCTGGGTGCTGGACGGCAACTACTCCTCGACGTACGACGAGCGGCTGCCGCTCGCCGACACGGTGGTCGTCGTCGACGCGTCCCGCTGGCGCTGCCTGCTGCGGGTGCTGCGCCGCACCTGGCGGCTGCGGGGGACCGAGGTGGCGGTCGGTTGTCCGCACCGGGTCGACCTGGGACACCTGCGCTACATCTGGCGCTACCCGCGACGGAACCAGCCGCGGCGGGATGCGGCGGTGGCGGCACTGGCCGCCGGAGGTCCGGGTCGTGCGGCTGCGCACCCGGCGGGAGATCGAGCGGTTCCTCGTCAGCTGCTGAGGGTGCCGCGCACGATGCTGTCGCCGGAGTGAGCCGGGTTGCCGTCGGCCGGCTCCAGCGACACGTCGACGACCGGGAAGTCGGCCAGGTCGACCTGCGGCGGCAGCGGGAACGACGCCGTCCTGCCGTCCAGCAGCCCGAGCGACACCAGGCGCTTGCCGTCGGCGTCGAGCAGCCACACCTCGTAGAAGCCGTCGCCGGTCGTGAGGCCGGTGACGTCCAGCCGGAGCTCCCGTCGGTCGCCCGTCCCCACGACCTCGGCCGCGCCGGTGCCCTGGCGCTCGGGCAGCGCCGCGAGGTCGGCCGACGCGACGACGCCGCCCCCGTCGCCACCTGCCACCACCAGGCCTGTGACGACCGAGCCGACGAGCAGCCCGACGACGGTGGCAGCGGCGACCAGCAGCGCGGTCCGGCGCCGGGGTCGGGCCAGCGGCACGACCGCCGCGACCTCGTCGGTGCCCGGGGACGCCGAGCGGTCGCGGCCCAGGTCGAGCTCGGCGGCCACCGCGTCCCACACCTGGGAGCGAGGTGCCACGGGCGTGTCGTCCGCCGTCACGGACCGGGCGCCGGCCACGACCGAGCGCAGCTGGTCCACCTCGTGCCGGCAGGTGGCGCAGGAGGCCAGGTGTGCCTGGTCCAGGCCGTCCGGGTTCTCGCCCAGCGCGAGCAGGGCGAGGTCGTCGGGATGGACGTGCTCAGCGTCCGGCGCCATCGTCCACCTCCAGCCTGGTGCGCAGCCGGCCGAGCGACCGGCGGATGTGGCTCTTCACCGTGCCGAGCGGCATGTTCAGCCGGCCGGCGATCTGGGTGTGCGTGAGGTCGTCGTAGAACGCCAGTCGCAGGATCCGGCGGGCCGGCTCGTCGAGCCGGTCGAGCTCGTCGGCGAGCAGGACCCGGGTGGTCACCGCGTCGGCCGGCGACGGGGCGGGGTCGGAGCCGGCCACCCGGGTCGCCGCGTCGGTCTGCTTGCGCTCACGCTCGCGGGCCGCCCACCGGTCGGCGACCTTGTTGCGCGTGATGCCCAGCAGCCAGCCCGGCAGGCTGCCGGTCGCCGGCTTGAAGCCCGCGCGGCCACGCCAGGCGGCCACGAACACCTGCTGGGTGACGTCCTCGGCGTCGTCCCGGTCGCCGAGCGTGCGCAGCGCGACGGTGAACACCAGCGGCGACCACCGGGTGTACGCCGCCGCGAGGCCGTCCTCGGCGCCGCTGCGGAACGACTCCTCCAGGGCGACGTCGCGCTCGTCCGGGACCGGGCGCGCGCGGGGGCCACCGGGCACGCGCAGTCCTCCCTCGGCAGGTGCGGACGGCTCCGGGAGACGGCTCGGAGCCAGGACCGTCATCCTGCCACCTCCTCGCGCATCCTGGATCTTCCCCGGGTACCGCACCCGTGGATGCGCGCCGGGTGGGGACGACCGTCTCGAACGGCCCCGGGGGCGCGGTCGCCGCCCGGCTTCGCGTGGCACACTGGGGCCTGCAAGCAAGCTCGACGCACGCGTGCTCCGGGGTCGGTGCAACTCCGAACCGGCGGTGACAGTCCGCGACCCGCGTCCGGGCGGCCCACCTGCCAGGTGGACCCACCCGGCCGGTTGACCCGGTGGAACTCCGGGACCGACGGTGACAGTCCGGATGGGAGGCAGCACGCCGGGCGTCGACGACGCTGCGGTGTCCTGGCCGCCTCACCGGCTCGAGCTGCCAGCACCCGGCGCGCGTCGACGTCCGACGCCGGTGTCCCGGCGCCCCGGAGCCCGCCCGACGGTTTCGTGGGAGCACCGGTGGACGGCCTGATCGAGACGCGCGAGGACCGCGTGACGGCGGCGATGCGCCGCGCCGTCGCGCTGTCCTCGGCCGGCGGCGAGGCCACCCACCCCAACCCCAACGTCGGCGCCGTCGTGCTCGACGCGTCGGGTGTGATCGTCGGCGAGGGCCGGCACGAGCGGGCCGGCGGGCCGCACGCCGAGGTGCTCGCGCTGGCCGCGGCCGGCGACCGGGCCCGCGGCGGCACGGCCGTCGTCACGCTGGAGCCGTGCGCGCACACCGGCCGGACCGGCCCCTGCACGGGCGCGCTGCTGGCGGCCGGCGTCGTCCGGGTCGTGTACGCGACCGCGGAGCCGAGCACGGCCGCGGCCGGCGGCGCCGCCGTGCTGCGTGCTGCCGGTGTCGAGGTCGTCGGCGGCCTGCTGGCCGGCGAGGCCGAGGCAGCCAACGAGCGGTGGCTGACCGGCGTGCGCCTGCGGCGGCCGTTCGTCGTGTGGAAGGTCGCGTCGACCCTCGACGGCCGGGTCGCGGCGGCCGACGGGACCAGCCGGTGGATCTCGTCGGCGGAGTCGCGCGCCCACGCGCACCGGCTGCGTGCCGAGGTCGACACCATCGTCGCGGGCGTCGGGACCGTGCTGGCCGACGACCCCGCCTT
The DNA here is from genome assembly GCA_963746175.1 of uncultured Actinomycetota bacterium. GTDB lineage: Bacteria > Actinomycetota > Actinomycetes > JACCUZ01 > JACCUZ01 > CAVVAH01. Next base: position 560,682 of record CAVVAH010000001.1, on the reverse strand, counting down.
GACGGTGCGGGACGCCGACGGGGGGCTCGTGGGAGAGCAGCCGCTGCGGGTCGTGGTCGACACCCACGGCCGTACGCCGGCCGGTGCGCAGGTGCGGGACTCGTCCGCACCCACCTGGGTGGCCACCGCCGCCGAGCTGGGCACCGGCCCCGACGGGCACGTCGACCTGGCCGCCCTGCTGTCGTCCCTGCACGGCCGGGGCCGCGGCTACGCCCTGCTCGAGGGCGGACCCACCCTGGCCGGCGCCTTCGTGCGCGCCGGGCTCGTCGACCGGGTCGTCGCCTACCTGGCCCCGATCCTGCTCGGGGACGGCGTCGCGGCTCTGTCCGGCACCGGTATCGGGACGCTCGCCGACGCGCGTTGCGCTCGACGTGCTCGACGTGGGGCGCTGCGGTGCCGATCTCACCGTGGTGGCCCGGCCACGGCGTACCGACGGAGGCATCTGATGTTCACCGGCATCGTCGAGGAGCTCGGCGCGGTCGCCGCGGTCACCGATCTCGGCGACAGCGTGCGGCTCACGGTCACGGGCCCGGCCGTCGTGGCCGGTGCCCGGCACGGCGACTCGATCGCGGTCAACGGCGTCTGCCTCACCGTGGTCACCGCCGACGCCGACGGGTTCACCGCCGACGTCATGCGCGAGACCCTCGACCGCAGCTGCCTCGGCGCCCTCCGCACCGGCGACCCGGTGAACCTGGAGCGGCCGGTGCGCCTCGACGGCCGGCTCGGTGGCCATCTCGTCCAGGGCCACGTGGACGGCACCGGCCGGATCGAGTCGCGCGAGCCGTCGCAGCACTGGGAGGTCGTCCGGGTCTCCCTGCCGGCGGACCTCGCGCGCTACGTCGTGCTCAAGGGCTCCATCACTGTCGACGGCGTCTCGCTCACCGTCGCCGCGGTGGACGACACGTCGTTCACCGTCAGCCTCATCCCGACGACCCTCGAGCTCACCACACTCGGCCGCAAGCAGGTCGGTGACCCGGTGAACCTCGAGGTCGACGTCGTCGCCAAGTACGTCGAGCGGCTGATGCCGCCGCTCGCGCCGCCCACTCAGCACCCGATGCCGAAGGACCCCGCATGAGCGTGTTCCAGGACCTCTACGACGCCCATCTGACGATCGGCGGCCACGACATCGCCTGGCGGGAGATCCTCGGTAACGCCTTCGGGTTCGCGTCGGCGATCGGAGGCCTACGACGTCGGGTGTGGGCCTGGCCGGTGGGCATCGTCGGCAACGTGCTGCTGTTCACGGTCTTCATCGGGACCGCGGTGAACGGTCAGACCATCCCGTTGCTCGGTCAGGCCGGCCGTCAGGTCTTCTTCGTCCTCGTGTCGGTCTACGGCTGGAAGCGCTGGCACGCAGACCCGCCGCGGACGCGGCGACGACGGCCTGCACGCACCCGCCGTCACGCCGAGGTGGGCCACCCCGGCGGAACGGCTGCGCTACCTGGCCGTGGCCGCGCCGTCGGTGCTCGTGCTGTTCGCCGTCTTCCACCAGATCGGGGCCACCTGGCCGGCGCCCACGTGGTACTTCCTCGCCGACGCGTGGATCTTCGTCGGGTCGATCCTCGCGACCTATGCCATGGCACGCGGCTGGGTCGACTTCTGGCTCTGCTGGATCGCCGTCGACCTCGTGGGCGTGCCCGAGCTGCTCTACTTCAAGCTTTACCCGACGGCTCTTCTCTACGGCGTCTACGGCGTCCTCGTCGTCTACGGGTTCCTCGCCTGGCGCCGGATCGCCCGCGACGAGCCGCTCTCCGACCCGGTGACGGAGTGCCGTCGCATGAGCGGGCCTGCGCGCGGCGTCCGGCTCGACCCGGTGGAGCGCGCGATCGCCGACATCGCCGCCGGACGAGCGGTCGTGGTGGTCGACGACGAGGACCGCGAGAACGAGGGCGACCTCGTCGTCGCGGCGTCGAAGGTCACGCCGGCGCTGATGGCGTTCCTGGTGCGGCACACCTCGGGGGTCGTGTGCGTACCGATGGAGGGTGCCGAGCTGGACCGGCTCCGGCTGCCGCCGATGACTGTCGTCAACGAGGACCGCAAGCGCACGGCGTACTCCGTCTCGGTCGACGCCCGTGACGGCATCAGCACAGGCATCTCGGCTGCGGACCGGGCGCGCACCGTGCGGGTGCTGGTCGACTCGGCCACCGAGCCGTTCGAGCTGACGAGGCCCGGCCACGTCTTCCCCTTGCGCGCGGTCGAGGGCGGCGTGCTCCGGCGGGCCGGGCACACCGAGGCGGCCATCGACCTCGCGCGGCTGGCCGGGCTCACGCCGGCCGGCGTCATCGCCGAGGTGGTCGACGAGGACGGTTCGATGGCCCGGCTGCCGCGGCTGCGCGAGTTCGCGGACGAGCACGGGCTCGCCCTGGTGTCCATCGCCGACCTGGTGGCCCACCGCAAGCGGACCGAGGCGCTGGTCGAGCGGGTCGCCGAGGCCAAGCTGCCCACGAGGTACGGCGAGTTCCGGGTGCTCGGCTACCGGAGCGCGGTCGACGGCGCGGAGCACGTCGCGCTGGTCCGCGGCGAGATCGGCACCGGCACCAAGGTGCTGGTGCGACTGCACTCGGAGTGCCTGACGGGCGACGTGCTGGGATCGCTGCGCTGCGACTGCGGACCACAGCTGGACGCCGCGCTGCGCACCGTCGCCGACGAGGGGCGCGGGGTGGTGGTCTACCTGCGCGGCCACGAGGGCCGCGGCATCGGCCTCCTGCACAAGCTGGCGGCGTACGGGCTGCAGGACGGCGGCCGTGACACGGTGGACGCGAACCTCGACCTCGGGCTGCCGGCGGACGCGCGCGACTTCAGCGTCGGCGCCCAGGTCCTCGGCGACCTCGGCGTCTCCTCGGTGCGACTGCTCACCAACAACCCGGCCAAGGTCGCGGGCGTCGAGGAGCAGGGTCTGACCGTCCTGGAGCAGGTGCCGCTAGCCGTGCACCCCACCCCGGAGAACATCGGCTACCTGCGCACCAAGCGGGACCGGATGGGCCACGTGATCCCGGGTCTCGGATCGGCTGTCGGCGACAACGAGGGACATGACATGAGCGGGCTGCCATGAGCGGGGCCGGCGCGCCGGTCGTCGAGGTCGACGGCACCGGACTGCGGGTCGCGGTGGTCGCCGCGCAGTGGCACCAGCAGGTGATGGACGGCCTGGTCGCCGGCGCGCTGCGCGGGCTCGCTGCGGCGCACGTCGACGAGCCGCTGGTCGTCCGGGTGCCCGGCTCCTTCGAGCTGCCCGTCGCAGCGGCGCGGCTGGCCCGTGCCGGGGTCGACGCCGTGGTCGCGCTGGGCGTCGTGATCCGTGGCGGCACCCCGCACTTCGACTACGTCTGCCAGGCCGCGACGCTCGGGCTGACCCGGGTCGCGGTCGACACCGGCGTACCGGTCGGCTTCGGCGTGCTCACCTGCGACGACGAGGCGCAGGCGCTGGACCGCGCCGGACTGGAGGGCTCGTCGGAGGACAAGGGCCTCGACGCGGCCCTCGCCGCTGTCGCGACCGCGGTCACCCTGCGGGACGCCCTGAGCGGCACCCGCTCGTAGCCGACCGCCTACCGTGACGGGATGGTCCCCGCGCGCTGCTCCCTCGTGACCCTCGGCGTCGACGACGTCGCCCGGTCGAAGGCCTTCTACCGGGCCCTCGGCTGGGAGACCGGCATCGACATGGACGACTTCGCGGTGCTGCGCACCTCGGGTCCGCTCATCGCGCTCTACCCGCTGGCCGACATGTCGCGCGACGCGGGCGACGCGGTCCCGACGGGCCGGGACCGGCGGATCCATCTCGCCATCAACGTGGCCTCGCCCGAGGAGGTCGACGCAGCGGTCGCGGAGTTCCTCGCCGCAGGTGCCGCGCTGCTGCACGCGCCCGAGGCTGCCGAGTGGGGCGGCTACACCTCGATCGTCGCCGACCCGGACGGGCACGCCTGGGAGATCGCGCACAACCCCGGCTGGCCGCTCGGCGACGACGGCCTGCCGCAGCTGCCGTAGCCGCTCGCGGCCGCCGGTGCGGCCCGGTCCCTGGACGCCGGCCGGTCGCCGTACCGGCCTCTGCGACGATGACCGGCGTGAAGACGTTCGACGCGCTGTTCGCCGAGCTGAGCGAGAAGGCGACCACCCGGCCGGCGGGCTCGGTCACCGTCGCCGGCCTGGACGCCGGCGTCCACGCCATCGGCAAGAAGGTCGTCGAGGAGGCCGCCGAGGTCTGGATGGCCGCCGAGCACGAGGCGCCGGAGCGGGTCGCCGAGGAGGTGTCGCAGCTGCTCTACCACCTGCAGGTGCTGATGCTGGCCCGCGGACTGACGCTCGACGACGTCTACGCTCACCTCTGACCATTCCGGACCGAGAGGCCCCGCCGTGCTGCGCGTCGCCGTGCCCAACAAGGGCTCCCTCGCCGAGCCCGCCGCCGACATGCTGCGCGAGTCGGGCTACCGCCAGCGCTCCGACCCGCGCGAGCTGGTGCTGCACGACCCGGGCAACGACACCGAGTTCTTCTTCCTCCGGCCCCGCGACATCGCGACCTACGTCGGCTCCGGCGAGCTCGACGTCGGCATCACCGGGCGCGACCTCCTGCTCGACAGCGGCGCACCTGCCGAGGAGATCCTCCAGCTCGGCTTCGGCGAGTCGACGTTCCGGTTCGCGGCCAAGCCCGGGTCGGCGGCGACGGTCGCCGACTTCGCCGGCAAGCGGGTCGCCACGTCGTACGGCGGTCTGCTCGCGAGCTACTTCGCGGAGCGCGGCGTCGCGGCCGAGGTGGTCCGGCTGGACGGCGCGGTCGAGACGGCGGTCCGGCTCGGCGTCGCCGACGTGATCGCCGACGTGGTGTCCACCGGGACCACCTTGCGGCAGGCGGGCCTCGAGGTGGTGGGGGAGCCCATCCTGGAGTCCGAGGCGGTCCTCGTCCGCCGGACCGGCGTCGCCGACTCGCCGGCCGTGTCGCAGCTGGTGCGCCGGATCCAGGGCGTCATCATCGCCCGGCGCTACGTGCTCATGGACTACGACATCCGCGCCGAGGGGGTCGAGGAGGCGGTCCGGCTGACCCCCGGCATCGAGTCGCCGACGGTGTCGCCGCTGCACGACAAGGGCTGGGTCGCGGTGCGGGCGATGGTCCCGCGGGTGGAGACCAACAAGATCATGGACGAGCTGTGGGAGATCGGCGCCCGCGGCATCCTCGTCACCGACATCCACGCCTGCCGGCTGTGAGACGGCGCCCCGATCCCGGGCGCACGGTGTTCCGGCCGGTGCGGGCCCGGGTCGTCGTCTACGTCGTGGCGCTCGCCGTCCTGGTCACGCTCGTGGCCCTCGCCCTCGCCCTGCCCAGCGGCGGGCCGCACCCGTGGGGGCTCGGCTCACGCCTGGGGGTGGTCGCCGTCGCCGTCGCCTTCGTGCTCGTGCTGCACCGGCTGGCCGACGTCCGCGTCGAGGCCTCCGACGCCGGTGTCCTGGTGGTCAACGTGGTCGGCCGGCGCCGGCTGGAGTGGGCCGAGGTGGTCGGTGTACGGCTGCTCCGTGACGACCCGTGGATGCTGCTCGACCTCTCCGACGGACAGGCACTCGCCGCGATGGGCGTGCAGAAGTCGGAGGGGGAGCGGGCCCAGCGGCAGGCCAGGGCGTTCGCCCGGATGGTCACCGAGCACACGCGGGTCGCGGGCCACGAGTAGCCCGGGGCTGGCCTCCACGGTGTCCTGGTGGCGACGCGGCGACGTGGCGGGTCGGCCCAAATGATCACGGTCCCGTGATCACCATGACCGAACCGCGGTGAATTCAGCACGGTCGGCGGCAGGTGATCACGGCCCCGTGATCATCTGCGATGCCGGCTGCCGCGCGCGGCCACCGTGGCGTGGTGGCCGGCCACTGCGGACTCAGTGCGCAATTCCCGCCCCAGGAGCCTCGCACGACCCGGGCAAACTGGACATATGTGTGAGTCAGTCATATAAAGGAGACATGACTGTTGCGAATGCCACCTTCACCGTGCAGGGCTGGGACGAGCAGACCTACGAGGAGCGCGATCCCGGCAAGCTCACCCAGGCCAGCGTCCAGCAGGCCATCACCGGCGACATCGAGGGCAGCTCGGACGTCCGCTGGATCATGGCCTACACCGCCGACGACGCCGCGGAGTTCGTCGGCGTGCAGACCGTCACCGGCTCCCTCGGCGGGAAGTCGGGCTCGTTCGTGCTCCGCAGCGTGGGGACGTTCGACGGTGCCGTGGCCGCGGGTGACCTGACCGTGGTCGCCGGGTCCGGCACCGACGACCTGGCCGGCCTCCGTGGCAGCGGCTCCTTCACCGCACCCATGGGCGACGAGGCGACGGTGACCCTCGACTACGAGCTCGGCTGACGAGTCGGGCGCTGCCATCACCGGCCCACCGTCGTCGCCGCCCGAGCCGGACCCGGCCCGGGCGGCGAACGTGCTCGGTGCGCTCGCGCTGGCACTCGCGGACCGGATGGCGGTGGCCGTCGAGGAGTCCTCGGCGCACTCCGACTCCGGTGCCGCGGCGCTGTCCGCGCTGCAGCACTTCTTGCGCGACCCGAGCATCGACCTGCTCCGGCAGGTGCTCGGGCTGACCCACTCCGGCACCGTCCGGCTGGTCGACCGGCTCGAGCACGACGGGCTGGTCCGCCGCGCCCCCGGACCCGACGGCCGCACCACCGTGGTGCGGCTGACGCCCGCCGGTCGTCGTGCGGCAGCGCGAGTGTCTGCGGCCCGGGCCGAGCAGCTCGCCGCTGCGCTCGAGGTGCTCCCGCCGGCGGACCGGGAGCAGCTCGCCGATCTCGCCGGCCGCGTGCTCGTCGGGATGAAGCGCGGTGCCGGTGCGACGAGGTGGACCTGCAGGCTCTGCGACACCGGCGCCTGCGGTCGGCTCGAGGGCCGCTGCCCGGTGGCCGGCGAGGCCCCGCCCACGTTCTGAACGCCTCTCAGGCATGCGCGACCTCGCTAGGTCCTGACGCGAGCGCATCGCGCACGCCTGGTCGCCGTGCGGACGGCGCCGCGCTCGGCGCGGTTCGGTGCTGCGCTAGAGTTGGCGCGCTTCCGGCGCACGCCGCCGGGGTTCCGGGACGTGGCGCAGCTTGGTAGCGCACTTGACTGGGGGTCAAGGGGTCGCAGGTTCAAATCCTGTCGTCCCGACGGAAGGAACATGCAGGTCAGGGGCCGTTTCCTCACCCGAGGGGACGGCCCCTGAACCGCCCTGAGGGTCTTGCTCTCACACATCCTTCACACCAGGATCAGGGCCTCGCTGCCTCGGGCAACGAGGAACAGGAGAACGGTGGTGAGGTGAACTGCCACCGCTATCGAGGAGGCCATGCGATCGAGTCCTGGCGGGCAGAGCTCGGCGACGCCCTCCCATGGCTCATACGGACCGAGTCAGCGGCTCCGCCGGATGGCTTGGGACGAGCCGCTGCACCATGGAGCGCTTCCCGAGCCGGCGGGCCGTCCGGTTCATGAGGGGCCGCCTTCTGCGTCCACGCGGCGGATCACGCGACATCGGATGTCTTCGCACGCCCGGCGACAGCCCCACGTGACATCCGGTCCTGCTGAGACGGCAGTCACGGGGTGGGACGCGCTGAGTTCCGCTGGCGCGATCGGTCTGCTGGACTGGAGGCACCCGGACCGAGAGGCACCGATGGCGACCAGCGCGCGGGCGGCGACGATCGACGAGTACCTGGCGGACCTGCCCGAGGAGACCCGCGAAGTCCTCGAGCACCTGCGCGCGACGATCCACCACTTGGTGCCCGGTCTCGAGGAGTCGATCAACTACGGCATGCCGGGCTTCCGCTACCGCGGGACCTGGCTGGTGGGCTTCGGCGCCTTCAGCAAGCACTGCACGTTCTTCCCGGGAACCGTGAAGTTCACCGTGGCAGAGCCCATCCGGCGGGCCGACGTCGAGCGGATCGTGCGTGGCCGGGTCGCGCACGTCGACGGTCGCCGCACCGGCTGACCGGCCGTCGACGACTTGCCGACGTCGCCGGGCGCGCGCACGGTGAGGTGGTGGTAGGCGTCCTGACCTGGACCGCGATCATCCTGCTGGCGCTGGCGATCGCGTCCTGGGGGAAGTACGCCGTCGAGCGCAACAGCTCGGACGAGGTCCCGGCTCCGAAGCTCAGCCGGCCGCTGGCCCTGACTGGCGGGTTCGTCGTGTTCCTGGTCGCGGCGCTGGTGGCGCAGGCCGCGCTGGACTGATCGGGAGCAGGACAGCTCAGCCCTCGCGCTCGAACACGTCTGGGACGCCGTCGCTGTGCGCGTCGCGCTGCTCGACCTCGTGCAGCTGCCGGTACACGGTTGCGCAGGCGCAGCAGCACCGACGCGAGGAGCCCGCCAGCACCGAACCGGCCAGCACGCCGACCTTCACGTGGTCGTCGCGCTCACTGCCGGCACCGAAGGCGAGCTCACCGATGAGCAGCGACACGGTGAAGCCGATGCCGGCCAGCACCGAGACCCCGAGCACGTCCGTCCACGCGAGGTCATCGTCGAGGTCGGCACGCGTGAAGCGGGCCACGGGGAACGTCGCCGACGGCGCCCGTCGACTGCAGGACCGGCACCGCGAACCCGAGCAGTACTCCGGCAACGGTCGCGTGCACGCCCGACGCGTGGACCAGGCCCCAGGTGAGTGCCGCCAGCGGCAGCAGCAGCCACCAGGCGCGGACGCGGTGCTGCACCAGCACGGCGAACGCGCCGAGCGGCAGGAGCGCGGCGAGCAGCGGCAGCACATCGAGGCTGTCGGTGTAGCGCGCTGCCGTCGCCGACCAGACTTCCCGGCACACCGCGCAGCAGCCTAGCGCCGCACCTGCGCGCGAGCCGGCTGGTAGTTGCCAGGAGTACGAACGGACAATTCGGGTAGGCGGGTGGCGCACGTCACACGGAGGTGGCCCCACCCGGAGGTGCAACGGTCATGACGTCCTTCCTCGCCCGCGACCACACGGTGGCCGCTCCCGGCTACCGGCGCTGGCTCTTCCCGCCGGCAGCCCTGGCGGTGCACCTGAGCATCGGCCAGGTCTACGCGTTCAGCGTCTTCAAGACACCCCTCGTCGAGCACTTCGACTCGAGCCTCACCGCGATCGGCGTCGTCTTCAGCATCGCCATCGCCATGCTCGGACTGTCCGCGGCGTTTCTCGGCACCTGGGTCGAGCGGAGCGGGCCGCGGTTGTCGATGCTGGCGGCCGCGCTCTGCTGGTCGGTCGGCTTCCTCGTGGGTGCGCTCGGCGTCGCGAGCGACCAGCTCTGGCTGGTCTACCTCGGGTACGGCGTGATCGGCGGCATCGGTCTCGGCATCGGCTACATCTCCCCGGTCTCGACGCTGATCAAGTGGTTCCCGGACCGGCCGGGGCTGGCCACCGGCCTGGCGATCATGGGCTTCGGTGGCGGAGCGATCATCGCCTCGCCGCTGTCCACCAAGCTGCTCGAGACCTACGCCACGGGCGGGAGCGACGGCATCGCCGCGAGCTTCGTCACCCTGGGGCTGGTCTACCTCGTCGTGATGACGCTGGGCGCGTTCACGGCCCGGGTGCCGGCCGAAGACTGGGCGCCGGCGGGCTGGACCGCACCGACCGTGCACGACGGGATGCGGACCACCGCCAACGTCACGGCCGCCAACGCGATCCGCACCCGGTCCTTCTGGCTGCTCTGGGTGGTGCTGTTCTGCAACGTCACCGCCGGCATCGGGATCCTCGAGCAGGCCTCGCCGATGATCCAGGACTTCTTCGGCTCGGTCGACGTCGAGGCGGCAGCCGGCTTCGTGGGCCTGCTCTCGCTGGCCAACATGGCGGGCCGGTTCGTGTGGTCCTCGACGTCGGACGCTGTCGGGCGCAAGCGGATGTACATGGGCTATCTCGGCATCGGCGCCGTCTGCTACCTGCTCGTCGCCCTGGTCGGCACCTCGTCGATCGTCGTCTTCGTCGCCCTCACGGCGGTGATCCTCAGCTTCTACGGCGGCGGGTTCGCCACGGTGCCTGCCTACCTGAAGGACCTCTTCGGTGGCCTGCAGGTCGGGGCGATCCACGGCCGCCTGCTCACCGCCTGGTCCGCGGCCGGGATCGCCGGCCCGCTGATCGTCAATGCGATCGCCGACAACCGCACGGCAGCCGGCGTCACGGGCGCCGACCTCTACCGGCCGTCCTTGTTCATCATGGTCGCGGTCCTGGTCGTCGGCTTCCTGGCCAACCTCGCCATCACGGCGGTGGACGACCGCTTCCACGAGCCGGCCGACGACGACCGCGCGGTCGACGTGCGGACCCCCACCACCCAAGGAGCCGTCCGATGAGTGCCGTCGCCCCCCGTCGACCGACAGCCGGCAGCACGAAGCACGACCCGGTCGCTGCCCCGCTCGCGGTCCTGCTGTGGGTGCTCGTCGTCGCTGCCCTCACCTATGGCGTGTGGTCGACCCTCGGCAAGGTCGTGAAGCTGTTCGCCTGACCGGCACGGGGCGGCGGGGTGCCTACGATCGGCGGGTGGACGGGACCAGGTCCGGAGCGGCCGACCGCGGGGCGGCGGTCGTGCTCGCGGGCGGCCGGTCCTCCCGGATGGGCCGGGCCAAGGCCGACCTGGAGTGGCACGGGACGACGCTGCTGCACCGCACCTGCGCCGTCGCGGCGCGCGCCGGCCTCGGGCCGGTCCTCGTCGTCCGCGCTCCAGGTCAGCAGCTGCCGGCACTGCCGAGCGGCGTGGAGGTCGTGGATGACCCCGCGGAGGGACGTGGCCCGCTGCAGGGCATCGCCGTCGGTCTTGCCGCGCTCGACGGGCGGTGCGGTGCGGCCTTCGTCTGCTCGACGGACCTGCCGTTCCTGCACCCGGCGTTCGTACGGCGGGTGATGTCAGCCTTGCTGGCCGACGACCGGCTCGACGTGGTGCTTCCGGTGGCGCGCGGCTTCCCCCAGCCGCTCGCGGCGGCGTACCGGACCCGGCTGGCCGGCCGGGTGGCCGACCTGGTGGCCGCCGACCGGCTGCGACCGGCGTTCGTGTTCGAGGAGGCGCAGGTGCTCCGGCTCGACGACGCCGCGCTGCTCACCGATCCGGCGCTGCAGGTGGCCGACCCGACGCTGGAGTCGGTGCTGAACGTCAACGAGCCGGCCGACTACGAGCTGGCCCGGTCGCGGCCGGGACCGGCCGTCACCGTCGAGTGCTTCGGTGTGCTCGCCTCGCGGGGCACCCGAGGCGCTCGTAGCGTCGCCGCCGCCACCGTCGGCGAGGCTGCGACCGCGGTCGACCTCGTCCTGGACCGGCACGTCCTCGCGGCCGTCAACGGCGACCAGACCGGCCGCGACCCGCAGCTGCCCCTGCACGCCGGGGACACCGTCGCCTTCCTGTCGGCGGACGCCGGTGGCTGACGACCCGGCCGCTGCGACGGCGGCACGGGTGCCGGGCGGCTACTTCGGCCGGGCCCTGGTGGTCGACGTCACCGACGGCACCAGCCGCACGGTCGAGCTGCCGGACCGACTGCTGCGGGACCACCTGGGCGGTGCCGGCCTCGGTGTGCGGCTGCTGCTCGACCTGGCCCCGGCCGGCGTCGACCCGCTGGCGCCGGAGGCTCCGCTCGCCTTCGTGTTCAGCCCGCTGGTCGGGACCCCGCTCACCACCAGCGCGAAGTTCGCGGTCGTCGCGAAGTCGCCGCTGACCGGCCTGCTCACCGACGCACTTGCGTCCAGCCACTTCGCCATCGCGGGCAAGCTCACCGGGCACGACGCGATCGTCGTGGTCGGGCGAGCGGCCGGTCCGAGCGTGCTGGTCGTCGACGGCGGCGACGTACGGATGGAGCCGGCCGACGACGTCGCGGGCGCGTCGGCCGCGCGCACCGAGGAGGTGCTGCGCGAGCGGCTGGGGCGGGCGTTCAAGGTGGCCGCCATCGGCCCGGCGGGGGAGCGCGGTGTGCGCTACGCGACGCTGTCGCACGACGGGCGGCACGCCGGCCGCGGCGGGCTGGGCGCCGTGCTCGGCGCCAAGAACGTCAAAGCCGTCGCCGTCCGGCCGCGCACCAAGGTGGCTCCGGCGGACCCGACCGGGGTGCTCGCCGCCGCGAAGGACCTCCGGTCCCGGTCCTTCGGGGCTGCGACCGCGAAGTACCGCGAGCTCGGCACCCTGGCCAACCTGCTCGCGTTCAACGCGCTCTCGACCCTGCCCACCCGCAACTTCCAGCAGGCCACCTTCGACGGGGCCCCGGCGCTCGCGGCGGAGGAGCTGGCGGAGCTGCGCGGCACCACGAAGAACAGCTGCGCCTCGTGCACGATCGGCTGCGAGCACATCTACCGGCTCTCACCGCGCCGCGGCGGGACCGCCATGCGCGTCGAGTACGAGAACGTCTTCGCGCTGGGTCCGCTGTGCGGTGTGTCCGACCCCGACGACGTCCTCGAGGCCAGCGCGCGGTGCGACGACCTGGGCATCGACACCATCTCGGCCGGCGGCACGATCGCCTGGGCGATGGAGTGCGCCGAGCTCGGCCTGCTGGACGCGCCCTGGCTGCGGTTCGGCGACGGCACCGCACTGCTGCGGGCGCTGGGCGAGATCGGGAGCGGCACGGGCATCGGCCCGCTGCTCGCCCTCGGCTCGAGGGCGGCGTCCGAGCAGCTGGGCGGCGGCTCCGCGGCGTACGCGGTGCACGTGAAGGGCCTCGAGCTGCCGGGCTACGAGCCGCGCACGCTGCACGCGATGGCGCTCGGTCTCGCGGTCAACGCCCGCGGCGCCGACCACAACCGGTCCGGTGCGTACGAGGCCGACCTCGGCGGCGACCTCGACCGGCTCGACGGCGGGCCGGCGCACGTCGCGGCAGCGGTCGAGACGGAGGACCGGGCCGCGGTCATCGACTCGATGATCCTCTGCAAGTTCCTCCGCGGCGTCTTCCTGGAGACCGACGACCCGGATGCGCCGTGGGGGGAGTGGGCGCACCTGCTCGCCCTGGTGACCGGCTGGGACCTCGACGCCGACGAGCTGCGTGGCACGGCCCGGCGGATCGTCCTCGCCAAGCGCGAGTACAACCTGCGCGAGGGCTGGCAGCCGGAGGACGACTGGCTGCCCGCGCGGCTGCTCGCCGAGCCGCTCGAGCTGCCGTCCGGTCGCACGGCCCGGCTGACCCCGGAGCGGCTGCGGTCGATGGTGGACGGCTACTGGGCGGCCCGCGGTCTCGACGCGCACGGCCGGCCGAAGGTGCTGGACACGGCGGGTGCGCCGGGCGAAGGTGGCTGACCATGAGGACGGGTGCACGTGACGGCGACCGCTGACGCACCGAGCACGACCCGCACCGTCGACCTGACCATCGACGGACGGCCGCTGTCCGTGGCTGAGGGCACCACCATCTGGACTGCCGCACGCGACGCCGGCATCGACATCCCGGTGCTCTGCCACGACGAGCGGATGGACCCCGTCGGCGTCTGCCGGATGTGCGTGGTCGACGTCGGCGGCAGGGTCTACGCCGCGTCCTGCGTCCGCCCGTGCGAGGACGGGATGGAGGTCACCACGTCCTCGGACGAGATCGAGCAGAGCCGAGCCACCCTCACCGAGCTGCTGGCGGCCGACCAGCCGGCGCCGGAGGACGACCCGAAGCAGACGACCACGGGTGACAACCTGCTGCTCGACCTCGTCGGGCGCTACGACGTCACCGTGGGCGGGCTGCCGCGCGGCCACGGTCGCGGCACCGACGTGTCCAACCCGGTCATCGCCGTCGACCACGACGCCTGCATCCTCTGCGACCGCTGTGTCCGGGCCTGCGACGACCTGCAGGGCAACGACGTCATCGGGCGGTCGGGCAAGGGCTACTCGACCCGGATCGCGTTCGACCTGGACGACCCGATGGGCGCATCGAGCTGCGTGACGTGCGGCGAGTGCGTCGCGTCCTGCCCGACAGGCGCGCTGACGAACAAGCCGATCCGCGACATCCCGATCCGGCCGCGTGACGAGCTCCAGGCCGTCGACAGCGTCTGCCCCTACTGCGGTGTCGGCTGCGCGCTGACCTACTACGTCGACCGCGAGCGCGGGGCGATCGCGTTCGCCGACGGCCGCGACCAGCCGGGCTCGCAGAAGCGCCTGTGCGTCAAGGGCCGCTACGGCTGGGACTACGCCGCGTCCCCGCAGCGGCTGACGGTGCCGCTCATCCGGATCGACTCCTCGTACCCGAAGGGCCCGCTGTCCGGCGACGTCCGCGGGGACCAGCGCTCGAACGACGGTCAGGAGGGGGAGGGGCGGAAGCGCCGCAAGCCCGGCGGCCTGGTGCCGTACGACGAGGTGCTGCCGCACTTCCGGGAGGCGACCTGGGACGAGGCGCTCGACCTGGTGGCGCGCCGGCTGCGCGAGGTGCACGCCGAGCGCGGTCCCGACGGCATCGCCGGCTTCGGCTCGGCCAAGTGCAGCAACGAAGAGGCCTACCTCTTCCAGAAGCTGATCCGGACCGCGTTCACGTCCAACAACGTCGACCACTGCACGCGGCTCTGCCACGCCAGCAGCGTCGCGGCGCTGTTCGAGGGCATCGGCTCGGGCGCGGTCTCCACGACGTACGGCGACGTGGCCAACGCCGACGTCGCGCTGATCACGGGCAGCAACGCCACGGCCAACCACCCGGTGGCCTCGTCGTTCTTCAAGCAGGCCCGCCGGAAGGGGACGACGATCATCTACGTCGATCCGCGGGCCGACAGGCTGGCCGACCACGCCGACATCTACTGCCAGCTCAAGCCCGGCACCGACGTGGCGTTCTACAACGCGGTCATGCACGAGATCGTCGCGACCGGACTGGTCGACGAGCAGTACGTCGCTGACCGCACCAGCGGCTACGACGACCTGGCCCGCACCGTGGCCGACTACCCGCCGGAGCGCGGCGAGCAGATCACAGGAGTGCCGGCCGACGTGATCCGCCGGGTCGCGAAGGTCTGGGGCGAGGCGGGCGCCGGAATCATCTTCTGGGGCATGGGGATCTCCCAGCACACCACCGGCACCGACAACGCCCGCTGCCTCATCGCGCTGTGCGCGATCACCGGCAACGTGGGCAAGCCCGGCGCCGGGCTGCACCCGCTGCGCGGGCAGAACAACGTCCAGGGCGCCTCCGACTCCGGCCTGATCCCGATGTTCTTCCCGGACTACCAGTCGGCCGACGACCCCGAGGTGGTCGGCCGGTTCGAGCAGGCGTGGGGCACCTCGTTGCCGCCGAAACGCGGCCTGACCGTCACCGAGATCGTGCACTCGATCCTCGACGGGACGCCGGGCGGCGGGCCCGGGGTCGGCGCGATGTACATGATGGGCGAGAACCCGTTCATGTCCGACCCCAACACCAACAAGGTGCGCAAGGCGCTGTCGGCGCTGGACTTCCTCGTGGTGCAGGACATCTTCGTCACCGAGACCGCGGAGTTCGCCGACGTGATCCTGCCGGCGACGTCGTACCTCGAGAAGGACGGCAGCTACACCAACACCGACCGGCGGGTGCAGCGCGGGCGCAAGACGCTCGAGCCGCCGGGCCAGGCTCGCGAGGACTGGTGGATCACCCAGGAGATCGCCCGCCGGGTCGGGCTGGACTGGCAGTACGAGTCGCCGCGCGAGGTCTTCGACGAGATGGTGGCGTTGATGCCGAGCTACCGGAACCTCACCTGGGAGGTGCTCGGCGGCACCGGCAAGCTCTACCCGAACGACGACCCGGAGCACTCCGACGGCACCGTCGTGATGTTCGACGAGCGGTTCAACACGGGCGACGGGCTCGCGCACCTCGTAGCCGCCGAGTGGCTCCCGGCGAAGGAGCTGCCGGACGACGACTACCCGTTCGTGCTCAACACCGGCCGGCTGCTGGAGCACTGGCACACCGGGTCGATGACCAGGCGGTCGTTCGCCCTCGACACCATCGCGCCACGCGCCGAGGTCTACGTGCACCCCGACGACGCGCGTGACCTCGGGCTGGTGGACGGCGGCATGGCCGTCGTCCGGTCCCGTCGCGGCGAGATCGAGCTGCACGTCCGGGTGTCGACCCGCGAGGCGCGCGGCAACGTGTTCGTCCCGTTCCACTTCCGGGAGGCGGCCGCGAACCTGCTGACCATCGACGAGATCGACCCGGTCGGGAAGATCCCGGAGTTCAAGTTCTGCGCCGTCGCACTCGCACCCTCCGCGAGCGTGTCCGCGTGACCGCTGGGGCGCGGGCACCGGGGGCGGAGGCCCGCAACGGCCGGTTCCCGGGCCCGAGCCTGATCCCGGCGCTGCACGCCATCCAGGAGCGGCGCGGCTGGCTGCCGCGCGAGGAGCTCGTCGCGCTCGCGCAGGACACCCGCAGGCCCCTGTACGAGATCCAGGGACTGGTGTCGTTCTACCCGCACTTCCGCACCGAGCCGCCGCCGCGGGTCGCGCTGCACGCCTGCCACGACCTCACCTGCTGGCTGCGCGGCGGCGACGAGCAGATCGCCGCGCTGCGCCAGCGGTACGGCGACGATCCCGACGTCGAGCTGCGCGAGGTGTCCTGCCTCGGCCGGTGCGACATCGCACCGGCGGCAGCAGTCGACGAGCAGCCGGCTCGCGCCGAGCTGGCGCACGCGTTGGTGGAGTCGGCTCGTGCCGAGACGCCCCCGGAGCTCTACCGCGCAGCGACCGTGCGTCGCTGGCCCAACGACCCCTACGACGAGGGTGCTGAGCGCTACGCCGTGCTGCGTGACCTGCTCGCCGGCCGGCGTACCGCGGAGGACCTGGTCGCGGCGCTCACGGGCTCGGGGCTGCGCGGCATGGGCGGCGCCGGCTTCCCCACCGGGAAGAAGTGGTCGCTGGTTGCCGGCCAGGAGGCGAGCCCGTCGTACGTCGTGTGCAACGCCGACGAGTCGGAGCCCGGCACCTTCAAGGACCGGCAGATCCTCGCCGACCAGCCGCACCTCGTCCTCGAGGGCCTGCTCCTCGGCATGGTGGTGGTCGGCGCCGAGGACGGCTGGGTCTTCATCAGGCACGAGTACGGACCGGAGGCGGACGTCCTGCGGGCCGAGCTGGCGCGGCTGCGCGGCGAGGGGCTGCTGGGCGACGACGTGCTGGGCAGCGGACGCCGGCTGTCGGTCGAGGTGTTCGTGTCGCCCGGCGGCTACATCCTCGGCGAGGAGTCGGCGCTGCTGGAGTGCATGGAGGGTCACCGGGGCGAGCCGCGCAACAAGCCGCCCTTCCCCGGCGTCCACGGGCTCTGGGGCCGGCCCACGCTCATCAACTCGGTCGAGACCTTCGCCGACGTCCCGGCGGTCGCGACGCGCGGCGCGCAGTGGTGGAAGGACCAGGGCGACGGGGACAGCGACGGTCTGAAGTTCTTCGCCGTCTCCGGTCACGTCGAACGGCCCGGTGTGTACTGCGTGCCGATGGGCACCACCGGTGCGCGCGCTGCTCGACCTGGCCGGCGGCGTCTCGGAGGGCCGGACGCTGGGAGCGGTGCAGCCCGGAGGGGCCTCGTCGAACTTCCTCGGCCCCGACGGGCTGGACGCCCGGCTGGACTTCGACGCCCTGGCCGAGGCCGGCACGATGCTCGGGTCCGGCGCGCTGGTCGTGATGGCCGAGGGCACCGACCTCCTCGCGGCCGCCACCAACACGCTGCGGTTCTTCCGCGACGAGTCCTGCGGCAAGTGCGTCCCGTGCCGGGTCGGGTCGACGAAGGCGCACACCCTGCTGACCACGGCGATGGCCGGCGACGGTCTGGACGACGCCGGCGAGGCGCAGGTGCTCGAGCTGGAGCGCACGCTGCGCAAGACCTCCATCTGCGGGCTCGGTCAGGTGGCGCTCGGACCGGTCGCCAGCGTCCTCGGACTGCAGCGCGGCGGCGCGGCCGCGCGGCCGCAGCCCCGGGACTGACGTGGCCGCCCCGCCGCGCGCCGGGGGGCGTGAGTTCTTCACGACGGTCACGGTGGCGGCCGCGCTCGGTCTCCTCGCCGACCTCGCTCCGACGGAGGTCGAGTCGGTGCACCTCGACGAGGCACTGGGCCGCACCCCGGCCGGAGCGGTCGTGGCACCGCACGCCCTGCCGGGGTTCGCCCGGTCCACCGTCGACGGCTTCGCGGTCCGCGCGGCCGACACGTTCGGGGCGTCCGAGGGACTGCCGAGCTACCTCGACGTGCTCGGCTCGGTGCCGATGGGGCGGCCGCCGGAGGTCACGGTCCGCGCAGGAGGGGCGGTCGCCGTACCCACCGGCGCGGTCCTCCCGGACGGCGCCGATGCGGTCGTCATGGTCGAGCACACCCAGGAGACGATGCCCGGCAGTGTCGAGGTGACCCGGCCGGCAGCACCCGGGGACGGGACGGTGCGCGCGGACGAGGACGTCGCCGACGGCGCCGAGCTGGCTCCCGCCGGCCGGCCGCTGCGCGCGCAGGACCTCGGGCTGCTCGCCGCGGCCGGCGTCACGTCGGTCGACGTCCGGCGTCGCCCGCGGGTGGGCGTGGTCTCCACCGGCGACGAGGTGGTGCCGCCGGCGACCCGCTGAGCTGGTGCCGGGCCAGGTGCGTGACGCGACGGCCTCGGCACTGGCCGGGCTGGTCCGGGACGCGGGCGGCGAGCCGGTCCTGCTCGGCATCGTGCCCGACGACGCGGCCGCGCTGGAGGCGGTGCTGCGCGACGCGCTCAGCCGGTGCGACCTGGTGGTCGTCTCCGCGGGTTCGTCGGTCGGCGCCCGGGACGAGACGGCGGAGGTGGTGGCGCGGCTCGGCGCCCCCGGGATCCTCTGCCACGGCCTCGCGGTGCGGCCGGGCAAGCCGACCCTGCTGGCCGACTGCGGCGGGGTTCCGGTGGTCGGCCTGCCGGGCAACCCGCTCTCGGCCCTCGTCGTGTTCCGGCTCGTCGGCGTGCCGCTGGTCCGCCGGCTGGCCGGCACCACCAGGCCGCCCCCCGAGCCGGTCGTCCGGGCCCGGCTCGACCGGCAGGTGCCGTCGCAGACCGGCCGGCTCGACGTCGTGCAGGTGCGGGTAGCCGACGGCCATGGCGGTCGGGTCGCGTCGCCGCTGTTCGGCGCGTCGGCCCTGCTCTCGGTGCTCACGGCCGCCGACGGCTGGCTCGCCGTCCCGGAGGACGCGACCGGCCTGCCCGCCGGCGCCGAGGTCGACGTCACCCTGTACCGGTGAGGATCCCCAGCAGATCGCTCGCCGACCCGGTCTGGTCGGGTGGCTGACATGGCTCGCGATCTCCCGGGGACCCCGGAGAGGAGCAGCGCGGACCCGCGCAGCCCGTTCGTCCACGACGTACCGGCCGCCGAGGCGACGGCAGCCTGGGCGCGCGCCCGCAGCACCGCGGGCTGCCCGGACCGCGTCGACGCGGTCGCCGTCCCGGTCGCGGAAGCCCTGGGCCGGGTCACCGCCGAGCCGGTGTGGGCCCGCCGGTCCTCGCCGGACTACGACGCCGCCGCGATGGACGGCATCGCGGTGCGGGCGGCCGACACGTACGGCGCCAGCGAGAGCACCCCGCTCGTCCTCGACGCGTCGCAGTTCGACGTGGTCGACACCGGCGACCCGGTGCCCGACGGGCGTGATGCGGTCGTCATGCGCGAGCACGTGCACCGCACCGCGGCCGGCGCCGAGCTGCGGGCGGCCGTCGCCCCGTGGACGCACGTGCGGCACGTCGGCGAGGACGTCGCCGCCACGGAGCTGCTGCTGCCCGCCGGGCACCGGCTCCGGCCGTACGACCTCGCGGCTGCGGCTTCTGCCGGCGTCCCCGACCTCGTCGTACGGCGGGCGCCGCGGGTCACCGTCGTCCCGACCGGTGACGAGATCAGGCCGGTGGGGGAGCCGCTCGGCCCGGGCGAGATCCCGGACACGAACTCACTGATGCTCGCGTCACAGGCCCGGCTGCTCGGCGCCGACGTCGTCGTCACCGACATCGTGCCGGACCAGCCCGGACTGATCGCCGACGCCGTGCACGACGCAGCGGCGTCGAGCGACCTCGTGATCGTCCTGGCCGGGTCGAGCGCCGGCCGCGACGACTGGACCGCGCGGGTGGTCGCCGACGAGGGCGTCCTCGCCGTCCACGGCGTGGCAGTGCGCCCCGGCCACCCGGTGGTCCTCGGGGTGGTCGACGCGACGCCGGTGCTGGGGGCGCCGGGCTTTCCGGTGTCGGCCGCCCTCACCTTCGACATCTTCGCCGCGCCGTTGCTGGCCGGGCTGGAAGGCACGGCCGCCACCCGCCGTCCGACCACCACCGCACGACTCGCGCGCAAGCTCGCCTCGCAGGCCGGCTCCGACGACTGGGTGCGGGTCCGGCTGGGGCTCGTGAGCGGCCAGGTGGTGGCCACGCCGCTGCCGCGGGGCGCCGGGGTCCTGACCTCGCTGGTCCGCGCCGACGGGCTGCTGGTGGTGCCGGCCGGGCTCGAGGGACACCACGCGGGCGAGCAGGTCGAGGTCGAGCTGCTCCGCGGGATCGACGAGGTCTCCCGCAGCATCGTCGCGATCGGCTCGCACGACCTGGTCCTCGACCTGGCCGCGTCGGCGCTGCGCGAGCGCGACCCGGGGCTCACCCTGGTGTCGTCCAACGTCGGCTCGCTCGGCGGCCTGGCCGCCGTCCGTGACGGTCTCTGCCATCTCGCCGGCTCGCACCTGCTCGACCCCGCCACCGGCGGCTACACGCTGCCGTACGTCGACCGGGTGCTCGGGGACGGCGCGGGAGCGGTCGTCCGGCTGGTGCACCGGCAGCAGGGACTGCTCGTCGCCCCCGGCAACCCGCTCGGGCTCGCCGGTGTCGCCGACCTCGCGCGGACCGGCGTGCGCTACGTCAACCGCCAGCGCGGTGCCGGCACCCGGGTGCTGCTCGACCACGAGCTCGCCCGGCTGGGCGTCGACCCCGTCGACGTCGAGGGCTACGGCCGCGAGGAGAGCACCCACCTCGCCGTCGCGGCCGCGGTCACCGCCGGCCGCGTGGACACCGGCCTGGGCATCCGGGCGGCGGCCACGGCGTTCGGGCTCGACTTCGTGCCCGTGGCCGAGGAGCCGTACGACCTCGTGACCACCCCGGAGGTGCTGGCGTCCGGCGTGCTCGACCCGCTGCTCGCGCTGATCGACGACCCGACCTTCCGCGCCTCCGTCGAGGCGCTCGGCGGCTACTCCACCGCCGAGACGGGTACCCGCATCCGTTAGTCAGACCTCCGCCGAGTGGTGGGTTCCGCACCGGAAATGTCGGCTCCGGCGTGCGCAACCCACCACTCGGCGGTAGGAACGGCAGGTGAGCATCCCGTTCCCGGAACCGACCCAGCCCGCGGCGGACCGCACCGAGGTGCTGGTGCGCTACCTCGACTACTACCGCGCCGTGCTGCTGTCGAAGGTCGACGGCCTCACCGAGGAGCAGTTGCGGACCAGCGTGCTGCCCTCCGGCTGGTCACCGCTCGAGCTGGTCAAGCACCTGACCTTCGTCGAGCGGCGCTGGCTGGTGTGGGGCTTCGAGGGCGCCGACGTCGGCGACCCCTGGGGCGACACCCGTGACGACCGCTGGGTCGTCGGAGCCGACGAGCCGACGGCCGACCTGCTGGCCGCCCTGCGCGAGCAGGGTCGGACCACCGCGGCGGTCGCCGGCCGGCACGCGCTGACCGACGTCGGGGCGCCGGGGGAGCGGTGGGACGGCGACCCGCCGGCCAGCCTGGAGCGCTGCCTGCTGCACCTGGTCCAGGAGTACGCCCGGCACGTCGGCCACCTCGACGTGGTCCGCGAGCTGCTCGACGGCCGCACCGGCGAGTCCTGAACCCGGACCGCCCTCCGTCACCCCCGGGCGCTCGTTTGCGACCAGGTTCACCGACTCGCCGAGGCTTCGCCCGGCGTGTCGGTGACTGAGGTCGCAAACGATCTTCCCCCCGTGGACCGGCGGGGCGTCTGGTCGTCACCTGGCGGACGGCACCACGTCATCTCGCGCGACTAGGCTCGACCGTCGTGGCCCGGGACCTCGAGCCACGACGAGAGGGGAACCCGCGTGCCGGCAGCGGTGACACCGAGCGATCGGGTCGTCACGCTGCCCAACGCGCTCAGCGTCCTGCGCCTCGTGGGGGTCCCGTTCTTCTTCTGGCTGGTGCTCGCCGAGCACGACGGGGCTGCGGTGCTCGTCCTCATGGTCAGCGGTGTCACCGACTACCTGGACGGCAAGATCGCGCGGGCCTGGGGCCAGACCAGCCGCCTCGGCACGCTGCTCGACCCGGCCGCCGACCGGCTGTACATCCTCGCCACGCTGATCGGCTTGACGATCCGCGACGTCGTGCCGTGGTGGCTGACGCTGCTGCTGGTCGGGCGCGACCTGCTGCTGGCGACCACGCTGCCCCTGCTCAAGAGGCACGGCTACGGCCCGCTGCCCGTGCACTACCTGGGGAAGGCCGCGACGTTCAACCTGCTGTCCGGCTTCCCGCTCATCCTGCTCGGCGAGTGGACGAACACGGTCGGCGACGTGGCGCACGCGTTCGGGTGGGCTTTCGCGATCTGGGGTACGGCGCTGTACTGGTGGGCAGGGCTCCTCTACCTGGTCCAGGTGCGCAGTCTGCTGCGCGACGAGCCGGAAGGGGCACCGGCGTGACCGGCTGTGGCCCCGGCAGGAGGTGTGCGGGGTGAAGGCCGTCGTGATGGCCGGGGGCGAGGGCACCCGGCTGCGCCCGATGACGGTGAGCATGCCGAAGCCGCTGCTCCCGATCGTCAACAAGCCGATCATGGAGCACGTGCTGCGGCTGCTGGCCCGGCACGGCTTCTCCGAGACCGTGGTCACGGTGCAGTTCCTCGCCAGCCTGGTCCGCAACTACTTCGGCGACGGCGAAGAGCTCGGCATGACGCTGCACTACGCCACCGAGGAGACGCCTCTCGGCACCGCGGGCAGCGTGAAGAACGCCGAGGACCTGCTGCGCGACGACACGTTCCTCGTCATCTCCGGCGACGCCCTCACCGACTTCGACCTGACCGACCTGGTGAAGTTCCACCAGGACAAGGGCGCTCTCGTCACGGTCTGCCTGACCCGGGTGCCGGACCCCCTCGAGTTCGGTATCACCATCGTGGACGACGACCACCGGGTGCAGCGGTTCCTCGAGAAGCCGACCTGGGGGCAGGTCTTCTCCGACACCGTCAACACCGGCATCTACGTGATGGAGCCGGAGGTGCTCGACCACGTCGCCGAGGGCGAGTCCGTCGACTGGTCCGGCGACGTGTTCCCCAAGCTGCTCGAAGCCGGCCTGCCGGTCTACGGCTACGTCGCCGAGGGCTACTGGGAGGACGTCGGGACCCAGGAGTCGTACGTCCGGGCGCAGGCCGACGTGCTCACCGGTCAGGTCGACGTCGACCTGGACGCGTTCGAGATGAGCAGTGGCGTGTGGGTCGCCGAGGGGGCCGACGTGCACCCGGATGCGATCCTCAAGGGACCGCTGTACGTCGGGGACTACGCCAAGGTCGAGGCCGGCGCGGAATTGCGCGAGTTCACGGTCATCGGCAGCAACGTCATCGTGAAGAGCGGCGCCTTCCTGCACCGGGCTGTCGTCCACGACAACGTCTTCATCGGACCGCAGACCAACCTCCGGGCCTGCGTCATCGGCAAGAACACCGACGTCATGCGCGGCGCCCGGCTGGAGGAAGGTGTCGTCGTCGGCGACGAGTGCGTCATCGGCGAGGAGGCGATCGTCGCCGCCGGTGTGCGGGTCTACCCGTACAAGAACGTCGAGGCCGGCGCCGTCGTGAGCTCGGACATGGTCTTCGAGTCGCGCGGCCAGCGCAGCCTGTTCGGGCCTCGCGGCGTCAGCGGCATCGTCAACGTCGAGATCACCCCGGAGCTCGCGGTCCGGCTGGCCGCCGCATGGGCCAGCACCCTGAAGAAGGGCGCCACGGTCACCACGTCCCGCGACGTGTCCCGAGCCGCCCGGGCTCTCAAGCGCTCCATCACCGGAGCGCTGACGTCGAGCGCGATGGACGTCGTCGACCTCGAGGTGGTGCCGGTGCCGGTCGCGCGGCTCGCGACCTCGCGGGGGAGCGAGGGCGGCATCGTCATCCGGACGTCGCCCGGGCAGCCGGAGTCGGTCGACATGATCTTCCTGGACCGGCACGGGGCCGACCTGTCGGCCGCCGGGCAGCGCCGGCTCGAGCGGACCTTCTCGCGCGCGGAGTTCCGCCGGGCCTTCCCGGGCGAGATCGGCGACCTGTCCTTCCCGCCGCGTGTCATGGAGGCGTACGCGCTCGAGCTGCTGCGCCGGGTCGACACCAAGGGCCTGGGGGAGAGCGGCCTCAAGGTCGTGGTCGACACCGGCGGCGGCACCGCCTCCCTGGTGCTGCCCACCCTGCTGGGCCGGCTCGGCCTGGAGGTCCTCACCGTCAACAACGGGCTGGACGAGGCGTCACCGACCGAGACGCCGGCCGAGCGCGCGGAGGCCCTGCGTCGTCTCGGCCGGCTGGTCGCGTCCAGCAAGGCGGCGTTCGGCGTGCACTTCGACCCGGTGGGCGAACGCATCTCGCTGGTGGACGAGAAGGGCGCCCCGATCGACGACGAGCGGGCCCTGCTGGTCGTCCTCGACCTGGTGGCCGCCGAGTCGGTGGGCGGCACCGTGGCGCTCCCCGTCACCACCACCCGCGTCGCCGAGCAGGTCGCCGCCTTCCACGGCGTCGACATCCGCTGGGTCGCCACCAGCGCGGCCGCCGTCACGGAGGCGGTGTCCCAGCTCGGCGTCGTCTTCGGCGGCGACGGACGCGGCGGGTTCGTCGTCCCGCAGTTCTCCACGACGTACGACGGCATCGCCGCGTTCGTTCAGCTGGCCGGGCTGGTCGCGCGGACCCAGCTCGAGGTGTCCGAGATCGACTCCCGGATCCCGCGCAGCCACGTGAGCCGGCGCGCGGTCCCCACACCGTGGGCGGCCAAGGGCATGGTCATGCGCGCCGTCGTCGAGGCCGCCGGCAGCAAGCCGCTGGACACCACCGACGGCGTGCGCGTCCTCGAGGACGACGGCGCCTGGGCGCTGGTGCTGCCCGACCCGGCCGAGCCGGTCACGCACGTGTGGGCCGAGGCTGCCGACGACATCGCGTCGGCCGCTCTGCTGGAGCACTGGTCGGAGGTCGTGGCCCGCACCGGGTGAGGCCCGGTGCGCCGTTCTGCGACGATGGGCCCGATGCCGACGCCCGCCCTGCCCCGCACCGACGAGCAGCCCCACCGGGCCGACTCGATGCTGCTGCTGCGCGACCTGGTCGAGGGCTCGCTGGACGAGGGCTACGCCCGGGCGGCAGCTCGACGCGGGTCCGATCAGCCACCCGGTCGCGGGTCGATCTGGCTGCTGGCGGCCGGCCTGCTCGCCGTGGGGCTGCTGCTGGCGACGGCGTTCGCCCAGGCCCGGGAACGGGCCGGTTCGGCGGCCGAGGCGCGCGACGCGCTGGTCGCCGAGGTCCAGCAGCGCGCTGACGACAACGAGGGCGCCCAGCGCCGGCTGGACCGGCAGCGCGCGACCGTGCAGCGGGCCCAGCGTCGCGAGCTCACCGTCACCGCGGAGGGCACGGCGCTGGCGCGACGCCTCGGCGACCTCGAGGCGGCGACGGGGGCCGGTGCGGTGAGCGGGCCCGGCATGGTGGTCCGGATCGACGACGCCGCCGACACCGGGGACGCCGGCGACGGTGCCGACGTCGACCCCCGCACCGACGAGGGGGACGACGGCCGGGTCACCGACCGCGACCTCCAGACCCTCGTCAACGAGGTCTGGGCCGCCGGGGCCGAGGCGGTCGCCGTCAACGGCCAGCGCCTCACGGCGCTCAGCGCCATCCGGGCCGCCGGCGACGCCGTGCTGGTCGACTTCCGCCCGCTCACCCCGCCGTACGTCGTGGAGGCGGTCGGTGACCCCGGGCAGCTGCGACCGAGGTTCGTCGGCGGCTTCGGCGGCAGCTACCTGCAGGTGCTGGAGGGCTACGGCATCACGTCCACGGTGCGCGACGACGACCGCCTCGAGCTGCCCGCCTCGGTGGGCGTGGCGCTGCGGTACGCCGCCCCGCCGGCCGAGCCGGGCTCCGGCCGGACGGACACGAGCACGAGCGGGGACGGCTCGTCGTCGAGGAGTGGTGAGCAGTGATCGCGGCCATCGGCCTGGTGCTGGGCATCGTCGCCGGCCTGTTCCTCGAGCCGACGGTGCCGACGTGGCTGCAGCCCTACCTCCCCATCGCCGTGGTCGCCGCGCTCGATGCGGTGTTCGGCGGCGTGCGGGCACTGCTCGACGGCATCTTCGACGACAAGGTCTTCGTGGTGTCGTTCGTCTCCAACGTCACCGTGGCGGCGCTGATCGTCTACCTGGGCGACCAGCTCGGCGTCGGCACCCAGCTCTCCACCGGCGTCGTCGTCGTGCTCGGCATCCGCATCTTCGCCAACGCCGCCGCCATCCGGCGCCAGCTGTTCAAGGCCTGACGGGTCGACGATGTCCGACCACCACGGCCACCACGAGCGCCGCGAGCACCCGGCGCCCGACGAGCCGTCCCGGCCGCGGGCCGAGCACCCCGGCGCGGAGCCGGCTCCGCCGGAACCGGTCGTCGAGGACACCTCGACGCCGTGGAACGCGTGGACCCGGCTGGCGTCGGCGTTCCGTCCCCGGGTCAAGCGCGGCCACCTGCTGCCCGCCGTCCTGTGCGCGGTGCTCGGCTTCGCCGTCGTGGTCCAGGTCCGGTCCACCCAGGAGACCGGTCTCGAGGGACTGCGGCAGACCGACCTGGTCCGCATCCTCGACGACGTGAGCCAGCGGGCCGCCCGGCTGCGGCAGGAGGCCCGCGACCTCGAGGACACCAGGGCGCGGGTCACGGCCGGCAGCGGCGGCTCCCGGGCAGCGCTGCAGGAGGCGCAGGACCGGGCCCGGGTGCTCGGCGTCCTCGCCGGCACGCTCCCGGCGACCGGCCCGGGCGTCGAGATCACCATCAGCGACCCGAACGGCGAGGTCGGCTCCGACGTCCTGCTCGACGCGCTGCAGGAGCTGCGCGATGCCGGCGCGGAGGCGGTCGAGCTGTCGACCATCGACGGCTCGGCCGTGCGCGTCGTGGCCAGCACGTCGTTCGTCGACCCGGGCGACGTCGACCCCGACGACTCCGACCAGGCCGGCGTCGTCGTCGACGGGACCCTGCTCACCTCGCCGTACCGCTTCCTCGTCATCGGCGACCCGCGCACCCTGGCCGCCGCCCTCGACATCCCTGGCGGCGTCCTCGACGTCCTGCGCCAGAAGGACGCACAGGGTGTCGTCCTCCAGCGCGACAAGGTCGACATCACGTCCTTGCGGGCCGCTCCGTCGCCTCGTTACGCTCGCCCGGCCGCCGACGGCGACAACGGTTCCGCCCAGTGACCCCGCTCCAAGGGTCCGACCAGTGAGGCAGTTGGTGACGCGCACGTGATCCCCGAGGACCTGCGGTACACGACGGACCACGAGTGGGTCCGCAGCGAGGGCGAGACGGTGCGCGTCGGGGTCACCGACTACGCCCAGGAAGCCCTCGGCGACATCGTCTTCGTGACCCTCCCGGAGGCCGGCACCCAGGTCGCGGCCGGGGACACGTGCGGCGAGGTGGAGTCGACCAAGAGCGTCTCCGACCTCTACGCACCGGTGTCCGGCACCGTCGTGGCGCGCAACGAGGCGCTCGACGCGTCCCCGGAGCTGGTCAACAGCGACCCGTACGGCGACGGCTGGATGCTCACCATCCGGCCGGACGACAGCGGCGCGGCCGACGCACTGCTCGACGCCGCGGCGTACCAGGCCGGTCTGGACGCCTGATCCGCGGCCCGGTCGGCTTCATCGGGGCTGCCCCCAGATCCGCCCAGCACATCGATGCCGGCGACGCGCCGTCGCGGTTGACCCGGATCGGGCCGGGACATAGGTTCCTGCACCACCACGCCCTCGACCTGGGGTGGAGGTCGACGGTTCGCCCGCTCCGTCCCCACCTGAGGTCGTAGCCTGGCCAGCAGCACCAGCCCGCCCGTCCCGTCTCCGGCGGCCACCCCGGTGGCCGGCGCCCACCACCCGCCCTCGTGGCGAGGGAGGCAGCCTCGATGCCGTTCTGCACCCAGTGCGGTCACAGCAACACCGACGACGCACGGTTCTGCAGCAGCTGCGGGGCCGCCCTCAAGCCGACGGCCACCGCGCCGTCGCCGGGCGAGACGTCGACCATCACGATCAACGCGGGGTTCGAGCCCGGCGAGGGTGACAAGGATCGGTCCGAGTCGCTGTCGACGGCCGACCAGGCCGCGGTCGACGCCCTGCCCCCTGGCTCCGCGCTGCTCGTCGTCCGCCGCGGACCCAACAGCGGCAGCCGGTTCCTGCTCGACTCGGACACCACCACCGCCGGCCGGCACCCGTCGTCGGACATCTTCCTCGACGACGTCACGGTGTCCCGCCGGCACGCGGAGTTCGTCCGCGGCGACACCGGCTTCCACGTGCGCGACGTGGGCTCGCTCAACGGGACCTACGTCAACCGTGAGCGCATCGACGACGCGACTCTCGCCGGGGGCGACGAGGTCCAGGTCGGCAAGTACCGCCTGGTCTTCTACCCGAGCGCCGCCTCGCAGGGATGAGCCCGCGTCCATGAGCGCCGTACCCTCCCGGTCGCTCATGAGCATCGGGGAGGTGCTCACGCAGCTGCGGAACGACTTCCCCGACGTCACGATCTCGAAGATCCGCTTCCTGGAGTCCGAGGGTCTGGTCGAGCCGGCTCGTACGCCGTCCGGGCTACCGCAAGTTCAGCCACGCCGACGTGGCCCGGCTGCACTACGTGCTGGCCACCCAGCGCGACCACTACCTGCCGCTGCGCGTCATCAAGGAGCACCTCGACGCGCTGGACCGCGGGCTCGAGCCGCCGGCCATCCCCGGCGGGCGGCCGCAGGCGCCGTCCACGGCCGGGCGGCCGGAGTGGGCGCCTGGACCGCGTGCGCTGGGGGAGACCACCGAGCTGCGGCTGTCGCGCGAGGAGCTGCAGGTGTCGGCCCGGATCGACGCCGAGCTGCTCGCCGAGATCGAGGGCTACGGCCTGCTGTCACCGGTCCGCGGCCGCACCGGCGACGAGTACTTCGACGCCGACGCGCTGGTCATCGCGACCGCGGTGGCCGAGATGGCGAACTTCGGGCTGGAACCGCGGCACCTGCGGTCGTTCCGGACCGCCGCCGACCGCGAGGTCGACCTCGTCGGCCAGGTCGTCGGCCCGCTGCTGCGCCAGCGCAGCCCGCAGGCCAGGGCGCGCGCCGAGGAGGTCGCCCGCGAGATGGGTGCGCTCTCTCTGCGGCTGCACACCGCCCTCGTCCGAGCCCGGCTGCGCGACGTCACCGGTCGCTGAGAGCCCGACCACGCGCCCCCGCGGCGGCGTCGATCAGCGCGGGTAGTGTGGTCGACGTGAACGAGCTGGACGTCGTAGGGGTGCGGGTCGAGATGCCGTCGAACCAGCCCATCGTCCTGCTCAAGGAGTCCGGCGGCGAGCGCTACCTGCCGATCTGGATCGGTGCGGGGGAGGCCACCGCGATCGCGTTCGCCCAGCAGGGCGTCGTCCCGCCGCGGCCGTTGACGCACGACCTGATCCGCGACCTGCTCGAGGCGGCCGGTCAGCAGCTCACCCAGGTGCGCATCACGTCGCTGCGCGACGGCGTCTTCTACGCCGAGATGGTCTTCGCCTCCGGGATGGAGGTCAGCGCCCGGCCGTCCGACGCCATCGCCGTGGCCCTGCGGACGTCGACCCCCATCTTCGGCGCCGAGGAGGTGCTCGCCGAGGCGGGCATCAGCATCCCGGACGAGCAGGAGGACGAGGTCGAGAAGTTCCGCGAGTTCCTGGACCAGATCTCGCCCGAGGACTTCGAGGGCCCGGCCCCACCTCCTTAGGCCCGACGCGCCCGGTCGCCGAGGCCGATCCGCCGGTACGTCCGTGCGGTACTGGGCGGGTCGACCCGTGCAGCGAGTCGTCGCACCCGTCAGAGCGGCCAGGACCAGGCCGGCCGCGCGGCGGGACCGGGGCTGCCGGACTGTCCGTCCGACCAGGAGTGATCGTTTGCGACCTGGTTCACGGACACGCGGGTGATCGCGGCGGCGTGTCGGGAACCCAGGTCGCAAACGATCACCCGAGTTGCCGGACAAGATCGTTTGCGGCCTTCCGCGGCAACACGCCGCGGTGAGGGTCGGCGTGTTGTCGTCGAACGTCGCAAACGAGAACCTGGGGACAGAGGCGGCGTGGGCTGGGGCTCGCGGCGGTGAACCTCGACATGAGGTCGAGAGTTTTGCCTCGCTCCGGGCGCGCCGTCGTTGACCGCCGGACGGGGCGCCCGTACCGTCACGAGCAGGAAACGCCCCTGGTGTAGTTCCACCGATGGAACTTCCCACCCGGACCGAGCCGCCCGCCAGGGCGGAGCAGTCCTCCCCGGGGCGCGAGACGGAGGTCGGCGTGAGCGACAGCGGCTCCACCAGCACCGGCGCTGACGGGCGCGACCCGGTGGCGCACGAGCGCGCCCGGGTGCAGGCCAGCCGTCAGGGGCTGCTGTTCACCGACGACCTGCCCGAGCTGCCCGACGACATGGGCTACCGCGGGCCGACGGCCTGCTCGGCCGCCGGCATCACCTACCGGCAGCTCGACTACTGGGCGCGCACCGGGCTGGTCGAGCCGAGCATCCGCACCGCGGCCGGCTCCGGTAGCCAGCGGCTGTACAGCTTCCGCGACATCCTCGTGCTCAAGGTGGTCAAGCGCCTGCTGGACACCGGCGTCTCGCTCCAGCAGATCCGCACCGCGGTGGGCGAGCTGCGCGAGCGTGGCATCGACGACCTCGCGCAGATCACCCTGATGAGCGACGGCGCGTCGGTCTACGCGCTCACCTCGCCGGACGAGATCGTCGACCTGCTCCAGGGCGGCCAGGGCGTCTTCGGCATCGCGGTCGGCCGCGTCTGGCGCGAGGTCGAGGGCTCGCTGGCCGAGCTGCCCGGCGAGCGCCCGCACGACGACGAGCCGGGTGCGCACCCCGCCGACGAGCTCTCCGCCCGGCGAGCCGCCCGCCAGACCGGCTGACCGCACACCCGCCGCCGACGTCCCAGCCGACGCCGCGGCGGCGCGCCACGGGCTGCCGCCGCGGGCCGGGTCCGGATCCCGGGTAGGGTGGACCTGCTCACGATCCCGCGTGGGAGAGACCTCACCCGTCGCACGGTGGGGCGCCGAAGGGGCAACCTCCCCGGAACCTCTCAGGCACCCAGGACCACGCGGTCGAGGCAGCTCTGGAGCGCCAGCGACAGAGGGGGACCGCACTCCGGCCGGCCGCCGGTGTGCGGCCTGTGCAGCTGATCGCCCCCTGGAGCCCCGAGTGACGACGAGCGACCGCGAGCAGCGCCCCCGTACCGATGCCTCCCCGCTGGACGCCGGGCTGCCGTTCGCCCGCCGGCACATCGGGCCGGCTCCGGAGGACCAGGCCAAGATGCTCGCCGTCCTCGGCTACTCCTCGCTCGAGGACCTGGTCGACGCCGCCGTCCCGGCTTCCGTGCACAGCGACACCCCGCTCGCCCTCGATGCCGGCCGCTCCGAGCACCAGGTGCTCGACGAGCTGCGTGAGCTGGCCGGCCGCAACACGGTCCTCACGTCGATGATCGGCCTGGGCTACCACGGCACGGTCACCCCGCCGGTCATCCTCCGCAACGTGCTCGAGAACCCGGCCTGGTACACGGCCTACACGCCGTACCAGCCCGAGATCTCGCAGGGCCGGCTCGAGGCGCTGCTCAACTTCCAGACGGTCGTCACCGACCTCACCGGTCTTCCGGTCGCCGGCGCCAGCCTTCTCGACGAGTCCACTGCTGCCGCGGAGGCGATGACGCTCGCGCGTCGCACCAGCAGGGCGCCGGCCGATGCCGTGTTCGTCGTCGACAGCGACGTGCTGCCGCAGACGCTGGCGGTCGTGCAGACCCGGGCCGAGCCGCTCGGGCTCGAGGTCGTCGTCGCAGACGTGCACGCGGGCGGACTGCCGGACCGCGACACCTTCGGCGTCCTGCTCCAGTACCCCGGAACCTCGGGTGTCGTGCGCGACCTCGGTGACGTGGTCACGGAGGCGAAGGAGAAGGGCGCAGTGGTCGCCGTCGCGGCCGACCTGCTCGCCCTCACGCTGCTGCGCTCGCCGGCCGAGATGGGTGCTGACATCGCCGTCGGCACCACCCAGCGGTTCGGCGTGCCGATGGGCTTCGGCGGTCCGCACGCGGGCTACATGTCGGTGCGCAAGGGCCTGGAGCGGTCGATGCCCGGCCGGCTGGTCGGTGTCTCCAAGGACGCCGACGGCGCGCCGGGCTACCGGCTCGCTCTGCAGACGCGCGAGCAGCACATCCGCCGCGAGAAGGCCACGTCGAACATCTGCACCGCACAGGTCCTGCTCGCGGTCGTCGCCGGCATGTACGCCGTCTATCACGGGCCCGATGGCCTGCGGACGATAGCGCGGCGCACCCACGCGTACGCCTCGGCCCTGGCGTCGGGTCTGGCAGCGCTCGACGGCGCCGAGGTCGTGCACGACGCGTTCTTCGACACCGTCCTGGTCCGTGTCCCCGGTCGCGCCGCCGACGTCGTGACCGCCGCCGTCCAGCGCGGCGTGAACCTGCGCCACGTGGACGACGACCACGTCGCCGTCACGACCGACGAGACCACGGTCCGCGACGACATCGCTGCGGTGCTCGCCGCGTTCGGGGCCGGGTCCGCCGTCGACGCGCTCGACATCACCGACCGGCTGGGGGACCGGATGCGGCGACACGACGACGCCGAGGTGCTCAGCCACCCGGTGTTCCACGAGCACCGCTCGGAGACGGCGATGCTCCGCTACCTGCGCCGGCTGTCCGACAAGGACCTCGCGCTGGACCGCTCGATGATCCCGCTGGGCTCCTGCACGATGAAGCTCAACGCGACGGCGGAGATGGAGCCGATCACCTGGCCGGGGTTCGCCGCGGTGCACCCGTTCGCCCCGGCGGACCAGACCGAGGGCTACGCCGAGCTGCTCCGTCAGCTGGAGTCGTGGCTCGCCGAGGTGACCGGCTACGACGCCGTGTCGCTGCAGCCCAACGCCGGTTCACAGGGGGAGCTCGCAGGCCTGCTCGCGATCCGCGCCTACCACCGCGCCCACGGCCAGGGCGAACGCACGGTCTGCCTGATCCCCTCGAGCGCGCACGGCACCAACGCGGCGTCGGCGGTGATGGCGGGCATGAAGGTCGTCGTCGTGAAGACCGCCGACGGGGGCGACGTCGACATGGACGACCTGCGCGCCAAGGTCACGGAGCACCGCGACGACCTCGCGGCGATCATGGTCACCTACCCGTCGACGCACGGCGTCTTCGAGCAGGACATCAACGACCTGTGCGCTCTCGTGCACGAGGCCGGCGGCCAGGTCTACGTCGACGGCGCCAACCTCAACGCGCTGGTCGGCGTCGCGCGGCCGGGGCACTTCGGCTCCGACGTCTCGCACCTCAACCTGCACAAGACGTTCTGCATCCCGCACGGCGGCGGTGGCCCGGGAGTCGGCCCGGTCGGTGTCCGCAGCCACCTCGCGCCGTACCTGCCCAACCACCCGATGCGATCGGACGCCGGTCCGGCGACGGGAGTCGGCCCGGTGTCCGGGGCACCGTGGGGGAGCGCCGGCATCCTCCCCATCTCGTGGGCGTACGTGCGGCTGATGGGCGGCGAGGGTCTGACCCGCGCCACCCAGGTCGCGATCCTCAACGCCAACTACGTCGCCGCCCGGCTCGGCCCGCACTTCCCGGTGCTCTACACCGGCAGCTCGGGACTGGTCGCGCACGAGTGCATCGTCGACCTGCGGCCGATCACCAAGGAGACCGGCGTGACCGTCGACGACGTCGCGAAGCGGCTCATCGACTACGGCTTCCACGCGCCGACGATGTCGTTCCCGGTCGCCGGCACGCTGATGATCGAGCCGACCGAGAGCGAGGACCTCGCCGAGCTGGACCGGTTCTGCGACGCGATGATCGCCATCCGCGAGGAGATCACCCGGGTCGGCAACGGCGAGCTGGACCGCGACGACAACCCGCTCCGCGGCGCGCCGCACACGGCAGCTGCACTGGCAGGGGAGTGGGAGCACGGTTACCCGCGCGCCGAGGCGGTCTTCCCGGGCGGGGTGGTCGCGGCCACGAAGTACTGGCCCCCGGTGCGGCGGATCGACGGCGCGTACGGCGACCGCAACCTGGTCTGCAGCTGCCCGCCCGTCGACAGCTACTCCGACTGATCGCGGGTGAAACCGAGAGGGGAGCCGCACCCGTAAGAACGGGTGGGCTCCCAGATGACGGGGCGGATCGACCAGGACGGTCAGGCGGCCACGTGGTGGTAGGTGGGACGGTGCGGGTCGATGACCGAGCCGTCGGGCAGCAGCTCGCCGGTGTCCTCGAAGAGCACCACGCCGTTGCACAGCAGGCTCCAGCCCTGCTCCGGGTAGCAGGCGAGGGTGTGGGCGGCCTCCCGGTCGGGAGCCTCGGCAGAGGGGCAGTGCGGCTGGTGCGAACACATGGTCTACGGCTTTCGTCGGTGCGGTGCGACCCGGGTGTCCGGGTGTGGACGGCTGTGAGGAATCTCACCTCTACTGTGCCCCTCTAGTGTCGGTCCCAGCCGCACCGACTGAAGTGTTCGCGCGAAGAGCAGGGGAAATGATCCGAACGGACGAGGGCCCTGTGGACGACCGGACCAGTGCGAACGCAAGGGGAGGCACGTGAGCCAGGTCGTCGCTGTCGCGCCGGTGCTGCCGGAGCACCGCTACTCGCAGGAGGACATCACCGACGCGTTCGCGTCGATCGTGCTCCCGCCCGGCACCGAGCGATTGCTGCTGGACCGGTTGCACCGCTCTGCCGGCGTACGGCACCGCCACCTCGCCCTCCCGCTCCACGACTACGCCGGGCTGACCGGCTTCGGGGCGGCGAACGACGTCTGGATCGAGGTGGGCACCGCACTCGGGGCTCGCGCGGTCGGCGACGCGCTCGCCGCGGTGGGGCTGTCACCGGCCGACGTCGACGTCATGGTGACCACCTCCGTGACCGGTATCGCGGCGCCGAGCCTGGATGCCCGGCTGGTGCCGGTCCTCGGCCTGCGCCCGGACCTGCGCCGGATGCCGATGTACGGGCTCGGCTGCACCGCCGGCGCGGCCGGCCTCGCCCGGATGGACGACCTGCTGCGCGGCGACCCGGACGGCGTCGGCGTGCTGCTCTCGGTCGAGCTGTGCTCGCTGACGGTCCAGCGCGGGGACACGTCGGTCGCGAACCTCGTCGCCAGCGGGCTGTTCGGCGACGGCGCGGCGGCAGTGGTGATGCTGGGCGAACGCCGGGCCGCCGCGCTGGGCCTTCCCGGTCCGCACGTCGTGGGGTCGCGCAGCCAGCTGTACCCCGGCACCGAGCGGCATCTGGGCTTCGACGTCGTCGACACCGGCTTCAAGATCGTGCTGTCGGCCGACCTGCCCGAACTCGTCGAGGGCAGCCTGGGACCCGACCTGGTCGGCTTCCTCGGCGACCACGACCTCAAGACCGGCGACATCGACACCTGGGTGGTCCACCCGGGCGGACCGAAGGTGCTGCAGGCGGTGGCGGCCGCGGCCGACCTGCCGACGAGCGCGCTCCATCGCACCTGGGACTCGCTGGCCGCGGTCGGCAACCTCTCGTCGTCCTCCGTCCTGCACGTGCTGGCCGACGTCCTCGCCGACGAGCCGCCGAAGCCGGGTGCGCCCGGAGTCGTGATGGCCATGGGCCCTGGCTTCGCCCTCGAGATGGTCCTGCTCTCGTGGTGACCGTGTCGTGGTGACCGGTCAGGCACTGTTCCTCGCCCTCCTCCTCGCGGTCGGCGTCGAGCGGGTGGCCGAGCTGGTCGTCAGCGAGCGCAACCGGCGCTGGTCGCTGTCACAGGGCGGAGTCGAGAGCGGCGGCGGGCACTACCCGCCGATGGTGCTGCTGCACACCGGGCTGCTCGTCGGAGCCCTCGTCGAGGTCCTCGCGGCGGACCGGCCCTTCCACGGCTGGCTGGGGTGGCCGATGCTCGCGCTGGCCCTCGCCGCGCAGGCGCTGCGCTGGTGGTGCATCGCCACGCTCGGCCGCCAGTGGTGCACCCGCGTCGTCGTCGTCCCAGGCCTCAGCGCGGTCACCGGCGGGCCGTACCGGTTCCTCCGGCACCCCAACTACCTGGCCGTGGTGGTCGAGGGATTCGCCCTGCCGCTGGTCCACACCGCCTGGGTCACCGCGGCGGTGTTCACCGTCCTCAACGCCGCGCTGCTGCGGGTCCGCATCCGGACCGAGGAGCAGGCGCTGACGGCGCTCGCAGCGCCCACCGGGCCGACCTCGTCGGGTGGCTGAGATGCCTGACGTCGACGTCCTGGTGGCCGGCGGAGGGCCCATCGGGCTGGCGGCGGCGGTCCGGGCCCGTGAGGCAGGGCTCTCGGTCGCCGTCGTGGACCCGCGGACCGACCCGGTCGACAAGGCGTGCGGCGAGGGCCTGATGCCGGCGGCGGTGCGCGGTCTCGCCGAGCTCGGCGTCGAGCCCCCCGGGCGTCCGTTCGTCGGCATCCGCTACCTGGCCCCGGGCCGGACCGTGGCCTCGCGGTTCCACGCCGGTCCCGGTCTCGGTGTCCGCCGGACAGCGCTGCACGCCGGGCTCGCCGACCGGGCCGCGGCGTGCGGAGTCACCCGGGTGGTCGGCTCGGTCGGGGCGGTGCAGCAGGACGGGTCAGGGGTCTCTGCGGCGGGACTCCGGGCCCGTTGGCTGCTCGCGGCCGACGGCCTGCACTCCCCGGTGCGGCGCGGGCTCGGGCTGGAGCGCCCGGCTCCCGGCGGCCGTCGCTACGGACTGCGCCGGCACTTCGCGGTCGTGCCGTGGTCCGACCACGTCGAGGTCCACTGGGCGGAGCACGCGGAGGCGTACGTCACGCCGGTGGGCGACCACCTCGTCGGCGTGGCCCTGCTGCTCGACGGCACGGCACGTGCGCCGTACGACGAGGTGCTGGCGGCCTTCCCGGCCCTGCTCGCGCGGCTGCGGTCGGCCGAGCCGGCCACCGAGGTCCGTGGCGCGGGTCCCCTGCGCCAGGTCGCCACTGGTCCCCGGGCCGGGCGGGTGCTGCTCGTCGGCGATGCGGCGGGCTACGTCGACGCACTGACGGGGGAGGGGATAGCGGTCGGGCTGGCCACAGCACAGGCCGCGGTGGCCGCGATCGCCGCCGGCCGGCCCGAGGCCTACCCCGCGGCCTGGCGGGCGGTCACCCGGCGGTACCGGTGGTCGGCGACTGCGCTTCTCGCCGTCGCGGGCCGGCCCGCCCTGCGCCGGCGCCTGGTCCCCGCAGCCGCTGCGCTCCCCGGCGTCTTCGGGCTCGCCGTCGACCACGTCGCGTGAGCCGCCCGGCGATCGGACACGCACCCGGCCCCGACCAGGGGACAACTGTCGGCGGTTCGTGGGAGCATCCACCTGTGCGGAGCGGTGCCACGCTCGGTGGGGTCGAGCGCGAGGAGGTGGCCCTCGCACGCCCGCTGGCGCGGCAGCAGGCCCGCCCGGGGCTCGTCCGCGAGATCCTTCTCCTCACGGCGCTGTTCCTCGTCTACCGCCTGGGCCGGCTGGCCATCGCGGGCCACGACGACCTGGCGATCGCCAACGCCTGGCACGTGTGGGACGTCGAGCGGCTGCTCCGCCTCCCCGACGAGGAGACCCTGCAGGACTGGGCGTTGCAGTGGCCCGACGTGCTCAAGGCCGCGAACTGGTACTACGTCGGCGTCCACTTCCCGGTGACGCTGGCCTTCCTCGCCTGGGGCTGGCTGCGACGGCCGCCCGCCGAGTACCGCTGGGCCCGCCGCCTGATCATCACCCTGACCGGGTTCGCGATGGTGCTGCACGTCGCGATGCCGCTCGCGCCCCCGCGGATGCTCTCCAGCCTGGGCTTCCTCGACACGATGGCGGCCTTCGGCCCGTCGGCCTACGGCGGCGGGGCCGCCACCGTGGCGAACCAGTTCGCCGCGATGCCGAGCCTGCACGTGGGCTGGGCGCTGCTCATCGCCGTGGTGGTGGTGCGCACGGCTCGCGGCAAGTGGCGGTGGGTCGTGGTGGCGCACCCGGTCCTCACCACGCTCGTGGTCGTCGTGACCGCCAACCACTACTGGGTCGACGCGGTCGTGGCGGCGCTCCTGCTGGGTCTGGTCCTGCTGGTGACCCCGCGTCCGGACGCCGTCCCGCCGTCGCAGCTGTGGCGCCGGATCACCCGTCGCGAGCCGGTGCCGACCCGACCGTCCGTCGCTCAGGCCATCGTGACGAGGAAGACCGGGTCCGTCGTCGGCTGGTCCGAGCCGGACGCCGGCTCCACCGTGACGCCGACCGCGTCGTCCGGACCGACGTCGGGCACCAGACGTGTCAGCTCACCGCCGCGTCCGAGGACGCCGGCCGACGTCGACTCCTGACCGCGGATCCGCCACAGCTGGTAGGCGCGCCCGTCCGGCAGTGACGGCAGGTGGCTGCCGTGGAAGAACGCGCGGCCACCCGCGGCGATCACGGTCCCGGTGCCGCCACCCTCGAGCGCCACGGTCCGCACCACCCGGTCCGGGTCAGCGGCGATCGAGGCGATCTGTGCCGCGTCCTGACGGGCAGCGTCGACATCACGCGCCTCGACGACCGCGAGCCCGCCGAGCCCGGTGGCGACGACGAGCAGCAGCGCAGCCGCGGCAGTGGCGGGAGCCCGGTACCACGGCCGCGTGGCGCGGCGGGACCCGAGGGCGGAGACGACGGGTGACAGCTGCCGGGTCCGGGCGACCTCGGCGAGCACGCGTTCGCGCATCCCTGCAGGAACCTGTTCTGCGGCGGCAATCGCGAGCCGGGCAGCGGTCGCGGTGAGCTCGGCGACCTCCTGGCGGCACACTGCGCAGGTCTCGAGGTGCGCGCGGACGGTGTCGCGCTCCTCGCGATCGAGGGCTTCGGCGGCGTACGCGCCGGTGAGCATGTGCAGGTCGTGGTCGCTCACGCCGTCACCCCCAGGCAGTCTCGCAAGCGGATCAGTCCGTCGCGCATCCGTGTCTTGACGGTGCCGAGCGGGACCTCGAGCAGCTCCGCCACCTCGCGGTAGGTGTGCCCCGCGTAGTACGCCAGGGTCACCGACTCGCGCTGGAGGTCGGTGAGCCCGTCGAGGCAGCGCCGCACCTGCTCCTGCTCGAGCCTGGCCTCGACCCGGTCGGTCACGACGTCGAACGGCGGTTCGTGGTCGCGCAGCGCCACCTTCTCCTCACGGTCGTGCGAGGCCTGCGCGGCGCGCACCCGGTCGATCGCCCGCCGGTGCGCCATCGTGTGGATCCAGGTGGTGGCGCTGCCGCGCTCCTCGTCGAAGCGAGGTGCGGTCCGCCAGACCTCGAGCAGCACCTCCTGGGCCACCTCCTCGGACTGCGCGGGGTCGCGCAGCACCCGCCTGATCACACCGAAGACGGAGCTGGCGACCCGGTCGAAGAGCAGCTCGAAGGCGGGGGTGTCACCGCGGGCAACCAGGCCCAGGAGATCCTCGAGGGTGGATGCACCTGCCGTCGGTCGAGACGCGCGACGCAGCGAGGCCATGCCGGCCATCGTGTCATCCCTTGCCACGGTCACAGCACGCCTCCTGGGTCCAGGGAGCCGGGGGACCTGCGCCGGGATGCTGCTGGCGTGGCCGCCTGTCGGAGGTTCTTCGGAGCCGTCCGTCGCCCGGTTTGGGTGACCCGCCCCGGGCTGCCCTAGGTTGAACCGGTGAGCGGGGCCTGCCGGGACGCCGGCGCCGGCAGCGAGGGCTGACCGGTGCCGTCCGGGCCGCCTGCCGTCGAGGTGGAGGTCGACGACAAGGTCGTGCGGGTCTCCAACCCCGACCGCGTCTACTTCCCGAAGTCCGGGGCGACGAAGCTGGACCTGGTCGAGTACTACCTCGCCGTCGGGGACGGCATCGTCAACGCGCTGTTCGAGCGCCCGTGCATGCTGCACCGGTTCCCGAAGGGTCTCGCCGGCGAGAAGGTCCACCAGAAGCGTCTCCCGGCGGGTGCCCCGCCGTGGGTCGAGACCGTCCGCCTGAACTTCCCGCGATGGAACCGCACCGCCGACGAGCTGTGCGTCACCGAGCTGGCCGCCGTGGTCTGGGCGGTCCAGATGTCCACCGTCGAGTTCCACCCCTGGAACAGTCGTCGCGCCGAGCCCGAGCAGCCCGACGAGTGGCGCATCGACCTCGACCCCGGACCCTCCTCGGACTGGGCCCAGGTGCGCCGGGTCGCGCACGTCGCCGGGGAGATCCTGGCCGAGCTCGGGGCCGTCGGCTACCCGAAGACCAGCGGCGGCAAGGGCCTTCACATCTACGTGCGGATCCGTCCCGACCACACCCACAAGGTGGTCCGCCGGGCAGCGCTCGCGTTCGCCCGGGAGGTCGAGCGGCGCGCACCCGACGACGTGACCACCGCGTGGTGGCGTCGCGACCGCGACCCGCACGACCTGTTCGTCGACTACAACCAGAACGCGCGGGACCACACCATCGCGGCGGCCTACTCGGTGCGCGGTGTCCCGGACGGCCGCGTCTCTGCTCCGGTGCGCTGGGACGAGATCGACGACTGCATGCCCCAGGACTTCACCATGGCCACGATGCCCGCGCGCTACGCCGAGCTCGGCGACCTGCACGCGGGCATCGACGACGACGTGTTCGACATCGGGGTCCTGCTCGACTGGGCGGACCGTGACGAGCGGGCCGGCGCCGAGGTTCCCGAAGAGCCCGATCCGCCGGACTGACCGCCACGCCTCGTCGCGCGTCCGACGCCGGAGCTCAGGTCCGGCCCTCGGTCTCCTGGGCGTCGTACAACGTCGCTTGGTGCGCGGCGGCCCGCCCGCGGCTGCCGCGGACCGGGCCGGCCCAGGTGGCGTGCATGACGGCGTAGCCCGCCGCCTGCAGCGCGTCGACGACGTCGGTGTCGTCGTCGACGACGATCTCGACGGTGCGGTCGGCAGCCAGCTCGGACAACGCGTCGAGCTTCATCACCCGGGCCGGCCGGAAGTCGCCTCGTGGCCGCATCCACAGCGGACCGGGCGGTAGGTCGTGCCGGCCCAGCCAGCGCTGAGTGACCCGGCGCAGGTGCTCGGGGCGGCCGGTCAGGTACGCCAGGTCGTGGTCGGTGGCGAGCTCGGCGGCGAGCTGCAGCCCGACCGGCAGTGGCGGATCCTTCTCCGCCGCGGCGAAGAAGGCGCCCCAGTCCTTGCGACCGCCCTCGAGGTGGTGCAGCCGGTGGCCGACGTCGGCCAGCACGCCGTCGACGTCGAAGACCGCCAGCCCCCGCGCCGCGCCGGCGCCGTCGCTCACTGCTTGACGCGCGAGCCGTGACGTCCCTTGACGACCTGCAGCTGGACCGGGACCCGCTGGCGGAGGTCGGCGACGTGGCTCACGAGCCCCACCGTACGTCCGCCGTCGCGCAGGCCGTCGAGCACGCCCATCACCTCGTCGAGGGCGTCCTCGTCGAGGCTGCCGAAGCCCTCGTCGACGAACAGGGTCTCGAGCAGGGTGCCTCCGGCCTCCGCCGTGACCACGTCGGCCAGGCCCAGCGCGAGGGCCAGCGACGCCGAGAAGCTCTCGCCGCCGGACAGGGACGCCGGGTCGCGTTCCACACCGGTCCACGCGTCCAGGACGCGCAGGAGCAGGCCGCCGCGGGACCGCCCGGTCGCTCCCTCGGCGGTGTGCACGAGCTGGTAGCGGCCGGACGACATCCGCAGCAGCCGGTCGCTGGCGGCGATCGCGACCTGCTCGAGCCGCGCCGCCAGGACGTAGCCGGACAGGCTCATACGCAGCCGGTTGTCCGCGCTCTTGCCCTCGGCCAGCCGGGACAGGGAGTCGGCCGTGGCGTGCCGCTCGGCGGCAGGTCCACGCTCGGCGAGGACGGCGTCCAGAGCCGCGGCGAGCCGGGTGAGCGCGGTCACCTGCGTGGTCGCGACCGTCATGGCAGCGACCGTCTCGGCCCGGCGCTCCTCGCTCTGCGCGGCCCGGTCGCGCAACCCCTCGACATCGGGGATCGGCGTGTCGCCCAGAGCGGCGAGCACCGGCTCGGCAAGCTGCTCACGGACCGCCGCCAGCTCGGTGTCGTGCCGGCGCAGCGTCTCGTCGAGCCGGGCCAGGTCGGGCTCGGCCCGGTGGTCGCGAAGGACCTGCTCCAGCGACGCGACGCCACGCGCCACGGCGGCGTCCTCGGCGCGGGTCATCGCGCGGGCCACCTCGCCGTCGAGACGATCGGCCGTCTCGGCCTGCCGGCCGAGCGCCTCGAGGTCGTCAGCCACCGCGACGAGTCGCAGAGCTCGCGCAGCCACCGACGGGTCGTCGCCGCGGGCCTCGTCGAGCCCGGCCCGCAGCCGGGCGAGGCGGGACCGCTCCTCGCCTGCCCGCTGCCGGAGCGCACGAGAGTTCGCGTCGAGCGCGACCCGCTCCCGCAGCCACGTCTCGTGCTGCTCCCCGAACGCGGCGAGCTCCGTGGCATCCTGCTCGGCGCGCGCCGTGGTCCGGCGCAGCCCGGCGACAGCGGCCTCGGCGGCAGCGCGGTCCCGGGCGAGCTCCGCGGCCGGCCGGTCGCCGCCAGCAGTGGCTGTCACGGTGGCCAGCTCGACGTCGAGACCGGCCATCGCGTCCCTCGCCTCGGCCAGGTGCGCAGCAGTCAGCTGCACCCGGGCCTCTGCCGCGTCCTCCTCCTCGCGGCCCACCGCGGCGACCGTGGCCGCTGCCGGCACCGGATGGTCGGCGCTCCCGCAGACCGGGCACGGCTGGTCGTCGAGCAGCCCGCGGGCAAGCTCCGCGGCCATCCCCTCGAGCCGTGCCTGGCGCAGTGCCAGCCAGTGCTCACGCGCGGACTGCTCCGCGTCCGTACGGGAGCGCACCAGGTCGGCCGCGGCAGTGCGGTCGGCGCGCAGCTCGTCGCGTCGGACGGCCGCGAGCCACCGCTGGTCGGCAGCGACCAGGCCGGCCTCCGCCCCCGGCAGCGCCGCCGTTGCGGCCGCGCTCGCATCCCGTGCCTTCTCGAGAGCGGCCCGCCGCTCCGGGGCCGCGTCCAGCCGCTGCTGCAGCTCGCGGGCCGTGGCATCGAGCTCCACCGCCTTCCGCTCCACGTCGTCGGCGGCCGCGGCGAGCCGGTCCGCCTCGACCTCGTCGTGGGCCAGCACCTGGAGGCCGGCGGCCTCGCCGCGTTGCTCGCGAGCCAGCTCGACGAGCGCGACCGGCGGCGGCCACGCGTGGTCGGTCCCGGTGCGGGTGGCCGGCAGCGTGCGGGCCACCACGGCGCCGACCGCGGCGGCGGCGGACCGGGCCTGGTCGAGCTCGACCTGGAGGCGGGCCACCTCGGTGACCATCGGGACCAGCGGGGCGACGGCGCGGGCCGCGGCCAGCTCAGCAACGGCCTCCTGGTGGATCCCGGCCGCGGCCTCGAGCTCGGCGAGCCGCTCGACCAGCCCGTCGCGCCGGGCGTGCGACTCCGCCACCAGCGCGGACGCCTCGAGCTGCTCCGCGACGACCTCGTGCTGCTGACGGGCGAGGTCGGCCGCGGTCCGGGCGGCCGTGTGCCGATCGGCGGCGCGGGCGAGCAACCCTCCGAGCCAGGGCGCGGCAGCCTGCGGCGCCACGTCATCGGGGAGCTCCTCGCCCGCGGCCTGGGCGACCCGGGCCAGGACCCGGCCGAGCCGCTGGTCGACCGCCTCCAGGTCCTGGGCGGCCTCCTTGCGGGCGGTCACCAGCCAGCGCTCCACCTCCGCGAAGCGACGGGTGTCGAAGAGGCTCTCCAGCAGGTCGCGACGTTTCTCGGCGTCGGCGCGCAGGAACTCCGCGAACTGGTTCTGCGGCAGCAGGACCACCTGGCAGAACTGGGCGAGCCGCAGGCCCAGCAGCCGACCCACGAGGTCGCCCGTCTCGTCCAGCCGGGTGGACAGGGTCGTCCAGGCACCGGCGGTGAGCTCCTCGAGCGTGACCTTCGCGTTCTGGGTGACCGTGCCGGTGCCGCGCTGCTTGGGGCGCTCCCACTGCGGGGAGCGGGTGAGCCTGAGCCGCCGGCCTCGCAGCGTCACCTCGAGCCGCACCTGCGGTGCGACCCCCAGGGCGGCGTGGTCGCTGCGGAGTCCACGGGTGCCGGCGCGGGCGCCCGGGACCTGGCCGTAGAGGGCGAAGCAGACCGCGTCGAGGATGCTCGTCTTGCCGGCCCCGGTCGGTCCGGTGAAGAGGAACAACCCGGCGGCGGCAAGCTCGTCGAAGTCGACCCGCTCGGTGCTCGCGAACGGTCCGAACGCCGTGACCTCCATCGTGTGCAGCCGCATCAGCGCGCCGCTTCGAGCCGTCGTGCGTCTTCGAAGGCCGCCGCGAGCAGTGCGGTCTCGGCCGGCTCGGCGGGGCCGCGCACGTGGGTCACGAAGTCGTCGGCGACCTCGAGGTCGGACCGGCCACGCAGCCGGGCGGCGTAGGACGGTGCCCGGTCGTCGGCCGCTCCCTCGGGCGCGAACGCGAGCACCAGGACGTGAGGGAACCGCTGACGCAGCCGCTCCATGGGCTCGCGCGGCCGGGTCGGGTCGGTCAGCGTGACCTGGAGGTAGTGGTCGGCGACGGGAGCCCACCGGGCGTCGGTGAGCAGGTCGTCGAGGCGACCCGAGATGCGCGCCAGCGGCCGGTCGACCGGCGTGGGCACCGCCTCGACGCGAGGTGCGGCCCCCGGCTCGGGGCCGAGCTCGACCAGCAGCAGCTGCTTGGTGTGGTGCTCCTCGGAGAAGGAGTAGGCCAGCGGGGAGCCGCTGTAGCGAACCCGGTCGGAGAGCCGCTGGGCGCCGTGCAGGTGGCCCAGGGCGGCGTAGTCGACGCCGTCGAAGGTGCGCGTCGGGACCGACGCGGCGCCGCCGACGGTGATGTCCCGCTCGCTCTCGCTGGCCTGCCCGCCCGAGACGAACGCGTGGGCCAGCACGACGGACCGGGTGCCGGGCCGTCCGTCGAGGTCGCCACGCACGCGCTCCATCGCGGCGGACAGCACGGC
Organism: uncultured Actinomycetota bacterium; assembly: GCA_963746175.1. Lineage (GTDB taxonomy): Bacteria > Actinomycetota > Actinomycetes > JACCUZ01 > JACCUZ01 > CAVVAH01. Next base: position 515,888 of record CAVVAH010000001.1, on the reverse strand, counting down.
CGCGTGGCTGCGCTCGTCGCAGCCCAGCTCGAGGCGTACGGCGTCGGGCTCGAGGTAGGGCACGGCGTAGACCGCCACCGGGCCGGCGGGGTCGTCGAGCAGCACCGGCCGGTGCGCAGCGGCGACGTCGGTGCGCAGGTGGACGCCGGCCCGGTCGATCAGGGCCGATCCGAAACCGAGGCGGCGGGCCGAGTCGTGGTTGCCGCTGATGAGCACCACCCGGGTGCCGGTGCCGGCCAGTCGCGCCAGGGTGTCGTCGAACAGCGCCACGGCGTCGATCGACGGCAGGGCCCGGTCGTAGACGTCGCCGGACACCAGCACCGCGTCGACCCGCTCCGACCGCACCGTCTCGACCAGGTGGTCGACGAACCGGGCCTGGGCGCCGAGGAGGTCCTCGCGGTGGAAGGACCGGCCGAGGTGCCAGTCGGAGGTGTGGAGCAGGCGCACGTGAAGGACGGTATTTCGGGCCCTGGACAGAACCCCGCAGGCTCGCGGGGGAGCGGCGACCCGGTCGCCTTGCCGGTCCGTCGGACGGTTCGCTCAGCCCGCGCGAGACGGACTCTCCCCAGGTGGCACGAGGTCGTGACAAGGTTGGCCCAGGTGAGCCCGGGAAGGGGCGGCACATGGGGCAGGACGTCGCGAGCAGGCAGTTCACGCGCGAGGACCGGCAGCGCTACCGGCAGAAGGTCAAGCGGTGCCTCGACGTCTTCGCCCGGATGCTCGCCGAGTCCCGGTTCGACGCCGAGCGGCGCAGCATGGGCCTCGAGATCGAGCTCAACCTCACCGACGCGAGCGGCGACCCGGCGATGGCCAACGAGAAGGTCCTCGCCCGGATGGCCGACCCCGACTTCCAGACCGAGCTGGCCCAGTTCAACATCGAGATCAACATCCCGCCGAGGCTGCTCGACGGCCTGGTGTTCAGCGAGCTCGAGGAGGCCGTGCGCGCCAGCCTCAACCACGCCGACGACGTCGCCAACGAGGAGGGCACCGACGTCGTGATGATCGGCATCCTGCCGACCGTGCGTCCGGACCACCTCACCGAGGACACGTTCTCGGCCAACCCCCGCTACAAGCTGCTCAACGAGCAGGTCTTCGCTGCGCGCGGCGAGGACATCCACCTGGCCATCGACGGCATCGAGCGGATCTCGGCGTACGCCGACAGCATCGCGCCCGAAGCTGCCTGCACCAGTGTCCAGCTGCACCTGCAGGTCAACCCCGAGACGTTCGCCGCGCACTGGAACGCCTCACAGGCCATCGCGGGCGTGCAGCTGGCGCTGGGCGCCAACTCGCCGTTCTTCTTCGGCAAGGAGCTGTGGCGCGAGACGCGGATCGCCCTCTTCGAGCAGGCTGCCGACACCCGTTCCGACGAGCTCAAGGCGCAGGGCGTGCGGCCGCGTGTCTGGTTCGGCGAGCGGTGGATCACGTCGATCTTCGACCTGTTCGAGGAGAACGTCCGCTACTTCCCGTCCTTGCTGCCGATCGTCGACGACGAGGACCCGCTGGAGGTGCTGGAGCGCGGCGACGTCCCCGCGCTCGGCGAGCTCCGGCTGCACAACGGCACCATCTACCGCTGGAACCGCCCGGTGTACGACGTCGTCCGCGGGCGTCCGCACCTGCGGGTCGAGAACCGCTGCCTCCCCGCGGGGCCCACCGTCGTCGACGTCCTCGCCAACGCCGCGTTCTACTACGGGCTCGTCAAGGTGCTGGCCGAGCAGGACCGGCCGGTGTGGTCGCAGATGTCGTTCTCCGCGGCCGAGGAGAACTTCCACGCCGGCGCCAAGCAGGGCATCGACGCGCGCATCTACTGGCCGGGGATCGGCGAGGTGCCGGTCACCGAGCTGGTGCTGCGGCACCTGCTCCCGCTCGCGCACCGCGGGCTGGAGGAGTGGGGTGTCGCGGCGGAGGACAAGGACCGGCTGCTCGCCGTCATCGAGCAGCGCTGCCTGCGCGGCGTGAACGGCGCGAGCTGGCAGGCGGCCGAGTTCCACCGGCAGTTCGCCACGCACGACCGGCCCGACGCGCTGCGCGAGATGATGCGCGAGTACGTCGACCACATGCACTCGAACCAGCCGGTGCACACCTGGCCGGTCGGCTAGACCCCCGGCAGGGCTCGCGGGAGACCGTTCGTTCCGTCAGTCGTCGCGGAACGCCGGCGCCAGCGGCAGGAGGTGCTCGCCCCAGCGGTCCCGGGTGGCGGCCAGCGCGGCGGCAGCCAGCGCCTGCCAGTCGCCGAGCCGCGGGTCGGCGCCCGCGACGACCCGGGCCAGCCGGTGCTGGATCACGGCCCGGCGGTTCGGTGCCACGTGGGTCGGGTCGGACGTCCCCGGACCGGGCGGTGCGGCGTCCTCGGTGAGGGCCCGCTCCAGGAACCACGAGGTCGAGATCGCGGCCCAGCCCGCCTCGGCCACCTCGAGGTCGGCGTCGAAGCGGGGTCCACGGACGGCCGGGACCCGCTCGCCGACGACGTCGCGCCACGTGCGCAGTGCGTGGGCGGCCACGTCGTCGGGCAGTGCCCAGCTGCACCAGCAGCTCGGCCAGGGCACCCGCAGGTACGCCGCGTCCCAGGCCAGGTGCCGGGCTGCCGCGCCCTCGAAGTCGAGCAGGACCAGGCCCTCGTCGGTGAGCAGGTTGTTGTCGGGGCAGGTGTCGCCGGGAGTCAGGACCCAGCAGAGCGGGTCGTCCTGAAGCAGGTCCTGGAGGTGTCGCACCGTGCGCAGCGCCGCGGCGGACGGTGCGACGCCGAGCCGCGGCAGCAGATCCGCGAGTCCGTCGGCCGAGCGACCCAGCGCGTCCGGGAAGTCGTCCTCGGGCGGTGCCGGACGCCCGAGGCGGCGGGCGTGCCGCTCCAGGGCGGCACGGAGCTCGGTCCGTCTTCCAGCCGTGCTGGCGTGCAGGCGGCCCACCGTCGCGGCCCACGTGAGGACACCGCCCTCGGCGGCCCGACGGTCGGAGCCGAGCAGCAGCGAGGCCAGGTCGGTGCGGTCCGCCCCGAGGTCCGCGAGCACCACGATCGGCGGCTGCTCGGCCACCGCCAGCAGCTGTGGCACGAGCCCCGCCAGCGCCGTCGCGTCACCGAGCAGGTCCAGGGCCGCCGGCTCCCTGACCCACGTGTCCCACGAGCCGTCGTCCAGGTGCGCCTTGACGACGACCGAGCCCGGGAGCCCGTCACCGCGCTCGACCGGAACCCGGAGCACCACGGTGCGCTGGCTGCCGCCGAGGTCCGTCGGGACGCCGAGCCGGACCGTCGAACCCGTCGCCGCCGACAGGGCCTCCTGTGCCGCGGCGACCGCAGCCGCCGCAGTGCTCACCGCGTCAGCCGAGGCGCTTGCGCTCGTCGGTGCACCACGCACCGAGCAGACCGCGGAAGTGCCCCACGAACTGCTCGTGCTCGTGCGCCGGGAAGGTGCTCGTCACGGTCTCGACGAGGACCCGGTCGAAGTCGCCGGACTCGAAGTACGCCAGCGCCCGCTCGTCCAGCTCGGTGAGCCGGGACGCGCAGAAGTCGCGGTACCGCTCGGTGTCGAAGTAGTCGTCCGCCAGCCCCGAGTATGCCGCGAGCTTCTCGTCGTACGACAGGTCGGCGCGGTCCGCGATCGCGAACCACGGCGCCGGGTCGACGTGCGGTGAGGGAACGCGTCCGGTGGCGGTGCAGAACAGCGACCACTTGACGAGGGCCTTCATCGCCCACGGGAAGTAGTAGTGCAGCGAGGTGATCGCCACGTCGGGGCAGGCGTTCGCGTAGTCGATCGGGTAGACGTCCGTGCCCTTGACGAGCGTCTCGCAGGAGTTGAACTCCCATCGGAAGAACGCGTTGACGATCCGGCCGATCGACAGCACCTCGGCGCCGGTGTCGGGGGACAGGAAGTCGTGCGAGACGGAGTACCGGCCGTGCATCGGCTGGTCGGGGTCGAACTTCATCACCATCGTCTCGGCACCGATCGACAGCGACCGGGCGAACACGTCGTAGCCCTCGACGGAGGCCTGCAGGTGCATGAGCATCTCGCCGGACTCGTCGTAGGCGCGGTGCAGCTCGTCGACGTCGCGGATCCGCGAGACACCGCGCCACGCACCGCCGTCGTAGGGCTTCATGAACAGCGGGAAGCCGACCTTGGACGCGACCGCCTCGAGGTCGAAGGGCCGGTTGTACCGCTCCGCGGTGTAGGCGTACTTCGCGTGGTCGATCGGGTTCTTGTACGGCACCAGGGCCGTCTCCGGGACCTTGAGGCCGAGCCGCATCATGGCGCAGTACGCCGCGTGCTTCTCCATGGCCTGGAAGGTGAAGGGCGAGTTCAGGAGGTAGACGCCGTCCATCAGCGCGACCTTCTTCAGCCACTCACGCGGGTGGTAGTACCAGTACGCGAGCCGGTCGATCACCAGGTCGTACGACGGGGTGTACCGCAGGTCGAACGGCTCGATGGTGATCCGCTCGACGTCGTACTCGTGGACGGTGCCGGCGCCGTCCTCGACGGTGCCGACGCGCCGGACCAGGTCCTCGAACACGGTCGGCCAGTCGTTCTCGGTGCCGAGGAGCAGCCCGATGAGGTGGCGGGAGTCGGTCACGATGCGTCCTTCCGTCGGGTCTGGCTGGAACCGTAGTGCGGGCCCACCGTTGCCGACAGCCCTACCCTGTGCCCGGGGCCGGCACCCGCCGCGGGCACCGGCCGCCCGAGAGGCGGAGGTCCGGTGGACGTGCGGTTCGTGAGCGCGGGCGGGGTCGAGGACCACCACGCGGCCGACCTGGCCGGGTTGCTGGCCCGGGACGACGACGGCTTCGTCTGGGTCGACGTCCCCGTGCTCGACGACGAGACCGAGGCGGTCCTCGCGACGACGTTCGGCTTCCACGGCCTGACGTTGCAGTCCTGCCGGGAGCGCAACCACGTGCCCGCCACGCACGCCTACCCGGACTACGTCTTCGTCGTGCTGCACGCCCCGGACATCGGCACGGCGGGGCACGTGCACCTGCTGGAGCTGGACCAGTTCGTCGGACGCAACTTCCTGGTGACCGTGCACGGGCCGATCAACCCGGAGGTCCGGCTCGAGCGGGCTCTCACCGAGACCGCGGGAGCGCTGCGCCGGATCCTGGAGGGCCGGTTCCGTCCGGCGTCCCCGATCGACCTGTCGTACGCCGTCGTGTCCGCGGTGGCCCGCCGGCAGTGGTCCGCGGTGTCGGGGGTCGCGGCCAAGGTGGCCGGGCTGGAGCAGCGGGTGATGGTCGACGACTTCCGGCACCCGGAGGCGCTGCTGGAGGAGATGTTCCTCGTCCGGCACGAGCTGCTGACCGTGCGCACGATGGCCGCGCAGAGCCACGAGATCTACGGCCGGCTCGCGACCCTGGCCGGCCGCGGGTCGGTGGCCGAGCCGACGCGTCCCGTGCTCGAGGACCTCGCCGACCAGTTCGACCGGGTGCGCAGCCTGAGCGACGGCGAGAAGGAGTTCCTGTTCGGCGTCATCGACCTCTACCAGACGCGGGTCGCGACCCGGATGACGGTTGCCGTCGAGCGGCTGGCCGTGCTGGCGGCGGTCACCCTGCCCATCACCGCGGTCGCGTCCATCTACGGCATGAACGTCATCGTGAACGAGAAGACCCACGTGCCGCAGCTGCTCCTCGTGCTCGCGGTCATGGTGGCCATGAGCGCGACCCTGCTCCGCTGGACGAAGCGCCAGGGCTGGTGGTGACCGCCGCCTCTAGGGTTGGCCCGTGCTGCCCCAGGTGACCGCGACGCGCTACGTCACGCCGCTGCGCGAGGGCGGCTCGCTGCCCGGTCTGATGGAGGCCGACGACCTCGGCACCTACGTCGTGAAGTTCCACGGTGCCGGCCAGGGCCGCAAGACGCTGGTGGCCGAGGTGGTCTGCGCCGGGCTCGCACGCGGCCTCGGACTGGACACCCCCGACCTCGCCCTCGTCGACGTCGACCCCGGGATGGCGCCCGCCGAGCCGGACGAGGAGGTCCAGGACCTGCTGCGGGCCAGTCCCGGGCTCAACCTCGGGGTCGACTACCTGCCCGGCGCGCTCGACGTCGACGCCCGCGCTGTCGACCCGGCGCTCGCGTCCCGCATCCTGTGGTTCGACGCCCTGATCGGCAACGTCGACCGGTCGTGGCGCAACCCCAACATGCTGCTCTGGCACGGCCGGGTCCGGCTGATCGACCACGGCGCCGCGCTGATCTTCCACCACTCGTGGTCCGGTCTCGAGGCGTCCGCAAGCCGGCCGTACGACGCGGCCACCCACGCCCTGGCCGGGGTCGCGTCCCAGGTCGGCGAGGCCGACACGGCCTGACGCCGCTCGTCACGGCCGACCTGCTCGGCGCGGCGGCGGCCGACGTACCCGACGAGTGGCTCGTGGGGGAGCCGGGCTTCGACTCGCCGGACGCGGTGCGCGCGGCGTACGTCGGTCAGCTCAGCGCGCGGCTGGACGCGCGCGACGCCTGGCTGCCCAGCATCCGCGGCCTGCGGGCGGCGTCGTGACCCGCGTCCCGTTCGAGTACGCCGTCCTGCGAGTGGTGCCGCGTGTCGACCGCGGCGAGTCGATGAACGCCGGCGTCCTGCTCTACTGCCAGGCGCGGTCGTTCCTCGGGGCGCGGGTGCACCTCGACGTCGCCCGGTTGCGCGCCCTCGACCCGTCAGCCGACCCGGAGGCCGTCGAGCACGCGTTGCGCACCGCGGCCGGCGTCTGCGCGGCCGATGCCGACGCCGGCCCGGCGGGGGAGGAGGACCCCGGGAAGCGGTTCCGGTGGCTCACCGCCCCGCGCAGCACCGTGGTCCAGCCGGGCCCCGTCCACACCGGCCTGACCGACGACCCGGACGCCGACCTCGACCGCCTGCTCGAGCGCCTGGTCCTCCCGCCGACCTGAGGTCGGAGGTGGTCCGAGCCCCTTCTCTGAGATTCGTCGCTCTCCGTCAGATCAGCAAGGACGCGGACGCCGCGTGTGCCGGCCTCCCGCCGTCGGCCCCAGACGCTCCCTGTCCAGGATTCGAGACCAGGGTCACCGCAACAGGTGAGTGCCCCCCGCAACAGGGCTATCGGCCTGTTGCGGGGGGCACCCACCTGTTGCCACGGGGACTATCCCACGATGTGAGACGCGGCAAGGCTCACATACGGCGGCCGGCCGCCGACGACCCTCAGCAGAAGCGGGGGAGGTGGTGGGCGATCTGGCGGCGCCAGGAGTCCCAGTCGTGCGGGACGTCGTGGCCCCACACGTCGAGGTCGTGCGGGATGCCCTTGTCGGCCAGCACGGCGGCGAACGCCCGGGTGCTCGGCAGCGCCCGCGTCGGGTCCACCTCCCACGAGCCCTGGCCGACCACGAGGGTGAGGTGCACCGTGTGCCGCAGCCAGTCGAGGTGGTCGCCGTGCAGGTTCGCGACGTAGTGCATCGGGTTGTGGAAGTACGACGCGTCGCCGCGGTCGCCCCACGCGTTCCACTCCGACGGGTCGTAGCTGCCCGACATGCACAGGGCCTCCGGGAAGACGTGCGCGTGCCGGAGCGCGATGTTGGCGGCGTGGTAGGCGCCGAGGCTGCAGCCCACCGTCATCACCGGCTGCAGGCCGCCGCTGTCGCCGTGGACGAACGGCACCACCTGGTCGAGGACCCATCGTTCGTAGTCGTCGTGCAGCTGGGCCCGTCGCTCCAGCGGGACGGAGCGGTCGGACCAGGTGGCCGAGTCGGCCGAGTCGACGCAGTAGAGCTTGACCCTGCCGGCGTCGAGCAGCGACCGGACCGCCTCGACCATGCCGTTGTTCTCGAAGTCCCAGGCGCGACCGGACTCGGACGGGAACACGACGACGGGCCGTCCCCAGTGACCGTGCACGACGACATGGCCACGGAAGCCGTCATGGGAACCGAGCTCGAGGGTGCGCGTCACGGTCGGGTCCTCTCGGGGGAGCGGTGCTGCCGGCCCACCTCACGCAGCAGCCCGGTGAGGTTCGGCTCGAAGGCGTCGCGCCAGGCCGTGTAGCTGTGCACGTCGCGCACCTCCCGCAGGGTCACGTCGTAGCCCTGCGCCGACAGAGCCCGGGCCATGATCCGGTTGTTGGCGAGGTTCTCCTCCAGCGTCCCGCACGTCATGACGGTGGGGACCGGCCGGGGGTGACCGGAGGCCCGCAGGACGCTGTCGACACTGCGCACCACCCGGTCGTAGCGCGGGAACCGGCGCTCGTGCGCATCGTGCCGCGGGTGGAAGAACGAGCCGGACTGCAGGAACAGGCCGTCGAACGCCCGGGCGTCGGACCGCTGCGCGTGCAGCATCGCCAGCGCCCCGAGGCTGGCGCCCATGCCGATCGTCGCCGTGACCGCGGTCTCGACCTGCAGCCGGGGGAGGACTGCCAGGCAGAGCGCGCGGGTGTAGGCACCGTCCGCGGAGTACCGCTCGTTGCGGTGGCCCGGGCCGAGCAGCGCGGCCCGCACCGGCGGCAGCTCGCCGGCGGTGACCAGTGCGCCGAGGTACGTCGTGAGGCCGGCCAGTGCGTCGTACTCCGGGCCGTCGTGCACCACGAGGAGCAGTGCCGGAGTCGACGCGGCCAGCCCGGTCGGGCTCCAGAGCGTGACCGGGACGTCGGCGTCCAGCGCGCGGGCGGCGATGTCCAGCTCGCGGCGCTGCCCGGCCGGGGCCGGCATCTCCAGCCAGCGCGGTGGCTGGTAGCCCGGCAGCTCCAGCACCGACTTGTCGCCGTACGCGCCGCCGACGGTGATCGGGTTCCCCGGGTCGGTGCTCCACACCTCGGCGCCGTCGGGCCCGGTGACCTGGAAGAGGTACTCGATCCGATCGACCTCCGGCCGGTCGACCTCGAGCACCCAGGCGCCGTCGACGTGCACGAAGGCCAGCAGGCCCCCGGGGATGCGGACCTCCTGGTAGAGGCGGACACCGAGCAGCCGGTGCTCCGGGTCGTCGAGCCGGAACGTGACGGTGCGCTCGCCGACGACGGGTCCCGAGAGGGACGTCGGTTCGGCGGGCATCCGGCAACTTTAGGGCCGCCGGGGTCGGCCGGTGCCCGGCGGGGAACCTCGCGGCCGGGTCCAGCGTGACGGCCCCTGCGGTCGACGGTGCACGGAGAGCGGACGGGCTACGACAGCTCGTGGGTGCGGGTGACGCTGGCCGATGTGGAGGTGCCGGGCGGCCGGCGCTTCGAGCACCACGTGGTGCGCCCGACCGCGGGGGTCGTCGGCGTCGTCGTGCACGACTCGGCGCGAGGAGTCCTCCTCCTGCGGCGGCTACGTCGGCGAGCCCAGCGACCCGAAAGAATCGCAACCGATGGTTGCGCCCGGGTCCCTCAGCGGCTACGGTCCTGTGCAACCACTAGTTGCAGGAGGATGTCATGGAGCTCGGGACCATCGAGCGGGAGATCTACGTCGACGCCGCCCCGGAGGTCGTCTTCGAGACGGTGAGCAGCCCCGACCACGTCAAGCAGTGGTGGCCGGACGACGCCCGCTACGAGCCGACGCCGGGCGCGACGGGGGAGATCGTGTTCGGCGACCCCGGGGACGGCGGGTCCGTCGTGGCGTTCACGGTGGTCGAGGCTCTGCCGCCGCGCACCTTCTCGTTCCGCTGGACGCACCCGGCCGACCAGCCGGCGTCGCGGACGAACTCGCTGCTCGTCACCTTCGACCTGACCCCGTCGGGGGCCGGCACGCTGCTGCGGATGACCGAGACCGGCTTCCGCGAGCTGGGCTGGGAGGTCGCCGTCCTCGAGCAGCAGTACCAGGAGCACGTCACCGGCTGGGAGTTCTACCTGCCGCGGCTGGAGAGCTACGTCGCCACCCTCGAGGTGCACCCGTGACCACTTCGGTGGCGCGGAAGGTCGACGACGACCTCTGGTCCGCGATCGGGGACCCGACCCGGCGCCGGCTGCTCGACCTGCTGCTCGCCGACGGCGACGGCACGGCGACCTCCCTGGGTCAGCAGCTGCCGGTCACCCGGCAGGCGGTCGCCAAGCACCTGGGCGTCCTCGATCGGGTCGGGCTCGTCCGGTCGACCCCGGTGGGCCGCGAGAAGCGGTACCGCGTCGACAACGCCCAGCTCGCCCGCGCCGTGGCCCAGCTGTCCTCGGTCGGGTCCGCGTGGGAGGCCCGGCTGGAGCGGATCAAGCGGATCGCTGAGGCGATCCAGCGCACCCAGAACGACACGACGCACGACTGAGACGACGAAGGAGACGAACGATGGTGGACATCCTGCACAGGGTCGGGGTCCGGACCTCGGGCCCGGACAGCGTCTACGACGCACTGACGACCGTCGACGGGCTCGCCGGCTGGTGGACCGACGACACCACCGGGAGCGGCGAGGAGGGCGGCGTGCTGCAGTTCCGGTTCCCGCCGGTCGGCGGGTTCGACATGGAGGTCGTCGAGGCGAGACCGGGGGAGAAGGTGGTGTGGCGGGTCGTCGACGGCCCCGAGGAGTGGGTCGGAACGACGATCGACTGGCACCTCAGCCAGCACGGCGACTGGACGATCGTGCTCTTCCGGCACCAGGGCTGGAAGGAGCCGGTGGAGTTCATGCACCACTGCAGCACCACGTGGGGCTCGTTCCTCCTGAGCCTCAAGTCGCTGGTCGAGACCGGGACGGGCTCGCCGGCTCCGCGGGACGTGCGGGTCAGCGACTGGCACTGATCCCGGCCCCGGCGACGCCGAGCAGACCGGTCGGGTACGTACCCTTGCGGGTACGTACCCGATCGGTTACAGTCATGTCCATGGACGCGGTGCTGCAGGCGTTGGCCGACGGGAGCCGGCGCACGGTGCTGGAGATCCTGCGCGAGCACCCCGCGACGGCCGGCGAGCTCGCGGAGGCGCTCCCGATCGCCCGGCCTGGGGTGTCGCGGCACCTGCGGGTGCTGCGGGAGGCGGGGCTGGTCGACGTCCGCCAGGACGCGCAGCGCCGGATCTACAGCCTGAGACCGGAAGGCGCTGATCGACGTGGACGAGTGGCTGGGGGAGTACCGGGCGCTCTGGCAGAACAGGCTCGACGCGCTGCACACCGAGATCGCACGAGGGAAGAAGGCACAGCGGTGAAGACGAACGGAACGATGCGGGCGCTCGACGGCGGCCGGGGAGCGGTGCGCGTCGAGGACGTGTACGACACCGACATCGACGACCTGTGGAGCGCGTGCACGGAGCCGCAGCGGCTCGCGCGCTGGATCGCCGAGGTCACCGGCGACGAGCTCCGGGTGGGCGGGACCGTGCACGCGGTCTTCACGAGCACGTGGACCGGTCCGGCGCGGATCGACGCCTGCGACGCCCCGCACCACCTGCTGCTCACGACCGAGGCGGGGACCGACGACGAGTCCCAGCTCGAGGCGTGGCTGACGGCGGAGGGGGAGCGGACCCGCCTGGTGGTGGAGGAGCGCGGCCTGCCGGTCGACGCCCTGCACTTCTACGGAGCCGGCTGGCAGGCACACCTGGAGGACCTCGGGCGATCGCTCGCGGGCGCCGACCCGGTGCACGAGGGCGGCTGGTCGTCGGAGACCGCCGCCGCGGGATGGCACGAGCGGTGGACGGAGCTCACGCCCGCCTACCAGGACGGCGCGGCCGGCTGATGTCGGACCGCATCAGCCTCAACGGCACCACCGTCAACGCGCCTGACGCACTCGCCCTCGCGTGCTTCTACGCCGAGGTGACCGGCGGGACGGCCACCGGCGGTGCGCACTGGGCCGCGGTCAGCGGCCCGAACGGCTTCCTCGGCTTCCAGCAGGTGGAGGACTTCCGGGCGCCCACCTGGCCGGTCGGCGACGTGCCGATGCAGCTGCACCTCGACTTCCTCGTCGACGACCTCGCGGCGGCCGGCACCCGCGTGCTGGCCGCCGGTGCCACCCGGGTGGACCACCAGCCCAACTCCGACCACTGCATCGTGTACGCCGACCCGGTGGGCCACCCGTTCTGCCTGTCCACCTGGGACGGCCCGCAGCTGGCCGACGAGGCTCCGCCGGGGTGATCTCGGCCGGGGCGGGGGGCCAGAAGACTCTTTCGCGGCTGAGGCTGGCGTCCGGCCTTCTTGGTGCGAACTGACATAATGTAGGTTATCGGCGTCAGGCTGCAGGGGACGGTTGTGCGCGGTCAGGCGCTGACGTAGGCCGCGAGGTGCTCCCCGGTGAGGGTCTTCTTCCTCGCACCGACGAGGTCCGCGGGCGGGCCCTCGAAGACGATCTGCCCGCCGTCGTGGCCGGCGCCGGGTCCGAGGTCGATGATCCAGTCCGCGTGCGCCATGACCGCCTGATGGTGCTCGATGACGACGACCGACCTGCCGGAGTCCACCAGCCGGTCGAGCATCGCGAGCAGGTTCTCGACGTCGGCCAGGTGCAGGCCTGTGGTCGGCTCGTCGAGGACGTAGACGTCGCCCTTCTCGGCCATCTGGGCGGCCAGCTTGAGCCGCTGGCGCTCCCCGCCGGACAGCGTCGTCAGTGGCTGGCCCAGGGTGACATAACCGAGCCCGACGTCCGCCAGCCGAGCCAGGACCTTCTGCGCGGCCGGGGTCGCCGCCTCGCCGTCGCCGACGAAGTCGGCCGCCTCGGTCACGGACATCGCCAGCACCTCGGCGATGTTCCGGCCACCCAGGGTGTACTCCAGGACCGACGCCTGGAAGCGCCTGCCCTCGCACTCCTCGCAGGTGGTGGCCACCGTCGCCATCACACCGAGGTCGGTGTAGACGACGCCGGCCCCGTTGCACGCGGGACAGGCGCCTTCCGAGTTGGAGCTGAACAGCGCCGGCTTCACGCCGTTGGCCTTGGCGAACGCCTTGCGGACCGGCTCGAGCAGCCCGGTGTACGTCGCCGGGTTGCTCCGTCGCGAGCCGCGGATCGCGCCCTGGTCGACGACGACCACGCCGTCGCGGCCGGCGACCGAGCCCTGGACCAGCGAGCTCTTGCCGGAGCCCGCGACGCCGGTGAGGACGCACAGCACGCCGAGCGGGACGTCGACGTCCACGTCGCGCAGGTTGTGCGTCGACGCGCCACGGACCTCCAGCGCGCCGGTCGACGTGCGCACCGCGTCCTTGAGCGACGCCCGGTCGTCGAGGTGCTTGCCGGTGACCGTGCCGCTCTCGCGCAGCCCGTCCAGGCTGCCCTCGTACACCACCTCGCCGCCGTCGGTGCCCGCGCCCGGACCCAGGTCGACGACGTGGTCGGCGATCGCGATCGTCTCCGGCTTGTGCTCCACCACGAGCACGGTGTTGCCCTTGTCGCGCAGCTGCAGCAGCAGCTGGTTCATCCGCTCGATGTCGTGCGGGTGCAGACCGATCGTGGGCTCGTCGAAGACATACGTGACGTCGGTGAGAGACGACCCGAGGTGGCGGATCATCTTGGTCCGCTGGGCCTCTCCCCCGGACAACGTCCCCGCGGGCCGGTCGAGCGACAGGTAGCCCAAGCCGATCCCGGTGAACGAGTCGAGCAGGTGCTGGAGCCCGGCGAGCAGCGGTGCCACGGACGGCTCGTGCAGCGCCCTGACCCAGTCGGCCAGGTCGCTGATCTGCATGGCGCAGAGGTCGGCGATGTTCTTCCCGCCGATCTTCGACGACCGTGCAGCTTCGCTGAGCCGGGTGCCGTCGCACTCCGGGCACGTGGTGAACGTGATGGCGCGCTCGACGAAGGCACGGACGTGCGGCTGCATGGCCTCGACGTCCTTCGACAGCATCGACTTCTGGATCTTCGGGATGACGCCCTCGTAGGTGAGGTTGACTCCCTCGACCTTGATCTTGGTGGGCTCTCCGTAGAGCAGCTTGTCGAGCTCCTTCGTGGTGAACTTCGCGATCGGCTTGTCCATCGGCAGGCCGGCTCCGCTGAAGATGCGGCCGTACCAGCCGTCCATGCTGTAGCCGGGGACGCTCAGCGCGCCCTCGCTCAGCGACCTGCTGTCGTCGTAGAGCGCGGTGAGGTCGACGTCGGAGACCGCGCCCATGCCTTCGCACCGCGGGCACATGCCGCCCTGGTAGACGACGTCGCGCACCACGTTCTTCTCCACCCGGCCGCCGGACTTCTCGGTGCTCATCACCCCGCTCGCGGTCCGGGTCGGGACGTTGAACGAGAACGCGGTCGGCGAGCCGATGTGCGGTTTCCCGAGTCGGCTGAAGAGGATGCGCAGCATCGCGTAGGCGTCGGTCGCGGTGCCGACGGTGGACCGCGGGTTGGAGCCCATCCGCTCCTGGTCCACGAGGATCGCGGTGGTGAGACCTTCCAGCACGTCGACGTCGGGTCGTGCGAGCGTCGGCATGAAGCCCTGGACGAAGGCGCTGTAGGTCTCGTTGATCAGCCGTTGCGACTCCGCGGCGATCGTCCCGAAGACCAGCGAGCTCTTGCCCGAGCCCGAGACGCCGGTGAACACCGTGAGCCGGCGTTTCGGCAGCTCGACGCTGATGTCCTTGAGGTTGTTCTCCCGGGCGCCCTGGACGCGGATCACGTCGTGGCTGTCGGGACCTCGTGGGGCAGGCTGCTTCGCGGTGGTCCTCCGGGCCATGCGTCAGCGCAGCTCTTGGATGCGGAGCAGGCTGCCGGCGGGGTCCCGGACGGCGCAGTCACGGATGCCGTACGGCTGCTCGGTCGGCTCCTGGACGATGTCGGCGTCGCTGGCCTGCAGCCGTTCGAAGGTGCCGTCGAGGTCCTTCGTGGCCAGCAGCAGCGTGGCGTAGGTGCCCTTGGCCATCATCTCGGCGATCGTCTGCTTCTCGTCGTCGGTGAGGCCGGGGTTGGCCGACGGCGGTGCCAGCACGATGGACATGCCGGGCTGGTCGGCGGGGCCGACCGTGATCCAGCGCATCGTGCCCTTGCCGACGTCGAGGCGGACCTCGAAGCCGAGGGTGTCGCGGTAGAACGCCAGTGAGGCGTCGGGGTCCTCGTGCGGGAGGAAGGTCGAGTGGATGGTGATGTCCATGGCCGTCACGCTAGGTGCGCCTCCCTGACCGTCGCTTCTCGATTCCTGACCGGTCTCGTCACCTGCTTGGCCACGCACGCCGGGATCCCCGCCGCTGGCGAATCCTCGCGCGCGTAGGCGCTCGGCGGCATGCCGACCAGCTCGGTGAAGCGGCTGCTGAAGGTGCCCAACGACGAGCAGCCGACCGCGAAGCAGACCTCGGTGACGCTGAGACCGCCCCGCTGCAGGAGTGCCATGGCGCGCTCGATGCGTCGGGTCATCAGGTACGAGTACGGCGACTCGCCGTACGCCTGCCGGAACTGACGGCTCAGGTGCCCCGCCGACATGCTCACCCCCGCCGCGAGCGCCTCGACGTCCAGTGGCTGCGCGTAGTCCCGGTCCATCCGGTCCCGGACCCGGCGCAGCAGCGCGAGGTCGCGCAGGTGCTGCTCCCGGGCCGATCTGCTGGTCACGTGACCGATCGTGCCACGTCCGTCGGACCGCTAGCCGGAAGAGCCGGAGCGGAGCCGCCCGACCCGCAGGGCGCCGAGGACGAGGGCAGCGACTGCCGCGGCACCCACGAGACCGAGCCGCAGTGCGTTCCGGGAGCCGGCTCGCTCACCGTCGTCGCGGGACGCCGTGGCCGTGGGCCGTGTTGCGCCCGCCGATTCCTGCCCCACCTCGGCCTGGTCGACGAAGGGTGGGGCGTCGGCGTCCCACGTGGCCCGCTCCCCCGCGGCCAGGTCGACCGCCACGCTGACGCTCGTGCCCGCGTCAGCCCCGACCAGCGAGCCCAGCGGTTCCACCACCAGCCGCACCGGGCCGCTCGCGGACTCGAGGTCGGCCGGCGCCGGCTCGATCGCCAGCCGGATCAGGTCGCGGTCCCCCTCGCCCTGGCTTTCCAGTGCGAGCACGTGCCGGTCATCGGTCCAGCCGATGACGTCGATCTCGGCACGGGTCCCGACGCGGGTGACCGGGGCCCCGGGACCCGGTGCGTCGAGGTCCACCAGGGCGACGCCGGTCGAGCCGTCACGGCCGGACAGCAGCAGCCAACGACCGTCTCCGGAGATCCGTCCGGTCGAGGCGCCCGACACGCCTGTCGCCAGCGTCGTCCGATGCCACACCTCACCGCGGGTGTGCGCCCAGGTCAGCAGCCGATCGCCGACCACGCGGTACGCGCGCCGCGTCGGCGCGACGACCCAGGCGTCGTAGGGCGAACCGTCCAGGTAGCTGCCCACGATCGAGGTGAGCCGCATCCGGCGCAGGTCCAGCACCGCACCGAAGTACTCGATGGCGTAGCCGGCGTCGGCCGGAGGCACCCAGTCGCCGTCGACCAGCCCGACCCCGAAGACCTCGTCCATGACGACGTACCGGCCGTCCGGGGACCAGCGCGGGTTGGACAGGACACCCGGCTCGAACGACACGTCGACCCGCGCCGTGCGGACGTCGCCGGTCGTGAGGTCCGCGACCCGGAGCCCCCAGCCGTAGTCGCTGCCGTCCGGCCCCGGCGGGCCCTGCCAGGTCCAGGCCAGCCGCCGGCCGTCCGGTGAGAGCGCCAGGCCGGCCAGAGCGGCGCTGTGCAGCTCCGGGTGGAACCCCGCCAGCCGGACCCGGTGGTAGACCCCGTCAGCCGCGGTGACCACGAAGGCACCGGCCGGGGTGCTCAGGGCGACGGCGGCCTGCCCGACCCCGAGGTCGCGCTCGAGCGCCAGGCCCCCGGTGCCGGGGACGCCGTGGATGGTCGCCGGGATCCCCGGCCCGTCCCGCCGGTCCGGCTGCTCCACCGGCGGTGGCTCGGCGACCCGTTGGCCGCCCAGCCCGGCGACCGTGAGCACAGCCAGCACTGCCAGGACCAACGCACCGACGCCGGCCGCCCGGAGCCGCCGCTGGTCTCGTCGGGCCCGTCGGGCGCGGTCCCAGAGCGTCGGGTCGTGCGGCGCGGGACCGGCCCGGTCGGCGATCCGGTTCATCAGGTCGTGCAGCTGGTCACTCATGGGTCACCCCGATCAGCTCGCCCAGGTGCGGCGCGAGCGTCCGCAGCCGCAGCAGGGCCCGACGGTGCGTCGACTTCACGGTCCCCACCCCGACGCCCAGGACCCGGGCGGCGTCGGCCTCCGTGAGGTCCTCGTAGTAGCGCAGCACGAGGACCGTGCGCTGCTTGGCCGTGAGCTGCCCGAGCGCGCGCTCGAGCGCGACCTGCAGGTCGACGTCGGTGCCCGGACCGGCCGGCTCCTCGGCCCGGACCGGTGCCGCCTCGACCACCAGCCGGCGCCGGCGGCGCCACCACGAGACGTTCTCGGTGTACAGGATCCGGCGCACGTACGGCTCGGGCTCGCCCTCGATCCGCTCCCACGCCATCGCGGCCTTGAACAACGCGGTCTGCACGAGGTCCTCGGCCAGGTGGTGGTCCCGGGTGAGCAGGTAGGCCGTGCGCATCAGGGCGGACGACCGGGCCGCGACGAACTCGGCGAACGCCGACTCGTCCGGCATGGGCGCCACGGCCTACCTCCTGTGCCTCACGCATACACCCGGTACGACGCCGGCGGAGGTCGCCGTGGGGGTCTCCGTCCCAGGACTTCCTCCCGCGACTCTCACGGCCGTGGCTGGCTAGGGTGCGGCCGTGCCCGGTGCCGGACGGACCTTCCCGTTCCTCGAGCACGACGGACCGATCGCGTTCGCGCACCGCGGCGGGGCGGCCGACGGCCTGGAGAACTCGATGGCGGCCTTCCAGCGGGCCGTCGACCTCGGCTACCGGTACCTGGAGACCGACGTGCACGCCACCGCCGACGGCGTGCTGCTCGCCTTCCACGACGACACGCTGGACCGGGTCACCGACCGGACCGGGCGGGTGGCGCGCCTCCCCTGGGTGACCGTCGGCCGGGCCCGCATCGGGGGCCGCGAGCCGATCCCGCTGCTGGAGGACCTGCTCGGCAGCTGGCCGGACGTCCGGGTCAACGTGGACGTCAAGGAGCGGTCCGCGGTGGCGCCGCTGGCCCGGACCCTGGCGCGGACCGGCGCGGTGGGCCGGGTCTGCGTGGCGTCCTTCTCCGGCAGCAGGCTGGCTGCGGCCCGGGCCGCGGTGGGACCGGAGCTGTGCACGTCGCTGGCCACCCGCGGCGTCGCCCGGCTCCGGGCCGCGGCGCTGCACCCGGCCGCGCACCGGCTGGCCCCGCGCGGGGTCCCCTGCGCCCAGGTCCCGGACCGGGTCGGCTGGCTCCGGGTCGTCACGCCCGGCCTGGTCGCCGCCGCCCACGCGCTGGGGCAGCAGGTGCACGTCTGGACGGTCGACGAGGCCGCCGAGATGCACCGGCTGCTGGACCTCGGGGTCGACGGGCTGATGACCGACCGGTTGGTCACTCTGCGTGACGTGCTCCGGTCCCGCGGGCACTGGGGATCCTGACGGCCCTCGAGGGCATCCGGAGAGGGGGTCCGCTCCGTACTCCTTGTGCAGCCCTCGCGGGGCGGAACGTGGCCGGGATCACCTCGGGAGCGCTCACGCCAGGCGTGGCAGCACGGGTTGCCGGAGCCCCGACGGGGAATCCTCCGGGGGCCCGGCACGTTGGACACAGCGTACGACGGTCGGCACCAGGCCGTCATCGACGGCGGGTCATACCGCCCCACCCGCGAACCCCGAGGAGACCGACATGGCCGAGCGAGCACTGCGCGGCTCGCGTCTCGGTGCCCAGAGCTATGAGAGCGATCTCGGCGTCGAGATGGCGCCGCGCCAGAGCGTGACCTATGCCTGCCCCCGTGACCACCGCTTCTCCGTCCCGTTCTCCCTCGAGGCCGACGTCCCCGAGCTCTGGGAGTGCACCGTGTGCGGCGCCGAGGCGCTGCGCGTCGACGGGACACGCCCGGAGAAGAAGGCCGGCAAGCCGGCCCGCACCCACTGGGACATGCTGCTCGAGCGCCGCTCCATCAAGGAGCTCGAGGTGCTGCTCGCCGAGCGGCTGGAGCTGCTCCGCGCGGACGTGCCGGTGAAGACCGGCGGCCGGCAGAAGAAGAGCGCCTGACCTCACCCGAGCACCGCACGACCCACGTCCGGGTCGCCCCGCCTATCCGGTGGAGCGGCCCGGACGTTCGTCGTTCCGGCCCTGCTCGTCCGACCGGCGGTGGTCGTCGACCACCTCGCCCGGCACCACCCGGTCGTCGGTCGGTGGCCACCCGGTGCGGCTCGCCCCCGGCCGCCCGGGGCCCTGCAGCGGACCGAGCCGCCCGACCGCCACCGTCGCCCGGCGCGCGACGAGGCCGGCGAGCAGCCGGCGCGCCACCGGCCGGGTCAGCGGCAGGACGAAGAAGAAGCCGAACACGTCGGTGACGAAGCCCGGGGTGAGCAGCAGGGTGCCACCGATGAGGACGAGCGCGGTGTCGGCGAGCTCCCGGCTCGGCAGCTGTCCGCTGGTCACCGCCGCGCGCAGGGTAGCCCAGGCGCGGCTGCCCTCCCGCCGCACCAGCCAGGCGCCGATCAGGCTCTCGACGATCAGCAGGGCCACCGTCGGCAGCGCACCGATCTCCTGGCCGACCTGGACGATCACGTAGATCTCGACGATCGGGACCACCAGGAAAAGGATCACGAGCAGCAGGCCCATCCGTCTCACCTCTCGCCGGTCCGGCCGGGCAGCCGGCTGAGGCGCTGCTGCACGCCCCAGACGGTCACCCGCCAGAGTGCCTCACGCACGATGGTGCCGCTCATCTTCGACTCGCCGCGGACCCGTTCGACGAACTCGATGGGGACCTCCACGACCCGGAACCCCTGCTGCGACGTCCGCCACACCAGGTCGACCTGGAAGCAGTAGCCCGCGCTGGCCACGCCGGCCAGGTCCAGCTTCTCCAGCGTGCTGCGGCGGAACGCCCGGAACCCTCCGGTGGAGTCCCGGACGTCGAGGCCGAGCACGGTCCGGACGTACCGGTTGCCGCCCCGCGACAAGAGCTCGCGGCGCCGCGGCCAGTTGACCACCGAACCGCCCGGCACCCACCGCGAACCCTGCACCAGGTCGGCACCCGGCAGGGCGGCGAGCAGCACCGGCAGCTGCTCGGGCTGGTGCGACCCGTCGGCGTCCATCTCGACGAACACGTCGGCGTCGCGCTCGAGGCCCCAGGCGAAGCCGGCCAGGTAGGCCACGCCGAGACCCTGCTTGGCCTCCCGGTGCAGCACGTGCACGTGGTCGTCGGTGTCCGCGAGGGCGTCGGCGAGGGCGCCGGTGCCGTCGGGGCTCGCGTCGTCGACGACCAGGACGTGCGCCAGCGGGACGGCCGCCCGGGTGCGAGCCACGACCTCCTCGACGTTGAGGCGCTCCTGGTAGGTCGGGATGACCACCAGGACGCCGGCGCCGGCTGTGAGGTCGGCGGACAGACCGCCGGGCCGCGCGTCCGCCGGCTCGCTCGCCTCGTTCGACCGGCTCGACCCGCTCATGCTGCGTCCTCGGCACGTCGGCGACGGCGCTGGAGCACGAGACCGGTGGCCGCCGCGAGCAGTCCGGCGACGGCCAGCACCCGCTCCGGCCAGCCCCCCAGTCGCGTGGACAACGTCCGGCCGTCGCGCAGCGGGACCTGTGCCACCAGGGTGCGCGCGACCTTCTCCGGCGCCTGCTGCGCGACCCTGCCGTCGGCCCGGACCACGGCACTGATCCCGCTGGTCGAGGTGACGAGCACGTCCCGACCTGTCTCGACGGCGCGCAGCCGCGACATCGCCATCTGCTGGTACGGCTGGTGGGTCCCGTTGTACGTCGCGTTGTTCGTCTGCACGACGAGGACCTGGGCGCCGCCGCGGACCACGTCGCGCACCAGCCCGTCGTAGGCGATCTCGAAGCAGATGACGTCGCCGATCCGGGCCGGCCCGAGCGCGAGGTTGCCCGGCTTGTCGGCGGCGTAGAAGTCGCGCGGGATCTGGTCCAGCCGGGAGGTGATGCCGGCCAACTCGGACCGGAACGGGATGTACTCCCCGAACGGCACCGGGTGCCGCTTGACGTACCGCTCCCCCGGACCGGTCCGCGGGTCCCACACGATGCCGCTGTTGCTCACGTGGTCCGGACCGGGACCGTCGACCAGGGTGCCGACCAGCACCGGGACGCCGACATCACGGACCGCCCCGTCGATCAGCGCCCTCGCCGCGGCGTCCCCGAACGGGTCGATGTCCGAGGCGTTCTCCGGCCACACCACGAGGTCCGGCGCGGCGATCTTGCCGGCCCGGACGTCCGCGGCCAGCCGGTGCGTCGCGTCGACGTGGTTGCGCAGCACCTGCTCGCGCTCACCCTGGAAGTCAAGCCCGACGCCCGGCACGTTGCCCTGCACCAGCGCCACGGTGACCTGCCGCCCCTCCCCCGCGCCGCCCACCGGGAGGACGAGTCCGGCGGCGGGCACGGCGACGGCGGCCAGCCCCAGCAGCGCCGCGGTACGGAGGTGGTTGCGGTGCACGACGGCGGCCGCGACCAGCGCACCTGACAACGCTGTCGCGAAGGTCACCAGGGGCGCCCCGCCGACGGCGGCGTACGGCGTGTACGGCGACGCGGTCTCCGCGAAGGCGAGCCGACCCCACGGGAAGCCGCCGAACGGCGTGGTGTCCCGCGCCAGCTCCTGTGCCACCCAGAGGCAGCCGATCCACACCGGCCAGGCCCGGAGCCGGAGCACGGCCGGGGTCAGCGCACCGAGCAGGGCCAGGTAGCCACCTTCCAGCAGCGCGACCAGCAGCCAGGCGTCGGGACCGATGACGGTCAGCCAGGACAGCACCGGGACGAACGTGCCGAGCCCGTGCGCGAACCCGAGCAGGGCGGCGCGGCGGGCCCGCTGGCCGCGGCAGAGCAGCACCAGACCGGCCACGCCGACCGGTGCCAGCGGCCACGCGTCGTACGGCGGCAGCGCGACCGCCACCAGGGCGCCGCTGACGACGGCGGCGGCCAGCCGTGGCCCCAGTGCGAGCGGGTGCGCGGTGACCTCGACGCCGTCGGACGCCGGGGTGCGCGCACCGGTCGCGGTCGTCGTCACGAGGGGTCGCAGGTCCTTCCGGGCGTCGGAGTCACCGGTGGCCAGCTGCTGGCTGCCGGGCTGCGACGGTACAACGGCCGGGCGCCTTCGACGGTGCCGACGGACAGCACACCGTTCCCGCCGTTGCCGGTGCTGGTCAGTGCGGCAATGAACTCGTTCCACCTGCTGGGACGGGCCATGTGGCCCCGCCAGGGGCGTGGGATCCACGGCTCCAGCGGGGCCGCTTCGCTCCTGCAGCGACAGGGGTGCGCAGTCCATGGCGCGGACCAGGCACCCAGCTCAGGTGTGTCATGGCCGCTCTGACGTCAGCCGACCACGGCGATGGGGAACGGTCGGGGAGGTACCACCACGCACATGCACCGGGCCCGGCTCCGCTGCCTGGCCCTGGAGACGGGTCAGGGCCCGGACCGCCCTTCGGACCGACTCCCGTCCGGCCGGCTGCCGGATCGTGGGCCGTTGTCTACGGAGCGGTCGGGCCCTTCCCGTGTCTCACCCCCCGCCAGCCCCCTCGCCCGTGGCGACGACGGCGATCGGACCTGGCACCCGGACGGCACTTGCGCATTGCGCCGTCCCTGGCCCGAAGCCGGCTCGTATGTCGCGGAGGAGATTTCGCGTGGGTGTCCTGTGGTGGACGTCGTTCACCCTGGGGTCTCCGCCAGGGGTCTGTCAACCGGGCGCTGACCTGCGCCGATGTGCAAAGCCGCAGGTGGGAGCGGCGAGCCTTGGTGAGTATTTTTCCCTTGATCTGTAAGGGATTCGGCGTGTCGGGCCAGACGCACTGACCGCAGATCCCCCGATCGGACCATTGACCTGGCAGGGGTGAGTGGTCCTCAGCTCGCGGGAGGGACCACGACGGTGCCGACGGCGGTCGTGGCGACGATCGGCGGGTCGAGGACGACGGCCGCCGACGCGCCGGCTCCGGGCTCGCCGTGCTCTGCTGCGCCGCGGCAGACGACCCGCGTCTCGAACGCGATCTCGCGGCTGCGCGTGCCCACCCTGGTCACGGTCGCCTGCACCTCGACGACGTCGCCCGCGTGCACGGGCGCGCGGAACTGCACCTCGGAGTACGACGCGAACAGTCCCTCGTCGCCGTCGGTGCGGATGCAGACCTCGGTGGCCACGTCGCCGAACATCGCCAGCGAGTACGCGCCGTCCACGAGGTTGCCCGCGTAGTGGGCGTGCGAGTACGGGACGTAGCGACGGTGCGTGACGGTCAGCCCGGTGCGCGGGTCGTCGTCGGTCATCGGGATCCTCTCGCTGTACGGCGGTCAGGCGGCGGTTGCGCGGTCGTGCATGAGAGCGTGCACGAGGTAGCTCGCGACCTCGGCGGGGGTCGTGCCGCGCCCGAAGATCCGGTCGACGCCCAGCTCTCCGGTGGCGTGCTCGTCGAATCGCGGCCCGCCGACGACCAGGAGCGGGGAGGTGCCCGCGGGGTACGCCTCGCGGAACGCCGCCGACATCTCGCGGGTGTTGGTCAGGTGCGCGTCGCGCTGCGTGACGACCTGGGACACCAGCACCGCGTCGGCCTTCTCCTCGCGCGCCCGGGCGACGAGATCGGGCACGAGCACCTGGGCACCGAGGTTCACGACCTTGACCTCCCGGTAGTACTCGAGGCCCTTCTGGCCGGCAAAGCCCTTGATGTTGAGGATCGCGTCGATGCCGACCGTGTGCGCATCGGTCCCGATGCAGGCGCCGACGACCACCAGCTTGCGGCGGAGCGCCTTCTTGATGGTCGCGTTGACGTCCTTGGCCGAGAGCAGCGGGTACTCGCGCTCGAGGACCTTCACCTCCGACAGGTCGACCAGGTGGGTGACCGAGCCGTAGACCACGAAGAACGTGAAGTCGGGTCCCATCGCCTTGGCGTGCACCAGCATCGCCGGCTCCATGCCCATCCTGGCGGCGAGCTGCAGGGCCGCGCCCTCGGCACGCTTGTCGTGCGGCACCGGGAGGGTGAACGACATCTGCACCATGCCGTCGCCGGTGGTGTCGCCGTAGGGCCGGACGAGCTTCTTCGCGCCGGAATTCGTCGTGCTCCGCGTGCTGCTCATGCGCGGCCCTCCAGGATCTCCGTCGCGGGGTTCCAGTAGCCCTTGGCCTGCCGGACGACGCCGTCGTAGCCCTTGCCCTTGTCGGCCGGCCGCTTCATCAGCCCGAAGGTGCCGTCACCGATCGCCTCGAGCAAGGGTGCCTTCCCGGGCTCGGCCACGATCTTCTCCAGCAGGCCCACGGCCTCGTCGAGGACACCGTGCGCGCGCCGCTGGATGAAGCCGCCGGGTGCCGGCCGGAAGTCCTCGTGCAGGCCGCCGGCGGCGTCCAGCACGTAGCGCACGTTCTGCAGCGCGAGGTCGCGGTCGGACAGGAACGGCGTGACGACGGCCTCCGTCATCATCCCGACCAGCAGGATGCCCTGGTCCGTCAGGGCACCGACCAGGTTGAAGAAGCCGTCCAGCAGGTAGCCGCGGAACACGTCGCCGGTCATGTGCTTGGTGGGCGGCATCCACTTGAGCGGTGCCTTCGGGAACAGCTCGCGGGCGAGCAGGGCGTGCGCCAGCTCCAGCCGGAACGACTCGGGTACGTCGGGATTGATCTCGAACGCGTGCCCCAGGCCGAGCTGCCAGTCCTCGAGACCGGCCTCCTTGGCGAAGTACTCGTTGAGCAGCTGGGACACGGTGACGGTGTGCGCCTCGTCGACGGCGTCGGCGGTGGTGAGGTAGTTGTCCTCGCCGGTGTTGATGATGATGCCGGCGCGCGCGTGCACCTGCCGCGAGAAGCGCTGGTCGACGAACGTGCGGATCGGGTTGATGTCGCGGAAGAGGATCCCGTACATCGAGTCGTTGAGCATCATGTCCAGCCGCTCGAGCCCGGCCAGCGTCGCGATCTCGGGCATGCACAGCCCGGAGGCGTAGTTGGTGAGCCGGACGTAGCGGCCGAGCTCCTTGGACACGTCGTCGAGAGCGGCCCGCATCAGCCGGAAGTTCTCCTGCGTCGCGTAGGTGCCGGCGTAGCCCTCCCGGGTGGCGCCCTCGGGCACGTAGTCGAGCAGGGACTGGCCGGTCGAGCGGATGACGGCGATGACGTCGGCGCCCTCGCGGGCGGCGGCCTGGGCCTGCGGGATGTCCTCGTAGATGTCGCCGGTGGCGACGATCAGGTAGATCCACGGCTTGCGCGGGGCGTCGCCGATGCGCGCGACCAGCCGCTCGCGCTCGGTGCGTCGCCGGTCGATGGCGGTGATGCCCCGGCGCACGGCCCGGGTGGACGCCGTGGCAGCGCGCTCCGCGGCCGCACCCTCAGGCACCGCGAAGGTGACTCCCCCGGTCGCGGCGCGCTGGGCCAGCGTGGTGACGTCCCGCTCCTTGGTCCGGCGCATCGCGTCCCAGACCGGGAGGGCCACCCCGTGCTCGAGACCGACCTGGTCCCTGACCACGTCGACCAGGCGGTTGACCCACGGGATGCCGTCCGGGTCGGCGCCGGCGCCCCCGGCCAGCCGCAGCACGGCACGCTCGACCGACACGGTGCTGTGGGTGCGGGCCAGCCGCACGATCGGCGCTCCCGCCGTCCGGGCGAGCGACCGCGCCCGACGGACGGTGGCCTTGTCGAGATCCAGCCGGTCGAGGTCGGGCTTGCGCTGCGGGCGGGCCGGGCTCACGGACGTCTGCCTCTCAGGACGGGTGTGGAACGCAGGATCTCCCGTCCGAGGGGGCCACGACCGGAGATCCTGCGCCATTGTGCCGTACGTCGAGGATTCCGCGGAGCGGTGCCGTGTCGGGTGCGGGTGCCGGGTCACGACTAGGTCATGCTTGGCGAGATCGGGGCCCCGCCCGGCCTGAGGCATGGCAGGGTTGCGCCCGATTTGCCCTACGGGGCGAGACACCCGGCGGACGAGACGGCGAGAAGACGGCAGATGCAGCAGCACGGCGGCAGGCAGGACGACACGGGGGCGGCTGGCCGCTCGGGGGCGAGGGCGGCGCGCGCCGGGGTGGTGGCCGTGCTGGCCGCGGGCCTGGCCGCCGGTGCGCTGGGTGGCCCGGCCGCCGCGGTCACGACGACGCCGGGCGCGGCCCCGCTGCCGCCCGCGCTGAACCCGGGCAGGACCACGACCCCGCTCTTCGCGATGCGCACGGTTCCGGGCTTCGCCGGACCGACGCACGTCGAGACCCGGGTCCGGGCCTGGAGCGGCGGCACCGACCAGCGCTTCAACGTGCCGACGCCGGCGGGCTCCCAGCTCTTCTGGGGTGACTGGGACCGCGACGGAGCCTTCACGCCCGCCGTCTACACCAGCGGCCACTGGGTGGTCTACGACTCGATGATCGGCCCCACGCCGCTCGTGACCCGCGAGTTCGACTACGGCGCGCCCGGTGACCGGCCGGTCGTCGGCGACTTCAACAAGGACGGGCGCACCGACGTCGGCGTGGTGCGCGGCAACCGCTGGCTGCTGCGCAGCGACCCGTCGGCCGGCGCGACCTGGCGGCAGTTCACGTTCGGCAAGGCCACCGACGCCCCGCTGACCGGCGACTGGGACGGCGACGGCCGCGATGGCGTCGGCGTCCGCCGGGGCGGCACCTACTACCTGGTGCAGGTGCCCAAGGCCGGCGCTCCCGCCTACACCTTCCGGTTCGGCCGGCCGACCGACACCACCGTCGTCGGCGACTGGGACGGCAACGGCTCCGACACCGTCGGCGCGGTGCGCGGCGCGAGCTGGTTCCTGCGCGACCGGCTGTCCCGGACGCCCACGAAGCGCATGTCGAAGAAGCAGCGTCGCGCCGAGGCTCGCAGCACCGTCACGCAGCGCGAGATCACGGTCCCGTCCGAGCCCGGCATGGTCCCCGCGCCGTGGCCGACCCCGGCCGGCCCGACCGGCTCGGCCTGCGCGACAGCGTCGTCCGGCGTGGCCAACCGCGACCAGGTGTCGGCGTACGTCCGCCCGAGCCCGCTGCTGGACAAGGCCCTCCCCTACGACGCCGCGAACCCCGACCTGGCCAACGACCCGGCGTTCCAGCTCAGGACGTCGCTGCTGGAGTCCGAGCGGTACCTCCTCGGCGCGCAGTACCTCGACCGGTGGTACTCCCGGCGCGGCCAGCGCTACACCGACGTGCTCGCGCGGTTCATCCCCGAGCAGCAGGAGTACGCCGTCCGCCGGCCGGCGATGGCTGCGCTCACGACCGCGGTGGCGGCGCGCACGGGCGCCCACAACGACGCTTCCGTGGGCCGCACCAAGGACGAGGCCATCCTCTACAGCGACTGGCTGGTCCGCTCGATCGCCTGCGACCACGTCGCGGTCAGCCCGGGCGGCTGGGGCGCGGGCTGGCAGACCGCCCACTGGGCGATGCTCACCGGTGAGGCCGCCTGGCTGATCTGGGACCGGCTCACCCCGCAGGTCCGCGAGTACGTCGCGCAGATGCTGGTGTTCGAGGCCGACCGGCTGCTCACCGGGCCGGTGGAGTACTGGGCCGACGCCTCCGGGACCATCGTCACCAAGGGCAACACCCACGGCGAGGAGGACTCCTGGAACGCCGCGCTCCTCGAGCTCGCGGTCAACATGATGCCGGGCCACCCGCAGGCGGCGAACTGGCGGCGCAAGGCCATCGACCTCGAGGTCGCGGCCTACGCCACCTTCTCGGACATGGGCTCCGGCGCGATCGTCAACGGGTACTCGCTGGCCGACCGGCTCGACGGCGCCAACGCGTACGACGACGGCACGGTCGAGAACCACCAGGTCATCCAGCCCGACTACATGACCAACATCCAGCAGAACTGGTGGGCGGCCGACTTCGCCGGCCTCGCCAACCGGAAGGTGCCGGTGGCATCGCTGCACAACGCCGACGTGGTCTACGGCGCCTTCACCCGGGTGCCGTTCACCGCAGGTGCCGCGTCGCCGGCCAACGGTGCGCCGTACGTCGCCCCGGGCGGAACGATCTACACGCCGGGCAGCAACGCCATCTACTTCCCGCAGCCGACCATCTGGGGCACGCCCCGGCGGGCGCACTTCGTCAGCTTCGACGCCCACGCGTGGGCGTACGGCCTGGACTCGTCGGCGACCTGGTCGGCGCGTGACGCCCTGGCCCAGCACGTGGCGGGGCAGCAAGCGCTGGTGGCGAACGACGGTGCCGGCGACGGCCGTACGTACAGCTTCGACCCGCCGACCGCGAACCAGCAGGACAGCTACAACGGCCGCGAGGAGTACGCCTCCTCGCAGCTGGCCGCCGGCTGGCTGGCGCTGTACGTGAGCCGCAACGCGTGGGACCAGCAGTTCGGCCTGCCCGGGCTGGACGGCGCGTCGTACGCCCCGCTGCCGGTTCTCACCCAGGGCGAGACCGGCTGGAAGTCGCTGCCGAAGGGCACCAGCCCGGACGACGAGCGACTCAGCCCGTAGCCCTGGCCCGCGACCCCGCTGCAGGCCGTCCCTCGGACGCGCCCGCGGCCGGGCGCGTGCACGGCGGTAGCGTCGGGCCGGACCGCACGCCACCTGCTCGCTCACCCGCTGGGGGCCCCGCCCATGCTCTACCGGCTGTCCCGGCTGGTCTGCCTCGCCCTGTTCCACGTGGGCTGGCGCCCGACGATCGAGGGCCGCGAGCACATCCCGGCCGACGGTCCGCTGATCGTCGCCAGCAACCACATGTCGTTCATCGACAGCATCGTCATCCCCCTCGCGGTGCCGCGGAAGGTCGTCTTCCTGGCCAAGGCGGAGTACTGGGAGGGCCGGTCGCCGGCTGCCTGGCCGCGCCGGCTGTTCTTCGCGGCGTTCGAGGCGGTGCCGGTCCAGCGCGCGCAGGCCGAGGACGCCCAGGCCTCGCTGGACCTGGCCCGCGGCGTCATCGAGCGCGGCGACGCGTTCGGCATCTACCCCGAGGGCACGCGCTCGCGCGACGGCCGGCTCTACCGCGGCCGGACCGGGGTCGGTTGGCTGGCGCTGGCCACCGGCGCCGCGGTGCTCCCCGTCGGGGTGATCGGCACCGACCGCATGCAGCCGATCGGGGCAACAGTGCCCCGCCCGCGCCGCGGCGTGGCGATCAGGTTCGGCGAGCCGGTGCTGCCCGCGTCGTACGACAAGCTGGCCCCCGGCCGGGCCCGCCGCGAGCTCACCGACGAGGTCATGGAGCGGATCGCCGCGCTGTCGGGGCAGGAGCGCGCCGGCACCTACAACGAGCGCGTCCCGTCCGTCTGAGTCACCCGGGGGGTCGCGCTCAGTGCCGCGCAGTGGCTGACCCGTGATGGTCAGCCCCGTCAGGGCTGCGGCCGTCTCGGGACTCACGACGCAGCTCCCGGACGCTCGGACGTCGCTCGAAGGTAACTGAGTCGGCGTCCCGCGTGAAGTCGATGGTCATCACCAGCGCACTGTCGCCGCAGATCGCGGCGTCGTAGCGCACGGTACCCGCCCTGCGTCCCCCTGCCATCATCGTCACCCCGAACGTCTCTCCTTCGACCGGCCCGTCGAGTCTCCAGATCCGAAGATCACCGGATCCGTCGTCGCGGACGAGGAGCCACAGCTGCGGTGGCGGCCCGACGTCTGACGTCAGGTCAAGGGCGGCCTGGTACAGACCCACGGGCAGGCCGGACGGTGCGAGGGGCTTCTCCCGGTCGGGGAAACGCGCGGAGAACGGCCGGACCCGCAGAGTGGAACCAGTCAACAAGTCGGCATCCCCGGCGGGCACCACGCAACCGCTCGACGTCGCGTCGTGGATGAAGACGTCGCGTCCACGGACGGTGTACGTCATCCGACGCACGACCGGTCAGCACCACCTTCGGTTCTCTAGCCTCATCTCCACCAACCTCGGTCCGACCCGGCTAGGTCACCGGGCATCCGCCGGGGACCCCGCCGGTGGTGGAGACCAAGAACGTGCCGGTGCCGTCCCGGCGTACGGCGAACCGCACCAGCGGGCCGTTGAACGGTGCGTTGCCCGCCAGCGCGACCGTCTCGAGGAGACCCACAGGCAGGCCAGAGGGCGACAGCACGATCCTCGGCGACGGGGTCACCGGCACCTCGGCCTCGCGGTCCACAAGGACCTTCAGCGCAGTCGACGCGACCACGACCAGCACGAGTGCGGCTGCCACCAGCGCCGCCGTCAGCCATCGGCCCGGGTGCGAGCGGCGGTTCTGCTCGCGCAACGCGAGGTGTCGCCGGGCCTCCGTGATGGCCACTGGCCGGGCGTCGTCCTCGTGCAGCGCCGTCCGCAGCAGGCCCTCGAGCTCGTCGGTCCTCATGCGGATCCCTCCAAGGCCAGGGCGACCGCGTGCAGTCCGCGGGACGCGTGCGTCTTCACCGAGCCGAGGCCGATGCCGAGCGTCTCGGCGATCTCGGCCTCGGTGGCGCCGTCGTAGTACCGGAGGACCAGCACCTCACGCTGGCGGCGCGGCAGAGCACGCAGTGCGTGCACGACGTCGGCGTGCTCGAGCCGGATCATGGCCAGCTGCTCGGCCGGCGCGGAGTCTCGCAACACCTGCGTGTGCTGCCGGCTCCGCGCCACGCGGAGCCTGCGCAGTCTGCTCCGGCAGCCGTTGACGACGCTGGAGCGCAGGTAGAAGAACACGTCGGCGGGCCGCCGGACGTGGTTCCAGCGGTGGCTCAGGCCGGCGAAGGCGTCCATGACGACGTCCTCCGCGTCCGCCGGGTCGTCGAGGAGGTGCCTCGCCAGCCGGACCAGGTGCGCGTAGTGGACCTCGAAGACGGCGACGACCCCGGCGCTGCGCTCGGCCGGCGGCTCGTCGGCGTCGCGGGGGCCCGGCTGGTCGGGGACCAGTGCCGGGAGCCCTGCGAGCCTGCCGGGCCGAGCTGTCACGACTCTTCAGACGTTCGTGGGGAACGTGCGTTGACACCGTCACTGTGCACCCCGCCGGAGGTGCCCGGGGATCTTCGACGGGACGCCGACGGGCCGGCCCCCTGGGAGGCCGGCCCGTCGGTGCTGCGGTCGTTCAGGCAGGGTGCGGTGCGTGGTGCGCGTGCCGGTCCAGGGCGACCGCCACGACGGCGACGACGAGGACCACGGCCACGGCCACCAGGGCGTACCCGGTGTACGTCCAGAAGCCGGGGTCCGAGCCCGAGCTCTGGGCGCTGGTGCCACCGGTGCCGCCGGTGACGGCGCGCTCGCCCTCGTCTAAAGGTGCCGGGCCGGCGTGGGCCGGGGTGGCGAGGACGACGACGAGCAGGGTCGCGAAGGTGCTGGCGAGAAGGGTGCGGAGACGGAGCATGACGGGTTCACTTCCGTGTCGATGAGGTCAGAGACGAGCGCTCACCACACAGGACGCCGGTGCGTGGCCGGCGTTGACACGGTTCGAGCTTCGGCTCAGCCGCCCGCGTCCACGCCGTCTGACGAGTCCAGCCTCACCCTCGCCACCCGACAGCGCACGCGACGGAGCCGGGCGGATATGACGAGGGCGACGTTCGACCCGCTCGGGGTTCACGTCGTGGCGAACGAATCCGGCACTATGTGCGGCGCGGTGGATCCGTCCATCCTCGCAGGCGAAAGACCAACTCTTGGATGGCACGAGGCAAGTCGCAGACAACTGGCGCGCTGCGGTCCGAATGATCTCTTCCGCTACGCACCGCCTCGACGGGCCGGGAGCCCTCGCGTCCCGCACAGAATGGGATCAGACTTGGGGCGTGCCGCAACGCCGGCAGACTTCTCTTCGGTTCCCAGCAACCCCCTACTTCGCGGATGTCGGGGACTGATCGGACGAGCACGCGGCCGAGGCCAGTGGGGAAGTGATCGGCTCAAGGAGCCGCCAAGGATGCCGCGCTACACACACTGGCCGCGGCCACGTCCGGTGGTCCTGCTCGCGGCCGTGCTGGTTCTCGGGCTGGCGCTGTCGACGACATACCTGTTGATGCAGTCCGACGAACGGCACCGTGGTGGCGTTCTCACGATTGTCACCGGCACCGACCTCTGGTTCCCGCGGGACGCGATCGCATTCGATCCCGCGATTCAGAACAGCGAGTGGCACTCGATGTTGGCCCCGATGATCACCGACGGTCTCGTCGGCTTCCGACGCGCCGGGGGGGCCCGAGGTAACAGGATCGTCCCAGACCTGGCCACTGCGCTGCCGGACCCCACCGACGGCGGCCTCACGTACACGTTCCACTTGCACAAAGGGGTGCGCTACTCCACCGGCCGGCCGGTGCTGGCCGGTGACATCCGGCGCGGCATCGAACGCACCGTCGCCCACTCCGACACCCATTCCTCGGCCTACTACTCGGCGACGATCATGGGCGCGAGCGCCTGTCAGGACGCGGCGGAGAATGCGAATGGCGCCACATCACCGCCGCCGGATTGCGATCTGCGTAAGGGCATCACCGCCAATGACCGGACCGGCACGGTGACCTTTCACCTCACCAAGCCGACATCCGACTTTCTCTACCGACTGGCTCTACCGGCAGCTGCCGCGGTCCCGCAGGACACACCTCGCGACCTGAAGCCGGGAACAGTTCTGCCCGCGACCGGCCCCTACAGGATCCGCTCCTACAGCCGGGGCTTCGACGCGCCCGGCGGCCACCCGCGGCTCGAGTTGGTGCGCAACCCGTTCTTCCGTGTGTGGTCGACCGCGGCGCAGCCGGACGGCTACCCGAACCGGGTCGTCCTCGAGAGCGGCTACACGAACAACGAAGCCGTGGCGCGGGTGACTGACGGACACAGCGACCTCGTGTTGTTCGGCGCGTCCCTGACCGACCTGGACCGGTTACGAACCCGGCACGGTTCACGGCTGCTCACCACTTCGAAGGCCGTCACCAACATGTTGTTCCTCAACACCGCCAACCCGCCATTCGACGACCGAGACGCCCGTCGTGCGGTCGCCTTCGGGCTCGACCGCGCCGCGCTCACTGGTCGGGGGGACTTCCTCTCCGGAGCGGTCACCTGCCAGTTTCTCCCGCCCGGCTTCCCCGGATACAGGAAATATTGCCCCTTCACCCTTGGCGGCGACGTGGACGGAGAGTGGACCGAACCCGATATCAAGACCGCGAAGGCCCTAGTCCGGAAGTCTGGAACTCTGGGCGCCGAGGTTGTGGTCAACGCGCATAACGATCCCGCCCTCCGCGCGGCAGGCAAGCAGATCGTTGCCCTGCTCGACCGCCTCGGCTACCGCGCCACGCTGCGCCTGCGACAGGACTACTCCGCCGAAAGCCCCCAGGACGACTGGAACGCAGGACTTGCCTTCTGGGCCGCCGATTACCCTGCCGCCTCTAACATCCTTCCGCCCCTTGGCTCCTGCGATCCCGATCTGGGTGATTGGGGCTACAACCCGGGGCGCTATTGCAGTGCCGAAATCGAGAAACGGGTCTCGGCGGCGAACGCCAAGCAGGCCACCGATCCCGGTGGAGTGAATGATGCTTGGGCGGCAATCGACCGCCGGCTCGTCGACGCCGCAGCCACCATCCCGTATGGCAACAGCGTCAATCACTACTTCGTCGGCGGCCGGGTCGGCAACACAGTCATGCACCCCATATCCGGTCCGCTCATCGCCCAGATGTGGGTCCAGTAGTCGCCGCAATCGATAGCCCGAGTGCTCCCGCAGACTTCCGCACTGCACGTGTGCCGGGTCATGCATAGCTGCCGTTCTCGCGCACGCCGAGTGTCCCGGACCATAGGGCCTCGGCTGGGGCGGGTTCGCCCCAAAGGTTGGGGTCCCCTACGGCGGGATCACGTGCCCGCTTTCCATGGGGGCCACGACGCCCATGCGTCACTCGACAGTGCCCCTTGGTCCGTCAGCCGAGCACGTCGTGCACGGTCACGCCGCGGACGACCGTGCGCAAGCACACCGGCGCGTCGTCGTCAGGTCCGAGCGGCGGAAGGCCGGTCGCCGGGTCCAGCTCGCCTGGCTGCCCACACCGCGAACGTGGCGGGGGCACCGGCAGTGACGACGCCGTCGGAGTCGCGCTTCGAGGCCCACCAGCCCCCCCGCGTGTGGGCGTCGAAGGCCGTCGGCGCGTCGACGCCGGAACCGGGCGTCCGGTGCCGGACCGCGGCCCGCACGCCGCCCCACGGGTCGAGCGGGGTCACCGGTGAGTCGGAGCCGAGGGCGAGCACGATGCCGGCCGCAGCCATCGCCGCGAACGGGTTGAGGCCGAGCGCCCGGGGCAACCCCAGCCGCTCGGCGTACATGCCGCTCTCGCCGCCCCAGAGGCGGTCGAAGGCCGGCTGCACGGAGGCCACGACACCGAGCCGGGCCAGCACGGGCAGGTGCTCCGGCGCCGGCATCTCGGCGTGCTCGACGCGGTGCCGCGCCGCCCGCACCCGGTCCGGACCCAGCCGGTCGGCGGCCTCGGCGTACCCCGCGACGACGGCCGCAAGTGCACCGTCGCCGATCGCGTGGAACCCGGCCTGCAGGCCGGCCTCGGTGCAGGCGACGACATGGTCCCGTACGCCGGCAGCGTCGAGGTAGCCGTGCCCCGCGTGCTCGGCGTCGGCGTAGTCGTCGACCAGGCAGGCCGTGTGCGACCCGATCGAACCGTCGGCGAACAGGTCGCCGGCCGCGCCCCGGGCGCCCAGCTCGCGGGCGCGGTCCACCCCGCCCAGCGCCGCCAGCTCGCCCCAGTAGCCCACCACCTCGGGCCCGGGCTCCTCCTCGCCCAGCGCGAGCAGGTCCCCGAGGTCCTCAGCGCTGGCGATGTCGGGTCCGGAGAGCTCGTGGAGCAGCGCGATGCCGAGCCGTGCGGCCGTGCTGCGGGTGGTCTGCTGCAGCACCCGGCGCCGAGCCGGCGTGACCGACTCGCGGGCCACCCGGCGCACGACGTGGTGCGCCGAGCGGCTGAGGTGGCCGCTCTCGTCGTACCCGTCCTCGGCGCGCACCTCGGGCACGGCCGCCAGCAGCGCGGAGGACACGACCGCCGAGTGCACGTCGACCCGGGACAGGTACACCACCCCGCCGTACGACGCCCGGTCCAGCTCCTGACGGGTCGGTGCCCGGTGCTCCGGCCAGGTCGTCTCGTCCCAGCCGTGCCCGAGCACCACGCCCCCGCGGGCCTTGCGGCCGGCGTCCTCGACCCGGCGCAGGCAGTCGGCGAGGCTGGTCGACGTCGTGAGGTCGAGCCCGGTCAGCGCCAGCCCCGTGGACGTGGCGTGCACGTGCGCGTCCACGAAGGCCGGGGTCACGAGTGCGCCGGCGAGGTCCACGGTCGCGTCGGCGTCGGCGTCCGTCGGCAGGTCCGCCTCGGGCCCGGCCCAGGCCACCGCGCCGCCCCGTACGAGCAGGGCGGTGGCGTCCGGGTGGTCCGGCGTGCGCACGTGGCCGCCGCGGTAGAGCGTCGAGGTCATCGCTGCATCCTCGCAGCCGGCTGCCGCCGCTCCCGGAACCGGCTCTCAGCCCGTCTCGTGGGCCAGCCGCCGCTCGAACAGCTCGCGGACGCCGGGCTCGGTACGCAGCAGCTCCAGCGCGAGGTCGGCGTGCCCCGGGACGTAGCCGTTGCCCACGAGCATCGTGACGTCGGCGGCCAGCCCCTCGGCACCGAGGGCGGCCGCCGAGAACGAGGTGGCCATCGAGAAGAAGATCACCGTGCCGCGGTCCGCCGTGGCGAGGATGGCCCCGTGCTCGCAGCCGGGCACGTCGACGCAGACCACCGTGATGTCGGCGGGGTGCCCGAGGGCGGACTCGACCGCGGCGGCCAGCGCGACCGGGTCGCGGGCATCGGCGAGGGCCACGTGGTCGGCGATGGCGGCGGCGCGCAGCGACTCCGCCTCGTGCTCGACGGGGACCACGCCCACGGTGGCGCGTGCTCCCGCCCGGCGGGCGGCGGCCAGGGCGAGCGAGCCGCTCTTGCCGGCCCCGCCGACGACGGCGACGGACGGCTGCTCGTATCCCGCGACGACACGGTGGGTCAGGGCAGGGGCGCCGCAGACGTCCATGACCATCATCGCGAGGTCCGGCGGGAGGTCGTCGGGCAGCCGGGCAGCGATCGAGCGGCCGAAGAGGATCGCGTGGCCCTCGGCCGGCACCTGCTCGGATCGGCCGTCCCAGGACACCAGCCCGTCGGTGATCCGCAACGGGGTCAGCGACAGCGAGACGAGGGTGGCGACCCGGTCCCCTGGTGCCAGGCCCAGTGGCGACTGCGGACCGACCTGGTCGACGACGCCGACGAGCATCCCGCCGGAGCCGGTGACCGGGTTCTGCATCTTGCCGCGGGTCGCGACGATGTCGAGGACCTCGGCGCGGACGGCGTCGCCGTCCCCCCCGTGCTTGGTGGCGAGCTGCCGGAAGGAGGCGGCGTCCAGGTTCAGCCGCTCGACCCGCACCCGGACCTCGTCCGGACCGATCTCGGGGGCGGCGTCCAGCCGCTCGGCAGCCTGCGGGAGGGCGCCGGGCGGCGCGATGACCCGGTGCAGCCCCACCGGTGAGGTCCGGGTCACGATCGGAGGTCCTTCCTGTTGGACTGCGTGTCGGACGGAGATCCTACGGTGTGGCGGTGGATCCGCCGAAGTATCTCCCGTAGTCTGACGTGAACGCCGCACCGAGCGTGTCGTCATCTGAGCGCTTCGTGCCCCGCCCCCGGAGGAGCCTGCTGTGACCGCCACCCCCGACGTCGTCCGCGCCGACGCCGCCGCCGAGACGGCGGCCTCGGCCGCCCAGCTCGAGCAGCCGTACGCCTACCGGCGTCGTGAGCTGGTCGAGCCCGACTGGCGTCGGCTGCCCGGTTTCGCCGAGGTCACGGCCGACGAGTGGGCCAGCGTGCAGTGGCAGCGGGCGCACTGCGTGAAGAACCTCAAGCAGCTCCGGGCGTTGATGGGCGACCTCGTCGAGGACCGGTTCTACGCCGACCTCGAGCGCGACCAGGCCGAGCGGGCGACCATGTCGATGCTGGTGCCGCCGCAGATGATGAACACGATGGTGCCGACCGGCCCCGCCGGCGGTCAGACCTGGACCGAGGCGCTCTACGCCGACCCGGTGCGGAACTACATGCTTCCGGTGTTCAGCGACCGCCGTACGGACTGGCCGAGCCACCCCCACGCCACCCGCGACTCGCTGCACGAGCACGACATGTGGGTAGCCGAGGGGCTCACCCACCGCTACCCGACCAAGGTGCTGGCCGAGCTGCTGCCGACCTGCCCGCAGTACTGCGGGCACTGCACGCGGATGGACCTCGTCGGCAACTCGACGCCGGTCATCGACAAGCTGAAGTTCGACCTCAAGCCGGTCGACCGCTACGACGCGATGATCGACTACCTGCGCCGCTCCCCCGGTGTCCGCGACGTCGTGGTGTCCGGCGGCGACGTCGCGAACATGCCGTTCAAGAACCTCGAGGCGTTCGTCGCCCGGCTGCTCGACATCGAGAACATCCGCGACATCCGACTCGCCACCAAGGCCCTCATGGGTCTCCCCCAGCACTGGCTGCAGGACGACGTCCGGGCAGGAATGGAGCGGCTGTCGACGGTCGCCCGGGCCCGCGGCGTGCACCTCGCGATCCACACCCACGTCAACAACGCTGCTTCGGTGACGCCGCTCGTGGCCGACGCGACGAAGGCCATGCTCGAGGCCGGGGTCCGCGACGTGCGCAACCAGGGCGTCCTCATGCACGGGGTCAACGCCACCACGACCGACCTGCTCGACCTGTGCTTCGCGCTGCTCGATGGCGCGGGGATCATGCCGTACTACTTCTACATGTGCGACATGATCCCGTTCTCGGAGCACTGGCGGGTGTCGGTCAGGGAGTCGCAGAAGCTCCAGCACGGGATCATGGGCTACCTCCCCGGCTTCGCGACGCCGCGGATCATCTGCGACGTCCCGTTCGTGGGGAAGCGCTGGGTGCACCAGATCGAGGAGTACGACGAGGAGCGCGGCGTCTCGTACTGGACGAAGAACTACCGCACCGGCATCGAGGCGACCGACCCGGAGGCGCTGAGCCGCCGCTACGAGTACTACGACCCGATCCACACCCTGCCCGAGGCCGGCCAGGCATGGTGGCGGGAGCACGGCCCGGAGCTGGACCACGACGCCGCGGTGCAGGCCGCCGCCGCGTCGCGGTCGGCAGCCGCCGACCAGCTGGCCGGCGGCTGACCAGAGCCTGACCGCGACGCTGCCGCCCGGCCGCCGCCGGAGGGCATGGTGCCCGTCAGACGGTCGCCGTCGACCCCTTCCGCTGCTCGGTGAGGTCGACGGTCGCGGGTGCGTCGCCGCCCTTCCGGGCGGCCGTGTCCAGGCCGTCCATCTCGTGCAGCCGTCGGGCCAGCCCGATGATCACCTTCTTCATCAGGGTGGGGCTCGCCTGCAGCGCCCCCCAGAACTGGCGGCGGGCGATGACCATCAGCTCGACCGGGGTGGTCGAGGTGATCGTCGCGTCGCGCGGTCCGGCATCGATGACCGACAGCTCGCCGAACCAGTCGCCGGGACCGAGGGTGGCCACCGTCGAGCCGCCGCGCTCGACAACCAGATTGCCCTCGATGACGAGCCAGAACTCCTCGCCGGGGGTGCCCTCCTTGATGACCTGGTGGCGTGCCGGGTAGCGGAGGTGGTCGGCCTGCCGGACGAGCAGGTCCAGCTCCCGCTTGGCCATCTGGCCGAACAGCGGGACGACCTTGAGCCGGGCGATGTACAGGTCTCGGGCCATGGTGCGCCTTCCGGTGCGTCGGGACGTCGTGATCACTGGGATCACTGGACTCCCGCCGGGGCGCCCTGTCAACGCCCAGGGGGCTGACGCACCCCGGCCCGCCGCCCTCATGAGTGCGGACGGAGCCGCTCGACGCGGATCAGTGCGGGTCGCGGAAGACCTCGGTCACCCAGAGGACGCCGTCCCGCCTGACGATCCCGACACCGACCTGGCGCATCCTCGGGTCGAGGACGTTGGCACGGTGCGCAGCCGAGTGCATGAGCTGGCCGTGCACACCACGGACGGTGAAGCCGTAGCCCACGTTCTCCCCGAGCCTGTCCCAGCAGCAGAGGGACGAGAACGAGGCCGTGTGGAACAGCGACCGGGCACCGGCCATCGCCTTGGTGTGCCCGAGGGCGGCCGCCATCAGGTCCGGGCTGGCGGTCAGCGGTGGCAGCCCGTGCTCGGTCCGGGCGTGGTTGATCTTGGCGAGCATCCTGTCCTCGCCGGTGGTCGCCGCAGCCGGCGACGCGCCCACGAGGGCGCTCGTGGTGGCCATCACGGCCACGACGAGCAGCGACAGCAGAGCATTGCGAGTGCGCACGCGAGGCCCTCCGGCAGGGATTCAGGTCCTCCCCCGTGCGGCCGTTCGGCCTAAGCCGTTTCCCCCTGGCCAGGGAGATTCATGCCACACATCACCCGTCCGGGGCAACCTGGACCGGGGCCGTTGGCCACATCCGGAGCCGTTCTTGACCCGCTGCGGACCGGGGCGACGTCAGACCTTGAGCGGTCTTTGCTCGTACGGGGTCGACAGGACGATCGTCGTCCGGGTCGACACGTTGGCCTCGGCCCGGATCCTGGCGAGCAACGACTCGAGGTCGGACGGGGTCCGGACCCGGACCTTGAGGATGTAGCTCTCCTCGCCCGCCACCGAGTGGCAGGCCTCGATCTCGGGCAGCCCACCCAGCCGGACCGGGGCGTCGTCCGGGGCACTGGGATCGATCGGGCGGATCGAGATGAACGCCGTCAGCGGCAGGCCGACCGCCTCGGCGTCGACCACTGCCGCGTACCCGCGGATCACGCCGCGCTGCTCCAGGCGACGGACCCGCTGGTGCACCGCCGAGGTGGACAAGCCGGTGGCCTTGCCCAGGTCGGTGTAGCTCATCCGGCCGTCGCGGACCAGCAGGTCCACGATCTGGCGGTCGATGTCCTCCACGGGCTCACCGTAGTGTCCGGCCGCGCGTGGCGAGCACGGGACGGGCCGTGGCCGCCGCCCGGGTCGCCGGAGGGCGACCGGACGACGGCCACGTGACCGCCGGACCGCTCAGGAGCGGACCAGGCGGACCGTGCCGTCCGGCTGGCGGACGTACTTCACGGCAGGCCCGAGGGCGACGCCCGACCCGGTCGCCGTGGCGCCGGTGCCGTGCGGACGGTGGTGACCCGCCCGCCCGGTGGCCGCCGCCGAGGCGGAGGGTGCGAACGCGCCGCCGAGGATGCCGACGCCGACCACACCGGCCACGAGGACCGGGAGGAGGCGACGGCGACCCGCCGTCGTGGTGCACAGGACCGTGCGCAATTGAGCTCTCCCGTCGCGAGGTGCCGCGGACGGGCTGCACCGACGGCGTCGTCGGCGAGGCCCGCCACGGCTCGACGCACGAGCCGGTCTCGCCACTCACTCCCCCCGCGGCCTAGGCGACCGGGTATCTCCGTGCCCACGCTCCCCGGAGGGAGTGCGGGTCGGTGGGGGTCGCGGGGATCACCGTGTCCCGAGCACGCCACCCAAGGGGGTGGCGCAGGGGGGACATCGGCAGGTCCCGGGACCGGCTTGAGGGTCGTGCCCGGAGCCCCTCTGCCGCCGCCCGTGCACCTGGCCCGCTGTCGTGCGTGCCGTCAGAGCAGCAATGACGCGGACGCCACGTGTGCCCTGCATGTCGGCGTCGGTCCCTCTCCCGCCGTTGGTGGCCGGGCATCCGCAAATGATCACGGGACCGTGATCACTTGCCGCCGACCGTGGTGAATTCACCGCGGTTCGGTCATGTTGATCACGGTCCCGTGATCATTTGCCGCGGCGGCGGGTCAGGGACCGGCGGCGGGGAGCGGGCAGGCGGAGCGTCCTGCTCCTGGCCGCTCTGAGCTCAACCCGGCACGGACCGTCAGGCGCGACCCCTGCTCTGAGCTCAACCCGGCACGGACGGTCAGGCACGTGACCGCTGCTGTGACCTGCACGCTCGACTGCGGAACAGCGGCGAGCTACCCCCGAGTGAGGTGGCGGGCGATGACCATCCGCTGCACCTGGTTGGTGCCCTCGACGATCTGCAGCGCCTTGGCCTCGCGGAGGTACCGCTCGACCGGGAAGTCCTGCACGTAGCCGTAGCCCCCGAGCACCTGGACGGCGTCGGTGGTGACCTTCATGGCCATGTCGGTGCAGAACAGCTTCGCCATGGCGGCCTGCTTGCCGAAGGGCTCGCCGCGGTCCCGGCGGCGAGCCGCCTCGACGTACAGCGAGCGGCCGGCCTCGATGCCGGTGCCCATGTCGGCGAGCAGGAACCCCAGGCCTTGGAACTCGACGATCGGGCGGCCGAACTGCCGGCGTTCCTCCGCCCAGGCGAGGGCCGTGTCGAACGCCGCCTGGGCGAGGCCGACCGCCACGGCGGCGATCCCCAGCCGCCCGCCGTCGAGGGCCGCCAGCGCGATCTTGAAGCCCTGGCCCTCCGTGCCCAGCAGCCGGTCGGCGGCGATCCGGGCGTCGTCGTACCGGACCTGGGCGGTGGTCGACGCCGTGAAGCCCATCTTCTTCTCCGGCTCGGCCGCCGAGACGCCCTCGGTGCCGGCGTCGACCAGCAGGCAGGAGATGCCACGCGCGCCGTCGTCGGAGGTGCGGCACATGAGGCTGTAGAAGTCGGCCTCGCCGCCGTGGGTGATCCAGGCCTTGGTCCCGTTCACGACGTAGTCGTCGCCGTCCCGGACGCCGCGGGTGACCATGGCGGCGGCGTCCGAGCCGGACTGGGCCTCGGACAGGCAGTAGCCGCCGAGCAGCTCGCCGCCGATCATGTCCGGCAGCCAGCGGTCGCGCTGCTCGTCGGTGCCGTAGGCGGCCAGCGGGTAGCAGGCCAGGGTGTGCACGCTGACGCC
The DNA here is from genome assembly GCA_963746175.1 of uncultured Actinomycetota bacterium. Lineage (GTDB taxonomy): Bacteria > Actinomycetota > Actinomycetes > JACCUZ01 > JACCUZ01 > CAVVAH01. Next base: position 474,449 of record CAVVAH010000001.1, on the reverse strand, counting down.
CTCGGCGACCGTGGCCCAGACGGCTGCCAGCTCCTCGACGACCTGGAGGTAGACCTCGTAGGGCTGCCCGCCGCCGCCGTGCTCCTCGGGGTACGGCAGCCCGAGCAGGCCGGCCTTGCCGATGGTCCGGAAGACCTCGCGGGGAAAGCGGCTCTCCGCCTCGTCGGCCACGACCTTCGGCGCGAGCTCCTCGCGGGCCAGCTGCCGGGTCAGCGCCAGCAGCTCGGTGGCCTCCTCGGTGGGCAGGTGCCGCTGCACAGGTGTCACGGGCACGGCTCAGCCCTCCAGCACGACGAGGTCGCGGTCGGTCACGTTGAGCCGCTCGATACCGTCGTCGGTCGTGACGACGATGTCCTCGATCCGGGCACCGTGCCGACCGGCCAGGTAGATGCCCGGCTCGATCGAGAAGGCCATGCCGGGCTCCAGGACGGTCTGGTTGCCCTCGACGATGTAGGGCTCCTCGTGCGTCTCGACGCCGATGCCGTGACCCGTGCGGTGCACGAACTCCTCGCCCCAGCCGGCCCCGGCGATGACGTCCCGGGCGGCCTTGTCGACCGACTCCGCGGTCACGCCGGGCCGGGCCTGCTCGCACGCAGCCAGCTGTGCCTCGTGCAGCACGGCGAAGTACTCGCGGAACTCCTCGGGCGGCTCGCCGAGGGCGTACATCCGGGTGCAGTCCGAGCAGTAGCCCTCGGCGGTGGTCCCGCCGATGTCGACGACCACGACGTCCCCCACCTCCATCACCCGGTCGCCGACCTCGTGGTGCGGTGAGGCGCCGTTGGGGCCGGAGCCGACGATGACGAAGTCGACCGTCTCGTGCCCCTCCGCCAGGATCGCCGCGGCGATCTCGCGCCCGGCAGCCCGCTCGCTGATCCCGGGGCGCAGGAACTCGGCCATCCGGGAGTGCACGCGGTCGATCGCCTGGCCGGCCCGTCGCAGGGCCTCGACCTCGTCGGGCGACTTGCGCATCCGCAGGTCAGCGAGGACCGCCGAGGCGAGGCTCTGCTCCGCGCCCGGCAGGGCGGCGCGGAACCTCAGCACCTGCTCGGCCCACATCCGGTTCGCCAGCCCGACCGAGCCGACCCGGCCGACGCGGGCGGCGATGAGCGCGTACGGGTCCTCGGTCTCCCCCCAACCCAGCACCTCGACGCCCAGCCCCGGGACGCCGGACGCCTGCACCGCCGGCACCTCGAGGCCGGGTGCGACGAGGAACGGCTCCCCGTCGGAGGGCAGGACCAGGCAGGTCAGGCGCTCCAGCGGGAGCGCCTCGTAGCCGGTCAGCCAGCGCAGGTCCGGGCCCGGAGTGAGAAGCAGGGCCCCCAGTCCCGCGTCGGCGACCGCCTTGCGAGCGTGTGACAGCCGGTCGGACGAAGCGGCGCGCGAAGTCATAGTCGTCACTCTAGGCGCGGTCGGGCGCCGCGGGTCTGGCAGGCTCTGGGGCGTGACCCAGCGACCCGACAAGCTGCTCCTGCTGGACACCCCGTCGCTGTACTTCCGGGCGTTCTTCGGGGTGCCCGACTCGTTCCGTGCTCCGGACGGGTCGCCGGTCAACGCGATTCGCGGGCTGCTGGACTTCATCGCCCGCCTGGTCACCGACCGCTCTCCGACCCGGCTGGTGGCCGCGATGGACGCCGACTGGCGACCGGCGTTCCGCGTCGAGGCGATCCCGTCGTACAAGACGCACCGGGTGGCCGCGGCGGGCGCCGAGGAGGTGCCGGACGCCCTCTCGCCGCAGGTGCTGGTCATCGAGGAGGTGCTCGAGGCGCTGGGCGTGCCGGTGTTCGGCGTCGAGGGGTACGAGGCGGACGACGTCATCGGCACGATCGCGGTGTCGTCGCCGGTCCCGGTCGACGTCGTGACGGGCGACCGCGACCTCTTCCAGCTGGTGGACGACGACCGCGGCGTCCGGATCCTCTACACCGCGCGCGGGGTGGGCCGGGCCGACGTCGTCGACGAGGCCTGGGTGGCCGCGAAGTACGGCATCCCCGGCCGGGCGTACGCCGACTTCGCCACCCTCCGCGGCGACCCCAGCGACGGCCTGCCCGGCGTGCCCGGCATCGGCGACAAGACCGCCGCCGCGCTGATCACGAAGTACGGCTCGCTGGCCGGCCTCCTCGCGGCGCTCGACGCCGGCGACAAGGGCATGCCGGCCGGGGCGCGGACCAAGCTGGACGCCGGCCGCGACTACCTGGCCGTGGCTCCGCGGGTCGTCGCCGTCGCGCACGACGTGAAGGTCCCGGCGTACGACGACCTCATCCCGGCGACGCCGAAGGAGCCGGACCGGCTGCTCGAGCTGGCGGAGCGTTGGGCCCTGGACAGCCCGCTCAACCGGGTCCTCAACGCCTTCGCTGCCGTCCACGCCACCGACTCCTGACAAGTGGCAGAAGGGGGGCGTCAGGTCACGGAGGAGTAGGCGACGACGCCGCGGCGGAGCTGGTCGGCCGCGGCGCGGGCCGCGACGCCCACCGGAGCCGTCGACGGATCGGCTCGCGCCGCGTCGGCGACCTGGCCCAGCAGGTCCACGACCTGCTTGGTCCAACGCACGAAGTCGCCGGGCGCCAGGTCGGCCTCACGCAGTACGGCGTCCAGCGAGCGACCCCGGCACCACGACCAGGCGGCGAGGGCGAACCGGGCGTCCGGCTCCTTGGCCGGCGTCAACCGGTGCGACCGCTCCCGGTCCTCCAGGGCCCGCCAGCGTCGCTCCATCTCGGCCAGCACGTCGCGGCTGCGGCCGGGCGGCAGGGCGGGGGTGCTGGTGTCGTCGTCCCGCCGCGACTCGTAGACCAGGGCGGAGACGACGCCGGCGAGCTCGGCCGGCTCCAGGCCGGACCAGACGCCGGCGCGCAGGCAGTCCGCCGTGAGCAGGTCGAGCTCGGTGTAGAGCGCCCCCAGCGACCGTCCGGCGTCGGTGACCTGGTCGCCGTCCAGGTAGCCGAGCTCTCCCAGCAGGTCGCAGATCCGGTCGAAGGTCCGCGCGATGGTGTGGGTCCGCTCGCCGACCCGTCGGCGCAGGTCGTCGGTCTCCCGGTGCAGCCGGTGGAACCGCTCCGCCCAGCGCGCGTGGTCCTCGCGGGCGTCGCAGCCGTGGCACGGGTGCGCCCGCATCCGGGCCCGCAGGTCCGCCAGCTCGCGGTCGTCGGCGGCCGCGGCGCGGGCCTTCCGCGGGCGCTCGGACGGCCGCGCGCGGTCCGGCCGGTCCTCCAGGTGCGCGTTGCGCAGGGTGGACGCGAGGTCCCGGCGGCTGGTGGCGTTGCGCGGGTTGAACGACTTGGGGATCCGCAGCCGGTGCACCGACTCCACCGGGACCGGGAAGTCGGCCAGCGACAGCCGTCGCACCTGGCGGTCGGCGGTCAGGACGGTGGGGCGAGGATCACCGCTGCCGCCCTGGGTGCCGGGGTCGAGCACGACGGCCAGCCCGCCGCGGCGTCCGGCGGGCACGTCGATGACGTCGCCGGGACGCAGGGCCTCGAGCGAGGCGGCCGCCTGGGCCCGGCGGTTCGCGGAGCCGGTCCGCGCCAGCGCTGCCTCGCGGTCGGAGATCGCCCTGCGCAGCCGGGCGTACTCGCGGAAGTCGCCGAGGTGACACGTCATCGACTCCTGGTAGCCGGCCAGCCCCTCCTCGTTGCGCGCGACCTGGCGGGCCAGGCCGACGACCGCGCGGTCGGCCTGGAACTGCGCGAACGACGACTGCAGCAGCTCGCGGGCCCGGTCCCTGCCGAACTGGCCGACCAGGTTGACGGCCATGTTGTACGACGGGCGGAAGCTGGACCGCAGCGGATAGGTGCGGGTCGACGCGAGGCCGGCCAGCGCCGACGGCTCCAGGCCCGGCGACCACACGACGACGGCATGGCCCTCGATGTCGATGCCGCGTCGCCCCGCCCGCCCGGTCAGCTGGGTGTACTCCCCCGGCGTGACGTCGGCGTGGTTCTCGCCGTTCCACTTCACCAGCCGCTCGAGGACCACGGACCGGGCCGGCATGTTGATGCCCAGCGCCAGGGTCTCGGTGGCGAAGACGGCCTTGACGAGGCCGCGGACGAACAGCTGCTCGACGACCTCCTTGAACGTCGGCAGCATCCCCGCGTGGTGCGACGCGATGCCCCGCTCCAGCGCCGCGCGCCACTCGTCGTAGCCGAGCACGCGCAGGTCCTCGCGCGGGATGTCGGCGCACCGGGTGTCGACGAACTCGCGCACCTCGTGCGCCTCGTCCGGGGTGAGCAGCCGCAGCCCGGCGTGCAGGCACTGCGCCACCGCCGCGTCGCAGCCGGCCCGGCTGAAGATGAACGTGATGGCCGGCAGCAGACCCTCGGCGTCCAGCCGTTCGAGCACCTCGACCCGGCTCGGCATCCCGACCGACCGCGGGCGGCGGCCACCACGGCCCGGCCGCTGCTGGTAGGTCCGCGCGTAGCGCTCCTGCTCGCGCGCCATCCGGACCAGCTCGGGGTTGACCTTCGCCTCCTCGCATGTCCCCGACGCCATGCCGTCGTTCGTCTGCGACGCGATTCCGCCTGTCGTCTTCGACGAAGAGGTCGTACAACCGGTGGTTGGCCATCACGTGCTGCCACAGCGGGACCGGGCGGTGCTCCTCGACGACGACCTCGGTCTCACCGCGCACCGTGCCGAGCCAGTCGCCGAACTCCTCGGCGTTGCTGACGGTCGCCGACAGGGAGACGAGCACGACGGACTCCGGCAGGTGGATGATCACCTCTTCCCAGACGGCGCCGCGGAACCGGTCGGACAGGAAGTGCACCTCGTCCATCACGACGTAGCCGAGGCCCGACAGCGTGCTGCTCCCGGCGTAGAGCATGTTGCGCAGAACCTCGGTCGTCATCACGACGACCGGTGCTTCGCCGTTGACGCTGTTGTCACCTGTCAGGAGGCCGACCTGGTCCGCTCCGTAGCGGGCGACGAGGTCGGCGTACTTCTGGTTGGACAGTGCCTTGATAGGCGTCGTGTAGAAGCACTTGCGACCCTCGGCGAGCGCGAGGTGCACCGCGAACTCGCCGACGACGGTCTTGCCCGCGCCGGTGGGGGCGGCGACGAGCACACCGCGGCCGCTTTCCAGCGCCGCGCACGCCCGCACCTGGAACGGGTCGAGGCCGAAGGGGTAGAGCGGGACGAAGGTGGCCATCGGGCTGCCGTCGCGCGCCTGGCGCCGACGCGCGCCGGCGTACCGCTGCGCGGGGGTGGCCATGGCGCCAACCCTACGTTCCGGAGCCGGCCCGGCTCGTCAGGCGAAGACGTGCAACGCCGAGGGCACCGCCTCGCAGTGCACCGGAAGCTGCGAGACCCGCTCGCCGTCGGCGTACGCGGTCACGCCCTCGGAGCGCAGGACGACGCTGCGCGCCCTCCGGACGGTCACCGCCGGGTGGTTGACGTGGGTCCCTCTGTAGACCGTGGGGAACACCCGGAGGAACTCCGGCTTGGAGATCGGGCCCACCACCGTCACGTCGAGCAGGCCGTCGTGCAGGTCGGCGTCGGGGCAGACCCTCATGCCGCCGCCGTACGACGGCGAGTTGCCCACAGCGACCAGCATCGCCTCCGTGGTCCACGGCTCGCCGTCGAGCTCGAGGACGTACGGCACCGGCCGGAACGTGCGCAGCTCGAGCACGATCGCCACGTTGTACCGGCTGCGGCCGGAGGGCCAGGTCATCCGGTTGGCGCGCTCGTTGACCATCGAGTCGAACCCGGAGCCCAGGACGCCGCCGAACCACCGGCCGTTGGCACGACCCAGGTCGACCGAGATCGTGCCGCCGCGGACCACGAGGTCCACCGCCTGCATCGGCTGGTCCAGCGCGATGCCGAGCGCTCGCGCGAAGTCGTTGCCCGTCCCGGCGGGGACGACGCCGAGCGGAACGTCCGTTCCGGCGACGACCTGCAGCGCCAGGTTGACCAGACCGTCGCCGCCGACCGCCACCACCGCGTCGACGCCCACCGCCACCCGGTCACGCAGCCGGTCGAAGGCCTCGTCGGCGTCCCGTCCGACCACGACGTCGACCTCGGTCCCGTCCGCCCGCAGCCCGTCAGCGACCGGCTCGAGCAGCCGCGCGCCGCGGCCCTTGCCGGACGTCGGGTTGACCAGCAGGGCGATCCGGCGCGTCACGCGCGGAACGCTAGCGGTCAGCGACGATCGGGATCGTCGTCCTCGCCGATCCGGTCAGACGGCTCGTCGCCGTCGTCAGGCTCGTCGAGGGGCGTGACGTTGTACTGCAGGGGGCTGGCCTCGTCGTCGTCGAGGTCGCCGTAGTCGACACCGTCGATGCGCTGGTTGCGCCGGCGACGGTCGGTGAGGAGCGAGAGTCCGGCGGCGATGTAGTAGAGGACCAGCATGGGAAGCGCGAGCGCCGACATCGTCCAGGGATCGCCGGAGGGAGTCGCGACAGCGGCGAAGACGAACGCGCCGAGGATGACCGGGCGCCAGGCTTTGAGCAGCTGGCGGCCGCTGACGACGCCGGCGAGGTTGAGGCCGACGAGGAAGACGGGCATCACGAACGCGATGCCGAAGACGAGGAACATGCGCAGGACGAAGGACATGTAGTTGTCGAGGCTGATGATGTTCGCGACCTCGCCCGGGGCCGGGTTGAACCCGATCAGAAGGTCGAAGCCCCTGGGCAGGAACACGTAGGCCAGGACGGCGCCGCCGAGGAACAGCGGCACGCTGACACCCACGAAGGCGATCCCGTAGGCCCGCTCGCGCCGGTGCAGACCGGGGGCGACGAAGCCCCACAGGTTGTAGAGCCAGACCGGGCTGGCGATGAAGACACCGGCCATCGCACAGATCTTCAGTGCGAAGGTGAACGAGGTGGAGATGCCCTCGAAGTTCAGCGTCAGCCCGGGATGGTCGTCCTTGATGCTGTTGATCGGATCGGTGAGCAGCGGGAAGAGGACGTCGTTGTAGAAGAACGCCGCGACTATCGCGCCGGCGACGATCGCGAGCACCGAGCGGACCAGCCGCACCCGCAGCTCGCGCAGGTGCTCGGTGAGGGACATCCGGCCCTCGGGGTCGCGCGCGGGCCGGCCACGGCCCCCACGGGCACGCCCGATCAAGGTGACCACCTCGGGTGCTCCCTCGCCGGCCGGATCAGGTCAGGCGACGCGAGGTCAGCGGTCGCGCTCGGGCTGCTCGCCGGGGGTGGTGGCAGCACGCTGGGGCTCGGCCACCGGGGCGGCAGCCGGCGGGGCTGCGGCGGGCGGGGTGTCGACGACCCGGCCCTCGACCTCGCGAGGCGTCTGCGCCTGCTGGGTCGGCTCCTCGTCGTCGCGGCCCATCTCCTTGACCTCGGACTTGAAGATGCGCATGGAGCGGCCGAGGCTGCGCGCGGCGTCCGGCAGCCGCTTGGCACCGAAGAGGAGCACCAGCACCACGAGGATGAGGATGATCTCGGGCGCACCGAGGTTACGGAACATGGAATGGTCACCTCTGCTGTCGCGGACTGCTGCCTGGCGATCGTACGTCACCGGCCTGGACGCCTGGGGATCTCCGCCGGTTCGCGGGCGGTGCCTCCTGGTCGAGATCGGCCAGGAGATCGCCGATCTCGGTGAGCCGCTCGGTCGCCGTGGTCAGCTCACCGACCAGCGCCTTCGCCTTCCGCCACAGGTCCCGTCCGAGCAGGAAGAACACGCCGGCCGCGCCGAGCACGAGGAGGGTCCACAACAGGAACCAGAGCACCCGGGGAGGCTACCGGGAGGCCGCGCGGGGTGCCCGCGGGCGGGGTCAGGCCTGGACGCGCGGCGTGATGAGCGAGGCGAGCAGGTCGATCCGGTCGAGGCTGAGCGCGAAGTCGAGCACGTCGTCGTAGGTGATGGTGCCGCCGTGGTGCTCCTCGAGAGCCTCCGCGGGGATGACCCACTGCTCGGCCGCGACGCCGCCGGACACCAGGAGGGTCACGACCTCCTCGTCGGCCGGCTTGCGGATCTCGTCCGTGCAGGTGCCGCAGCGGAACGCGTAGAACGACCACTCGGAGCGGGAGCAGACGACGAGGCGCATCTGCTCAGGAGTGAGCTCCACGTCCCCGCACACGGGGCACGAGGTCTTGATCGTGGTCATCGGTCGTCCCTCCCCTGCTTCCGGCTCCTTCTCGGAGCGACAAGGGAGTGTTCGGCAGCCCGCCAGGGGCCCTTGAGAGAAATGGGCCGTACGTACGAGACCGGTCGGTGGAGGCACGAGAGCCCGATCGGGTGACGCGGGGTGACTAGGGCGTGTCGTACGCCGCCAGCGCCTCGCGGGCGGCCGTCGTGACCGCCGCCGCCAGCTCCGGCGGGTCGAGCACCCGCAGCGCGCCCCCGAGCCGGAGCGCCAGCTGGCGCAGCCAGCCGTCGTCGACCACCCGCAGCCGGACGAGCAGGTGGTCGCCGTCGTCGACGACCTCCTCGACCGGGTAGTAGTCGACGACCCAGTGCGCCGGCGGGGCGAGCTCCACCGAGACCAGGCGGTCGGCCTCCGAGGGACGGAACAGCCCTTCCTCGAGGTCGCGCTCGGTGGCCGCGGCGGGCACGTCGGCCGCCGTCCCGAGCACGGTCAGGGCCTCCACCCGGTCCATCCGGAACAGCCGGACGTCCTCGGCGCGCCGGCACCAGCCCTCGAGGTACCAGCGGCCGTCGACGAGCAGGACCCGCATCGGGTCGACGTCTCGCTCGGTGGTCTCGTCGCGGGACGGGACGAAGTAGGTCAGGTGCACCCGGCGGCCGCCCTCGAGGGCACGGCGGACGTCGGCAAGGGGGCCTTGCGCCTCGACCTCGACCCGGACCTGGACACTGGGCGCACCGGCCTCGCCGGCCGCGTGCTCCAGCTTGAGGATGGTCCGCTGCAGCGCATCGCGGTCGTGCAGCCCGGGGACGTCGGCCAGGGCCCGGAGCCCGACCAGGAGCGCGAGCGCCTCGTCGACGCCGAGCCGGAGCGGCCGGGCGATCGGGTCGGCGTTGGTGAGGAAGACGTGGCCGTCGTCCCAGTCGACGTCGATGAGGTCGTCGGGCATGTGCCCGGGCGTGCCGCACACGAAGAGCAGCTCGAGGTCCTTGACCAGCTGGCTCTCGGTGATGCCGAACTCCGCGGCGGCGGCCGAGAGGGGCACGCCCTGCCGGCTGACCAGGTACGGCACCAGCGCGAGCAGGCGGGACAGCCGGTCGGTCGCGCCCGTGCTCATCGGGCTCCGGCAGGCGAGCCGTGGTCCGCCGCGGTCGCCGAGCCGGCGAGAACGCCACGCAGCAGCCGGAGCACCGCGACGCGGAGCGCGGGGGGGTCGAGCACCTGCACGTCGGCGCCGTGGGCGGCGATCTCCTCGGCCAGGATCTCGAGGTCGCTGAACGGCACGGTGAGCTCGTCGACGCCGTCCCGGCCGGGGTTGGTCGCGGTCGCGCGCCGCCGCAGCCGGGTCCCGGAGCCGGTCCGGACGCACAGCCGGGCGTCCGCGGTGGCACGGGACGGCACCAGGGTGGCGACCTGGGCGCGCAGGTCGATGCCCTCCGGCACGGTCACCTCCCCCGGCCGGCCGACCGGTCGGACCGGGCCGGCGACGCGGGACAGCCGGAACACCCGGGTGGCGCCGCGATCCCGGTCGTGGCCCACGACGTACCAGCGCCCGTGCCGGGAGACGATCCCCCACGGCTCCAGGTGCCGCTCGATGACGTCGGGGCGGCCCGGCGTGCGGTAGGGGAAGGTGATCGGCCGGCGGTCGCGCACCGCGGCGTAGACCGGTTCGAAGGCCGGCTCGCTGGTGCGGACCCGCGGCTCGATGCCGACCAGGCTGCCGTTGTCCGGCTCGACGCCGGCCGCCTTGAGCTTCTGCACCGCGCGCGAGGCCGGGGCGGCCAGGCTGGCCTGCTGCCACACCCGGGAGGCCAGGCCGAGCACTGCCAGCTCGTCCGGGGTGAAGCTGACCTCGGGGAGGGCGTAGGCGGCGCGGTCCACCCGGTAGCCGATCTCGTCGTCGAACCAGGCGTCGTTGCCACCGGTCTCGAGCGGGACGCCCATGTCCCGGAGCTCTTCCTTGTCCCGCTCGAACATGCGGTCGAACGCCTCGTCCGAGGGGCACTCGGCGTACTGGGGGACGGCGTCGCGGATCTGCTCCTTGAGCAGGAACTGCCGGGTCGAGAGCAGGCAGATCACGAGGTTGAGCAGCCGCTCCGTCTTGTGCGCGGACACGGTGGGACAACCTACCCGGTGCTCATGACCTTCCCGCGCCCCGAGTCGCGCCACGACTGCATGATCACCGGAGCAGGACGCCCGGTGATCAGGCAGCTCTGGTCGGCGGGTGCTAGCGGACGTCGACCAGGTCGACGACGAAGATCAGGGTCTCGCCCGGCTTGATGACGGCGCCGGCACCGCGGTCGCCGTAGCCCAGGTGCGGCGGGATGACGAGCCGGCGGCGGCCACCCACCTTCATGCCGACGACACCCCGGTCCCAGCCCGCGATGACGTTGCCGGCACCGAGCGGGAACTCGAAGGTCTGACCGCGGTTCCAGGAGGCGTCGAACTCCTCGCCGGTGGAGTACGACACACCCACGTAGTGCACGACGGCGGTGTCGCCCGTCGCTGCCTCGGCGCCGTCACCCTCGGTCAGGTCGATGACCTCGAGGTCCGCGGGGGGCGGGCCCTCGGGGAAGTCGATCTCAGGCTTCTCGGTCATGGGGTGCTCACTTGCTCTCCTTGGCGGGGCCGTGCAGCGCCAGCACGTCGATCACGACGGCGACACTCCCGGTCTTGGGGTCGCTGCCGGTCTGGGCCGGCAGGGTCAGCAGCACCCGGCTGCCGGTCGGGACGCCCTCGAGCAGGTCGAACGGGCTGCCCTGGGCGCCGCCGATCGGCACGCCCTGCGGACCCTGCTGCCACGAGCTCCCGATCGCCTTGCCGGTGTAGTCGAAGGCGGAGTACTCGACGACCGCCAGGTTGCCCTTGGCAACCGCGGGGCCGGTGCCCTTGGACAGCACCGTGGCCTTGGGCTCCGTCGGAGGTGTCGCGCCGCTCGGGAAGGTGATGGTCGACTCGGTGCCGGGGTCGCCGTTGACGGTGGGCAGCCCGGCCGGCAGGCCGGTGACCGGAGTGCTCTTGGGCGCCGTGACCGTCTTGGGATACCGCGCGATGAGGTCGACCACGAAGACCAGGGTGTCCGTGCCCTTGATGCCGGCCTGCTTGTTGCCCTTCTTCCCGTAGCCCTGCTTCGGCGGGACGCTCATGAGCACCCGGCTGCCGATCTTGGCGCCGACGAGCACCTTGTCCCAGGCGGGGATGACGTTGCCGGAGCCGATCGGGAACGCCGCCGGGACCTTCCGGTCGTAGGAGTTGTCGAAGACCTTCTTGCTCGCGTAGGTCTCGCCGAGGTAGTCGGCGACCAGCAGGTCGCCCTTCTTCACCGTCGGCCCGTTGCCCTCGACGAGCACGTCCGACTCCAGGGTCTTCGCCGGCTTGGTGTCCTTCGCGACGGTGACCTTCGGCTTGTCACCGAACTTCCCGGACGCGGTCGGCAGGTCGGAGCCGCCCCCGCTGCTGCACGCGGCGAGGGAGCCCGCGAGCAGTACGGGAAGCAGGGCCAGGGCGGTTCGGCGCACGAAGAAACCTCGAAGACAAAGGGGGGTGGGGATCGCCGACCACCCTAACCCGGCTCCCTGGCAGCCCCCGACCGGCCGGTTTCAGGCGCCGCGGTAGGTGCACCGAAGTGGACCGGCTGCACCCGGCGTGTCGCGCCCGGCAGCCGGTCAACTTCGCGCTCACATGCTGGCGATGAGCTTCTCGACGCGCTCGTCGACCGACCGGAACGGGTCCTTGCAGAGCACGGTGCGCTGCGCCTGGTCGTTGAGCTTGAGGTGCACCCAGTCGACGGTGAAGTCGCGCCGGCGTTCCTGCGCGCGGCGGATGAACTCGCCGCGCAGGCGCGCGCGCGTCGTCTGCGGCGGCACCGACTTCGCCTGGAAGACCTCGAGGTCACGGCAGACCCGCTCGGCCTGACCACGCTTCTGCAGCAGGTAGAAGAGGCCACGCTCGCGGGAGATGTCGTGGTACGCCAGGTCGATCTGCGCGATCCGGGCGGACGACAGCGCCAGGTCGTGCTTCGCCCGGTAGCGCTCGATCAGCCGGTGCTTCATCACCCAGTCGATCTCGGTGGCGACCGAGTCGAGGTCACCGGTGTCGACAGCGGTGAGCGTGCGCTCCCAGAGCTCCAGCACCTGCTTGACGTGTCCTTCGTCGAGCCCGCGCCGGGCCGCGAAGTCGCGGGCTTTCGTGAAGTACTCCAGCTGGATGTCGAGTGCGCTCGCCTCGCGACCGTTGGCAAGGCGCACCTTCTTGCGGCCGGTCATGTCGTGACTCATCTCACGGATCGCCCGGATCGGGTTCTCGAGGGTGAGGTCGCGCATGACGACGTTCGCCTCGATCATCCGGAGCACGAGGTCGGTGGCGCCGAGCTTGAGCAGCGTCGTGGTCTCGCTCATGTTCGAGTCGCCGACGATGACGTGCAGCCGGCGGTAGCGCTCCGCGTCGGCGTGCGGCTCGTCGCGAGTGTTGATGATGGGCCGGGAGCGGGTGGTCGCGGAGGACACGCCCTCCCAGATGTGCTCGGCGCGCTGGCTCACGCAGTACACGGCCCCTCGCGGGGTCTGCAGCACCTTGCCGGCACCGCAGATGATCTGCCGGCTGACCAGGAACGGGATGAGCACGTCGGCGAGCCGGGTGAACTCGCCGTGCCTGCCGACGAGGTAGTTCTCGTGGCAGCCGTAGGAGTTGCCCGCCGAGTCGGTGTTGTTCTTGAACAGGTAGACATCGCCCGCGATGCCCTCCTCGCGGAGCCGTCGCTCGGCGTCCACCAGCAGGCCCTCGAGGATCCGCTCCCCCGCCTTGTCGTGGATCACGAGCTCACGGATGTCGTCGCACTCCGGGGTCGCGTACTCCGGGTGGCTGCCGACGTCGAGGTAGAGCCGGGCGCCGTTGCGCAGGAACACGTTGCTGCTGCGGCCCCACGAGACCACCCGGCGGAACAGGTAGCGGGCCACCTCGTCGGGTGAGAGCCGGCGCTGCCCCTTGAAGGTGCAGGTGACGCCGTACTCGTTCTCGAGCCCGAAGATCCGGCGGTCCATCCCGACACCGTACGCCGGGGCGCGGGCCGCGGCCGGGAGGTCACGCCGCCGCCGACACCTGTGAGACCGGGTGGGTCAGGAGGCTCGGCGGGGGTATCGGGTCGGCATGAGCGACATGTGGAACGAGGACACCGAGGACACCGACGGCGACCGGTTGGTCGAGACGCCCGACTCGCTGCGCGACGAGGACCCCGAGACGCCAGGAGGTGACCGTGGCGCCGGCGCGGAGGACCGGCCGCTCGGCGCCGAGAAGTTCGGCACGACGCACGCCGAGGCAGAGCAGGGCGAGTCGCTCGACCAGAGGCTGGCCGAGGAGGTCCCCGACGGCGACGGGCACGACCCCGTCGACGACGTCGTCGCGGACGATCCCGACCTCTTCGGCGGCGGACGGGACGAGACCGACGACGCCGTCCTGGCCGACGCCTACGGCGACCCGGGCGGGGCCGACGACGAGGTCGGCGACGACAGGGTGGGCCGAGTGGTGGCACCGGACGAGGGCGCGCACGGCGACGAGGAGAAGGACGAGGTCGCGACCGACGTCGGACGCGACGGGGGCGGCCTCACCGCGGAGGAGGCTGCGCTGCACCTCGAGGAGTGACGCTGCGTGAATCTCTGACGCACATCGGGTGGTACGGGCACGGAGCGTGGTCGCGCCCGGCATGATGAGCGCCATCCGGGCTGGACGGACATGCCGGCCCGGGTCGACCGGCGTCCTTGGGCGGTCGACCGACGTCCGGAGGTCGCCATGCCATCCCTGCGCCTGCTGGTCCCCGTCGTGCTGGCTCTGCCGCTGATGGCGATCCCGCAGTCCGGCGCCGGCTCGGCCGTGGCCGCCGATGCCGCTCGGGCCTCCAGTGCTGACGTGCTCGGGCACAGCGTCGACGGCCAGCCGGTGGTGGCACGGCACCAGGGACCGGGCAGCGCGCCCCAACGGATCCTGGTCGTCGGCTCCTTGCACGGTGACCGGGTGCAAGGGCACAGCGTCGTTCGGGCACTCCGCCGTGCAGCGCTACCGGCATCGGTCCAGCTCTGGACCATCCGGTCGCTCAACCCGGACGGCGTCACGGCAGGGAGTCGGCGCAACTCGCACGGCGTGGACCTGGCCCGCAACTTCCCGCTCCGCTGGACGTCTCGCCCGGGGGCCGGTCCGGCGGCGGCCAGCGAACCGGAGACCAGGCTGCTGATGCGCTTCGTCCGCCAGGTCCGTCCGCAGACCGTGGTGCTGCTGGACGGGGGTCGCGACCTCGTGGTGTCCTCGACGAGTGCATCCCGCTGGTGGGGTCGGGCGCTCGCCGCGGCGGCGCACGCGCCGTACCGCCAGACCCCGTGCCCCGGCGGCTGCCACGGCGTCCCGACCAGGTGGCTGGACGCGCAGGCAGCAACACGAGCCGCCGTGGTCAGCATCGCCGACGACACCCGTGAGGATCGCGTCGCTGCCATCGCGAGCGCTCTGCTCGAGGTGGCCGTCACCCGTCCGGCGCCGGGCCGGCCGGCGGTCCCGCCGCCAGTCCCCGGTGCGCCGTTCCTCCCGTACACCACCAGCTCCTACTTCCGGTCGCCCGTGGCTGCGGCGGTCGACGTCGCCGCGACCACGACCTTCCGCGCGTTCATGCGGTCGCACCCGGACCAGGCCGGGACGCCGTACCCGTTGATCCGGGGCGTCGCCGGCAACCCGTGGGGCACCACCTACGCGGAGGGCGCAGCGGCGGACCCGGTGTGGCGCCTGACCGGGTCGATACCGAGCGAGGTCGGCATCCTTGCCACCAAGGGCTTCCACGCGCCGGCGTGGTTCGGCCAGATGCTCACCGGCACCGGCGACTCGCCGTTCGTGGTGGTCGACCGGGCGCACGGCTGGTCGGTGTGGGGTGCTCGCGCCACGGTGGTCGGTGACCATCTCGTGCACGTGTCCAGCGCAGGGTTGTTCGAGCACGCCAGCAACGGCCTGGACAAGCGCAACCCGTTGTCCGACAGCACGTTGAACTTCCGGTCCCGCGGTGCGATCCCGGACGCCATGGTGATCCGGCGGGACCTGGTCGACTGGGGCGTGGCGCACAGCACCGACCTGGGTCACGTCCTTCACCTGTTCATGGTCGAGACCGACACCTCGGCAGGTCACCGGCACCCGATGGTCGGGTCGGAGTCGGGAAACTCGGGCTGGGGCGCTGAGGGCCAGCGGATCGCGATCGACCCCTCGGTCGACCTCACCACCCGGGGCCTGTCGCCGGAGGCCCTGGTGATCGCGCGGACCCTGCAGCGCTACGGCGCCTACATCGGCGACAACGCGGGTGGGCCCACCTCGCTCAAGGCGGAGCAGGAGAGCACCACCCACGCCGTGTGGGGCGGAACGCTGAACCCCGAGTCCCTGCGCGGCATCACCTGGGACGACTTCGTGGTGCTCACCCGCTGACGCGGCCTCCCGCAGCGCTCAGCTGCGGCTGAGGACCAGCCCGTCGATGCGGACCCGCTGGCCGCTGCTGCGGACCTTGAGAGTGACGGTCGCCCGCTGCCGGCTCACCGCGGGCAGCATGAGCACCTGGCTGGCGTGCTTGGGTCCGGCGAGGTTCACCGTGCCGATCCGCTTGTCGTCCAGCAGGACGGCGACCTTGCCGCAGCTGCGGCAGGTCGAGGCGACGACACCCACCCGCTTCAGCCGGGCCCCGGTGCGGACCAGCGTCGCGCCCTTGCGGGTGGTCGTGAGGTAGGTGCCGCCGAAGTAGGCGTCCTTGCCGGAGCGGGCGGTCCAGCCGGACGACCTGGCCAGGCTGCGGTCGTCGAGGGAGCGTGCCGTGCACCGCTGCGTGGTCCAGCCGGACAGCTGGCCGGCGAGGTTGCGGGCCCGGACGGCGACGCACGAGGTGTAGCCGGCGCGCAGTCCCAGCGGCACATCGCTCACGGCGGTCGTCTGCCAGCCGGCCGGCCGGGTCCACGGGCCGTACGTGCCGTCGTACCGCGCCTTGCGCCAGCGGACGTCGTACGTGGCGACGGCCGACGAGGAGTAGCCGCCGAACCACGCGAACGACGCCTTCTTGCTGGTCGTGCCACCGGTCGCGGGGCCGGTCATCCGCGGTGCCGGCGTCCCGCTGCTGAGGCGGTTCCAGGCGCCGCCCGTCCCGGCGTTGTCGAGCGCGGCCTGGTCGACGACCACGCTGGCCTGCGGACCGCCGTACGGCGTCCAGGACGGCACGTACGTCGCGACGCCCTTGACGACCCGCCACACCCGGCCGGTCGCGCCGCTCTGCAGGAAGGTGCCGTCGCGCGGCCGGTCGGGCAGCGAGTCGAACTGGGTCTGCGACAGTGCCGTCGCGGGCTGCGGGCCACCGCCGACCGCGGCCCAGTCGGTCACGACGATCGGTGCGCCCCCGGCCATCCGGTAGTAGAGGCCGGCCGTCTGGACGAAGGCACCGTCGGCAGCCAGCTGGGACGGTGCCACCGGGGCGTCCAGCGAGTTGCTGTCGATGTTGACCGTGATGCCGCCGTAGGTCTCCGGGTGACCGCCGCGGAACTGGTGGATCCGCTGGTGGCCGGCGAAGTACTGGTCAGGGATGGCGGCGTCCACCAAGGTCGGGTCGCCGGGCTGGGTCTTGCTGTCAGCGGGCCAGCGGGCGAACCAGAGCGCGTCCGGGGCGGGCATCGACGCCGTCGGGACGCGGGTCTCCTTCGTGGTCCCGTCGAAGACGGTTGCCGCGAGTGCGTTCGAGCTGGAGTAGATGCCGGAGACGTAGCCGAGGTCGTGCAGCCGCTGGGTCCAGGCACCGAGGAAGGTACGGGTCGCGGCCAGGCAGGCGGCGTTCGTGTAGGAGTACGCCTCCATGTCGAAGTAGACCGGGTTGCCGAGGCCCAGGCCGAGCGCGTCGAGCTGCACGATCGCGTCGTCGGCCGCTGCTGTGCCCTGCGCCGCCGCCTGCGCCGGGTCGATCCGGTTCGGGTAGTCGCTGCAGGACGCCTGCAGCCCGACGTACGTCGGGAAGAGCGTCCAGCCCTGCGCGACGGTCTGGGTCACCCAGTCGGCCGTCAGGTTGGCCTGCGAGCAGCCGCGGCTGGCCCCGCCGATGTACATGTTGGCGGACTTGAACGGCG
Organism: uncultured Actinomycetota bacterium; assembly: GCA_963746175.1. Lineage (GTDB taxonomy): Bacteria > Actinomycetota > Actinomycetes > JACCUZ01 > JACCUZ01 > CAVVAH01. Next base: position 457,310 of record CAVVAH010000001.1, on the reverse strand, counting down.
ACGCGGCGTACCACGCCGACATCGTGGTCAGCGGCTGCGCCGTGCAGGCGTCGAAGCCGAGCCCGGTGTACGTCGTGTCGAAGGGCGTCTTCGGTGAGGTGGCCGACGAGCGCGCGGCGCTGCGGGTCGTGCTGCTGCTGGCCGTGCCGGAGCTGCCGGCGGCGGACAGCGTGCGCGCGTCGGCGGCACCGGAGGGTGCATCGACGTCGGGAGCGCCGCCGGCGAAGGTGACCGACTGCGCGACCTCGCGTGCCGCGGCCGTGTCGTCGCCGGCGGAGACCACCACGGAGACCGACGAGTCGTCGGCGGTGACGACCCGGTCCGGTGCCACCACCCCCTGCAGGCTCTTTGCGGTGAGGTGCACCGCCTCGGTGCGGCCGACGAGGTGCGGCGGGCAGGTGCTGCGGCTGGGGTCACCGAGGTAGACGGCGTGCTCGTCGAAGCGCACGCAGCCGGGCCTGCCGGCCAGGTCGCGGACCGGCCAGCCGGCCGGGACCGTCACCGAGGCGCCGCGGTACGACACGGTCCGGGTGCCGTCCGGGGCGTTGGCGCCGGTGGCCGCCTGCGCGGCCGGCGCCAGGGACGCGGTCAGCACGGCGGCGCCGAGGGCGGCGACCAGCCGGCTCGGGACGCCGCGAGTGGTCGCCCGTCGGGTCGAGGTCGATGGCACCGGAAGCCCCCTGCTGCTCGGCCGTGCACGGCCCGAGCGGACGGTGCGAAGCGACCAGGCTACAAGCAGCGATGTCCGGAATCGGGCGAACTGCGGCTCATCGGCGGGTTCCGCGTCGCGGGAGCCGTCGAGGCGAGGTCGGTTTCGGGCAGGCAAGCCACTGCACTGGACAGGCGACAGGTCCAGCGCCGGACCTTGTCCGGCTATCCGGCGGGCGTGTCGTCGTTCGAGCCGGCCGGCCCGGGCGGTTCGTGCGAGCCCCCCGCCAGCGCGGAGGGCGGGTCGCCCTTGCCGTCGTCACCCGTCGCGTCCCCGGGCCTGCTGGCACCGGCGGACGCGTCGCCGAGCAGCCGGGAGAGCATCGGCCCGGTGAGCCGTCGGAAGGTCCGGCGTGGTCGGGTCCGGTCGAGGACGGCGACCTCGAGCTGGTCGGCCGTGAGGGTGCGCTGCTCGCCGCCGGCGGGATCGCGACCGAGCAGCTCGACGGCCAGCCGGAGCGCCTCCTCCAGCGACATGCCGTCGCGGTACCGCTCGGTGAGCTGCTGGCTGATGGTCTCGGCCGACCCGCCCATGGCGACGAAGCCGTGCTCGTCGGCGACCGAGCCGTCGTACGTCAGCCGGTAGACCTGGTCGTCAGCCGCCGACTCCCCGACCTCGGCGATGACGATCTCGACCTCGTAGGGCTTCGAGTCGACGGTGAAGATCGTGCCGAGCGTCTGGGCGAACACGTTGGCGAGGCCGCGGCCGGTGACGTCCTGGCGGTCGTAGCTGTAGCCCCGAAGGTCGGCGTAGCGGACGCCGGCCATCCGCAGGTTCTCGAACTCGTTGTACTTGCCGACGGCGGCGAACGCGATCCGGTCGTAGATCTCGGAGATCTTGTGCAGGGCACGCGAGAGGTTCTCCGCGACGAACACGATGCCGCCGTCGTACTGGAGCACGACGACGCTGCGGCCCCGGGCGATGCCCTTGCGGGCGTAGTCGGCCCGGTCCTTCATGAGCTGCTCGGGCGAGACGTATCCGAACGGCATCGTCACGACGCGGTCTCCTCGACAGGTGCGGCGGTGGTCATCGGGGTCCTCAGCTGAGCGGGGCCTGCGGGCCGCCGGGGTTCTGCATCCGGCCGGCGATCACGGAGTCGACGACGGCGCCGACCTCGTCGTCGGAGAGCCGGCGGTAGCCGTCGGCCGTGACGGTCGACACGACAGGGAACAGCCGGCGGGTGAGGTCGGGGCCACCGGTGGCCGAGTCCTCGTCGGCGGCGTCGTACAGCGACTGGACGGCGCACAGCACGGCGTCGGCGACCGAGAGGTCGTCGCGCCAGAGCTTCTTCAGCGATCCCCGGGCGAACATCGAGCCGGAGCCGACCGAGTGGAACTTGTGCTCCTCGTAGCGGCCGCCGGTGACGTCGTAGGAGTAGAGCCGGCCGGCGGTGTCAGGGTCGTCGGCGTCGAGGTCGTAGCCGGCGAACAGCGGCACGACCGCGAGGCCTTGCATGGCCATCGCGAGGTTGCCGCGGATCATCAGGGCGAGCCGGTTGGCCTTGCCCTCGAGGGACAGCGTGGTGCCCTCGATCTTCTCGTAGTGCTCGAGCTCGACCTGGAAGAGCCGGACCATCTCGATCGCGATGCCGGCCGTCCCGGCGATTCCCACGCAGCTGTGGTCGTCGGCGTGGAAGACCTTCTCGATGTCGCGCTGGGCGATGTAGTTGCCCATCGTGGCGCGGCGGTCGCCGGCCATCACCACGCCGCCGGGGAAGGTCATCGCCACGATGGTCGTGCCGTGCGGCGCCTCGGTGGTCAGCGCGGTGGCCGGTGGCGTGCGGCGGCCGGGCAGCAGCTCGGGCGCGTGCACACCGAGGAACTCCGCGAACGACGAGCTCCCCGGCGTCGTGTACGCGGCAGGCAGTCGGCCCGGGCCGGCGTGGTCGGTCACCTACGGTTCCCCTTCACCTGTGGTGCGTGGGCGTGCTGGTGCCGCCGCGAGGCAGCGATCACGACCCTAGTACCGCCACCGTCAGGACGCCGGGCCACCGCGGCGCTCGGCGAGCCGAGCCGCGAACACCTGCTCCAGCCAGGACGGTCCACCAGCGGGCACCAGCTGCTCCAGGAACCCGGGCTCGGCGGCGGCGGTGCAGTGGCTGAGCACGATCTCCCAGGCCACCTCGTCGCGGTGCGACGTCGCTGGCGTCGTGGGGACCGGACTCCTGGACGCGGCCAGATAGCGCAAGCCCCGCCGGAACAACATCGGGTCGTCGCGGAGGTGACCCAGGGCGGCATTGCAGTTGAAGCAGAGCATCCCCCGGACCTTGCCGGTCGCGTGGTCGTGGTCGACGTGGACCGCCGGTGCGGTCCGGCAGATCGCACACACCCCGCCCTGCGCCTCGAGCATCGCCTCGACCTCGGCAGCCGACAACCCGTACTTGGCCACGAGTGCTCGATCACGATCATGAGCACGGATGCACTCCCGGCACCGGAAGGCGTATCCGTCAGTCGAACGAGCCCTTCGCGGCCACTCGGTCAGTGGGAGGACTTGCTGGCAACCGCGACAGAACTTGTGGCCTACAGGGACGTCCGGGGGGCGCACGACCTTGCCGGCGGCCATCTGCTTTCTCCGGTACTCAGCCGCTTGGCACGCCCGGCAGTGCACCTGCCGTCCATCGGGACGGGACGTGTGGGTGGCGAATGCTTCAGCCGGCTTCGTCTCGCCGCATCGACGGCACCACTTGTGCCCATCCGGGACACGGGGAGCCACGGCCATCTTGCGAGGCCGCCTCTGGGCAGCCCAGTCGGCAAAGCAGTCGCGGCACCAGTGCTGCAACCCGTCCTTCGCAGCCTGACGGGCTCCAAAGGCTGACACGGGTCTCTGCCGTCCGCGGCGACCGCATCTCTTGCCTTCGGCATTCTCCACTAAATCGCTCTACTCCCCGCCCTTTTGGACGAAGGATCGTACGAAATCCTCAGAATTCGACTCTAATACGTCATCTATCTCGTCAAGCATGGCGTCGATATCGCTGTCGAGCTGTTCCTTGCGCTCGGCGACGTCGGTCGACTCGTCGACCTGGGTCTCCTCGACCTCCTCGGAGGTCTTGCTCGCGCGCTTCTGCCCGCCGGTGTCCTTGCTGGCCATCTGGTGCTGCCCTCCGCCGCTGCCGTTGCCTCTCTGACCTTAGTCGGCAGCCGGGACACGCCCCATGAGGTTCCGGACCACCCCGACCGGGGGCGCGGTGGCAGGACCAGGTCGGCGCGGCGTCAGCCGCCGGTCAGGGCCGCCACCAGCTGCGCCGCGGTGTCGCACCGGTCGAGGAGACCGCCGACGTGCTCCTTCGTCCCCCGCAACGGCTCCAGCGTGGGGACCCGCTGGAGCGAGTCGTGCCCGGGCAGGTCGAAGATCACCGAGTCCCAGGACGCGGCGGCCACGTCGTCCGGGTACTTCGCCAGGCAGCGGCCGCGGAAGTACGCCCGGGTGTCCTCCGGCGGCTCGAGCACCGCACGCTCGACCTCGGCCTCGGTGACGATCCGCTCGAAGCGGCCCGCGGCGGCCAGCTTGTTGTAGAGGCCCTTGTCCTGCCGCACGTCGGAGTACTGCAGGTCGACCGCCTCCAGCCGCGGCGACCCCCAGTCGAGCCCGTCGCGGTCGATGTAGCCCTGCAGGATCCGCAGCTTGGCGACCCAGTCGAGCTCCCGGGACAGCGACATCGGGTCCGACTCGAGCCGGGTCAGCACCGACTCCCAGCGGTCCAGGACGTCGACGGTCACCGGGTCGGCGTCGGAGCCGAAGCGGTCCTCGACGTACTTGCGGGCCTGCTCGGCGTACTCCATCTGCAGCTGGACGGCGGTCAGGGTCCGCCCGGAGCGCAGCGTCACGATCTCGCGCAGCGTCGGGTCGTGCGACACCGCGTGCAGGGTCGCCACCGGCCGGTCCACGGTGAGGTCGACGGAGAGGAACTGGTCCTCGATCATCGCGAGCACCAGGGCTGTCGTGCCGACCTTGAGGTACGTCGACACCTCGGCGAGGTTGGCGTCGCCGATGATGACGTGCAGCCGGCGGTACTTCTCGGCCACCGCGTGCGGCTCGTCGCGGGTGTTGATGATCGGCCGCTTCAGGGTGGTCTCGAGGCCGACCTCGACCTCGAAGTAGTCGGCTCGCTGCGAGATCTGGAAGCCGTCGCCGCGGCCGTCCTGGCCGATCCCGACCCGGCCCGACCCGGCCACGACCTGACGGCTGACGAAGAACGGCGTGAGGTGGCGGACGATGTCGGCGAACGGCGTCTCGCGCCGCATGAGGTAGTTCTCGTGGGTGCCGTAGGACGCACCCTTGTTGTCGGTGTTGTTCTTGTAGAGGTTGATCGGCGGGGTGTTCGGGATCATCGCCGCGCGCCGGCTGGCCTCGGCCATGATCCGCTCCCCCGCGCGGTCCCAGATCAGGACGTCGCGCGGGTTGGTGCACTCCGGCCCGGAGTACTCCGGGTGCGCGTGGTCGACGTAGAAGCGCGCGCCGTTGGTGAGGATGACGTTGGCCAGGCCGACGTCCTCGTCGGTCAGCTGGGTGGCGTCGGCGACCTCGCGCGCGAGGTCGAACCCGCGGGCGTCCCGCAGCGGGTTCTCCTCCTCGAAGTCCCAACGCGGCCGCCGGTTGCGCACGGCGCTCGGCTGCGCGTAGGCGTTGACGATCTGGGACGAGATCAGCATCGCGTTCGCGCCCGGGTTGCCGGGCACGATGATCCCGTACTCGGTCTCGGTCCCCATCACCCGCCAGACGCTCACGCGGGCCAGCCTACGCGGGGCTGCCACACTTCCGGGTGTGGACGAGTCCGCGGCACGGGACCCCGACGAGCAGGTCGCGATCGTGGACAGCACTGGTCGGGTCGTCGGCTCGGCACCACGGTCGACGATGCGCCGTGACAACCTCCGGCACGTCGTGGTCGCCGTCCTGGTCCGCGACCCGGCGGGACGGGTCTACGTCCACCGCCGTACCGGCACCAAGGACGTCTTCCCCGGGATGCACGACTGCTTCGCGGCCGGCTGCATGCGCTACGGCGAGGAGCCGGCCGCCGCGGCGGCCCGCGAGGTCGCCGAGGAGCTCGGGGTCACCGGCGTCGACCTCCGACCCCTGTTCACCCTGATGTACGACGACCTCAGCACGCGGCACGTCTGCCACGCGTTCGAGGTGCACTGGGACGGCCCGCTGGTGCACCAGCCCGAGGAGGTCGCCTGGGGCGGGTGGATGTCGCTCGACGAGCTGCGCGCGCACCTCGCCGACCCGGAGTGGCCCTTCGTCCCCGACGGCCGCGCCCTCGTCGAGCGCTGGCTCACGTCCGGGACGGACAGCCCGACCTGACCGGTATCGCTGCCGACGGCACCCGCCGTCATGGCTGACCTCAGAGCGGCTTGGGGAGGAGGGTGCCGGCAGTAGCACCGTCCGTCGGTGGCCCGCCCTCGGGAGTGCAGTTGATCACGTGCACGTGATCAATGGCCTCCGACAGTGGTGAATTCACCACTACCGGTGCAGGTTGATCACGTGCACGTGATCAACCCTGCAGCAGTGACGGCGCGTGCAGGACCGACGGCGAGGAACCGCGCCGGCGGAGCGTCCGGGTCCTGGCGCCGTTGATCCGACCGCACCACCGACGGCGGTGCAGGTCACGACCATGACCTACAGGTACTGGCCGGTGTTGGCGACGGTGTCGATGGAGCGTCCTGCCTCGGTGCCCTGCTTGCCCTGGATGAGCGTGCGGATGTAGACGATCCGCTCGCCCTTCTTGCCCGAGATCCGGGCCCAGTCGTCGGGGTTCGTCGTGTTGGGCAGGTCCTCGTTCTCCTTGAACTCGTCGACGCACGCCGCGAGCAGGTGGGAGATCCGGATGCCCTTCTGACCGAGGTCGAGGAAGTCCTTGATCGCCATCTTCTTCGCGCGGTCGACGATGTTCTGGATCATCGCGCCGGAGTTGAAGTCCTTGAAGTACAGGACCTCCTTGTCACCGTTGGCGTAGGTGACCTCGAGGAAGCGGTTCTCCTCGAGCTCGGAGTACATCCGCTCCACGGTTCGCTGGATCATCGCGGCGACGGTGGCCTTGCGGTCGCCGTCGTGCTCCTTGACGTCGTCGTCGTGCAGCGGGAGGTCGGCGAGGATGTACTTGGAGAAGATGTCGCGCGCCGACTCGGCGTCCGGCCGCTCGATCTTGATCTTCACGTCGAGGCGGCCGGGCCGCAGGATCGCGGGGTCGATCATGTCCTCGCGGTTCGAGGCGCCGATGACGAGCACGTTCTCCAGGCCCTCGACGCCGTCGATCTCCGACAGCAGCTGCGGGACGATGGTGTTCTCGACGTCGGACGAGACGCCGGAGCCACGGGTCCGGAACAGCGAGTCCATCTCGTCGAAGAAGACGATGACGGGCGTGCCCTCGGACGCCTTCTCCCGCGCCCGGGAGAACACCAGCCGGATGTGCCGCTCGGTCTCGCCGACGTACTTGTTGAGCAGCTCGGGGCCCTTGATGTTGAGGAAGAACGAGCGGCCCTCGGGCTTGCCCGTCACCTCGGCGACCTTCTTGGCCAAGGAGTTGGCGACCGCCTTGGCGATCAGCGTCTTGCCGCAGCCGGGCGGGCCGTAGAGCAGCACGCCCTTCGGCGGGCGCAGCTTGTGCTCGGTGAACAGCTCCGGGTGCAGGTACGGCAGCTCGACGGCGTCGCGGATCTGCTCGATCTGCGCGGCCAGGCCACCGATGAGCGAGTAGTCGATGTCCGGGACCTCTTCGAGGACGAGCTCCTCGACCTCGGACTTGGGCACCCGCTCGTACACGTAGTTGGACCGCGGCTCGAGGAGCAGTGACTCCCCGACGCGCAGGTGCTCCTTGTGCAGCGGCTCGGCGAGCCGGACCACCTTCTCCTCGTCGGTGTGCCCGACGACGAGAGCGCGCTCGCCGTCGGCGAGCACCTCCTTGAGCATGACCACCTCGCCGACGCTCTCGAACTCGAGAGCCGCGACGACGTTCATCGCCTCGTTGAGCATGACCTCCTGGCCACGGACCAGGTCGTCGACCTCGATGCCCGGGCTGACCGCCACGCGGAGCTTGCGTCCCCCGGTGAAGATGTCGACGGTGTCGTCCCCGTTGCGCGCGATGAAGACGCCGAAACCGGCCGGCGGCTGGGCCAGCCGGTCGACCTCCTCCTTCAGGGTCACGATCTGGTCACGCGCCTCCTTGAGGGTCGTGACGAGGCGCTCGTTCTGCGTGGTGACGGCGGCGAGGTTGGCCTGGAGGTCGGCGACCCGCTCCTCGAGCGCGCGCAAATGGCGCGGCGACTCGGTGATGCGGCGGCGGAGGGCGTCGACCTCGTCCTGCAGCGCGCTGACCTGCGGGTCTGTGCTGCTGGAACCCCCGGCAGCACGACGCCGTGAGGACTCACCTGGACGGTCCGTTGACGACATGTCGTCACCTCCCCTTGCGGGCACTCCCGGAGACGGGAGCCGTACCTCTGTGACCCTACATTCGGCAGGTCTCCCGGGAACCTGCATGGTTGCGTGTCGCCGAAATACCGATAACCGTGCGACGACCGGAGCCGGCCCCGGGTTCGGTCCTGATCAGGACTCCTTGGCGCTCTCGCCGTACGCGCCCTTGGACGGGCGGCGACGCCGCAGCGGGGGCGGGACGCCGTCGGCCAGCCGGCGGGTCGTGACGAGGAAGCCGGTGTGACCGACCATCCGGTGCTCGGGGCGCACGGCGAGACCCTCCAGGTGCCAGCCCCGGACCAGCGACTCCCAGGCGCTCGGCTCGGTGAAGGTGCCGTGCTCGCGCATCGCCTCGGCCGTCCGGGACAGCTGGGTGGCGGTGGCGACGTAGCAGATGAGGACACCGCCGGGTACGAGCGCCCGCGACACGGCCTCGAGGCAGTCCCACGGGGCGAGCATGTCGAGCACGACCCGGTCCACGTCGGTCTCGACCAGGCTCTCCGCGAGGTCGCCGACAGTCAGCCGCCACGCCGGGTGCGGTCCGCCGAAGAACGTCTCGACGTTGGCCGTGGCGACGTCGGCGAAGTCCTGGCGTCGCTCGTACGACGACACCAGACCGGCGTCGCCGACGGCCCGCAGCAGCGACATGGTCAGCGCGCCGGACCCGACGCCCGCCTCGACCACCCGGGCGCCGGGGAAGACGTCCGCCATGTGCACCACCTGACCGGCGTCCTTGGGGTAGACGACGGCGGCACCGCGCGGCATCGACAGGACGTAGTCGGCCAGCAGCGGCCGCAGCGCGAGGTACGTCACTCCCCCGCTGGTGGTGATCGTGGTGCCCTCGGGACCGCCGATCAGCTCGTCGTGCTGGATGGACCCCTTGTGCGTGAAGAAGTCCTTGCCCGCCACCAGGGTGATCGTGTGCATCCGGCCCTTCGGGTCGGTGAGCTGCACCCGGTCGCCCACGGCGAACGGACCCCGCCGGTGCGCCGCGCCCGTCGGCTCGGTGCTGGCGGTCTCGGTCGGTGTCTCGGAGGGGTCGGGCACGGTCGGGAAGTCTACGAACTCTCCACGGGAGGCATGCTCAGGAGGCGCGGGTGAGGGCGCGCTCGACGTCCGCGGCCGAGAGCATGCCGTAGACGTCGCCGTTGGCTTCTACGACGAGGTACTCGCTGGCCGGGTGCGATGTCATCGCCGTCACCAGCTCCTCGCCCGCAAGGTCGGCCGGCAGCCTCAGCTCCGACGACAGCCGCCGGCTCAGGTCGCCGACCGTGACCCAGGGCTGCCGCTGCGCGGGTACGGCGCGCACCTGGTGCTCGGCGACCAGGCCGACCGGCTCGCCCGACGCGTCCACCACGACCAGGCCCCGGGCCCCGGCCAGGTGCGCCTGGCGCATCGCCTCGCCCACCGGCAGGTCGGGCCGGACCGGGATCGCACGCCGGGTCAGCCCGCGGGCGCTGACGCCCGGCAGCCGGCCCTGCACGCCGCCCTGGAGGATCGCCTGGCTGGCGCCGACCCAGAGGAAGGTGCCGAGCAGCGCTCCCCACGCCACGTCCACCAACGACACCGGCTCGCGGCGCACCTGCGCCACCGTGAACGGCGCCGTCAGGACGAGGCAGGCGAGGACCCGGCCGGCCCAGCCGGCCACCACGGTGCCCGTGTGCCGCCGGCCTGTCGCCCGCCAGACAGCGGCCGACAGCGCGCGACCGCCGTCGAGCGGCAGCCCGGGCAGCAGGTTGAAGAGACCCACCAGGAGGTTGCTCAGCATGAGCGCCCGGGCAAGCAGCCGCACGACGGTGCCGGGCTCGGTGGCCTCCCCGACCAGGAAGCCGACCCCCGCCAGCAGCAGGGACACCAGCGGGCCGGCCAGCGCGATGCCGGCCTCCCGGCCGGGCGTCGCCGCGGGTCGCTCGATCTCCGAGACGCCGCCGAGCACGTGCAGGCTGATCCGGCGTACCGGGAGCCCGGACCTCAGCGCGAGGAACGTGTGGCTCAGCTCGTGCACCAGGACCGACAGGTAGAGCAGCAGCGCGAACGCCAGCGAGACGGCGTACCGCCACGGGCCGAGGCCCGGGACGAGGCGCTCCACGGTCGCCCCGAAGCCCCACGTGATGAGCGCGGCCACGAGGAACCAGGCCGGCGTGACGTCGACCGGGACGCCGAACGGGCGGGCGACGACGATCCGCCCGTCGGAACCGCGGCCGCGCGAGGAGCCGTCCGGTCCGTCGTCCACAGCCCCATCGTAGGCGCGGGCGCGGCGCACCCCGGTCGTGTCCGGGGTCGGTCGTAGTGTGCGGCCATGAGCACGGAGCTGGGCAGCGCCACCATCCTCCCGACCCCCGGGACGGTGCCGGGCGGCGGACCGGACGACGCCGCGGCCGAGCCGGAGCAGCCCCGCCGACCCTCGCTCTCGCCCTCGCGGGCCAGCGACTTCATGACCTGCCCGCTGCTCTACCGGTTCCGGGTCATCGACCGGCTCCCTGAGCGGCCCAGCCCCGCCGCGACCCGCGGCACCGTGGTCCACGCCGTGCTGGAGCGCCTGTTCGACCTGCCGGCGACCGAGCGGGTCCCGTCGCGGGCGCACGAGATGGTGGTCCCCGAGTGGGAGCGGCTGCTCGCGGAGGAGCCCGAGCTCGCGACCCTGTTCACCGACGACGAGGGCCGCGACGACTGGCTCGGGACGGCCCGGGACCTGCTCGACACCTACTTCGGCCTCGAGGACCCCACGCTGCTGGAGCCCGCCGAGCGGGAGATGTTCGTCGAGTGCGACCTCGAGTCCGGGCTGCGGCTGCGCGGCTACGTCGACCGCCTCGACGTCGCGCCCGGCGGGGCGCTGCGCGTGGTCGACTACAAGACCGGCCGGGCGCCCCGCGAGGGTTTCGAGGCCAAGGCGATGTTCCAGATGAAGTTCTACGCGCTCGTCCTCTGGCGGCTGCGCGGCGAGGTGCCGCGGCTGCTGCAGCTGCTCTACCTCGGCAGCAACGAGGTCCTGCGCTACGAGCCCGACGAGGCCGACCTGCTGGCCACCGAGCGCAAGGTCAGCGCCATCTGGGACGCCGTCCAGCGTGCCACCGAGCGTGGCGACTGGCGGCCCAGCCCCAGCAAGCTCTGCGACTGGTGCGACCACCAGGCACTCTGCCCCGCGTTCGGCGGCACCCCGCCGGAGCTGCCCGTCCTGCCGATCCCGACGGTTCCGGAGGCGCGGGCTGCCGACGAGCGTCCGTCGCCGCACACCCCCGGCGACGAGGTCTGACCACCCTCCTTCGTTCACCGCGTGCGGGATGTTGGGGCTCGGCCCGGGCGGGATGTCCCAGAATGCTTTGCCACGCAACGAGTTCCGTCGCTTCCCGGACACCTCGGGGTCACCCTGAGATATGACGGATGTCATCCCCACTGCACCCTGAATGTGCTGGGAACCGGTGGGTGCCTCCTTCTACGGTGGGCTTCACACACATCGCCAAGGAGTTCTCGTGACGAGCACGCCCACCCCTGCCCCCAGCACCACGCCGTCCCCCACCGGGCGCGCGGCCGCCGCCGTCGGCCTCACCAAGGTCTACGGACACGGTGACACCCGAGTCGTCGCCCTCGACGAGATCAGCTGCGAGTTCACCCGCGGCCAGTTCACCGCGATCATGGGCCCGTCCGGGTCCGGCAAGTCGACGCTCATGCACTGCCTCGCCGGCCTCGACGACGCCACCAGTGGCGCCGTCTTCGTGGGCGACACCGACATCACCACCTTGGACGACAAGCGGCTGACCCGGCTCCGCCGCGACGCGGTCGGCTTCGTCTTCCAGGCCTTCAACCTGCTCCCCACGCTGACCGCCATCGAGAACATCACGCTCCCGATGGACATCGCGGGTCGCAAGCCGGACCAGGAGTGGCTGGACAACGTCGTCGACCGCATCGGTCTCCGTGACCGGCTCTCGCACCGGCCGACCGAGCTGTCCGGCGGGCAGCAGCAGCGCGTCGCGTGCGCCCGCGCACTGGCCAGCAAGCCCGAGATCATCTTCGCCGACGAGCCCACCGGCAACCTCGACAGCGCCAGCGGCGCCGAGGTCCTCGGCTTCCTCCGCCGGTCCGTGACCGACATGCACCAGACGATCGTCATGGTGACGCACGACCCGAGCGCCGCGTCGTACGCCGACCGCGTGCTGTTCCTCGCCGACGGCCACATCGTCGACGAGATGCTGGAGCCGACCGCCGAGGCCGTCCTGGACCGGATGAAGAAGTTCGAGGTCGTGCACGTGGACGACCAGCGATGATCCGCGCCACCTTCAAGAGCCTCACCGCCCGAAAGCTGCGGCTGCTCCTGTCGTCGCTCTCCATCGTCCTCGGCGTGTCGTTCGTCTCGGGCGCGTTCGTCCTCACCGACAGCCTCGGCAAGGTCTTCGACGACCTGTTCAGCACCGTCAGCAAGAACGTCGCGGTCGACGTGCGCGGCACGAAGGTCACTTCCGACGGCCAGGGCGGCGATGTCCGGACCCTGCTGCCGCAGGACCTCACCACGACGATCTCGAACGTCGACGGCGTCCGCGAGGTGCAGGGCCAGGTCCAGGGCCAGGCCCAGCTGGTCGGCACCGACGGCAAGGCCGTCGGCACCGGCGGAGCGCCCACGTTCGGCTTCAACTGGTACGACTCCGACCTGCTGCAGAGCGGGACTATCGTCAAGGGCCGGGCGCCGTCAGGTCCCGACGAGATCGCCATCAACGGCGGCCTGCTGGACCGTACCGACTACAAGGTGGGTGACCAGGCACCCGTCCTCACCGACCAGCCCCTGAAGAAGTACACGATCGTCGGAGTCGTCGAGTTCGACGGCAAGGGCTCGTTCGCCGGCGAGACGGACGTCTTCTTCGACACGCCCACCGCCCAGCAGGTGCTGAACCTCCAGGGCCGCTTCACCGAGATCACGGTCGCGGCGGACGACGGCGTGTCCGAGACCGAGCTGCGCGACCGGATCCGTCAGGTGCTCCCGCCGAAGGCGCAGGCGATCACCGGCGAGGCGGTCGCCAAGGAGCAGGCCGACCAGGTGAAGGAGGGGCTCGGCTTCTTCAACACCTTCCTGCTGACGTTCGCACTGATCGCGCTCTTCGTCGGCGCGTTCATCATCTTCAACACCTTCTCGATGCTGGTCGCGCAGCGCACCCGCGAGCTGGCTCTGATGCGCATGCTCGGTGCCAGCCGCGGCCAGGTACGGCGCGCGGTCCTGCTCGAGTCCGTCGTCGTCGGGCTGCTCAGCTCGGTGATCGGCCTGCTCGCGGGGATCGGCGTGGCGATCGGCCTCAAGGCCCTGTTCGGCGTCTTCGGCGCCCAGCTGCCCGACGGGCCCACGATCGTCGCGCTGCGCACCGTCATCGTGTCGTTCATGGTCGGCACGCTGGTGACGGCGGCGGCGGCGTTCATGCCGGCGCGCCGGGCCAGCCGGGTCGCACCGCTCGCCGCCCTGCGCGACGCCGCGACCCCGGACCGCTCGCTCAAGCGGCAGACCATCATCGGTGCCATCGTGCTGGTGGTCGGGGCGCTGCTCATGGGTCGCGCACTGTTCGGCAGTGGCAGCAACGGGCTCCAGATCCTCGGACTAGGGACACTGCTGGCGTTCATCGGTGTCGCGATGCTGTCGCCACTGGTCAGCCGCCCGGTCGCGTCGTTCGTGGGCCGGCTGTTCAACCGCCGCCTCCCGGGCCGGCTCGGCCGGGAGAACGCGATCCGCAACCCGCGCCGTACGGCGGCGACCGCGGCTGCTCTGATGATCGGCCTCGCGCTGATCAGCGCCGTCACGGTGCTCGGCTCCTCGTTGAAGGCGAGCGTCGCGAAAATCACAGCGAACGCGATCAATGCGGAGTTCGTCCTCAACACCAACGGCCCCGGCTTCCCGAACGCCGTGCTCGCCGCGGCGAAGGACCAGGACGGCGTGAGCGACTCGGCCGGCGTCAAGGTCGACGGCATGAACCTCTGCGACAACGCGAGCTGCTCGGCTTCCAAGCAGGTGTTCGTGACGGCGTTCCCCTCGTCGGCGATCGGTGACCTCGTCAACATCGCAACCGTCGACGGCTCGGACTCTCTCGGGCCGGACACGATCCTCATGTCCGAGGACGCCGCGAAGTCGCGCAAGCTGTCGGTCGGCGACCCGGTCGACGTCCAGTTCTCGCGATCGGACGTCGAGAAGCTGACTCTGGGCGGCACCTACGAGACCAACCAGCTGATCGGCGACTACCTGGTCGACGAGTCGAAGGCCGCGGACTTCGCCAACCAGCGCAACGTCGCGGCCCTGGTCGGCATCGACGACGGCGCCGACCCGACTGCGGTCCGCAAGGAGCTCGACACGGCGCTCCAGGAGTACCCGAACGTCGAGGTGCTGGACCAGTCCGAGTTCGTCGGCCAGGCCCAGGACCAGGTCAACCAGATCGTCACGATCATCAACATCCTGCTCGGCCTGTCCGTACTGATCGCTCTCCTCGGCGTCATCAACACGCTGGCCCTGTCGGTGATCGAGCGGACCCGCGAGCTCGGCCTGCTCCGGGCGGTCGGCATGGCCCGCAAGCAGGTGAAGCGGATGATCCGCACCGAGTCGGTGCTGATCTGCACCTTCGGCGGTCTGCTGGGGCTCGTCGTCGGCTCGATCTTCGGGGTCGCGCTGCAGCAGGCGCTCGCCGACGAGGGGGTGTCCGAGCTCGGCTTCCCGGTCGTGACGCTGCTCGTCTACCTGCTGTGCTCGGCGCTGGCAGGCGTCATCGCGGCCGCCCTGCCCGCTCGACGGGCGGCACGGCTCAACGTGCTCCAGGCGATCGCGACCGAGTAGCGGGTAGCGATGAGGGGGATGCGGTGAGCGGGCGCAGCCGGGCGGCGACGGCCGGGAGATGGGGTCTGGTCGTCGTCGTCCTGGTGCTGCTCGTCGTGCCGGGTCGCCTGCTCGCCGCGGAGCACGACCGCGACGACGCGCTGCTGCCCTACGCCGGCCAGCGGGCCGGCGGGCGGGTGCTTCCCGGCCAGACCTGGCACGTCGACGCCGGCGTCGTCTCGGTCGGGACCGCCCCGATGCAGGTCGTCGAGGTCCGGCCGCGGATCACGGTCGACACGGCGGCGGCGGACATCACCGTCCGCCTCTGCCGGCCGGCCACCGGGAGCGCGGTCGACCGGACCACCGCCCCGATCGCGGACGAGTGCCGCAGCGTCTCCGACGTGCCCACCCAGGGCCAGGTACGGCTCGCACCGGGCACCGCCCAGCTCGTCGTCTCGGTCACGCCGCGCCAGGCCGGCCGGGTGCAGATCGAGGGCTACGACGTGACCTACGTCGATGCCGGGCACCGCGGCACCGAGCATGCCGGCCGCGAAGTCTTCCTGCGCGCCGTCTAGCGGCGGTTCGTCGCCAGCTCCACGAGACGGCCCAGGTCGAGCTGCTCCAGCGAGCCGACCCGGTGGTCGGCGACTCCGTCGTCGACCCCTGCCACGCTCGGGACGACGATGGTCAGGCACCCGGCGGCCCGGGCCGAGGTGGCGCCGGTGGCAGAGTCCTCGAGGGCGACGCACGCGTACGAGTCGACGCCGAGCAGCCGGGCGGCCAGCAGGTACGGGTCCGGGTGCGGCTTGGTGCGCTGCACGTCGTCGCCGCTCACGGTCACGGGGAGCAGCTCACGCCCGACGGCGTCGAGCACCGCGTCGACGACGGGCCGCCGCGACGACGAGACCAGCGCGCGCGGCACGCCGGCCGCCGCGACCTCGGCGAGCAGCCGGCGGGCACCGGGCATCCACTCCACCGGGCCGTGGCGCAACCGGGCGACCATGTCGTCGAGCAGTCGATCGCGCAGCCCCGCGGCGTCCGGCGTGCGCCCGTTGCGCGGAAGCGTCGCCAGCATGTGGTCCACCGTGCGCTCCAGCGGGCCGCCGACCAGCAGCTCCTGGTCCGCAGGACCCCAGCTGCCGCCCAGGTCCGCGACCATCGCCGACTCGACCTCGAACCAGACCTGCTCGGTCGCGACGAGCAGACCGTCCATGTCGAACAGGACGGCCGCCGGCAGCGGGCTGCTCACTTGGCGTTGAAGTACGACGCCTCGGGGTGGTGCAGGACCAGTGCGTCGGTGGACTGCTCGGGATGCAGCTGGAACTCCTCGGACAGCTTGACGCCGATGCGCTCCGGCTCGAGCAGGTCGACCAGCTTCGCGCGGTCCTCGAGGTCCGGGCAGGCGCCGTAGCCGAAGGAGAACCGCGCGCCGCGGTACTTCAGGTCGAAGTAGTCCTCGGTCGCGTCCGGGTCCTCGGCGGCGTAGCCGAGGTCGGCGCGCATCCGCTTGTGCCAGTACTCCGCGAGCGACTCGGTGAGCTGCACGGACAGCCCGTGCAGCTCGAGGTAGTCGCGGTAGGCGTCGGCGGCGAAGAGCTCGCCGGTGACCTCGGCGATCCGCGCGCCGACCGTCACCAGCTGCAGGCCGAGGACGTCGACCTCACCGGACTCGCGGGGCCGGAAGAAGTCGGCCAGGCACAGGTGCCGCCCGTGCCGCTGCCGCGGGAACGTGAACCGGTAGCGCTCGGCCGCGTCGATCGACGGCGCATCGAGCAGGACAAGGTCGTCGCCCTCGCTGACCACCGGGTAGTAGCCGTAGACGACGGCGGCTTCGAGCAGGTGGTCGGCGTGCAGCCGCTCCAGCCAGGCGCGCAGCCGTGGCCGGCCCTCGGTCTCGACCAGCTCCTCGTACGTCGCACCGTCGCTGCCGCGCGACGAGCGCAGCCCCCACTGGCCCATGAACGTCGCGCGCTCGTCGAGCAGGGCGGCGTACTCGGCCAGCGCGATGCCCTTGACGACCCGGTTGCCCCAGAACGGCGGCTCCGGGACCGGGTTGTCGGTCGCGACGTCGGACCGCGCCGGCATGTCCTCGGGAGCGGTGGCGTCCGGGCGGCCGGCCGGCTTCACCCGGCGCGGGCGCAGGGCGGGCAGCTCTGCCCCGGGAACGCCGCGCTTGACGTTGATCAGCGCGTCCATCAGCCGCAGCCCCTCGAAGGCGTCCCGGGCGTAGCGCACCTCGCCCTCGTAGACCTCGGCCAGGTCCTGCTCGACGTACGGCCGGGTCAGGGCGGCACCGCCGAGGATGACCGGGAACCTGGCGGAGATGCCTCGGGAGTTCATCTCCTCGAGGTTCTCCTTCATCACCACGGTCGACTTGACCAGCAGGCCGGACATCCCGATGACGTCGGCCCGGTGGGTGTCGGCGGCATCGAGGATCGCGGACACAGGCTGCTTGATGCCGATGTTGACGACGGTGAAGCCGTTGTTGGACAGGATGATGTCGACGAGGTTCTTACCGATGTCGTGCACGTCGCCCTTGACCGTGGCGAGCACGATGGTGCCCTTGCCTTCCTCGTCGGTCTTCTCCATGTGCGGCTCGAGCCAGGCCACCGCGGTCTTCATCACCTCGGCCGAGGAGAGCACGAACGGCAGCTGCATCTCGCCCCTGCCGAAGAGCTCGCCGACGACCTTCATGCCCTCGAGCAGGTGGTCGTTGACGACGTCCAGCGCCGTCTTCCCGTTGTCCAGCGCAGCCTGCAGGTCGGCCTCGAGTCCGTTGCGCTCGCCGTCGATGATCCGGCGCGCCAGCCGTTCCCCCAGCGGCAGCGCAGCCAGCTCCTCGGCCCGGCTCGCACGCACACTGGCGATGTCGACGCCCTCGAAGAGATCCAGGAACCGCGACAGCGGGTCGTAGCCCTCGCGGCGGCGGTCGTAGACCAGGTCCAGCGCCACCTCGCGCTGCTCCTCCTGGATCTTCGACATCGGAAGGATCTTCGCCGCGTGCACGATCGCGGAGTCCAGGCCGGCCTTCACGCACTCGTTGAGGAACACCGAGTTGAGCGTGATGCGGGCCGCCGGGTTGAGGCCGAAGGACACGTTGGAGACGCCGAGCGTGGTCTGCACCGTCGGGTAGGCCGCCTTGAGCGCCCGGATGGCCTCGATGGTCTCCAGACCGTCCCGGCGGGTCTCCTCCTGGCCGGTGCCGATCGGGAACGTCAGGCAGTCGACGACGATGTCCTCGACCCTCATCCCCCAGTTGGTCGTGAGGTCCTCGATCAGCCGGGTGGCAACGCGCACCTTCCACTCGGCGGTACGCGCCTGGCCGTCCTCGTCGATGCACAGCGCGACCACGGCGGCCCCGTGCTCCTGGACGACCGGCATGACGCGGGCGAACCGTGAGCCGGGCCCGTCGCCGTCCTCGTAGTTGACCGAGTTGACGACCGACCGGCCGCCGAGCAGCTCGAGACCCGCCTCGATGACGGCGGGCTCGGTGGAGTCGAGGACCAGCGGCAGCGTCGAGGCGGTGGCGAACCGGCTGGCGACGGACTTCATGTCCTGCACGCCGTCCCGGCCGACGTAGTCGATGCAGACGTCGAGCAGGTGAGCACCGTCGCGCGTCTGGTCGCGGGCGATCTCGATGCAGTCGTCCCAGCGCTCCTCGAGCATCGCCTTCTTGAATGCCAGCGATCCGTTGGCGTTGGTCCGCTCACCGATCGACAGGAACGACGTGTCCTGCCGGAACGGCACGTGCTGGTACAGAGAGGCGACGCCGGCCTCGGGCCGGGGACGCCGCGTGGCGAGCCCGCGCCCCTGCACCTTCTCGACGACCTGGCGCAGGTGCTCCGGCGTGGTGCCGCAGCAACCGCCGACCAGGGCGAGACCGAAGTCCTTGGTGAAGTGGTCGTGTGCCGCCGCGAGCTGTTCCGGCGTGAGCGGGTAGGACGCGCCGTCCTTGCCCAGCATCGGCAACCCGGCGTTGGGCATGCACGACAGGGTCGTGCGGGCGTGCCGGGACAGGTGGCGCAGATGCTCGCTCATCTCGTCCGGGCCGGTGGCGCAGTTCAGCCCGAGGACGTCGATCCCCAACGGCTCCAGCGCGGTCAGGGCGGCACCGATCTCGCTGCCGAGCAGCATCGTGCCGGTCGTCTCGACCGTGACCTGGCACATGAGTGCGGCGTCGGACCCGGCGGCCTTCAGCGCCCGCTTCGCCCCGATCACCGCGGCCTTGGCCTGCAGGAGGTCCTGGGCGGTCTCGACGAGAACCGCGTGGACGCCGCCGGCCAGCATCCCTCGCACCTGCGTCTCGTAGGCGTCGCGCAGCGTGGCGTACGGCACGTGGCCCAGGGTGGGGAGCTTGGTGCCAGGACCGACGGAACCGATCACCCAGCGCGGCTGGTCCGCCGTGCTCCGGTCGTCCGCCACCTCGCGGGCGATCCGGGCGCCGGCCTCGGCCAGCTCCTCGATCCGCGCCTCGATGCCGTACTCCGCCAGGTTGGCCAGGTTGGCGCCGAACGTGTTGGTCTCGACCGCGTCGACACCGGCGTCGAAGTAGGCCTCGTGCACGCTGCGGACGATGTCCGGCCGGGTGACGTTGAGGACCTCGTTGCACCCCTCGTAGCCCTCGAAGTCGTCCAGGCTCGGGTCCTGGGCCTGCAGCATCGTCCCCATCGCCCCGTCGGCGACGACGACGCGGGAGGCCAGTGCCTCCCGGAGGCTGGCGGGGGTGCTCGACACGCGGGTGCTGGACATCGCGGGCGAGTCTAGGCGGCGTGCACCGTCGTACGCTGGCGGTGCCCGCACCGTGGGCCAGTGCACCGGGACCGCAGAGGAGCGCAGAGTGATCGAGCTCGACGGCTTCCCCGAGCTCGTCGACCCGCTCCTGATCGCCGCCTTCGAGGGCTGGAACGACGCGGGCGACTCGGCGACCTCGGCCGTCGAGCACCTCGAGCAGGTGTGGGACGCGGTCCCCCTGACCGAGCTGGACCCCGAGGACTACTACGACTACCAGGTCAACCGCCCCACCGTGGCCCAGGGCGACGACGGCCGGCGGGTGGTCACCTGGCCGACCACCCGGGTCTCGTACGCCCGGCTTCCCGACATCGGACGCGACGTCGTCCTGATCCGGGGCATCGAGCCGAACATGCGCTGGCGCCAGTTCACGCAGGAGATCCTCGGCGTCTGCCACGAGCTCGGTGTCGAGATGGTCGTGACGCTGGGCGCGTTGCTCGCCGACTCCCCGCACACCCGTCCGGTGCCGGTGACCGGGACGTCGTCGGACGAGGGCCTGTCGCGCTCGCTGCACCTCGAGCCGTCCCGGTACGAGGGCCCGACGGGGATCGTCGGGATCGTCCAGGACGCGTGCACCCGGGCCGGCGTGCCCGCGCTGTCGATCTGGGCGGCCGTCCCGCACTACGTCGCCCAGCCGCCGTGCCCCAAGGCGACGCTCGCCCTGCTGCGCCACATCGAGGACCTGCTGGACGTCCCGATCCCGCTCGGCGAGCTGCCGGAGGACGCGCGGGCCTGGGAGCGCGGGGTCGACGAGCTGGCTGCCGAGGACCCCGAGGTCGCCGAGTACGTCCGGTCGCTCGAGGAGGCGAAGGACCTCACCGAGGCACCGGAGGCGTCCGGCGACGCGATCGCCCGCGAGTTCGAGCGCTACCTGCGCCGGCGCGGGGACGACAGCCCGGGCTGACGGACCTGTCTCATACCTGTATGGTATGGGTATGACAGGTCGGGCCGCCAGCGTCGCGCAGCAGCTGCGGGAGCGCGTCGCCCTCGGCGACCTCGGCCCGGGCGGGGCGCTGGAGAGCGAGGCGGCCCTCGGGACGCGCTACGGCGTCAGCCGGGTGACCGTCCGACGGGCCCTCGAGGAGCTGCGCGACCAGGGCTTGCTGGAGAGCCGTCGCGGGGCCGGCTGGTTCGCCACCGCGGGCACGTTCCACCAGTCGCTCGCGGTGGGGACCTTCCGGCACGCCGAGTCGGCCGTCACCTCGGCCGGCAAGTCCGTCGCCCGCCGGGTCCGGGGCTTCGGGTTCGGGCCGGCGACCCCCGCGGTCGCCGAGGCGCTGCGGCTCGCGCCCGGCGCCGAGGTGCTGGCGAGCAGGTCGGTCCGCACGGTCGATGACTCGCCCCTGGACCTGGTCGACGAGTGGGTCCCGGCGGCGCTGGCCGGGGCCTTGAGCCGGCAGGACGCCGAGGTCGTCGGCATCTGGGCGACGTTGCAACGGCTCGGGCACGAGATCGACACGGTGCGGCAGACCGTGACCGCGGCGGTCGCCACCGACGCGGACGCCGAGCTGCTCGACACCCCGCCGGGCAGCGCCCTGCTCCTCGTCCGCCGGCTCGCGCTGGACGCCGCAGGTGAGCCGCTGGCGCTGTCCGACCACCGCTACCTCGCGCACCGCTTCAGCCTGGAGGTGGAGTTCCGCGGTTGGTCCGGCGGCGCTACCGGCGAGCCGCCCGGGCTGCGGAGCCTCGCCGTCCCGACCCCACGACGCACGCCGGCCGACCGGCCGGCGGCCCCCACGGAGGAGAACCCCTGATGAAGATGCTCGTCACCGGAGGTGCCGGTTTCATCGGCACCAACTTCGTCCTCCGGACGGCCGAGACCCGGCCGGACTGGCAGGTGCGCGTGCTGGACGCGCTGACGTACGCCGGCAACGCGGCCAACCTGGAGCCGGTGTCCGACCGGGTCGAGCTGGTGCACGGCAGCGTGGCCGACGGCGACCTGGTCGACCGGCTGGTGGCCGACAGCGACGTGGTCGTGCACTTCGCTGCGGAGTCGCACAACGACAACTCCCTCGACGACCCGTGGCCGTTCGTCGAGGCCAACGTGATCGGCACCTACCGCCTGCTCGAGGCCGTGCGGCGGCACGACGTCCGGCTGCACCACGTGTCGACGGACGAGGTGTACGGCGACCTCGAGCTCGACGACCCGCAGCGGTTCACCGAGCAGACGCCGTACAACCCGTCCAGCCCGTACTCCGCCACCAAGGCGTCCGCGGACCTGCTCGTGCGGGCGTGGGCGCGGTCGTTCGGGGTGCAGGTGACGCTGTCGAACTGCTCCAACAACTACGGGCCCTACCAGCACGTCGAGAAGTTCATCCCGCGGCAGATCACCAACATCCTGCAGGGCGTGAAGCCCAAGCTCTACGGCCAGGGGACCAACGTCCGCGACTGGATCCACGTCGACGACCACAACGACGCGGTCGTGACGATCGTCGAGCAGGGCCGGCTGGGCGAGACCTACCTGATCGGCGCCGACGGCGAGCGCAACAACCGCGAGATCGTCGAGACGCTGCTCGAGATCATGGGCAGGCCAGCGGACTGGTACGACCTCGTGAGCGACCGGCCGGGTCACGACCTCCGCTACGCGATCGACTCGTCGAAGCTGCGTGCAGAGACCGGCTGGACCCCGAAGTACCGCGACATCCGCGCCGGGCTCGAGGCGACCGTCGGCTGGTACCGCGACCACGAGGACTGGTGGCGTGCCACCAAGGAGCACGCCGAGCAGACCTACTCCCGCCTCGGCCGCTAGACCTGATCGCAGTCGGCAATTAGGTCACGAGCGGCCTGGACGGCGGCACGATCCTCCCGCGTCCGCGCCAATAGATCGTTTGCGACCTGAGCCCCCGACACGCCGATGTCGACCCCGGCGAGTCGGTGATCCATGTCGCAAACGATCACTCGCGGACGGCGATGAGCCGGCTCCCTCCTCCCGAGCCGCTCTGACCCGCACGCACGACGGCGGGCCCGGTGCGCTCCGATCGGAGCAGCGGTCCTACAGCTTGACGCCGAGGAGGGCGTCGACGGTGCGGCGCACCAGCGGCGGCGCGTCGACGTCGTCACCACCGCGCGCGAGGGCGCCGCTGACCCAGCGGTCGACCGTAGCCAGCGCTGCCGGGGCGTCCAGGTCGTCGGCCAGGTGACGGCGCACGTCGGCCAGGACCTGCTCGGCCGGCGGGCCGGCCGCCAGGTCGACGGCTTCGCGCCAGCGGGCCAGCCGGGCCTCGGCTGCGACGAGGTCGGCCTCGGTCCAGGTCCAGTCGGTGCGGTAGTGGTGGTCGAGCAGCGCGAGCCGGACGGCCGCCGGGTCGCGTCCGTCGCGGCGCAGCGCCGAGACGAAGACGAGGTTGCCCTTGGACTTCGACATCTTCTCGCCGTCGAGCCCGACCATGCCGGCGTGCACGTAGTGCCGGGCGAACGGCCAGGTGCCGGTGAGCACCTGCGCCTCCGAGGCGCTCATCTCGTGGTGCGGGAACACCAGGTCGCTGCCGCCGCCCTGCACGTCGAACGCGTCGCCGAGGTTCTCCAGCGCGATCGCGGCGCACTCGACGTGCCAGCCGGGTCGGCCTGCCGGCAGCTCGGGGTCGCCGGTCTCCCACGACGGCTCCCCCGGTCGCGCGGCCTGCCAGAGCAGGCAGTCCAGCGGGTGCTTCTTGCCCGGCCGCTCCGGGTCGCCGCCGCGTTCGGCGGACAGCACGGTCATGGTCTCGTCGTCGAGGTTGCCGACCGAGCCGAAGCGCGGGTCGGCGTGCACCGAGAAGTACGTGTCGCCCTCGACGTCGTACGCCGCACCCTGTTGCCGGAGCCGGCGGACGATGGCGACGATGCCCGGGATGGACTCGACCGCGCCCACGAAGTGCCGCGGCGGCAGCACCGCCAGCGCCTCCATGTCCTCACGGAACAGCGCGGTCTCACGCACCGCCAGCTCGGCCCAGTCCTCGCCGTCGCGCTGGGCGCGTTCGAGCAGGGGGTCGTCGACGTCGGTGACGTTCTGCACGTAGTGCACGTCGTGGCCGGCGTCGCGCCAGACCCGGTGCACGAGGTCGAACGCGACGTACGTCGCGGCGTGCCCGAGGTGGGTCGCGTCGTACGGCGTGATGCCGCACACGTACATCCGTGCGGTCGGACCCGGTGCGGTCGGCCGGACCTCGCGGCCGGAGGTGTCGTACAGGCGCAGCGGAAGACCCTCACCGGGAAGGGAAGGGACGTCGGGGGCGGACCACGGCTGCACGCCGGGATCCTACGTGGAGCGCGACGTCAGAACGGCGGCCAGGGGATCGCCGGCCAGCCGTCGACCGGGTACGGCAGCCGGCCCTCGGCGAGCAACCCGTCGACACGTCGTTGGGTGGCCCGCAGCTCCCGTCGGCTCACCAGGTCGGCGAGCCGGGTCCCGAGGTCGCCGTCCAGCGCGGTGCGCAGCTCCTCCAGAGCGGCGCCCTCGCGGTCGGTCAGCGGTTCCCCGGCCCACCCCCAGAGCACGGTGCGCAGCTTCGGATCGGTGTGGAACGAGACACCGTGGTCGACGCCACGCACCCGGCCGTCCGCCTCGACGAGCACGTGACCGCCCTTGCGGTCGGCGTTGTTCAGGACGACGTCGAGCACAGCCATCCGCCGCAGCCGGGGGTCGTCGGCGTGCCCGAGCACGACCGGCTCGCCGTCGGAGCCGAGGGCGTCGAGCACACGCAGCCAGCCGGGTGGCAGCTGTTCCGGGGCCATCACGTCGACGAGGTCCGGCGCGTCCACGGTGTCGATCCACAGCTGGACCATGCCGAGGCCGAACGGGCCCTCGCGCAGCACGGTCGGTGGGACGACGCCCCACCCGCCGGCCTCCGAGACCGCGAACGCGGCGACCTCCCGCCCGGCGAGCGTGCCGTCCGGGAAGTCCCACAGCGGCCGCTCCCCCGCCACCGGCTTGTAGACGCACCGGCCGTCCGTGCCGTCATGGCTGATCTCGCAGAACAGCGTCGCGTTGGACGCGTCCACCAGGCGGCCCTCGACCGAGATGGTCCCCTCGCGCAGCAGCTCGAGCGCCGCATCGAGGTCCTGACCGGTCGTCACCGTCCCCAGTCTGGCAAACCGACCGGCCCGACCACAGTCAGCGGCGGTAGCCGTTGGCGCGGGGGCAGACGTGCCCGCCCGCGTCGAGGGGGCCGCCGCAGAACGGGCACGGCGGGCGACCGGCGGCGACGACCGCCTGGGCGCGGCTGACGAACGCCCGCGCACTGGTGCCGGAGATCCGCACCCGCAGCAGCGGTGGCCCCTCTTCGTCCTCGTCGGCGATCAGCGGCGGGTCGTCGTCGTCCTCGTCCTCGGTCATCGCCTGCGCCTCGATGACCACGACCTCGTCGTCCGCGTCCCAGGCGAGCGCCATCGTGCCGACCCGGAACTCCTCCTCGATCGGAGCGTCCAGCGGCGCCGAGTCGCTGCTGTCGGCGGGGGTCACGGCGGGCACGCCGGCCTCGCCGGCCGAGCGGCGGACGACCTCGTCGAGCAGTGCCTCGACCCGCTCGGCGAGAACCGACACCTGCTGCTTCTCCAGCGAGACGCTCGTGACCCGGCCCGACCCGCGAGCCTGCAGGAAGAAGGTCCGCTGCCCGGGCTCGCCGACCGTGCCGGCGACGAACCGCTCAGGCGGGTCGTACTCGAAGATGATGCGCGGCATGGAGCGACCCTATGTCGTCGGACGCGCTCAGACCGTGGTGCCGGCGCCCCCGCCGACAGCCGCGTCGGACGACGCCTTGCGCCTGCGACGGCCCTTCACCCGGGGCGCCAGGAAGCCGAGGTCGCTGCCCATGTCGTTGGCGCGCACGACGAACGGCCGGAGGTCGGTGTAGGTCACGACGCTCACCGACGACGGGTCGACGACCAGCCGCTGGAACTGGTCGAGGTGCATGCCCAGCGCGTCGGCGAGCACCGCCTTGATGACGTCGCCGTGCGACACGACGGCGTAGACGGCGTCGGGACCGAGCCGGGTGTTCCACTCGCGCACGGCCGTGACGGCGCGGGTCTGCATGTCGCGCATGGCCTCGCCGCCCTCGCCGGGGAACGTCATTGCCGAGGGGTGCGACTGGACGACCTTCCACAGCGGGTCCTTGGCCAGCTTCTTCAGCTCGCCGCCGGTCCAGTCCCCGTAGCGCACCTCGCCGACCCGCTCGTCGACGTGCCGGTCGACGGGGTCGTGACCGGCGAGCATCAGGTCCGCCGTCTCGAGGCAGCGCTGCAACGGGCTGGTGACGACCGCGGCCAGGGGCACGGGCACCAGCCGGGCGGCCAGGGCGGTCACCTGCGCGCGCCCGGCATCGTCGAGACCGACGCCCTCGGTCCAGCCGGCGAGCACGCCCGCGCCGTTGGCAGTCGTGCGTCCGTGGCGGACGAGCAGGACGGTGGTCACGGAGTCGCAGCCTAGGGCTTGGGGCACGATGAGCCCGTGATCGTCGACTGCGCGCTGTACCACCACGGCATGCGCGAGGTGCCGGCCGGGAGATGGGCCGACGCGCTCGCCACCGCTCGCACCCAGGACCGCAGCTTCATGTGGGTGGGGCTGCACGACCCCACGAAGGAGGAGCTGGACAAGGTCGCCGGCGAGTTCGGCCTGCACAAGCTCGCGGTCGAGGACGCACTGAACGCCCATCAGCGACCGAAGCTCGAGGAGTACGACGACTCGCTGTTCGTCGTCCTCAAGACGGTGCGCTACGACGACGCGTCCCAGCAGATCGAGCTGGGTGACGTGATGCTGTTCGTCGGAGACTCGTTCGTGGTGAGCGTCCGGCACGGCGAGGGTCGTGCGCTCGGCGACGTGCGGAAGCGGCTCGAGGCGCACGAGGACTTCCTCGACTGCGGTCCGTCGGCGGTGATGTACGCCATCGCCGACCGCGTCGTCGACGACTACACCGCCATCGCGCTGGAGGTGGAGGAGGACATCGAAGAGGTCGAGGAGCGAGTCTTCTCCCCGGCCCGCAGCCGCGACGCGAGCCGCATCTACAACCTCAAGCGCGAGGTGATCGAGTTCCGCCGGGCGGTCCTGCCGCTGGTCGAGCCGATGGCCCGGCTGGCGGCCGGGGACGTGCCGCACGTCCACGAGCGGATGCGGCCGTTCTTCCGGGACGTGGCCGACCACGCGATCCGGGTGTCGGAGCAGGTGCAGGGGTTCGACGACCTGCTCACCTCCGTGCTCAGCGCCAACCTTGCCCAGGTCGGCGTCCAGCAGAACGAGGACATGCGCCGGATCTCCGCCTGGGTCGCCATCGCCGCCGTCCCGACCATGATCGCCGGGATCTACGGCATGAACTTCGACCACATGCCGGAGCTGGGCTGGACGTGGGGCTATCCCCTCGTACTCGCGCTCATGGCCGGGATCTGCCTCCTGCTGTACCGGGCCTTCCGGCGCAGCGGGTGGCTCTGATGGCCTAACGTCCGCCGGCCTCCGGCGGAGACTCGCCCGGTCCGTCCGGGTTTCCTGCCGGCCAACTGAGGCATTCGACTGCCAAGAGCAGGTCAAGCGGGTCACCATGGTCGGCGGGGTCGGCCGCGTCGCGCGTCCGATGATTCACAAGGGGTGGGGAAGCTTCATGCGGTCGTTGCCGTCTCGGCGCACCGCGTCCCACGCTGCCCGGGCCGTGCTCGTGGTCGCCGCGCTGGTCGCGTCCTGCCTGCCGGCGGCCGTGGCTGCCGACCCGACACCCACGCCCACGGCGTCGGCAGCCCATCACAAGCTGACGCCCAAGCAGGCGAAGGCCGCCCGGGCGAAGGCCGCCGAGGCCCGCGCCGACGCCGCCGCCCAGCTGGCCGAGGCGAAGAAGCAGCAGGCCGAGGAGGACGCCCACGACGCGGCGGTGCTGGTCGCTGCCTCCGCCGCCCTGACCAAGGCCAAGGCCGACCTCGTCGTCGCGCAGGACGCCCTGCGCACCGCCCAGGCCGAGCTGACCAGGGCCAAGGAGGCCGACCGCGCGGCCCAGGTCGAGCTGGAGGCCTCGGTGCTCGCCGAGCAGCGGGCCACCCGCGACCTCGCCGTCGTCGAGTCGCGCATCCGGGTGAGCCAGCAGGACCTCGGCCGGCTGGCGCGCTCGGCGTACCAGGGCAACGGGCCGATGGGCGAGTGGGCACTCGTGCTCTCGTCCACCACGCCGAACCAGCTCGCCGACCGGCTGGCCTTCCTGCAGAGCGTGGGCAGTGCCGGCAACTCGATGATCGCGCGCCTGAAGGAGGACCGCGCCGCCCTCGTCAACGCCCAGGCGACCCTCGGCGCGGCCCGCCGCCGGCAGGAGCTGGCCCGAGCGGCCGCAGCGGCCACGCTCGCGGCGGTCTCCACCAAGGCCGAGGTGGCGAAGGCCGCGGCGCAGCAGGTGACCGCGGTGGTCGCGGCCCGGCAGGCGGCGTTCGAGCAGGCCAAGAAGGCGGCGCTCGAGGACAAGCGGCAGTACCAGGTGATGGTGGCGCAGTCCGGCGCGCTCGCCGGCCGGATCGTCGACCTGGCCGCGAAGCTCGCCAAGGACAAGAACCCGCCGCGGGGCACCGGCGAGATGGTCCGGCCCGGTCTCGGCCCCGTCACCTCGCCGTACGGGCCGCGCTTCCACCCGATCCTGCACTACGTCAAGATCCACACCGGCATCGACTTCGGCGCGGCCGACGGCATCGCCTACGCCGCCGACGACGGTGTCGTCCTCTTCACCGAGTACAACGTGGCGTACGGCAACATGACGGTCATCGACCACGGCAAGATCGGCGGCCTGCGCATCACCACGCTGTACGCGCACCAGGCCGCCGTCGGCGTGAAGCCGGGCGACCAGGTGGTCAAGGGGCAGGCGATCGGCGTCATCGGCTCGACCGGGTACGCCACCGGACCCCACCTGCACTTCGAGGTCCGCATCGACGGCGAGCCGCTCGACCCGGCGCCGTTCCTGGAGAAGGCCAAGCTGCCGACCTCGCTGCCCGGGGAGACCGCGGCCGCCGGCTGACCGACCGCGCCACCGGCACCACCGGCACCACCGGCACCGGTCGTCCCCGCGCCGGGCGACGTCCTGCTGAGGCGTGACCTCACGCCGGCCCGCTCGTTGGTCACGGTGTCCCCGTGGCAAAGGAGAGCACCATGCGTCGGCCCGTCACCGCACTCGCCTCGGCGGCAGCCGCTGCCGGCGTCGCGGCGGCTGCTGTCGCGCTCTCTGCGGGCGGTGCCACCGCCGACGTGGGCGTGCCGGTGCCGAGCGTCACCACCGTCTCGGTGCCGCTCCCCAGCGTCTCGGTCCCGCCGCTCCCGCTCCCGACCAGCACCCCGGTGCCCACGGTGAGCGTCCCCGGTGTCCCGCTCCCCTCCGCAAGCGTCCCCGGCGGAGGGGGCGGAGGCGGCGGCACCGGCTCGGGCGGCACCGGGTCCGGCTCGGGCGCCACCCGGGGCACGGCGGCGGGCACCACAGGTTCGGCGGCGGGCACCACGTCTGGCGCCGCCGGTGCGGTGGGCACGCCAGCCCAGCGCAGACAGCAGAAGCGCACGGCCGACGCCACCCCGGTCATCGCCGGCACCGACCGGGCCCGCGACCTGGTCGATGACGAGTCCAGCCCCCAGCTGTACGCCGCCAGCCAGCAGTACCTCGCGGCCGACGCAGGCATCGCCGAGATCGCCCGGCAGAAGCAGGCGATGGCCCGCCTCAAGCAGGACGCCACCGACACGGCCCAGCTCTACCGGGCGATGGGCTACGACGTCGCCGGCGCGCAGCGGGCGGCGACCTCGTGGCACCAGAGCTACGACGCGCTGCCGGCCGACGCGACGGCGGGCGACCTCAGTCGTGTCGGCGACAGCGCGACCAGGGCCGACGAGCGAGTCGGCGAGCTCATCGTGGCTCGCGAGGGCGTCAAGGCGGACTTCGCCCGTATCGCCGCCCGCTACGACGACGCCAAGCGACAGCTCGCCGACGCGAACGCGCGCGTCACCGCGCTCGCTGCCCAGCGGTCCACCGCGCTGTCCGCCGTGAAGGCCGCCAAGGGCAGCGACATCGCGCTCAACCAGGCCCGCATCGCCGAGTCGGGCCAGCTCGGCGCGCAGATCGAGTCACTGTCCGAGCAGCTCGCCAAGCGCGGCGCGGCGGTCGACGGCACCGGCAGCTTCAGCCACCCGCTCGACGGCGTCATCACCTCGCCGTTCGGCATGCGGTTCCACCCGATCCTGCACTACACGAAGCTGCACACCGGGACGGACTTCGCCGGCGGTTCGGTCATCAAGGCGGCCGACGACGGCCGCGTCCTCATGACCGTCGTCAGCACGGCGTACGGCAACTTCACGGTCATCGACCACGGCATGGCCGACGGCAAGCACCTCACGACGGCCTACGCACACCAGGCCCGCTTCCTGGTGAAGGCCGGTGACGTGGTGCACAAGGGCGACCCGATCGGGATCGTCGGTCAGACCGGCTACGCCACAGGCCCGCACCTGCACTTCGAGGTGCGGGAGAACGGCACCGTGGTCGACCCCGTCGCCTTCCTGGCCAGCCACTGACGCTGGCAGCCGGCGCCGCGAGGGCGCAGGCTGGAGCCATGAACCGTGAGCACGAGGTCGGTCCTGCGTCCGAGCTGCCGCCCGGGGCGGTGAGGGGAGCCGGCCCCTGGGCGGTGGGCAACGCCGGTGGCGAGCTGTTCGCGGTGTCCCGCCGGTGCCGCCACCTCGGCGCCGATCTCGCGAACGGGACCGTCGACGACCAGGACCGGCTGGTCTGCCCGTGGCACGCGTCGGCGTACGACGTGCGCAGCGGTCGGATGGTGCGCGGTCCGCAGGGTGCCTTCGCCAAGGTGCCCGGGCTCGGTGCGGCCTACCGGGCGCTGACGAAGGTGCTGCCGCTGCAGCGTGGCGAGGTGGTCGAGCGGGACGGCTGCCTGGTCGTCCGGGAGCGCCGCGGACGGTAGCCGGGTCAGGTCGGGGTGATGACGCCCGCCGCGAGGAGGCCGACGAGCGCCAGGCCGAGTGCGACCCGGTACGGCACGAACAGCGAGATCGGATGCCCGGCGACGAAGCGCAGCAGCCAGGCGATCGTGGCGTAGGCGACGACGAACGAGACGACGGTGCCGACCACGAGCGGCGCCACCGGGACCGACTCCTGCACCGCGTCCTTGAGCTCGAAGAGCCCGGCGCCGACGAGGGCCGGGATCGACAGGAAGAACGACAGCCTGGTCGCGGCGACCCGGTCCAGGCCGCGCAGCAGCCCGGCGCTGATCGTCGCTCCGGAGCGCGAGACGCCGGGCACGAGTGCGATGCACTGGACCGCGCCGATGACCAGCGCGTCGGTCAGGGTGATGGAGCGCTCGGGACGCACCTGGGTGGCGCGCCGCTCGGCGACGACCATGACCGCGCTCCAGGCGACCAGCGCGACCGCCACGACCCAGAGGCTGCGCAGCGACCCGGAGATGACGTCGCGCAGCAGGAAGCCGATCACGCCGATCGGGACGCTGCCCCAGATGACGAACCACGCGAACCGGTAGTCGAAGGTGCCCCGCACCTCGGCCTTGGTGAGGCCGGCGACCCAGGCCTTCACGATCCGGACGATGTCGCCGAAGAAGTAGACGAGCACGGCCGCGATGGCACCGGTCTGGATGATCGCGGTGAAGGCGGTCACGCCCTTGTCGTCGATGGGCAGGTCGAGGATCTTCTCGGCGATGGTGAGGTGGCCCGTGCTCGACACAGGGAGGAACTCGGTGAGGCCCTCGACGACGCCGAGCACGACGGAGTCGAGGATGCCGATGTCAGCCACGTGTCTCTACTCCCCCAGCCCGGACTCGTCGAGGACCTCGGCCAGCGTGCGCAGCGCCGCGACCCGCTCGTCCAGCGATCCGGCGTACGACGCGACGGAGAGGGTGGTGACGCCCGCCTCGGCGTAGGCGGCGAGCCGGTCGCGGATCCGCTCCCGCGGCCCGATCAGCGATGTCCGGTCGATGAACTCGAACGGCACCGCCTCGGCCGCGTCGCGGTGGTTGCGCGCGAGGTAGAGGTCCTGGACCTTCGCGGCCGCCTCGTCGTAGCCCATGCTCACGGCCAGCCGGTTGTAGAAGTTCTGCTCCCGGCTGCCCATGCCGCCGACGTAGAGCGCGGCGTAGTGCCGAAGCGGCGCCGGCGCACGCCTCGAGGTCGTCGCCGATGACGACCGGCACGGTGGGAACGACGTCGAAGCCCGGCCAGCCCCCCGTCCTTGCCGGCCTGCTCGCGGCCCGCCGCGGACGTGCCCCAGCAGCTCGCCGGAGTGCTCGGGCGCGAAGAAGATGGCCAGCCACCCGTCGGCGATCTCGCCGGTCAGCTCGAGGTTCTTGGGGCCGATGGCCGCGAGGTAGACCGGGATCTCGGTCGCGGACCGGGTGCACGGTCAGGCGCAGCGCCTTGCCGGGGCCGTCGGGCAGCGGGAGGGTCCAGAACGTCCCGTCGTGCCGGACCGTCTCGCGGGCCAGCGCCATCCGGACGATCTCGACGTACTCGCGGGTGCGGGCCAGCGGCTTGTCGAACCGCACGCCGTGCCAGCCCTCGGACACCTGCGGGCCGGAGACGCCGAGCCCGAGCCGGAACCGGCCGCCGGACAGCGTGTCCAGGGTCGCGGCGGTCATCGCGGTCATCGCCGGCGTCCGCGCAGGGATCTGGAAGACCGCCGACCCGACGTCGATCCGCTCGGTCTGCGCGGCCACCCAGGCGAGCACGGTCGCGGCGTCCGAGCCGTACGCCTCTGCCGCCCACGCCGACGTCGTAGCCGAGCCGGTCGGCCTCCTGGGCGAGCAGCAGGTTGTCCCGGTCGTTGCCGGCGCCCCAGTAGCCGAGGTTCACGCCGAGTCGCATGGTCCCGCGACCCTAGCGAGCCGCCTGACCGCCACCTGACCGCCTCACGTGTGGCGTGCCGGACGCTGATCACGTCACTCGACGTCGGTAGGTTCTCGGGACATGGAGCAGCGCAGGCTCGGCCGGTCCGGCCTCAAGGTGAGCCGGCTCGGCCTGGGCACGATGACGTGGGGCGCGCGACACCGACGAGCACGAGGCCAAGCCGACCAGCTCAACGCCTTCCTCGAGGCCGGCGGCACGCTGCTCGACACGGCTGCGGGCTACGGCGACGGCGAGTCCGAGCGCGTCTGATCGGCCAGCTGCTGGCCTCGGCCGTCGACCGCGAGCAGGTCGTGCTCGCCACCAAGGCGGGCATCTCCCGGCGTACCGGCGAACGCGTCGTCGACACCTCCCGGCGGGCGCTGCTCGACTCCCTCGACGGCTCGCTGGCGCGGCTCGGCATCGACCACGTCGACCTCTGGCAGGTGCACGCCTGGAGCGACGACACCGAGCTGGACGAGACGCTGGCCGCCGTCGACCACGCAGTCGCGACCGGCCGCACCCGGTACGCCGGCATCTCCAACTACACCGGCTGGCAGACCGGCCGCGCCGTCACCTGGCAGCAGGCCGTGCCGGGCCGCGCGCCACTGGTGTCCACGCAGATGGAGTACTCGCTGCTCCAGCGCGGCATCGAGCGCGAGGTGCTGCCGGCGGCCGCGGCGCTCGGCCTCGGGGTGCTGCCGTGGTCGCCGCTCGGCGCCGGCGTGCTGACCGGCAAGTACCGCTCCGGCACGCCGTCGGACTCGCGGGCCGCCAGCCCGCACTTCGCCCGCTTCATCGAGCGGTTCCTCGACGACCGCAGCCGGGGCATCGTCGACGCGGTCTGCACCGCCGCCGACGGGCTGGACGCCACCCCGCTCGAGGTGGCGCTGGCCTGGGTGCGCGACGCGCCGGGGGTCACGGCGCCCGATCGTCGGGGCCCGGACGGCGGCCCAGCTGCGCGGCTCGTTGACGCTCCGAGCGGCTGAGCCTGCCGGCCGAGATCCGCGCGGCGCTGGACGAGGTGTCGGCTCCGCCGACGGGCTACCCGGACCGCTGACGGGCACGCCGCACCCGCTGGTCATCGATGGGCGGCGATGGCGGAGTGGGAGTTCCAGCACCTCTACCTGCCGCGCGGCACGAGCCGGGGCGCCGCGCGGCGGCTGCTCACGGACCACGCCGAGTACGGCCACTGGGAGCTCGCCCGGC
This sequence comes from uncultured Actinomycetota bacterium, assembly GCA_963746175.1. Classification (GTDB taxonomy): domain Bacteria; phylum Actinomycetota; class Actinomycetes; order JACCUZ01; family JACCUZ01; genus CAVVAH01. The sequence goes on along the minus strand of CAVVAH010000001.1, from coordinate 423,611 downwards.
TGCGTCTGTTCGCCGACGGCAGCCGGCGGGTGGTCCTCCGCCGGCGGGTCATCCGCGCCGTCCGCACCGCCTGACCGTCCAGCCGGCGATTGCATCCGGGTGCCGTCCTGGGCAGGACCGTCCCGGACTCACACCTAGTGACGGGGCGGTCGCGTGATGAACCTGACCCGGACCAAGCCGGTCGAGCAGTCGATCCAGGACACCGACGAGCCGGGCCACAAGCTGCGCCGGTAGCTGTCCGCTCTCGACCTCACCGTCTTCGGCGTCGGCGTCGTGATCGGCACCGGCATCTTCGTGCTCACGGGCGAGGCGGCCGGAGTCGAGGCCGGGCCGGCCGTGGCGCTCTCCTTCGTCGTGGCCGGCATCGCCTGCGCCCTGGCGGCGCTCTGCTACGCAGAGTTCGCCTCGACCGTCCCGGTCGCCGGCAGCGCGTACACGTTCTCCTACGCGACGCTCGGCGAGATCTTCGCCTGGATCATCGGCTGGGACCTCGATCCTCGAGCTCGCACTCGGTGCCGCGACGGTCGCGTCCGGCTGGTCGACGTACTTCGCGGACCTCGCCGAGCAGGCCGGCATCACGCTGCCCGAGTCGGTCTACAGCGACGGGCACAACCTGGTCGCGGCTGCCATCGTGCTGCTGCTGACCGGCGTCATCTGCTTCGGCATCAACGTCTCCGCAAAGATCAACGCGGTCATCGTGACCATCAAGGTCGCGATCGTGCTGCTCGTCATCATCGCCGGGCTGTTCTTCGTCAAGGCCAGCAACTACTCGCCGTTCATCCCGCCGGCCGGCTCCGAAGGGTGCCGAAGGCGCCGAAGCCCGACCCGTCCCTGCTTGCAGGACCTCGGCCTCGCCCCCGGCGGGCCGTTCGGCGTCGCCGGCATCTTCACCGCGGCCGCGCTGGTGTTCTTCGCGTTCATCGGCTTCGACGTCGTGGCCACCGCGGCCGAGGAGACCAAGAACCCGCAGCGCGACATGCCGCGCGGGATCCTCGGCTCGCTCGCGATCTGCACGACGCTCTACGTCGCCGTCTCGCTCGTCATGACCGGCATGGTGAAGTACGACAAGGTCTCCGTCGAGGCGCCGCTCGCCGAGGCCTTCCGCTCGGTGGACAAGCCGGCGATCGCCACGATCATCTCCATCGGCGCGCTGGCCGGGTCTGACGACCGTGATGATGATCCTGATGATCGGCCAGAGCCGGGTGTTCTTCGCGATGGCCCGGGACCGGCTGCTGCCGCCGGTGTTCGCCGAGGTGAGCGAGCGCACCGGCACGCCGGTCCGGACGACGATCACCACCGGCGTCGTCATCGCCGCCATGGCCGGCGCTGCTGCCGCTGGAGGAGCTGGCGAAGCTGGTGAACATCGGCACGCTGTTCGCCTTCATCCTGGTCTCGATCGGCGTCGTCGTCCTGCGGCGCACCCGACCCGACCTGGAGCGCGCCTTCCGGGTGCCCTGGGTGCCGCTGGTCCCGATCCTGTCGGTGCTCGCATCGCTCTACCTGATGCTCAACCTCACCGCGGTGACGTGGGTGCGGTTCTTCGTCTGGATGGCCGCCGGGCTGGTGGTGTACGCCGTCTACGGCTACCGCCGCAGCCGGCTCGGCACCGAGGGTCCTGAGCGGGGATCACACGCCGGGAGCCGCTAGCTGGCGGCGATGAACCGGTCGAGGACGCGGACCCCGAACTTCAGCGACTCGAGGGGCACCCGCTCGTCGACGCCGTGGAACATGCCGGAGAAGTCGAGGTCTGCGGGCAGCCGCAGCGGCGCGAAGCCGAAGCCGCGGATGCCGAGCAGGCTGAACGACTTCTGGTCGGTCCCGCCGGACAGGCAGTACGGCACCGCGCGGGCGTCCGGGTCCTCGGCGAGCAGGGCGCCGACCATGGCGTCGACGAGGTCGCCGTCGAACGTCGTCTCGTAGGCGATGTCCTGGATCACCGCCTCGCGGCGGACGTCCGGTCCGATCAGCTCGTCGATGGTGGCGAGCATCTCCTCCTCGTAGCCCGGGAGGAAACGGCAGTCGACGTACGCCTCCGCGGTCTGCGGGACGACGTTGTGCTTGTAGCCCGCCTTGAGCATCGTCGGGTTGGCGGTGTTGCGCAGGGTGGCGCCCACGATCCGCGCCATCGTGCCGAGCTTCGACAGCGCCGGCTCCGGGTCGTTCAGGTCGACCTCGAAGCCGAACGCGTCACCGATCTCCTCGAGGAAGCGCTGCACCGTCGGTGTCATCCGCATCGGCCACTCGTGCCGGCCGATCCTGGCCACCGCCTCGGCCAGTGCGGTGACGGCGTTGTCGTCGTTGACCATCGACCCGTGGCCGGCGCGGCCGGCGGCGACCAGGCGCAGCCACTGGATGCCCTTCTGCGCGGTCTCGATCGCGTAGATCCGCTGGTCGCCGACGGTGACGGAGAAGCCGCCGACCTCGCTGATCGCCTCGGTGACACCCTCGAACTCGCCCGGATGGTTGTCGACCATCCAGTGCGCGCCCTTCTTGCCGCCCGCCTCCTCGTCGGCCAGGAAGCACAGGACGACGTCGCGCGGAGGCTTGCGGCCCTCGCGGCGCATCTGCCGTACCAGCGCCAGGACCATCGCGTCCATGTCCTTCATGTCGACCGCACCGCGACCCCACAGGCAGTCGTCCGCGATCTCGCCCGCGAACGGGTGGTGCGTCCAGTCCGAGGCCTGCGCGGGCACGACGTCCAGGTGGCCGTGGACCAGCAGTCCCGGCCGGCTGGTGTCCTCGCCCTCGAACCGCACGACCAGGCTGGTCCGACGGTCCTCGGACTCGTACACGGCCGGCTCGAGCCCCACCTCGGACAGCTTCCCTGCGACGTACTCGGCCGCCGCCCGCTCCCCCGGACCGCTGCTGTCGCCGTAGTTCGACGAGTCGATCCGGATCAGGTCGCGGCAGATCTCCACGACCTCGTCCTGGGCGCTCGGGACGTCGGCGCGGGACTCGCTCACGGTGCCTCCTGCAGGTCGGGCGGTCGCCGCCATCCTGCCTCACGGACCCCGTGCGCCGGCGACGCCCATGGCGTCCGGCACCGCCCCGGTTTGCTAAGGTTGCGGGCGCGTTCAGGACCGGTCCCCCAGACCGTGGTCCACGGCGCAGCACCCGTCCGGGTGGCGGAATTGGCAGACGCGCTAGCTTGAGGTGCTAGTGCCCTTTACCGGGCATGGGGGTTCAAGTCCCCCCTCGGACACCAACCTCTCAGGGCCCTGACCAGCGGAGACGCGGTCGGGGCCCTGTCGCGCGGGACGGACGTCGCTCTGGTCAGGTGGGCAGGTGCCGCAGCGCGTCGACGTAGAACACCAGGACGGCGATGCCTGCCGCGATCGCGTTCACGATCCAGAACCGGACGACGATGGTCGACTCGCTCCAGCCGACCAGCTCGAAGTGGTGGTGGATCGGTGCCATGCGGAACAGGCGCCGCGGCGTGCCTCGGCGGCGGGTCCACTTGAACCACACTCGTTGCAGGAAGCTCGAGGCGCCGACCCCGACGTAGAGGAACCCGATCACCGGGACGAGCAGGGTGAGGCCGAGACCGGAGCAGACGACGACCAGACCCGCGCCCAGCGCCAGGGATCCGGTGTCCCCCATGAAGATGGTCTTGGGCTTGATGTTCCACCACAGCAGGCCGCCCATCGACCCTGCCAGGCAGGCAGCCACCAAGGTGAGTTCGAGGGCGTGCGGCACCTGGTAGATGCTGTGATGACGGAAGACCCAGAAGCCGATGCCGGTGAGCACCAGGAACGTCACGGCCGCGGCCCCGGCGAGCAGCCCCTCGATGCCGTCGGTGAAGTTCACGGCGTTCGTGCTGCCCCAGAAGATCGCCATGAGGACGAGGACGTACAGCCAGCTGGGCAGGCTGAGGGCGGTGTGCTCGCAGTTCGTGAGCGCCAGCTGCCGGCAGCTCCCGGGCGAGGTGACCACGGCCAGCGCGTACCCCAGGCTCACGAGTGTCTGCAGCACCGTCTTCTGCACCTCCCGCAGGCCCAGGTTGCGCTCGCGGAAGACTTTCATCCCGTCGTCGAGCAGGCCGACGGCGCCCATGGCCACGACGGCCAGCGCAGCCGCGACGCCGACCCGGCTCGGAGGGTGACCCGAGACGGCCAGCGCGACGGGGAAGACCGTGACGAGCGACAACGGGACCACGGCGCCACCCATGGTCGGGGTGCCGGCCTTCTGGGTGTGGTGGTGCATCTCGTCGTGGATGGGCTGGCCGACTCCGCTCCGGCGCAGCAGCCGGATCAGGAACGGGGTCAGCAGCAGCGTGAGGAAGAACGACATCCCGCCGGCGACGAGCAGAGCGACCACCGAGCGACGATAGGTGAGCGGGGTCCGGCCTCAGCCACCGACACTCCGGCGTCACCTCATCGACAGGACCTGGTGACCGCGTCGGAGAGTACGCGTCGCGAACCCGTCCACCGGTGACATCGGCTGTCGACGCGGGCCTTCCGGAGGTGCGAGGCTCCGCGCATGGGACGTCTGGACGAGGTCGACCTCACTCTGGCCCTGTCCAAGAAGGACGAGGCCAAGCAGCTCGCCGAGCAGCAGGAGCGGCTGCTGCGGCTACGGCTCGCGCTGGGCGGCCAGATCGGCGGCGAGATCGGGCCGCCGCTCTGCGTGGTCTTCGAGGGCTGGGACGCGTCCGGCAAGGGCGGAGCCATCAAGCGGCTGGTCGACCACCTCGACCCGCGGCACGTCCGGGTCTCGCAGTTCGCCGCACCGACGTACGACGAGAAGCGGCACCACTTCCTGTGGCGGTTCTGGCCGGTGCTGCCCGGCTGGGGCGGCATGGCGGTCTTCGACCGGTCCTGGTACGGCCGGGTCCTCGTCGAGCGGGTCGAGGGGTTCGCGACGACCGAGCAGTGGGGCCGCGCCTACGACGAGATCGTCGACTTCGAGCGGACCCTCGTGGCCGAGGGGATGATCATGGTGAAGTTCTGGATGCACCTCACGCCGGAGGAGCAGGAGCGCCGGTTCGAGCGGCGCAAGGACGACCCGCTGAAGTCGTGGAAGCTCACCGACGAGGACTGGCGCAACCGGGAGAAGCACGCGCAGTACGTCGACGCGGTCGAGGACATGCTGGCCCGCACCGAGCACCCGGCGGCGCCGTGGCACGTCGTCCCGGCCGAGGACAAGCGGTACGCCCGCGTGCACGTCGTCCGCCGGGTCGCCGACGCCATCGAGGCCGCCGGGATCGCCGTCCCCTGACCGCTAGGTGTGCTAGGGCGTAGCCCGCGCGTGCTGCACCTCGGCATCCGGGCCTGGGTAGATCAGCGCCTCGTGCCCGTCGCCCCACCGCACGACGAACGGCGGCGAGCCGTCCGGCCCGCGCACGTCGATGATCTCGCCCGACCGGACCTGCTCGTCCACGTGCTGACTGCGGATGACGATCTGGTCGCCGACGGTTGCCTGCATCGCGCCTCCCGGGTGCCCTGCCGGCCCTGCGACCGGCGCCTCCCCACGCTGGACCCGCCGGCGCGTTCGCACAAGCCCAGGCACCGACCGGGGTCCCGGGTCACGGCCGCCGGTGGCTCCCGGTCGCGAAGAGGACGACGGTGCCCACGACGAGGAAGCCGGCCATCAGCGCCGCCATCGGCAGCAGCGTGTCGTAGCCCACCAGCCCGGTCAGGGGCGTGACCAGCGCACCGACGAGGAACGTCAGCCCGCCCTGCAGCGCCGACGCGGTGCCGCCCGCCCGACGTCCCGCCTCCTGGGCGAGGGCGGTGGTGCCCGGGATGCAGAGGCCCATCCCCGCGACCAGGACGCACAGCAGTGCCCACGGCACCACGAACGGCACGGAGGCATCGCGGTCGGCGACGGCCAGGACGAGCAGGCCGCCGGCCGCGGCCGTCGAGCCGACCAGGCCGACGGTTCGCAGCCGGGCGGCGCCGAGCCGGCCGACCAGCAGCCGGAAGCCGGCGCTCGCCAGCACCATCGCGGTGGCGTTCGTGGCGAAGACCGCGGCGTACGTCGACTGGCCGATGCCGTACGCCGTCTCGAGGACGAACGACGACCCGCCGATGTAGGTGAAGAAGCCGGCCGTCGCGAGGCACTGCACCACGACGTGCCGGAGGAACGCCCAGTCGCCGGCGAGGTCGGCCGTCCGGTGCAGCGTCTGGCCCAGCCCGGCGGGATGCCGCCGCTCGGGGGGCAGCGACTCCGGGAGCGCCACCACGACGGCCACGACCATGGCCAGCCCGATCGCGGCGAGCAGTCCGAAGACGGTCCGCCAGCTGCCGACCGCGAGGACGACGCCGCCGACGGCCGGGGCGACCACCGGGCCGAGGAAGGTGATGGACGCGAGCGTGCCGTAGCGGGCGGCCGCGGCCGCGCCGACGTAGCGATCGCTCACCACCGCGCGGCCGACGGCGACCCCACCGCCCGCGACGACTCCCTGGACCAGCCGGACCGCGACGAGCACCGGCCCGGTGGGCGCGAGCGCGCAGACCACCGAGGTCGCCGCGAAGAGCGCCGCGCAGACCAGCATCAGCCGGCGCCGGCCGAGCGCGTCGCTGAGCGGTCCGACGACGAGCTGACCGACCGCCATCCCCACGATGAACGCCGTGAGCGTGAGCTGGGCGATCGCGGCCGTGGTCTCGAGCGACCGGCGCAGCTCCGGCAGGCCGGCGACGTACATGTCTGTGGCGAGCGGGCCGACGCCGGTGACGAGGACGAGCGCCCAGAGCGCCGGGGACGGCGCCGCGGCCGCCGCAGCGTTGCCGCGCTCCCCCGCCGGGCCCCGGCTCACCCGCTCACCCGACGCTCATCCGACGCTCACCGGACGACCCTAGGCACGCTCGCCGACATCGCGGCCCGGGGGCAGCCAGCGGGCGGGCCGGACCGGTGTCCAGGTGCTCAGCGGCTCCCGTAGGCGCTGTGATGCCGATGCACCAGTTCGACGCCCGACTGACCGATCCGTCCACAAGTGCTCAACCACCCGCCGTGATCCACCGATGAGGACTCAGACGGATGGAGTCTCCAGAGTGACCAGCGAAGCCCTGCCCCAGGCATCGGCGCCGCGTCTCGCGACCAGCGAGGGCGCGGCGTGGATGTTCTGCGCCCTGGGGCTGGCCATGGTGGTCGCTCTCGTCGCGCTCCGCGGCGGCGATCTCGCCGCCGTCCCGGTGGCCGTGATGGGAGCCGGTGCCGCCGTCGCCGCGGCGCTCGGCCGGGTGCGCAACCGGCCCGAGGTCGGCTACCCCTGGGTGCTCTTCTCCCTCGCCTGCGTCGCCTTCATCCTCGGTGCCGTGCTCCGGCAGGTCCTCGCCGGTCACACGCTCGCACCGCTCGCCGACGTGGCCACCTTCTCCGGCTACGGCGCCACGCTCGCGGCCTTCATCGGCCTGCTGCGCTGCCGTCAGTCCAACGACCGGGGCGTCCACGAGCTCATCGACGGCGCCATCGTCCTCGTCTCCGTCGGAGCGGCGGCAGTCGTCTTCTTCACCCTGCCGACCGCCGAGAACGTGGGCTTCTCCGTGGCCGGCGCCGTCCAGGGCGCCTACCCGGTCGTCGACTCCGTCATGGTCTTCGTGGCCATCCTGCTGTCGTGGACGTCGGCCCGCCGGGTCACGTCGTTCTGGCTGCTGGGCTTCTCGGTGGTCTTCATCCTCGTCGGCGACCTGGGCTACGCGTGGATCGGCACCCGGGGCCAGACCGTCGGCTCACCGTTGCTCGACCTGCCGTTCGTCGTCGCGTTCACGCTGTTCGGTGCCGCGGCGCTGCACCCGTCGATGCGGCAGCTGTCCTCGGTCCAGCAGCGGCCGGTGCCCGCGTGGTCCAGGGGCCGCATCGGCCTCCTCGTTCCTGTCCTGGTGGGTCCGCCCCTGCTGTCGCTGGCCAGCGACGACCCCGCCGACACCTGGGTGGGCGCCGTCGCCGGCGCCTCCGTCACCGTTCTCCTGCTCATCCGCGCGGTCACCGCCGTGCAGGCCAACGCCCGCGCCCAGGAGGGGCTGCGCTACCAGGCGACCCACGACCAGCTGACCCGGCTGGTCAACCGCCCCCGGCTGCTCGAGGTCGTCGACGAGCTGCTGGCACGCGCCGCGCGCGAGGGTGACGGCGTCGACGTGCTGTTCCTCGACCTGGACTCGTTCAAGCTCGTCAACGACACCTGGGGGCACCAGGTCGGTGACCGGGTGCTGCGGCTCGCCGCCCAGCGCCTGCTCACGGTGACTCGCCCCGAGGACACCGTGGCGCGGATCGGCGGGGACGAGTTCGTCATCGCTCGGTACGTCGGGCACGGCTCGGCGGCGACCGGTGACCAGCTGGCGGGCCACGTCGTCGAGGCGTTCCGTGCCCCGCTGCCCGGCGAGGACTCGTTGGTGACCACCGTGTCGATCGGCCTCGCGGGGTCCCAACGCGACAGTGCCTCCCGGGGCCCGGCGAGCGCGGAGAGCATGCTCCGCGACGCCGACACCGCCATGTACCGCGCCAAGGCAGCCGGCCGGAACCGCGCCATGGTCTTCGACCCGTCGATGCACGACTCGGTGCGGCACCGCGTCGAGACGGAGCTGGCCCTGCGCTACGCGCTGGACCGCGGCGAGCTACTGCTGCACTACCAGCCCGTCGTCTCGGTGCAGACCGGCGAGGTCGTCGGGGCCGAGGCCCTTCTCCGCTGGGCACACCCCGCCCTCGGCCTGGTGTCCCCGCTGGAGTTCATCCCGATCGCCGAGGAGACCGGCCTCATCGTCGAGATCGGCGAGTGGGTCGTGTCCGAGGCGCTGCGTCAGGCCGCTCGCTGGCGGGAGCAGCGCGCCGGGACAGGCGCTCGGGAGCTCTGGGTCGCCGTCAACGTCTCGGCCCGCCAGCTGCGCGACCCGTCACTCGTCGACCACGTCGAGGCGGAGCTTGCCCGGCACGGTGTGCCTGCCGAGCTGCTCGTCCTGGAGATCACCGAGTCGGCGATGATGGCCGACGAGGACGTCGCGGCGTCGCTGCTGCACAGGCTGCGCGCGCTCGGTCTCTCCCTGGCCGTCGACGACTTCGGCACCGGCTACTCCTCACTGGGCCACCTGCGCCGCTTCCCGGTGTCCAAGGTGAAGATCGACCGGGCGTTCGTCTCCGGCATCGAGCACGACGCCGACGACGCCGAGATCGTGCGGGCCGTCGTCGCGATGTCGTTGGCGATGCACCTCGACGTCGTGGCCGAGGGCATCGAGACCGCCGGCCAGCGCGACCTGCTCCAGCAGCTCGGCGTCCAGCTCGGGCAGGGCTGGCACTTCGGCCGGCCGATGCCCGCCGAGGACTGCGACTTCGTGCGGGTTCAGCCCGTCGCGGCGCGCGCGAAGTCGTAACCCACGTACGTCTGGGCGTCGAGGTCGCTCATCTCGACCGAGGACGCCCACGTCGAGGCCAGCCAGCGGATCGCCCGCGGCAGGTGCAGCCGATCCTTGTTGTAGGTGCAGACGTCGATGACGGCGAGCCCCTCCTGAAGCGCGACCGGCTCGGTCATCGCCCGCACCAGGTCGCCGAAGATGCCCGTGCCGTGGCTGTCGGGGTGCACCGCGAGGAAGCCGATGTAGAAGATCAGGCCGGCCTGGTAGCGCTCCGGCCACCTGCGCGCGAAGTACTCCGGTGAGATGAGCGGCATCGACCGCAGGTCGGAGGTCATCGTGCTCATCGCCTGCAGCGAGCCGTCCTCGCCGTGCAGCAGGAACTTCGTGACGCGCGCGTCGCCCATGACGCCGTCGAACTCGTCGCCGTACATCACGTGCCGCTGCACCGCGAGGTAGCGCAGGTCGTCGAACGACTGGAGGTAGAGCTTCCAGGCCCGCTCACGCAGGTCGCCGTCGACGACCTGCTGGGTCTGCACGACCGTCATGTCTGGTAGCCCCTCCGCTGGGTCCACGTGTGGACACCAGGGACGCTAGGGACTTGTCCGACCCGAGAGGTCCGGGTTTGCCGAGTGTTGGCACTTCTCACCCGATCGGGCTATCAAGTCCGACCGCGGCTAGTGCGGGCGCATCGGCCCGGGCAGGTCCGCAGCGCTCGGCGGGTCGACCACCTCGACCCGCACGGCCCGGAACCGGGAAGCGGTCGCCTCGAGCACCGCGAGCCGAGGATCCGGTACGTCGAGAAGCGGCGGCGCCACCAGGGCTCGCAGCGGCGACAGCCGGGGGTCGGCGAGCACCGCCTCGACCGAGCGCCGGTCGCCGCCCAGGACCACGGCGTCCAGCCGCGTCACCTCCGGGAGCAGGATCCGGGTGGCGACGTCGGCGGCGGCGGCGAGCGCCACCCGGACCTGCCCCTCGCGGCGCCGGGCGAAGCGCTGCTGCGACCAGCCTCCCGCCGAGCTGCGGCCGTGCACCTGACGCGAGCCGACCTTGCTCGTGACCAGCCGTGGCCCCTCGAAGACACCCGCAGCGTGACCACCGAGGCGCACGAGCAGCACACCGATCCGGCGGTCGCGCACGACGTGCGCCGTCAGCGACGCGAGGAGCTCGCCGTCCACCGCCGAGGGCTCCGCGGCCATCGGCGGGAACGGCACCGTCAGCCGCGCCAGCCCGCCGTCGGGGGCTGTGAGCACCACCTCACCGTCCTCGGCGCTCGCAGCGACGCCGCCGTGCGCCGCCGCGAAGCGGTCGATCCAACCGGCCAGCCGCTCCGGCGCGACCTCGGTCCGCCGGGACACGGCTCTCGGTCCCGTCACCCCGGCATCCTCCCGTAGCGTCACGCCATGACCGACCAGGACGACGACGTCACCGAGCTCCGGCTCTCGGTGACGGCACCGGACTACGACGAGGCACTCGCCTTCTACCGCGACCAGCTCGGGCTCCGCGAGCAGGCGTCGTACAGCTCGCCGGGCGGCCGGCTGACGATCCTGGCCGCCGGCCGCGCGTCCCTGGAGCTGGCCGACCCGGCGTACGCCGCGTACATCGACGAGGTCGAGGTGGGCCGCCGGGTGGCCGGGCCGGTCCGGGTCGCGTTCGAGGTCGCGGACTCCGCGGCGGTGACGGACCGGTTGGCCCGCGCCGGGGCCGAGGTCGTCGCGCCGCCCACGCGGACGCCGTGGGACTCGCTGAACGCCCGGCTGGAGGGCCCTGCCGGCCTGCAGCTCACGGTCTGGTCCGACGCGTCCGGCGACGCAGCACGCAGTGTCGCGGAGGTCATGGCCGGCCCGGAGTGGGTGACCGGCGGTCCCACCCGGGCGGACGGGCCGGTGCTGCTGGCCGATCCCGACCCGGGCTGGGCGGCGTCGGGCGCCCGGCTGGCCGCGGAGGTGCGGGCGGCCCTCGGCCCGGTCGCGATGCTAGTCGAGCACGTCGGGTCCACGTCGGTGCCCGGGCTGGTGGCCAAGCCGGTCATCGACCTCGCCCTCGCCGTCCCGGACCCGACCGACGAGGTGGCGTACGTCGATGCGCTGGCAGCTCTCGGGTACGCCCTGCGGCACCGGGAGCCGGACTGGCAGGAGCACCGGCTGCTCAAGCCCCTCGACCCGTCAGCGGTTCCGCAGGTCAACCTGCACGTCTTCGGGATCGGGTCCGTCGAGGTCGACCGGATGCTCGCCTTCCGCGACCACCTCCGCTCCGACCCCGACGACCTCGCGCTCTACCGCCGCACCAAGCAGGGCCTGGCGCGGCGCAGCTGGGAGCTGGTCCAGCAGTACGCCGACGCGAAGGGCCCCGTGGTCGAGGACATCGTCGCCCGGGCGCTGCGCCGGGAAACGGCGGTGACCGGCGTGCACGTCCTGCTGCCCGAGGGCGACGACCGGGCTGCCGGCGTCGCCGCGTCGCTCGGCGTCCCCCTGCTCGACCTGGCGGAGCTCGGCGCGGCGACCGGCGGCCCAGCAGCCGCACGTCGGGCCGTCGCCACGGTCTGCTCCCGGTCCCCGGCGACGGTCGTCCGTGGCGACCTGGCGAGCACGGCCCTGCCCGGCCGCCTGCTCGCTGTCGACAGCAGGTGGCCGGCTGAGGTCGACGAGCTCGCCCGGGCGGTCCGGCAGGTGGCCCGCTACCCGGGATGAGGTACCGCCCCGGTGCCGTCGAGGTGGGTCGCCACGAGAAACGCGACCGGCAGCGTGGCCAGCCACGGGACCAGCGCGATCGACAGCCCCAGCGGCACGAGGAGGGCGACCGCCAGGACCGCGAGGGCCGCCCCGAGCACCGGCAGCGCCGTGGCGCGGTAGCCGTCGGCCAGCGGGGCGTGCAGCAGCCAGACGACGACCACGAACAGCGCCACCGGCACGGTCATGGCCAGCGCGACCACGGGGTCGGACACCTCCGGGTGGTGCCCGAGCGCCTCCACGCCGACCTCCAGTCCCGCACCGAGGGCGGCCAGTGCGGCGAAGACGACGTAGTGGCCGTAGCCCCACAGGAACGAGTGCTCGGGCCGGCGGCGCAGGCCCTCGCCGGCGTCCTTGAGGAAGTACATCCACCACAGGGCGAACAGCAGGACCAGGCCGCCGGCGCCGAGCAGCACCAGGTCGGTGTCCCAGCCGTCGTCCTCGACCACGACCTGCAGCGCGACTGTCGCCGCCAGCACGCACTCCCCCAGCACGATGATCGTGAACAGCCCGTAGCGCTCCGCGATGTGCTCGGGGTGCCAGGTCGTCTGGCGCGGTCGCTCAGCCCACAGCGGCACCAGGACATCGACGGTGGCGAGCACGAAGAACAGCGGGAACGCCAGGTCCGGTGGGAGCAGCAGCCGGAGCACCCAGGCGACCTGCACCAGCGACACCCCGACGACGTACCGGCGACAGGTCGACCGGTGCTCGGGGTCGCCGCTGGCGGCGCGCGCCCACTGGCCGACCAGGGCGATGCGCATGACGACGTAGCCGATCGTGCCGGTGACGAAGTCGGCGTCCGCGAACGCGTCGTGCACGCCGGCGGCGTAGATGAGCACACCGGCCATCTGCAGCAGGGTCAGCAGCCGGTAGCCGACATCGTCGGTGTCGTACGCCGAGGCGAACCAGGTGAAGTTCATCCAGGCCCACCAGATCCCGAAGAAGACCATGGCGTACGCGACGACCGCGTGGCCGACGTGCCCGGCGGCCACGTCGTGGGCGAGCTCGGCCGCCGCGCGCGAGACGGCGACGACGAACGTGAGGTCGAAGAGCAGCTCGAGCGGCGTCGAGGAACGGTGCTCCTCGTCGGCGGGCCGGGCGGTCATCGGTCGGCGGAACGCGGTCCGCCGGGTCCCCGCCCCGGGCACGGTCATGGCGGGAGGCTACCGATGGCCGGGCCCAACGGTCAACGTCGAGAACTTGACCTGAACGTATCAAGGCCTTAGGCTTGTCGCCATGTTCGTGCTCACCGTCGACCAGCGGCACAGCCGCCGGACCCGCGACCGGGTCGAAGCGCTGCTGCGCGACCTCTCCCGCCGCACCGACCTGGTGCGGCCGTTCGAGCGGACCGCCGGCGACGAGGTGCAGGCGGTCCTCGACCGGCCGGAAGCCGTCGTCGACCTCACGCTGCTGCTGGTCCGCGACAGGCAGTGGAGCGTGGGCGTGGGGATCGGTGCGGTCGACCAGCCGCTCCCCGCGAGCACCCGGGCCGGCTCGGGACCGGCTTTCGTGCGTGCCCGCGCAGCGGTGACCGCAGCCAAGCCGCGCACGACCTGCCTCGCGGTGGTCGGTCCTGAGGACGGCTCGGCGCGGCGGGCCCAGACCGCTCTCGACCTGGTCGCGGCCCTGCTCCAGCGCCGGACCGAGCGCGGCGCAGAGGCCGTCGCCCTCGCGCGTGAGGGCCTGAACCAGCTGGAGGTGGCCGGCCGGCTCGGGGTGAGCAAGCAAGCCGTCTCCCAGCGGCTGCAGGCCGCCGACTGGCACCTCGAGGTCCCGGGCCGCGAGCTGGCCGTGCACCTCTTGTCCGAGGCTGCTGGCACAGTGGGCGGATCGTGACGACGCTCGCCCTGCTGCTCCTGCTGCTCGCCGCCGCGGCTCCCCTTCTGCACCGTCCGGCCCGCCTGCTGGTCGCCGACCCGGTGCTCCCCGTCGCCCTCCTGGCCGGGCTGCTGCTCGCCGCCGCGGCCGCCGCCGCAGCCGCATCCGACGGCGCCGAGGGCTGGCAGCGCGCCGCGGCTGCCGTCCTGGCCGTCCTGGCAGCCGTCGTGGCCGGCAGCCACGCGGTGCGCGCCACGTTCCGGCTGACACGGGGTGAGGTGCTGCCGGCGCGGGCCCGCACCAGAGGCACCGAGCGGACCCCGCGGGACCCCGGCGCCGAGGCGCCGCTCGACCTCGAGGCACCCGGCTCGGTCCTGCGCGGCGGAGCCTGGATCGGCTACCTGGAGCGCGCCGCCGTCGCCGGGACGCTGCTCGCCGGTTTCCCCGAGGGGCTGGCGCTGGTGCTCGCCGTCAAGGGCGTGGGCCGCTACCCCGAGCTGCGCGACTCCGGGCGCGACGGCCGGTCGCCCGACGCACCGGAGGAGTTCATCATCGGCACCCTGGCCAGCCTGCTCTGGGCCGCCGCCGCGACCGGCACCGGCGCCCTGCTGCGCTGACCCCGCAGCCGCCCCGTCCTCACCGCACTGCGCTCAGCCGGGGCGGCGCGTGAGACGACGACGAACGCAGCTCCGGCCTACCGCGATACGGCGCTAGCTCTAGGGTTCCGGCATGCGCATCCTCATGGTCGGCGGCACCCGGTTCATCGGCAAGCACGTCGTGGAGCAGGCCCTCGCGGCCGGCCACGAGGTGACGCTGTTCCACCGCGGCCGGACCGGAGCAGACCTCTTCCCGGACGTCGAGCACCGCACCGGCGACCGTGACAGCGACCTGTCAGCCCTGGCGGACGGCGAGTGGGACGCCACGGTCGACACCTGCGCCTACCTGCCTCGCCAGGTGCACGCCCTGGCGGACGCGCTGGGCGAGCGTGGCGGCCACCACCTGCTGGTGTCCAGCGTCTCGGCGTACGCACCGGCCGACGGACCCGGTATCACCGAGGACGCACCGCTGGCCGAGCTCGACGACCCGTCCGTCGACGTGGTCACCAACGAGAGCTACGGCGGCCTCAAGGTGCTCTGCGAGCGGATGGCGGTGGAGCGGCACGGCCCGCGGACGGTGCTGGTACGCCCGACGTACGTCGTCGGGCCGGACGACTACACCTGGCGGTTCCCCTGGTGGGTGACGCGGATCGCCCGCGGTGGCGACGTCCTGGCACCGGGACCGCAGGACGTGCCCGCGCAGGTCATCGACGTGCGGGACATGGCGGCCTGGATGGTGCGGCTGCTCGAGGACGGCGCGTCCGGCGCCTTCCACGCCGTGAGCCCCGAGCCGGTCTTCACCTGGCGCCAGCAGCTGGAGGCGATCGTCGACGCCGTGGGCCCGGCGGGCACCCGGTTGCGCTGGGTGGACGCCGAGGCGGTGCATGCCGCGGGACTGCCCGAGGGCACGCTGCCCCTGTGGAGCGGTGACGACCCCGACATCTGGTTGATGGCCGCCGACCCCGCCAAGGCGTACGGCGCCGGGCTGGCGCCGCGGCCGCTCGCCGACACGATCCGCGACACCCTGGCCTGGACCCGGTCCGTCGAGCAGCCGCCCGACGCCGGGCTGTCCCCGGACGCCGAGCGGGAGCTGCTCGCGAAGGCGTGAGTCAGGCGTCGGCGTGGCGCACGGGGCCGGCGCTCCCAGCACCGCGGAGCAGGCGCGGATCGTCCGGCGGCACGCTTCCGGCGGAGGCCAGCGGGTATGCACTCGCCGGACCACCCATCTGCCAGGAGGTTTCCATGTCCGTCCCGACTGCCGGCTCCGCCAAGGCGCAGGCCGAGGGCACTGCCCACCAGGCCGCCAACAGCGGCGCCATGAACATGGCCGCACGTCTCGGGTTCCTCGCCAAGGGCCTGGTCTACGGGCTGATCGGCCTGCTGGCGATCCAGGTCGCCTTCGGCGACAGCGAGCGCACCGACCAGAAGGGTGCGCTGCAGACGATCGCCGACAAGCCCGGCGGGTCGATCGTCCTGTGGCTGATGGTCCTGGGATTCGCGGCGTACGCCGTCTGGCGGCTCAGCGAGGCGGCGTGGGGCCGTCGGGACGAGACCGACGAGAAGAAGCGCACCGCGAAGCGCATCGGCTCGGCGGCCAACGGCCTGGTCTACCTCTTCTTCGGAGTGCTGGCGTTCAAGACGGTGACCGGCTCGTCCTCGTCGTCGAGCAGCAGCTCGGACGTCACCGCCAAGGTCCTCGAGTGGCCCGGCGGGCAGACTCTCGTCTTCATCGCCGGACTGGTGGTCATCGCCATCGCCGTCGGGCTCACCATTCGAGGCCTCAAGACCGACTTCGAGAAGCACCTGAACACCGGCGAGATGAGCCGGACCACGTTCACCGCGGTGCGTCGACTGGGTCAGGTCGGCTACGTGTGCCGGGGTGCGGTCGTCGCGCTCATCGGCGTCCTGGTGTGCAAGGCGGCCATGGACCACCAGCCGGGCAAGGCGCAGGGCTTCGACGTGGCGCTGAAGAGCCTGGCCGGCGCCCCGGGCGGCCAGGTGATGCTCGTCGTCGC
Organism: uncultured Actinomycetota bacterium; assembly: GCA_963746175.1. GTDB lineage: Bacteria > Actinomycetota > Actinomycetes > JACCUZ01 > JACCUZ01 > CAVVAH01. Next base: position 407,172 of record CAVVAH010000001.1, on the reverse strand, counting down.
CGGTCTCGGTCTGGTCTGCTTCGGTGCGTACTGCTGGGCCGAGGCGCGCTACCGCCGGCTCTGAGGGCCGAGCGCCCAGAACGCGACTGCGGCCGCTGACGCGACGTTCAGCGAGTCGACTCCCCCGGACATCGGGATCCGCACCACCACGTCGGCGGCCGCGACCGTCCCGGGAGCCAGCCCGTCGCCCTCGGTGCCGAGCAGCAGAGCGAGCCGGTCCGGCGGGTCGGCGGCGAGCTCCCGCAGGTCGACCGCGTCCTGGCTCAGGGCCAGCGCGACCACCGTGAGCCCGGCGGAGCGCAGGTCGTCGACGCCCTCCGGCCACCGCTCCATCCGGGTCCAGGGCACCGCGAACACGGCACCCATGGACACCTTCACCGAGCGGCGGTAGAGCGGGTCGGCGCACCGCGGGGTCACCAGCACGGCGTCGACGCCGAGCCCCGCGGCGGCCCGGAAGACCGCGCCGACGTTGGTGTGGTTCGTGACGTCCTCGAGGACGACGACCCGGCGGGCGCCGGCGAGCAGCACGCCCGCTCCGGGCAGCGGACGCCGCTGCATCGCGGCCAACGCGCCGCGGTGCACCGAGTAGCCGGTGACCTGCTCGAGGACGTCGAGCCCGGCCAGGTGCACGGGGGCGTCCACCCGGTCCACCACGTCGGCCAGCTGTGGCAGCCACTTCTCCTCGAGCAGCATCGAGCGCATCCGGTAGCCGGCGTCGAGCGCCCGCCGGATGACCTTCTCCCCCTCCGCGACGAACAGCCCCTCGGCCGGCTCCCGTCGGGTGCGCAACGCCATGTCGGTGAGACCGACGTAGTCGTGCAGCTGCGGGTCGTCGGCGCCCGCGACCCGCCGTACGGCACCCATGTCGTCAGCCCACCGACCGTCAGTCCGTCAGGATCTTGACGATCGCGACGACGCCCACGAGGACGATGATGCCGCGCAGCACTGCCGGGGGGATCCGCCTCCCGAGCCGGGCACCGAGCTGGCCGCCGACGACCGAGCCGGCAGCGATCAGTCCGGCGGCCTCCCAGGCCACGTCGGTGACCGCGATGAACACCACGGCGGCCACCAGGTTGACGAGCCCCGCCAGGACGTTCTTGGCCGCGTTGATCCGCTGCAGGTCCTCGTCGAGGAGCAGGCCCATCACAGCGATGAGCAGGACGCCCTGCGCCGCACCGAAGTACCCGCCGTAGACCCCGGTGAGCAGCACACCGGCGTAGAGCAGGGAGCCGCCGTGCTGCCGGTCGGACCGGCCGCGTGCGGCCAGCCACGGTGACAGCCGGGGTTGCACGACGACCAGCACGCAGGCCAGCGCGATCAGGACGGGGACGATCGCCCGGAACGCGTCCTCCGGCGCGGTCAGCAGAGCGACCGCGCCGAGGACCGCGCCGGCGGTCGAGGCGGTGCCGAGGCGCAGCAGCCGTGTCCGCTGGCCGGCGAGCTCGGCGCGGTAGCCGATGGCCCCGCTGGCCGACCCGGGGACGAGCCCGACCGTGTTGCTCACGTTGGCCAGGACGGGCGGGTAGCCGACCGCCAGCAGCACCGGGAAGGTGATGAGCGTTCCCGAGCCGACCACGGTGTTGATGGTCCCGGCGGCCAGGCCCGCCAGGGCGACCGCGACGGCCTCCCAGAGCGTCACCGGGCGACCTTACGGGAGCCTCGGACCAGGGCCGGGACGACGGCCCGCATCAAGACATCGCCGGGTGGGGCCGACACAACGAGGGTGACCCGCCGCCGTACGGCTGTGCTGGTGGCCGGCGTCGTGCTGCTCGCCGGGCTACCGGCCGGCGCCGCGCGCGCCGACTCGGCGGCCGACGCGCGGGCCCGCGCCGAAGCGGCAGCCGCCCGCGTCGAGGCGATGCGGCCGGGGGTCGAGCGGGCGCTGCGGGCGTACGACCGGTCGCTGGCGGACCTCGCAGGCGGTGTCAGCCGCAGCATGAGCGCGCACCAGGCAGCCGACGAGGCCGCCCGGCTGGCCCGGGCGGACCGACGCGCTGTCGACAGCCGGGTCCGCGCCCTCTACATGTCGGGCGGCACCCCCGCTCTCGTGGCCAGCGTGCTGGGCGCCGGCTCGGCCGGCGAGGCGCTCCGGCGGGCATCGTACGTGCAGCGTCTGGTGCGGGCCGGGACCAGCGCGGCGACCGCCAGCGCCGACACCGGGGCTGCACTGCAGGACCGGGCAGACGCGCTGCAGCGCGCTGCCGAGCGAGCCACGACCACGGCCGCCGACGTCGAGCGCCGCTTCGCCGACCTGTCCGAGGCGCTGGCCGCCGCGACCGCCGAGCTGGCCCGCCTGGACGCCCGGGCGCGCGGGCTGGAGGCCGCCGAGAAGGCTGCCGCCCAGGTCGACGCGCTGAACGCGGCGGTCGCCGCCGCGGGCCAGCAGCGGGTCGCCTCGGCCCGGGCCAGCGACGTCGTCCCGCTGGAGTACCTACGGCTGTACCACCGGGCGGCGCGCACCTGCTCGGGCATGTCGTGGACGCTGCTCGCCGCGGTCGGCCAGGTCGAGACCGGGCACGGCGCCAACACCTCGTCGTCGTACGCCGGTGCGCAGGGGCCGATGCAGTTCATGCCGGCGACGTTCGCGTCCTACGGCGTGGACGGCGACGGCGACGGCGTCGCCGACATCCAGAACCCGGCGGACGCCGTCTTCACCGCAGCCCGCTACCTGTGCGCCAACGGCGCCGGTCGTGGCGACGAGGCGACGGCCCGCGCCGTGTGGCACTACAACCACGCCGACTGGTACGTCGCGCTGGTGCTCAAGCTGGCCGGCCAGTACGCCGCCCGCGACAGCTGACTCAGGCCGGTCAGGCGGTCAGACCGTCGGCGCCGTGGGTGCCGTCGGTGCTGTCGGTCCGTCGTTGATGCCGCTGCCGAGCATGCCGCCGATGCCCTTGAGCGCCTCGCCCAGCTCGCTCGGCACGATCCACAGCTTGTTGGCGTCGCCCTGCGCGATCTTCGGAAGCATCTGGAGGTACTGGTAGGCCAGCAGCTTCTGGTCGGGGTCGCCGGCGTGGATCGCGTCGAACACCCGTTGGATCGCCTGCGCCTCGCCGTCGGCCCGCAGCACCGCGGCCTGGGCGTCGCCCTCGGCCTTGAGGATCGCCGACTGCCGCTCGCCCTCGGCGGTGAGGATCTGGGACTGCTTGAAGCCCTCGGCGGTGAGGATCGTCGCCCGCTTCTCGCGGTCGGCGCGCATCTGCTTCTCCATCGAGTCCTGGATCGACGAGGGCGGGTCGATCGCCTTGATCTCGACCCGGTTGACGCGGATGCCCCACTTGCCGGTCGCCTCGTCGAGCACCCCGCGCAGAGCAGCGTTGATGTGGTCGCGCGAGGTGAGGGTCTCCTCCAGGTTGAGGTTGCCGACCACGTTGCGCAGGGTGGTGACCGTGAGCTGCTCGACACCCTGGATGTAGTTGGCGATCTCGTAGGTGGCCGCCTTGGCGTCGGTCACCTGGAAGTAGATGACCGTGTCGATGCCGACGACGAGGTTGTCCGCTGTGATCACCGGCTGGGGCGGGAACGACACCACCTGCTCGCGGAGGTCGATCAACGGCCGCAGCCTGTCGATGAACGGGACCAGGATGGTCAGGCCGGGCGTCAGGGTGCGTGAGTAGCGGCCCAGTCGCTCGACGACGCCGGCCCGTGCCTGCGGCACGATGCGCACGGTCTTGGCCAACGTGACCAGGACCAGCAGCACCAGCGCCGCGACGACGGCGAGGACGATGACCGAGTCCATCAGATCTCCGATTCGTAGACCACTGCGGTGGCGCCGTCGATCTCGACGACCTCGACGTGATGACCGGCCTCGATCGAGCGGCCGGGGTCGAACGAGCGGGCCGACCAGACCTCACCCTTGAGCTTGACCCGGCCGCCGCCCTCACCGTCGACCAGCTCGAGCACGACCCCGCGCTCGCCGACCAGGGCATCGGTGCCGGTGCGGATCGCGAACGGCGTGCGCAGGTGCCGCAGCGCGATCGGCCGGACGACGAACAGCATCGCGACGGACACCACCAGCGCGACCGCGACCTGCAGCAGGACGCTGTCGGTGACCAGCCCGCCGGCGCCACCGGCGAGCGCGCCCACTGCGAGCATCGCGAACACCAGGTCGAGCGAGGTCACCTCGATGATGCCCAGGACCACGGCAAGGCCGATCCAGGCGACCCAGTCGTAGCTGCCGAAATCGTCCACGCCGCCATCCTAGGGAGATCGCCGCTGTGCCGACCTGATCAACGCACAGGGGCACCCCCCTGGTTCCGCCCGCCGTCGTCCCTCGTCCTGAGGTCAGAGATGGACCGCACCGGGGGCGTCATACGGCGCGGGCGGTCCAGCGGTCGCCGGTGCGGCTGAGCTCGAGGGCGACCCCGAAGCACTCGGCGAGCGTCACCGGGGTGAGGGCCTCGGCGATCGGGCCGGCACTGACGACCCGACCGTTCCTGAGCAGCAGCGCGTGGGTGAACCCGACCGGGATCTCCTCGACGTGGTGGGTCACGAGCACCAGGGCGGGCGCGTCCTCGTCCTGGGCGATGAGCCCGAGTCGGCGCACCAGGTCCTCACGGCCACCGAGGTCGAGTCCGGCGGCGGGCTCGTCGAGGAGCATCAGCTCGGGGTCGGTCATCAGGGCGCGGGCGATCTGGACCCGCTTCCGCTCACCCTCCGACAGGGTCCCGTAGCGCCGGTCGGCGAGGTGGGCGACGCCGAGGGCGGCGAGCAGCTCGTCGGCGCGACCGGCGTCCATGTCCTCGTAGACCTCGCGCCAGCGACCGACCATGGCGTACGAGGCGGTGAGCACGACGTCGCGGACCTTCTCGCGGCCGGGCAGGCGCTCGGCCAGCGCGGCGGACGAGAGGCCGATCCGCGGCCGCAGCTCGAACACGTCGACCGCGCCGAGGGTCTCGCCCAGGACGACGGCGCTCCCCCGGCTCGGGTGCAGGTGGGCCGACGCCAGCTGGAGCAGCGTCGTCTTGCCGGCGCCGTTCGGCCCGAGCACCACCCAGCGCTCACCCTCGGCGACGTCCCAGTCCAGCCGGTCGATCAGCGTGGCACCGTCGCGCAGCACGCTCACCTGCGAGAAGTGCAGCACGTCGGACATGCCGTCCACCCTATGAGGGAGGGCCCGACCTACCCTGACCGACGTGCGAGAGCTCTCCAGCGCAGGCCGGCTCGCGGCCTGGGGCACCGCGGCGCTGGCCGGCGCGGTCAGCCCGGACGACGCCGCGGACCAGGTCTGCGGCAGCCACGACGCGGCCCACCGCGTCGTCGGCCTCCCCGGCGAGCCGGATGCGGTGAACCTGCCGTACGCCCTCGGCCGGCTCCGCGCGCTCGGTACCACCGGCCTGCGGCTGGTGCTCCCCGTCCCGGGTGACGCCGCCGGGCTGCCCGGTCCGCCGGCGTTCAACGAGCGCGCCATCGGACGCGGCGAGGCGGTGCTCACCACGGGAGTCGCCCGCCTCGGGCTCCTGGCGGAGTCGCGTGGCACCTGGTCCGTCCACCCGGTCGGGGACGCCGGGCGGTCGGTGCTCCCGCTGGCCGATGCCGCGCGCGACCTGGACCGGGTCATGCGCGAGGCCACCGCGCTGCTGGTGCGACTGGAGCTCACCCGCTGGGAGCCGGCCGCCGCCGAGGTCCTCTCCGCGCGGTCGCGTGCGGTGCGTCCGGAGCTGCCGACGTCGGCCGACCTGCAGGCGCAGCACGTCCTCCATCAGGCCTTGCGCATCGCGAGGATCGTCGAGCTGGCCCGGGCCGGCGACGGCGCCGCGGTCACCGCTGTCGAGATGGGGGCCCGGACGCAGGCGCTGCGGGACCTCGACAGGGCGGCCAGGCGCGCCGTCGAGGCTGCGTGCAGCCCGCAGCCGGCCTGAGGTCTCGGGCGGGAGCTCAGAGCAGTCCGCGGTAGAGGTCCAGGGTCCGGGTGGCGATGGTCGCCCAGGAGAACGCCTCGACCGCGCGGCGCCGCCCGGCCACCCCCATCTCGCGGGCGCCGGCCGGGTCGGCCAGCACCTGCGTCAGCGCCGCCGCGAGGTCCGCCTCGAAGCGCGAGGTGTCCAGCGGCGTGCCGCTGCCGTCGTTCTGCTGCTCGATCGGCACCAGCAGCCCGGTCTCGCCGTCGGCAACGACCTCCGGGATGCCGCCCGTCGCGGTCGCCACCACCGGCACCTCGCAGGCCATCGCCTCGAGGTTGACGATGCCCATCGGCTCGTAGACCGACGGGCAGGCGAACACGGTGGCGTGGGTGAGGACCTGGATGACGTCCGGCTTCGGGAGCATCTGCTGGATCCACACGACACCGTCCCGGTCCCGCCGGAGCTCCTCGACGAGCACCGTGACCTCGGCCAGGATCTCGTCGGTGTCCGGTGATCCGGCACAGATCACGAGCTGCACCGAGGGATCGAGCGACAGCGCCGCCCGCAGCAGGTGCGGCAGCCCCTTCTGCCGGGTGATCCGCCCGACGAAGACGACCGACGGCCGGTCCGGATCGATGCCGTGACGCTCCAGCACCGTCGTACCCGTGTCGGGCTGGTACTCCTCGGTGTCGATGCCGTTGTGCACCACGTGCACCCGGCCCGGGTCGACGGCCGGGTAGCAGCGGAGCACGTCGTCGCGCATCCCGCCCGACACCGCGATGACCGCATCGGCCGCCTCGATCGCCGTCTGCTCGGCCCAGGACGACAGCGCGTACCCGCCGCCGAGCTGCTCGGCCTTCCACGGACGCAGCGGCTCCAGGCTGTGCGCACTCATGACGTGCGGCACGCCGTAGAGCAGCTTGGCCAGGTGACCGGCGGTGTTGGCGTACCAGGTGTGGGAGTGCACGAGGTCCGCACCGTCGCATCCGGCCACCATCGTCAGGTCGGTGCCCAGGGTCCGCAGCGCCGCGTTGGCGTCGACCAGGCCCTCCGGCACGCCGTACGCCGTGACGCCCTCCTCGTCCCGTGGTGCTCCCATGCACTGCACCCGGACCTCGACCAGCCGTCTCAGCTCCCGGGCGAGGTACTCGACGTGGACGCCGGCACCCCCGTAGACCTCGGGCGGGTACTCGCGCGTGAGCAGGTCGACTCGCATGGCGTGATGGTGGCACCACAGGGGTAGCGTGCGCACCATGCCGCAACGGGTCCTGTCGATCGTCCTGGCCGGGGGCGAGGGCAAGCGCCTCATGCCGCTGACCGCCGACCGCGCCAAGCCGGCCGTGCCGTTCGGCGGGATCTACCGGCTCATCGACTTCGTGCTCTCCAACCTCGTCAACGGCGGTTACCGCAAGATCGTGGTGCTGACGCAGTACAAGAGCCACAGCCTCGACCGGCACGTCTCGAGCACCTGGCGGCTCTCCACGATGCTCGGCAACTACGTCGCCCCGGTCCCGGCGCAGCAGCGGCTCGGGCCGCGGTGGTTCGCGGGCTCGGCCGACGCCATCTACCAGAGCCTGAACCTCATCGGCGACGAGCAGCCCGAGCACGTCATCGTCTTCGGCGCCGACCACATCTACCGCATGGACCCCAGCCAGATGGTGGCCCAGCACATCGAGAACGACGCCGGGGTCACCGTGGCGGCCATCCGCCAGCCGATCTCGCTGGCCGACCAGTTCGGCGTCATCGAGACCGCCAACGACCGGCACCTCATCGCCGCCTTCCGTGAGAAGCCCACGGACGCGGTCGCCCTGGCCGACGACCCGGAGTCGGTCTACGCCTCCATGGGCAACTACGTCTTCCGCACCGACGTGCTGCTCGAGGCGCTCCGGAAGGACGCCCTGGACCCGGCGAGCAAGCACGACATGGGCGGCAACATCATCCCGATGCTCGTCGAGCAGGGGCAGGCGCAGGTCTACGACTTCCGGGACAACGACGTCCCCGGCTCGACCGAGCGCGACAAGGACTACTGGCGCGACGTGGGGACGCTCGACGCGTTCTACGACGCTCACACCGACCTCATCGCCGTGCACCCGGTCTTCAACCTCTACAACAAGGAGTGGCCGATCTACACCTCGCACGACCCGCTGCCGCCGGCGAAGTTCGTGCACAACGACGAGGGCCGCACCGGCACTGGCCATCAACTCGTTCGTGTCCAGCGGTGCCGTGGTGTCCGGTGCGCGGGTCGAGGGCTCGGTGCTGTCGCCGTGGACGATCGTCAACTCCTGGGCCGAGGTCACCGGCAGCGTGCTGATGGAGAACGTCAAGGTCGGCCGGCACGCGGTCGTGCGCAACGCCATCATCGACAAGAACGTCGTGGTGCCCGAGCACGCCCAGGTCGGGGTCGACCACGACGAGGACAGGGCACGCGGGTTCGTCGTCTCGGATGGCGGCATCACGGTGGTCGGCAAGGGCCAGCGCGTCTCGCTCTGATGGACGAGTCGAACGACCCGGCCCGCGGCAGCGGCCTGCTGGTCACCGTGAGCGGCCGGGACCGCCCGGGCATCACCTCGAGCCTCTTCGACGCCCTTGCGGGGGTCGACGCGACGGTCGTCGACGTGGAGCAGGTGGTCATCCGCGGCCGGCTGGTGCTCGGCGTCCTGCTGCGGGCGGCCACGTCCGCCGAGGGCAGGGTCCAGACGGCGCTGGAGCTGGCCCTCGCGCCGCTCGGGCTGGACGTCGAGGTCACGGCCGGCTCGCTGGACGAGGGGCCGCACCGCCGCGGCCGCAGCCACGTCACCGTGCTCGGCCACCCGCTCCGGCCGGCGGCCCTGGGCGGCATCGCCGGCTGCGTCGCCGACTACGGCGGCAACATCGACCGGATCGTCCGGATCGCGCACTACCCGGTGACCGGTGTCGAGCTCGAGGTCTCCGGCGTCGACCCGATGGTGCTGCGCCGCCGGCTCGCGCTGACCGCGGCGGCCCTCGGCGTCGACGTCGCGGTGGAGCGTTCAGGTCTGCACCGCCGCGCCAAGCGGCTGGTGGTGATGGACGTCGACTCGACCCTCGTCCAGGGCGAGGTCATCGAGATGCTCGCCGCGCGTGCCGGCTGCGAGACCCAGGTGCGCGAGGTCACCGAGGCGGCGATGCGCGGCGACCTCGACTTCGCCGAGTCCCTCCGGGCCCGGGTGCGGCTGCTGGCCGGCCTCGACGAGGGGGTGCTCGTCGACGTCCGACGGGACCTGCAGCTCGCCCCCGGCGCCCGGACCTTCGTCCGCACCCTCAAGCGCCTCGACTACCGGCTGGCGATCGTCAGCGGCGGCTTCACCCAGGTGACTGACACCTTGGTCGCCGATCTCGGCATCGACTACTCGGCGGCCAACACGCTCGAGATCGTCGACGGGCGCCTCACCGGTGAGGTGCTCGGCGACGTCGTGGACCGGGCCGGCAAGGCTGCGGCCCTGGAGCGGTTCGCCGCCCAGGCCGGCATCCCCGTCTCGCAGACGGTCGCCGTCGGCGACGGCGCCAACGACCTCGACATGCTCGCCCGGGCCGGTCTCGGGATCGCCTACAACGCCAAGCCGGTCGTCCGGGTCGCCGCGGACGCCGCCCTCAATGTCCCGTACCTCGACGCGATCCTCTTCCTGCTGGGCATCTCGCGCGACGAGATCGAGGACGCCGACGCTGCCGAAGGCCTCCAGGTGGACGCGCCACCCACCTAGCTCGGGTGCCAGCTGCTCCCGCCGTCTCGGCAGGTCAGATCAGCGATGAGGCGGACCGGTGCCGCTTGGCGGTGCTCCGACCCCGACTCGTGCGAGGGGCCACAGCCTCCTCCACAGCGCTGTTGCTGTCGACTTCCCCGACTCTCAGCGCGGCGGGGTGAACAGCTCCACGAGCCGGCCGCGCCAGGCCAGCCCGGGCTCGAACTCGACGACGGCCGCGGCGCCCGGCTTGAGCCCGTGCAGGTCGCCCGTGAGCGCCATCACGACCTGCTCCATCGTCGGGTTGTGCCCGACGAGCAGGCTGACGCCGCGCTCCTCGGCGGCCAGGTGCTCCAGCACTTCACGGCCACCGGCCAGGTACAGCGCACGGTCGACCACCACCTCCCCGGGTGCCGGCAGCGCCCGCTGCAGCGCTGCCCAGGTCTGCTGGGCCCGGCGTGCGGACGACACCCACACGTGGTCGACGGACGGCAGCTGCTCGCCCAGCCAGCTCGCCGTGGCCTCGGCGTCACGCTCGCCGCGGGAGGTGAGCCGCCGGTCGTGGTCGGCACCCTCCTCGCCGCTCTCGGCCTTGGCATGGCGGACGAGAACGAGACGTCGCGGCGCGCGGTCCATCGGGTCATCCTGCCCCGGGCTCAGCGCGACCTCTACCCTCGGACCGTGCCTCGTCGAGCGGTGAGCCCCGTCGCGGCCGGGACTCTGTGCGTCATCGGCGGTGCCGAGGACCGGACCGGCTCCCGCATCGTCCTCCGGGAGTTCGTCCGGCTCGCCGGTGCGGAACCGCGCATCGCCGTCGTCGCCACGGCCTCGTCCCTCGGTCCGGAGATCCTCGACGAGTACGCCGCGGTGTTCCGGGAGCTGGGTGCCGGCGACGTCGTGCCGCTGCGACCGGAGTCCCGGTTCGAGGCGGACGACCCCGCGCTCGCCGACCGCCTGGCGGACGTGGACGCCGTCTTCATGACCGGCGGCAACCAGCTCAAGCTCACCCAGGTGATCGGTGGCACCAGGTTCGGCGACGCCGTGCGGTCGGCGTACGGGCGTGGCGCGCTGGTCGGAGGCACCTCGGCGGGTGCCAGCGCCGTGAGCGAGCACATGATCGCCTTCGGCGACGAGCAGGACACCCCGAGGCAGGGCGTGACGGCGTCGGCCGCCGGGCTCGGTCTGCTCCCCGACGTGATCGTCGACCAGCACTTCGCGCAGCGGAACCGCTACGGCCGGCTGCTCTCCCTGGTGGCGCGCTCGCCGCGGCTGCTCGGCCTCGGTGTCGACGAGGACACCGCCGCCGTCGTCCGCGGCGGGCACCTGCTCGAGGTCGTGGGCAGCGGCTGCGTCTTCGTCGCGGACGGGTCCGGCGCGGTGAGCGACGCCCACATCGCCGAGCTCGGGGCACCGCTGCTCGTCTCCGGGGTGGTGGTGCACACCCTGCCGTCGGGGGCCCGGTTCGACCTGACGCTGCGGCGTCTGGTCGACTTCCGCGAGGAGCACCTCGCCCACCAGCTCGTGGCCCGACCCGAGGAGGACGACGACCGATGAGGACCTCCCGAGACCGCTCGCAGGGTCACGATCGCCTGGGGACCCTGACGTCATGACGGCGAGCCCGGACCTCGCGATCCTGCAGACCCGGGTGTACCGAGGGCCCAACCTGTGGTCCTACGAGCCGGCGATCCACCTGCTCGTCGACCTCGGCTCCCTCGAGGAGCACCCGACCAACACCATCCCCGGCTTCGTCGACGGGCTGGTCGACGCGTTGCCCGGCATCGTGCGGCACACCTGCTCGCGTGGTCACCGCGGCGGATTCCTCGAGCGGCTCAAGGAGGGCACCTGGCTGGGCCACGTGGGTGAGCACGTCGCACTGCAGCTGCAGCAGGAGGCGGGCCACGACATCCGCCGGGGGAAGACCCGCAGCACCGGCGTCACCGGTCAGTACAACGTCATCTACGGCTACGTCGACGAGCAGGTCGGGCTCCGCGCCGGCACCCTCGCCGTGCGCCTCGTGAACCACCTCGTCAAGGCCGACCCGGAGTTCGACTTCGCGGCCGAGCTGGAGAGGTTCCTGCTCCAGGCGCAGCGCACGGCATTCGGTCCGTCGACCCAGGCGATCCTCGACGAGGCCGTGTCCCGCGACATCCCGTGGCTGCGACTCAACGAGCACTCCCTGGTGCAGCTTGGCCAGGGGGTGCACCAGCAGCGGATCCGCGCCACCATGACGTCGAACACGTCCGCGTTGGCCGTCGACATCGCCGGCGACAAGGAGCTCACGACCCGGCTGCTCGCGGCCGCCGGGCTGCCCGTCCCTCGGTCCGAGTCGGTGCGCACCGCCGAGCAGGCCGTGCGGGTCGCCGACCGGATCGGCTACCCGGTCGTGGTGAAGCCGCTGGACGGCAACCACGGCCGAGGCGTGATGCTCGACCTCAAGGACTCCGACGACGTCCGCACCGCCTTCCCCTCCGCGCAGGACGAGTCCCGTCGCGGCTGGGTCGTGGTCGAGTCGTTCATCACCGGCAAGGACTACCGGGTGCTCGTCATCGGCGGCAAGCTCGTCGCGCTGGCCGAGCGGGTTCCCGCCCACGTCGTCGGCGACGGCACGCGAACCGTCCGCGAGCTGGTCGACGAGACCAACGCCGACCCGCGCCGCGGCGTCGGGCACGAGAAGGTGCTCACGCGCATCAAGGTCGACGACGCGGCCGTCGAGCTCGTGCGCGAGCAGGGCTACGGGATGGACGACGTCCCGCCCGAGGGCACCATGGTCAAGCTCACGCTGACCGGCAACATGTCGACCGGCGGCATCTCCATCGACCGCACCCTCGAGGCGCACCCCGACAACGTCGAGATCGCCGAGGAGGCCGCCCGGGTCGTCGGGCTCGACGTGGCCGGCATCGACTTCATCTCCCCGGACATCGCCGAGCCGGTCCGCGAGACCGGGGGGGCGATCTGCGAGGTCAACGCCGCGCCCGGCTTCCGGATGCACACGCACCCGACCGTCGGCGACGCGCAGTTCGTCGCCAAGCCGGTCGTCGACTCGCTGTTCCCGCCGGGAACCCCGAGTCGGATCCCCATCGTCGCGGTCACGGGCACCAACGGGAAGACGACGACGTCGCGGATGATCGCCCACGTCTTCAAGGGCATGGGCCGCAAGGTCGGCATGACCTCGACCGACGGCATCGTCATCGACGAGCGGCTCGTCATCAGGGCCGACGCCAGCGGTCCGAAGTCCGCCCGGATGGTCCTCCAGAACCCGAGGGTCGACTTCGCGGTCTTCGAGGTCGCGCGCGGGGGCATCCTGCGCGAGGGACTGGGTTACCAGCGCAACGACGTCGCCGTCGTGCTCAACGTGGCGCCCGACCACCTGGGCATGCGCGGCATCGACACCCTCGAGCAGCTGGCCGAGGTCAAGCAGGTCGTCGTCGAGGCCGTGCCGCGGGACGGGTTCGCCGTGCTGAACGCCGACGACGAGCTGGTTCGAGGTATGCGGCGGCGCTGCTCCGGCGAGGTCGTGTGGTTCACGATGGCCGAGGCCGGCAGCGAGACGATGGAGATGGTCGACGACCACTGCCGACGCGGCGGCCGGGCCGTCCTCCTGGAGCGCAGCGACCTCGGCGAGATGATCGTGCTCCGGCACGGCCGACGCTCGATGCAGCTGGCCTGGACCCATCTGCTGCCGGCGACCTTCGGCGGCAAGGCCAAGATGAACGTGCAGAACTCGCTGGCCGCGGCCGGTGCAGCGTTCGCCGCCGGCGCCCACCTGCACGACATCCGCCAGGGGCTGCGCACCTTCACCACGTCGTACTACCTGTCGCCCGGCCGCCTCAACCAGATCGACGTCGGCGGCGCGACGGTCATCGTCGACTACTGCCACAACGCGCCGGGCATGCGGATGCTCGGCGACTTCGTGGAGCAGCTCGCCGACAGCGCCCAGCAGACCTCAGAGCTGGCGAAGCCGCAGCGGATCGGCGTGGTGGCCACGGCCGGAGACCGGCGCGACGAGGACATGCGCGAGCTGGGGTCGGTGGCGGCCGAGCACTTCGACGTCCTCATCGTGCGCGAGGACCTTGCGCTGCGCGGCCGCGTCCGCGGCAACGTCGCCGACCTCGTCGCCGAGGGTGCTCGCGACAGCATGGCCAAGGGCGCGCGGTGCAAGCAGGTCGAGGTGGTCCTCGAGGAGATCCCGGCGGTGCACCACGCGATGGCCCGCGCCAACCCGGGCGACCTCGTCGTGCTCTGCGTCGACAAGCACGCGAACGTCCTGGCCGAGCTGGAGACGATGTCGCACCAGGCGCAGGCCGGCGCCCACGTCGGCGAGGCGGTGGGCGACCCGGACACCGTCGCCCCGTGAGCCGCCGGTTCCTCGTCCTGCACGGCTGGGAGAACCATCGGCCCCCGGAGCACTGGGAGTGGTGGCTGGTCGACGCCCTGCGCGGCGAGGGAGAGCAGGTGCTCTACCCGCAGCTCCCGTCGGCCGACCTCCCGGTGCTCGCGGACTGGCTCGACGCCTTCACCTCCGAGTGGCGGCAGATGGGAGCCGGCGAGCGCGTCGTCGTGGCGCACAGCCTCGGCTGCCTGCTGTGGCTGCACGCCGCGGCCGAGAGCCTGGTCGACCCGGTCGCCGACAGGCTTCTGCTCGTGGCTCCCCCGAGCCCGGCCGTGACCGCGGGCATCCCGGCGATCTCGGAGTTCGTGGCGCCGGGGGACGCGGCCGCGGTCCGGGCGGCCGCACGCACCGACGCACGCCTGGTGTGCTCCGACGCCGACCCGTACAGCAGCGAGGGCACGGCCGCCGAGCTCTACGGGCTCACGCTCGGGCTGGACAGCGAGGTGCTGCGCGGCGCCGGCCACCTCACGATCGACGACGGCTACGGCCCGTGGCCGGCCGTCCTCGCCTGGTGCCTCGACCCAGCGACCCGCTTCACCACCAGCGGCTCTTGAGACGACGCGCCGCCTCGGGCCCGGCGTGTCGTCTCGAGATCCACAGAGGTCTGGCACCGATCCCCTGACCGGTCGCGGTGGCTCCGGCTACCGTCATCGGCGTGGCGCCCTCCACCCACCCGCCGGCCCAGTCGGTGGCCTTTGCCCGGTCCGCCGACGGCACCCGGATCGCGTACGCGCGGCTCGGCGAGGACGGGCCACCGCTGGTCGTCTCCACCTGCTGGCTCAGCCACCTCGAGTACGACCTGCAGAGCCCGGTCTGGAAGCACTTCGTGCGCCGGCTCGGCGAGGTCTCGTCCTGCGTGCGGTACGACGAGCGCGGCTTCGGCCTCTCGGACTGGGAGGTCACCGACTTCTCGTTCGAGGCCCGGCTGGCCGACCTGGAGGCGGTGGTCGAGGCCGCCCGGGTCGACCGCTTCGCGCTGCTGGGCATGGCGCAGGGCGGTCCGGTCGCCGTGGCGTACGCACTCCGGCACCCCGAGCGGGTCTCCCGCCTAATCCTGCTCGCCAGCTACGTCGCGACCGTCGGCGACAGCTCGAACGAGAGCCGCCGGCTCGAGGAGGTGTTCACCAGCATGATCGAGGTCGGGTGGGCCCGCCCCGAGGGCCGGTTCCGCCGGGTCTTCACCGACCTGCTGATGCCCGGGGCGACGCCCGAGCAGATGACGTGGGTGGACGAGCTGATGCGTCGCTCGACCACAGCCGAGAACGCCGTCGCCTTCCGTCGGGCGCGGATGGACGTCGACGTCTCGGGCCTCCTGCCGCAGCTGCGCCTCCCCACGCTGGTCATGCACTCGCGCGGCGACCAGATCAACCCGCTCGACGGCGGCCGCCGCCTGGCAGCCGAGATCACGGGTGCCCGGCTGGTCACCCTGGAGTCCGACAACCACGTCCTGCTGGACGGCGAGCCGGCCACCGACGTGTGCTTCGAGGAGCTGGCCGCCTTCCTGGCCCCGGACACCCTCCGGCCGGCCGTCCCTGCGCAGTCGACGGCAGCGACCGCGGTGCTCGACCGGCTCACCGGGCGGGAGCGGGAGGTGCTGGACCTGGTCGCGGCCGGCCATGACAACCGCGAGATCGCCGACCGGCTCGTGCTCAGCGTCCGGACCGTCGAGCGGCACCTGCAGACGGTCTACCGCAAGCTCGACCTCACCGGCTCGGCCCAGCGCACCGCCGCCGCAGCGCTCGTGCTGGGCGTCGACGACTACGCACGCGCCGACGCGTAGACCCGGTCGGCACCGCCCGCCGACAGCTACGCGTCGGCGCGGTATCCGCCCGTCCCAGACCTCCCTACCGTCGAAGACACAGCGACCACAGGAGGGAAACGGACATGACGGACCAGTCAGCAGAACAGCAGGCGGACAAGGCGCTCAAGGAGCGGCACCGGGCCATGTGGGCCGCGGGCGACTACCCGGAGCTGGTGGAGGACCTCATCACCGGCCTCGGACCGGCGCTGGTCACGGCCAGCGGCGTCGGACCCGGCGAGCGGGTGCTCGACGTGGCGGCCGGCAGCGGCAACGCCAGCATTCCGGCCGCCCTGGCCGGCGCCCGGGTCGTGGCCTCCGACCTCACGCCCGAGCTCTTCGACGCGGGGCGCAAGGTGGCAGCCGACGCGGGCGTCGAGATCGAGTGGGAGCAGGGCGACGCCGAGGCGCTGCCGTACGACGACGCCGAGTTCGACACCGTGCTGTCCGCGGTCGGGGTCATGTTCGCCCCGCACCACCAGGCGGCCGCGGACGAGCTGGTGCGGGTCTGCCGCCCCGGCGGCACCATCGGCCTGCTCAGCTGGACGCCGGAGGGCTTCATCGGGCAGATGTTCGCCACCATGAAGGCGTACGCTCCCGCGCCCCCGCCCGGCGCACAGCCGCCGCCGCTGTGGGGCAGCGAGGAGCACGTGCGCGCGCTGCTCGGCGACCGGGTCACCGAGGTCTCCGCCTCCCGTGCGAACCTGCGCGTCGACCACTTCCGCACCCCGGCCGACTTCCGCGACTACTTCAAGTCGCACTACGGCCCGACGATCGCCGTCTACAGCTCGATCGCCGACGACCCGGAGAAGGTCGCCGCGCTCGACCGGGCGCTGGAGGAGCTCGCCGAGCGCTTCGACAGCGGCACCGACGGCCGCACCGTCCTGGACTGGGAGTACCTGCTCCTCACCTGCGAGCGGGTCTGACATCCGACCGTCCGGCGCACCGGGCCGCCCGGCGGCTGAGTCCTCGTCGTCCGCGCTCAGGCGCGGGCGGCGAGGACCTTCTCGCGGATGACCTCCGGCGTCGCGACCTCGGCGCCCTCCCCCGTCAGCCAGGCACCGATCTCGAGGCGCTCGGCGTGGCACATGATCCCGATCACGTCTCCTGGTGCGGACCGGGCGACCAGCGCCTGCAGGCCGGCCAGCTCCGTGGGGTGGACCGGTACGTCGGTGACCCCGACCGCCGCGGCGCCGTCCCGGAGCAGAGCGGCCAGGTCGTCGGGGTCACGACCGCGCAGGTAGTGCTCCTTGTGCCCGACGACGACCTCGTCGGCTCCGCGGGCCGCGATCTCCCCGACGCCCCGGATGATGTCGTCGGTGCGGTCGCCAGGCGTGCCGACGACGAGCCGCACAGCGTTGCCGTCGGGCCGCAGGCCGCGCAGCACCTCGAGCAGGGCGGCGACGCCTGCCTCGTTGTGCGCCAGGTCGACCACGACGGTGAGCCCTCCGAGGGTCCAGACGTTCATCCGGCCGGGGTTGTCGTCCGGCCCGGGCCGGAAGGAGCGGAGCCCGTCGGCGACCGCCTCCCGCGGCAGCCCGACTCCGAGCCCCGCGCCGACCGCGGCCAGGGCGTTCTCCACGTTGACGTGCGACAGGCCCGACAGCGTCATCGGTACGTCGACGACGGGCAGCAGCGGCTCCGGCTCGCGACGCGCGTCCACCACCGTGATCGCGCCGTCGTACAGCGTGATGGCCCGACCGCCCTCGTTGAGCACCGTGCGCAGCGCCGGCGAGTCGGGGTCGCGGGAGAACACGCAGACCCGCGAGCGGGCACCGAGCCTCATGGCGAACGTCCGGGGGTCGTCGCCGTTGAGCACCACCCACCCGCTCGGCCGGGTCACCCGGGTCACGACCGCCTTGACCTCGGCGAGCTGGTCGACGGTGTCGACCCCCTGCTGACCCAGGTGGTCGGCACTGACGTTCGTCACGACGGACACGTCGTTGTGCGCGATCCCGAGGCCGCGCAGCAGGATTCCGCCGCGGGCGGTCTCCGTGACGGCGAGCTGCACCCGCTCGTCGTCCAGCACCCTGCCTGCGCCCGAGGGCCCGGAGTAGTCACCCGGCTCGACGAGAACGCCGTCGACGTAGACGCCGTCGGTCGACGACCAGCCCACGACCAGACCGGCGCATCGGCCCATCCGGGCGATCATCCGTGAGGTGGTGGTCTTGCCGTTCGTCCCGGTGACGGCCACGACGGGCACGTGCGGGGTCCGGATCGAGGGCGACCCGCCCAGCTCCGAGCGGCGGACATGTCCGGTCGCGGCGTCCAGGACCGCGTCGACGTCATGCGCGGGCAGGGCGTCCAGCACGCCGGCGACCGCGTGGCCGAGCGCCTGCGCTCGGCTGCGGTGCCGCCACGGGTAGGAGACGACGACGCGGTGCAGGTCAGCGGTCGGGCGGGTCCGCACCGCCAGCCGGGTGGTGCCGGACCCGCGGGCAACCCGTCGCACCACGGTGGCGACGACCCGCAGGGCGAACCGCTGGCGCAGCGCCGTCCCGGCTGCACCGGGCCGGGCCGCCGGCACGCCGAGCGCCTGGCCGAGCACGCGCGCCTCGGCGTCGGTCAGGTCCAGGACCCCACCGATGTCCAGCGTCAGCTTCACCGCGGGTCGCGGGAAGTAGAGGTTCGCGCCGTCGAGGACCCTCAGCTCGACGAGCGCCGGACGGTCGTCGCGCACGGGAGCCGCCTCCCCGCCGCGCTACGCGCCCATGGCGTGCACGCCGCCGTCGACGTGCACGATCTCCCCCGTGGTGCGCGGGAACCAGTCCGACAGCAGGGCGACGCAGGCGCGGGCGGCGGGCTCGAAGTCGGAGATGTCCCAGGCCAGCGGCGCCCGGGTCGACCAGACGCCCTCGAACTCGTCGAAACCCGGGATCGACTTCGCCGCGGTCGTCTTCAGCGGACCGGCAGCAACCAGGTTGACCCGGATCTCCTCCGCACCGAGGTCGCGGGCCAGGTAGCGGGCCGTCGACTCGAAGGCCGCCTTCGCGACACCCATCCAGTCGTACTTGGGCCAGGCCACCGTGGCGTCGAAGGTCAGGCCGACGACCGAGCCGCCCTGGGGCATCAGCGGGCGGGCGGCGACCGCGAGGGCCTTGAGGGAGAACGCCGAGATCTGCACGGCCGTGGCGACGTCCGCCCACTCGGTGTGGAGGAAGTTGCCGCCCAGCGCGGCCTCGGGGGCGTAGCCGATCGAGTGCATGACGCCGTCGAGCCCGTCGACGTGCTCACGGACGCGGTCGGCGAGCGCCTCGAAGTCGTCCTTGTTCGAGGCGTCCAGCTCGATCACCGGCGGCGTCGTCGGCAGCCGCTTCGCGATGGTCTGGGTGATCCGCATGGTCCGGCCGAAGGAGGTGAGCACCACCTCGGCACCCTCCTGCTGCGCGATCCGCGCGACGTGGAAGGCGATGGAGGAGTCCATCAGCACCCCGGTCACCAGGATCCGCTTGCCGTCGAGGATTCCCATCAGTGCCCCATCCCTAGTCCGCCGTCCACGGGCACCACGGCCCCGGTCACGTACGCCGCGTCGTCGCTGGCGAGGAAGCGCACCACGCCGGCCACCTCGTCGACCGACGCGAACCGGCCGAGCGGGATCTGGCCGCGGTAGGTCTGCTGGAGGTCGTCGGGCAGCTCGGCCGTCATGTCGGTCTGGACGAAGCCGGGCGCGACGACGTTGAAGGTGATGCCGCGCGACCCGAGCTCACGCGCCAGCGAACGGGCCAGCCCGACGAGACCGGCCTTGGACGCCGCATAGTTGCTCTGGCCGGCGGAGCCGAGCAGCCCGACCACCGAGGAGATGAACACGACCCGGCCGCGCTTGAGCCGCAGCATCCCCTTGGACGCCCGCTTCGCGACCCGCCACGAGCCGGCCAGGTTGGTCTGCACGACGGTGGCGAAGTCCTCCTCGGACATCCGCATGATCAGCTGGTCGCGGGTCACGCCGGCGTTGGCGACCAGGACCTCGACCGGGCCCTGGGCGGCCTCCACCTCGCTGAACGCCGCATCGACCGACTCGGGGTCGGTCACGTCGCAGCGGACCCCGGTGAGCCCCTCGGGCGGCTCCCCCGAGCGGTACGTCACGGTCACGCGGTCGCCGCCCGCCGCGAAGGCACGTGCGATCGCCAGCCCGATGCCGCGGTTGCCACCGGTGACCAGCACCGAGCGTCCGCCGGGCGCGTCTGGAGTCTGCTCAGTCACGGGCGCGACGCTATCGGTCTACCCGCGGGTACCCCAATCAGGGCGGTCACTGCCTCGCAGCCCTGCGGGGAGCCCCCACGTTAGGGTCAGCACCGATGCGCGCTATCCAGGTGACGGAGTTCGGGGGCCCTGAGGTCCTCCGGCTCGTCGACCTCCCGGACCCGGAGCCCCAGGACGGCCGGCTGCTGCTCGACGTGACCGCGGCCGGGGTCAACTACGCGGACACGCACCAGGCCGCCGACGACTACCTCGCCCCGCAGCAGGTGCCGTTCGTCCCGGGCGCCGAGGTGGTCGGTCTCGACGGGGACGGCCGTCGCGTCGTCGCGCTGCTCTCCAACGGCGGGTACGCCGAGAAGGCGGTGTCCCACCCGGCGACCACGTTCGCGCTGCCGGACTCGGTCGACGACACCACCGCGCTGGCGTTCGTCCTGCAGGGCACCACGGCCTGGCACCTGCTGCGCACCAGTGCCCGGTTCGCACCGGGTGAGTCGGTCGTGGTGCACGCGGCTGCAGGTGGCGTCGGCTGCCTGGCCGTGCAGCTGGCCCGACAGCTCGGCGCGTCGCGAGTGATCGCCAGCGCGTCGACGTCGGACAAGCGCGACCTGGCCCGCGACCTCGGCGCCGACGTCGCGATCGATGCCGGTCCCGCCGAGGGCGACCCGGCCGACCTGCGTGACGCCCTGCTCGAGGCCAACGACGGCCGGGCTGTCGACATCGTCCTGGAGATGACCGGCGGCCGGGTCTTCGACGCGTCGTTGCAAGCGCTGGCGCCGTTCGGCCGGCTGGTCACCTTCGGCATGGCCTCCCGCGTCCCGTCCCGGCCGGTGCCGGCCGAGCTGCTCATGGCGACCTCGCGCGCGGTCATCGGCTTCTGGCTTGTGCACGCGCTGCGGCTGCCCGGCGGCCTCCGGCCGGCCATGGAGGAGCTGCTCGACCTGCACGCCGCGGGCCGGCTGCGCGCCCTCGACGGCGGGCGCTACCCGCTCGCGGACGCCCGCCGCGCCCACGAGGACATCGCCTCCCGCCGTACCCACGGCAAGCTCGTGCTCGACACCATCACCTGACGCTTCCGCACCACCCGGTCCCGAGGAGACGCACGTGCCAGAGATCGACGCGGCATTCACCGACCTGCCGCTGCGCAAGCTTGCGGATGCCGCGCTCAGCCGGGCGCGTGCGCTCGGTGCCGAGCACGCAGACATCCGGATCGAGCGCATCAAGGACTCGCGCCTGAACCTGCACGACGCCCGTCTCGACGGCACGTCCGACGGGGAGGACATCGGGTTCGCCGTCCGGGTGGTCCACGACGGCTCGTGGGGCTTCGCGTCCCACGTCGACCTCTCGCCGGAGTCGGCCGAGCGGGTCGCCGAGCAGGCGGTGGAGGTGGCGAAGGTCAGCCGGCCGCTGTCGACGCAGCGGGTCGAGCTCGCGCCCGAGCCGTCGTACGGCGAGGTGACCTACGTCAGCGAGTACGAGGTGGACCCCTTCACGATCCCGGACCCGGACAAGATCAACCTGCTCGCGGACTGGTCGGCGGAGCTGCTGGCCCACGACCTGGTCGCGCACGCCGACGCGCACGTGCACTCGGTCCTGGAGAACAAGTTCTACGCCGACCTCGCGGGGACCACGACTACCCAGCAGCGGGTCCGCATCCAGGCCCAGCTCGAGGCGGTCGGCATCGACAAGGAGACCGGGCGCTTCGACACGATGCGCACCCTGGCGGCCCCCGCCGGCCGGGGCTGGGAGTACCTGACCGGGACCGGGTGGGACTGGCAGGCGGAGCTCGACGAGCTGCCCGACCACCTGGTCGAGAAGCTGCGCGCACCGTCGGTCGAGGGCGGTGACTACGACCTGGTCATCGACCCGACCAACCTGTTCCTCACCATCCACGAGTCGATCGGTCACGCCACCGAGCTCGACCGGGCGCTGGGCTACGAGGCCAACTACGCCGGCACCTCGTTCGCGACGTTCGACCAGCTCAACACCCTGAGGTACGGGTCCGACGTCATGAACATCACCGGTGACCGCACTGCGGTGAACGGCCTCGCGACCATCGGCTGGGACGACGAGGGCGTCGAGGGCCAGCAGTGGGACATCGTCAAGGACGGCGTCCTGGTCGGCTACCAGCTGGACCGCGCCATGGCCCTGCTCAAGGGCCTGGGCCGGAGCAACGGCTGTGCGTACGGCGACTCCCCCGGGCACGTGCCGATGCAGCGGATGGCCAACGTGTCCCTGCAGCCGGCCCTCGGCGGGCCCTCCACCGAGGAGCTGATCTCCCGGGTCGACCGCGGCATCTACATCGTCGGCGACAAGAGCTGGTCGATCGACATGCAGCGCTACAACTTCCAGTTCACCGGGCAGCGGTTCTTCAAGATCGAGAACGGCCGGCTGGCCGGCCAGCTGCGCGACGTCGCGTACCAGGCGACGACCACCGACTTCTGGGGCTCGCTCGAGGCGGTCGGCGGGCCGGAGACCTACTACCTCGGCGGCGCGTTCAACTGCGGCAAGGGGCAGCCCGGCCAAGTCGCCGCGGTCAGCCACGGCGCCCCCGCGACACTCTTCCGCGGCGTGCGGATCCTCAACACCCAGGCGGAGGCCGGCCGATGAGCACCACGACCCTCACTGACGTGACAGCCCAGGAGGTCGTCGAGCGCGCCCTGCAGCTGTCGACCACCGACGGCTGCGTCGTCCTCGCGCAGGAGTCCAGCGAGGCCAACCTGAGGTGGGCGGCGAACACCCTCACGACCAACGGCGTGATGCGCGGACGGCGGCTCACCGTCGTCGCCACGGTCGGCGGCAACGAGGGCACCTCGACCGGTGTCGTGAGCCGCAGCAACGTCGGCCTCGACCAGGTCGAGTCTCTCGTCCGGGCGGCCGAGGACGCTGCCCGCAAGGGCCGGTCCGCGGAGGACGCGCGGCCGCTCGTCACACCGGATCAGGTGCCGGCCAACGCCCGGGGCTGGGAGGAGGAGCCGGCCGAGACGTCGATCGGCGTCTTCGGCGAGCTCGCGTCGACCCTCGGCGAGGTGTTCCTCGACGCGCGCGCCGGCGGCCGTGAGCTGTTCGGCTTCGCCGAGCACCAGCTCCACACGACCTACCTCGGCAGCTCGACGGGTGTGCGGGTGCGGCACGCTCAGCCCACCGGCCGGATCGAGGTCACCGGCAAGACCGCGGACTGGTCCCGGTCGTCGTGGGTGGGGCAGAGCACCCGCGACTTCAGCGACGTCGACATGACTGCCGTCGACGGCGAGCTGGCGCGCAAGCTGTCGTGGGCGAAGAAGCGTGTCGACCTCGACGCCGGGCGCTACGAGACGCTGCTGCCGCCGAGCGCGGTGGCCGACCTGATGGCGTACATGTACTGGACCGCTGTCGCGCGCGACGCCGACGACGGCCGCACGGTCTTCAGCCGGCAGGGTGGCGGCACCCGGGTGGGCGAGCGGCTCGCCGAGAAGCCGCTGCGGGTGTGGAGCGACCCGGCAGCCGACGGCATCCAGTGCGACCCGGTCGTGTTCGCGGCCGAGTCGGGCTCGTCGCACTCGGTGTTCGACAACGGCCTTCCGCTGAGCGAGACGGACTGGATCGCCGACGGCGAGCTCAGGGCGCTGATCCAGACCCGGCACTCCGCCGAGCTGACCGGCCTGCCGCTGACGCCCGGGGTCGACAACCTGCTGATGGGCTCCGGTGACGCGACCCGCGGCCTCGACGCGATGATCGGCGACACCGAGCGCGGGCTGCTGCTCACCTGCCTCTGGTACATCCGCGAGGTCGACCCGCAGACCCTGCTGCTCACCGGCCTGACCCGCGACGGGGTCTACCTCGTCGAAGGTGGCGAGGTCGTCGCCGAGGTGAACAACTTCCGGTTCAACGAGAGCCCGGTCGACCTGCTCGGCAGGCTCACCGAGGTCGGGCTCACCGAGCGAACCCTGGCCCGGGAGTTCGGCGACTACTTCACCCGGTCGGCCATGCCTACCTGGCGGGTCGGCGACTTCAACATGTCCTCCGTCAGCAAGGCGTCCTGAGCCTCTGACCTGCGGCTTTACCGTTAGTCGGCCGTGCCAGTCCCCACACAGTCCGCGAGAGCAGCGTCCAGGATGGTCCTTGCGCGGTCGTCGTCACCCGGCCAGAGGTGGGCATAGACACCGAGCGTGACCGCCGCCGTCGCATGGCCGAGGACTACCGAAACCTGCTTCCCTGACGCTCCCCCAGCGATCAGCGCGCTGGCCGCGTAGTGGCGTAGGTCGTGCGTCTTGTACCTGGTGCCCTCGGCGGGTCGGCGCTTCATGTGGCGCTGCCTCCGATGCCGTAGACGCCACGGGCGCCGACCCGGCGTTGGCGCCGCCCCCGTGTCTCGTCCCCGGCCTCACCATCGGGCAGCCGCAGTGCGGCCAGCAGCCGGGCCAGGGCGATCCGCTGTTGGCGCTCCTCGACTGCCGCCGGGTGGGCGCGCTGGCCCTGCGGGTTGTCGATGACCGGGCCGTCCCGCCGGCCCAAGCCGTCCAGCCGGTCGAGCAGATCAACGGTGCGCACGGCTTTCGACCAGTAGCGCCAGCTCGTGCTCGTCCAGGGTCCAGACGTCCACGACGCTGCGCCACAGCCGCTGGCCGGGGGCGCGCAGCCCGGTGGGGGCCGTGGGGTCGCATCGGTCGAGTCGGTAAGGCCGGACCTCGCCAAGACACCTAGCGGCCGTCTCCCGACCCTGCCGCTCGGTATCCGGCATGACCGAGCGGGCCCTCTGGACCGTTGCCGCCGAAGGCGAGAGACTCCCGGGTATGCCGTTGAGCCCGGTAATCCCCACCCTGAGGTACCGGGACGCCGCATCTGCCATCACCTTTCTCGTAGACGGGCTCGGCTTCCGCCTCACCGCCCGCTATCCAGAGGACGGCGATCGTGTCGACCACGCTGAACTGATTCGCGGTGACGGGATGGTGATGCTCGGCTCGGCAGGAGCGGGCGAACTGAAGACACCGATCGGCGGTGCATCTGTCTACCTCATCGTCGATTCCGATGACGACGTTGATCTCCTACACCGACAGGCCGTAGAGGCGGGAGCGATAACGGTCATTGCGCCTAGGGATGAGGACTACGGCGGCCGCGACGCCTCCGTCCGTGATGCAGAGGGCAACACGTGGAGCATTGGCTCTTATAGACCCGATCTGTGACCGGGCCTTCGGCCGCTGTCCAGTTGCATCTCGCAATCGTTGCGCTGGGCATCTGGACGGTGGCCGTCCTCTACGTCGCCGAGACGAAAGACGCACTTCGCTGGATTGCGACCGGTGCTGGTGTTCCACGACGACGGGTGCTGGTACGCCGCCACCCTGCTCGACGCCTACCGCATCGCCACCGGCTGGCGGGCCGTCGTGAGGTACAGCGTCGCCCCAGGGATGCAGTTCCAGCGTGGCGTGTGGTACGACGAGCTGCGGCCGTCACCCGAGCCCCAGGACGACGAGCAGGGCGACGCAGACGAGGCTCATGGACATCCCGATGGTGAACACGTAGACGTGTGGTGATGATGTGGCGTCACTGCGCTGGTGACTCACGGTGACGGTGCGTCGGATCACCTCGCAGATCAGTTCAGTCCGCAGAAAGTCCGCAGGAAGTCCGCAGATGACCAACGACAGCCAACTGTCCAATCAGGCATTTGCGCAGGTCAGAGCGATCAACAAGCACTGCCAACGACGGTCAACTACGCGGGAAGACTTCAACATGCCTCCGTCAGCAAGGCGTCGTAGCGACCAGCCTGCTGGTCATCAGCCGACCACCTCGACCTCCCTGACGCGGCCGCGCGGGGTCCGACCGGCTGCTAGCAGGTAGTAGCGCCTCTCGCGGAGGCCTTCCAGGCGCAGGTGTCGATGACGCGGCCGTAGCTGTCCCTGATCCGGGCACGTTCGCTCGCGTCGTTGTCCCAGACGTGGTTCGCGCGGCCCCAGTAGCGGTGTCCGGGGCGATCGCTGCCCGATCCGGTGTGCACGAGCACCGCCGCATGCGCACGAAGCTTGGTGGTCGGGAACCGGTAGACGTGCCCGTCACCGTCGCGCAGCGTCCAACGCGTGAGAATGACCTCCTTGGAGCCAGCATTGGTGATCTTGACGAACTCCTGGTTGAGGTTCGCTCGGGTGTCCCTGCCGGCGGGGTTGTAGTGCAGTCCGACGATGTGCACGTGCTTGGCGACCGGAGGCGGGACGGCCGCGGTGAAGCCAGGTCCGGGCGCGACCGTTCCCGGGGCGGGACCACCCGCAGCAGGGACGACCGTGAAGGTTCGGGTGGCGGTCAGGATGACTCCGGACCGGAAGGTGACCGTGACCCGGCCGGTGTAGGTGCCCGCGCCGACGAGGAAGCCGGCTCGCCATCCGCCGACAGCATCGACGTCGGCCACGACGGTGGTGCCACCAAGGGTGACCTCCACCCGGTTCACTGCATCCGGAGCAGAGCCGACGAGTCGCGCCGTCAACGCGGTGGGAGAGCTGGCCACTGTGCAGGTCTCGTGGGTTGCCGCCGAGAGCTGCTCCAAGGCCGAGCCTGCAGCACAGCCTTCCGCAAGGCCTGCCGCGAATCCGCGAAGGCGAACGCCCGAGCTGCGCAGAGCCGCGAGCGTCGAAGCGGACGGGAACACGTTGGTGGCGGTCTCCTCCCCCCCATCGCTCATGAACATGATGTATTTGGGGCCGGGCGGGGCGTCGGCGAGTCCGTCCAGCGCCTGCCGGGTGGCCTGGTCGAAGTCGGTGTTCCCTCCCACGGACGACGGGGTGTACTGACCGACGAAGCCACGCCGGATGCTCCGGGCAGCCGTCTCCAACCGCGGCTGCGGGTCCCCACCGGTGTAGCCGGGCTCAGCGACCGTGGTGACGCCCGGCGCGGGGTCCAGATCGACCATCGCCGCCTCGGACCCGAACACCTCCAACGAGGCCGCCACGCGCGGTGCTCCTGCCAGGCTGTGATCCAGTGCCAGCACGGCTTGGATCTCGCAGTCGAGCACGTCCCCGGCAGTTCCGTCGCCGTTCACGTTGTCCCCAGGAGCGCCCACGTCACCGTCACCGTCGCAGTCGCGGCCTGACGGGGCGCGCGTCGAGTCGGAGACGTCGATGACGTAGACGACACTCGTCACGTCGGTCTCCGCGTCAGCCGAGACACTGCCTCGCAACGTCACCGCTCCCGCGGGAGGAGACCCGGGGTCCGCGATGGTCAGGTGCTGGGTGCCCGCCCCGGCGACGCCGGGAGCACCGCACATCAACGACACGCCGACCAGGCTCGCGAGGGCGGCACGCCGCATTGTCGGCATTGCTTGGTTCCTTCCATCCACGTACGGCGGTTGTCAGTCGTGAACCCGGCCCGATCTGCGCCCCGCTGCGGGTCACTCAGCGAGTGTGAGCCCGCTTGCGCGGCCGGTGCAGCAGGATCGCCGAAAGCATCGCCCGGGAGGCCTAACCTGCTCGGCATTCGAGATCACTGGTGCCGCCGACTGCTCCGTCCCGCCGGTCTCGCCGACGCTCCCGGATGTGTAGCGTCGCGGCATGAAGGTGCGAGAGCTCTCGGGAACGAACATCGGCGACACGATCAAGATCCAGACGACCGGGGCCGCACCAGAGGGGTTCGTCCAAGGTCGCCTCGTCGGGGTGCGTCACACCACCACCGGGGACACCAGGACCGCGCACACGCAGGTGCGGCTCGATGTCCTCGGCAGCGTCGTCCGGCTCGAGTTCGACGACTCCTCCGACGTGGACGTCGTCACGGCCCTCTCCCAGTAGCGCGGGACCAGTCAGGCGTCCTCGAGGCGGAAGCCGACCTTCATGCCGACCTGGACGTGCTGGGGTGCTCCGTCCACGATCTGGCCGCGGATCTGGGTGACCTCGAACCAGTCGAGGTGCCGGAGGGTCTGGGCGGCGCGGGCGAGACCGTTGGTGATCGCCTGGTCGACGCCCTCCGACGAGGTGCCGACGATCTCGGTGACGCGGTAGGTGCGGTTGCTCATGGTGCGCTCCGGTGGGGGCTCGACAGGTGACCTACTGTGAAGGGGTGCAGCGCCCCGGCAGCTTCCGCCGCAAGGACTCGGCTCCGCCGGTCTACCAGATCACCGGTGCGCGCCGCGGCGTCCGGGAGGACGTGGACCAGCGGACCCGGCGCTACCTGATCTCGATGGGCGTCCGGACGGTGTGCTTCATCCTCGCCGTCGTGACCCATGGCTACCTGCGCTGGGGCTTCATCGTGCTGGCCGTGGTCCTGCCCTACGTGTCCGTGGTCTTCGCCAACGGCGGCCGCGAGCGGACCATCGACCTGCCGGACGCCGACGTCGCCGACGACCGGCGCGCCCTCGACGGCCACGGTGGCTGACGTGACATGGAATCGTGCAATACTCGGTGCTGAGCGTCGTGCCGCCGTCCGGGACGCCCGGAGCGAACGCGGCAGGCATCGGCGCGGTGAGCGCGATGCCGGGCGGCTCCCCCCGTGGCTGCCCGGCATCGCCCCTCCTCCTGTCAGCGGCCGGTGACTCCCGGATGACGTACGACGACGCCGGCTTCGAGCGCGACGCGGCCTCGCCGGTCTGCTCCGCCAAGGGCTGCCGCGCCGACGCCACCTGGGTGCTCGGGTGGAACAACCCGAAGCTGCACCGGCCGCAGCGGCGCAAGGCCTGGACGACCTGCGACGACCACAAGGACCACCTCACGGACTTCCTCGAGTCGCGCGGCTTCCTGCGGCAGGTGGTGCCGATCGGCGAATGGGAACGTGTAGAGGCCGGCTGACCGGTCGATCGGGGCGTCAGCCGCCGATGGCCGACATCGGCCGGGTCGGCTGCAGGAACCCCGGGTCGTCGATGCCGTGGCCGGGCAGCTTCGCCAGCAGCGACGCCTGCATCCGGCGGCCGAGCTCCGCGTCGTCGGCACCGACCCGCATCGCCGCGCGCAGGTCGGACTCCTCGCGGGCGAACAGGCAGTTGCGCAGCTGGCCGTCGGCGGTGAGCCGGACCCGGTCGCACGAACCGCAGAACGGGCGGGTCACCGAGGCGATGACGCCGACCCGCCCGGGGCCGCCGTCCACGACCCACTCCTCGGCCGGCGCGCTCCCCCGCTCCGACCCCGGGACGGGTGTCAGCGCGAAGTCCGTCGTGAGGGACGCGAGGATCTCGTCCGCGGTGACCATGGTGCTGCGGTCCCAGCCGTGCTGGGCGTCCAGCGGCATCTGCTCGATGAACCGCAACCGGTAGCCCTCGCCGAGCGCCCAGCGCAGCAGCTCCGGCGCCTCTCGGTCGTTGACGCCGCGCATGAGGACGGCGTTGACCTTGACCGGGGTCAGGCCGGCGTCGGCGGCCGCGGCCATGCCGGCCAGCACGTCGGCCAGCCGGTCGCGCCGCGCCATCGTCCGGAACCGCTCGCGGTCGAGCGTGTCGAGGGAGACGTTCACCCGGTCCAGCCCCGCGGCGGCGAGCGCACCCGCGACCCGGGCCAGCCCGATGCCGTTCGTGGTCACCGACATGCGTGGCCGGGGCCGCAGCCCACCGACCCGCTCGACGATCGACACCAGCCCGCGCCGCAGCAGCGGCTCCCCGCCGGTGAAGCGCACCTCGGTCACGCCCTGGTCGACCGCGACCGCCACCAGCCGGACGATCTCGTCGTCGGTGAGCAGGTCCGGGCCGGGCAGCCACTCGAGCCCCTCCGGCGGCATGCAGTACGAGCAGCGCAGGTTGCACCGGTCGGTCAACGAGACCCGCAGGTCCGTCGCGACGCGTCCGTAGGTGTCGACCAGCACCCGACCACCCTAGGCGCCCTTCGGCCCGGATACCGTCGGGTGGTGTACCGGTTCCTGCTGACCCGTCGCTGGCTGGGTCTGCTGGCCGTTGCCGTCGTGGTCGCCGCGGCCTGCGTGCTGCTGGGCCGCTGGCAGCTGCACCGGCTGGAGTACAAGCACCACAGGAACCAGCTGGTCAGCCGCAACATCGCGGCCACGCCGGTGCTGCCGGGCCGGCTGCTGCGCGTCGACCACGGGCCCGACCCGGCCGACCAGTGGCGCCGGGTGCGGACCACCGGCCGCTACGACCCCGACCACACGCTGCTGGTCCGCAACCGGCCCTTCGACGGCCAGGTCGGCTTCCACGTCCTGGTGCCCTTCGTCACGGCCGCCGGTCCCGCCCTGCTCGTCGACCGCGGCTGGGTCCCTGCCGGCGAGGACGCCACCGTCGTCCCGGACGTGCCGCGGCCGCCGCCCGGCGAGGTCGCGGTGACCGTGCGGATCCGCCCGAGCGAGCCGGCCTCGACGACCGGCACGCCGCCCCGCGGCCAGGTCACCCGGATCGACGTCTCCACCATCCGCCGGGAGCTTCCCTACCCGGCGTACGGCGGGTACGGCGAGCTGACCCGGGAGGAGCCGCGGCCGCGGGACGCTCCCGCCCGGCTCGACCTGCCCGAGCTGAGCACCGGCCCGCACCTGGCGTACGCCGTGCAGTGGTTCCTCTTCGCACTGATGGCCCTCGGCGCCTACGGCGTGCTCGCCCGGCGCGAGGCCGGCGATCGTCGCGCCGCAGCAACGGGCTCGGCCCCGGTGGTCAGCGTCCGGGTCTCGGGGTAGGGAGGCCGTCGTGGCGGGACGCATCGAGGACTACGCCCTGATCTCCGACCGGCTCTCCGCCGCACTGGTGGGCCGGGACGGGGCGATCGACTGGCTCTGCTTCCCGCGCTTCGACTCCGACGCCGTCTTCGCCGCCCTGCTGGGCACCAAGGACAACGGTCACTGGACGGTCGCTCCCCGCAGCGGCGGCACCTGCACCAGCCGCCGCTACCGCGGCGACACGATGGTGCTCGAGACCGAGTGGGTCACCGACCAGGGCGTCGTACGGGTCATCGACTTCATGCCGGAGCGCGATGAGGCGCCCGACGTCGTCCGCATCGTCGAGTGCGTCGAGGGCGCCGTCGACATGCGCAGCGAGCTGCGGCTCCGGTTCTCCTACGGCGACGTCGTGCCGTGGGTGCGCCACCTCGACGGGATGCTCGCCGCGGTCGCCGGGCCGGACGCCGTCTGGCTGGCGTCCGACATCCCGCACCACGGCCGCGACTTCGCGTCGTTCGCCGACTTCACCGTCGAGGCCGGCCAGCGCGAGGCGTTCGTCCTCACCTGGAACCCGTCGTTCCGCCACCGGCCGGACCCGGTCGACCCCTACCGGGCGCTGGACGAGACCCAGCGGTTCTGGTCGGCGTGGGCCGCGCACTGCAGCTACGAGGGCCCGTACCGCGAGGCGGTAATCCGGTCGCTGCTCACCCTCAAGGCGCTCACCTACGCGCCGACCGGCGGCATCGTCGCCGCGGTCACCACGTCGCTGCCCGAGCAGCTCGGCGGTCCGCGCAACTGGGACTACCGCTACTGCTGGCTGCGCGACGCGACCTTCACCCTGCAGGCGCTCGTCCGCACCGGCTACACCGAGGAGGCGCAGCACTGGCGCGAGTGGCTGCTGCGCGCGATCGCCGGCTCCCCGGAGCGGCTGCAGATCCTCTACGGCGTGGCCGGCGAGCGGCATGCCCCCGAGCGCGAGCTGGACTGGCTGGCCGGCTACGAGGGTTCCACGCCGGTGCGGATCGGCAACGGCGCCGTCGGCCAGCGCCAGCTCGACGTCTACGGCGAGGTCATGGACACGCTGTTCCTCGCCCGGTCCTACGGCCTGGACCCCAGCGAGGACGCCTGGCGGATGCAGCGCGGGCTGATGAACTGGCTGGAGTCGGGCTGGAAGGAGCCAGACGAGGGTCTCTGGGAGGTGCGCGGTGGCCGCCAGCACTTCACCCACTCGAAGGTGCTGGCCTGGGTCGCGGCCGACCGAGCGGTGCGCACCGTGGAGGAGCACGGCTACGACGGTCCGGTCGACCGTTACCGCGCGCTTCGTGACGAGATCCACGCCGACGTTCTCGCCAAGGGCTACGACCACGACCGGCAGACCTTCACCCAGTACTACGGCTCGCGCGGGCTCGACGCCGCACTGCTGCTCATCCCCCAGGTCGGCTTCCTGCCGCCCGACGACGAGCGGGTCCGCGGCACGCTGAACGCCGTGCTCCGCGAGCTGAGCACCGACGGCATGGTCCGCCGCTACGACACGGACGAGGGCGCCGACGGGCTGCCGGGCGACGAGGGCGCGTTCCTCGCGTGCAGCTTCTGGCTCGCCGACGCCCTCGTGCTGGACGGCCGGGTCGACGAGGGGCGTGAGCGGTTCGAGCGGCTGCTCGATTTGCGCAACGACGTCGGGCTGCTCGCGGAGGAGTACGACGTCGCCCTCGGCCGCCAGCTCGGCAACGTCCCGCAGGCGTACAGCCACCTCGCGCTGGTGAACTCCGCGCTCAACCTGGTCGAGGGGCCCCGGCCGGGCCGGGCCGCCCCCGCCGAGGAGCGCGGCAGCACGAACGCGTGACGCCCTGCATGCAGCCGACGGACGGGAGGAGCCAGCCATGACCGACGCACCGGTGGTGCCGCGGTGGCCGAACGAGAGCTACGAGTACCGAGAGGCCCGCGACGCCCTCACCAGGGCGGAGCACGAGCTGAGCCGCGCCCTCGAGGCGGTCGCAGCCCAGCGGCGCGCCCTGCCGCCCGGTGGTCCGGTGCCCGAGGACTACGTGTTCTCGGAGGGCCCGGCCGACATCGACGACGCCTGCAGCGCGCGCGACGTGCGCATGACCGAGCTGTTCGGGCCGCACGAGACGTTGATGCTCTACAGCTTCATGCTGGGCGACGACGAGGGCGACGTCTGCCGCATGTGCACGTCCCTCATCGACGGCTACGACGGCGCCGCAGCCGACCTGGCCCGGCGGGTGGGCTTCGCCGTCGTCGCACCCGCGTCCCTGGAGCGGCTGCGCACCTACGGCCGGGAACGTCGGTGGCGCAACGTCCGCCTGGTCTCGTGCGCCGGGACCTCGTACGCGACGGACTACGGCGGCCGGACGCCCACGGGTGAGCTCACCTCGCGGATGAACGTGTTCACCCACCGAGACGGCTCGCTCCGGCACTTCTACGCGACAGAGAAGGCAGCCACGGGCACCGGCGAGGACGACCGGCACCTCGACCTGGTGTGGGCGCTGTGGGGCGCCCTCGACCTGACCCCGGAGGGTCGGGGCGATGCCTGGCGCCCGGACCGACCCGAACGCCGCTGACCGGGTCCGGCGGCCACGTCAGCGCAGGGCCGGCTGGCGGAGCACCAGCGTGCCGGCGTCGGCGTCCAGGTCGGCCTCGACGCCGAGCGGCACGGTGAGCTGCGGGCGGCCGTGGCCGAACGGCAGCCCGGTGGCCAGGGGCACCCCGAGGGCGCCGAGCCGCTCGGCGACCACCTCCTCCGCGTCCGGTCCGCAGCCCTCGAAGGTGCCCAGCACGACCCCCGCCACGCCGGCGAACCAGCCGGTCCGGAGCAGCTGGGTGACCAGCGCGTCCAGCCGGTACGTCGGCTCGCCGACGTCCTCGAGCACGGCGATCGCACCGGTGGCCGGCTGCTGGTCGGCCGTCCCGGCCGACTGCGCGAGCAGCGAGAGGGTGCCGCCGACCAGCGGACCGCGGGCCGCACCTCCCGACGGCCGCGCGCAGGGTGCCGGCGGCCAGCGTGCGAGCCGACTGCGGGTCCATCAGTGCTGCCCGGAGGCCCTCGACGCTCGCAGCGTCGGGGTGGTCCCCGGCGAACACCTCGGTGGCGGCCATCGGCCCCATCAGCGAGACCAGGCCGAGCCGCCGCGCGACCGCCTGGTGCAGGACGGTGACGTCGCTGAAGCCGACGAGCACCCGCGGCCCGGCGGCCCGCATCGCGGCCCAGTCGAGCAGGTCCACCACGCGGGCCGCACCGGAGCCGCCACGGCCGCAGACCACGGCTCGCACCGCGGGGTCGCACCAGGCGGCCTGCAGGTCGGCGGCCCGCTGCTCGTCGGTGCCCGCGAGGTGCCGCCGTACCTCGAGGGCGTGCTCTCCCACGGACACCTCCAGCCCCCACGACTCGAGAGTCCGGACGCCGCGCCCCAGCCGCTCCGGCACCAGCGGCCCGCTCGTCGCGACCACCGCCACCCGGTCGCCGCGGGACAGCCGTCGCGGTCTGGTCAGCGGCGCCGGGCGGGTCACGTCGGCGGCGGCGGGACGTCGACGGCGATCTCGCCGCCGAGCCGGGCACCGGTCGCCAGCAGCAGGTCGTCACCGCTCCAGAAGCTGCCCGGGTCGTACCAGCCGGCTCGCCGGCCCGCGGGGAGCAGCCCCATCGCCTCGTAGGTGAGCGCCACCACCTCGGCGCAGTACGCCGTCTCCATGGCGACCTCGCGCGGGGCTCCGCCGAGCCGGCCGACGTTCGGCAGCCGCCCGACCAGCCAGCGCCCGGCCAACCCTGCCGTGGACGGGAAAGGTGTGCCGTCGAGGCGGGCGATGGTCCGCAGCAGGGCGTCCTCCATCGCGGTCGTGACCGGCTCGTCGAGCTGGCGCAGCCAAACCCGCTGCCCGTAGCGGTGCGCCCACTGCCGGACGGCGTCGCCGAGGTCGTGGAGCTGGACACCGCGCTGGTGGTTGCCGGTCCACACGTCCGGCAGCGACCGCCCGAGCTCGGCGTGCCACATCAGGGGCGGCAGGTCGTCGAGGACGACGGCCATGCCGACGTGGTTGACCGGGCTGTTGGTCGTCACCTGGATGGCCCGGTCGGCGGCGCCCCGGCCGCGGAACAGCCAGAGGTCGCCGGTCCGCGTCTGCTCGACCGCCTCGTCGAGCGGCAGACCCGTCGCTGGCACGGTGCGTAGCCTAGGCAGGTGCGGTGGTGGAAGGTGCTCGGCCTCGCCGGGCTCGTCGGTGTCGCGGCGACCGGTGCGGTGGTGACGCGCGCCCAGCGTCAGCGGCAGGCGTACACGCCGGACGAGGTACGCGCCCGGCTGCAGGCGCGGCTCGCCGAGGCCGAGTCGCGCGACTGACGGTCAGGGGCGGCAGCACCGGCCGTGACCGGGCGACCCCGGCCGCACGGGCCACCGCCGTACGGCCCCCGCGACTACCCGGCACCCGACCGCATGGCCGGCGAACCGACCGGGCAGGATGCGGCCATGGATCTCGGACTCACCGACCGTGTCTACCTGGTCACCGGCGCGAGCCGCGGCCTCGGGCTCGCCACCGCGCGGGCCCTGGTGGACGACGGCGCCCGCGTGGTGCTCTGCGCACGCGACGAGGCGTCCCTGCAGGCGGCTGCTGCCGGCCTCGACGCCGGCGACCGGGTGATCGCCGTCCCCGGCGACCTGTCCGACGCCGGTCTCGGCGCTCGTCTCGCGGGAGCCGCCGTCGGGCGCTTCGGCCGGATGGACGGTGCCCTGGTCAGCGTGGGTGGCCCGGCCGCGGGCGAGACGCTCTCGCTGGACGACGAGGCCTGGCGGACCAGCTTCGAGTCGGTCTTCCTCGGCGCCCTGCGCATCGCGCGCGCCGTGGCGACCAGTGTCGTCGACGGCCAGGACAGCTCGATCGCGTTCGTCCTGTCGACCTCGGTGAAGGCGCCGATCGAGGGGCTGGCGGCGTCCAACGGCCTCCGCCCCGGCCTGGGCATGCTCGCCAAGACCATGGCCGACGAGCTGGGGCCGCGCGGGATCCGGGTCAACGGCCTGATGCCCGGCCGGATCGAGACCGACCGGATCCGTGAGCTCGACGGCGAGGGCCCGAAGGGCCGCAGGACACGCGAGTCCTGGGAGGCGCGGATCCCGCTGCGTCGCTACGGCACCCCCGAGGAGTTCGGCCGGGTGGCCGCGTTCGTGCTGTCGCCCGCCGCGTCGTTCCTCACGGGCGCGATGGTGCCGGTCGACGGCGGGATGATGCGCGCCATCTGAGTCTCGTGATCCGCGACGTCAGCCGGCGTCGCAGTCCCGGTGGAACGCCGCGAGCCGGTCGGCCTCGTCGGCAACGGCGGTGCGGGCGGCCCGTGGCAGCACGTCCAGCTCCGTGACCTCGATCCGGTCCGCCAGCGGCCGCCAGGTCGCCCGAACCTCACCGTCGACCAGAACGGTGCCCAGCGAGAACGGGTTCTTGGTGCTGAAGATCGCCGGACGGTGCCGTTCCGGCAGGAGCCCGGTGGCCCGGCAGTGCGTGAGCAGCGCAGCGTCCCACGTCGGCAGGAAGCGGACCGGGGCCGGGGTGTCGGGGTCGGGCAGCGGCGCGCGCGGCAGGTCGAGGAGCTCGCCGCCGTCCTCGGCGCGGAAGGAGCGCAGCTCGAGCCGATCCAGCGCCGGCGTCACGTCCCGCACGTTGACCCCGGCCCAGGTGGCGATGTCGCGCCGGTGGGCGGGTCCGAACGCACCCAGGTAGCGCCGGACGAGTCGCGCGGTCTGCTCCAGCGGGTCGGGGACCTGGCCCGGCGGTCGCGGCAACCAGTCGGCCGCCAGACCGTAGAGGTCGGCCCGCCGCTGTGCCCACGTGCCGGCGGGCGGTACCCGGACGAGGTCGACGTACATCCCGATCGCCGGGCGCACCGGCTTGTCGACCAGCGCATCGAGCTCGTGCCTGCCGGAGGGGCCCGTCCTGAAGCGCGGCCTCGGCGACCGTCGGCAGCCGCACGGAGTGCAGCCGGCGCCTGAACGCTGCGCTGCACCCGCAGGAACCAGGTGAGCCGCGGTCCGCGGATCGCGTCGGCGAGCGGCCAGAAGTCCGCCGCCGAGACGAGATGGATGGTGCCGCGCATCAGCGTCGCCTGGACCACCGTCCGGCGGTCGAGGGCGCGGTCGAGGTCGGCTCGCCGGAAGTCCTCGAGTCGGGACCACAGGGCGACGTAGGACGACGGGGCGTACTGCGCCTGGATGCCGCCCATCCGTTCCACTGCGCGAGGCAGCGAGCACGTCCAACGTTCCAGCAGGCCCTGGCGAGCCAGGAGGGCCCGGTTGAGCGCCCGCTGGCTGAGCACTCGAGGGGGCACGTCGCGGACGCTACCCGCCGGCCCGGACGGCTACGGTGATCCGTCGTGGCGGGCAACGTCTGGGACCCCGAGCACGCGCTCGACGCCGAGCTGGCCCGCAGGCTCCTCGCGACGCAGTTCCCGGACCTGGCGCTGGACAGCGTCGCCGAGCTGGCCTACGGGTTCGACAACACCGTGTTCGTCGTGGACGGCACCTGGGCGGTGCGCTTCCCGCGCCGGCAGATGGGTGCGGACCTGTTCGCGAAGGAGGTCGCGCTGCTCCCGGCACTCGCTCCGTTGCTACCGCTCGCGGTGCCCGTGCCCGAGCTGGTCGGTCGTCCGCAGGACGACTACCCGTGGCCGTTCTGGGGCGGCCGGCTGCTCCCCGGCGTCGAGGTGGCCGAGGCGACGCTGCCCGAGGACGGGCGGGACCTGCTCGGAGCCGGCGTGGGGGCGTTCCTCCGAGTGCTGCACCGGCGCGCCCTGGCCGACCGGCTCGGTCAGGGACTCCCGCACGACCCGATGCGCCGGGCCATCCCGTCGTCACGTGGTCCGATCGGCCGCGAGTCCCTCGACCGGCTGTCCCGCCGCGGCCACTGGCGACCCGGGTCGGACCTCGACCGGACGTTCGACGCGCTGCTCGCCCGGGGTGCCGAACTGGGACCCCCGGCCGGCCCCGAGGTGCTCGTGCACGGCGATCTCCACCTGCGGCATGTCCTCGTCGACGCCACCGGGGCACCGACCGGGGTCATCGACTGGGGCGACGCCTGCCTCGCCGACCCGGTGCTCGACCTGGCGTTCGGCTACGGGGCCCTCTCGGGCTCGGCGCGGGAGGCGTTCTTCGCTGCGTACGGCGATCCGCCGGACGTCGAGCGCGAGCTGCGCGGGCGGGTGCTGGCCGCCGCCATCGGCGCCGTGCTAGCCGAGTATGCCGTGACCGAGTCGCGGCCACGTCTGCTCACGGAGTCGCTGGCTTCCATCGACCGCGCCCTGGGATGATATCGCCGATCGGCGACAGTCTGTCGCGGAACGGCGGTAATCGGTAACCGAGAGTCATAGTTCTCGACAGAGCGCCGGGTGGCGTTGCAGGGTGACCGCACACGGGGGGCCGACACGACTCGAGGAGCACGATTGATGCGCAGGACGTCCGGACTGATGCTGGCCCTGGTGGCCGCCCTGTCGCTGGCGCTGGCCGCCCCGGCGGCCGCGATCACCGGCAACTACCAGAAGGACCCGGTCCACGACTACGTCGGGCTGCTGGTCTTCTACACCGACCCGGACCCGGTGACGGGCGACATCTTCAGCCACCGCTGCTCCGGCAGCCTGCTCGCGGACCACGTCACCATCGTCACGGCGGGGCACTGCACCGCAGGCGTCGACGAGGGCCGGGTCTACTTCCAGCAGCTGGCCGCGCCGAACTACTCCCCCGACGCCTTCGGCGGCCTGGGTGGCGACGAGACGACCGGCTACCCCTACACCGGCGGCGTGACGTTCCACCGGGCCGACAACTTCGGCTACGACGAGTTCGAGACCTTCCCGAACACCGGCGACGTCGGCGTGGTCGTGCTCGACGCGCCGTACACCACTCCCTCCCGGACGTACGGCGCCCTGCCGCAGGCCGGTGCGGTGACGACGTACGCGTCCAGCACGAGGCACAAGCAGGACCTGCGCTTCACCTCGAGCGGCTACGGGCTGAGCGCCCAGAAGCCGGTGCCGGTGTCCTTCCGCGAACGGCTCATGGCGACCGCCTACCTGGTCAACGACTCGGCGCCCATCACGGACTACAACCTCAAGACCACGGCCAACCCGTCCCAGGGCAAGGGCGGCACCTGCAACGGCGACTCGGGCGGACCGATCCTCTTCGCAGGGACGAACACGCTGGCGGCGGTGACGTCGTTCGGCAACAACGCCGTCTGCAAGGGCCTGGACTTCTCCTACCGGCTGGACCGGCCGGAGGTCCTCGCCTGGATCGCCGACCCGAACCGGGTCGACGCCGGCTGACGCACCGACGGGGTGGCTACGCGACGCCGACCGTGCTGTCGGCGTCGCGGGCCGCCTCGTCGACCGCGTCCTGCGCCTGCTCCTGGGTGGCGAACTGGGTGCGGTACAGCTCGGAGTAGAGCCCGCCCTGGGCGAGCAGCTCGCCGTGCCGCCCCCGCTCGACCACCCGGCCCCCGTCGACGACGAGGATCTGGTCGGCGTCGCGCACGGTCGACAGCCGGTGCGCGATGACGAGCGAGGTGCGACCCTCGAGCGCGATCTTCAGTGCTCTCTGCACAGCGACCTCCGACTCGGAGTCGAGGTGCGCGGTGGCCTCGTCGAGCACGACGACGTCCGGCGCCTTGAGCAGCAGCCGGGCGATCGCGAGCCGCTGCTTCTCGCCACCGGAGAGCCGGTAGCCGCGGTCGCCGACAGTCGTGTCGAGCCCGTCGGGCAACGACTGCACGAGGTCGAGGATCTGCGCGGCGCGCAGCGCGTCGACCAGCTCGGCGTCGGTGGCGGCCGGCCGGGCGTAGGCCAGGTTGGTGCGGATGGTCTCGTGGAACATGTGCGCGTCCTGGGTCACCACACCGACCGTGTCGTGCAGGGAGGCCAGGGTGACGTCACGCACGTCGCGGCCACCGACGAGCACCTCGCCCTCGACCGTGTCGTAGAGCCGGCCGACCAGGCTGGTGATCGTGGTCTTGCCGGCACCGGACGGGCCCACGAGCGCCGTCATCGTCCCGGCCGGGACGACGAACGACACGTCGTCCAGCACCTGCTGGCTGGGCGCCTGGTCGAGGACGGCGACCGACTCGAGCGAGGCGAGGGACACCTCGTCGGCGCTCGGGTAGCGGAACGACACGTCGCGCAGCTCGACGTCGACCGGTCCGCGCGGCAGCACCTCGGCACCGGGCTTCTCGTCGATCATCGGCGGCAGGTCGAGGACCTCGAAGACCCGCTCGAAGCTCACCAGTGCGGTCATCACGTCGACCTGGACGTTGGACAGCGCGGTCAGCGGGCCGTAGAGCCGGCCGAGCAGGGCGGTGAGCGCCACCAGGGTGCCGAGCGTGATGGCGCCGTCGATCACGAGGATGCCGCCGACGCCGTAGACGAGGGCGGTGGCCAGCGAGGCGACCAGGGTGAGGCTGGTGAAGAACACCCGGCCGTACATCGCCTGCTTGATGCCGATGTCGCGCACCTGGCCGGCCTGGCCGGCGAAGGCGGCCGACTCGTCGGGCAGCCGGCCGAACAGCTTGACCAGCAGCGCACCGGACACGTTGAAGCGCTCGGTCATCCGGGTGCCCATGCCGGCATTGAGCTGCATCGCCTCCCGGGTGATGGCCTGCAGCCGCCGCCCGACCCAGCGGGCCGGCAGCAGGAACAGCGGGGTCAGCACGAGTGCGCCGAGGGTGATCTGCCACGAGAGCCAGAACATCGTGGCGAGCACGAGGACCAGCCCGATGACGTTGGACACGACCGACGACAGTGTCGACGTGAACGCCTGCTGGGCACCGACGACGTCGGTGTTGAGCCGGCTCACCAGTGCACCGGTCTGCGTGCGGGTGAAGAAGGCGACCGGCATCCGCTGCACGTGGCTGAACACACGGGTCCGCAGGTCGTAGATCAGGCCCTCGCCGACCTGCGACGACAGGTAGCGCTGCCACAGGGTGAGGCCCGCGTCGACGACCGCGAGCCCCGCGACGCCGAGGGCGACCGCGACGACGACGGACCGGTCGCGACCCCCACCGGGCGACAGCTCGTCGACGATCACCTTGAACAGGAGTGGGAGCGCCACGACGAGCAGGGCGTCGAGCACCACCAGCACGAGGAAGACCGCGATCTGGCGGCGGTACGGCCGGGCGAACTGCACGATCCGCGGGATCGTGCCCGGGGCCAGCTTGCGCTTGGCGACCTCGCCGTCGCGGGTGAGCGACCGCATGGCGGCCCACGGGCTGTGGGACATCGACACGGGCAGCTCCTTGTAATCCGGATTACATCGCTGGTGGAACGCCCGGTGCTCGTCGCGGCATTCCCCTCGACGGTACGGCGCCGGGCTGACAGCCGGGCCGTCCGCGGCTCAGAAGGCGCTGATACCCGTCAGGGCCCGGCCGATGAGGAGCTTCTGCACCTGGCTGGTGCCCTCGTACAGCGTGGTGACCCGGGCGTCGCGCAGCAGCTTCGCCGCGGGGTACTCGTCGACGTAGCCGTAGCCGCCGTGCACCTGGATGCACGCGTTCGCGACCCGGATCGAGGCCTCGGTCGCGAA
This sequence comes from uncultured Actinomycetota bacterium, assembly GCA_963746175.1. Taxonomy (GTDB): domain Bacteria; phylum Actinomycetota; class Actinomycetes; order JACCUZ01; family JACCUZ01; genus CAVVAH01. The sequence goes on along the minus strand of CAVVAH010000001.1, from coordinate 366,160 downwards.
GAGCTTCGCCTTCGAGGCGGCGAGGGAGTAGCGCTCGCCGCGTGCCTTGAGGTCGGCCACCGCCCAGGTCAGCAGCCGGGAGGCGTCGACGTCCACCGCGGAGTCGGCGATCAGCTCCTGCACCAGCTGGTGGCCGGCGATCGGCTTTCCGAACTGCTCGCGCGTGCCGGCGTACGACGTCATGATCTCCAGCGCCGACTGGCTGATCCCGGTGCAGGACGCCGCGATCGACATCCGGCCGTCGTCCAGCGCCGAGAGCGCGACCTTGAGGCCGTCGCCGTCGGCACCGAGCCGCGCGTCCGCGCCGACCTCGACGCCGTCCAGCACCAGCTCCGCGGTGTCGCACGAACGCAGCCCGAGCTTGCCGTGGAGCGGGTTCGCCGCGAAGCCGGGCCGGTCGGTCGGCACGAGGAACGCCGAGACTCCCTTCGCGCCCGGCTCACCCGTGCGCGCCATCACGAGGGCGACCTGCGCGATCGAGCCGTTCGTGATGAAGACCTTGCGCCCGCTGATCCGCCAGCCGCCGCCGGGCAACGGCTCCGCCGTGGCTCGCAGGTCGGCGGGGTTCGACCCGTGGTCCGGCTCGGTCAGCCCGAAGCAGCCGAGCACCTCGCCGGTCGCCATCCTGGGCAGCCAGTCCTGCTTCTGCTCCTCGGTGCCCCACCGCGCGATCGATCCCGCGACGAGACCGAGGTGCACCGACATGATCGAGCGCACGTTGGCGTCGCCACGGCTGAGCTCCTCGATGAACAGGCAGTACGTCAAGGGGTCGGCACCTCCCCCGCCGTACTCCTCGGGGATGGTCATGCCGACGAAGCCGGTCTGCTTCAGGCCGTCGAGCGCCTCCTGCGGGAAGCGCTCCTCACGGTCGTTGCGCAGCGCGTCCGGCGTGACGACCTCGGCCACCCACTCGCGCACCGCCAGCTGCACCGCCCGCTGCTCGTCGCTGAGAGCGAGGTCCACTAGCGGGGCTCCCCCGGTGTCGCCGCGAAGGCTGCCGCGAGCTCCCGGAGCCGGCCCGCCTGCGCCGCGCGCTCGGCTGCGCGCTGGTCGTGGTACCCACGGTTGCGCGCGCCACGGAGCAGGGCCTTGGTCGCACGTACGGCGCCGGGTGGCGCGGCGAGCACGGCGGCCGCGAGGTCGCAGGCCGTCTCGTCGAGGTCCGCCGCCGGCACCGCGACCGAGGCCAGCCCGCTGGCGACGGCCTCCTCGGCGCCGACCCAGCGGCCGGTCAGGCAGATCTCCAGCGCCCGGGCGTAGCCCACCAGGTCGACCAGCAGCCGGGTGCCGCCGAGGTCGGGCACCAGGCCGAGCGAGGTCTCCTTCATCGCGAGCTGCACGTCGTCGGCCACGACCCGCAGGTCACAGCCCAGCGCGAGCTGGAAGCCGGCGCCCACGGCGTGCCCCTGCACCGAGGCGATGCTCACGATCCGGTCGTCACGCCACCAGGCGAACGCCTGCTGGAAGCCGTCGATGGTCTTGTCCAGAGCGGAGTCGTCCAGCGCGGCGAGCTCGAGCAGACCCGGCTCGCCCTCGGTGCCGGTGGCGAACATCGCCCGGTCGAGGCCCGCCGAGAACGAGGCGCCCTCCGCCCGCAGCAGCACGACGCGGACTGCGTCGTCGGCCAGCAGCTGCCGGCCGACAGCGGCCAGCCGCCGCCACGTGGCGGGGGTCTGCGCGTTGCGCTTCTCGGGCCGGTTCAGGACGACCGTCGCGAGCGCCGTGCCCGGCTCGTGGTCGAGCCGCACACCGTGCTCGGCCGGCTGCTCGGGCCCGTCCGGCCCGTCCGGCGTCGTCAGGACTTCTTGCCGCGCGTCGCGCCGCCGCGGCCGCGCAGCGTGACACCGGACTCGGACAGCATCCGGTGCACGAAGCCGTAGGACCGTCCGGTCTCGGCGGCGAGCTCGCGGATGCTGGTGCCCGTCGCGTACTTGCGCTTGAGGTCTGCCGCCAGCTTCGTGCGGTTGCCTCCGGTGATGCGCGCGCCCTTCTTGAGCTCGGCCACGCCAGCCTCCTCCTGGTTACCGTGCTGCCACGGTGCTGCTGCCTGCCGCCTGACCCCTGCCCCGTGACCGCCATGATCGTCGTACCGCACCGTCAGCGCCAGATGCAGCAGGCCTCCGTCCGAGAAGATCCCCGGCCCGCTGCCCGGTTCCTCCGCCTTTCCGCCTCAGCCCGGTCCCGTCGCCGGCGGCCGGGTCACCGGCAGGTGGCTCAGGCGAGGGCGACGAGGTCGGCGTAGTCGTCGTTCCAGAGGTCCTCGACCCCGTCGGGGAGCAGGATCAGCCGCTCGGGCGAGAGCGCCTCGACCGCGCCTTCGTCGTGCGTCACCAGCACGACCGCTCCGGAGTAGGTGCGCAGCGCACCGAGGATCTCCTCGCGGCTGGCCGGGTCGAGGTTGTTGGTGGGCTCGTCCAGCATGAGCACGTTGGCGCTGGACACCACCAGCGTCGCGAGCGCGAGGCGGGTCTTCTCGCCGCCGGACAGCACGGCCGCCGGCTTCTCGACGTCGTCCCCGGTGAAGAGGAACGAGCCCAGCACCCGGCGTACCTCGGCATCCTGCAGCCCCGGGGCGGCGCTGCGCATGTTCTCCAGGACGGTGCGCTCCGGATCGAGGGTCTCGTGCTCCTGCGCGTAGTAGCCGATCTTGAGGCCGTGCCCGTGGACGACCTCACCGGTGTCCGGCTCCTCCACCCCGGCGAGCAGCCGCATCAGGGTGGTCTTGCCGGCGCCGTTGAGGCCGAGGATCACGACGCGGCTGCCCCGGTCGATCGCCAGGTCGACGTCGGTGAAGACCTCGAGCGAGCCGTACGACTTCGACAGCCCCTCCGCGGTGAGCGGCGTCTTGCCGCACGGCGCGGGGTCCGGGAACCGCAGCTTGGCGACCTTGTCGCTGCGCCGGACCTCATCCAGTCCGCCGAGGAGCTTCGCGGCCCGCTTGTCCATGCTCTGCGCCGCACGTGCCTTGGTGGCCTTGTAGCGCATCCGGTCGGCCTGCGCCTTGAGGACGGAGGCCTGCTTCTCGACGTTGGCGCGCTCCCGCTTGCGCCGGCGCTCGTCGGTCTCCCGCTGCAGCAGATAGGCCTTCCACCCGACGTTGTAGACGTCGAGCTCGGTGCGGTTCGCATCCAGGTGGAACACCCGGGTGACCGTGCGCTCGAGCAGACCGACGTCGTGGCTGATGACCACCAGTCCGCCCTTGTACGACGACAGGTAGTCGCGCAGCCAGACGATGGAGTCGGCATCGAGGTGGTTGGTGGGCTCGTCCAGCAGCAGGGTCGCGTCCGACCCCGTCGACGAGAACAGGATGCGGGACAGCTCGACCCGCCGGCGCTGACCGCCGGACAGCGTGCGCAGGGGCTGCTCCAGGACCCGCTCCGGGAGCCCGAGGCTGGACGCGATGGCTGCGGCCTCGCTCTCGGCGGCGTACCCGCCGGCCGCCTGGAACTCCTCCTCCAGGCGCGGGTAGCGGCGCATCGCGCGCTCGTGCGTGTCAGGGTCGGCGCTGGCCATCTCGCCCTCGGTGCTCCGCATCCGGTGCACCACGGTGTCCAGCCCGCGCGCGGACAGGATCCGGTCGCGGGCGAGGACGCCGAGGTCACCGGTGCGCGGGTCCTGCGGCAGGTAGCCGACGGAGCCGGACCGGGTGACGGTGCCGGCGGCCGGCTGGGTCTCGCCGGACAGCACCCGGGTGAGCGTGGTCTTGCCGGCACCGTTGCGGCCGACCAGGCCGACCCGGTCACCCGGCGCGATCCGGAACGTGGCCGCACCCAGCAGCAGGCGCGGCCCGGCGCGCAGCTCCAGCGCGGTGGCGGTGATCATCGGGAGGTCCTTCGTCGTCGTCGTCGTGGATGGACGCTGCGGTTCGTGGGTACTGCCCCACGGACACGGCAGGTCGGCTCACGGGCACGGCGCGGACATGCCGCGTAGTCTACCCGCGCTGCGCCGGCACCCGACTCCGACAGGTGGCTCATGGGCATCGACTTCGACGACCAGAAGGTCGACGTCTCGGGCGTGAACGACCGTCGGGGTGGCGGTGGCCTGGGCGGCCCGGTGGCGATCGGTGGCGGTGGGATCGGCGTCGTCGGCCTGATCATCTACGTCCTCATCTCCGTGCTGGGTGGCGGGGGCGGCGGGGGCGGCGGCCTCCCCCAGCTGGTGCCCCAGGACGGCTCCGTCCAGGGCTCGGGCACGGACGAGAGCGACCTGGCGACCCGGTGCAACCAGAAGGGCGCCATCGACCAGTACGACGACTGCTTCCTGGTCAAGGTCTACAACGAGATCAACGAGGTGTGGACCGACGAGTTCGCCCGCGCCGGCGAGACCTACGAGGAGCCGGCGCTGACGTTCTTCACCCAGGCGGTGAACACCGGCTGCGGCCAGGCGTCGTCCGAGGTCGGGCCGTTCTACTGCCCGCCGGACCGCAGCATCTACATCGACATCGGCTTCCTCGACCAGCTGCAGCAGCAGTTCGGCGCCGAAGGCCGCTACGCACAGGCGTACATCCTGGCGCACGAGGCGGGGCACCACCTCCAGACGCTGTTCGGCACCGAGCGCAAGGTCCGCTCGGCGCAGCAGTCCGACCCGGGCAAGCAGAACGAGCTGTCGATCGCGCTCGAGCTGCAGGCCGACTGCTACGCCGGGGTGTGGAGCAAGCTCGCCGACGACGCCGGCAACGTCTCCGTCGGGGACGCCGAGGTGCAGCAGGCCCAGGACGCGGCGGCGGCCGTCGGCGACGACCGGATCCAGAAGCAGACGCAGGGCCGGGTCGACAAGGAGTCCTGGACCCACGGCTCGGCCGCGCAGCGCAAGCAGTGGTTCACGACCGGCCGCACCACCGGTGACGTCAACTCCTGCGACACCTTCAAGGGGATCTAGTCGTCGGTCCTGACGGATGGGCGCCATGGGCGGTACTGACGTCCGTTCACCCGCCGTTCGTGGTGCCGTCAGAGCGGCCAGGACAGGCGGCCCGGGTTGCCTCCTCCCCGCGCCGGCGAGCTGACCCGCCGTTCTCCCAATGAAGATCGTTTGCGACCTCAGTCACCGACACGCCGTAGTACCGCGCGGCGTGTTGGGGAGCCAGGTCGCAAACGATCACCCGCCGGCGCCGCGGACTGCGACGGGACAGGCCGCACAGAGCGATCAGACGTTGAAGCCGAGGGCGCGGAGCTGCTCGCGACCCTCGTCGGTGATCTTGTCCGGGCCCCATGGCGGCATCCAGACCCAGTTGATCCGGGCCTCCTTGGCGATCGGCGCCAGCGCCGAGTTGGTCTGGTCCTCGATGACGTCGGTCAGCGGGCAGGCCGCTGACGTCAGCGTCATGTCCAGCGTCACGACGTTGTCGTCGTCGACGTGCACGCCGTAGACGAGGCCGAGGTCGACGACGTTGATGCCGAGCTCGGGGTCGACCACGTCGCGCATGGCCTCCTCGACGTCCTCGATCGTCGCGACGGTCGGGCCGCCGGCACCCGTGGTCGTGTCGGTCGCGGTGTCGCTCATGCGGTCTCCTCCGTCAGGCGTCGGTCGTTCGCGTCGTACGAGTCGCGGGCTGCGACGGCCTGTGCCGTCGCGTCCTTCCAGGCCATCCAGCCGAGCAGCGCGCACTTGATGCGCGCCGGGTACTTGGAGACGCCCTCGAACGCCACGGCGTCCTCGAGCACCTCCTCGTCGGCCTCGATCACGGCCTCGGTGTCGCCCTTGGTGCGCATCAGCGCCAGGAAGGCGTCGTACGCCGCCGCAGCCGCGTCGAGGTCCTTGCCGACGACGAGGTCGGTCATGACCGAGACCGACGCCTGCGAGATCGAGCAGCCGAGCGAGTCGTACGACACGTCGCGCACGGTGCTGCCGTCGTCGGACATCAGCACCCGCAGGGTCACCTCGTCGCCGCAGGTCGGGTTGACGTGGTGCACCTCGGCGTCGAACGGCTCGCGCAGACCCTTGTGGTGCGGGTGGCGGTAGTGGTCGAGGATGATCTCCTGGTACATCGACTCGAGGTTCACCGTCCGCCTCCCGGGCCGCCGAAGAACCGCTTGACGTGTTCGAGACCGGCCACGAGCGCGTCGACCTCGGCTTCGGTCGAGTAGAGGTAGAACGAGGCTCGGGTGGTCGCGGGCACGGCGTAGCGCAGGCACACCGGGCGGGCGCAGTGGTGACCGACCCGGACCGCGATGCCGAGCTCGTCGAGCACCTGGCCGACGTCGTGCGGGTGGAGGTCGCCCAGCGCGAACGAGATCGCCGCACCGCGGGCCTCGGTCGTGGCCGGGCCGATGATGCGCAGCCCCTCGACGTGCTGCAGACGCTCGAGCGCGTACGCCGTGATGTGCTGCTCGTGCGCGTGCACGGCGTCCATGCCGAGACCGGTGAGGTAGTCGACCGCCGCACCGAGGCCGACCGCCTGCGCGATCGGCGGCGTGCCGGCCTCGTACTTGTGCGGCAGCTCGGCGTAGGTCGACGTGGCCATGGTGACCATCTCGATCATCTCGCCACCCCCGAGGAACGGCGGGAGCTCCTCGAGGACGTCGCGGCGGCCCCAGAGCACGCCGATGCCGGTCGGCCCGCACATCTTGTGGCCGGTGAACGCAACGAGGTCGGCGCCCAGGGCTTGCACGTCGAGCGGCATGTGCGGAGCCGCCTGCGAGGCGTCGACGACGACCAGGGCCCCGACCTCGTGGGCCCGCCGGACGAGCTCCTCGGGCGGGTTGACGGTCCCGAGGATGTTGGACACCAGGACGAACGACACGACCTTGGTGCGCTCGGTGACGACCCGGTCGAGGTCGGACAGGTCGAGGCGGCCGTCGTCGGTGAGCGAGAACCACTTCAGGGTCGCGCCGGTGCGCTGGGTGACCAGCTGCCACGGGACGATGTTGGAGTGGTGCTCCATCTCGGTGATGACGACCTCGTCACCAGGCCCGAGACCGCGGCCGGCACCGGCCCACGAGATGACGTTGGCGGCGAGGTTGAGCGCCTCGGTGCTGTTCTTGGTGAACACCACCTCGGCGCGGTCGGCGGCGTTGACGAACCGGGCCACCTTGTCGCGGGCACCCTCGTAGAGCGCGGTGGCCTCCTCGGCCAGGACGTGGATGCCTCGGTGCACGTTGGCGTTGTGCCGCGTGTAGTAGTCGTCGACGGCGTCGAGCACCTGCCGCGGCTTCTGCGAGGTCGCGGCGTTGTCGAGGTAGACCAGCGGCTTGTCGCCGTGGACCAGCCGCTCGAGCGCCGGGAAGTCCTTGCGGACCTTCTCGACGTCGAGGCTGCTCGACAACATGTCGGTCATGCCGTGGCGCTCGCGGGGAGGAACTTCTCGTAGCCCTCGGCCTCGAGGGTGTCGGCGAGCTCCGGGCCGCCCTCCTCGACGAACCGGCCGCCCACGAACACGTGGACGAAGTCGGGCTGGATGTAGCGCAGGATGCGCGTGTAGTGCGTGATGAGCAGGACACCGGTCTCGCCGCCCTCGCGTACCCGGTTGACCCCCTCGGACACGACCTTCAGCGCGTCGATGTCGAGACCCGAGTCGGTCTCGTCGAGGATCGCGACCTTCGGCCGGAGCAGCTCGAGCTGCAGGATCTCGTGGCGCTTCTTCTCGCCGCCGGAGAATCCCTCGTTGACGCTGCGCTCGGCGAACGACGGGTCGACGGCGAGCCGCTCCATGGCCTCCCGCACGTCCTTGACCCAGGTGCGCAGCTTGGGAGCCTCGCCGTCGATCGCGGTCCTGGCGCTGCGGAGGAAGTTGGACACGGAGACGCCGGGCACCTCGACGGGGTACTGCATCGCGAGGAAGAGCCCGGCACGGGCCCGCTCGTCGACGGTCATCGCCAGCACGTCGGCGCCGTCGAGGGTGACCGTGCCGCCCGTGACGGTGTACTTGGGGTGGCCGGCGATCGAGTAGGCCAGCGTCGACTTGCCCGAGCCGTTGGGGCCCATGATCGCGTGCGTCTCGCCTGCCTTCACGGTGAGGTCGACGCCGCGCAGGATCTCGCGGGGCGTCCCCTCGGCATCGACCGTGACGTGCAGGTCGCGGATCTCCAGGGTGCTCACTAGCTCTCCTTCGCGACGGAGACGAGGACGTCGTCGCCGTCGATCTTCACGGGGTACACGGGAACGGGCTGGGTGGCCGGCAGGCCGGTGGGGCGGCCGGTGACGAGGTCGAAGCGCGACCCGTGCAGCCAGCACTCGATGGTCTGGTCGTCGATCTCTCCCTCGGAGAGGGCGACGTTGGCGTGCGAGCACACGTCGTGGATGGCGTAGACCTCGCCGGAGCTGCGGACCACGGCCACCGGGACGCCGTCGATCGTGACCCGGACGGCGGACCCGTCGGCCACGTCGGCGACGGCGCAGGCGCGCTGGAAGTCGGTCACGTCAGTGGACCGCGCCCTCGAGCTCGGCCTCCACGCGCGCCATCAGCCGCTCCTGCACCTCGGGGATGCCGATCTGGCCGATGACGTCGGCGAAGAACCCGCGGACGACCAGGCGGCGCGCCTCGTCGGCGGGGATCCCGCGCGACTGCAGGTAGAACAGCGCCTCGTCGTCGAACCGCCCGGTGGCGCTGGCGTGGCCGGCGCCGACGATCTCGCCGGTCTCGATCTCGAGGTTGGGCACCGAGTCGGCGCGCGCGCCGTCGGTGAGCACGAGGTTGCGGTTGAGCTCGTAGGTGTCGGTGCCCTCGGCCTCGGCGCGGATGAGGACGTCGCCGATCCAGACGGTGTGCGCCTCCTCGCCCTGCAGCGCCCCCTTGTAGGTGACGCGCGAGCGGCAGTGCGACACCGCGTGGTCCACGAACAGCCGGTGCTCGAGGTGCTGACCGCCGTCGGCGAAGTAGACGCCGAGCATCTCGATGTCGCCGCCGGTCGCGGCGAACCGCGCCTCCGAGGCGACCCGCACGAGGTCGCCGCCGAAGCTCACGACGATGCTCTTGAACGACGCGTCCCGGCCGACCTGCACCGAGTGCTGGGCGGCGTGCACGGCGTCGTCCGCCCAGTCGTCGATGACGACGACGGTGAGCCGGGCGCCGTCGCCGACGCGGAACTCGACGTTGTCGGCGTAGGTCGCGCTGCCGGCGTGGTCGAGCACGACGACGGCCTGGGCGAACTGCTGGACGTCCACGAGCAGGTGGCCGTAGGCAGCACCCTTGTCGACGCCCTCGCCGTGGATGGTGACGACCGTCGGCCGGCTGGCGACGGCGTCGCGCGGGACCGTGACCACGGTGGCCTTCTCGAACGACGACCAGGCCCGGGCTGCGATCCGGTCTGCCGGCGTGCCCGCGGTGCCGAGCCGGGCGTCGTCGCGGGCGACCGTCTCGACCTCGACCTCGGGTGCCGCGTCGACCCGCACCGACACGCCGCCGTCACCGGCGGGCGCGTCCTCGTGCAGGTGCCGCAGGCGGTGCAGCGGGGTGAACCGCCATTCCTCCTCGCGGCCGACGGGCACGTCGAAGTCGGCGGGCTCGAACGAGCGGTGCCGCTCGCCGCGGCTGTCGCCGGGCACCGGCGTCGCGCCGTGCGAGTGGGGCTTGCCGCTGAACCCGCCGGTCTCCGGGGAGAGGATCTCTGCCGCGCTGGTCATGTCGGGGTCCCCGCGGAATCGGGAGCGAAGCGAGTGATTTCGTGGGGGAAGATCAACCTACGGCCCCTTCCATCTGGAGCTCGATCAGGCGGTTGAGCTCGAGGGCGTACTCCATCGGGAGCTCCTTGGCGATCGGCTCGACGAAGCCGCGCACGATCATCGCCATCGCCTCGTCCTCGGTCAGACCGCGGCTCATCAGGTAGAAGAGCTGGTCGTCGCTGACCTTGGAGACGGTCGCCTCGTGGCCCATCGTCACGTCGTCCTCGCGCACGTCGACGTAGGGGTAGGTGTCGCTGCGGCTCACGGTGTCGATGAGCAGCGCGTCGCACTTCACCGTCGAGCGGGAGCCGTGGGCGCCCTCGAGCACCTGCACCAGGCCGCGGTACGACGTGCGGCCGCCTCCGCGCGCCACCGACTTGCTGATGATGGTCGACGAGGTGTGCGGCGCTGCGTGCACCATCTTGGCGCCGGCGTCCTGGTGCTGGCCCTCGCCCGCGAACGCGACCGACAGCGTCTCGCCCTGTGCGTGCTCGCCGAGCAGGTAGCAGGCGGGGTACTTCATCGTGACCTTGGAGCCGATGTTGCCGTCGATCCACTCCATCCGGCCGCCGGCCTGCACCGCGGTGCGCTTGGTCACCAGGTTGTAGACGTTGTTGGACCAGTTCTGGATGGTCGTGTACCGGACGTGGGCGTCCTTCTTCACGATGATCTCGACGACCGCGGAGTGCAGCGAGTCGCTGGAGTAGATCGGAGCGGTGCAGCCCTCGACGTAGTGCACCGACGAGCCCTCGTCGGCGATGATCAGCGTCCGCTCGAACTGGCCCATGTTCTCGGTGTTGATCCGGAAGTAGGCCTGCAGCGGGATGTCGACCTTGACGCCCGGCGGCACGTAGATGAACGAGCCGCCCGACCACACGGCGGTGTTGAGCGCGGCGAACTTGTTGTCGCCGACCGGGATCACGGTGCCGAAGTACTCGCGGAAGAGGTCCTCGTGCTCCCGCAGCGCGGTGTCGGTGTCGAGGAACAGGACGCCCTTCTGCTCCAGGTCCTCGCGGATCTGGTGGTAGACGACCTCGGACTCGTACTGCGCGGCGACGCCGGCGATCAGGCGCTGCTTCTCGGCCTCGGGGATGCCGAGCCGGTCGTAGGTGTTCTTGATGTCCGCCGGCAGGTCGTCCCAGGAGGTGGCCTGCTTCTCGGTGGAGCGGACGAAGTACTTGATGTTGTCGAAGTCGATCCCCGACAGGTCGGAGCCCCACGTCGGCATCGGCTTCTTGCCGAACAGGCGCAGGCCCTTGAGGCGGAGGTCGAGCATCCACTGCGGCTCGCTCTTGAGCGCCGAGATGTTGCGTACGACGTCCTCGGACAGGCCGCGCTGCGCGGTGGCACCGGCGGTGTCGGTGTCGGACCAGCCGAACTGGTACCGGCCGAGCGCGTCGACCTCGGCGTGCGTGGTCTCCGGGATGGCGGTCACGAGGACTCCTCCGTCGGGTGGTGAGCGGTGTCCCGCGGGGTGCGCGGGACGAAGGTCGTGCAGATGCCGTCGCCGTGCGCGATGGTCGCCAGGCGCTGGACGTGGGTGCCGAGCAGGCGCGCGAAGACCTCGGTCTCCGCCTCGCACAGCTCGGGGAACTGCTCGGCGACGTGCGCCACCGGGCAGTGGTGCTGGCAGAGCTGCTCCCCCGCGAGCTGGTCGGCCGCCCCGGTCGGACGCGACGCGGCAGCGTAGCCGTCGGCGGAGAGCGCGGTGGCGAGCGCCTCCACCCGGTCCTCGGGCTCGGCGGACTCCACCACCGGGCGGTAGCGGGCCTCCAGCTCGGACACCCGCTGGCGGGCGAAGGCACCGACGGCCTCGCGACCGCCGGTCTCCTCGAGGAAGCGCATCGCGCTCGCGGCGAGGTCGTCGTAGGCCTGGTCGAACGCGTCACGGCCGGCGTCGGTGACGCCGAACAGGCGGGCCGGGCGGCCCCGGCCACGGACGGTGGTGCGGCGCGGCTCGCGCTCCTCGACCAGGCCGTCGGCGAGCAGGGCGTCGAGGTGCCGGCGTACGGCGGCCGGGGTCAGGCCGAGCTGGGCGGCCAGGGCAGCGGCCGTGGTGGGACCGGTCTCGAGCACGGTCCGCGCGACGCGGTCGCGGGTCCTGTTGATCCCCACGACGTCGCTCGCTGCGCTCCCGACGACGCGGGGGTCCCGGGTAGGAGCAGCGGCAGCCAATTTCACCACACCAGTGTGCCGTTATTGACCCGCCGACCGCAAACCGGCTTGCCGGGGGCTGGGACGATCTCCCCCGTGAGCCTCGACACACCCGCTGACCTGCCGAAGGACGGGGCCGGGCGCGGGATCCGTCCTCGGTCGTCGCTCGCCACCGATCTGCGGCGCCTGGGCGTCCTGGACGGCGCCGTCGTGCTGGTGCACAGCTCGATGAAAGCGCTGGGCTACGTCCCCGGAGGGACGGTCGCCGTCGCGCTGGCCCTGCTCGACGTGGTCGGCCCGGACGGGACGCTCGTGGTCCCCACCCAGACCGGCGACAACAGCGACCCGGCGGGCTGGTCCCGACCGCCGGTGCCGGAGGCCTGGTGGCCCGTGATCCGCGCCGAGACGCCGGCGTTCGACCCGGCTCTCACCCCGGGCCGGCACATGGGTGCGCTCACCGAGCAGCTGCGGACCTGGCCGGGCGCACGGCGCAGCGACCACCCGACCACGTCCTTCGCCGCCGTCGGGTCCCGCGCGGCGGACGTCGTCGCCGTGCACGACCTCGACTCGCAGTGCGGCGAGCGGTCGCCGCTCGCGACCCTGGAGCGGCTCGGTGCCCAGGTCCTGCTGCTGGGGGCCGGCTTCGGCTCCTGCACGAGCTTCCACCTCGCGGAGTACCGCGTGCCCGGCGCCGCCCGCCGTATCTCGCTCTCCGCGGCGGTGCGGACGCCGTCCGGCGGCCGCGACTGGGCCACCTGGGAGGACCTCGACGTCGACGAGGAGGACTTCGACCGGATCGGCGAGGCGTTCCTGGCGACCGGAGCCGTGTCGTCCGGTACGGTCGGCGACGCGAAGAGCCACCTGTTCGACCTCGCGGCCGGCGTCGCCTTCGCGACCCGGTGGATGTCCGAGAACCGCGAGGGTGCCGCTCCGTAGACTCGCCGGGTGGGAAGCGCCGCGGCCGTCGAGGTCGTCGACCTCGTCAAGCGGTACGACGGGCAGGCTGCGGTCGACGGGCTCACGCTCACGGTCGAGACCGGCACCATCGCCGCGGTCCTCGGACCGAACGGCGCCGGCAAGACGACCACCGTCGAGACCTGCGAGGGCTATCGCCATCCGGACTCCGGCACGGTGCGGGTCCTCGGCCGCGACCCCTGGCGCGACGCGCGGGACCTACGGCCACGCGTCGGGGTCATGCTCCAGCAGGGCGGGATCTACCCCGGCGTCAAGGCCGAGGAGATGCTGCGCCACGTCGCGTCTCTGCACGCGCACCCGCTCGACGTCCCGGCCCTGGTCGACCGGCTCGGTCTCGGGTCGGCGGGCCACACGCCGTACCGGCGCCTGTCCGGCGGCCAGCAGCAGCGGCTCTCGCTGGCGCTCGCAGTCGTCGGCCGCCCGGAGCTGGTCTTCCTCGACGAGCCGACGGCGGGCCTCGACCCGCAGGCCCGGCGGGCGACCTGGGAGCTGGTCGAGTCGCTGCGTGCGGACGGTGTCACGGTCGTGCTGACGACGCACTTCATGGACGAGGCCGAGCGGCTGGCCGACCAGGTCGTGGTCGTCGACCACGGCAAGGTCATCGCGGTCGGCTCGCCGGGCGAGCTCACGGCCGCTGGGGCCGGCGGGAGCCTGCGCTTCGACGGACCCCCGGGGCTGGACGTCGGGGCGCTGGCCGGTGCGCTGCCGGCGGCGACCCGCGTCGACGAGGTGTCCCCCGGTCGCTACGTGCTGCACGGCACGGTCGACACCCACCTGCTCGCCGACCTGACCCGGTGGTGCGCCGACCGCGACGTGATGCCCGAGGGGCTCACCGTCGGCCGCCGTTCGCTGGAGGACGTCTTTCTCGAGCTCACCGGCGCGGAGCTCAGGTCATGAGCACGACTGGCGCGACGGGGACGTTCACGCCGCACCCTGGAGCCGCCTCGTTGCCACGGATGCTCGCGGCCCAGACCGCCCTCGAGGTCCGGATGGTGCTGCGCAACGGCGAGCAGCTGCTGCTGACCGTGGTCATCCCCGTGCTGGTCCTCACGGTCTTCGGCAGCGTCGAGCTGATGGACCTGGGCGACCGCGCCTCCCGCGTCGACTTCCTGGTGCCGGGGGTGCTGGCGCTCGCGATCATGTCGACGGCGTTCACCGGGCTGGCGATCGGCACCGGCTTCGAGCGCAGGTACGGCGCGCTCAAGCGGCTCGGAGCCTCGCCGCTGCCGCGCGGGGCGCTGCTCGCGGCCAAGGGACTGTCCGTCCTGACGATCGAGGCGATGCAGGTCGTGCTGCTCGTCGTCGTCGCCCAGCTGCTCGGCTGGGACCCGCGCGGCTCGTGGGAGGCGGTCGTCGTCCTGCTCCTGGCCGGCACCGCGGCGTTCAGCGCGCTCGGCCTGCTGATGGCCGGCACGCTGCGCGCCGAGGCGACGCTGGCCGCCGCCAACCTGGTCTACCTGCTGATGCTCGTCAGCGGCGGCATCGCCGTGCCGCTGGACAGGTTCCCGGACGGGGCGCGCCCGTTCCTCGAGGCGCTGCCGGCCGGAGCGCTGTCCGACGGGCTCCGCGAGGTGCTTCGCGACGGCCAGGCGCTGTCCTGGTCGCACGCCGCAGTCCTGGCCGTGTGGGCCGTGGTCGCCGGGACGCTGACGGCCCGCACCTTCCGCTGGGAGTAGTGGCGTCTCCGTACTCTGGGCCCATGCTCGACCGCTGGCGCGCGTGGACGCCGACGCCCACCGCCGTGCGCCGGGCGTTCCTGGCAGCGCTCGTGGTCAACGTGGGCATCGTGGTCACGGGCGGCGCGGTCCGGCTGACGGCCTCCGGGCTGGGCTGCCCGACGTTCCCGCGGTGCACCGACGAGAGCTTGGTCGTCACCCGCGAGATGGGCGGCCACGGCCTCGTGGAGTTCGGCAACCGGATGCTGACGTTCGCGCTCTCTGCCGTGGTCGTGGCCGCTGTCGTCGTCGCCTGGCGGGCCGGGCGCCGCGACCTGCTGCGACTGGCCCTGCTGCTCCTCGGGGGGATCGTCGCGCAGGCGCTGCTCGGAGGTGTCACGGTGCTCACCGGCCTCAACCCGGTGACCGTGATGGCGCACTTCCTGGTCTCGATGGTGCTGGTCGCGGTGGCCACCCTCGGGCTCGAGCGCGCCGCCGGGCAGCCGGTGACCCGACGGCTGCTGGTGCACCCGGCGCTGCTGCGCGGCGGGCAGGCGCTGGCCGGCGTGACCGCGCTGCTGCTCGTGGCCGGAACGGTGGTGACCGGCAGCGGCCCGCACTCCGGCGACAAGAACGCCACCCATCGCCTGCCGTTCGACCTGCGCGAGGTCACCCAGCTGCACGCCGACCTCGTGTTCCTGCTCGTCGGCCTTGCCGTCGGCCTTGCCGTCGCACTGCGCGCCACCTCGACTCCCGCGGAGCTGCGCCGGCGGTCGACGGAGCTGCTCGTGGTCGTGCTGGCGCAGGGCGCCGTCGGCTACACGCAGTACGCCACCGACCTGCCCGTCGTGCTGGTCATGGTGCACCTGCTCGGCGCCTGCCTCGTCTGGGTCGCCGCCCTGCGCGTCCTGCTCGCCATGTCCCAACGGGTCGTCCACGTCGCGGCCGCCGCCGTCGACACACCGGCAGCGGCAGACCTCCACCAGTAGCGGCGTACTCACCGCTGCCGGCGGCGGCCGATCACGGTCACGTGATCAACCGCTGCTCAGCCGGGGCCGCTGCCCCCGCCGCCGCTGCGGTTGTCGCCGCCACCGCTGTCTCCGCCACCGCCGGGACCACTGTTGTCGCCGCCGCCGCCGGGACCGCTGTTGTCGGTGCCGTCCTCGACGGAGAAGTGCGGCACTCCCCCGACGCAGCGGGCCCGCACCTCGACCCGGCCGTCGCCGTCGCCGGTCCTCTCGAACCGCACCCGGGCCTCCTGGGTGGGGCCGCCGTCCACGTCCTTGATCGCCCAGCCGACCGTCGGCGCCGCGCTGACCGTCACCAGTCCGCGCGTGCAGGACCCGGAGACGAGGCCGCCGCGGGTGGTGAGGCTCCGGACGACCGGAGCTGCCGCGGCCGACGTGCCGGTCGCGGACGGCGTCGCGCTGCGCGTGCGGCTCGGGGCCGTGGGCCGGGGAGGAGCCGGACGGCGAGGCCGACGAGGAGGGCGACGACGTGTCGCCGGCAGCACCCGGGTCGCCCGCGTCGGCCAGGGTGACCTGGGCGCCCCCGGGGTCGGTGAAGGGGTCGCCCACCAGCCCGGCGGCGCCGAACCCGACGCCGACCGAGGCGGCCGCGAACAGCGCCCAGAGGGCGACGAGTCCGAGTCGGCTGCGCACGGGTCGATCCTGCCGTGCCGTCCGCTAACGCGCGGCTAACGCCGGCCCAGCGTTGAGGTTCCTGCGCGGTGCCGGCCGGTCCCGCCAGTACCGTCGCCACGTGGCCGTGATCCTGCTCGTCGAGGACGACCCGCGCATCAGGACGGCGCTCACCCGGGCGCTGACCCAGCGCGGGCACGCCGTCGCGTCCGAGCCCGCCGGCCTCAGCGCCCTCCGGCGGGTCGTCGAGGAGCCGCCGGACCTGGTGGTCCTCGACCTGGGCCTGCCGGACGTCGACGGCATCACCCTGCTGCGGATGCTGCGTCCGGTCAGCGCCGTGCCCGTCATCGTCGCCACGGCGCGGGACGACGACACCGTGACGGTGGCCGCCCTCGACGCCGGGGCCGACGACTACCTCGTGAAGCCGTTCAGCGCGGAGCAGCTCGACGCCCGGATCCGGGCCGTGCTGCGGCGGTCGGCCACCGCGGAGCCGACCGTGCTCGAGGTCGGCGGCCTCACCGTCGACGTCCGCACCCGCACCGCGGTGCTCGACGGCCGCGAGCTGGAGCTGCGGCCGCGCGAGTTCGACCTGCTCGCCTACCTGGCTGCCCGGCCGGGCGAGGTCGTCACCAAGCGGACCCTGCTCGCCGACGTCTGGCAGTCGCCGTACGGCGGCGCGGACAAGACCGTCGACGTGCACCTGTCCTGGCTGCGCCGCAAGCTCGGCGAGACGGCGGCCGAGCCACGGATGCTGCACTCCGTGCGCGGGGTCGGTGTGAAGCTCGTCCCGGCACCGTGAGGCGGCGGCTCACGCTGCTGGTCGCGGCGACCACGTCGATCATCCTGCTGGCCTTCACCCTGCCGCTCGCGCTGCTCATCGACCGGACCGCGACGAGCAATGCCGTCACCACCGCAGCCGACCGCAGCCAGCGCATCGTGCCGGTGGTGCTGTCCGGGACCGACGGCGAGATCCGCGCCGCCGTCCGGGCCGTGTCGGACGCCGACTACCGGATGCAGGTGACACTGCCCGGCGGTCAGGTGCTCGGCCGGGCCCTCGACGTCGAGCGGCCCGCAGTCGACCCGCGGCTGCGCGCGACCGAGGCGCACACGCTCCCCGACGGCCGGGTCGTCCTCGACCAGCCGGTCCTGCGCCCGGACGGCACCGCAGTGGTCAGCACCCTGCTGAGCGAAGCGGTCCTGGACCGCGGGGTCTGGCGGGCCTGGGGGGTGCTGGCGTTCCTGGCCCTGGTGCTGTTCGCCCTGTCGCTGGTGGTCGCCGACCGGCTGGCGCGATCCATCACCGCGCCGATCACGGACCTCGCCGCCACCACCCGGCGGCTCACGGGCGGCGACCTGGACGCCCGGGTCGAGCCGGCCGGCCCGCCGGAGGTGCACGACGTGGGGCTCGCGGTGAACCTGCTGGCGGCCCGGATCCGCGAGCTGCTGGCCCACGAGCGCGAGTCGGTGGCCGACCTCTCGCACCGCCTGCGGACCCCGGTCACGGCGCTCCGGCTCGACGTCGAGGGCATGCCTGCCGGCCCGGACCGCGACCGGCTCACCGCGGACGTGGACGACCTCGACCGCCAGGTCGGCGCCCTGATCCGCGACGCCCGGCGGCCGGTGGGGGCCGACGCCGTGGCCGCGTGCGACGCGACCGAGGTGGTGCGCGAGCGGGTGGAGTTCTGGCAGGCCCTCGCCGAGGACCAGGGACGCCTGGTGGGCCTGGAGCTGCCGGAGGAACCGTGCCCGGTGCGCGCCGCACAGCCCGACCTCGAGGCGGCCCTCGACGCACTCCTCGGCAACGTTCTCGCGCACACCCCGGACGGCGTCCGGTTCGACGTCAGCCTCGCGCCCGAGGCCGGCGGCGGGGCCGTTCTCGCCGTCAGCGACGAGGGGCCCGGCCTCCTCGACGCGACCGTGGTCACCCGCGGTCGCAGCGGCGCCGGGTCCACCGGTCTCGGCCTGGACATCGCGCGCCGGACCGCCGAGGCCTCCGGGGGGTCGCTCACGATCGGCGCCGGCCCGGCCGGCGGCGCGTGCGTCACGATGCGCCTCGGGCCGCCGGACCGCGCCGCCGAGTAGGTTCCGGGCGTGCCCGGCGTACGACTGGAACCGTTCGACGAGCGGCACCGGCCAGGGTTCCGTGCACTGCTCGCGGATCCGCAGGTGCTGCGCTTCACCCGCGTCCCGGAACCGGCGCCGCCCGACTTCGACGAGACCTGGGTCTCCTCCTACGAGGTGCGCAAGGCGGCGGGGACGGCCATGAACTTCGCCCTCGAGGACGCCCGGGACGGCACCTTCCTCGGCATCGCGGTGGCACCGAGCATCGACACGGCCGACCGGGCCTCAGAGCTCGGCTACGTGGTCGCCGCCGAGGCCCGGGGCCGGGGCGTCGCGACAGAAGCCCTCGGTCTCCTCACCGACTGCGCCTTCGGGCAGGGGATGCACCGGCTGTACCTGGTCATCAGCGTCGAGAACGACGCGTCCAAGCGGTCGCGCACCGGGCCGGCTACCGGTTCGAGGGCGTCCTGCGCGGCGTGCACTTCAAGCAGGGCCGGTTCGAGGACGTCGAGTACTGGTCCCGGCTGGTAACCGACTGAGGAGAGACCCGCCCTAGAACGGCAGCAGCGGGTCGATCGCGATCACGAGGAACAGCAGCGTGAGATAGGTGATCGAGCCGTGGAAGAGGCGCATGGCGCCCGCCTCGACCGACGGACCGGCGACCACGTGGCCCGCGGCGGCGGCGTCGGCCTCCAGCACCGCGCGGCGCAGCAGGCGGTGCGCCTCGACGAGGAAGGCGATGCCGAGCACGAGGGCCGCGACGCCGTAGACCGGCGTGGTGCCGGCGACCGGCCACAGCAGCAGCGAGGTCGCGACCATCACCCAGGAGTACGCCACGATCTGCCGGCCGACGGTCACGTTGCCGGCGACCACCGGGAGCATCGGCACCCCGGCGGCGGCGTAGTCGTCGCGGAAGCGCATCGACAGCGGCCAGTAGTGCGGCGGCGTCCAGAAGAAGATGACCGCGAACAGCACCACAGGTGTCCAGGCCAGCGAGCCGGTGACGGCCGACCAGCCGATGAGCACCGGCATGCACCCGGCCGCCCCGCCCCAGACGATGTTCTGCGGGGTGCGGCGCTTGAGCGCCATCGTGTAGACCCCGACGTAGAAGGCGATCGCCGCCAGCGCGAGCACGGCGGGCAGCCAGCCGGTCGTGAGCCAGAGCCAGCCGACCGAGACGGCGCCGAGGACGGCACCGAGCACGAGCGCCTCGCGCGGCGACACGGCACCGGTGGCGAGCGGCCGCCGCTCGGTGCGGTGCATCACCTGGTCGATGTCGCGGTCGAGGTAGCAGTTCAGCGTGTTGGCGCTGCCGGCCGCGAGGGCGCCGCCGAGCAGCGTCGCAGCCACCAGTCGTAGCGACGGGACGCCGCCCTCGGCCAGCAGCATGGTGGGGACGGTCGTCACCAGCAGCAGCTCGATGATGCGCGGCTTGGTGAGCGCGACGTAGGCCGTGACGACCTGCCGCGCGCTGCGCCGCGGTCGACCCCCGGCCCGGCTGCCGGCCACCGGCGCGGCGGCACCGCGGCGGGAGTCGACGGCCGTCACGCGCACTCCTCGGTGGTCGCAGGTGGTGGTCGGGTCACAGGTGTCGGACGGCTCGGGCCGCGGCGTGTCGTTTGCCGCGGTGACGCCCGGGCAGGGCCACTGTATCGGCCGCTGGACGCCCGGGACGCAGGGCGGGGAACCTCCCTCGGACGCGAGTAGTCTCACGCTCGGTCACTGGCCTGACCTGCGGTCCTTGCTGCATTCTCGATCGTGCCGATCGCCGAAGGAGCCCGACGCCTGTGAGCACCACGAAGCTCGAGTGGACAGACCTCGACAAGCGGGCGGTCGACACCGTCCGGGCCCTCGCGATGGACGCGGTCCAGAAGGTCGGCAACGGCCACCCGGGCACGGCGATGAGCCTCGCGCCGGCGGCGTACCTGCTGTTCCAGCGCTACCTGAACCACGACCCGACCGACCCGGCCTGGACCGGTCGTGACCGGTTCGTCCTGTCCTGCGGGCACAGCAGCCTCACGCTGTACATCCAGCTCTACCTCTCCGGCTACGGGCTCGAGCTCGACGACCTCCAGGCGCTGCGCACCTGGGGCTCGCTCACACCGGGGCACCCGGAGCACGGCCACACCGCCGGCGTCGAGACGACCACCGGCCCGCTCGGGCAGGGCGTCGGCAACGCCGTCGGCATGGCGATGGCGGCCCGTCGCGAGCGCGGCCTGCTCGACCCGGACGCCCCCGAGGGCGAGAGCCTGTTCGACCACCACGTCTACTGCATCGCCTCCGACGGCGACATCGAGGAAGGCATCAGCGGCGAGGCGTCGTCGCTGGCCGGCACCCAGCGGCTGGGCAACCTCACCCTGATCTACGACCACAACCACATCTCCATCGAGGACGACACGAACATCGCGCTGTCCGAGGACACCGCCGCGCGCTACGAGGCCTACGGCTGGCACGTCCAGGAGGTCGACTGGCTGTCGGCGGACGGCAGCTACAGCGAGGACGTGGCCGGCCTGGCGCGGGCGCTGGACAAGGCGCGCGCGGTCACCGACCGGCCGTCCTTCATCTCGCTGCGCACGATCATCGCCTGGCCGGCACCGGACGCGCAGAACACCGGCAAGGCCCACGGCAGTGCCCTGGGCGCCGACGAGGTCGCCGCCACCAAGAAGGTCATGGGGATGAACCCCGACAAGACCTTCGACGTCGACGGCGAGGTCCTCGCGCACGCCCGCCAGGTGGTCGACCGCGGCCGCGCGGCGCACGCCGAGTGGGACGAGAGGTTCGCGGCGTGGTCCGCCAAGAACGCCGACGGCAAGGCCCTCCTCGACCGGCTGCGCACCCGGACCCTGCCGGACGGCTGGACCTCCGCGCTCCCCGAGTTCCCGGCAGACGCCAAAGGCATGGCGACCCGCAAGGCCTCCGGCAAGGTGCTGGAGAAGATCGCCCCGGTGCTGCCCGAGCTCTGGGGCGGCTCGGCCGACCTCGCCGAGTCGAACAACACGACTCCCGAGGGCGAGCCGTCGTTCCTCCCGGAGGACCGCCAGTCGAAGATGTTCCCCGGCGGGCCCTTCGGCCGGGTGCTGCACTTCGGCATCCGCGAGCATGCGATGGGCTCGATCATGAACGGCATCGCGCTGCACGGCGGCACCCGCGTCTACGGCGGGACGTTCCTGGTCTTCAGCGACTACATGCGGCCGGCAGTGCGGCTTGCAGCCCTCATGCAGCTCCCCGTGACGTACGTCTGGACACACGACTCCATCGGCCTCGGCGAGGACGGCCCGACGCACCAGCCGGTCGAGCACCTCGCCGCACTGCGCGCCATCCCCGGCCTCGACGTCGTGCGTCCGGCGGACGCCAACGAGACCGTCGTCGCATGGCGCACGGTCCTCGAGCACACCGACCGGCCCGCCGGGCTCTGCCTCAGCCGGCAGGACCTGCCGGTGTGGGACCGCACCGAGAACGCGTCGGCCGAGGGCACCGCCCGCGGCGGCTACGTCCTCGCGGACGCCACCGGCGGTCAGCCCCAGGTGATCCTGATCGGCACCGGGTCCGAGGTGCAGCTGGCGATGAAGGCACGCGAGACCCTCGAGGCCGAGGGCACGCCGACCCGGGTCGTGTCGATGCCCTGCGTGGAGTGGTTCCACGCCCAGGACCGCGCCTACCAGCAGCAGGTGCTGCCCGGCACGTGCAAGGCCCGGGTCAGCGTCGAGGCCGGGATCGCGATGGGCTGGCGAGACCTCGTCGGCGAGGCCGGCGAGATCGTGAGCATCGAGCACTTCGGCGCCAGCGCCGCCCACACCGTGCTGTTCGAGCAGTTCGGCTTCACCCCCGACCGCGTGGTCGCCGCCGCGCACGCCAGCCTCGAGCGGGTCGGCGTCATCACCGGCGACAAGACCGGCAGCTGAGCCGCCCGCCCCGACCGTTCGTCCACCCCCGACCCAGGGAGCACTCCCATGACCGACCCGCTCCGGCAGCTCACCGACGAGGGCGTCGCCATCTGGCTCGACGACATGAGTCGCGGCCGCCTGGTCACCGACGGCCTCGCCGACCTGGTGCGCGACAAGCACGTCGTCGGCGTCACGACCAACCCGACGATCTTCCAGAAGGCCATCAGCGAGAGCGACACCTACGACCGCCAGCTGCGCGACCTCGCGGTCCGCGGCGTCGACGTCGAGGAAGCCCTCCGCATGGTCACGACGTTCGACGTCCGCTGGGCGTGCGACGTCCTGCGCCCGGCGTACGACGCGAGCGACGGTGTCGACGGCCGGGTGTCGATCGAGGTCGACCCGCGGCTCGCGCACGTGACCGAGCGGACGATCGCGGAGGCCCGCCAGCTCTGGTGGCTCGTGGACCGGCCCAACCTCTTCATCAAGATCCCGGCGACCAAGGCGGGCCTGCCGGCGATCGAGCAGTGCATCGCCGAGGGCATCAGCGTCAACGTCACGCTGATCTTCTCCCTCGAGCGCTACCGGGCCGTCATGGACGCGTACATCAGCGGCATCGAGCGGGCGCGAGCCGCCGGTCACGATCTCGGCCGGCTCGCGTCGGTGGCGTCGTTCTTCGTCAGCCGGGTCGACACCGAGGTCGACAAGCGGCTGGAGAAGCTGGGCTCCCCCGAGGCCGGCGAGCTGCGCGGCAAGGCCGCCATCGCCAACGCGCGGCTGGCGTTCCAGTCGTTCGAGGAGACCTTCGGGACCGACCGCTGGACCGCCCTGGCGGAGGCCGGGGCCAGGCCCCAGCGCCCCTTGTGGGCGTCCACCGGCGTCAAGGACCCGTCGTACGACGACACCCAGTACGTCGTCGAGCTGGTGACCCGCGGCGTCGTCAACACCATGCCGGAGCCCACGCTGGACGCCGTCGCCGACCACGGAGTCATCAAGGGAGACACGATCCGCGGCGAGTACGGCTCGGCCGCCGTCACGATGCAGGCCCTCAAGGAGGCCGGTGTCGACATGGACGACGTCGTCCAGGTGCTCGAGGACGAGGGCGTCGAGAAGTTCGAGGTGTCCTGGAACGACCTGCTCGGCTCGACGAAGTCCGAGCTGCAGCGGCTCGCGAAGGAAGCCGCGAAGTGAGCGTGAGCGTCAGCACCGGCGACGACCCGGGGGGCAGCGACCTCACCGGCCTGGCCGCCCGGCTGGTCGCCAAGGACGACACCCTCTGGGGACCGGACGCGCAGCCCGAGGCGTCGGTGCGGCTCGGCTGGCTCGACCTGCCGACCAGCTCGGAGGCGCTGCTCCCCCGGCTGCGCGAGATCCGGGAACGGCTGTCCGCGAAGGGTCTCGACCACATCGTGCTGGCGGGCATGGGCGGCTCGTCCCTGGCGCCCGAGGTCATCACCCGCAGCGCCGGCGCCGACCTGACGATCCTCGACAGCACCGACCCGCACCAGGTCGGGGCCGCGCTGCGCGACCGGATCGACCGCACGGTCGTCGTGGTCGCGTCCAAGAGCGGCGGCACCATCGAGACCGACAGCCACCGCCGCGCCTACGAGCAGGCGTTTCGGGATGCGGGCCTCACCGACTCCGAGGTGGCCGAGCGCTTCGTCGTGGTCACCGACCCCGACTCGCCGCTGCACAAGTCCGCCTCCGAGGCCGGCTACACCGTGGTGCTCGCCGACCCGGACGTCGGCGGCCGCTACAGCGCGCTGTCCGCATTCGGTCTCACCCCCAGCCACCTCGCCGGTGCCGACGTGGAGCGGCTGCTGGCCGACGCCCGGGTGCTCGCCGGTGACCTCGGCGACGACGGCAACCCCGGCATCGTGCTGGGGCGCGCGCTCGGCGACGCCGCGAAGGGCGGCCGGGACAAGATGGTCCTGGCGGACGCCGGGTCCGGGATCGTCGGCTTCGGCGACTGGGCCGAGCAGCTGGTGGCCGAGTCCACCGGCAAGCAGGGCCTCGGGATCCTGCCCGTCGTGGTCGAGGGGGTCGACGCCCCCGGGTTCGCCGACGCCGGCAAGGACGCCTACCGGGTGGTGCTCGGCCAGGGGCGCCCCGGGCTCGACGCGGCGGCCGTCAGCGGTTCGGTCGGCGCGCAGTTCCTGCTCTGGGAGTACGCCACCGCCGTCGTCGGGTACATCCTCGGCATCAACCCGTTCGACCAGCCCAACGTGGCCGAGTCGAAGGAGAACACCGCCAAGATCCTCGAGGAGGCCGGCGACGACGGACCGCTGCCCGAGGGCGACCCGGCCCTCGTCGACGGCGCCGTCGAGGTCCATGGCGACCTTGCCTCCCTCGGCTCCCCCACCGACCTCGCAGGCGTCCTCCGGGCCGTCGTGGGCGCGGTCGGCGACGACGGCTACCTCGCCGTGATGGCCTACCTCGACCGGCACGGTGACGGGGCGGCCGAGGACGTCCGGGCCCGGCTGGCCCGGGCGGCCCAGGGCCGTCCGGTGACGTTCGGCTGGGCGCCGCGGTTCCTGCACTCGACCGGCCAGTTCCACAAGGGCGGTCCGCAGGTCGGTGTCTTCCTCCAGGTCACCGGCGCCGTCACCGACGACGTCGACGTGCCCGGGCGGCCGTTCACCTTCGGCCGGCTCCAGATGGCCCAGGCACTCGGCGACACCCGCGCCCTCGAGCAGCGGTCCCGCCCTGTCGTACGACTGCACCTCACCGACCGGTCGGCGGGCGTACGCCAGCTGCTCGACGCCGCGGACGCGGCAGGAAGGCCGGCCGCGTGACCGCGAGCTACCCGCCCCTGGTCGACATCCCGCCTGACGCCCACCCGCGGCGCGCCGTCCGCGACAACCCGTTGCGCGACGTCCGCGACCGCCGGCTGCCGCGCGTCCCGGGACCGTGCGCGCTGGTCGTCTTCGGCGTCACCGGAGACCTGGCGCGGAAGAAGCTCATCCCGGCCGTCTACGACCTCGCCAACCGCGGCCTGCTGCCGCCCGGCTTCGCCATGGTCGGCTTCGCGCGCCGCGACTGGGGCGACGGCGACTTCGCGCAGCTGGCGCGCAGCGCTGCCGAGGCCGGCGCGCGGACCGGGTTCCGCGAGGACGTCTGGCAGCGGCTGGCCGACAGCATCCGGTTCGTGCCCGGCTCGTTCGACGACGACGACGCCTTCGACGCGCTCGCGGCGACCCTCGTCAACATGGAGGAGTCGCACGGCATCCAGGGCAACGCCGCGTTCTACCTCTCGATCCCGCCGGCGATGTTCCCGGTGGTCCTCAAGCAGATGCAGCGGACCCGGATGGCCGACAACTCCGAACGCGGCGGCTGGCGCCGGGTCGTCGTCGAGAAGCCGTTCGGGCACGACCTGCAGAGCGGCAAGGACCTCAACCGCCTCGTCGACGAGGTCTTCACCGCGCAGGACGTCTTCCGGATCGACCACTACCTGGGCAAGGAGACGGTCCAGAACCTGCTGGCACTGCGCTTCGCCAACACGCTGTTCGAGCCGGTCTGGAACGGCAACTTCGTCGACTCGGTGCAGATCACGATGGCGGAGGACGTGGGTATCGGCAGCCGGGCCGGCTTCTACGACACGGCCGGAGCAGCTCGGGACGTGCTGCAGAACCACGTGCTCCAGCTGCTCGCGCTGACCGCTATGGAGGAGCCGGTCGCGTTCGACGCCGAGGCGATCCGGACCGAGAAGACGAAGGTGCTCGGCGCGATCGAGCTGCCGCCGGAGCTCGAGCACTACGCGATCCGCGGCCAGTACGACCAGGGCTGGCTCGGCGGGCAGCGGGTGGTGTCGTACCTCGACGAGGAGAACGTCCCGAAGACGTCCCGCACCGAGACGTTCGCCGCGGTCCGGCTCAACGTGGAGACCCGGCGCTGGGCCGGTGTGCCGTTCTACCTGCGCACCGGCAAGCGGCTGCCCCGGCGGGTCACCGAGATCGCCGTGGTGTTCAAGAAGGCGCCGCACCTGCCGTTCGCGAAGACCGACACCGAGGAGCTCGGCCACAACCAGCTCGTCGTCCGGGTCCAGCCCGACGAGGGCGTCACCCTGCGGTTCGGCTCCAAGGTCCCCGGGTCGGCGATGGAGGTCCGCGACGTGTCGATGGACTTCCTGTACGGCGAGGCGTTCACCGAGTCCTCCCCCGAGGCGTACGAGCGGCTGCTGCTCGACGTCCTGATCGGTGACGCCACGCTCTTCCCGCGCAACGAGGAGGTCGAGCTGTCCTGGAAGGTCATCGACCCGCTCGAGGAGTTCTGGGCAGGCAGCAAGCCAGAGCTCTACCGCTCCGGTGAGTGGGGCCCGAAGGGCGCCGACGAGATGCTCGCCCGCGACGGCCGCGTCTGGAGGCGTCCGTAGATGAGCACCCCGCGCAGTCGCTCGCTCTCGCGCTCGGACACGTCCGCTGTACCAGCAAGCCGCTCACGACTCCGCGGGGGCCCCGCATGACGACGATCCTGTGGGACACGAACGGCACCGAGATCGTCAAGACGCTGGCGGCCGAGCGCCGGGCGGCCGGTGCGCTCGCGTCCGGGCTGGCGCTCACCCTCGTCGTCGTCGCCGAGGAGGACCACGCCGAGGAGGCCCAGCGCGCAGCCGCCGCCGCGGCGGCCGCGCACCCCTGCCGGCTGCTCGTCGTCGTACGCCGACGGGTGGACGCCGACGACCGCCTCGACGCCGAGGTCCAGGTCGGCGGCCGGCTCGGCGCCAACGAGGCCGTGATGATGCGGATGTACGGCCGGCTCTCGCTGCACGCCGAGTCCGTGGTGCTGCCGCTGCTGGCCTCCGACGCGCCGGTGGTGACCTGGTGGCACGGCTCCACCCCGGACAAGCTGGCCTGGGACGCCCTCGGGGTGCTGGCCGGCCGGCGGGTCACCGACGCCACGACCGACGAGGACCCGATGGCCGCGCTCAAGCGCCGGGCCAAGGACTACGCGCCCGGGGACACCGACCTGGCGTGGACGCGCACCACGCCGTGGCGCGCGCTGCTGGCGTCGGCGTTCGACGACATGGCCGAGACGCCGACGTCCGCAGAGGTGCACGCCGAGCGGGGCAACCCGAGCGCTGCCCTGCTCGCGGGCTGGCTCACCGCCCGGCTGCGCATCAAGGTCAAGCGCGTCGACTCGGCCGGCCCAGGTGTCACCGGGGTCGAGGTCCGCTTCGGCGGCCGCGACCGGCTGCGGATCGACCGCCCCGACGGCTACCTCGCGACGCTCTCCCGGACCGGGATCACCGACCGGCAGCTGCCGCTGAAGCGACGGGACCTCGGGGAGCTGCTGTCCGAGGAGCTGCGCCGGCTGGACGCCGACCAGCCCTACGCCGACGCCCTCGCGGTGATCACCGGCGAGAAGGACCTCGACAACCGGCCGGCGATGCGCACGCTGATCTGGAAGGACCCGGAGAAGCGACGTTCGGCCAGGTCGGCGCCGGCCAAGAAGTCGGCGTCGACCAAGAAGTCGGCGTCGACCAAGAAGTCGGCCTCGGCCGCGACGAAGTCGGTCAAGCCGACCGACCGGGCCGTGAAGAAGGCCACCAAGAAGAAGGCGGCGGTGACCCGCAAGGCAGCATCGAGCACGGCGAAGCGCACCGCGAAGAAGGTGGCGGTCCGGAAGTCGGCAGCAGCGAAGCGGTCGCGCGGGTGACGGGCCGGTGAGCACCCCCACCGTCCTGGTCCACCGCGACCCCGACGAGCTGGCGGCGGCGGTCGCCGCCCGCCTCATCACCCGCCTGGTCGACGTCCAGTCGGCGCGTGGCGAGGCCTCGGTGGTCCTCACCGGCGGGACGATCGCGCGGACGACCCTCGAGGCGGTGGCCGCTTCCCCGGCTCGCGACGCGGTGGACTGGCGGCGGCTGGACCTCTGGTGGGGCGACGAGCGGTTCCTGCCGTCCGGCGACCCCGAGCGCAACGAGACGCTCGCCCGCGAGGCGCTGCTCGACCAGGTGCCGCTCGACCCGGAGCGGGTGCACCCGATGGCCCCCAGCGACGGCCCTGACGGCGACGACGTCGACGCGGCTGCTGCCCGCTACGTCACCGAGCTGGCCGCGGCCGCCCGTCCCGAGGACCACGGCCCGGCGCCGTCGTTCGACGTCTGCCTGCTCGGCGTCGGCCCCGACGGGCACATCAACTCGCTCTTCCCCGGCCATCCGTCGCTGTCCGACGACCGGCCGGCGTTCGCCGTGCGCAACTCACCCAAGCCGCCGCCCACCCGTATCTCGCTCGGCTTCGCCGTCGTGCAGGGCTCCCGCGAGGTGTGGGCCGTCGTGGCCGGCGAGGACAAGGCCAAGGCCGTCACGCTGGCGCTCTCGGGCGCCGGCGAGCAGCAGGTGCCCGCCGCCGCGGCGCGGGGCCGGGACCGCACGCTGTGGATGCTGGACCGGGCTGCCGCCGGCCGGCTCCCTGCCCGACTGGGACGGATCGCCTCGCCCTGACCCGCCGCGTCCGCGGTTCAGAACCGCCAGCGGGTGGCACCGCCGGGTTCGGCGGTCATCACCACGGTCGCCTGGCGCGGCGTGAGCCGGTAGACCCGCCACGGCGGAGGCCCCGCGGACGGCGCGCTGTACTCCGCGGTCAGCGCGACCCCGCTGTCGTCCGCGCGCGCCGGCCATCCGTCCGCGGCCCATCTCGTGGCCAGGTCGGCGACGACCTCGGGGTCGAGGACCACGGCGGCGTCCCCCTCGACCGCGAGGTCGAAGTCGGTGGTCGAGACGCCCAGCGTGCAGCGCGGGTCCCGCGCCAGGTTCCGCCCCTTGCGGGTCGTCTCGCCGGTCGTGAAGTAGAAGAGCCCGTCCACCCAGAGCGGCCCCAGGCCGGTCAGGTGCGGGCTGCCGTCGGCGTTCGTCGTGGCCAGCCAGCTGCGGTGGTCGGGGCTCTCGGTCCCGGCCAGCCCCTCAGGTCCGGCCAGCCGGGCCTCGACCCGGGCCCAGTCGACCAGCGGCAGGTCGTACAGCTCGGCGAGGTTCGTGGCTTCCATGGGGGTGCTGACCTCCCTGGGTGGGGGAACTCATCGGTCGACCAGCTCCAGGCCGAGCCACCGCGCCAAGTCGGCGATCTCGCGCTGGACGGCCGCCGCGGTCGCCTTGGGGAACGGCTCGTCCTCGTGCAGCGCGTCGACGCGCAGGACGCCCGCGTCACGGTCGGCCGTCGCGTCGAGCTTGCCCACGAGCCGGTCGCCGTGCAGCACCGGCATCGCCCAGTAGCCCCAGCGGCGAGCAGCGACCGGCTTGTACATCTCCAGCTGGTAGTCGAACTCGAAGATCTCGGCCATCCGCTTGCGGTCGATGATCAACCGGTCCAGCGGCGACAGCAGAGCGGTGCGACCTCTGAACCGCCGGTCCAGGAGCTCCGGATCGACCCGCCAGCTGCCCCGCACGCCCTCGACGACAGCAGGCTCGCCGGCCTCGTTCACGTGGTTCGGCTCCCCCGGCGGGAACGTCACGCGGGCCCGGGCGATGCCCAGTGCCCTGAGCCGGCGCTCGTCGCGGAGCCGCTCCGCCTCCTCGGCCGGGATGCCGGGGTCGTCCGGGTAGACCCGCTCCGCGAGGTCCCAGAGCGTGTCCCGCCCGTCGCGCCCGGCCGCCGCCACCTCGCCGCGCTCCACCAGCTGGGCCAGCATCATCCGCAGGTTGCGGTTGTTGTTCCAGCCGCTCGAGCGCCACGCCACCACGCAGGTGTCCGGCAGGTCGCTGCTCGGCAGCGGCCCGTCCATCCGCAGCCGGTCCAGGATGTCGACGCGGCAGGCGTTGTTGGCCTCGACCCAGTCCCGCAGGTCCTCCCGCCACTCGGAGCGCGGCTCGGGGCCCGGCCACCGGGCCATCTCGGCCCGGAACAGCGCGAGGTCGGCAGCAGGCCGGGCCATCCCCTGCAGCTCGACGAGCGACTGGCGGGCCAGGGCGTCCTCGAGCTGCCGCGGTGAGTAGGCCGCCCCGAGCCGGCTCCACAGCACGAGGTCGGCGCTCGGCGCCACGGCTGCCGTCGGGTCGAGCTGCAGCAAGGTGAGGTGGCGGACGACCTCGTCGAAGACGGTGGGCCGCGGCGCCGCGAGCAGCTGCGCCTGCACCGCGACGCGGCGGGCGTCCCGCCGCGACAGCTGGATCGTCACGCCTCGACCCTACGAGGCGTACCCGACCGGTCGCCTCGCACGGCGGGCGACCGAACCTCCACGCGCTCCCCTCCGGCGCATGGCGGCTCAGTCGCCCGCGGTGCTCCCCGGCTCGGGGTTCGGGCACGTGTGCGCGGCCCGGCTCACGGCGAAGCCGTGGTTGTGGTGCGGGCCGCCGACCTTGTCCTTGTCCCGCGCCACCGCGGACACGCACGCACCGTGCACCCCGCCGTCGCCGCTCTCGTCCGCCTTCTCCGACTCGTCCGAACGTGCTGACTTCTCCGGCTTGGCGGACTTGGACGCCTTGGACGCCTTGGACGCCTTGAGCGGCTTCGACGCCTTGTCGGACTTGTGCTCGGCCGCGTGCCCGCTGCCGGTCGATGACGCCGTCGACGACCCGTCCGCGACGGTGACGACCCGGTTGGTGTGGCCGGCGAGCGCGGAGGCCCCGAGCAGGACGCCGACGGCCATCGCGACCGCCGCGACGGCAGCCCACCGCGCGCCGCGCGTGGTGCCGTCCAGCAACCGTGCGAGCACGTCCGCCTCCAGGGTCGTCCTGACCGAACATCGTCGCCGCGCGCCCCGCCGTTACCTCGGGGTCGTTGGCGTCCGGGCCGCGCAGCCGCCACGATGACCTCCGTGGATCCGACCGAGCAGGTGCGCCGGGTCGTGGCGACGTTCGACGCCGTGGCCGATGACTACGACCAGGGTGGGGTGGCGTACTTCGGGCCCATCGCCGACCGGCTGCTCGCAGCGGTGCAGCCGCGGCCGGGCGAGAGCGTGCTCGACCTCGGCTGCGGTCGAGGAGCCGTGACCGTCCGGGCGGCCGAGGCGGTCCAGCCGGGCGGTCGGGTGACCGGCATCGACCTCTCGACGGGGATGCTGCGGGCGCTCGACGCCGACCTGCGCGCCGGCGGCCACGACGACGTCGAGCTGCTGGTCCGCGATGCGTCCGACCCCGGCCTGCCGGATGCGTCCTACGACCTGGTGACGGCCTCGCTGCTGCTGTTCTTCCTGCCCGACCCGGTGGCTGCGCTGACGACCTGGCACCGCCTGCTCAGGCCCGGCGGCCGCCTGGGCTTCACGACCTTCGGGACCCGCGACGACGTGTGGTCGCGGATCGACGAGGTGTTCGAGGCCTACCTCCCGCCCGCAGTGCTCGACGCCCGGACGAGCGGTCAGCAGGGGGTGTTCGCGACCACGGAGTCGACCGCTGCGCTGGCCACGGCGGCGGGCTTCGCGGACGCGTCGACGCTCGAGGACAGGGTCGACGTCGCCTTCGACTCGCTGGACGCCTGGCACGACTGGTCCTGGACGGTGGGACTCCGGGCCCTGTGGCTCGCGGTCCCGGAAGCCGAGCGCCCGGTGGTGAAGGAGGCCATCTTCGCGATCCTGGCACCACTGCAGACCGCGGACGGGAGCCTCCAGGTCGACCAGACGATCCGCGTCACGTCGGCCCGGCACGATGGCTGAGGGCACCGACGAGGACGTCCGGCTCGCGGTCTACGACGCGTTCGCGCGCGACGGCCGGCTGCCACCGGACGACGTCCTGGCCGCGAGCGCGGGCACCAGCGTCGAGGGGCTGCACGAGGCGCTGGACAGGCTCGCCGACGCACGGCACGTGGTGCTGCGCGACGGCGCGTTGGTGATGGCGCACCCGTTCGCCGCCCTGCCGCTCGGCTTCTCGGTCATGGGCTCGCGCACGTTGTGGTGGGGCGGCTGCGCGTGGGACTCGTTCGCGCTGCCGCACCTGTTGGACGACGACCCGACCGTACTCGTCGCCACCACCTGCCCCGCCTGCGGCTCGGCCCTGTCATGGGTCGTCGGTCGCGACGGACCGCCGTCGGGCCCCGAGGTCGCACACTTCCTGGTCCCCACCCGGCTGATCTGGGACGACGTCGTGCACACCTGCGCGCACCAGCGCCTGTTCTGCGGCCCCGACTGCGTCGACCGGTGGCTGGAGCGCACCGGCGAGGAGCGTGGCTACGTCATGGACCTCGAGACGCTCTGGCGGCTGGCGAGCGGGTGGTACGCCGGCCGCCTCGACCGCGGCTACGTCCGACGCGACCCGTCGACCGCGGCCGGGTACTTCCGTGACGTCGGGCTGCGCGGTGCGTTCTGGGGGCTGGGCTGATGACCGAGTCACGCACAGCCGAGGTCGGTCGCTGGGTGGCCGCACCGCCGGAGGTGCTGTACGACCTGGTGAGCGACGTGAGCCGGATGGGTGAGTGGAGCCCGGAGACCGCGTCGTGCCGCTGGGTGGACGGCGCCGGCTCACCGGCCGTCGGCGCGCGCTTCGTCGGCAGCAACCGGCGCGGCCCCCTGCTGTGGTCGACGTCCTGCCGGGTCACGGTGGCCGACCGCGGCCGGGAGTTCGCGTTCGCCGTCACCTTCGCCGGGCTGCCGATCTCGGAATGGCGCTACACCTTCACCGCGGACGGCGACGGCTGCCAGGTCGTCGAGACCTGGCAGGACCGGCGCACGGCGGCGGTACGCCTGACCTCGGTTCCGGTGATGGGCATCGCCGACCGGGCCGCCCACAACAGGCGGGGCATGGTCGCCACCCTGGACGCCCTTGCCCGTGCCGCGGAGGGTCCTACCCCTCGGAGCCGCTGACGAAGACGTAGAACCGCGCGGCGTTCGCCGCGTTCGGCGGTGCGGACCCGCCGGGCACCGTCCCGTCCGACGCGCGGGGAGCGACCACCAGGATGTTCGGGCTCTCGGTGTTGGGTGGCACGCAAGCCACCGACGCGGCACCGCAGGGCGCCACGCCGGCCTCGCCGGAGAGGATCGGGCTGCCGTCCGTGTTCGCGGCGGCGATCTGCGCCGACAGGCCGTTGTTCGTCACGTCCTCGCCGGCGTCGATGTAGCAGTTCGCGTTGCTGGCGTAGCAGTTGACGATCGTGAACCCGCCGGTCTGCCGTTCGATGACACCGCTCTCGTTGACCAGCGCCCAGCGGGTGTCCAGCTGACCGGCAGTCTTGGCGCCCAGGGTGTCCGCCGCGCCGGCGCTCGGCACCTTGCCGAGCGAGGCCTCGTCGACCTCCGCGCCGCGCACCGACCCGGTGCGCAGCTCGGCGTGACCGATGGCGTTCGACCGCACCTCGGACTTGCCGACCGCACCGGACTTGATGTCGTTCTTCGTCACCGAGTTGGTGCCCGCCAGCGAGAGGAACCCGCCGGCCGCCACCACCAGTCCTGCCGCTGCCAGCGTCGCTCCGGATGTCCTGAACCCAGCCATGGCATGCCTCCGTGTCCGGGGAGGGCCGCTCCAGGGTGGTCGCCGCTCCCGTGGGTCCGGCGAGTCTGCCAGCGTGTCCGAAGGAGTGTCGAGAGCCGGCTGCTCAGATCACGTCGACGTCGGCGTACGGCGCGCCGCCGGACAGCCGGGCGTAGCCGGGACCGCGGTCGAAGAACGGCTCGTCGCCGGTGCGGGCCGCACGCAGCTCGCCGCGCCGTGCCTCGGTGGCCTCGTCGTCGACCCTCGCCGTCGCGTCGTCGAGCGTGAGCACGACGCCGTAGTCGGCCCTGGCTGCCTCCACCGACACCTTGTGCCACTCGACGTCGCGCACCACGTCCGCGACCGTACGGTCCAGCGGGTCACCCCACCCGCCGCCGCCGGTGGTGCGGATCCTGATGACCTGGCCGGCACGCACCGGCTCGGCGTCGGCCAGGGCATCGACGACGTGCTCGTCCGGACCGCCCGGGTCGATCGTCACCTCGAAGGGCTGCCCGGCCCGGCCACCCTTGACGCCCCAGCACGCGAGGATGGAGCGGTCCGCGATGGACATGAAGTGCGCGTCGCGCAGCATCCGGATGTGCTTCTCGTAGCCGAGCCCGCCCCGGAACTGCCCGGCGCCGCCGGAGTCCTGGGCCAGCCCGAGGCGCTCGACGAGGAACGGGAACCGCGACTCGGTGAACTCGGTCGGCAGGTTCCGCGAGTCGGGCACGACGTGGATGGTGTCCTCGCCGTCGGCGTACCAGCGACCGCCGGAGCCGCCACCGAGCACCTCGCGCATGAGGTACGGCTCGCCGTCGCGGTCGGTGCCGTAGACGCCGGTGTAGCGGATCGTCTCCTGGTCGGCCGGCATCCGGCCGTCGACGGCCTTCGCGAGCACTCCTGCGAGTACGCCGAGCAGCCGCAGGATCACGAAGGTCCGGGCATTGGTCGGCGCCGGGAACACCGGGGTCAGCAGCGTGCCGGGCGGCGGGAAGCGCATCTCGATGAGCGGCACGATGCCCTCGTTGACGTCGAGCTCGGCCATCCGCTCGGGCGTCTCGGCGAGGTTGCGCAGGATCGGCGCCAGCCACTTCGCGAGGAAGTTGCCGTCGGCGTAGTCGCCGCAGTGGTTGATCGGACCCTTGGCCTGCGGCGACGTGCCGGTGAAGTCCAGCACCAGCGGACGGTCCCGCGTGGAGTCCATCGTCAGCGTGATCCGCTGCGCGTGCAGCCGCGGCTCGTCGACGCCGTCGTGCTCGGCGTAGTCCTCCCAGACGTAGCTGCCGTCCGGGATCTGCGACATGATCTCGCGGCGGTAGGTCTCCGTCGTCCGGTCGACGATCGCGTCGAAGCAGGCCTCGACGGTCTCCCGGCCGTACCGCGTGAACAGCTCGCCGAGCCGGCGCGAGCCCATCAGGCAGGCCGAGCACTCGGCGTCGAGGTCGGCAGCCAACGAGTCGGGCATCCGCGAGTTGCGGGTCATGATGCGCAGCGCCGCGTCGTTGCGCACCCCCTGGTCCCACAGCCGGATCGGGGGGACCATCAGCCCCTCCTGGAACACCGACGTCGCGGTCGAGGGCATCGAGCCGGGGACCGACCCGCCGATGTCGTCGTGGTGGCCGAAGGCCTGGACGAACGCGACGACCTCGGGACGGTCCGCGCCGTCGACGAACACCGGCACCGTGACGCAGAGGTCCGGCAGGTGGCCGATGCCGCCCTCGGAGAGGTAGACGTCGTTGTGGAAGAAGACGTCGCCGGGCCTCATGGTGTCGAGCGGGAAGTCACGTGCGACGGGGTGCACGAGGGCCGAGTACGACCGGCCGGTGAGCTTGCGCAGCCGCCGGTCGTGGATGCCGGCCCGGAAGTCGTGCGCGTCGCGGATCATCGGTGACCGCGCGGTGCGCCCGATCGCGGTCTCCACCTCCTTCTCGATCGCCGCCAGGGAGCCCTCGACGATCTCGACGAGCACCGGGTCGACCGTCATGACCGCTCTCCTCGCGTCACCAGCAGGTTGCCGAAGCGGTCCACGGTGGCCGAGTAGCCGGGGTGCAGCGGCACGGTCGAGCCGAACTCCTCGACGACCGCCGGCCCCACGACCACGTCACCCGGCGCCAGGTCCGGCCGCCAGTAGACGGGCGTCTCGGCCCACTCGTCGAAGCACACCGGGCGTACGCCGGTGCGCGCGCGCTCGACGCCGCCGTCGCGCGCCGCGAGCTCGCCGAGCTGTGGCCGCTCGATCGGGCCGACACCGGTGACGCGCAGGTTGACCCACTCGACCGGCTGCCGGGCGTCGCCGCGGAACGCGTAGCCGTAGAGCTGCTCGTGCGCGTCGTGGAACGCCCGGGCGACGCTGTCGACGAACTCGCCGTCGACCGCCCCGTCCGGTGCCGGGACGCGGACCTCGAAGGCCTGACCGGCGTAGCGGAGGTCGGCGCTGCGCAGGTAGCGGTGCTCGCCGGGCGCGAAGCCCTCGCGGTCCAGCGCGGCCGCCGCCTGCGCCTGCAGGTCGTCGAGCACCTTGCCGACCGTCACGCGGTCGAGGTCGTCGTGGCGGCTGACCGCGGTGCGCACGTAGTCGTTGCGGACGTCGACCGTGAGCAGGCCGAACGCCGAGAGGTTGCCCGGGTCGCGCGGCACCAGCACCCCGGCCAGCCCGAGCACGTCCACCAGCCGGCAGAGCAGGAGCGACCCGGAGCCGCCGAACGTCGCCATCGTGAAGTCGCGCACGTCGAGACCGCGCTTGACGGTGACCTCGCGGAGGGCGTTGGCCTGGTTCCAGGCCGAGATCTCCAGGATGCCGGTCGCGGTCTGCTCGACGGCGAGGCCGAGCCGCCCGGCGAGCGCCTCCAGACCGGTCCGGGCCGCGGCGACGTCGAGCGGGATCTCGCCACCGAGGAGGTGCGGCGGGATGCGACCCAGCACGACGTGCGCGTCGGTGACCGTCGGCTCGGTGCCGCCCTTGCCGTAGCAGAGCGGTCCCGGGTCCGCGCCGGCCGAGCGGGGCCCGACCTTGAGCGCGCCCTCGGGCGACACCCACGCCACCGAGCCGCCGCCGGCGCCCACCGTGACGACGTCGATCATCGGGACCTTGCTCGGGTAGCTGCCGACCGTGCCCTCGGTGGTGAGCGCCGGCTCGCCGTCCAGGACCACCGCGACGTCCGTCGAGGTGCCGCCACCGTCGCAGGTCAGCAGCTTGTCGAAGCCGGCCTCGCGGGCGACGAGGGCTGCGCCCAGCGCGCCGGCCGCCGGGCCGGAGAGCACCGTGGTGATCGGCTGGTGCACGACCTCCTCGGCGGACAGCACGCCGCCGTTGGACTTCATGACGTAGAACGGCACGCCCGGCGACAGCTCGTCGAGCCGCGAGCGGATGTTCGCGACGTACGACGACATCCGCGGTTTGACCGCCGCGTCGACGAGGGTCGTGACCGCGCGCTCGTACTCCCGGTACTCGCGCAGCACCTCGCTCGAGATCGACACGACCGCGGCAGGGTGCTCACGGTCCAGGACCTCGCGCATCGCCAGCTCGTGCGCCGGGTCGGCGTAGGAGTGCAGGAAGCAGACCCCGATCGTGTCGATGCCGGCGTCCCGGAAGAACCGAGCGGCCGCGACCGCCTGCTCCTCGTCGAACGGCCGCACCTCGTCGCCCTGGAAGTCGAGCCGGCCGCCGACGGTGCGCACCCGGTGCACCGGGACGATCCGCGGCGGCTTCACCCAGAAGTAGGAGTTGCCGTAGCCGTCGGGCACCGACTGCCGGGCGATCTCCAGCAGGAACTCGTAGCCCTCGGTCGTGATGAACCCGAGGTCGCCGACCTTGCCCTCGAGCAGCTGGTTGGTCGCCACCGTCGTTCCGTGGCAGACGGCGGCGACGTCGCTCCCGTCCGCGGCCATCAGGTCGAGGACCTTGCGGACGCCGGCCATGAAGCCGTCCGCCGGGTTCGCCGGGGTGGAGGGGGTCTTCGTCGTCACCACCCGGCCGGTCGCCGTGTCCACGGCCACGACGTCGGTGAACGTTCCACCGGTGTCGATGCCGATGCGCAGCCCGCGTGCGGGCGCCTGGGGTCCGGCCATCCGGCCATTCAACCGGTGCCGGCTCCCGGCGTGGGAGCCTGGGCCGGTGAAACCCTCCCGGGCCGCCGCGCGTACTACCGAGGTGCCCCCGCTGAGTGACGAGTCCCTCCTCGCAGGGATGGCCGTCGGCGACCAGGACGCGGCGGCCGCGTTCGTGCGCCGCTACCAGGCGCGGGTGGTCGGCCTCGCCATGACGGTGGTCGGCAGCCGGGCGGTCGCCGAGGAGGTCGCCCAGGAGGCGTTCGTCAAGGCCTGGCGGCACGCGTCGTCCTACGACGTCCGACGCGGCCGGGTGACGACCTGGCTGCTCACGATCACCCGGAACACCGCGATCGACGCCGTGCGCTACCGCCGCGAGACCCCGATGGACCCCGACGTCCTGACCAGCGTCCTGCTCAACAACGACACGTCGCCCGACACGGCGGAACAATTCACGACGACCGAGGAGATCCGTGACGCGCTCGCCGCGCTGCCGCCCAACCAGAGCCGACCGGTGGTGCTCATGACGTTCTACGGCCTGACGGCCAGCGAGATCGCCGAGCGGGACGGCCTCCCGGTCGGCACGGTCAAGACGCGGGTGCGCCGGGGGTTGGGTGCCCTGCGTGAGCGGATGGCGGTGCGGGATGAGTGACCTTCCGGTGGGTGCCGGCTGCGAGGCCGTGCGCGACCTGCTGCCCGAGCTGGCGGCCGGCGTCGCCGCCGGCGACGACCGGGCCCGGGCGCTGGCGCACCTGGCCGGCTGCCCGGACTGCCGCCGGGAGCTCGCCGAGCTCAGCGCCGTGATCGACGAGCTGGTGCTGCTGGCGCCGCCCCGGGAGCCGTCGCCCGGTTTCGAGAGCGCGGTCCTGTCCGCGCTGACCCCCCGCGGCCGGTGGCGCCCGCGCCCGGTGGTGCTGGCGGCCGCCGCCTCACTGATCGGCGCCCTCCTCGCCGGTGGGGTCGTGTGGGCCCGGACGGCCGACGACGTCCAGCTGGCCCACCGGTACCGGCACACGCTGGACGTCGCCGACGGCGAGTACTTCCTCGCGGCGCCCGTGCACGGCGGCGCCGGGGGGCACGGCACGGTCTTCGCCTACGAGGGATCGCCGTCGTGGCTGTTCGTCAGCCTCGAGGACTCGCCGTGGACCGGACGGTACGAGGTGCAGGTCGTCACCACTGATGGCCGGATCGTCGACGCCGGCTGGTGCGAGGTGCAGGACGGGCGCGGGTCCTGGGGCCGCACCGTCGGCGTCTCCGTGCACGACATCAGCGCGGTCCGGATGATCGCCCCCGGCACCGGCACCCTGCGGGCCAGCTTCCGCACGTAGCGCTCGCCACTGACCCGCCGTCAGTGATCGTTTGCGACCTGAGTCACCGACACGCCGACGGCACCGACGGCGTGTCGGGGAACCATGTCGCAAACGAGCTCAACCACGCGCGGGCGGCCCAGCCGGCACCCGCTCAGTCCATCGGCTCCCCGTGCGGCTCGGCGTGCGGGAACGACGTGCGGGCCGGCCGCACCAGGTCGTCGGCGTACCGCGCGATGAGGTCGAGGTTGCGGTCCGCGAGGTGGTCGAACACCTGCGGCACGCTCGAGCCCGGCGTCAGCGACGACATCGCGGTGCGCGGGTCGAGCCGGGCGCTCACCCAGCACTCGTGGCTCGCGGCCCGGGCGACCACCTCGGCGGTGGGCGTGACGACCATCGAGTTGCCGAAGTACAGGACGCCTGCCGGGTCGGCCCCGGTGGCGTTGGCCCCCACCACGTAGACGTGGTTGTCGTAGGCGCGCGCCCGGTTGGTGAGCTCCCAGATGTCGGCGGAGCGCAGCAGGGCGGACGGCCGGACGATGACCTCCGCGCCCCGCACCGCGGTGATCCGGGACAGCTCCGGGTAGTCGCCGTCGAAGCAGATGATCTGGCCGATCCTCCCGAGGTCGGTCTCGACGACGCTCACCTCGTCGCCCGGGGTGACCCAGCCCCCGCGGGAGCGCGTCTCGGTGCAGAACGGGTGGGTCTTCCGGTAGACGCCGGCGACCGCGCCGTCCCGGCCGAGCAGCACCGAGGCGTTGTGGACGACGCCGCGCTCGGCACCGCGCTCGTACGTGCCGACGACGACGTGCACACCGAGCCGGCGGGCGGTCTCCTGGAGGGGCTCGACCACCGGGCCGGGCACCTCGGACACCAGGTCCCAGAGCTCGTCGGGGCCGGTCCCCGGGGTGAACCCGGTGGTCACCGACTCGGGCAGCACGACGAGCTCGGCGCCGGTCGACTCGACGCAGCGGGTGACCCAGTCGGCGGCCTTAGCCTGGTTGCCCTTGATCGACTCGGCCGTGAGCGGGCCGGGCAGCGGGGCCACCTGGACGGCCGCGGCGGTGAAGGCGCGCATCCCCACACTGTGCCACCTGCGCCACCCAAGGGACGCTGCGCGCGGCATGATGCGGGCGTGGACGGGCGTCGGGACCGCGCGCTCGGCGCGCTGCTCGGGCTGGCGGTGGGTGACGCCCTCGGCATGCCGACCCAGGCGATGCCGCGGTCCCTCGTCACCGCGCTGTACGGCGACGGGCCCGACGGGTTCCGTCCCGGACCGCCGGAGAACGAGATCAGCGCGGGCCTGCCCGCCGGCCACGTCACCGACGACACCGACCAGGCGGTGGTCGTGGCGGAGCTGCTCGTCGAGGGAGGGGGGCGGGTCGACCCCGGGCTGCTGGCCGCCCGGCTGCTGGCCTGGCAGGAGCGGATGGAGCGGGCCGGGTCGGCGGACCTCCTCGGTCCCTCGACGCTGCGCGCCCTGCGCCTGGTCGGCGGACGGCGCGCCGGTGGGGACCACCGGTCGCTGGGGCGACACGAACGGCGCGGCGATGCGGGTGGCGCCGGTCGGTGTCGCCGTCCCACCGGAGCCCCTCGAGCCGGCTGTGCGCCGCGGTCGCCGACCTCGACCGGCTGACCCACGACACCACTGTCGCCAACGCCGGGGCATGCGCGGTGGCGGCCGTGGTGAGTGCCGGGGTCGAGGGCGCCGCGTGGGAGGACGCCGTTCCGCTCGGCCTGCGGGCCGCCGCCATGGGCTCGCGGTTGCGGCAGCTACGTGCCGGGTGCCGACGTGGGCCGCCGGATCGGCTGGGCGCTCGACCTGACCCGTGGCTGCACCGACTCGGCCCTGCTCGACCTGGTCGACGGCCTCGTCGGGACCGGCGTGGCCACCCAGGAGTCGGTGCCCGCGGCGTTCGCGGTGGCCGCGCACTCCCCCGCCGATCCCTGGCGGGCCGGGCTGCTGGCGGCCCGGCTGGGCGGCGACAGCGACACCGTCGCCGCGATGGCAGTCGCCATGGTCGGCGCCTGCGCGGGCGCGTCCGCCTTGCCCGAGGACGCCGTCGCGACGGTGCGCTCGGTCAACGGGCTCGATCTCGAGCCGCTCGTCGACGGTCTGCTCGCCCTCCGGGCCGGGGCGGTTCCGTGAGCCGCCTCGTCGGTCTCGGCAGCATCGTGGTCGACCTGGTGCTCACCGTCCCGGCAGTGCCGGAGCCCGGTGGCGACGTGCTCGCGACCTCCTCGACCACAGCGGTCGGCGGCGGCCTCAACGTCCTGGTCGCCGCCACCGTGGCGGGTCTGCCGTCGGTGTACGGCGGCGGCCACGGCACCGGACCCTTCGGCGACCTGGTCCGCGCGGCGCTCGCCACGCACGGCGTGCCGGCCCTGTTGGCGCCGACCCCGCAGGAGGACACCGGCTTCTGCGTGGTCCTCGTAGACGGCACCGGCGAACGGACCTTCGCGACCACGGTCGGAGCCGAGGGCCGGCTGCGGCCCGACCAGCTCGGGATGCTCGAGATCCGTCCCGGGGACCACCTCTACCTGTCCGGCTACGACCTTGCGTACCCGCACGCGGCGGCTGTCGCCGACACCGTGGCGGTGCTGCCACCGGACGTCACCGTGCTGCTGGACCCCGGGCCGCTGGTCGCGGACCTCGATGCGGCGGTGCTGGACCGGGTGCTGCGCCGGACCGGCTGGCTGAGCCTGAACGCCCGCGAGGCGGCGACGTGGAGCGGCCGTCAGGACCCGGGCGAGGCTGCTGCGGCACTCCTGCGCGGCCACGCGGCGCTCGCCGGCGCGGTGGTCCGGACGGGCGCCGACGGCTGCGTCGTCGCGACCCGGCAGGCCGACGCCGTCGCCGTCCCCGGCGTCCGGGCCGAGCAGGTGGTCGACACCAACG
Organism: uncultured Actinomycetota bacterium; assembly: GCA_963746175.1. GTDB lineage: Bacteria > Actinomycetota > Actinomycetes > JACCUZ01 > JACCUZ01 > CAVVAH01. The sequence goes on along the minus strand of CAVVAH010000001.1, from coordinate 324,612 downwards.
GTGCCGGCGACGTGCACGCCGGCACCTTCCTCGCCGGGCTCGCGGCCGGCCTCGACCCCGTCGCCGCGGCGGGCCGGGCCAACGCCGCCGCCGCGCTGTCGGTCACGCGGACCGGCCCTGGGCTCGGTTCCTCCGATGGCTGACGCGGACGACGTACGCCGGTTGGCGCTCTCCCTGCCCGACGTCGTCGAGATCGACAGCGAGGGGTTCGACTTCCGGGTCGGCGGCAAGGGCTTCGTCTGGTCCTACCCCGAGCGCGTGCCGGGTCAGCGGCGGGTGATCCGCACCGACGTCGCGGTGCTGTTCGTCGGCGACGAGGCCGAGAAGCAGGCCCTGCTCAAGGGCGAGCCGGAGGTGTTCTTCACCACCGCCGGCTACGACGGCTGGCCCCTGGTCATGCTGCGGCTCGATGCGGTCGACCTCGAGCGGCTGACCGAGCTGGTGACCGACGCCTGGCGGATGCGCTCGGCTGCGACGATGGAGCGGTGAACCCGCACACTGCCGCGCTCGACGGCCACCGGCCGGTACGCAGCTTCAAGCGCCGCGCCAGCCGGGTCACGAGCAGTCAGCGGGCGGCCCTCGACAGCCACTGGCAGCGCCTCGGCCTCGCCGTCGACGGGACGCCGCTGGACCTGCCGTCGCTCTTCGGCCGGCGCGGACCGGTGGTGCTGGAGATCGGCTTCGGCATGGGCGAGGCGACCGTGCTGATGGCGGCCGCGCAGCCGGACCTCGACCTGCTGGCCGTCGACGTGCACACGCCCGGTCAGGGCAACCTGCTGCGCCTCGTCGACGCGGCCGGGCTCACCAACGTGCGGGTCGCCGACGGCGACGCGACCGTGCTGCTGCGCGGGTCGCTGCCGCCGGCCTCGCTGGCCGCGGTCCGGGTCTTCTTCCCGGACCCGTGGCCCAAGGCCCGGCACGTCAAGCGTCGACTGGTCGACGCCGGCTTCGCGGCGCTGGTCGCCGACCGGCTCGCCGACGACGGGGTCCTGCACGTGGCCACGGACGTCCCGGCGTACGCCGCGCAGGCCGCCGCGGTGCTGGCGGCCGAACCACTGCTCGTGGCCACCGACCCGCCCTGGCGGCCCACGACCCGGTTCGAGCGGCGCGGGACAGACGCGGGCCGGCCGGCCGCCGACCTCGCGGCGCGCCGGGTCAGCCGCTGACGCCGACCGGGTCGGCTGCTGGCCGCGGGGCGCCGCCGAGGGCCGCGATCGCCTCGTCCACCTGGTCCAGCGGGACGTCGCGCGCCCACAGCCAGCCCTGGGCGAACAGGATGCCCGCATCACGGCACGCGGTCGCGGTCGCCTCGTCCTCGATGCCCTCGGCGAGCACGTCGAGCCCGGTCTCACGACCGAGCCAGGACATCGAGGTCACGATCGCGGCGGACCGGGGGTCGCGCAGCATGCTGGCGACCAGGCTTCGGTCCAGCTTGAGGATCCGCGCCGGGATCCGGCGGAGGTAGCCGAGCGAGGCGGCGCCGGAGCCGAAGTCGTCGACGGCCACCACGACACCGCCCGCGACCAGCCGGGCGAGCTCGAGCTCCGCCGCATCGTTCTCGGCGACGAACACCTGCTCGGTCACCTCGACGACGATGCGGCTGGGCGGGATGCCGTGGGCCGCGAGCCGGGTCAGCACCGAGTCGGCGAAGCCGGGCACCCGCAGCTGCACGGGTGACACGTTGATGCCGAGGGTCAGGTCGCGCGCGTCGACCTGGAGATCGGCGGCCGCGCGCACGGCCATGTCGAGGACCTGGTCGCCGAGCGGGACGATGAGGGAGGACGCCTCCGCGATCTCGACGAACTCTGCCGGCGAGACCGGGCCGAGCTCCTCGTCGGTCCAGCGGGCCAGGACCTCCAGACCGGCGATCACGCCGTCGGCCAGCCGCACGATGGGCTGCGCGTGGATGGTCAGCTGCCGCAGCCGCAGGGCCTCGCGCAGCCGCACCTCGACCAGACGGCGCCGTTCGGACCCGGCGGCCACCACCCCGGCGTACGTGACGCACCGGCTGCGGCCGGCGGCTTTGGCCGCGTGCATGGCGGTGCCGGACTGCGACAGGGCGACCAGCGGCTCGCGCGGGTCGTCCACGGCCGAGACCCCGACGCTGCCGCTGAGCGCGATCCGTCCCACGCCCGGCACGCTGAGCGCGGCCAGCCGGACCGCGACGACCAGGCGCTCGCCCAGCCGCACCGCGTCGGCGTCGCTGCCGTGCAGCAGCACGGCGAACTCGTCCCCGCCGAGGCGGTACACGAGAGCGCCCGGGCTGGCCGCAGCGAGCTGCTCAGCCGCCCGCACGAGCAGCTCGTCGCCGCCCGCGTGGCCGAGGAGGTCGTTCACACCCTTGAAGCCGTCCAGGTCCACGGTGAGCAGCCAGACCGGACCGTCGCGACGGCCAGGCTCGGCGGCGCGCAGCGCCTCCAGCAGAGCCCGCCGGTTGGCCAGCCCGGTGAGCGCGTCGCGGTAGGCGAGGTCACCGAGCCGCGCCAGGAGGGCACCGCTCTGCCTCGCCTGCACGACGCCGCCGGCCGCCATCGCCGCCACCACGACCCCGAGCAGCACCAGCGTGACCGGGTCCAGGTGCGGGTCGTGCAGCAGGCTGGCGAGCACGCCGAGGAACAGCAGCGTGGTGACCACGGTCGTGCCGATGCTTCGGCGGCGCTCCGCCGCCGGGCGCTGGCGGTCGGTGAGGTCCGGCGGGTGCGCGCACACGTGCAGCAACCCGGCGCAGACCAGCGGCCAGGCCACACAGGTCAGGGCCATCGCCGGCCACGGCCAGGTGCCGCCGGGGACGATGACCGCGTGCTGGGTGGCGATGTCCGAGGTCACGAAGACGGCCACGCCCGCGGCCGCCAGCACCATCCCACGGTCCAGCTCCCGGAGAGCCGCGATGAACAGCAAGGCGGCGACGGACAGCTCGACCAGGATGATCGTCGCGCCCACAAGGGCGCTTCCGGCGTCCACCCGGTCCATGAAGCCCAGCCGCCAGACCAGGGCGGCGGCCGCGGCGCCGGTGAGCAGACCGTCCACGGTGAGGCGCAGACCGGCCAGCGGTTCGGCGGCCCGGCGCGGCGCGAGGGCCAGCCCGGCGATCGCGAGGGGCCCGGCCACCGCGCTGAGCACGTCACCCGCGCTGGGGTAGTGCGCACCCCGCGTGACGAGCAGCCCGAGGAGCAGCTGGCCGGCTCCCCACACGACCGACGCAGCGCCGATGAGCAGCCCGAACAGCTCCGGACGCCGCAGCCGGAGGCGCAGCGACGCCGCCGGGTCCGGCATGGCCCGGTGGGCGACAGCCAGCCCGCCGAGCACCGCGCTCAGGCCGGACACCACCGCGCCGACGGGGACGGCAGCCTCGCCGTCGACCAGACCGACCCCGGCGACGGCGAGCCCGGCCAGCGCCGACACGACCAGGGCCGCTGCGACCTGCCGCGCGGAGGCCGGCCTCGGCGCGCTCGCGAGGTACCCCACCCCGGACACATCGGGCGTTTCGCGCAGCACCTTGACGGTGCGACGGCACCGGGCGGCCTGCAGCACGAGTACTCGTGCACGCGCCGCGCCGTCGGTTGCGCTGGTCAGACCGCCTGGGCAGCCGGAGCCACGAGCGGATTCCCACCGTCCCGCGGCTCTCCGCGAGCGCAACGGCGCGTTTCCGCGGGACTGGATGTCTTCGCACGCTCGGGAATTCTCACGACAGACCTCCGATGTGACGAAGTCGCGGGCCTGAACCTAGAGCGGCCGACGGCGACCACGCCGGCACGTGCTGCCGCCCTGTCCTGGCTGCTCTGAGAGGAGTGACCACGAGCTGGGGGGGTCCCGGGTCAGCCGCGGCGGCGGGCTCCCAGAGCGCCGACGAGGGCACCCAGCAGGGCGACGACGGCCCCGAAGACGGCACCCTTGACGAAGTCGCTGCTCAGCGCGCCGGTCGAGGCGGCGCCACCACCGGGCGCGGTGTAGACGCCCGAGGCAGGCGCGGGGAGCCCCGCCGCGACGCCGGTCGCCTCCCCCCGCGGGGCCGGCACCGAGGGTGCCTTGCCGGTCAGGACGTCGTCGACGGCGGCGAAGAACTCGCCGGCCGTCTTCTTCGCGACGCCCGTGAGCACCCGCTGGCCGACGCCGCCGATCATGCCGCCGACGACCGCGTCGGCGTCGTACTCGAGCCGGGTCGTGCCGGCGTCCGCCTCGCTGAGGGTGACCCGCACGTCGGCCGACACGGTCCCGGGTGCGCCGGCACCGGAGGCGCGCAGGGTGAAGGCGCCGGGCTGCTCCTGGTCGGTGAGCGCGACGTCGCCCTGGTAGCTGCCCTTGATCGACGCGACGCCGGCGGTGAGCGTCATCCGGTACGTGTCCGGGCCGACCTCCTCCAGCTGGTGGCAGCCCGGGATGGTTCGGACCAGCACGGCAGGGTCGTTGAGCGCTGCCCAGACCTGCTCGCGCGGCGCGTGCAGGGTGGCCGAACCGGTGACCTTCACGACTGCTCCCCTTTGCCTTCGGTCCGGCGCCGGTGCAGCGCCGGGATGTCGCCGGCCGCGTGCCGGCGGCGCAGCTCGAACAGCTCGGACGGCGAGATCGGCATCCGCGTGATCGGGAAGCCCTCGGCGTCCTCGATGGCCGCGGCGAACACCGCCGCCGACGGGATCACTCCCGCCTCGCCGGCGCCCTTGATGCCGAGCGGGTTGAGCGGTGACGCCGTCTCCAGGTGGTCGATCTCGATGCGCGGCACCTCGGAGGCATAAGGCATGAGGAAGTCCATGAACGACGCGTTCAGCAGCTGGCCGCTCTCGTCGTAGTGCATCCGCTCGTACAGCGCGCCGCCGACGCCCTGCGCCACACCGCCGTGCACCTGGCCCTCGACGATCATCGGGTTGATGAGCGGGCCGCAGTCGTGCACGACGCAGTACCGCAGCACGTGGATCTCGGCCGTGTCCGGGTCGGTCTCGACCACCACGGCGTGCATGCCGTTGGCGAACGTCGCCTGCGTCGGCGAGTAGTAGTCGGTGCCCTCGAGCCCCGGCTCCTCGTCGTCGGGCACGGGCGGACCACTGGTGTCGCCCGTGGCGAACTGGGTGGCCGCCTTGGACGCCTCGTCGAACGCGTAGCGGAGCGGGTTGGACAGCACCGCCACGGTCGCCAGCGGGATCGTCGCGTGCGGCGACCCCTTGACCCGCACCATCCCGGCCACGATCTCCAGGTCGTCGGGGTCGGCCTCGAGGGCGTCGCCCGCGATCCGCAGCGCCTTCGCGCGCACCTTGCGGGAGGCGAGCGCGATGGCGTTGCCGCTCATGACCGCCGCCCGCGACGCGAAGGTGCCGACGGCGTAGCCGAATCGGCGGGTGTCGCCGGTCACGACCTCGACGTCCTCGAGCGGCACGCCCAGCTCGTCGGCGGCGATCTGCGCGAACGACGTGAAGTGGCCCTGCCCCTGGGTGGTCAGGCCGGTCGCGACCTTCACCTTGCCGGACGTCTCCACGACGACGTGGGCGCCCTCGTACGGCCCGACACCGGTGCCCTCGACGTAGCAGGCGAGGCCGACGCCGACCTTGCGGCCGGCGGCCCGCGCCGCCTCGGCGTCTGCCAGGACCGCGTCCCAGCCGACGAGGTCCTTGAGCTTCTGCAGCGACGCCGGGAAGTCCCCGGAGTCGTAGATCAGCGGCCGGCCGTCCTGGAACGTCAGGTGGTGGTCGTAGGGCATCTCGTCCGGGGTGATGAAGTTGCGCAGCCGCACCTCGGCGCGGTCCAGCCCCAGCCGGTCGGAGATCGCGTCGACCGTGCGCTCCATGAGGAAGACGCCCTGCGGCCGGCCGGCGCCGCGGTAGGGCGTCACGATCACGGTGTTGGTGTAGAGCGACCACCACTCGCAGCGGTAGGTGCCGGGCTTGTACGGGCCGAGCAGCTGGGTGCCGGTGATGATGGGCACGATGACGCCGTACGGCGTGTAGGCGCCGTTGTCGTGCCAGAACCGCACGTCCAGCGCGAGGATCCGGCCGTCGTCGTCGTAGCCGACCGTCACCTCCTGCAGCTGCTGGCGCTCGTGGGCCGACGACACGAAGTGCTCGCGGCGGTCCTCCACCCACTTGACCTCGTGGCCGAGCCGCTTGGCGGCCCACGGCACCAGCACCTCCTCCGGCCAGGGGTGCACGATCTTCACGCCGAATCCGCCGCCGACCATCGGCGCGACGCACTCGACCTTGCCGAGCGGCAGGGCCAGCCGGGCGGCGACCGCAGCGCGCACCGACGTCGAGGTCTGGGTCGAGGAGTGCACGCGCATCGACCCGTCCGCAGCGTCCCAGCGGGCGTGCACGCCCTTGCCCTCCATCGGCATCGACGCGCTGCGCTCGACGTCCAGGGAGAGCGACAGCGTGTGCGGTGCGGCGGCCATGGCGGCGTCGACGTCGCCGACCTCCTGGAGCAGGTGCGCGGCCACGTTGTCGGGGACGTCGTCGTGCACCGTGCGGTCGGCGCGCCGGGCGTTGTCGACGCCGACCACCGGCGGGAGCACGTCGTAGGTCACGAGCACCCGCTCGGCCGCGTCCTCGGCCAGGTAGCGGTCGGCCGCGACGACCATCACCACCGCCTCGCCGACGTGGTTGACCTCGTCGCGAGCCAGCGGGTAGCCGGTGCGCGGCGACGTCAGGGCCGGGTGCGGGATGAGCAGCGGAAGCGGCTCCGCGACCGTCGTACCCTCCGCCTCGTCGGCGGCCAGCAGGTCGTCGTAGGTGTAGACCGCGACCAGGCCGTCCACCTCGAGCGCGCCGCTCGCGTCGATCTCGACGACGCGGGCGTGCGCGTGCGGGCTGCGGACGAACGCCACGCCGAGCGCGTCCTGGCCCAGGTCGTCGAGGTAGTGCGCCGTGCCGGTGACCAGCTTCGGGTCCTCGACCCGCAGCACCGGCTCCCCGAACATCTTCGTCGTCACGAGCCGCCCTCCCCCGCCCCCGCAGACTTGTCAACCGGAGAACGCTCTTGGGAACGTTCTCCGGCTGACAGGTCGCGGGTGATCTCGGCGGCGCGGAGGACCGAGGCGACGATGTTCTGGTAGCCGGTGCAGCGGCACAGGTTGCCGCTGACCGCCTCGCGGGCCTCGTCCTCGGTCGGGTCGGGGTGGTCCGCAAGGTAGGCCGCGACCGTGGTGAGGAACCCCGGCGTGCAGAAGCCGCACTGCAGGCCGTGGCACTCCCGGAAGGCCTGCTGCACGGGGTGCATGTGGTCGGGCGTGCCGAGTCCCTCGACGGTCGTGACCTCATGACCGTCAGCCGTCACGGCCAGCAGCAGGCAGGACCGCACCGGCTCGCCGTCGAGCAGCACGGTGCACGCGCCGCACACTCCGTGCTCGCAGCCGACGTGCGTGCCCGTCAGCCGCAGCTCGTGCCGTAGGCAGTCGGAGAGCAGACGGCGGGCCGGGACGCGTGCCTCGCGCGGCACGCCGTTGACGACCAGCCGGACCTCGTGCAGCTCCTCGGTCATGCGGGGTCCCCGCGCAATCGTGAGCGCAGCGAGCGATTTCGCGGGGTGCTCATGCGGCCCGTCCGGCTGCCTCGGCCAGGGCGCGGGCGGTGAGCACCCGGACCAGGTGCCGCCGGTAGTCAGCGGTGGCGTGGATGTCGGGCTCGGGATCGACCTGGCCGGCCGCGAGCTCGCCGGCCGCGGCCCAGTCGGCGTCGGCCGGGGCGCTGCCGCGGACCGCCTCGGTGAGGTCGAGCACCAGCGGGGTCGGCGACACCGAGACGTACCCGGCACGTGCGGACGTCACGACGCCGTCGGTCATCGTGACGACGGCGCCGAGGCCGCAGACCGCGTAGTCGCCGTGCCGTCGCGCCACCTCGACGAAGGTCGACCCGCTGCCCGGGGCGAAGGCGGGGAAGGTCACGGCCTCGGCCAGCTCGCCGTACGCCAGGGCGGACTCGAGCGGGCCGGCGAAGAAGTCGGCGGCCGCGACGTCGCGCCGGCCCCCGGCGCTGGCCACGTGCACCGTGCCGGCCGTCAGCGCGAGGACGGCGGTCATCTCCCCGCTCGGGTCGGCGTGCGCGATGCTCCCGACCGTCGTCCCCCGGTTGCGGATGACGGGGTGCGCCACCAGCAGCAGCGCCTGCCGGAGCAGTGGCTGCACGGCGTACGCCGGCTCGTCGCGCTCGACGTGGGCGTGCCGCGCCAGCGCGCCGACCCGGACCGCGCCGTCCTCCACCCGGACGTACGCCAGCTCGGCGAGCCTGTTGACGTCGACCAGGTGCGCCGGGGCGGCCAGCCGCATGTTGAGCATCGGCAGCAGGCTCTGGCCGCCGGCGAGCACCTTGCCCTCGTCACCGACCTGCGCCAGCACCGAGAGCGCCTCGTCGACCGACGCCGGCGCCGACCACGCGAACGGTGACGGCTTCACGCCTCCCGATCCTGCCGCATCGAGGGCCGGGGAAGCTTGGCTCCCCCGCCCCGGCGCGTCGTGGGTCAGGACACGGCTGCGGCTCGGCGTCGGCGGCCGCGGCGGCGGACCGCCATGGCGGCCCCGTGCCCTGACCCGTCCTCGTCATCGTGCGCCCTCGTGGACGGCCATCGCCGTCCGTCGCGGCACCACGTCGGTCTCCGCGTCCTCGCGCTGTTCGCGGACCACCAGCGGAACAGGTGGTAGGCGATCAGCGGGACGACGGTGCCCGATCGTGATGCCGCTCGAGGCTGAACTCGTCGCTGATCTTCAGGGTGCGTCACCGGCCGATCCGAGGATGATGCCGGCCGCCGACCGGCACCAGGTTGATCGGGTCTGGCGAAGTCGACCCGGTTCTCGACCCAGATCTTGGCGCCGAGCAAGCGATCATGCCGTAGAGCACGATCGTGATGCCGCCGAGCACGCCGGCCGGGATCGAGCCGACGAGCACCCCGAACTTCGGGCACAGGCCGAACAGGATGGCCACGATCGCGGCGACGCCGTATGCGGCCGTGGAGTAGATCCGGGTGGCCGCCATGACACCGATGTTCTCGGCGTAGGTCGTCGTGGTGACCCGCGCCGACCGAATGCGCCCGCGATCGTCGTCGCGGCGCCGTCACCCATGATCGCGCGGCCGAGGTCATCGGGTCGAGGTCGGTCCCGGTCATCTCGGACGACCGCCTTGACGTGGCCGGCATTCTCCGCGATGAGCACGATCACGGCCGGGAGGACCAGGAGCAGGCCGAGAACGAGAAGTCCGGCGCGGTGAAGTCCGGGAAGCCCGATCCAGTCGGCTCGCCCTGAGCTGGTCCAGTCGACCGCCGTGGCTTCGTCGTCTGGCCAGGCGTGCGGTCGAGTCCCCGCCGTGCTCGGACTTGATGCCCGCGCGATCTTGTCAGCAGGACCCAGGACAGCGGCCACCCAGCCGAAGATCACGGCCAGCAGGATCGCGATGCGGCGACCAGAACCCGCGCAGGAGCACCGTCAGGAGGAACATGACGCCTCATCGTGACCAGGGCGAGCCAGTGGTCCTGCCCCAGTAGACGTCGGCCACGGCGCCGGCCAGGCTGAAGCCGATGAGCATGACGACCCACCCGGTCAGACCGGCGGGAACACCGCGGTGGATGAGTGCGATCCCGCCGGACGTTGATCAGGACGCCGACGAGGGCGAAGATCACGCCCGCGACGAAGATCGCGCGAAGAGCACCTCGGACAGGTCGCCGTCCTGGCCGCCCGTGATGGCGAAACGCCGTCCGACGAACGCCGCGCTGGTGCCGAGGTAGCTGGGCACCCGGTTCTGCACGATGATCGAGGAACAGCATCGTCGCCGACGCCGGAGAACATCGACGGCGGTGTTGCCCGGGTCCAGCCCCATGATCGGCGGAAGCACGAACGTCGCGCCGAACATCGCGATGACGTGCTGGGCGCCCATGCCCGTGGTGCGGCCCCAGGACATCCGCTCGTCGGGCCGGACCACCTCGACCCGGGGGTGGGGTCTTGCCGTCGTGCACGACCTTCCAGCTGAGCAGAGCCATCGAGTCCTCCATGCCTCACGCGCCGCGGTGACGCACGTCACCCGGGAGCAGGGTGGACCATCGTGGCCCTTCGGTGTGGGACGTCGCCTTGATCGCCGGCGACAGAATCCGGCGGCCTTCGGTTGTAGAGGTCCTACAACCGGTCGGGCCGCCACGCTCGACGCGTTACGGTCGCGGCATGGCGACCTCCGCCCGCACGCTGCCGGGTGCGGCACCGACGACCCGGCGAGCGCTGCTGACCGGGAGCCCGGTCGCGGGCCGGGTGGTCGCGACGTTCGGCACCTGCGCGTACGCCGACCTCGGCGGCGAGCTGGTCGCGGTGGAGGCCGCGGGGGGCCTGCGGCTGCCGTGCTCGGTGCTCCTCGGCCCTGTCCACCCCACCCACGACGTCTTCGCCGGCGTCCAGCCGGGCGATGAGGCGGCGGCCGGTGACGGCAGCCTGCGGCTCGGCGCGCTCACCGTCCGGGTGGTCCGGTGGTGGCGCCCCGCGGCGCCGCGAGGCGGGCAGCCTCGGGCGTACGCCGCCGCGGACCACCCGCCGGGCCGGTGGGACGACCTGGCCCGCCCGCTGCTCGGCCTGGGACCCGGCCTGACCCCCGCCGGCGACGACCTGCTGGCCGGGCTGCTGGTGGGGCTGGCCGGCCGGCCGGACCTCCGCGACCCGCTCGCCGCCGCGGTCTCCCGGCTCGCCCCGGGCCGCACGACCTGGCTGTCAGCGGAGCTGCTGCGGCTCGCGGCCGACGGCCTCGCCGCCCCGGCCGTGGTCGCGGTGGCCGACGCGCTCACCGGCCACGGCCCGGACGACGCGCTCGCCGCCGCACTGCCGGCCCTGCTCGCCGTCGGGCACACCTCGGGGGCTGCCCTGGCCCGCGGGCTGCTGCTCGCCGCCGAGACCCTGGCCCGCGACAGCCGGCAGATCACACAGGCCCCGCACCGCCTCACGACCTGGAGCGCCGCATGAGCACCGACACGGTCGAGGTCCGCCCCGGCGTCTACGTCGACTCGGTGAGCCTCATGCAGGTCAGCCGCGACGTCGCCGCCGTCGAGGGCGTCGCCGCTGCCCAGGTGGCGATGGCGACCGAGCTCAACCTGGACCTGCTGCGCGGCATGGGCTTCACTCCCCCGTCCGACGCCGGGCCCAACGACCTGGTCGTCGCCGTGCGGGCCGAGGACGACGACGCGCTCGCACGGGCCGTCGCGGCACTCGAGCAGGCGATCGCGGCGGCCTCCGCCGGAAGCAGCGGCAGCTTCGGCGACGAGCCGCCACCGCGCACGATCGGGTCCGCGGCCCGCCGCGCCGGCGGTGCCGACCTCGCCCTGGTGTCGGTGCCCGGGCCGCACGCGTTCTCCGAGGCGATGGACGCGCTCGCTGCCGGCCTCTCGGTTCTGGTCTTCAGCGACAACGTCCCGGTCGAGGTCGAGGTGCGGCTCAAGGACGAGGCCGCGGCCCGCGGCCTGCTGGTGATGGGACCGGACTGCGGCACCGCGGTCGTCGGCGGCGTCGGGCTGGGTTTCGCCAACGCCGTCCGCCCGGGCCCGGTCGGCATCGTCGCCGCCAGCGGCACCGGCGCGCAGCAGCTCATGTGCGTCCTCGACACCCGCGACGTGGGCGTCAGCCACTGCCTCGGCGTCGGTGGCCGCGACCTGTCCGCGGCGGTCGCCGGGCGGTCCACGCGGGCCGCGCTCGCTCTGCTCGACGACGACCCCGCGACCGAGCTCGTCGTGCTGGTGTCCAAGCCGCCGGACCCGGCCGTCGCCGCCGACATCACGGCGTACGCCGAGTCGCTCAGCACGCCCGTGCTGCTGGCGCTGCTCGGCGAGGGGCAGGACGACCTGACCACGGTCGCCCGCCGGGCGGTCGAGACTCTCGGCGTCGAGTGGCGCGAGCCCTGGTCGTCGGACGAGCAGCCGGCACCGCCGTCGGGTGGCGCGCTGCGCGGGCTCTTCGCGGGCGGCACGCTCTGCGACGAGGCGATGGTCATCGCCTCGGCCGCTCTCGGCGAGGTGCGGTCCAACATCCCGCTGCGCCCGGAGTGGGCACTCGGCGCGGACCTCGCCTCGGCCGGCCACACCATGCTCGACCTCGGCGACGACGCTCTCACACAGGGTCGCGCGCACCCGATGATCGACCAGCGCAGCCGGGTCGACCGGATCGCGGTCGAGGCCGCCGACCCGACCTGCTCGGTGCTCCTGCTCGACGTGGTCCTCGGCCACGGTGCCCATCCCGACCCCGCCTCGGAGCTGGCGCCGGCGCTCGCGGCGGCGCGGAGGACGGCGGCCGACGCCGGCCGCGAGCTGGCGGTCGTCGTCTCGCTGTGCGCCGCCGGCGACGACCCGCAGGACCCGCGCCGCCAGGCCGACGCGCTGCACGGTGCCGGCGCCGCCGTCTTCTTGTCCAACGCGGCCGCGGCCCGGCACGCCGTGTCCCTCGTCACGGGAGGCCCCGAATGAGTTCTCCCCGAATGACGCTGCTCGACGGGCCGCCGCGGGTGGTGGCGGTCGGCGCCCAGATGTTCACCGACGCGCTGACGGCGCAGGCCGTGGAGGTGACCCAGGTCGAGTGGCGGCCGCCGCTCGGCGACGTCGGTACCGAGGAGCAGCTCGCCCGCGTCCTCGCCGACCCGCGGCACGCCGCGGCGAACGCCCAGGCGGTCGACCGGATGCTCACCGCCGGCGCCGAGCTGGTCGACGTCCGGCCCGCGTCCGAGGCACTGGGCCTGGGCCACGGGGAGTTCCTGCACGCCGGCCCGCCGATCGGCTGGGACCGTGCCGCCGGGCCGCTACGCGGGGCGCTGATCGGCGCCATGCTCCTCGAGGGCCTCGCCGACACCGCCGAGGAGGCCGAGTCCGCGCTCGAGACCGGCGACGGCGTCTCGCTCGACCCGTGCCACCACCACCGCACCGTCGGACCGATGGCCGGCGTGGTCAGCCCGTCGATGTGGATGTTCGAGCTGCGCGACCCGGTGCACGGCGGCACCGCCTGGTGCTCCCTCAACGAGGGCCTCGGCAAGGTGCTGCGGTACGGCGCCTACGGTCCGGAGGTCGTCGAGCGGCTGCGCTGGATGTCCGACGTGCTCGGGCCGCTGCTGCAGGCCGCGGTGCGGGCGCGCGGCGAGGCCAACCCGCTCGACGTGAAGGCGATCGCGGCCCAGATGCTGCAGATGGGCGACGAGGGGCACAACCGCAACCGGGCCGGGACGCTGATGTTCCTGCGCGACCTGCTGCCCGACCTCGTCGGGGTCGGGGCGCCCACCGCCGACGTCGCCGAGGCCGTGCGGTTCGTCGGTGGCAACGACCACTTCTTCCTCAACCTCGGGATGCCCACCTGCAAGCTGGCCGGTGACGCCGCACGCGACGTGCCGGGGTCCTCGCTCGTGGTGGCCATGGCGCGCAACGGCACCGACTTCGGCATCCAGGTGTCCGGCACCGGCGACCGCTGGTTCACCGGCCCGGCCGACACCCCCCAGGGCTTGTTCCTCGGGGCGTTCGGCCCGGAGGACGCCAACCCCGACATCGGCGACTCGGCCATCACCGAGACGGCTGGCATCGGCGGCTTCGCGATGGCAGCCGCGCCTGCGATCGTGAAGTTCGTCGGCGGTGAGGTGGCCGACGCGATCGAGGCGACCCGGCTGATGTACGAGATCACGCTCGCCGAGAACCCGACCTACCAGGTCCCTGTTCTCGGCTTCCGCGGCACACCGACCGGCATCGACGCGACGCTGGTGACCCGCACCGGGATCCTGCCGCACATCAACACCGGGATGGCCGGCAAGGTCGCCGGCACCGGCCAGGTCGGCGCCGGCCTGGTCAACCCACCCGCCGGGATCTTCCCGGCCGCCGTCGCCGCGCTCGCCGAGCTCGCTCCCCCGCTGGGCTGACGCATCCTGTCCAAAGCTGCATGATCACCGGCACCACCACTCAGTCGGTGATCATGCAGCTCTGACCTACAGCACCGCGACGATCACGGTGACGTTGTCGATGCCGCCGCGCTCGAGGGCCTCCTCGACCAGCGCGTCGCAGGCCTTCTCGGCATCGCCGCTCGCGAGCAGCGTCCCGATGGCCTCCGGGTCGACCATGTTGGACAGCCCGTCCGAGCAGAGCAGCAGCCGGCTGCCGGGTGGGGTCTCCGGCTCGGCGACGTCGGGCTCCACGCCGCGGTCCAGGCCGAGCGCCTGGGTGATGTAGCCGCCCATCCCGTGGTCCTCCGTCACCTGGCGCAGAGTGCCATCCGGAGGCAGCAGGTAGGCGCGGCTGTCGCCGACGTGGGCCACCAGCACCGAGCCCTCGCCCACGCTGGCGGCGACCACGGTGGTGGCCATCCCGGCCCGGGCGGGGTCCTCGTCCGCGACCGCGACGACGGCGTCGTGGGCGGCGTGCAGGGCCGCCACCAGCGCTTCGCGCGACGAGGCCGCCTCCGCCGCCCGGCCCCTGAGGTGGTCGACCGCGGTCGCGCTGGCCAGGTCGCCGGCCGGGTGCCCGCCGAGCCCGTCGCAGACCACGAGCAGCCGCTCGTCGGTCGCCACCAGGAGGGCGTCCTCGTTGCGCGACCGGACGTGTCCCACCTCGGTGCGGGCTGCGACCTGCATGCACACACCGTAGGGGTCAGGCGCCGGCGGCCACCTGCCGCGGGTCGGCGACCTCGTCGGCGGCAGCTCGCAACGCCGTGCTCGCCGTCTCGAACGCCGCCAGCAGCGCGGGCTGGTCGTCGAGGTGGGCCAGGAAGGCGGAGATGGCGCGGGAGAAGGCCGGGAAGCAGGCTTCGGTCAGCGCGACGGCCTCGGGGGTGAGCTCCACGAGCCGCGACCTGCCGTCGGCCGGGTTGCGGCGCCGGCGGACGTGACCGCGCCCCTCCATCCGGCGCAGCCAGTTGGAGACCGTCGACCGTCCCATGCCGAGCTCGTCGGCCAAGGCCGCCGGCGTGGTGGCCCCGATCAGCCGCAGGGCGCTGTAGACCGCGAACTCGTCCGGTCGCAGCGGTGCCGTCACGAAGGTGCGGTCCAGCAGCTCGCGCACCTGCTGGCCGAGCGCGAACACGAGCAGGAACGGCCCGCGGTGGGTGAGTCCTCCGGTCGGCACGGGTCCCACGGTACGGCGGAGGACCGTTGCCAAGTAGTTCAAGCATGAACTACTTTCCGGCTATGCCTCCCGCCACCCGGTCCGTCCCGGCCGCCCTGCTGACCCTCGTCCTGGTCACGGGGTGCGGAGGGTCGGACCACCAGCCGCCCGAGCAGGGCCGCTCGTCGTCCGGCTCGCCGTCTCGGGCCGCCGACCCGGCGTACGTCACCGACCGCGTCGCTCTCGGGGCGAAGCCGTGCGGCATCCAGCAGGCCGGCGACCGGGTGTGGGTGAGCAACTACGGCGACGGCACGCTGCAGTGGATCGACCGGAGCACCGGAGCTGCAGGTCCCCCGGTCGAGGTGGGCAGCGAGCCGTGCGGGGTCGCGGTCGGCGGCGGGTCGGTCTGGGTCGAGAACTACGGTTCGAACGACCTCACGAGGGTCGACCAGCGGACCGGTGCCGTGCTGGCGACCGTCGACGTCGGGACGGCTCCCTACGACGTGGCGTTCACCCGTGGAGCAGCCTGGGTGACCGACTACTACGACGGCACCGTCTCCCGCGTCGACGCCGGCACCAACCGCCGCACCGTGGTGCGGGTCGGGGGGCAGCCGGTGGGGATCGCGCCGGTCGCCGGGGGTCTGTGGGTCGCCCGCACCGACGGCCGCGTGGTGCGGGTCGACGCGCGCGCGGCCCGGGTCACCGACCGGCTCACCGCTGGCGCCGGTGCCTCCTGGACGGCGTACGACGACACCGACCTGTGGGTGAGCAACGGCCAGGCCGGGACGGTGACCCGCATCGACGCGGTCCATCGCAAGGTGGTGGCGACAGTGCCGGTGGGCCCGAACCCCCTCGACGGCGTGGTGGTCGACGGCCAGGTCTACGTCCCGACGAAGGACGGCCGGATCTACCGGGTCGACCCGGCCACCGACAGCGTCACCGCGACCTTCCGGTCGACGGTGGCGAACCCGTTCGTGATCACCGGCGGCGACGGCGAGCTGTGGGCGGCGGACTACCTCGGCGCGGAGGCGGTGCGGATCGACCTCGCGGCGGTGCCCGTGGGCTGAGCCGCCGCCGGGCAGGCTGCCTTGAGACACTGCCCGGGCCATGAGTGCCACGCCAGCGTCCGCGCGTCCGCCGAGGACGATGCCGTCACCGGCGCTGCTGGCCGTGACGATCTTCGTGGTGGCGCTGAACCTGCGGGCCGCTCTCGCGGCGCTGCCTCCCCTGGTGAGCACCATCCAGGACGACCTGGGGCTCTCCGGCGCCACCGCCGGCCTGCTCACCACGCTGCCGGTGCTGTGCATGGGCCTGTTCGCCCCCGTGTCGCAGGTGCTGGCGCGGCGGGTCGGCCGTGAGGCGACGGTCGGCTGGGCGCTCGTCCTGCTGCTCGTCGGGCAGCTGGCCCGGCTGGCGGGCGACGTGCTGCCCGTGCTGCTGCTGAGCACCCTCGCCGTCGGCATCGGCATCGCCCTGGCCGGCACCGTGCTGCCGGGCATCGTCAAGGAGTTCTTCGCCGAGCGGTCCGGCGCGATGACCGGCGTCTACCTGCTGGCCATGATGGTCGGTGCGGCCACCGCGTCGGCGCTCGCCGTTCCGGTCGCCGACGCGCTCGGCTCCTGGGAGCAGTCCCTGGCGCTGTGGGGGCTGCTCGCGATCGCCGGGCTCGCCGCCTGGCTGCCCGTCGTACGCCGGGTGAACGACCGGGCTGCTGTCGACCGGGACGAGCGGCGGGCACCTCTGCCGTACCGCAGCCGGACCACCTGGCTGGTCGCCGGCTACCTCGCACTGCAGTCGGTCACCTTCTACTCGCAGATCGCGTGGATCCCGCCGTCGTACGAGGCGCATGGCTGGACCCCGCGGGACGCCGGCCTGCTGCTGTCACTCTGGAGCATCGCGCAGCTCGTGACCGGAGTCACCGCGCCCGCGCTGGCGGACCGGGTGCGCGACCGCCGGCCGCTGATGGTCGTCGCCGTCGGCTGCAACCTCGCCGGCCTGGCCGGCATCGCCGTCGCCCCCGAGGCGGCCCCGGTCCTCTGGGTGCTGCTGATGGCCTGGGGTCAGGGCGGCGGGTTCGCCCTCGGGCTGGTCATGCTCGTCGACTACGCGCCGACGCCCGCCGCCTCGGCGCGGCTGTCGGCGCTGGTGTTCCTGGTGTCGTACTCGACGGCCTCGCTGGGACCGGTCCTGTTCGGCGCGGTGCACGACGCGACCGGCGGCTTCACCGCGGCCTTCGCCGGCCTGCTCGCGGTGGCGGCAGTGCAGCTGACCCTGGTCCCGCGGCTGCGGCCGGGCCGCCTGACCGAGCCCGTCCGTCGGACCGCCGAGGCAGGATCGGTGCCATGACTCACGTGACGAACGTCCAGCTCGTGATCGACTGCGCCGACCCGCACGCCCAGGCGAAGTTCTGGGCCGCTGCGCTGGGCTGGGTGGTGGAACGCAACGAGGCCTTCATCCGCAGCATGCTCGACCAGGGCATCGCGAGGCCGGACCAGGTGGTCGAGGTCGACGGCGAGCTCGCGTGGAGCACGGTCGAGGCGGTGCGGCACCCGGAGCACGACGCGATCCGCGAGCTCGGCGGCGCCGCACGACTGCTGCTGCAGCAGGTGCCCGAAGGCAAGACGGTGAAGAACCGGATGCACCTCGACGTCAACGTCGGCAAGGAGCACATCGACGCGAAGGTTGCCGAGCTCACGGCGCTCGGCGCGACCGAGCTCTACCAGGTCGACGAGCCCGGCGCGTTCCACACCACGATGGCCGACCCCGAGGGCAACGAGTTCTGCGTGCAGTAGCGCTCGGGGGCCGAGTGTCCCCGGTCTGGTGGCACTAGGCCAGGCCGACGACGTTGCCGTCGTCGTCGATGTCGATCCGCTCGGCACCCGGGTGCTTCGGCAGGCCGGGCATGGTCCGCATCTCACCGCAGATCGCGTACACGTAGCCGGCGCCGACCGCGGCGCGCACCTCGCGCACCGGCAGCCGCCAGCCCCTCGGCGCGCCCCGCAGGGTCGGGTCCGACGACAGGGACAGGTGCGTCTTGGCGATGACCACGGGCAGCCGGCCGTAGCCCAGCTCCTCGAACCGGGCGAGCTGCCGCGCGACGCCCGGCGGCATGTCGATGCCGTCGGCGCCGTAGATCTCCCGCGCGATCACGTCGATCTTGTCGACGAGCGGCAGGTCGAGCTCGTACAGGTGCCGGAACGCCGTCGGCTCGTGGGCCGCCTCGACGACCAGCTGGGCGAGCTCGCGGGCGCCCGGACCGCCCTCGACGACGTGCCGGGCGACGGCCACCCGCACGCCTGCCTCGGCGGCCACCTGGCGGATCGCGTCGTGCTCCGACTCGTGGTCGCCGGGGAACGCGTTGATCGCCACCACCGGCGAGACACCGAAGCGGCGCACGATCTCGATGTGGCTGCGCAGGTTGGCGGCGCCGGCCAGCACGTCGTCCGGATTCTCCGCGAGCATCTCCGGAGGCAGCGGCTTGCCGGCCACCACCTGGAAGCGCCCCGAGTGGGTCTTGAGGGCGCGCACGGTGACCACGACGACGGCCGCGTCCGGCCGCAGCCCGGAGACCCGGCACTTCACGTCGAAGAACCGCTCGGCCCCCATGTCGGCGCCGAAGCCGGCCTCGGTGAGCAGGTAGTCCGCCGCGTGGATGCCGAGCAGGTCGGCCACGACCGAGGAGTTGCCGGTGGCGATGTTGCCGAACGGGCCGGCGTGGACCAGGACAGGCGTGTGCTCCAGGGTCTGGAGCAGGTTCGGCTTGATCGCGTCGCGCAGCAGGACGGCCATCGCACCGGCGGCCTTGAGGTCCTCGGCGGTGACAGGCGCACCGGAGCGGGTGAACCCGACCACGATGCGACCCAGCCGCTCGCGCAGGTCGCGCAACGACGAGGCCAGCGACAGGATCACCATCACCTCGCTGGCGGCGGTGATGTCGAACCCGCCCTCCCGGGTGACACCGTCGGTGCGCGCGCCCAGCCCGACCACGACATTCCGCAGCACCCGGTCGTTGACGTCCAGGACGCGGCGCCACGCGATGCTGTGGAAGTCGAGGTCGAGGTCGTTGCCGTGGTGCAGGTGGTTGTCGACCATCGCGGCCAGGAGGTTGTGCGCCGCCGTGACGGCGTGGAAGTCACCGGTGAGGTGCAGGTTGACGGCCTCCATCGGGACGACCTGGCTCCAGCCGGCGCCGGCCGCGCCGCCCTTGATGCCGAACGTCGGCCCGAGCGAGGGCTGCCGCAGCGCGAGCATCGACCGGTGGCCGAGGGCCGCCAGCCCCTGGGCCAGCCCGATCGAGGTGGTGGTCTTTCCCTCCCCGAGCGGCGTCGGCGTCACGGCGGTGATGACGACGTACTTCGCGGGGGGCCGGTCGGCGAGCGCGCCGAGCGCGGTGGCGGCGACCTTCGTGACGTACCGCCCGTAGGGCTCGAGGTGCTCGGCGCCGATGCCTGCGGACGCTGCGATCTCTTCGATCGGATGCAGCTCTGCGCGGCGGGCGATCTCGAGGTCGGTGGGAAACGGGTCGGTCGGAAGCGGTTCGGCCACGGCGGTCAGCATGGCACCAAGGTCACGACGAGAAGCGGCCCAGATCCTCCGGCGTGTCGAGGTCGTCGGGAGTGCCGACGTCGCCGCACTCGACATGTCGTACCAAGTGCTGATGTGCCTGGAGGAAGGCCCGCGCGCCGACGTCCCCGACCGCCATCTCGGCCACCTCGGGCCAGTGGGCCCTGGTCAGCAGCACCGGGTTGCGTGGCTGCCCGTCGTACGTCGCCACGGCCACGTCCGCGCCGGCCGCGCACGCCGCGACGAGCCGGTCGACGACGGCCCCGGTCACCCCTGGCGTGTCGACGAGCGTCACGACGACGGCGGTCGCGTCGACCTCGCCGAGGGTGGCCAGTCCCAGACGCAGGGAGGAACCCATACCGGTCGCCCAGTCGCCGTTGGTCACGACGTGGGTGCCCGGCACCTGGACGCGGGCCGCGCCCAGCACCACGACGACCGGCTCGCAGCCGCCGGCCCGCAGCGCTGTCACCGCCCGGTCGACCAGCCGCTGACCGCCCACCTCGACCGGCGCCTTCGGCGTCCCCAGCCGCCGGCCCTCCCCCGCGGCCAGGACCAGGCCCGCGACCCTCACCGGTGGATGGGGCCGTCGGTGACGCCGAGCCGCGCGCCCGTGCCACCCCAGCGGTGGGCCACGATCTCGGCGGCGATCGAGACCGCCGTCTCCTCCGGCGTGCGGGCCCCGATGTCCAGCCCGATCGGCGACGACAGCCGGGCCAGCGCATCCTCCGGGACACCCTCGTCGCGCAGCCGGGCCAGCCGGTCGTCGTGCGTCCGGCGGCTGCCCATCGCCCCGATGTACGCCGCGTCGGTGCGCAGCGCGACCTCGAGCAGCGGGACGTCGAACTTCGGGTCGTGGGTCAGGACGCAGATCACCGTGCGGGAGTCGACCGGCTGGGCGGCGAGGTAGCGGTGCGGCCACTCGACGACGACCTCGTCGGCGTCCGGGAATCGCTTGCGGGTGGCGAAGGTGCCGCGGGCGTCGCACACGGTCACCCGGTAGCCGAGGAACTTCCCGACCCGCGCCACGGCGGCGGCGAAGTCGATGGCGCCGAACACCAGCATCCGCGGTGCCGGCGCGAAGGACTGCACGAAGACGCTGAGCTCGTCCTGCCGTCGCTCGCCGTCGGGGCCGAGGTGCAGCAGACCGGTCGCGCCGTGGTCGAGCATGCCTCGGACGTCGTCGGCAACCGCCGCGTCCAGCCGCGCGGTGCCGAGCCCGCCGGCCACCCGGTCCGGCCAGACCGCGAGGTGGGCACCGATCTCGCCCGGTCCGCCGATCACGGTCGCGACCGCGACCGGCTGGTGCGCCCGGATGGCCGCGACCACGTCCGGCAGCTCGGGGAACGTCGTCGCGTCGACGGGCTCGACGAAGACGTCGATGATCCCGCCGCAGGTGAGGCCGACCGCGAACGCGTCGTCGTCGCTGACGCCGTAGCGCTGCAGCACCGGCTCGCCGGAGGCCATCACCTCCTGCGCGAGCTCGTACACCGCGCCCTCGACGCAGCCGCCGCTGACGCTGCCGATCGGCTCGCCCTCGGGCGAGACGACCATGGCCGCGCCCGGCTGCCGCGGCGCGCTGCGCCAGGTCCCGACGACGGTCGCCAGCGCGAAGCGCGCGCCCGCACCGTGCAGCCGGCCGACCTCGTCGACGACGTCATGCACGGCGGGACCCCCTCCGGTCGGACCCCAACAGGGCGGCCAGCCGTTCCAGGGCGTCGAGGCTGTGGCCGTCGACGAAGTCGTCGACGTGCGGCAGAGCGGCGCGCATGCCGGCCGTCGTCGGGGCGAAGCCGGGCAGCCCGTGGTGCGGGTTCACCCAGACCACCCGGTGCGCCAGCCGCGACAGCCGCAGCATCTGCGCGCCGAGCAGGGCAGCGTCACCGCGCTCCCACCCGTCGCTCGCCACGACGACGACGGCACCGCGGGCGGTGCCTCGCTGGCCCCACCGGTCGAGGAACGCCTTGACCAGCTCGCCGAGCCGGGTGCCACCGCTCCAGTCCGGCACGCTGCCGGACACCGCCGTCAGCGCGGCCGACGCGTCGCGGCCGCGCATCTCGCGCGTCACCCGGGTCAGCCGGGTCCCGACCGTGAAGACCTCGGTGCCGGGCCGCCGCCGGGCGGCGGCATGGGCGAAGCGGAGGTACGGGTCGGCGTACGGCTGCATCGAGCCGCTGACGTCGACGACGAGCACCAGCCGGCGTGGCCGGACACGCGGCGTCCGGCGCGCCAACCGGGCCGGCTCGCCGCCGCCGCGCAGCATCGCGCGAACGGTGCGCCCCGGGTCCACGCGGCCGCGGTACGCCGGCTGCTGACGGCGGGACACCCGGGTCTCCCCGACGGGGTCCAGCAGTGCGATCAGCCGGCGCACGACCTCGCGCTCGGAAGCCGTGAGATCGGCCAGGTCCCGGTGCCGCAGCACCTCCAGCTCGCTGGCGGTGGCCGCCGGAAGCTCCTCGGGCACGTCGGACCGGCCCGCCTCCCGCTCGGTACCCGGCACCGCGACCGGCCGCAGGACCTGCACCGGCGGGACGCTGCGCAGGGTGGGCGCGGTGAGGCCCCCGAACCACGCGGCGAACGCGCGGTCGTAGCGGTCGAGGTCGTCGGG
This sequence comes from uncultured Actinomycetota bacterium, assembly GCA_963746175.1. Taxonomy (GTDB): domain Bacteria; phylum Actinomycetota; class Actinomycetes; order JACCUZ01; family JACCUZ01; genus CAVVAH01. Next base: position 302,447 of record CAVVAH010000001.1, on the reverse strand, counting down.
GCCGGCGCACAGGGTCAGCCGGCCGGCCCAGTAGACGTCCTCGCGGCGGCAGACGTCGAGGTGGCTGACGGCCGCCACCGTCGTGTGCAGCCGGTCCGGGGTCGCGGGGACACCGGCAGCGCGCAGCACCCGGGCGAAGCCGACCAGCGTGCCGGTCAGCTCCTCTGCCGCAGCGGCACCCGGAGTCATCCCGCCGCCGCCCACTCCGCGAGCCGCTGCGCCACCCGTTCCTGGTCCTCGCGGTACTTGACGAAGGCCCCGAGGCTGGCGGCGGCCTTGTCCAGGTCGGCGGGTGCGAGCGACCGGGCGCCGAGCGCCAGCAGTGCCTCGGCCCAGTCCAGGGACTCGGCGACTCCCGGCGGCTTGAGCAGGTCCTCGTCGCGGGCGTGCGCGGCGACCCGGGCCACCGACCGGGCCAACGCCTCGCTGGCCTCGGGCAGGCGACGGCGGATGATCGCGACCTCGCGCTCGACATCGGGGTGCGGCAGCCAGTGGTAGAGGCAACGGCGCTTGAGCGCGTCGTGCACCTCGCGGGTGCGGTTGCTCGTCACGACGACCACCGGCGGCGTCTCGGCGCGCAGCGTGCCCAGCTCGGGCACCGAGATGGTCCACTCGCTGAGGACCTCCAGCAGGAACGCCTCGAACTCGTCGTCGGCGCGGTCGACCTCGTCGACGAGCAGGACCGCACGGCTGCCCGCCTCCAGCGCCTGCAGCAGCGGGCGGGCGACGAGGAAACGCCGGTCGTAGATCTCGTGCTCGAGCCGCTCGGCGTCACTCGGGTCGGCGCCCCCGCCCACCGCCTCGGCGGCCCGCAGGTGCAGCAGCTGTCGCGGGAAGTCCCAGTCGTAGAGCGCCTGCGCCGCGTCCAGCCCCTCGTAGCACTGCAGCCGGATCAGGTCGGCCCCGAGGACCTCGGCGAGGGCACCGGCGAGAGCAGTCTTGCCGACGCCTGCGTCGCCCTCGCAGAACAGCGGCCGGTGCATCCGCAGCGCGAGGTACGCCGCCGTGGCAAGCCCCTCGTCGGCCAGGTAGCCGACCGCGTCGAGGCGGCCGGCGAGGTCGGCCGGGTCCGCCGGCGACTCCGGCCCCGCCGGCCCCTGGACAGGTCCGCTGGTCACACCCGGCACCCTACGGCGCCGTGCCGACGGACGACGGCTCGCGACGGCCGACCGTGGCAGCATGCCGTCATGACCACCTCATCGGCGCTCGACCCGGCCGACCAGCGCGCGCTGGCGGTCAGCCTGTTCAACCGCACCTGGGACCTGCTCGAGACGGACCGCGACGACGCGGGCGACCGGCTGCTGCTCGCGACCGCGCTGGCCTCGCGGCTGCACTGGGAGGGCATCGGCACCGACGAGAACTACGCTGCCGGCGACTGGCTGGTCGCGCACGTCGCCAGCCGTCTCGGCCACCCCGACCTCGCGCTGGACTTCGCCGCGGCAGCCCACCAGCGCGCCGTCGAGGCAGACCCGCCGGTGCCGCAGTGGCTGGTCGCCTCGACACAGGAAGGCATGGCTCGCGCGCACGCGGTGGCCGGTCACGAGGAGGAGCGGGACCGCTGGGCGGCCGACGCCCGGAGCACCCTGGAGGACGTGGACGACACCGAGGACCGCGAGCTGATCGAGAGCCAGCTGGCGACGGTGCCCGGCCTCGTCTGACCCCCCGGGTCGGTTCGATGCCGACACCGGCCGTGATGGGATGGACCACGTGAGCGACCAGGACCAGCAGGGCGACCGGCGGCCGGAGCGCGGTCCGGTGGCCGAGCTCGCCCGGCTCTTCCTGGTCCAGCTGGCGGCCGTCATCGGCATCGCGACGGTGATCGTCGTCGTCGTGGCCTTCGTCGGCCCGGACAGCGACGACGACGTCACCACGGCATCGTCGGGCGGCTCCCCCACGGCCAGTGAGACCCCGCAGACGCCCGCCCCGACGACGACGAAGAAGGCGGCGACGCCGTCGTCCTCGACCAAGGCGCCGTCGACGTCCTCGGACGCCGGGACGACCTCGCCTGCCAGTCCCACGGTCGGCGCCCCGGCGCCGGTGCCGGTCGACGTGCTCAACCAGTCCGCGCCGAACGGGACGGCGGAGCAGGTGGCCGCCCGGCTGGAGGGTGCCGGCTGGCAGATCGGCAGGGTCGACGACTTCCGCGGCAACGTGAGCACCACGACGGTCTACTGGCTCGACCCCGAGCAGAAGCGGCAGGCCCGGCAGGTCTCGCGGTTCCTCGGCGGCGCGCGGGTGCTCGAGGGGTTCGACACCCTCGTCGACGGCCGGGTGTCGGTCATCCTCGTCGACTAGGACGACCGACCTCGGTCAGCCCTTCCCGCGCTTCTCCCGCATCTTGACGCTGACCTCGATCGGCGTGCCCTCGAAGCCGAACTCCTCGCGCAGCCGCCGCTCGACGAACCGCCGGTAGCCGGCCTCCAGGAAGCCGGACGTGAAGAGCACGAACCGCGGTGGCCGCACGTCGGCCTGGGTCGCGAACAGGATCCGCGGCTGCTTGCCGCCGCGGATGGGGTGCGGGTGGGCGGCGACCAGCTCGCCGAGGAAGGCGTTGAGCCGCCCGGTCGGGACGCGGTAGTCCCAGGACGCCAGCGCCACGTCGAGCGCCGGCACCAGCTTCTCCATGTGCCGCCCGGTCCGGGCCGAGATGTTGACCCGCGGCGCCCACGGCACCTGCACGAGGTCGCGCTCGATCTCCCGTTCGAGGTAGAAGCGCCGCTCCTCGTCCAGCAGGTCCCACTTGTTGTAGGCGATGACCAGTGCGCGGCCGGACTCGACGACCATCGAGATGATCCGGGTGTCCTGCTCCGAGAGCGTCTCGCTCGAGTCCACCAGGACGACGGCCACCTCGGCACGGTCCAGCGCGGACTGGGTCCGCAGGGTCGCGTAGTAGTCCGTGCCGCTGGCCTGGTGCGCGCGACGCCTGATGCCGGCCGTGTCGACGAACCGCCACTCCCGGCCACCGAGCTCGACCATCTCGTCGACCGGGTCGCGGGTGGTTCCCGCGACGGAGTCGACGACGACACGGTCAGCGCCGGCCAGCTTGTTGAGCAGCGAGGACTTGCCGACGTTGGGCTTGCCCAGCAGGGCTACCCGGCGGGGGCCGCCCTCGAGGTCATCGGTCTCCGCCGGTGTCTCCGGCAGCGCGGCGAGGACGGCGTCCAGCATGTCGCCGCTGCCCCGGCCGTGCAGGGCGGACACGGCGTAGGGCTCGCCGAGGCCGAGCGACCAGAGCTCGGCGGCGTCGGCCTCGGTCTTCGTGTTGTCCACCTTGTTGGCGACCAGGACGACCGGCTTGCCGGCCCGGCGGAGAACGCGGACGACGGCCTCGTCGGTGTCGGTCGGCCCGACGGTGGCGTCGACGACGAAGAGCACGGCGTCGGCGAGCGAGATGGCGATCTCCGCCTGGGCGGCCACCTGCGCGGCCAGGCCCTTCGCGTCGTGCTCCCAGCCACCGGTGTCGACGACGGTGAAGCGACGGCCGTTCCAGGTCGCGTCGTACGGGACCCGGTCCCGCGTCACGCCGGGCACGTCCTCGACGACGGCCTCACGGCGTCCGATGATCCGGTTGACGAGCGTCGACTTCCCGACGTTGGGCCGGCCGACCACGGCCAGCACCGGCACCGGTCCGGCGACCTCGTCGCCGACGTCCTCGACGTACGTGCCGTCGACGTCCTCAGCCACGGGACACCGCCGCCACCAGGTCGAGGAGAGCCTGCACGGTCTCCTCGAACGACAGCTCCGACGAGTCGACGACGGTGACGCCTTCGCCGGCTGCCAGGAAGTCGGCGACCGTCGAGTCCTGCGCGTCGCGCCGGACGACGTGGTCGCGGGTCGCGGCGATCGCGTCGTCGTCGTCGCTGCCGTGCACCTCCAGCGCGCGGCGGGCCAGCCGGGCCTGCTCGGACGCGGTGAGGAGCACCCGGACGGCGGCGTCCGGCGCGACGACGGTGGTGATGTCGCGACCCTCGACGACGATGCCCGCGCCATCCGGTGCCGCGGCGATCTCGCGCTGGCGCCGGACCAGCTCCTCGCGGACGCCCAGGTTGGTGGCCACCGCGCTCACTGCTCCGGAGATGCGCGGCTCACGGATCTCGGAGGACACGTCGACGCCGCCGACGGTGACCAACGTGGCGTCGGGCGAGGTGCCGATCTCCAGCGGCAGCTCGCGCGCCATCCGGGCGACCGTCTCGGTGTCGTCGAGGTCGGCGTCCTTGTCGAGGACCCACCAGGTGAGGGCGCGGTACATCGCCCCGGTGTCCAGGTAGCGCAAGCCCAGGAGGCGGGCCACCTCGCGGCAGACGCTGGACTTCCCCGATCCGGAGGGCCCGTCGACGGCGACGACCAGGTGACTGGGGGCAGGCATGCGACGACCTCGAAGACCGGTGGGGGAAGCGGAAGGCGGGGAAACGTTTCCGAAGCAGGGAGTCTACGTGCCCTCGGCGTGCACGACCCAGCCGAGCGCCTGCAGCGCCTCGACCAGCCCGGCCTCGGCGCCCGGGGTGACAGCGAGCTCGACGAGGCCGACCGGCTGGCCGGGCGAGTGCTCGATCCGGATGTCCTCGATGTTGACCCCGGCACCCCCGACGTCGGCGAACAGCCGGCCCAGCTGGCCCGGCCGGTCCGGGAGGACGACCGGCACCACGGCGTACGGCGTGGGCCGGCCGCCGTGCTTGCCGGGAAGCCGCGCCCGGCCGGCGTTGCCGCGCAGGAGCACCTCCCGCAGCGACGTCCTGGCCCACTCGACGTCTTCCCCGACCTCGTGCAGCGCGTGCACCACGGCGTCGACGTCCTGCCGGAGCTCGGTCAGCACCCGCGCCACCGGCTCGGCGTTGGCCACCAGCACGTCGACCCAGAGGTCCGGGTCGCTCGCCGCGACCCGGGTCACGTCGCGCAGGCCCTGACCGGTGAGCGCCAGCGCGGCGTCGTCCCCCTCCGCCAGCCGGGCGGCCACCAGGGAGGCAGCGACCTGCGGCACGTGGGAGACCAGGGCGACCGCCGCGTCGTGGTCGGCCGGCGCCATGTCGACGCGTACCGCACCGCAGAGCTCGAGCAGCAGGCCGACCCGGGCCAGCGAGCGCTCGTCCGCCCCTGCGGGCGACACGGCCCATGGCCGGCCCTCGAAGAGGTCGGCGCGCGCCGCCAGCGGACCGGACCGCTCCCGGCCGGCCATCGGGTGGGTGCCCACGAAGTGCGGCGCCGGGCCGACGGTCGCCGCGACCTCGCGGAGCACCCGGGCCTTGACGCCGCAGGTGTCGACCACGGTGGCGGCGACGTTGCCGGCCAGCAGGCCGCTCACCACCTCGGCGGTCGCCGAGGGGCTCACGGCGACCACGGCCAGGTCGACCTGGGCCGTGGGCGGGTCGACCGTGCCGGCGCCGAGGTCGGCCGCCTGCCGGGCGGCCCGCGGGTCGCGGTCGGTGAGGTGCACCTGGACCCCGTGCCGGCGCAGCGCCAGCGCGACCGACGTGCCGATGAGCCCCGACCCGACGACCAGGCAGCTGCGCAGCTCGGGGCCGGCAGCGGGCCTCGTCGGTGACGGCGTCACTGGGCGAGGTCGCGCCGCAGGGCCACGGCGCCGCGGAGGTAGACGTGCCGCACCTGGGCCTTGGTGCGCGCGGTCTCGGCGTGGACCATCACGCGGATGACCCGCGGCATCGCGCCGGAGACGTCGATCTCCTGGGCGCACAGCAGCGGGACGTCGCCGATCCCGAGCTGACGGGCCGCCAGCGCGGGGAACTCGCTGTGCAGGTCGGGGGTGGCGGTGAAGAACATCGACACCAGGTCGTCGTGGTCGAGGTCGTTCTCCTGCAGCAGTGCCCGGATCAGCTCGTCGACCGAGGCCAGCAGGTGGTCGCGGTCGTCGGCGTCGAGCTGGGTGGCGCCACGGATGGCTCGTACGGCCACGCTGCCTCCTCCCGGCTGCGACAGGTCCCGACCGCCGCAACCTACCCGGGCCACGCTCTAGGGTCGCCTGGTGTCCAGCACCGGGGCGTCCGTCGCCGACCGCGTGCCGGCTCCCCTGCTGGTGCTCGTCTCGGTCGCCTCGGTGCAGACCGGCAGCGCCGTGGCTCGCACCGTCTTCGACGTCACCGGCCCCGCCGGGATCACGCTGCTCCGGCTGCTCGTCGCGGCCGTGCTGCTGCTCGCGGTGACGAGGCCCGACGTGCGCCGGTGGGACCGGGCCCAGTGGACCGCGGTGATCGCGCTGGGGCTCTCGATGGGCGCGATGAACCTGGTCTTCTACGCGGCGATCCGCGAGGTGCCGCTGGGGGTCGCGGTCACCGTGGAGTTCCTCGGGCCGTTGCTGGTGGCGCTGGCCCAGACCCGGCGGGTGGTGGACCTGCTGTGGGTCGTGCTCGCCGGGTCGGGCGTGGTGCTGCTCGGTCTGCGGGACACCGGTGCGACACCGCTGGGCGGGCTGGCCCTCGCGCTGCTCGCCGGGCTGTTCTGGGGCGGCTACATCCTCGCCAGCGCCCGGGTGGGGCGGGTGCTGCCCGGCGTCCAGGGGCTCGCGATGGCGCTCGGCGTCTCGACGCTGCTCGCCCTCCCGTTCGGGGCCGCCGGGGCAGCGGACGCGGTGGCGGACGGCTGGGCGCTCCTCGTCGGTGCCGTGGTCGCGGTGCTGTCCTCGGCGGTGCCGTACGGCCTGGAGCTGACCGCGCTGCGCCGGCTGCCGACCCGGGTGTTCGGCGTCCTCATGAGCCTCGAGCCCGGCGCCGCGGCGATCGCCGGCCTGATCGTGCTCGACCAGCGGCTCGGCCACCGGGAGCTGGTCGCGCTGCTGCTGGTGAGCTGCGCCAGCGTCGGCGTCACGCTCGGCCGCCGCGAGGGCCAGCCACCGAACCCGGTGGACTAGGTCCGGCCGCCGTCGGAGAGGCTGGGGAAGAGCCTGACTCAAGGTCGACGGAGGAGCACCTGTCATGTCACTCGCCCGCGTCCAGTTCTTCTCCATCTCGCTCGACGGCTTCGGCACCGGCGACGTCCAGAGCCACGAGGCGCCGTTCGGCCACGCCGGCGAGCGGCTGCACGAGTGGATGTTCGGCACCCGCTGGTGGCACGAGATGGTCGGGGAGCCCGGCGGCCGCCGCGGCCTGGACGACGCCTTCCTGCGGCTGCACGACCCAGGGGTCGGCGCCGAGATCATGGGCGCCGGGAAGTTCGGCTGGCCGGGATGGCACGAGGACGCCGAGTGGAAGGGGTGGTGGGGTCCCAACCCGCCGTTCCACACACCGGTCTACGTCCTGACCCATCACACCCGGCCGTCGATCGAGATGGAGGGCGGTACGACGTTCCACTTCCTCGACGCCTCTCCCGCCGAGGCGCTCGAGACGGCCCGCGAGGCGACCGGTGGCCTGGACGTCCGGATCGGCGGGGGTGCCACCACGATCCGCGACTTCCTCGCTGCCGGGCTCGTCGACCACATGCACGTGGTGGTGGTCCCGATCCTGCTCGGCCGGGGGGTCCGCCTCTGGGACGGCCTGGAGGGCATCGAGAAGGACTACGAGGTCGAGGCCACGTCCTCACCCAGCGGGGTGACGCACCTGCTGTTCACCCGCTCCGGTTCCTGACCCGTCCTAGGCCACCGTGGCACGGACCGCCCACGCGGCAGCGGTGAGCTCGAACGGTGGTGGCGGCAGCAGGTCGGCGCAGCGGGCGCGCAACGCCGCCCGACCTGCGTCGTTGAGGCGGGCGACGTGGTCGCCGGCCGGGCCCACGCCCAGGGTGTACGGCTCCCACCACTCGTCCAGCGTCGCGAACTGCCGCGTGGAGGTCAGCACCGACCCGGTGACGTCCGCGAGGCCGGCCGACCGGGCCAGCTCGACCAGGTGCCCCTCCCGGACACCGGGGAGGTCCGCCTCGCCGGGAGTGGTCGGGTCGAGCTCGAGGGCGGCCTGCCAGAAGGTGGACAGCGGTGACCGCTCGCCGGTGTGGTCCCAGACGCAGGCGACCACCGCGCCGCCGGGACGGGTGACCCGGGCCGTCTCGCGGAGACCGGCTACCGGGTCGGCCATGAAGTGCACGACCAGCTGGGCCAGCGCCGCGTCGAACGTACCGTCGGCGAAGGGCAGGTCCTCGGCGGCGGCCCGGCGGACGTCGACGGACGGGAACCGGCTTCTCGCGGCGGCGACGAACGGCTCGGACGGGTCCACGGCGTGCACGTGGTCGGCGCCGACACGGTCCACCAGCACGGTGGTCAGCACTCCCGGCCCGCACCCGACGTCCAGCACCCGCTGGCCCGGCGCCACGCCGGCCAGGTCCGCGAGCGGGCCGGACAGCTGCTCCGACCAGCGCCCCATGAACCGGCCGTAGGCGTCCGCGGTGACGTCGAAGGCCATCTGCGAAACCTACTGCCACGGACTGGGGAGGAGCAGTGCAGGAAACGCGCCAGAACATGGGTGCGTGCCCGCCCCGATACGCGGCCCGGACCCGCCGTCGTGGTGGACGGGGGCAAAGACGCGGACGCTGCGCCGTTCGGCTTCTCGCCGTCCGGTCCCTGACTGCATCGTGAGATCGATCAGGGACGGGGCGCTGCTTGGCGCGGCCAACAGGTGCTTCACGTGGCTTGCACGCCGCGCCAAGCACCAGTTCATCACGTGAAGCCACCCGAGATCGATCGGGAACCGTCCACAGAGCGAGACCACCGGACGGCGGGCGGCCGCCGCTCTCCTCCCAGGCCGCTCTGACCTCCACTGACGACGGCGCGAGACACGCGAAGGGCGAGCTCAGGGACCCAGGCGAACGTTCGTGCGTGCGCAGCCCTGCCGGGGGAAGCGGCCTGGCATGCGCCCCGCACCCCGACGACGACTCGCTCTCCGGACGATGACCGCCGCCGTGCTCGCCGTCGCGGTGGTCGGGAGCATCGGTGCGTGCTCCGACGCGGACCAGCCGGCCGCGCCGTCCGGCACGACATCACCGACCTCTCCGACGTCGGACACCGCACCGACCCCCGTCATCGACCAGGACTTCCCGGACCCGGACGTCCTGCGCGTGGGTGACACCTACTACGCCTACGCCACGCAGAACGGCAGCGGCAGCCGGAACGTCCAGCTGGCGACCTCGACGGACCTGCGCACCTGGACGGTCAGCCGCACCGACCCGCTCCCGGAGCTGCCGTCCTGGGCCACCAACGGGCGCACCTGGGCACCGGACGTGTCCGCGGTCGGCGACGGCTTCGTCATGTACGTCACCGCGCACGGCGTGGATCCGGACGTCCAGTGCATCGGCGTTGCCACGGCCACCTCTCCGGAGGGCCCGTTCCGTCCGGTCGGCCGCGACCCTCTGGTGTGCCCCGTCGCCGCCGGTGGCGCGATCGACCCGGCCAGCCACGTCGAGCCGGACGGCTCCCGGTGGCTGCTGTGGAAGAACGACGGCAACTGCTGCGGGCGGGACACCTGGCTGCACCTGCAGCGCCTGACTGCTGACGGGCTGCGCACCGCCGGGCCGGGCCGCCGGCTCGTGAAGCAGGACCAGCCCTGGGAAGGCGACCTCGTCGAGGCGCCGACGCTGGTGCGACACGACGGCTCGTACGTCCTGCTCTACTCCGCCAACGACTACGGCGGCGACGCCTACGCCACCGGGTACGCCGTCGCGGACCGGCTCACGGGTCCCTACCGCAAGGCCGACGGGCCGTTGCTCACGTCCGCCGCCACCGGGATCACCGGTCCCGGCGGGCAGGACGTGGTCACCGGTCCGGACGGTACGGAGCACCTCGTGGTGCACGGCTGGGACCCCGCGGTCGTCTACCGCGGCGTCTACCTGCTGGACCTCACCTGGCGCGCCGGCCGCCCGGTGATGCGGCGGTGACGAGGTCCGAGCAGGCTCGTCATCTCCGACGGCGCGCCACGACCCAGAGGAACCGCTCGGTGCCGGCCCCGTCCTCGACGACCACCTCGGCCGAGTCGACGACCAGCCCGCCGTCCTCGACCGCACCCAGCGTCGCCTCCACGCCGATCCCGCCGAAGAACATCGGCACGCCGAGCCAGTCGGCGTCTCCACCGTCGCCCGCGCCCAGCGGCGCGCTGGTGAGCAGCAGCCCGCCCGGCCGCAGCCACCGGCCGATCGCGGCGTAGAGCGGGGCGTGCGCGCTCGCCGGCAGGTGGCCGGTCGCGTAGAACGAGACCACGGCGTCGACCGTCCCCGGCGCCAGGTCGAACGCCGTGAGGTCCGCCTGCACCAAGGTGGCTCGCGGTGCCAGCCGGCGCGCGATGGCGAGCTGACCGCGCGACAGGTCGACGCCGAGGACGTGGTGGCCGGCCTCGCTGAGCAGCCGGGTCGCCGGGTCACCCGGTCCGCAGCCGAGGTCCACCACGACGCCGGCCGGCTGCAGCGCGCCGAGGACGACCTCGAGCATCCGCAGCCGGGTCGCGCCGGCGTGCGACCACTGGTGGTAGCGCTCGCCGATGGCGTCGTAGCCCGCGCGCACGACGTCCTGCGGCCGGCTCATGCCCGCCCCCATCCCGTGATCATGAAGCTTCTTCGTGGTTCTAAGCCTGAGGAACTTTCATGATCACGGAGTCAGGCGATCGGGGCGGCGAGCGGTGTCACAGCCCGACGGCCTTGTACAGCGCCCCGATCTCCTGCTGGCTCAGCTTGCGCTGCTTGCCGGGCTTGAGGTGGCCGAGCGAGATCGGCCCGACGTCGGTGCGCACCAGCCGCAGGACCGGGTGCCCCACCTCGGCGAGCATCCGGCGGACGACGTGCTTACGACCCTCGTGCAGCGCGACCTCGACCATCACCCGGTTGCCGGACTGGCTGACCAGCCGGAACGAGTCGACCTGCACCAGCCCGTCCTCGAGCTCGACGCCCTGCTTGAGCCGCTTGCCGACGTCACGCGCGACCGGGCCGGTGACCTCGGCGAGGTAGGTCTTCTCCACGCCGTACGACGGGTGCGCGAGGCGGTGCGCGAGGTCACCGTCGTTGGTCAGCAGGATCAGACCCTCCGTGTCGGTGTCCAGCCGTCCGACGTGGAAGAGCCGGGCGTTGCGGTCACCGACGTAGTCCTGCAGCGACGGCCGGCCCTCCGGGTCGCTCATCGTGCTCACGACGCCCTTGGGCTTGTTGAGCACGATGTAGACGTGGTCCGCAGCGGATGCGATGCGCAGCCCGTCGACCTTGATGACGGCGCGAGCGGGGTCGACCCGCATCCCCTGGACCGTGACGACCTTGCCGTCGACCTCGACCCGGCCCTCCTCGATGAGCTCCTCGCAGGCCCGTCGGCTGCCGAGCCCCGCCGAGGCCAGCACGCGTTGGAGCCGGACGCCGTCCGGCTCCTTCTCGTCGTAGCTCATGCGCCGCCGGTGCCGGTGCTCGTGTAGTCGTCGACCGAGTCGAGCTCGGGCAGGAACGGCGCGAGGTCGGGCAGCTCGGAGATGTCCCGCAGGCCGAGCCGCTCGAGGAAGTACGTCGTGGTGCGGTACAGCGTCGACCCGCCCTCGCCGTCGTGGCCGGCCTCCTCGACCAGGCCGCGCGTCATGAGGGTCCGCATCACGCCGTCGACGTTCACGCCGCGGACCGCGGACACCCGCGCCCGCGACACGGGCTGCCGGTAGGCCACCACGGCCAGCGTCTCGAGCGCGGCCTGGGTGAGCCGTGCCTGCTGGCCGTCGAGGACGAACCGTTCCACGTACGCCGCCGCGCTGGCGCGGGTGTAGAACCGCCAGCCGCCGGCGACCTCGCGCAGCTGGAAGCCGCGCTCCTGCTCGTCGTACTCGGTGGCGAGCTCGCGCAGCGTCGCGAGGACGGTCTCGGTCGGCTTCTCGGTGACCTGCGCCAGCAGCACCTCGCCGACCGGCTCGTCGACGACCATGAGGATCGCCTCCAGCGCGGTGCGCAGCGACGGGCCGCCGGTGTCGACGACCACCTCCGCCACCTCGTCAGTGCCGTCGACCTCGGCCGCCGGCGCGGCGGGCTGGTGCTGCTCGTCAGTCATCGCTGCGCGTCTCTCTCAGGTCGATCGTGGTGCTCGTCGGTCTCGTCCGAACCGCCGCCTCGTCGGGCCCGTCGGTCTGGTCCTCGGTGCTGCCGTCGCCGTCGGCCGGACCCTCGGCGCCGTCCTCGAACTCGTCCGGGACCTCGATCTCGCCCTCGTCGGTGCCGGTCCAGCGGATGTGCAGCTCGCCGAGCGGGTCGACCTGCTCGAAGGTCACCGCTCCCTCGCGGTACAGCTCGAGCAGGGCGAGGAAGCGTGCCACCACGAGCAGGGTGCCCTCGCAGTCGGCGATGAGCGCCCGGAAGGTCGACCGGCGCGACCGGCGCAGGGCGGTGACGAGGATGGCGGCCTGCTCGCGCACGCTGACGGTCGGGGCGTGCAGGTGGTCGACGGAGACCATCGGGACCGGCCTCGGCAGCGAACGCCTTCGCGGCCAGCAGGGCGAACTCCTGCGGGCCGAGGCCGAGCAGCACCTCGGGCAGCAGGCCCGGCCAGGTGCGGCTCCAACGACACCGACCGGGCGTGCCGGCCCGCCTCGTCGGCCATCCGCCCGGCGAAGAACGCGGCCACCTGCTTGTACGCGCGGTACTGCAGCAGCCGGGCGAAGAGCAGGTCCCGCGCCTCGAGCAGCGCCAGGTCCTCCTCGTCCTCCACCTCGCCGCTGGGCAGCAGCCGGGCCGCCTTGAGGTCGAGCAGCGTCGCGGCGACGACGAGGAACTCGGTCGCCTGGCCGAGGTCCCACTCCGGGCCCTTGGCCTTGATGTGGGCGATGAACTCGTCGGTGACCTTGGACAGCGCCACCTCGGTGACGTCCAGCTTGTGCTTGGAGATCAGGCCGAGGAGCAGGTCGAACGGGCCCTCGAAGAGCTCGCCCAGGTCGACGTGGAAGCCGGACCCCGAGGCGACCTCGGGAGCGGGCTCCGCCGCGCTCTCGTCCGCCACCGCCCGCGGAGCGGTCTCCTCGCTCACGCTGGCACGGTAACCGGTGCCCGCTGCGCCACCCAACTCGATCACCTCGGGCGACGCAGCGGCGACCTCGGTCAGGACGTCTCGCGCTGCTCGCGCTGCTCGCGCAGTCGGGCGACCACGACGCTCGCTTCGCCGTGCTGCTCCAGGTCGATCAGCATCTCGGCCACCGCCTCCCGGACGAGCCGGCCGCGGTCGACCGCCACGCCGTGCTCGGCGCGCAGCACCAGCCGGGCCTGCTCGATGGCGACCAGCTCGTCGGCGCTGACGTAGACGGTGATCTTCTCGTCGTGCCGCTCGCGGCCGGACGTCTTGCCGGCCGGCGGCCGCAGCCGGCGGACCCGGGCGCCCCCGGGCTCCGTGCCGGCGTACGCGGTCGGCTCCTGCTCCTCCGGATCGCCGGCGGCCGAGCCGGCCGCTCCCGTCACGTGCCCGGGCACCGCCACAGCACCTCCTTGGCCAGCTGGCGGTAGGAGTACGCACCGCCGGAGGAGGACGCGAAGGTCGTGATCGGCTCGCCGGCGACAGTCGTCTCGGGGAAGCGAACCGTGCGGTGGATCGCGGTGTGGAACACCTTGTCCTCGAACGCCTCGACCAGCCGGGCCACGACCTCGCGGCTGTGCACCGTGCGCGCGTCGAACATCGTGGCCACCAGGCCGTCGATCTCGAGCTCGGGGTTGAGCCGGTCCTGCACCTTCTGGATGGTCTCGACCAGCATGGCCACTCCGCGCAGCGCGAAGAACTCGGCCTCCATCGGCACGATGACGCCGTGCGCCGCCGTCAGCGCGTTGACGGTGAGCAGCCCCAGCGAGGGCTGGCAGTCGATGATGACGAAGTCGTAGTCCTCGACCGCGGGCGCCAGGGCCCGGGCGAGGACCTGCTCGCGGGCCACCTCCGACACCAGCTGCACCTCGGCGGCCGACAGGTCGATGTTGCTCGGGACCAGGTCGAGGCCGGGCACGCCGGTCTTGACGACCACGTCGTCGAGGGTGACTCCTCGGTCCATCACCAGGTTGTAGACGCTCGTCGTGATGTCGTAGGGGTTGACCCCGAGGCCGACCGTGAGGGAGCCCTGCGGGTCGAAGTCGACCAGCAGGACCTTGCGGCCGAGCTCGGCGAGCGAGGCGCCCAGGTTGATGGTGGTCGTGGTCTTGCCCACGCCGCCCTTCTGGTTGCACATCGCGATGATCCGGGCGTTCCCGTGCGACTCGCGCGCGGCGGGCTCCGGGATCACCGGCATCGGACGGCCGGTCGGCCCCATCGGCCGGTTGGCCGCCACCGGTTCCTTCACGGGCAGGGCCTCGGCGAAGGCGGCGGCGTCGATCTCGACCGCCGGCACGTGCGGCGCCTCGCGATCCGGCTCCTCGGGGGGCATCAACGGTTGGGTGCTCACGTCGCCGTCCTCGTTTTGTCGACTCGTCGGCCTGTCGGCGTACCGACCTCGAGGGCGACAGTAGGCAGCGACGGCGGCCCGATCACGGCGCCACGCCGAGGAGCGAGGGCCCGATTCAGGTCGCGCGCGGGTGGGACGTCGCGTAGACCTCGCGCAGCCGGTCGACGGTGACCAGTGTGTAGACCTGGGTGGTCGTGACGCTGGCGTGCCCGAGCAGCTCCTGCACCACCCGGACGTCGGCGCCGCCGTCGAGGAGGTGGGTCGCGAACGAGTGCCGCAGCGTGTGCGGTGAGATCTCCTTGCGGATGCCGGCCCGCTGGGCGGCCGCCCGGAGCACCGTCCACGCGCTCTGCCGCGAGAGACGGCCGCCGCGGGCGTTGAGGAAGAGCGCCGGTGAGCCGTGCGACACCCCCTTGCCGGCCGCGAGCACCGGCCGGCCGCGGACGAGGTACGCCGAGACGGCCTCGCGGGCGTAGGAGCCGACCGGCACCACCCGCTCCTTGCTGCCCTTGCCGAGGAGCTTGACGGTGCCGGCCTCCATGTCGAGCTCGTCGACGTCGAGGCCGACCGCCTCGGATATGCGCGCCCCGCAGCCGTACAGCAGCTCGAGCAGCGCACGGTCCCGGAGGGCCCGCGGGGTGTCGTCCGCCCCGGCGGCGACCAGCAGGGCCTCGACCTCTTCCACCGAGATCGCCTTGGGCAGCCGCTTCGGCGGTGACGGCGGCCGCACCCCGCGTGCCGGGTCGGCCGTCGTCAGCCCCTCGCGCAGCAGGAACCGGTGGAAGCCGCGCACGGCGACGACCGCCCGGGCGGCGGAGTTGGCCGCCAGCGCCGGATGCTCCTCGTCGCCCTCGCGGAGCGCGACGAGGAAGGCGCTGACGTCCGGCTCGGTCACCTCGTCCGGCGCAGCGATGTCGCGGGCTGCGAGGTGCACGAGGTACCGCCGCAGGTCACGGCGGTACGACGCGAGCGTGTTGGCCGCGAGCCCGCGCTCGACGGACAGGTGGTCGAGGTAGGTCTGCAGCTCCTGCTGCAGCGCCTTCATCTCGGGGCCCCCGCGTCATCGCGACGCGAACCGAGCGATGTCGTGGGGAAGTTCAGCCCAGCACCTCGTCGAGGGTGACCGACGCCATGCCGTGCGCCTCGGCGACCGGGCCGTACGTGACCTGGCCGTCGTACGTGTTGAGACCCAGGGCCAGCGCCTTGTCGGCCCTGAGGGCGTCCCGCCAGCCGCGGTTGGCCAGCTCCAGGGCGTACGGCAGCGTGACGTTGGTCAGCGCGTACGTCGAGGTGTGCGGCACCGCGCCCGGCATGTTCGCCACGCAGTAGAAGACCGAGTCGTGCACCTTGTACGTCGGGTCGGCGTGGGTGGTCGGCTTCGAGTCCTCGAAGCAGCCGCCCTGGTCGATCGAGATGTCGACGAGCACCGAGCCGGGCCGCATCCGCGAGACCAGCTCGTTGGTGACCAGCTTCGGCGCCTTGGCCCCCGGCACCAGGACGGCGCCGATGACGAGGTCGGCGTCGAGGCAGGCGCGCTCGATCTCGTAGGTGTTGGACGCGACCGTCTGCATGTGGCCCTGGTAGATCCGGTCCACGTCGCGGAGGCGCTGGATGTTGCGGTCCAGCAGCAGCACCTCGGCCTGCATGCCGAGGGCGATCGCTGCGGCGTTCATGCCCGAGACGCCGGCGCCGATGACGACGACCTTCGCGGCGTACACGCCGGACACGCCGCCCATCAGGATGCCGCGGCCGCCCTCGGCGCGCAGCAGCGTGTGCGCCCCGACCTGCGGCGCCAGCCGGCCGGCCACCTCGGACATCGGCGCGAGCAGCGGCAGCGACCGGTCGGGCAGCTCGACGGTCTCGTACGCGATCCCGGTGACCTTGCGCTTCGCCAGCTCCTCGGTGAGGGGCCTGTCGGCCGCCAGGTGCAGGTAGGTGAAGAGGGTCTGGCCCTCGCGCATCCGGTGGTACTCCTGCGCCACGGGCTCCTTGACCTTGAGGACCAGGTCGCCGGTCTCCCACACCTCGTCGGCGGTGCCCAGGACCTTCGCACCGGCGGCGATGTAGTCCTCGTCCGGGATGGACGAGCCGACGCCGGCGTCCTTCTCGACGTAGACGTCGTGCCCGTGGCTGACCAGCTCGTGCACGCCCGAGGGCGTGATGGCGACGCGGTACTCGTGGTTCTTGACCTCGCGAGGGATGCCGACCTTCACGGCTATCAGGCCCTTCGTCAGGGAGTGGCGCACGACGGCGTTGTCGGCGCCCTCGGAGTCTAGTGAAGCCGGGTGGGTCGCCACCCACGTCGGGTGCCGGGGACCGCGCTGGGTAGGGGGGCGGCCATGAAGCTCTACGCGGACCGGCCCACCCGGGTGCTCGGACAGCTCGCCGGCGACCTCGTCGTGGTGATTCTCGTCTTCCTCGCCGTGCGGCTCGGCCGGGGGACCCACGAGAAGGTCGCGGCGCTGGCGGCGCCGGGGCGGGACGCCGAGGACGCGGCCCGGTCCACCGCGGGCTCGATGCGCGACGCCGCCGGCAACGTGGACGGGACCCCGCTGGTCGGCGACGCGGTGGCCAAGCCGTTCCAGGCGCTGGCGGCCACCAGCCGCCAGCTGGCCGAGAGTGCGCAGGCCTACCAGGACTCGGTCGAGCGGCTGGCCGTGCTGAGCGGGATCCTGGTCGCCGCGATGCCGATCCTGCTGCTGCTGGGGCTCTGGCTGCCGCGCCGGCTCGCCTGGGTGGTCGAGGCGTCGGCCGCCTCCCGGCTGGTGCGCCGGGCGCCCGGCGCCGCGGACCTGCTGGCGGTCCGGGCGCTGGCCCGGCAGCCGCTGCGCGAGCTGGCCCGGCTGGACCCGGCGGTGGTCCAGGGCTGGAAGGAGGGCTCCCCCGCCGCCACGGCCGTGCTGGCCCGGCTGGAGCTCGACGAGCTCGGCCTCCGCGAGCCCCGCGACGGCTTCCTCGCCGCGTGACCCGCCTCAGATCCCGTGATCATGAAGGCTTCTGTACGCACGTGCGTGCACAGATCTTCATGATCACGGTGTAGGGGTCGGGCTACCGGCCGGGTGAGCGCTCCGGCCAGGGGGCGTCGGCGGGGCGCAGGCTGGCCCAGCCGCGGTCGCGGGCCGCGGCCGCAGCGAGCACGCCGCACACCGCCGTGGGGTTGTGGAGCTTCCCGGCCAGCACCAGGTCGCGGGCCGCGTCGAGGTCGACCCACACCGGCACCATGGCGCGCTCCTCGTGCTCACGATCGTGCCGGTCCGCCTCCGGGACCTCGTGCAGCCCCTGTGCGAGGTAGCAGCGGAACGACTCGGTGCTGCCACCCGGCGAGTTGTAGAAGTCGACGAGCACGTGCCACGAGTCGGCGGTCAGGTCGGCCTCCTCGGCCAGCTCCCGGCGTACGGCGGCGAGCGGGTCCTCGCCCGGGACGTCGAGCA
This sequence comes from uncultured Actinomycetota bacterium, assembly GCA_963746175.1. Lineage (GTDB taxonomy): Bacteria > Actinomycetota > Actinomycetes > JACCUZ01 > JACCUZ01 > CAVVAH01. Next base: position 284,725 of record CAVVAH010000001.1, on the reverse strand, counting down.
GTCCGGCCGGCGCCTCCCAGAGGTAGGACCGCACCGGGTGCCGGTACTGCCGCAGCAGCAGCACCCGGTCGTGGTCGTCGAGTGCGATCACCCCGACGGCTCCGGTGTGCGAGACGACCTCGCGGGTGACGGTCTGGCCGTCGCCCAGCTCGACCTCGTCGCGGCGGACGTCCCAGACCATGCCGTGGTGCACCGTGGTGCTGGACCGCACGACGAGGTCGGCCCGCTCGTCGGCGACGACGGGCTGCGCCGGCTCGGTCACGCGCTGCCGGCGGAGACGGTGGTCAGGTCGACGGTGCCGGCGCCCGCCTTCTGCGCGATCGCCGCGGCGACCAGGCCGGCGAACAGCGGGTGCGCCCGGGCCGGCCGGGACCGGAACTCCGGGTGCGCCTGGGTCGCGACGAAGTACGGGTGCACGTCGCGCGGCAGCTCGACGTACTCGACGAGGTGACCGTCGGGCGAGGTGCCGGAGAACACCAGGCCGGCCTGCTGCAGCTGGTCGCGGTAGTGGTTGTTGACCTCGTAGCGGTGCCGGTGCCGTTCCTCGACGTACGCCGAGCCGTAGACCTCGCGGGCCAGCGACCCCTCGGCCAGGGCGGCCGGGTAGAGCCCGAGCCGCATGGTGCCGCCCATGTCGCGGTCCCCGGCGACGACGTCCTCCTGGTCGGCCATCGTCGCGATGACCGGGTGCGGCGTGGACTCCTCGAACTCGGCGGAGTTGGCCCCCTCGAGACCGGCGACGTGGCGGGCGTACTCGATGACCATGCACTGCAGTCCGAGGCACAGCCCGAGCGTCGGGATGCGCTGCTCGCGAGCGTGCCGGATCGCGCCGAGCTTGCCCTCGATCCCCCGGACGCCGAAGCCGCCCGGGATGCAGACGGCGTCGACGCCGTCGAGCTCGCGGGCCGCACCCTCCGGTGTCTGGCAGTCGTCGGAGGTGACCCAGCGGATCGTCACCTTGCAGTCGTTGGCGAAGCCGCCGGCGCGCAGCGCCTCGGACACCGAGAGGTATGCGTCGGGGAGGTCGACGTACTTGCCGACGAGGGCGATGGTCACCTGGTGCGTGGGCCGGTGCACCCGGCGGAGCAGGTCGTCCCACTCGGTCCAGTCGACGTCGCGGAACGGCAGGTTCAGCCGGCGCACGACGTAGGCGTCCAGGCCCTCCGAGTGCAGGACCTTCGGGATGTCGTAGATGGACGGCGCGTCCTTGGCGGCGACCACCGCTTCCACGTCGACGTCGCACATCAGCGAGATCTTCTTCTTGACGTTCGGTGGGATGTCGCGGTCGGAGCGGCACACGATGGCGTCCGGCTGGATGCCGATGGACCGCAGCGCGGCGACCGAGTGCTGGGTCGGCTTGGTCTTCAGCTCACCGGACGGCCCGATGTAGGGCACCAGCGAGATGTGCAGGAAGAAGACGTTGTCGCGGCCGACGTCGTGCCGGACCTGGCGGACCGCCTCGAGGAACGGCAGCGACTCGATGTCGCCGACGGTGCCGCCGATCTCGGTGATGACCACGTCGACCTGCGGGCCGGCCATGGCACGGATCCGGGCCTTGATCTCGTTGGTGATGTGCGGGATCACCTGCACGGTGTCGCCGAGGTACTCGCCGCGTCGCTCCTTGGCGATGACCGACGAGTAGACCTGGCCGGTCGTGACGTTGGCCGACCCGTGCAGGTCGCGCTCGAGGAAGCGCTCGTAGTGCCCGACGTCGAGGTCGGTCTCCGCCCCGTCGTCGGTGACGAACACCTCGCCGTGCTGGAACGGGTTCATCGTCCCGGGGTCGACGTTGAGGTATGGGTCGAGCTTCTGCATCGTCACCCGCAGCCCGCGGGAGCGCAGGAGGTGACCCAGGCCGGACGCCGTGAGGCCCTTGCCGATCGAGGAGGCGACGCCCCCGGTCACGAAGATGTGCTTGGTGGTCGCCGGTGCGGCCAAGGGGGGCTCCCGTGGGCTCGAGTCCTGAGTGTCGGCCGGAGAGAAACTCCGCCCGTCCACGGGATTCGAGCCTATCAGCCGGTGGGCGCTGCCTCGCGCAGCGACGCGGGCAGGACCGACGTGGCTCCGCTCCCGGCGCCGTAGGCGCCCTTGCCGCCGCCCAGCTGCTCGGCCAGCGCCAGCACGAGGGCGACCTGCCCGGCAGCGGTGTCGGCCGAGTCGACGCTGGAGGCTCCGCCCACGGCGCCGGCGCCGCCGGAGCGCAGCCAGCCGACGGCCGGCGAGGCCGGTCCCGGACCGACGAGCACGGCGCCCTGGCTGCCGGCGTCCAGGGCCCGGACCAGGGCCGTGACCGCCTCGGACGCGGACTGCCGCTCGCGCTCCCCGGTGACCACGACGGCGAGCTGGGCCTCGCGGCCGGGGGCGCCGTCGAGCTTCAGGGCACCCAGCTCGTCCAGGCCGGCGATGAGCTCGGCGCCGTCCTGGTCCGGCTCGGCAGCCGGCTCGGCGGCGACGGTGGCCCGGGCCAGCACGACACCGACCCGCTCGATAGGCGTCGCACCGTCGGTGAAGGTGACGTTGGGCGGGACGAGTCGCAGCGCCAGGTCCTCCAGCGGGGAGCTGGCCTTGGCCGGGTCCACGTAGACCTTCGTCAGCCGGAGCTCGCCGGTCAGGCTGGCACCGGCGGCCAGGAGCCCGGCCCGGGTCCGCCGCACGAGTGCGTCAGCTGCACCCGGCGTGCGGACGAGCAGGACGCTGTGGCCCGCCAGGCGGTCCCCGGTGAGCGGCCCGGCCAGCGCCGAGAGCATCTTGCGGCTGGTGCGGGCGGAGCCCTGCAGCTCGGCGACCTGCTGCTCGAGGTCGTCGACCTGCGCGGCGAGCCGGTCGGACCGGGCCTTCCGGTCCGCCTCCGAGCGGCCGACCACCGGGCCGGCACCGAGGGCCAGCCCGAGGGCGAGCGCGAGGACCGCCGCGACCATGGCCAGCAGCAGGTGGCGCACTCCCGTCATCGGTCGAGCAGCCCGTTGACGGCGTCGACGACGTCCTGCCTGTACTGCCCCACCAGCGTGGAGTCCGGTGCGAGCAGCACGGTCGCGGCCAACGCACCGAGCAGGAGCACGCAGAGCAGCCAGAGCGGCCAGGTCCGGGGCGGACGCTGGTGCAGCGCATGGACGGCGGACGCGTCGACGAACCGGTCGCCCAGCCGCAGTCGGGTGAGGAAGGCCGTGGGCATGTCGGTCCGCGCCGAGTCGACGAGCGCGCCGAGGGTGGGGTGCCAGCCGACGCCCACCACGAGGGCCGGGTCGTGGGCGTCGACGAGCAGCAGCGCGGCGTCGTCGTCGGACGCGGACGTGGCGAAGACGACCGGCTCGAGACCGGCCTGCTCGGCCCGGTGCAGACCGGGGGCGCTGCCGTCGCGGTCGGCCCGGACCACGAGCTCGGCGCCGCAGTCGAGCACGTCCTCGCTCATGAGGCGTGGGTCGCCGACCACCAGGTGCGGGCGCAGCCCGGTGGCGAGCAGCGCGTCGGCACCCTCGTCGACCCCCACCAGCACCGGCTCGTGGCTGCGGATCCAGGGCCGCAGGCGCCGGAGCTCGTGCTCGACGCCACGGGCCCTGGTGACGATCACCACCCGGCGCTGCTCGAGCGGGGTCCGGACGCCGGGGACGCCGCTGCCGTCCAGCAGGACGTCGGCCTCGCGCCGGAGGTGCTCGGTGGTCGCGTGCGCGAAGGCCTCCAGCTGCGCGCCGAGGCCGGCGCGAGCCGCCTCCACGGCGAGGTGCACCGACTCCTGCGTCATGAGACGGCCGCGAGCCACGACCTCCTCGCCCCGGTAGAGGACGTCGCCGTCCAGCCGCACCCTCTCGCCGTCGTCGACCCGGGCCAGCACCTCGGTGCCCACGTCGTCGAGCAGCACGATGCCCGCGCTCACGAGGACGTGCGGACCCAGGTTGGGGTAGCGGCCGCTGATGCTCGGCGAGGCGTTGACGACCGCGGCCACGCGGGCGTCGACGAGCAGCTGCGCGCTGGGGCCGTCGAGGTCCAGGTGGTCGATGACGACGATGTCACCGGGCCGCGCCCGGCGGGCCAGGTGCCCGGCCAGCCGGGAGACGCGAGCGGTCCCCTGCAGGCCCGGCAGGGCGGGCTGGTGACGGGTCCGACGGAGAGTGGCCAGGCGCATAGCGCGATGCTGCCATGTGACTGGTGTGACTCCTGGGACCTGGCCCGGCGTGTACGCCGTCCACCGGTCAGCGGTCAGCGGGCCGCCCGCTCCTCCTGGGCCGAGTCGAGCAGCTCGCGCGCGTGCGCCTCGGCCGTCGCGGACTCCTCCTGGCCGGCGAGCATCCGGGACAGCTCCCGGAGCCGGCCGGCGTCGTCGAGGGCGACGACGCCGCTGCTGGTCACCGTGCCGTCGTCGGACTTCCGCACCACGAGGTGCTGGTCGGCGAAGGCCGCCACCTGCGGCAGGTGGGTCACGACGACCACCTGCGCCGTGCGCGCCAGCGCCGCCAGGCGGCGGCCCACCTCGACCGCGGCCCGCCCGCCGACGCCGGCGTCGACCTCGTCGAAGACCAGCGTGGGGACCGGGTCGGTGCCGGCCAGCACGACCTCGATGGCCAGCATCACGCGGGACAGCTCGCCCCCGGAGGCACCCTTCTGCAGCGGCCGAGCGGGTGCGCCGGTGTGCGGGCGCAGCAGGAGCTCGACCTCGTCGACGCCGTGCCGGTGGTAGGCCACCGGGCGGCCGCCCACGACGAGCCCCTCGGGGTCGTCGGCCTGCGAGACGGCCACCTCGACCTCGGCGTTGGCCATCGCCAGCGCCGACAGCTCGTCGGACACCGCCGCGGCGAACCGCGCCGCCGCTGCGATGCGCGCCGCGGAGAGCTCGCCGCCCGTGCGGGTCAGCTCGGCGACCAGCTCCTCGCGCCGGGCCGTGAGGACCCCGATCCGGTCGTCGTCACCCTCCAGGGTCGTCACCCGGGCAGCCGCCCGCTGGGCCCAGGCCAGCACCGCGGCAGCGCCGTCGCCGTCGGGCGGCGGCTCCTCGGCGTACTTGCGCACCAGCCGGGTCAGCTCGGCCCGGCGGTCCTGCACGACTGCCAGCCGGGCCGGGTCGGTCTCGATCGTGGCGGCGTACGACGCGAGGTCGGCGCCGACGTCGGCGAGCAGGTAGCCGAGCTCGCGCAGCCTGGCGACCATCTCGTCGAGCTGCGGGTCCTGGACCCCGACCTGCTCCAGCGCGGTGCGGGCGGTCGACACCAGCCCGACCGCGTCACGGCCGTCGGGGCCGTCCGAGCCCTCGGACGCGCCCAGCAGCGCCTCGTGCGCGACGGTCGCGCCGGCCCGGAGCCCGTCGGCGTGCCCGAGCCGCTCCTCCTCGACCGCGAGCGCGGCGGGCTCGCCCGGCTGGGGGTCGACGGCCTCCACCTCCCCCAGCCCGAAGCGCAGCAGGTCGGCCTCCTGGGCGCGCTCCCGGGCGCGGGTGGTCAGGTCGTCGAGCTCGACGACGAGATCGCGCAGCTCGTCGTACGCCGAGCGGTAGGCCGCCAGCGGGGCAGCGACGCCGTCACCGGCGTAGCGGTCGAGCGCCTCGCGCTGGTGCGCGGGCTGCCGCAGCCGGGTCTGGTCCATCTGCCCGTGCACCGCGACGCACGCGTCGGCCAGCTCGGCGAGCACGCCCGCCGGCACGCCGCGGCCGCCGAGATGGGCGCGGGAGCGGCCGCCGGCCGCCACCGTGCGCGCGACGAGCAGCACGTCGTCGTCGAGATCGGCCCCGGCGTCGAGCGCGCGGGCGGCCACCGGACCGTCGGGGTCGATGCGCAACCGGCCCTCCACCGACGCCGCGTCGGCGCCGGGCCGGACCGCACCGGGATCGGCCCGGCCGCCGAAGAGCAGACCGAGCCCGGTGACCACCATCGTCTTGCCGGCGCCGGTCTCGCCGGAGACCACGGTCAGCCCGGGCGCGAGCTCGAGCACGGCGTCGTCGATGACGCCGAGGCCCCGGATCCGCATCTCCTCGAGCACGGCGGCGAGCCTACGCGCGGGGTGGGGCGGAACCGGGTTCCCGCGCCTGCTCCTCCGCACCGCCTTCGGAACCGTCGTGCTGGCGGCCGCGCCAGCCGAGCACCGGGAGGTCGAACTTCGCCACCAGCCGGTCGGTGAACGGCGCCGAGTGCAGCCGCGCCAGGCGTACCGGCCGCTCTCCCCGGCGGGCCTCGATACGGGCGCCGGGTGGCAGGTCGACCGTGCGACGGCCGTCGCACCACAGGACGCCGGACCCCTGCCCGGTCGTGAGGACCTCGAGGGCGAGGACGGAGTCCGGCGAGACGACCAGCGGCCGGGCGAACAGCGCGTGCGCGCTGATCGGCACGAGCAGCAGTGCCTCGACCTCCGGCCAGACGACGGGTCCGCCGGCCGAGAAGGCGTACGCCGTCGAGCCGGTCGGGGTGGCCATCACCACCCCGTCGCAGCCCCAGCGCGACAGGGGACGACCGTCGATCTCCGCGACGAGCTCGAGCATCCGCTCCCGGCTGGCCTTCTCGACGGACGCCTCGTTGAGCGCCCAGCCGCGGTGGACGACGGTGCCGTTCGTCGTGACGGTGACGTCGATGGTGAGCCGCTCCTCGACGTCGTAGCGCCGGGCGACGACCTTGTCGACGGTGGCCTCGAGGGCGTCCCGCTCGGCCTCGGCCAGGAACCCCACGTGGCCGAGGTTGACGCCGAGGAGCGGCGTCCCGGACGGGCGCGCGAGCTCGGCCGAGCGCAGCAGGGTGCCGTCGCCGCCGAAGACGACGACCAGCTCGCAGCCGTCGGCGGCGCTCGGTGCGTGCTCGACGACGGTGACACCGTCGAGCCCCAGGTCGGGGGCCTCGTCGGCGAGCACCCGGACGGCGACCCCGGCAGCCGCGAACCGCTCGGCGGCGTCCCGGATGGACAGGACCGCCTCGGCCCGGCCGGTGTGCCCGACGAGCAGGACCGTGCGCCCCTCGGCGGCGCTCACGCCGGACCCGCCGCGACGGCGGCGTCGAGCGTGGGGCGGTCGAGCGGTGCTGCGCCGCGGCGCAGCCAGAGGAAGTACTCGACGTTGCCCGCCGGTCCGGGCAGCGGGCTGGCGACCACGCCGGCGACGCCCAGGCCGAGCTCCTGGTACGCGAAGACCGCGACCGCCTCGACGGCGTCGGCGCGCCGGCCGGGCTCGCGGACGACACCACCGGCGCCGAGCGCCTCGCGGCCGACCTCGAACTGCGGCTTGACCATCGGCACCAGGTCGGCGTCGGGGGTCGTCACGGCCGCGAGCGCGGGCAGCGCCAGGCGCAAGGAGATGAAGGAGAGGTCGGCGACGACCAGGTCGACCGGCTCGCCGACCGTGTCGAGGGTCAGCTCGCGCACGTTGGTCCGGTCCAGCACCCGGACCCGGTCGTCGGTCTGCAGCGACCACGCCAGCTGGCCGTACCCGACGTCGACGCAGACGACCTCGCGGGCACCCCGCCGGAGCAGCACGTCGGTGAAACCGCCCGTCGAGGCGCCGGCGTCGAGGACGCGACGGCCGTCGACGTCGAGCCCGCGTGCGGCGAACGCGTCCAGTGCGCCGACCAGCTTGTGACCGCCGCGCGAGACGAACGTCTCGCCTGCCGGCTCGTCGACCACGATCGGGTCGCCGGGCGCGACCTGGGTGGCCGCCTTCACCGCGGTCCGCCCGGGGACCCGGACCTGGCCGGCCGCGACCAGCTCGGCCGCCTGCTCGCGGGACCGCGCCAGGCCGCGCCGCACCAGCTCGGCATCCAACCGCGCGCGTCGGGTCATCGGGTCACCGGCTCATCGGGTCACTGCTGCGGGCCACCCGGTCGTTCCTGCTCAGCCGCCTCCTGGGGCCGGGCGGCGTCGGCCAGGGCGTCCTGCAGCACCCGGTGCACGTCCTCGTAGACCTCGACGTGCTCGGCCGGCGGGGTGTCGCCCAGCTCGTCGAGCCGGGCGACCGCAGCCGCCACCCGCGGGTCCGCGCCGTCCGGCCGGTGCTCCTCGACCTCGGACGCCACCAGCTCGTCGTCGTGCTGGAGGTCGGGCTGGTCGCTGGGCTCGCCGTACCCCTCGCCGAGGTCGCCCTCCCGCGCGTCCGGCTCGCGGTGCCGCTCGTCGTCCTGCTCCACCGGCTGGTCGGACGGCACCGGGCCGTCGGAGTGCTCGGTCACGCGCCGCTCCCCGTGTTCGGCGTCGCCGACGTCGTCTTCCTCGCCGCCGCCTTCGTGGTGGCCGACTTCCTGGCCGTGGACTTCTTCGCCGTGGACTTCTTCGCGGTGGACTTCGCGGCCGACCTCTTCGCCGGCGGGACCGTGGTCTCCAGCTCCCGGACCTTCGCCTCGAGGCGGTCGGCACGGCGGCGCTCGGCGTCCAGGTCGGCCTTGGACACCAGGCCGAGGCGCGCGACGGACCGCTCGACCTCACCGCGCACCAGATGGAGGAGCAGGTCCCGGTTGGCCTTGCTCGCCGCGAGGAGGTCGTCGGTGAGGGCGGACACCTGCGACTTCACCTGGCCCGGGACGACCGCCTCGACTCCCGCGCCGCCCTGCGTCACCACCGACCTGGCCGCGGCGCGGGCCCGCTCCCGGGTCACGTCGGTGAGTCCGGTGGCCAGCTGCAGGTAGCCGCGCAGCCCGTCGAGCACCATGGCGTCTCCGTCTCGTCGTCCGCCGCCGTGGGTAAGGGCGGTCTCGTCGCAGACGCTACCCGGCAGGCCGCCGCGAACGCTGCGGTAGCGTCCCGACCGACGCTTGCGGACGCACGGACCCGACAGACCAGGAGGCCCTTCCGCCATGGCGACGCTCGAGCAGTGCCGGACTGCACTCGAACGCCTCTCCGACCGGCTCTCCGGGGTCGACGACGAGGACCGGAAGCAGGTGGAGTTCGACCGGACTCTGAGCTGCCACGTCCCGGACCTCGACACCACGTTCCACGGCCGGCTCGAGGGCGGGCACATCGTGGGGATCACGACCGACGACGCACCCAGGGCGCAGATCCGCCTGACGGCGACGAGTGACGACCTGGTGGCGCTCACCGACGGCGGGCTCGACTTCGGCCGCGCCTGGCTCGGCGGCCGGGTCAAGGTCGAGGCCGGCGTGCGTGACCTGCTCAAGCTCCGCTCGATGCTCTGACCTCACCAGCCCGCAGCCGCGACCGCCGTCCTGATCGCGTCGTCGTCCGCGTCGGCGGCCTCGGCCGCCCACCACGCGACGCAGAGCGCGCGCAGGGCGTCCATCCGCCCACCGTCGTCGCCGGTCGGGCCGTCGACGGTCACGTCGGTGCCGTCGACCCGCACCCTGACCTCGCCGCACTGCCAGCCGCCGTCCACGCCGTGCACGGCCGGGTGCGGCTCGAGCAGCCCGCTACGCAGGTCGGTCGCGACGTACGTCGGGCGCAGCCCGGCGGCCGCGCGGAGCAGGTCGGCCGGGCGGCACACGCCCGTGAGCACGAGCAGGCTCGGCGTCCCGGCCCGGTTGGCGCCCTCGATGTCGGTGTCCAGCCGGTCGCCGACGACGATCGGCCGCTCGGCGCCGGTCCGCTCGACCGACTCCCGGTGCAGCGGGGTCTCCGGCTTGCCCGCGACGGCGTCCGGACGCCGCCCGGCCGCGTCGGCAACCACGCCGACCAGTGCGCCGTTGCCCGGCGCCGTCCCCTTGGCCGTCGGCACGGTCGCGTCGAGGTTGCTCGCGACCCAGGGCAGACCGGCGGCCACCGCGTAGGTGCCCTCGGCGAGCAGCCGCCAGCCGACGTCCGGGGCGAAGCCCTGCACGACAGCCGCCACGCCCTCAGCCATCTCGGCCACCGGTCGGAGCCCCCGCTCGGTCAGGGCCGCGACGAGCCCCTCACCGCCGACGACCAGGACCGCGGAGCCGGCCGGGACCCGCTCGGCGACCAGCCTGGCCGCCGCCTGCGCCGAGGTCACGACGTCCGTCGCGTCAGCAGGCACGCCGAGCGCACGCAGGTGCTCGGCCACGGTCTCCGGGGTGCGGGCCGCGTTGTTCGTCACGTACGCCGGCCGCAGCCCGGCGGCCGCTGCGGCGGCCACGGCCTCCGGCGCGCCGGGCACCGCGTCCGGCCCGACGTAGAGGACGCCGTCCAGGTCGAGGAGCGCGACGTCGTGCACGGCGGCGAGCGGTTGGTCGCTGCCGTCCACGAGCGGGCGGGTCACGGGCCCTCGTCGGGGCGTCGGTCCGCGAGCTCGTCCGGCGCGACCCGGTCGACGTCCAGCCCGGCCTCGGCCCGGGCCCGCACGGTGGCCCGCGCCTCACGCAGGGCCTGCTGGTAGTCGGCCCGGGCCGGTCGCATGGTGGCGGCCATCGCGAGCTGCTGCACGGCGCCGCCCAGGTCGCCGAGCCGCAGCCGGGTCAGACCGAGGCCGAACCGGGCGTAGTCGTCGTCCGGGCTGGTCTCCACCAGCTCGGTGAAACGGGCCTCGGCCTCGGCGTACCGGTGGGCGTCGAACAGCGCCCGGGCCAGCGTCTCGAGGACGCTGGCGGACTCGGGCTCGTGCTCCCGCGCGTGCGACAGCAGCTCGGCTGCCGCCTCCGGGTTGCCGCTGTCGAGCAGCGTCCGGCCCCGGACGTACCAGTCGTAGACCTCCCCGGCCGGCAGGCCCCTTCCGTCGGCGCCGCCGCCTGCACCGACCGCACCCTCGTCCGTCACCCGCGCCGTCCTCCGTCGTCGACCGCCCGTAGCATCCTCGCCGTGCCCACCGCCCCCGACGACGCCGCGGCGCCCGTCGCCCGGTCCGGCACCGGGGCCGGCGGGCTCGTGGTGGAGCCCTTCCGCGGGGTCCGCTACGTCGCCGACCGGGTGAGCGACCTCGCCGCGGTCACCAGCCCGCCGTACGACGTCATCGACCCCGACGACGCCACCCACCTGGAGGAGCTGGACCCGCACAACGTGGTCCGGCTGATCCTGCCACGCGACCCCCGGGCCGGAGCCGACCAGGTCGGTGCCGGACGGTACGCGCACGCAGCCGACCTGCTCGCGCGCTGGCGCGCGGACGGCGTCCTCGCGCGCGACGACGCGCCGGCGCTGTACGTCTACGAGCAGGCCGGTCGCGGCGTCCTCCAGCGCGGGCTGCTCGCCGCGGTCGAGCTGCGGGACCCGGCCGAGAAGGTGGTGCTCCCGCACGAGGACGTGATGCCCGGGCCGGTGGCCGACCGGCTCGAGCTGATGCGGGCCACCGGCGCCAACCTCGAGCCGATCCTGCTCGTCTACGACGGCGGCGGCGACACCGCGACCGTCATCGCGGACGTGGTCGCCGGTCCCCCGACGCTGTCCACCGTCAGCGAGGACGGCCTCGGCCAGCGGATCTGGGCCGTCACCGACCCGGACCTCATCGGCCGCGTGCAGCGCGACCTGGCGCCCCGGCAGGCCCTCATCGCCGACGGCCACCACCGCTGGGCGACCTACCGGCGGCTGCAGGACGAGCGCCGCGCCGCCGGCCGGGGCGACGGGCCGTGGGACCGTGGCCTCGCGATGCTCGTGGACTCACGCACCTCGCCGCTGCGGGTCGCCGCCATCCACCGCGTGGTGCCGGACCTGCCCCTCGACGAGGCGCTGCGGCTGCTCGCACCCGTCTTCCGGGTGCGCCCGGCCGGCGACACGCTGGACGACGCCGTCACCACGCTGACCGCGGCCGCCGGCGCCCACCCCTTCGTCGTGACCGACGGGACGACCTACCGGCTGGTCGAGGAGCCGGACCCGGCCGCCGTCGAGGCGGCGCTGCCCCCCGAGCGACCGCCCCGGTGGCGGTCCCTGGACGCCAGCGTCCTGCACGCGCTCGTGCTGGAACGGCTCTGGGGGGTGCCCGACGACACGACGCTTCCTGCAGCAGCGGCGTCGCCAGCAGCGCCGGCGGGTCCGGCCGGGCTCCGGATCGAGTACCTGCACGACGCCGGTGCCGCCGTGCGGGCCGCCCGGCGCCGGCACGGAGTCGCCGTGCTGCTGCGCCCCGTCGACGTCTCGGACGTGCTCGCGCTGGCCGCCGAGGGCGAGCGGATGCCGCGCAAGTCGACGTCGTTCGGGCCGAAGCCGCGCACCGGTCTGGTGCTCCGGCTCCTCGACGACTGACGACGCGCCGGAAGCCCGCCCCGCCGGGGAGCCGCGGAGTCGGCCCTCCGGTCAGCCGGCGGCCGGGAGACGCTTCATCCGCACCACCTCCACCTCGCTGCGACTGGCCGCCCCGGCAGCGACCCGCCAGAACCTGCGGCGCAGGCTCCCGTGCAGCTCGACCAGGTCGCCGTCGGCGGCCCGCTCGACGCTGCGCTGCACGTCGGCCCGCCAGGCGGCGCAGTCGAGAGTGTCGACCGTCGGGGCGCCGGTCCGCGCGCCCCGACGAGCCGGAGCACGCGAGACGACGACGCGGAAGGACACCAGCACGTCGCCGCTCGGCAGCTCGCGCCGGCGAGGCTCGCCGGCGAGACGGCCGACCAGGTGCACCTCGTTGACGTGCCCGGACGGTGCTGCGGTGGTAGCGGTGCGGACGGCCACGGGCCCCTCCTCGGTCGGGGCGGGCTTCGCTGCCCGCCCCTCGAGGATGGCGCCGCCACGGGGCTCGGTCGTCGGCCGGCGCGGCTTCTGTGGACAGCCGCGGCTCCCGTCCGACCTGGGGACGACGGTTCGCGGCGCCGGGGCGGCTGCGGCTCAGGCGTCGGTCGCGTCGTCCTCGTCGTGCAGCACCATCGGGCCGACTCCCTGCAGCTCGGCGAGCCGCTCGTCGGCGTCGGTCTCCCCCGTCGCATCGGCGTCGGCGGCGTGCCCGAACCACGAGGTGGCATCGTCGGTGCGCCCGGACGCGACCATCGCCTCGGCGTAGGCGTAGAAGAGCCGGGCCGACCACGCCTTGCGCCGGCCGGGGGACAGCTCGGGCCCCTGGAGCAGCAGCGCCGCGGCCTCCGGCTGGCCCAGGTCGCGACGGGCGCCGGACGCGACGATGAGCATCTCGGCGCGACCGGAGGCATCCAGCTGCCGCACCTCGGGCGACGAGGCCATGGCGAGCGCTTTCTCCGGCCGGCCGAGGCCGCGCTCGCAGTCGGCCATCACCGGCAGCATGCTCTGGTCGCCGGAGATCCGGCGGGCCGCGCGCAGCTCGGCGAGCGCCTCGGCGTACCGGCCGGTGAGGTAGGCCGCGATGCCCGCGGCCTCCCGGACCGCGCCGATCCGCCCCGCCCGGTCCCGGGCCGCCACCGCGTGGGCGTACGCCGCCTCGGGGTCCTCGTCGAGCAGCCGGCCGGCCATGACCAGGTGCTTGGCCACGGCGTCGGCGTTCATGCTCGCCAGCGAGCCCAGCTCGGCCCGCACCGAGCGGTCCAGCTCGGCGCCGCTCACGTCCTCGGGCAGGGGGGGCTCGACCTTGCGCGGCCGGACCGGACGGTCCGGTCGGTCCGGTCGCTCCGGGCGGCCGCCGGCACCGCTCGGGCGCGCCGCGCCGCGGCCGGCCGGTGCGCCGCCCCGGCTGCTGGCAGCCCCGGGGCTGCGGGAGGTTCCGCCCCGGCCGCCACGTCCCCCGTCGCGCCGGCCCTCGCGGTCGGGCCGCGCGGACCCGCTGCGCCCCGCGCCACGAGGGGCACCGGTCCCGCGCGGACCGCCGCCACCGCTCGGGGCGCCGCCGCGGGACGAGGCCCCGCCGGCACGGGTGCCGTCCGGTCGCTCGCGGCGGTCGTCGGAGTCGGTCACTGCGGGTCTCCCAGCGGTTCGGCGGTGCGGCGGGGTGTCTCGATGGCGGCGGACAGGGGCTGGACATGCGTCAAGGGCCACCCCGATGACGGAGTGGCCCTTGACGAAAGAATGTCCGGCGGCGTCCTACTCTCCCACGCGGTCCCCCGCGCAGTACCATCGGCCCTGAGAGGCTTAGCTTCCGGGTTCGGAATGGAGCCGGGCGTTTCCCTCTCGGTATGGCCGCCGAAACTCTATGGAGATGTCAGGGTCGAAAACCGACCGCATCTCGGGAACCGCACAGTGGACGCGTAGCACCTCTCCCCGAGGGGAGAAGAAAAGTTTGTGGTCAAGTCCTCGGCCTATTAGTACCGGTCAGCTGCATGCATTGCTGCACTTCCACCTCCGGCCTATCAACCCAGTCGTCTACTGGGGGCCTTACCAGGTTGACCCTGTGGGAGACCTCATCTTGAAGCGAGCTTCCCGCTTAGATGCCTTCAGCGGTTATCCCTTCCGAACGTAGCCAACCAACCGTGCTCCTGGCGGAACAATTGGCACACCAGAGGTTCGTCCGTCCCGGTCCTCTCGTACTAGGGACAGCCCTTCTCAAGTCTCCTGCGCGCACAGCGGATAGGGACCGAACTGTCTCACGACGTTCTAAACCCAGCTCGCGTACCGCTTTAATGGGCGAACAGCCCAACCCTTGGGACCTACTCCAGCCCCAGGATGCGACGAGCCGACATCGAGGTGCCAAACCATGCCGTCGATATGGACTCTTGGGCAAGATCAGCCTGTTATCCCCGGGGTACCTTTTATCCGTTGAGCGACGGCGCTTCCACAAGCCACCGCCGGATCACTAGTTCCTGCTTTCGCACCTGCTCGAGATGTCTCTCTCACAGTCAAGCTCCCTTGTGCACTTGCACTCGACACCTGATTGCCAACCAGGCTGAGGGAACCTTTGAGCGCCTCCGTTACCTTTTGGGAGGCAACCGCCCCAGTTAAACTACCCACCAGACACTGTCCCTGATCCGGATCACGGACCTAGGTTAGACATCCAGAACGACCAGAGTGGTATTTCAACGTTGACTCCACGAACACTGGCGTGCCCGCTTCACAGTCTCCCACCTATCCTACACAAGCCGTACCGAACACCAATATCAAGCTATAGTAAAGGTCCCGGGGTCTTTCCGTCCTGCTGCGCGTAACGAGCATCTTTACTCGTAGTGCAATTTCGCCGAGTCTATGGTTGAGACAGTTGGGAAGTCGTTACGCCATTCGTGCAGGTCGGAACTTACCCGACAAGGAATTTCGCTACCTTAGGATGGTTATAGTTACCACCGCCGTTTACTGGCGCTTAAGTTCTCAGCTTCGACCCGAAGGTCTAACCGGTCCCCTTAACGTTCCAGCACCGGGCAGGCGTCAGTCCGTATACATCGTCTTGCGACTTGGCACGGACCTGTGTTTTTAGTAAACAGTCGCTTCCCACTGGTCTCTGCGGCCGAAGGCAGCTTCGGGGGCGAAGCCCCTACACCACCCGCGGCCCCCCTTCTCCCGAAGTTACGGGGGCATTTTGCCGAGTTCCTTAACCATAGTTCACTCGATCGCCTTGGTATTCTCTACCTGACCACCTGAGTCGGTTTGGGGTACGGGCGGCCTTTACACTCGCTAGAGGCTTTTCTCGGCAGCATAGGATCATCCACTTCGCCTAGATCGGCTCGGTGTCAGGTCTCAGGCATGTGACAGACGGATTTGCCTATCTGTCGCCCTACACCCTTACCCACGGTCTACCATCGCCGTGGTTGGACTACCTTCCTGCGTCACCCCATCGCTTGTCTACTACCAGCTCGGGTCGCGCGCTCCACCAGCATCGTCCGAAGACTCCGCCGGCTTCAGGCGCTTAGCATCACTGGGCTCGACATGGGCGTGTAAGAGCCGGTACGGGAATATCAACCCGTTGTCCATCGACTACGCCTGTCGGCCTCGCCTTAGGTCCCGACTTACCCAGGGCGGATTAACCTGGCCCTGGAACCCTTGGTCATTCGGCGGACGGGTTTCTCACCCGTCTTTCGCTACTCATGCCTGCATTCTCACTCGTGTGGCGTCCACGACTGGGTCACCCCGCCGCTTCACTCGCCACACGACGCTCCCCTACCCATCCACACGCCTGGACACTAGGTGCCTGGCTATCAGTGTGAATGTCACGGCTTCGGCGGTGTGCTTGAGCCCCGCTACATTGTCGGCGCGGAATCACTTGACCAGTGAGCTATTACGCACTCTTTCAAGGATGGCTGCTTCTAAGCCAACCTCCTGGTTGTCTGTGCGACTCCACATCCTTTTCCACTTAGCACACGCTTAGGGGCCTTAGCCGGTGATCTGGGCTGTTTCCCTCTCGACTACGAAGCTTATCCCCCGCAGTCTCACTGCCGCGCTCTCACTTACCGGCATTCGGAGTTTGGCTGATTTCAGTAAGCTTGTAGGCCCCTTAGACCATCCAGTAGCTCTACCTCCGGCAAGAAACACGCGACGCTGCACCTAAATGCATTTCGGGGAGAACCAGCTATCACGGAGTTTGATTGGCCTTTCACCCCTACCCACAGCTCATCCCCCAGGTTTTCAACCCTGGTGGGTTCGGGCCTCCACGCGGTCTTACCCGCGCTTCACCCTGGCCATGGGTAGATCACTCCGCTTCGGGTCTAGAATGTGCGACTCAGACGCCCTATTCGGACTCGCTTTCGCTACGGCTTCCCCACTCGGGTTAACCTTGCCACACATCGCTAACTCGCAGGCTCATTCTTCAAAAGGCACGCGGTCACGGCCGCCGGACAAGTCCGACGACGACGCTCCCACGGCTTGTAGGCACACGGTTTCAGGTACTATTTCACTCCCCTCCCGGGGTACTTTTCACCTTTCCCTCACGGTACTAGTCCGCTATCGGTCACCAGGGAGTATTTAGGCTTAGCGGGTGGTCCCGCCAGATTCACACGGAATTTCTCGGGCTCCGTGCTACTTGGGATCCCGTTCGGGAGTCGCTGATGTTTCGTCTACGGGGGTGTTACCCTCTGTGCCGGCCCTTTCGCATGGCCTTCGACTACATCAACGATTTTTGACTCCCTGTCAGCTCGGCAGAACTGTCAGAACGGTCCCACGACCCCAACCACGCAACGCCTGCCGGCTATCACGCGTGACTGGTTTAGCCTCTTCCGCTTTCGCTCGCCACTACTCACGGAATCGCGGTTGCTTTCTCTTCCTGTGGGTACTGAGATGTTTCACTTCCCCACGTTCCCTCCGCTCACCCTATGTGTTCAGGTGAGGGTGACAGGACATGACTCCTGCCGGGTTTCCCCATTCGGAAATCCTCGGATCACAGCTCGGTTGACAGCTCCCCGAGGCTTATCGCAGCCTCCTACGTCCTTCATCGGCTCCTGGTGCCAAGGCATCCACCGTGCGCCCTTATTAACTTGGCCACAAAGTATTTGATGCTCGCGTCCACTGTGCAGTTCTCAAGGTACGGGCGGTGCAGACCCGGGCCCGTCGCGTACCGGAGAACCGGTCGTCCGACGAGGATCTGTCCCACTCCGCCGCGACGGCGCCTCTCGCTCAGTGAGCGGCGGGCGCCGGCGGGAAGTCCGAGGTTCAGGCTGTGTCAGCCCGGTCCCTCAGGACCCAACAGCGTGCCGAGGCAGACCATCCGCGTTCCCGTCCCGTTCCTGCTGCACGAGTGCAGCTGTACTGGACGACGGGGCCGTGGGGGCCTGCCAACTGGTCAATGTTCCACCCTTGAGCACCATCCCCGGAGCGTTCGTCCGGGGCATGGCTCTGGACGCGCGACCCGAAGGTCCCGCGCCAGGTGCTCCTTAGAAAGGAGGTGATCCAGCCGCACCTTCCGGTACGGCTACCTTGTTACGACTTCGTCCCAATCGCCGATCCCACCTTCGACAGCTCCCTCTCTTGCGAGTTGGGCCACTGGCTTCGGGTGTTACCGACTTTCGTGACGTGACGGGCGGTGTGTACAAGGCCCGGGAACGTATTCACCGCAGCGTTGCTGATCTGCGATTACTAGCGACTCCGACTTCATGGGGTCGAGTTGCAGACCCCAATCCGAACTGAGACCGGCTTTTTGGGATTAGCTCCACCTCGCGGTATTGCAGCCCTTTGTACCGGCCATTGTAGCATGTGTGCAGCCCAAGACATAAGGGGCATGATGATTTGACGTCATCCCCACCTTCCTCCGAGTTGACCCCGGCAGTCTCCTATGAGTCCCCGACATTACTCGCTGGCAACATAGGACGAGGGTTGCGCTCGTTGCGGGACTTAACCCAACATCTCACGACACGAGCTGACGACAACCATGCACCACCTGTACACCGACCTTGCGGGGCCACCATCTCTGGCAGTTTCCGGTGTATGTCAAGCCTTGGTAAGGTTCTTCGCGTTGCGTCGAATTAAGCCACATGCTCCGCCGCTTGTGCGGGCCCCCGTCAATTCCTTTGAGTTTTAGCCTTGCGGCCGTACTCCCCAGGCGGGGCGCTTAATGCGTTAGCTGCGGCACGGAGAACGTGGAAGGTTCCCCACACCTAGCGCCCAACGTTTACGGCGTGGACTACCAGGGTATCTAATCCTGTTCGCTCCCCACGCTTTCGCTCCTCAGCGTCAGTATCGGCCCAGAGACCCGCCTTCGCCACCGGTGTTCCTCCTGATATCTGCGCATTTCACCGCTACACCAGGAATTCCAGTCTCCCCTGCCGAACTCTAGTCTGCCCGTATCGAATGCAGGTCCAGGGTTGAGCCCTGGATTTTCACATCCGACGCGACAGACCGCCTACGAGCTCTTTACGCCCAATAATTCCGGACAACGCTTGCACCCTACGTATTACCGCGGCTGCTGGCACGTAGTTAGCCGGTGCTTCTTCTGCAGGTACCGTCACTTTCGCTTCTTCCCTGCTGAAAGAGGTTTACAACCCGAAGGCCGTCGTCCCTCACGCGGCGTCGCTGCGTCAGGCTTTCGCCCATTGCGCAATATTCCCCACTGCTGCCTCCCGTAGGAGTCTGGGCCGTGTCTCAGTCCCAGTGTGGCCGGTCGCCCTCTCAGGCCGGCTACCCGTCGTCGCCTTGGTAGGCCATTACCCCACCAACAAGCTGATAGGCCGCGACCCCATCCTTGGCCGAAAAACTTTCCAGTCCGTGTGATGCCATACGGACTCGTATCCGGTATTAGCTCCGGTTTCCCGGGGTTATCCCAGAGCCAAGGGCAGGTTGGTCACGTGTTACTCACCCGTTCGCCACTGATCCCCAGGGCAAGCCCTGGTTCACCGTTCGACTTGCATGTGTTAAGCACGCCGCCAGCGTTCGTCCTGAGCCAGGATCAAACTCTCCGTAGATGTCTTATGCAGCACCGGCCCTAAGACCTGTGTGCTGACAACTCGTAGAGTGCCGACGATCTGGCGAGACCGTCGACGATCTAGGCACATAGAGACGTAACTAGCATAATTACTAGGTTGTCTTGTCTGTACCAAAGGAATCTCCGTCGGGGCCTGTTGCTCGCGACCCGGAAAGGGCCGTCCGCGCCAGTCCCCGGACGGGGTTTTTGGCATTGACTTTTGGCACGCTGTTGAGTTCTCAAGGATCGGGCGCGCACCAAGATCGGGCCTTTCGGCCAAGTCTCGGGGCAACCGCTCTAACCTACCTAGGCGGTTTGCGGGTGTCAAACTCGTTTCCCGCTCCACCACCCCCGCGCGCGACGCTGTCCCGCGACCGAGGTCCCGGCGGGTGTCACGCGTGGTGGCCACCCCGGGAACGGCCACCTTCTGGTGTCCGTCACTCCCTGCCGGGCGACGTGGAGAACACTAGACAGTCGGTACTCGGGAGTGCAAATCGGCTGGTCAGCAGGCTGCGAGGGCCCGCCAGCGTCGGTCCGGGAGGTTGTCGTCGCGTCCCCGCCCGGATCGCGGTGCGCTCGTGCGCGGCTCGGGTCAGAGCGGCTCAGGACGGGCGAAGCACAGCGCCTGCCGCTCGGCAGGCGTCTGCCGGACCGTGCATCCGGCAAACGTGCTCAGGCCGGTCGGCGCGAGCGTCAGGTGCCGCGGACGCGGACCGCGGCGAGGCTGCGCTTGCCGCGCCGGAGCACCGCCCACTCCCCCGCCAGCAGGTCCGCGGTGCCAAGGGTGGCGTCCTCCGACTCCACCCGGACGTTGTTGAGGTACGCGCCACCCTCCGCCACCGCGCGTCGTGCCGCGCTCTTGCTGGGAGCCAGCCCGGTGGCGGCGAACAGGTCGACCAGCAGCGGCTCCTCCGCGCCGAGCGTCACCTCGGCCATCGGCAGCTCGGCCAGCGACGCGGCGAGGGTCCCGCCGTCGAGACCGGCGAGCTCCCCGCGGCCGAACAGCGCCTGGCTCGCAGCGACGACCGCGTCGCGCTCCGCCTCCCCGTGCACCAGCGCGGTCAGCTCCTCGGCCAGCGCGCGCTGCGCCTCCCGGGCCTGCGGCCGGTCGCCGACGGCCTTCTCGAGCTCCTCGATCTCGGCGCGGGACCGGAACGACAGCACCTTGAGGTAGTTCACCACGTCGCGGTCGTCGGTGTTGAGCCAGAACTGGAAGAAGGCGTACGGCGACGTGAGCCCCGGGTCGAGCCACAGGGCAGCGCCCTCGCTGGCACTGAACTTGGTCCCGTCGGCACGGGTCAGCAGCGGTGTGGCGAACGCGTGCACCGGCGCGTTCTCGACCCGGTGGATGAGGTCCAGCCCAGCAGTGAGGTTCCCCCACTGGTCGCTGCCGCCGAACTGCAGGACGCAGCCGTACCGGCGGTGCAGCTCGAGGAAGTCGAGCCCCTGCAGCAGCTGGTAGCTGAACTCCGTGTAGGAGATGCCCTGCTCGGAGTGCAGCCGGGCGGCGACGGCGTCCTTGGTGATCATCTTGTTGACCCGGAAGTGCTTGCCGACATCGCGGAGGAAGTCGATCGCGGACATCGGCGCGGTCCAGTCCAGGTTGTTCACCATGACGGCAGCGTTGTCGCCCTCGAAGGACAGGAACGGCTCGATCTGGGCCTTGATGGTCTGCACCCAGGTCGCGACGGTCTCCTTGGTGTTCAGCCGCCGCTCGGAGGTCGGCCTCGGGTCACCGATCAGGCCGGTGGACCCGCCGACGAGCGCCAGCGGCCGGTGGCCGGCCAGCTGGAGGCGCCGGGCGGTGAGCACCTGGACGAGGTGTCCGTGGTGCAGGCTCGGCGACGTGGGGTCGAAGCCCACGTAGTAGGTGACCGGTCCCGCGTCGAGGGCCTCGCGGAGGGCACCGAGGTCGGTGCTCAGGGCGATGAGGCCGCGCCACTGCAGGTCGTCGAGGAGCTCGTCGGCGGCGGTCACGGTGGTTTCGTGCCTCTCTGCGGTCGGGACGGTGAGCGACCAGCATCCCCTAGCCGGTGCTACGGCGGCGACGCGACACCGCAGCGCGGTACGCCGACACGCTCGGCTCGGCCGCCAGCCAGAACCGCCACGGGTGGTGGGCGCCCGCGCCGGCCACGCCGACGCGCGGCCCGCTGAGCACGTCGCCGGGCGTCGCCACCGGCGTCGAGACCGTGAGCG
Source organism: uncultured Actinomycetota bacterium (assembly GCA_963746175.1). GTDB lineage: Bacteria > Actinomycetota > Actinomycetes > JACCUZ01 > JACCUZ01 > CAVVAH01. Next base: position 263,532 of record CAVVAH010000001.1, on the reverse strand, counting down.
GGGACGCCGGGTCCGTCGCATCCAGGCCGTCCTGGTGGCCGTCGACGCCGAGGGCGAGGGTGAGCCGGGCCGGCCCGCGGGCCAGCTCGCGCGGCGATCTCGCGGTGGGACGCCGGCGGGTCGCGAGCGGAGCACCCTCGACGACCTCGCCCGCGCGCAGCAGGACGGCCGAGGCCCGGCCCTCCGGCCCGCAGACGAGGTTCATACACCAGTGCATGCCGTAGGTGAAGTACACGTAGACGTGCCCCGGTGGACCGAACATGACCGCGTTGCGCGGTGTCCGGCCGCGGAAGGCGTGCGACCCCGGGTCGTTCGCGCCGTCGTAGGCCTCGACCTCGGTCAGCCGGACCGCGACCGTTCCGTCCGGCGTCTGGTGGCGCACCACGGCGCCGAGCAGGTCCGGGGCGACCTCGAGGACCGGCCGGTCGAGCAGCGCCGGCGGCAGCAGCGGCTCAGCGGTCACCGGTGGCCCAGGCGGCGTGCGCGTGCGCCGCGTCGGCCAGCGCGGCCAGCTGCTCCGCGACCCGTGCGGGCGCGGTGCCGCCGTAGGTCGAGCGCGACATCAGCGCGCCGCGGACCGACAGCACGGACCGCACGTCCGGCGTGAGCCGCTCGTCGACCGCCGCTAGCGCGACGTCGTCGACCTCCCAGAGCTCCAGCTCGTGCTCGTCGCAGTGCCGCACCAGCCGCCCGGTGATCTCGTGGGCGTCGCGGAAGGGAGTCCCAAGGCGCACCAGCCACTCGGCGACGTCGGTGGCCAGGGCGTGGCCGGTGGCCGCGGCGTCGGACATCCGCTCGTCCTGCACGTGCAGCGTCGACACCATCCCCGCGACCGCCGGCAGCACCAGCAGCAGCGTCTCGACGGAGTCGAAGACCGGCTCCTTGTCCTCCTGCAGGTCGCGGTCGTACGCCAGCGGCAGCCCCTTGAGCGTCGTGAGCAGGGCCATGAGGTTGCCGACCAGGCGGCCGGACTTGCCGCGTGCCAGCTCGGCGATGTCGGGGTTCTTCTTCTGCGGCATGATCGACGACCCGGTGGCGTAGGCGTCGTCGAGCTCGACCCAGCCGAACTCCGTCGTGGCCCAGAGGCAGATCTCCTCGCCGAGCCGCGACAGGTGCACCCCGAGCAGTGCGGCGACGAAGCAGAACTCGGCGACGAAGTCACGGTCGGACACGGCGTCGATCGAGTTGTCCATGGGCGCGGTGAAGCCCAGCTCGGCGGCCACGGCGGCCGGGTCCAGGGGCAGCGACGAGCCGGCCAGCGCGCCGGCCCCCAGGGGGCTCAGGGCGGCGCGCACGTCCCAGTCGACCAGCCGCTCGACGTCGCGCTTGAAGGCGTGCACGTGGGCGAGCAGGTGGTGGGCCAGCAGGACCGGCTGGGCGTGCTGCAGGTGCGTCATGCCGGGCATCGCGGTGCCGCGGTGCCGCTCGGCCAGCCCCACCAGGGCGGTCTCGAGCTCGGCCACCGCCGCGGCGACCTGACGGGCAGCGTCTCGCAGGTACAGCCGCAGGTCGGTGGCGACCTGGTCGTTGCGGCTCCGGCCGGCCCGCAGCTTGCCGCCGAGGGCACCGAGCCGCTCGAGCAGGCCGCGCTCCAGCGCCGTGTGCACGTCCTCGTCCTCGACCGTCGGGCGGAACGAGCCGGCCTTGACCGCGGCCTCGAGGTCGTCGAGCGCGCCGATCAGCTGGCCGAGCTCGGCGTCGTCGAGCAGCCCGGCGCGTGCCAGGACCCGGGCGTGCGCCCGCGAGGCCGCCAGGTCGTACGGCGCCAGCCGCCAGTCGAAGTGCACGCTGACCGACAGCCGGGCGAGCGCCTCGCTCGGGCCGCCCCCGAACCGCGCGCCCCAGAGTCTCGTCGGTGTCGTGCCGGTGTCGCCCACGCCTCGATCTTCCTCCGTCACGGCAGGCCCGGTCGTCGGGGGTGTCACTCGCCCGGCGTGCCGCCGAGCCGCTGGTCGCGCCGCGCCGCCATCTTGCTGGGCAGTCCCCAGAGCTCGACGAAGCCCTTCGCCAGCGTCTGGTCGAACGTGTCGCCCGAGTCGTAGGTCGCCATCTCGTACTCGTACAGCGACGACTCGCTGCGCCGTCCGGTCACCACCGCCTTGCCGGCGTGCAGCGTCAGCCGTACGTCACCGGACACGTGGGCGTTGGCGTCCTCGACGAAGCCGTCCAGCGCCCGCTTGAGCGGCGAGAACCACAGGCCGTCGTACACGAGCTCGCCCCACCGCTGCTCGACGGTGCGCTTGAACCGGGCGAGGTCGCGTTCGACGGTGACGTTCTCCAGCTCCTGGTGCGCCGTGATCAGCGCGATGGCACCGGGTGCCTCGTACACCTCGCGGCTCTTGATGCCGACCAGCCGGTCCTCGACCAGGTCGAGCCGGCCGACGCCCTGCGCACCGGCCCGCTTGTTGAGCTGGAGCACCGCCTCGAGGGCGGTCACCGGCTTGCCGTCGACCGCCACCGGCGCGCCCTGCTCGAAGGTGATGACGACCTCGTCCGCCGCACGCGGCTGGGACGGGTCCGCGGTGTAGTCGTAGACGTCCTCGATCGGCGCGTTCCAGATGTCCTCGAGGAACCCGGTCTCGACCGCACGGCCCCAGAGGTTCTGGTCGATGGAGTACGGCGACTTCTTCGACACGTCGATCGGCAGCCCCTTCTCCTCCGCGAAGGAGATGGCCTTGTCCCGCGTCATGCCGGAGTCGCGGACCGGTGCGAGCACGGTGAGGTCCGGCGCGAGCGCGCCGATGCCCACCTCGAACCGCACCTGGTCGTTGCCCTTGCCGGTGCAGCCGTGCGCCACCATCGTCGCGCCGTGGTAGCGGGCCGCCTCGACGAGGTGCTTGACGATGACCGGCCGCGACAGTGCCGAGACCAGCGGGTAGCGGTCGAGGTAGAGCGCGTTGGCCTTGAGCGCCGGCAGGCAGTACTGCTCGGCGAACTCGTCCTTGAGGTCGAGCACCAGGGACTCGACGGCACCGCAGGCCAGGGCTCGCTCGCGGATGGCGTCGAGGTCCTCGCCGCCCTGGCCGACGTCGGCCGCGACGGCGATCACCTCCGCCCCGGTCTCCTCGGCGATCCAGCCGATGGCGACGGAGGTGTCGAGACCTCCGGAGTAGGCGAGGACGACGCGCTCGGACACGAGTTTCTCCTAGACGTGGTGCGGGTTACGAGTGGTGCAGGTCGGTGTGGTTCGGCGCGGCGAGGGCGAGCAGCCGGGCTGCCAGCCTCTCGCCGCCGTGCGGGTCACGCGCGATGACCATGACGGTGTCGTCGCCGGCGATGGTGCCGACGACGTCCGGCAGCCCGGCCCGGTCCAGGGCGCTGGCCAGGAACTGCGCGGCCCCTGGCGGCGTACGGAGCACGACGAGGTTGGCCGAGGCGTCCGCGGACACGAGCAGCTCGGCGGCGAGCCGCGAGAGCCGGCCGGCGGCCTCACCGTCGACCGGAGGCAGCCGGGGAGTCGGGTCGCCGCCCTCGGCGGGGACGGCGTAGACGAGGTCTCCCCCGCCGTCGCGGATCTTCACGGCGCCGAGCTCGTCGAGGTCGCGGGACAGCGTGGTCTGCGTGACGCGCAGGCCGTCGGCCCCGAGCAGCTCGACCAGCTCGCCCTGGGACCGGACCCGGCGGGTCTCGAGCAGCTCGACGATCCGCCGGTGCCGCGCGGTCTTCGACAGCGCCAAGGTGCTCACGACGAGCGCTCCAGCAGCCAGGCGAGCAGCGCCTTCTGGGCGTGCAGCCGGTTCTCGGCCTCGTCCCACACGATGCTCTGCGGACCGTCGATCACCGAGGCGGCGATCTCCTTGCCGCGGTACGCCGGGAGGCAGTGCAGCACCACGGCGGCATCGGCCGCCCGGGCGAGTGCCGCCTCGTCGACGGCGTACGGCACGAACGGGGCGGCGCGGTCGCCCGACTCGCCCTCCTGCCCCATCGACACCCAGGTGTCAGTGGCCAGGACGTCGGCCCCGTCGACAGCGGCGTGCGGGTCGCGGACCTGGGACGCCGACCCACCTGTCCCGACCGCGATCTCCTGCGCCTTCGCCAGCACCGCGGGGTCGGGGTCGTAGCCGTCGGGCGAGCCGACCCGGACGTGCATCCCGGCCGCCGCGCCGCCGAGCAGGTACGAGTGCGCCATGTTGTTGGCGCCGTCGCCGAGGTAGGTCAGGGTCAGGCCGGCGAGGGCCTTCTTGTGCTCCCGTACCGTCTGCAGATCGGCGAGGATCTGGCACGGGTGGAACTCGTCGGTCAGGGCGTTGACGACCGGCACCCGGCTGACCGAGGCCATCGTCTCGATCCGGTCCTGGCCGAAGGTCCGCCACACGATCGCCGAGCACTGCCGGTCGAGCACCCGAGTCGTGTCCTCGACCGGCTCGCCGCGGCCGAGCTGGCTGGACTGCGCGTCGATCACCAGCGGGTAGCCGCCGAGCTCGGCGATGCCGACCGAGAAGGAGACGCGGGTGCGGGTCGACGGCTTGTCGAAGAGGACCGCGACGGCCTGGGGACCGGCGAGTGGCTGCCGTGCGAGCCGGTCGGCCTTCATCGCGTCGGCCAGGTCGAGCACCTCGACCAGCTCGTCGGGGCTGAGGTCGTCGTCGCGCAGGAAGTGCCTCGGGCTGCTCACGTGTCGTCCCTTCCGTCGGTGCCGGGCCGCTGAAGATCCTGCGGGGTCCCCGCGGAGCCTGCAGCGGAGCGGAAGACTTCGTGGGGTGCGACCGTAACCGCGTCGAGGACCGCAGGAAGCGCAGCGAGGAACGAGTCCGCCTGCGTGTCGGTGAGGACCAGCGGCGGCACCAGCCGGACGACGTCGGCGGCGACCGCGTTGACGAGGAATCCGTGTGTGCGGGCCACCTCCTCGACGTCCGCCGCGACCGGTGCCGTGAGCACGACGCCGAGCATGAGGCCGGCTCCGCGCACGCCGGCGACGAGCGGGTGGCCGAGACCGGTGATGCCGGCGCTGAGCGTCTTGCCCAGCGACTCGGCCCGCTCCAGCAGGCCGTCGGACTCGATCGTGTCGAGCACCGCGAGCGCGGCCGCGCAGGAGACCGGGTTGCCGCCGAACGTCGTGCCGTGCTGGCCGGGCTGCAGCAGGGTTGCCGCGTCGCCGAACGCCAGGCAGGCGCTGACCGGCAGACCGCCGCCCAGCCCTTTCGCCAGCGTGAGGACGTCAGGCTCCACGCCGGCGGTCTGGTGCGCGAACCACGCGCCGGTGCGGCCGATGCCGGTCTGCACCTCGTCCAGGACCAGCAGCGCGCCGGCGTCGCGGGTCACCTGCCGCGCCGTCTCGAGGTAGCCGGCCGGCGCGGGCACGACCCCTCCCTCGCCGAGCACCGGCTCGAGGACGACCGCCGCGGTGCGCGGACCCACCGCGGCCCGGAGTGCGGCGACGTCTCCGTACGCGACGAAGGACACCCCGCCCGGGAGCGGCTCGAAGGGTGCCCGCTTCGACGGCTGGCCGGTGAGGGCCAGTGCACCCATGGTCCGGCCGTGGAAGGCGCCCTCGGCGGCGACCACCGACGGTCGGCCGGTCCGCCGGGCCATCTTGAACGCGGCCTCGTTCGCCTCCGCGCCGGACGACGCGAAGAACACCCGGCCGTCGCGGCCGGTCAGGGCGAGCAACCGCTCGGCCAGCCGCAGGGACGGCTCGTTGGCGACCAGGTTGGACGTGTGGCCGAGGGTGGCGACCTGCCGGCTCACCGCGTCGACGACCGCCGGGTGGGCGTGCCCGAGCGCGTTGACGGCGATCCCGGCGACCAGGTCGACGTAGGCGTTGCCGTCGGTGTCCCACACCGTCGCGCCGTTGCCGCGCACCAGCATCAGCTTCGGCTCGCCGTACGACGGGACCATCACGTCCGACCAGCGGCTCATGGGTGAACCTCGGTGCCGACGCCCTCGTCGGTGAACACCTCGACGAGCAGCGCGTGCGGCACCCGGCCGTCGATGACGTGCGCCTTGGGGACCCCGCCGCGCACGGCCCGCAGGCACGCGTCCATCTTCGGGATCATGCCGCTGGCCAGCGACGGGAGGAGCGCCTCGAGGTCGTCGGCGGAGATGCTCGACACGACCTCGTCCGGCGACGGCCTGCTCCCGTCCGCCGGCCAGTCGGTGTACAGGCCCTCGACGTCGGTCAGGACGACGAGCTTCTCGGCCTTCAGGGCAACGGCCAGCGCGGCGGCCGCGGTGTCGGCGTTGACGTTGTAGACCTCGCCGCCGAGCCCGCGGGCGACGCTGGAGACGACCGGGATCCGGCCGTCGGCCACCAGGCCCTGCACCACGCCGGGGTCGACGTCGACGACGTCGCCGACCAGGCCGAGGTCGACCGGCGCGCCGTCGACCTCGAGCAGCCGCTGCTCCGCGGTGAAGAGGTGCGCATCCTCGCCGGAGAGCCCGACGGCGAACGGCCCGTGCTGGTTGACCAGCCCGACGATCTCCCGCTGCACCTGGCCGACCAGCACCATCCGGACGACGTCCATCGCCTCCGGCGTCGTCACGCGGTGACCGGCCTGGAACACGCTCTCGATGCCGAGCTTCTCCAGCTGCCGGGTGATCTGCGGTCCGCCGCCGTGGACGACCACCGGCCGCAGCCCGGCGTACCGGAGGAAGACGACGTCCTCGGCGAACGCCGCCTGCAGCGCCGTGTCGGTCATCGCGTTGCCGCCGAACTTCACGACCACGGTGCGGCCGTGGAAACGTTCGAGCCACGGCAGCGCGTCGACCAGCACACCGGCCTTCTCGAGCGCCTTCGCCCGGCGGGTCCCGACCGTGTCGCCCGGGGCGGTCACGTCGGCGCTGCTCGTCTCGAGGCTGCTCATGTCGCGTAGGCCGAGTTCTCGTGCACGTACGCCGCGGTGAGGTCGTTGGTCCAGACCGTCGCCTCCTGCTCGCCGGCGCCGAGGTCGACGGTGACGGTGACCTCGCGGTCGGACAGGTCGCACTTGGCGCGGTCCTCGGCGGCGGCACCGTCGCGGCAGACCCAGACGCCGTTGAGCGCGACCGCCAGGTGTTCCGGCTCGAAGACCGCGTCGGTGGTGCCGACGGCGCTGAGCACCCGGCCCCAGTTGGGGTCCTCGCCGTGGATGGCGCACTTGAGCAGGTTGCTCCGGGAGACCGCCCGCGCCACGGTCACGGCGTCGGTCACCGAGGCCGCCCGCACCACCTGGACCGCGATGGACTTGGAAGCTCCCTCGGCGTCGTCGACCAGCTGCCGGGCCAGGTCGGCGCACACCGCCTCGACGGCCACGAGCAGCTGCTCCGTGGTCGGCGTCACGCCGGACGCACCGGAGGCGAGCAGCAGCACCGTGTCGTTGGTGGACATGCAGCCGTCGGAGTCGACCCGGTCGAACGTCGTCGACGTGGCCTGGCGGAGGACGACGTCGAGGACCGTGGGCTCGACGACCGCGTCGGTCGTCACGACCGCGAGCATCGTTGCGAGGCCGGGCGCGAGCATGCCCGCTCCCTTGGCCATGCCGCCGACCAGGAAGCCGGCGCCGACGGCCACCGACTGCTTGGGGACGCTGTCGGTGGTCATGATCGCCCGCGCCGCGTCGTCGGCACCGGACACCGCGAGCAGCGGCACCGCGGCGTCGACGCCGGCCAGCAGGCTGTCGACGGGGAGCCGCTCGCCGATCAGACCCGTGGAGCAGACGGCGACGTCGCCGGCCGAGATGCCGAGCGCCATCGCTGCCCACTCCGCGGTGGCGTGGGTGTCCTGGAACCCGGCCGGCCCGGTGCAGGCGTTCGCACCGCCGGAGTTGAGGACGACCGCGTCCACCCGGCCGTCGCGCACGACCTGCTGCGTCCAGACGACGGGTGCCGCCTTGACCCGGTTGGCGGTGAAGACCCCGGCGCCGGCCGGGTGGGGCCCGTCGTTCACGACCAGCGCGACGTCGAGGAGACCGGTGGACTTGAGCCCGGCCGCGACGCCGGCGGCCCGGAACCCGTGAGCCGCGGTGACACTCATTCGGGGCCCCCGCGGAAGTGCGAGCGCGACGGATCGGACGGCGTCGACGACCCTCGCGGCGAGCAGTTTCGTGGGGATTCGCTCATGGCGCGATCCCGGCGGCAGGAAGGCCGGCGGTCTCGTCGAGGCCGAGGACGAGGTTGGCGTTCTGGACGGCCTGGCCGGCGGCGCCCTTGACGAGGTTGTCGAGCACGGCCACCACCACGGCCCGGCCGGCGTGAGTGTCCGCCGCGACCTGGAGCTGGACGCTGTTGCTGCCCAGCGTGGCGGCCGTCGTCGGCCACACGCCCTCCGGCAGGACGTGCACGAACGGCTCGTCGTCGTACGCCTCGTGCAGCGCGTCGCGCAGGGCGGCCTCGGTGGTCCCCTCGGCCAGGACGGCGGTGCAGGTGGCGAGGATGCCGCGCGGCATCGGCGCCAGCACCGGGGTGAACGACAGCGTCACGTCGGCGCCGGCCGCCGCCGTGAGCGACTGCTCCATCTCCGGTATGTGCTGGTGGGTGCCGCCCGCCTTGTACGCCGACAGCGCGCCCATCACCTCGCTGCCCTGGAGGTGCGGCTTCACCGAACGACCGGCACCCGAGGTGCCGGACGCCGCGACGACCACGACGTCGGACGGCTCCACCAGGCCGGCACCGAGCACCGGCGCGAGCGCGAGCGCCACGGCGGTGGCGTAGCAGCCGGGGTTGGCGACCCGGGTCGCTCCGGCCAAGGCCGCTCCGGGCGCCGGGCAGCTCCGGGAGGCCGTAGGGCCAGCTCCCGGCGTGCGCGCCGCCGTAGTAGCGCCGACCAGGCTGCCGCGTCGGTCAGCCGGAAGTCGGCGCCGAGGTCGACGACGGGCAGGTCCGGCGGCAGCTCGGCGACCAGCGCCGCCGACTGCCCGTGCGGGAGCGCCAGGAAGACCAGGTCGGACCCGGCCAGCACAGCCGCCTCGGTCGGGGCGAACACCTGGCCGGCCAGCTGCGGCAGCTGCGGGTGCAGCTCGGTGACCGGCCGACCGGCGGACCCGCCGCCGGCGACCGGGCCGACAGCCAGCCCCGGGTGGCCCAGCAGCAGCCGGAGCAGCTCGCCCCCGGCGTACCCACTGGCCCCTGCGACCGCTGCCGTCCGTCCCATCTGCATGATGATGCACTTCATGCATGTTCATGCAAACGTGGTCGGGTCAGTCCCGGGTACGCGCCACCACGGCGTACCGCTCGTCGTCGACAGCCCGGCCCCACAGGGCGTCGTCGTCGCTGAGGCAGACCACCTCCAGCCGCTCGACCAGCGGGTCGAGCGCCGCCACCAGGTCCTCGGCCCGGACCCCGCCCTGCCACGGCATCGCCTCGGTCCCCTGGGCGTACGGCGTCACCGCCCCGCTGCTCGCCGGCCACCAGCGGCCCTCGACGAGCACCAGCCGGCCGCCCGGCCGGACCAGCGAGACCCAGCGCGCCAGCACGGCGTGCGGGTCGGGGAGCGTCCAGAGCAGGTGCCGGGCCATCAGCACGTCGAAGCGCTGCTCGCCCACCGGCGGCAGCGAGGCGTCGCCGACGAGGAACCGGCCCTCGGGGCACTTCTCCCGGGCCTGGGTGACCATGCCCGGCGTCAGGTCGACGCCGACCACCCGGTGACCGGCGTCCAGCGCGAGCCGCGAGAGCGAGCCGGTGCCGCACCCCAGGTCGAGCAGGTCGGACGGCTCGGCGGGCAGCCACTCGGTCAGCCGGGCCCGCCAGGCCTCGCGGGCTCGCTCGTCGCGCAGGCCGTGGTCGACCTCCTCGTCGTAGCCGGCGGACTCCTGCTCCCAGAAGTCGAGGACGGTCGGCAGCTCGGGCGAACCGGTCGTCTCAGACGTCTCGGGCATCCCGGCATCCTGCCAGCGCACCCCGACAGCGCCTAACCGCGCAGGTCGGCCGGGCAGGTCAGCCGGACAGTCGACCGCGCTCAGGCGAGCGGGTCGTCGGCGCCGTACGGCCGGAGGCGGAGGGTGCGGGCGTCGCGCGCCACCAGCTGCGGTGCGGCCGCGAGCACGGCGTCGAGGTCGTCGCGGGCGGCGTGCACGAACCGCCCGTGCAGCGGGTCGAGGTCGCCGCGCGCGAAGCGGACGACGGCGTCGACGATCCGCACCGGGTCGTTCCAGCTCTGCTCGTCCGGCGGCCCCCACATGGTCTCGGTCATGTCGGTGCGGACCAGTCCCGGGCTGATCTCGAGGACCACGACGCCGGTCCCGTCGAGCGCCGCTGCCAGCGAGTCGGTGAGGCGGGACAGGCCCGCCTTGGACACGGCGTACGCCGACCAGTCGGGGTTCGGTCGCTGACCCATCCCGCTGCCGACGTGCAGGACCCTGCCGGCGCCGCGCCGCACCATCGTCGGCACCACCGCCTGCAGCAGCAGGAGCGGGCCACGCAGGTTGGTCTCGACGACCCGCCACCAGTCGTCGGGGTCGGCCTCCCACGGGGCGGCGGCCGCCCGCTCGCGCCGGCCGGCGTTGCTCACCAGCAGGTCGACCGGCCCCAGCTCGCGGCTGACCGCGCGGACCGCGTCGCCGACCTGGTCCCGGCGGGTGACGTCGGCCACCACGACGACGGCACGACCGCCGGAGGCCAGGACCTCGTCGTGGACCGCGTCGAGCCGGCCGCGGTCGCGGCCGAGCAGTCCCAGCAGCAGGCCGTCGGCCGCCAGGGCGAGGGCGATCTCGCGACCGATCCCCCGCCCCGCGCCGGAGACCAGCGCGACCTGACCGGCGGCCGTCATCAGGCGCGCTGGACGGCGCCGACCCGCCGGTGCGCCTCGGCGACCGCCGCCTCACGGAAGGCGGAGGTCTCCTCGACCGTGAGGGTGCGGTCGGGCGCGCGGAACCGCAGGGCGTAGGCCAGTGACGCCTTGCCCTCGCCCACCTGCTCGCCGCGGTAGACGTCGAACAGCCGCAGCGACTCGAGCAGCTCCCCCGCGCCGGACCGCAGGGCGGCCTCCACGTCGGCGGCGGGCACGTGCGCGTCCACGACCAGCGCCACGTCCTGCGTCGCCGGTGGGTACGTCGACAGACGGGGCGCCGGCACCGGGTCGGTCCGCGCGCCGAGCAGGTCGAGGTCGACCTCCATCGCGCAGGTCCGGTCCGGCAGGGCGAGCGCCTCGACGACGCGCGGGTGCAGCTCGCCGGCGTGCCCCACCACGGCGCCGTCGCGCAGCACGGCCGCGCACCGGCCGGGGTGCCACGGCGCGTGCTCGTCGGCCCTGGTCGTGACCTCGACACCGGCCGCACGAGCGACCGACCGGGCCGCCTCGACGGCGTCCGCCCAGCTCGCCGACCGTCCCGGCCCCCACCAGCCGGCCAGCTCGCGGGCACCGGCGAGCACCGCACCGACCCGCAGCGGCTGCGCCGGCAGCGCGGCATCGAGCGCCGCGACCTCGTCGTCGTCCGGCCGGCGGTCGACGGCCGGTCGTGGCGGGCGAGGCAGCGGGTCCGGGCCGGGCCGGAAGACCGGCCCGACCTCGAAGAGCGCCACGTCGTGCGTGCCGCGGCCGACGTTGCGGCGCAGGGCGGCGAGCAGCCCGGGCAGCAGCGTGGTGCGGAGCAGCGGCTCCTCGTCGTTGAGCGGGTTCGCCAGCCGCAGCGCGTTGCGCCGGTCGTCGCCGTCCGGCAGCCCGAGCGCGTCGATGTCGGCCGGCCCCAGGAAGGGGTACGACGGCGCCTCGACGTAGCCGGCGTGCGCCAGCGTGAGGCCGATCCGGCGGCGCAGCCGCTGCCGTTCCGAGTAGCCGGGCCCGGCCGGCGCCTTCGGCAGCAGCGCGGGCACCGAGTCGTACCCGACCAGCCGGATGACCTCCTCGTCGAGGTCGGCGGGGTACGCGATGTCGGGGCGCCAGGACGGCGGGGTCACCACCCACGGCACCGACGACGCGTCGACCTCGCAGCCGACCTCCCGGAGCCGGCGCTCCACCTCGGCCGCGTCGATCGGCAGGCCGGCGGTGCGACCGGGCCGGGCCGGGTCGAGCTCGACGTGCCGGACCGCGGCGGGGTGCCGCACCTCGGTCGACCCGACGTACGTCGCGCCCCCGAGGTCGCCCAGCAGCCGGACGGCCCGGGTCGACGCGACCGGCGGCAGGTCGTGGTCGACGCCGCGCTCGAAGCGCCGGGACGCCTCGGACGACAGCTTGTGCCGCCGGGCCATCCGGGCGACGCTCACGGGGTCGAAGTGCGCGGCCTCGATGACGAGGTCGGTGGACCCCGCGTCGACCTCGGTCGTCAGCCCGCCCATGGTGCCGGCCAGCCCGACCGCCCCGCGGTCGTCGGCGATGACGACGTCCTCGGGATCCAGCGTCCGGCGGACGTGGTCCAGCGTCTCCAGCGTCTCGCACGGCTCGGCCCGGCGGACGGTCACGGCCCCTTGCAGCCGGCCGCGGTCGAACGCGTGCAGCGGCTGGCCGAGCTCGAGCATCACGTAGTTGGTGACGTCGACGGCCAGCGACACGGGGCGCATCCCGCAGAGCAGCAACCGCCGCGACATCCACATCGGGGTCGCCGCGGCCGGGTCGAGACCGGACACGGTGCGCAGCACGAGACGGTCGGCCGCCGTCGGGTCGGCGACGACGCCGGCGTGCCCGTTGCCGTCCACCGGCAGAACGTCGAGCGCCGCCGGGTCGTGGAACGCCACGCCGTACGCCGTCGCCGCCTCTCGCGCGATGCCGCGCATCGACAGCGCGTACGAGCGGTCCGGCGTCACGGCGATGTCGAGCACCTCGTCGCGCAGCCCGAGCACGTCGACCGCGTCTGCGCCGAGCGCCGCGTCGCCGACGACGTCGTCGGGAAGCACGAGGATGCCGGTGTGGTCGTCGCCGGTGCCCAGCTCGCGGCTGGAGCAGATCATGCCGTCGCTCACGTGGCCGTAGGTCTTGCGCGCGGAGATGCCGAACCCGCCGGGCAGTGTCGCGCCGGGCAGTGCCACCACGACGACGTCGCCGACCGCGAAGTTCAGCGCGCCGCAGACGATGCCCCGTGGCTCCGCCTCACCGACGTCGACCTGGCACCAGCGCACGGTCTTGCCGTTGCTGGCGGTCTCCTCCTCGAACCCGAGCACCCGGCCGAGCACGACCGGGCCGGTGATGTCGTGACCCGGCCGGTGGACCGTCTCCACCTCGAGGCCGGCGGCCACCAGCCGGTCCCCGAGCTCGCGGCCGGTGACGTCGTCCGGCAGGTCGGCGTACTCGCGCAGCCAGGACAGCGGGGCGCGCACTAGATCTCCGTTCCGAAGGGCCGGGCGAAGCGCACGTCGCCCTCCACCATGTCGCGCATGTCCTCGGCCCCGTGCCGCGACATGAGGGTCCGCTCGATGCCCATGCCGAAGGCGAACCCGGTGTACCGCTCGGGGTCGACGCCGCAGGCCACCAGGACGCGTGGGTTGACCATGCCGCAGCCGCCCCACTCGATCCAGCCCTCGGAGGAGCAGGTGCGGCAGGGCCGGTCGGGGTTCCCGACCGACTCGCCGTGGCAGATCCAGCAGCGCAGGTCCATCTCGGCGCTCGGCTCGGTGAACGGGAAGTACGCCGGGCGCAGCCGAGTGACGGTGTCGGCACCGAACATGGCGCGGGCGAAGTGCTCGAGGGTGCCGCGGAGGTGCGCCATCGTGATGCCCTCGTCGACGACCAGCCCCTCGACCTGGGTGAAGACCGGGGTGTGGGTCGCGTCGAGCTCGTCGGTGCGGAACACGCGGCCCGGCGAGACGGCGTAGATCGGGGGCTCGCGACGCAGCATGGTCCGGATCTGCACCGGCGAGGTCTGGGTCCGCAGGACCAGCCCGGACTCCTCGGACCCGACCCAGAAGGTGTCCTGCAGGGTGCGCGCCGGGTGGTCCGGCGGCATGTTGAGGGCGTCGAAGTTGTACCACTCGGCCTCGACCTCGGGACCCTCCGACCACTCGAAGCCCATCGCGACGAACAGGTCGGCGACCCGCTCCATCAGCGTGGTCAGCGGGTGCCGGGCCCCGGGCGCGACCCGGTCCCAGGGCAGCGAGACGTCGACGGCCTCCTCCACCAGGACCCGCTCGTCGCGCTCCTGCTCGAGCTCGGCCTGCCGGGTGGCCAGCGCCTCGGTCACCTCGCGGCGGGCGCTCCCGACCCTCTTGCCGGCGTCCGCCTTCGCGGCCGGGGGCAGGGCGCCGATCTCCCGGTTGGCGAGCGCCAGTGGAGACCGGTCGCCGGCGTGCTCGAGGCGGACGGCCTTGAGCTGGTCGAGGTCGTCGGCGGCCTTGATCGCGGCCAGGGCGTCGTCGCGGGCCTGCTCCACCTCGTCGGCGTTCAAAGGGGTCACCTGCACGGGGTCGTAGGACTTGTTCGGTGCGGACATCGGATGGTCTCCGGGGCTCGTGATCGCCGGCCGAGTCTAGGCGTCGTCGCAGGTCGGACGACGGACGGCCGCGCGGGGGTGGACGGTCCTGCTCCGGCCCGCCGGCCCGGGACCTCGCGTCAGTCGGCGAAGTCGGGGGTCGCGGCGGGCAGCACGAATCGGAACCTCGCACCGCCGGACGGCGCCTGCCCGACCTCGATGTGGCCGCCGTGCGCCTCGACCAGACCGCGGACGATGTAGAGGCCGAGGCCGGTGCCGCCGCGCCGGCCGGACCGCCAGAACCGGGTGAACACCCGGTCGCGCGCCTCCTGCGGGATGCCCTCGCCCTCATCGGTGACCGTCACCGAGGCGCCGGGTCCCGCGCCGTCGTGCTCGCCGGTCGGCTCGGCGCAGATCGTCACGGTCCCGGAACCGTGCCGCACGGCGTTCTCCAGCAGGTTGCCGATCACCTGGTCCAGCTTGTCGGCGTCGACCCACATCTCCGGGATGCCGTCGGCGATCTTCACGACGAACCGTCCGTGGTCCTCGCCCCGCGCCTCCATCGAGGCCACGTGCCGGTGCAGCACCTTGTCCAGGTCGACCGGCTGCCGGCGCACGGCGAGCCGGTGCGAGTCGATCCGGGCGATGTCGAGCAGCTCGGTGATCAGCCGGGTGACCCGGTCGGCGTCGGCCTCGACCGTCTCGAGCATGAGGCGCTTCTGCTCGTCGGTGAACCGGTCCCACTTGGCGAGCAGGGTCGCGGTGAAGCCCTTGACGCTGGTGAGCGGCGAGCGCAGCTCGTGGGCGACGGTCGACACCAGCTCGGCCCGGCTGAGCTCCTCGCGCGCCCGGTGCCGGGTGCCGCGCACCGCGACCACCACACCCCGCACCGGACCGCGTGGCTCGTCGCGCAGGTACCGCGCCGTGACCAGGACCTCCTGGCCACCGGGCAGGATGAGGTTGCGCTCCGGGTGGCCGGTGGCGCTGCGGAGGCCGTCGTACGGCCGGGCGCACGGCCACCAGGCCCGGCCGTCCAGGCCCTCCAGCGGGAGGGCGTCGGCCAGGTCCTTGCCGAGCGCGGCCTGGGCACTGGTGCCGGTGATCTTCTCCGCAGCCGCGTTGAACACGACGACGACGCCGCGTGCGTCAGCGACGACCAGCCCGTCGGGGTGGTCGTCGTAGGTCGACATGACCCCTGCCACCCGTCCGAGACTACCGACCGTGACCACGGGATTGATCGTGCTCGCGCACCGTCCCCGGTCGTCCGGACACCGGCCGGGGGTCGGCCGGTCACGCCCTGCGGGTCAGCCGGACGGCCGACTGCGGTGGGCGCGCGCGGAGGCGTAGAGGCACACCGCGGCGGCGGTCGCGAGGTTGAGCGACTCGGCGCGACCGTGGATCGGCACCTTCACGACCTCGTCGCACAGCGCCCGGGTAGCATCCGGCAGGCCCCACGCCTCGTTGCCGAAGACCCACGCGGTGGCGCCGTCGAGCAGCCCGGAGTCGGTGGCCGCGTCGAGGTCGAGGTCGGCGTGGCCGTCGGCCGCCAGCACCCGCAGCCCGGCCGAGCGCAGGGCGGGCAGGTCGTCCTCCACCCGGCCGCCGACGGCCACCGGCAGGTGGAACAGACTGCCCGCCGAGGCGCGCACGCACTTGCCGTTGTAGGGGTCGACGCTGTCACCGGTGAGCAGGACCCCACCCGCCCCGGCCGCGTCGGCCGCCCGGATGACCGTGCCGGCGTTGCCGGGGTCGCGGGCGTGGGCCAGCACCGCGAGCAGCCGCGGTGCGCCGGCGAGGACATCGGCAAGCGGCCGGTCGATCAGCGCGCAGACGGCGACCACCCCCTGCGGGGTGACGGTCTGCGCGAGCGCCGACATCACCGCGCCGCTGACGAGGTGCACCGGCGTGCCGGCGGCCTCGGCGGCGGCCACGAGGTCGGCGTGCCGCCCTGCTGCCTCCCGGGTCACGAAGACCTCGTGGACCGTGCCGGCCCGGTCGAGGGCCTCCCGCACGGCCTGCGGTCCCTCGGCCAGGAACTTGCGGTCCCGCGCCCGGAAGGCCCGCTTGGTCAGCCGCTGGGCGGCCTTCACCCGGGCCGCCCTGGTCGACGTCAGCTCGGGGCCGGTCACCATCGTGGGTCCTCCGGGCGGTCGGCGTACGGCGGGTCGGAACGCACGGACGCCCAGGGGCCCGTACGAGGCTCCTGGGCGTCCTGGGGACGGGCACCGCTCAGGCGGCGGACTCGTCCTTCGCGCGGGCGGTGCCGGCGGCGGGCACGTTGGCCTTGGCCAGCTCGACCAGGGCCGCGAACGCGGTGGCGTCGTTGACCGCGAGGTCGGCGAGGACCTTGCGGTCCACCTCGACGCCGGAGGCCTTGAGGCCCTGGATGAAGCGGTTGTACGTCATGCCGTTCTCGCGGGCCGCCGCGTTGATGCGCTGGATCCACAGCTGGCGGAAGTCGCCCTTGCGCTTCTTCCGGTCGCGGTAGGCGTAGACGAGGGAGTGGGTGACCTGCTCCTTCGCCTTGCGGTAGAGCCGGGACCGCTGACCGCGGTAGCCGCTCGCGCGCTCGAGGGTGACCCGACGCTTCTTGTGGGCGTTCACTGCCCGCTTGACGCGTGCCATTGCTTGTTCTCCTTGGGGATGCGCTGCTGGGGACTGCCGTGCCGGGTGCTGCGGAGCCGGTCGCCTGGTGGGGAGACCGGCCGGCGGCTACTTCCCGAGCAGGCGCTTGACCTTCTTGACGTCCGCGCTCGAGGTCTCGACGTCGAGGGCGAGGGCGCGGGTCCGCTTCGAGGGCTTGCCCTCGAAGAGGTGGCGGCGGTTGGCCTGCTCGCGCATGACCTTGCCGGAGCCGGTCAGGCGGAAGCGCTTCTTGGTGCCGCTGTGCGTCTTGTTCTTCGGCATCGGGTCGTGACTCCTCGTCGTGCTCGCTCGCGGGAGCGAGCTCGTGCTGCGGACCCCGACGGTGGCCGGGGACGTGTGGGTCGTGCGGGTGCTGCTGGTGACCTCGGTTCAGGCCGGCAGCTCGGCCGCGGTGACCTGGGTCTGGCTGTGCTCGCTGCTCTCGGTGCTGTCGGTGCTGTCGGTGCTCTCGGCGACCGTCTCGGTGACCGGCTTGTCCTGGGCGGACCCGTCGGCCTCGGGGGCGGCGGTGCGAGCCCGCTCGGCGGCCTTGTCGGCAGCCTTCTCGGCGCGCGCCTCGGCCTTCTTCTTCGTCGGCCCGAGAACCATGATCATGTTGCGCCCGTCCTGCTTGGGCGCGGACTCCACGAACCCCAGCTCCTGGACGTCGGCCGCCAGTCGCTGCAGCAGCCGGTAGCCGAGCTCGGGACGGGACTGCTCACGACCGCGGAACATGATCGTGATCTTGACCTTGTCGCCCTGCTTGAGGAACCGGACGACGTGACCCTTCTTGGTCTCGTAGTCGTGCGGGTCGATCTTCGGCCGGAGCTTCATCTCCTTGATGACCGTGTTGACCTGGTTCTTGCGCGACTCGCGGGCCTTCTGGGCCGTCTCGTACTTGAACTTGCCGTAGTCCATGAGCTTGCAGACCGGCGGCCGGGCCATCGGGGCGACCTCGACGAGGTCGAGGTCCGCCTCCTGCGCCAGCCGCAGCGCCGCGTCGATGGCGACGATGCCGACCTGCTCACCCGCGGGCCCGACGAGGCGAACCTCGGGGACGCGGATCCGTTCGTTGATCCTGGGCTCAGTGCTGATGGGGCCTCCTCGATATGGCTGACGACCCCCGGGCACAGAAAAGGCTTCCGCGCCGGGAGCTCACGGAAGCCACAACGTCCTGCCGGTGCGCGCTAGTCCCGCCGGGGCGGGCGTGCACCGGGTCGGCTCCTGCACCCCTGAGGGCGCCGGTGCCGGCCGGACCGTGACCCGACGACCTGGTGGAGCTGCGGCCGTGCGGGTGGGAGGTGGTCTCCGCTTGCGTACCGAGGCCGCTGCCACACGTGACGACAGCCCTGGTCGGTCCCGGTGAGGGTACCAGCACCCGACGTACGGGGCGAAACCCTCGCGGCGCCCTCAGCCGGTCCTGACGGTGACCTCGAGGCCGCGGACGCCGGCGCGGACGACGGGGAGGGCGGCGACCGCGGCAGCGAGCCGGCCGGCCACCGACGCCGGGTCGGCGCCCGCGGCGACGACCACGCTGAGCCTGGCGTCCCGACCGGCGCAGGCGTCGAGCCTGGCGCTGCGGGCCGCGGGCTCGCTGTCGAGCGCACCGGCGACGGCGGCGGCGACGGCCGGGTCGTCCCAGGCCGGGAGCCGGCCCCGCCCCTCGGCGAGGGCCCGGAGCTCCGGCAGCGGGAGCGTGGCGGTGACGGGGCCGGCGACGTCCACCACCAGCGCGGCGGCTCCCTCCGCGAGCGCCACCTGCGCTGCCCGCGGGCCCTCGACCGGCACCGGCCTCGCGCCCCGGTCCCACGCCGCGAGCGCGGCGAGGTCGGTGAAGACCGGCAGGCCGCGCTCGTCGTCCGCCCCGACCAGGACGGGTACGGCGATGTCGGTGCTCTTGTCCATCCGCAGCCCGGCGGCGGTCGACCCGGCCACCCCCAGCACCGCCACGACCGGCGCCAGCACCCGGGCGGCGTGCAGCGCGGCCAGCAGCCTCGGGAGGTACGCCGGGTCGGCCGGGTCGAGAGCCAGAGCGGCCCTCAGCCCAGGGTCGGCCCGCCCGTCGTCGCCCGCGAACCCGGGGTCCGGGATCGTCCTCGCGGCGGGGGCGGGTGGCTGCTCGCTGGACACCGGGCGGAGCCTAGTGGTGTGCGACGTCACCGTTCCGCTGACGGTTTCCTGGACCGGGCCGACGCCGGCCGCCGGCTCGGCGAGCGGCTCGACCTGCTCGGCCTGGTCGCGCCGGTGGTGCTCGGGGTCGCCCGGGGCGGCGTGGAGGTGGCGGCGCCCGTCGCGGCCCGGCTCCGTGCGCCGCTCGACGTGCTCGTGGTGCGCAAGGTCGCGGCGCCGGGGCAGGCGGAACTGGGGGTCGGCGCGGTCGCGGAGGTCGGGCCGGTGCTGTGGGACGTCCCCGGCCTGACCCGGTTCGGCCTGGGTCCCGACGACCTGGCGGCGGCCGTCGACGCGGAGCGGACCGAGTGCGCCCGGCGGGTCGCGGCGTACCGCGGCGGGCGTGAGCGGACGCCGGTCGACGGCCGCTCGGTCGTCGTGGTCGACGACGGGATCGCGACGGGGGTCACCGCCGTCGCAGCGCTCCGGTCGCTGCGCACCGCCGGCGCGGTCCGGCTGGTCCTGGCCGCACCGGTCGTGGCCGCGGCGACGATGCCGGCGCTCGCGGACGAGGCGGACGACGTCGTCGCGCTGCTCGCGCCGGAGCGGTTCGGCGCGGTCAGCCGGTTCTACGCCGACTTCGGCCAGACGCCGGACGCGACCGTCGTACGGCTGCTGTCCGAGGCCCGGTCCGGGGCTAGGGCTCGACGATCGCGATGACGGGCCCGCCACCGGACGGGCCCTGGTGCACCGCGGCGACGGAGACGAAGACCGCGGGGTCACCGGTGACGGACGCGACCACGCCCCCGACGCACGACTTGATCTGGCGGTGCCAGTGCACGTCGGAGTCGTCGAGCATGATGTTGCGGCGGTCTCGGACCCGGCCGGTCGGGTCGGCCTCGCACTTGCAGAACACGTTGACGACCCGGCCCCTGAGGTCACTGCTGTGCGGCCGCTCCGGCAGGTCGTCGAGGCCCGCGTCGCGGATCGCCTCCCACACGCCGTCGGCGTCGAGCGCGTCCTTCATCACGCTGTGGCCGATCCGGAAACGGCCGCCGACACCTCGGACGTTGCCGAGCACCACGATCTGCGCCTGGTCGAGCTCGACGCCGGACGAGCAGGACGCGACCGAGGAGTAGAGCGAGAGGTCCTTGTGGATCTGCTCGGCGGTCGGCATGTCGATCTCGCCGAGCGCGACCGCGATGCCGAGGGCGGTCGTCGAGTTGGAGACGTCCATCGACTTGAGGGTGTCCTCGGTCCACACGTCCTTGCCGCGGCTCTTGGCGTCGGTGATGGTCTCGAGGGTCAGCAGCGGCGTCTTGGTCTGCACGTAGTGCACGTCGGCCGGGTCGGTGATGCCGGCCCGCTCCATCGCGATCCGCACGCCGGCGGCGACCTTCTCGACCATCGGCAGCCGGCCGATGTCCTCGGGGAAGATCTGCTCGCTCATGGCGTAGCCGACCGACAGCCGCGGCTCGTCGGTGGCCGGGACCTTGTCGGCACTGGTGGTGGCGAAGACGGTGGCGTGCGGCGAGATGACGCCGTCCGTGCCGCCGGACCAGACGATCGGGATCTGCCGGATGTCGGCCATCGGCCGGGTGCCCTTCGCCTCGAGCACCTCGCGGAACGCGCGGTCGGCGATGATCCGGGTGTAGTCGTTGACACCGCCGTTGCCCTCGGTCTTGCCGATGACGGCGATGACGTCGTCGGCCCCGACGAGACCCTTGTCGATCAGGTCGGCGAGACCCGACGCGTCGGACACGCTCTCGATGGCGACCTTGTGGACCTCGATCGGCTGCGGGTTCGACATGCTCAGGACCTCTCTGGCTCGACGACGGTGCCGGCTCGCCCGTGCACCGCTTCCTCGATCTGCTCCAACGACGTGATGACGGCGCGCGCGCCGCCGTTCTCCACGAACCGCACCGCGGCCTCGACCTTGGGGCCCATGCTGCCGCTGGCGAAGGACTCCTCGCGGGCGATCGCCCGCATCTCGGTGACCGTGGCGCGCTCCAGCGGCCGCGCGGCGTCGGTGCCGTACCCGAGGACGACGTGGTCGACGTCGGTGGCGATCACCAGGACGTCGGCGCCGACCTGCGGGGCGAGCAGCGCGGCCGCGAGGTCCTTGTCGATGACGGCCTCGACGCCGTGCAGCGTGCCGTCGGGGTCACGGACGACCGGGATGCCGCCGCCGCCGGCGCCGACGACCACGTAGCCGCTGTCGGCGAGCGCCCTGATGGTGGCCGCGTCGAGCACCTCGAGCGGCTCGGGCGACGCGACGACGCGGCGCCAGCCCCTGTCGCCGCGGTCCTCCCAGGTCTGGCCGTGCTCGACGAGGGCGCGCGCCTGGTCCTCCGGGAGGTAGCGGCCGACCGGCTTGGTGGGCGTCGTGAAGCCCGGGTCGTCGCCGTCCACCAGTGTCCGGGTCACGACGGTCGCCGTACGCCGGTCGACCCCGCGGTCGGCGAGCGCCTTGTCGAGGGCGTCGAGGATCAGGAAGCCGACGGTGGCCTGGGTCTGGGCACCGCACCAGTCGAGCGGCACCGGTGGGACGACGTGCGCGGCCAGCTCGTTCTTCACCAGCAGGTTGCCGACCTGCGGGCCGTTGCCGTGGGTGAGGACCACCTCGACGCCGGCGGCGACCAGGTCGGCCACCCGTTGCATCGCGACACCGATCGCGTGGTCCTGGTCCTGCGGGGTGGCGCTCCCGCCCGGCCCGGTCATGGCGTTGCCGCCGAGAGCGATGAGAACCCGCATGCCGCGACCCTAGTGCGCCGCTCGCCACCCGCCCGCAACCCCAACCACCAACACCCGGCCGGTTGATCACGTCCACGTGATCGACCGGCACCGGTAGTGGTCTGTGCACCACCACCGGTAGGGGTTCACCACTACCGGTCTGTGGTCCGGTCTACGACGGGTAGCGCCTGCAACGGCCTCAGGCGCCGCGCTGGAGCCGACCGGAACGCCGAAAGGCGCGCGCGAACCGCGCGTTGATCTGCGCGTCGTGCCCGTCCAGCTCGAACCAGACGACTCGCACGATCTCGTTTCCCTGGTCCCGGATCGAGTCCTCACGCCGCTTCTCGCTCCACAGGACGTCGGCGAGGTCGACGTCCTCGACGCGTCCTGTGCGCTCGTACAGGGCGCGCCCGTACTTCAGCTTGCCGTCGAACTCGGCGACGGTGGCGTACTCCTCGAGGTAGAAGTCGGTGATTCCGAGGAGCACCCCTGCCTGGTCGTGGACGGGATACTGGAGCACTGGGGCGGGCAGCCCGATGCGCGCCATGAGCACTCGACATCGCGACTCACCGACAGTCGCCGCCTTGTCACTGGAGAATCGCAGCACCCGGGATGCCTCGACCGACCCCGACCAGTCCCGGCAACGCTCGATCACGTCGCGGGCCTTGTCGACGTCGAAGTAGCCGCGGACTCTGATCCCGTCGACGAGGGCCACGCCGACTTCGAAGCTCGCCTGTCGGCAGGCCTCGAACGTGCTGCGCTCCGGAGCTGCCACGAGGACACCTGCCACCTCGACGATCTCGTCGTCGGGCAGGTTGCCCACGTGATGCACGACCCCGGCCTCGGCACGCGGCGTCTTGCCGGTCTCGCGGTGGACATGGACCTGGGTGAGGTCCACTCCCCACACGGGTCCGCCGAGAACGGCCAGGGCCGTACTTCCCGTGAGGACGACGCGGCCGGAGAGGTTGCCGACCACGGCGCGTGCGAGCAGGACATGGCGGCCGGCCGCGTCCAGCCGGTGCCACAGCTCGGCCGTCGTGTACGCCCCGCGGCGGAGCCTTATCCACTGACGAGTCCGCAGCAGGGAGTCGATCTCCTTCTCGCTGTACCGCGCGTCGAGCGCCTGGTGCCTGAAGAAGTAGCCACCTTGGGTGGCGGCGGCGCCAGCAAGAGGTCCGTCCATGTCGGCAACAGTGACTCCGGGAAGAGCACCAAGCCATAGACGCTCGGCAACCTGTGGAGCCTCGCGCCGGCCGGCCAGGCTGTGGACAGACGTCGTGCTGTGCAGTGGCGAGCTCCCGGACGAGCAGCCGCGAGTGGTCAACCTCCGCCGGAAGCGGCCAATCCACCACTACCGGCGGAGGTCGATCACGTGCACGTGATCAACCGGCCGAAGGTCAGGTGGGATGGCGGGGCGGGGGCGGGGGGTCAGGGGGAGCCGAGGGTGCGGTAGCGGGCCAGGCGGGCGGCGAGGCGGGTGCGGGGGTCGCGGCGGAGCAGGCCGGCGAGCTCGGCCTCGAGCACCCGGGCCACCCGGGCGAGGTACGCCGCCGGCTCGTCGGCGGCGTCCGGCCGCTCGGCGACCACCCGGTCGACGATGCCGGCGCGGAGCAGGTCCAGCGACCGCACACCCTGCGTCTCGGCCATCTCCGCGGCCCGGTCGGTCGTGCGGTGGATGATCGCCGAGGCGCCCTCCGGCGGCAGCGGCGACAGCCAGCCGTGCTGGGCGCACACGACCCGGTCGGCCGGCAGCAGCGCCAGCGCTCCCCCGCCGGCTCCTTGCCCGAGCAGCAGGCAGACGGTCGGCGCGTCGAGCAGGACGAGGTCCTGCAGGCAGCGGGCGATCTCACCGGCCAGCCCGCCCTCCTCGGCCTCCCGGGACAGCGCGGCTCCCGCCGTGTCGATCACGGTGACGAGCGGCAGCTTGAGCTCGTCGGCCAGCTTCATGCCGCGCCGCGCCTCCCGCAGGCCGGCGGGGCCGAGCGGCGTCCCGGCCGCCTGGTTCTGCCGGTCCTGTCCCAGCACGACGCACGGCGCCCCGCCGAACCTGGCCAGCGCGAGGATCAGCCCGGCGTCGATCTCGCCCGCGCCCGTGCCGCGCATCGGCACGACGTCCCGGGCCGCGCTGCGCAGCAGCTGGCGTACGCCGGGGCGCTCGGGACGCCTCGACCGGCGGACCGACTCCCACGCCGGCACGTCGTCGACCTCGGCCTCGGCGTCGTACGCATCGCCGTACGCGTCGTCGGCCGGGTCGACGGGAGCGGCGTCCGGGGACCCCTCGCGCGGCGCCGACAGGACGGCCAGCGCCCGGTCGAGGATCTCGGGGATCGCCTCCGGCGGCAGGACGGCGTCGACGATGCCGTGCGCCAGCAGGTTCTCGGCGGTCTGGACGCCGGCGGGGAACTCGGCGCCGTACAGCGCGGTGTACACCCGCGGTCCGAGGAAGCCGATCAGGGCGCCGGGCTCGGCGACCGTCACGTGGCCGAGCGACCCCCACGAGGCGAGCACACCGCCGGTGGTCGGGTTGCGCAGGTAGACGAGGTAGGGGTTGCCGGCCGCCTTGTGCCGGCCGATCGCCGCGGTGATCTTCACCATCTGGAGGAACGCGGTGGTGCCCTCCTGCATCCGGGTGCCGCCCGACGTCGGCGACGCGAGCAGCGGCAGCCGCTCGTCGGTGGCCCGCTCGACGGCCGCGACCAGGCGGTCGGCGGCCCGGACGCCGATGGACCCCGCGAGGAAGCGGAACTCGCAGGCCGCGAGCGCCACCCGCCGACCGCGGATCCGGCCCTCGCCGGTCACGACCGCCTCGTCGAGGCCGGTGCGCGCCCGGGCGGCGGCCAGCGCCTCGGCGTACGCCGGGTCGAGCCCGGTCTCCGGCGGCAGCGGCTCGTCCCACCGCTGCCAGCTGCCGGGGTCGAGCACCGCCTCGATCAGCTCGAGGGCACCGGGGCTGGTCACGAGGTCGGCTCGACCTCCGCGAGCCAGGCCCGCACCGACCCGTCGTGCTGGCCGAGCAGCGGCGGCGCCCGGTGCTGCTGGACCTCGTCGCCGTCGAAGCGCAGTGGGGGGCCTGGGAGGGTGAGGCGCCCGGCGAGGGCGTGCTCGACCTCGACGAGAAGTCCCTGCGACGCCGTCTGGTCCCACTCGTAGACCCGGTCGAGCGTGCGCACCTCGCCGGCCGGGATCCCGATCTCGGCCAGCCGCGGCAGCAGCCCGGCGAGCGGGTGCGGCGCGAACGCCGCGTCGACCGCGGCCACCACGTCGTCCCGGTTGCGGACCCGCTGGGCGTTGGTGGCGAAGCCCTGGGCGTCGACCGGCAGGTCGTACTCGGCGGCGAGCTTGCGCCACAGGCCCTCGCTGCCGACGGCGATCTGCAGCAGCCCGTCGGCGCAGTGGAAGAGGCCGTAGGGGCAGATCGACGGGTGGTGGTTGCCCTGGCCGTACGGCACCTCGCCGGCGACGGTGTAGCGGGTCCCCTGGAAGGCGTGCACGCCGACGATCGCGGCCAGCAGCGAGGTGCGCACCACCTTGCCGACGCCGGTGCGGTCCCGCTCGTGCAGCGCTGCGACCACGCCGTAGGCGCCGTACATCCCGGCCAGCAGGTCGCCGATCGGCACGCCGACGCGCATCGGGTCGCCCGGACCGGAACCGGTCAGCGACATCAGGCCCGCCTCGCCCTGCGCGATCTGGTCGTAGCCGGCCCGACCACCCTCCGGCCCGTCGTGGCCGAAGCCGCTGATCGAGAGCACCACCAGTCGCGGGTTGAGCTCGTGCAGCCGCTCGACGGGGAAGCCGAGCCGGTCGAGCACGCCGGTGCGGAAGTTCTCGACGAGGACGTCGGCCCGGCGCACCAGGCGGGTCAGCAGGTCCTTGCCGTCGTCGGACTTGAGGTCGGCCGTGACCGACTCCTTGTTGCGGTTGCAGGAGAAGAAGTAGGTGCTCTCCCCGTGGTCGGCGACACCGTCGGCGTCGACGAACGGCGGCCCCCAGCCACGGCTGTCGTCACCGCCGTCGGGGTTCTCGACCTTGATGACGCGGGCGCCGAGATCGCCGAGCATCATGGCGGCGTGCGGGCCGGCCAGCGCCCGCGACAGGTCGACGACGAGCGTTCCCTCGAGCGGTCCCGGCATGGCAGCACCCTAGGACTGCACGCCCCGCGCGACCGCCCCGACCTGCAAGGACCCCGCCCGGTCGAGCCCGGCGGGGTCCCCGTCACGACGTCAGCTAGTTGCCGCGCAGCTTGGCCAGCGCCTCTTCCAGGATGGCGGCGCCGTCGGCGTCGCTGCGGCGCTCCTTCACGTACGCGAGATGGGTCTTGTACGGCTCCGTGCGCGGCGGCGACGGCGGGTTGGCCTCGTCCTGTCCGGCCGGGAAGCCGCAGCGCGGGCAGTCCCAGGTCTCGGGGGCCTGCACCTGGGTGTCCTCGGCGAAGCTGGGGCGCGTCTCGTGACCGTTGGCGCACCAGTACGAGATGCGGAACCGGGGTGCGGACTCGCCGCGCTCGGCCTCGCCCATCGGTCCGGCTCCGACCCGGCTGCCGCGGATGGCGTTACCACTTGCCACGAAGTGCTCCCAGCGTCCTGAGGTCGCGATCGGCGACCGGTACGGCCCCGACGACCGTCAGTGTAGGTCGTCGGGTCGGATGAGGCGGGCTCAACCGTTCTTGAGCAGCAGCCCGAGGGCCACGATGGCCGCGACCCAGACGATCCCGAGACCGATGGTGAGCCGGTCGAGGTTGCGCTCCACGACCGACGAGCCGCCGAGCGACGACGAGACACCGCCGCCGAACAGGTCCGACAGCCCGCCGCCTTTGCCCTTGTGCAGCAGCACGAGCAGGATCAGCAGCAGGCTGGTGAGGGTGAGGATGATCTGCAGGACGAGCTGCACGGTGGTCGGCTCCCGGTGGTACGTCGCGGCGCGAGGGCATCGAGTCGGTCCGGCGCGGGGTCGCCCGGCCGAGGGACAACTCTACCGTCAGGCGTGGGCGGGCTGGTCGCTCGCTGCGGCCTCCGCCGCCTTGCGGTAGCGCACGATGCCCACGAACTCGTCCGGGTCGATGCTGGCGCCGCCCACGAGAGCGCCGTCGACGTCGGTCTGCGCCATGATCGCGGCCACGTTGCCGGCCTTGACCGAGCCGCCGTACAGCACGCGCACCCCGTCGGCCAGGTCGCCGGAGTACAGCTCGGCCAGCCGGGTCCGGATCGCGGCGCAGACCTCCTGCGCGTCCTCCGGCGTCGCCACCTCGCCGGTGCCGATCGCCCAGACCGGCTCGTAGGCGACGACCACCTGGCGGGCCAGCTCGGCACCGACACCCTCGAGCGCCCCGGACAGCTGTGCCAGCGTGTGCTCGACGTGCCGCCCCTCGTGGCGCACCTCCAGGGGCTCGCCGACGCACAGGATCGGCACGACCCTCTCGGCGAACGCCGCCTTGACCTTGGCGTTGACCAGTGCGTCGTCCTCGTTGTGGTCGGCGCGGCGCTCGCTGTGGCCGACGACGACATAGCTGCAGCCCAGCTTCGCCAGCATCGACGCGGCGATGTCGCCGGTGTGCGCGCCCGAGGCGTACGGCGAGCAGTCCTGCGCGCCGTAGACGATGCGGTACTTGTCGCCGTCGACGAGGGTCTGCACCGACCGGATGTCCGTGAACGGCGGCAGCACCGCCACCTCGACCGCGTCGAAGTCGTCGTCGGTCAGGGAGAAGGCGAGCTTCTGCACCAGGGCGAGCGCCTCGAGGTGGTTGAGGTTCATCTTCCAGTTGCCCGCCATGAGCGGGGTGCGTGACATGTGTGCTCAGTCCTCCAGAGCTGTGAGACCGGGGAGCTCCTTGCCCTCGAGCAGCTCGAGGCTGGCGCCACCTCCGGTCGAGATGTGGCCGAAGCCGCCCTCGTCGAAGCCGAGCGCGCGGACCGCGGCCGCCGAGTCGCCCCCTCCGACGACGGTGAGGCCGCCGGCGTGCGTGACGTCGATGAGTGCCTGCGCGACAGCCCGGGTGCCCTCGGCGTAGGGCGCCATCTCGAAGACGCCCATCGGACCGTTCCAGAACACCGTGCGGGCGTCGGCGATCTTCGACGCGAACAGCTTCCCGCTCTCGGGCCCGATGTCGAGGCCGATCCGGTCGGCAGGGATCGCGTCGACGGCGACGACGTCGTGGTCGGCGTCGGCCGAGAACTCGGTGGCCGCCACGACGTCGACCGGGAGCACGATCTCGACTCCCTTCGCGTCCGCCTGCTCGAGGTAGCCGCGGACGGCATCGAGCTGGTTGTCCTCGAGCAGGCTCTTGCCGACCTCGTGGCCCTGGGCCTTGAGGAAGGTGAAGACCATGCCGCCGCCGATCAGCAGCCGGTCGACCGACTCGATCAGGTTGTCGATGACGCCGAGCTTGTCGGACACCTTGGAGCCGCCGAGGACGACGACATAGGGCCGCTCCGGGTCACCGGTCAGCCTGTGCAGCACCTCGGTCTCGACCTCGACCAGCTCGCCGGCCGCGTGCGGCAGCCGCTGCGGCACGTCGAACACGCTGGCGTGCTTGCGGTGCACGGCGCCGAAGCCGTCGCCCACGTAGACGTCGGCGAGCGCGGCGAGCTGGTCGGCGAACGACGAGCGCTCGCCGTCGTCCTTGCTCTCCTCGCCCTTGTTGAAGCGCAGGTTCTCCAGCAGGGCGACGTCGCCGTCGCCGAGGCCCTCGACCGTCTCCTTGGCCGACTCCCCCACGGTGTCGGTGGCGAATGCCACCTCGCGGCCCAGGACCTCGGACAGGCGCTCGGCCACCGGCCGCAGGCTGTACTTGTCGACCGGCTCGCCCTCGGGGCGGCCGAGGTGCGCGCACACGATCACGCGCGCTCCGCGGTCGGCGAGGTCGGCGATGGTCGGCGCGCTCGCGCGGATCCGGCCGTCGTCGGTGATGGTGCCGCCGTCGAGCGGCACGTTGAGGTCGGAGCGGACCAGCACCCGCTTGCCGGCGAGGTCCCCGAGGTCGTCGACGCTCTTCACGAGTCGGGACCTACAGCGACGAGCCGACGAGCTTCACCAGGTCGACCAGCCGGTTGGAGTAGCCCCATTCGTTGTCGTACCAGCCGACGATCTTCACCTGGTTGCCGATGACCTTGGTGAGCTTGGAGTCGAAGATGCACGACGAGGGGTCGGTGACGATGTCGCTGGAGACGATCTCGTCCTCGGTGTAGGTGAGGTAGCCCTTGAGGGGGCCGTCGGCGGCCGCCTTGAACGCCGCGTTGACCTCCTCGACGCTGGTGTCGCGGCCGACGGCGACCGTGAGGTCGGTGGCCGAGCCGGTCGGGACCGGGACGCGCAGCGCGTAGCCGTCGAGCTTGCCCTTGAGCTCCGGCAGAACGAGGCCGATCGCCTTGGCCGCTCCCGTGCTGGTGGGCACCACGTTGAGCGCGGCGGCCCGGGCCCGGCGGAGGTCCTTGTGCGGGCCGTCCTGGAGGTTCTGGTCGGCGGTGTAGGCGTGGATCGTCGTCATCAGGCCGCGCTCGATGGTGAACGCCTCGTGCAGGGTCTTGGCCATCGGCGCCAGGCAGTTGGTGGTGCACGACGCGTTGCTGATGATGTGGTGCTTCGACGGGTCGTACTGGTCGTCGTTGGCGCCCAGGACCACGGTGAAGTCCTCGTTCGTGGCCGGCGCGGAGATGATGACCTTCTGGGCGCCACCGTCGATGTGCGCCTTCGCCTTGGTGGCGTCGGTGAAGAAGCCGGTCGACTCGATGACGACGTCGGCGCCGAGCTCCTTCCACGGCAGCGCGGCCGGGTCCCGCTCCTCGAGTGCGCGGATCTTGCGGCCGCCCACGACGATGTTGTCGTCGTCGTAGGTGACGTCCTCGGAGAGCCGGCCGAGGATGCTGTCGTACTTCAGCAGGTGGGCCAGGGTCCTGTTGTCGGTGAGGTCGTTGGCCCCCACGACCTCGATGTCGGCCCCCTGCGCGAGGGCGGCGCGGAGGAAGTTCCGCCCGATGCGGCCGAAGCCGTTGATGCCCACCTTGACCGTCACGGCCGTCTCCTCGAGTCGTCAGTCACACGTGCCCGACGACCCTACCCAACGCTCGGGGGGCGCCCGGTCGGGCGTTCCGACCCGTGGTCAGCGGGATGTTCAGGCGTCGAGCATGTCGGGAGTGAGGTTGGCCTCCGTGCCGGGGATGCCGTTGTCGCTGGCCTTCTTGTCGGCCATCGCGAGCAGCCGGCGGATCCGGCCGGCGACGGCGTCCTTCGTCATCGGCGGCTCGGCCAGCCCGCCCAGCTCCTCGAGGCTGGCCTGCTTGTGCGCCAGCCGGAGCTCGCCGGCCACCCGCAGGTGGTCCGGGATGTCCTCGCCGAGGATCTCCAGGGCGCGTTGCACGCGGGCGCCGGCGGCGACAGCGGCCCGGGCCGACCGGCGCATGTTGGCGTCGTCGAAGTTCGCCAGCCGGTTGGCGGTGGCGCGCACCTCGCGCCGCATGCGGCGCTCCTCCCAGGCCAGGCGGCTGTCCTGTGCGCCGAGCCGGGTGAGCAGCGCGCCGATCGCGTCGCCGTCGCGCACGACGACGCGGTCGACCCCGCGCACCTCGCGCGCCTTGGCGCTGATGCCGAGCCGGCGGGCGGCGCCGACAAGGGCCAGTGCGGCCTCCGGCCCGGGGCAGGTGATCTCCAGGGCGGACGACCTGCCTGGCTCGGTGAGCGAGCCGTGGGCGAGGAACGCACCGCGCCACGCAGCCTCCGCGTCGCACACGGAACCGGAGACGACCTGCGGCGGGAGCCCGCGGACCGGACGGCCGCGGCCGTCGAGCAGGCCGGTCTGACGGGCCAGCGCCTCACCGTCCTTCGCGACCCGGACGAGGTAGCGGCTGCCCTTGCGCAGGCCACCGGGCGCGACGACCGCCACGTCAGAGGCATGGCCGTAGACCTCGGCGATGTCCTTGCGCAGCCGGCGTGCGGTGGCGCCGGTGTCGACCTCGGCCTCGACGACGATCCGGCCGCTCACGATGTGCAGACCACCCGCGAACCGCAGCAACGACGACACCTCCGCCTTGCGGCAGCAGGGCTTGGTGATCGTCAGGTGCGCGAGCTCGTCCTTGACGGCGGCGGTCATGGCCATGGGCTCAGATCCTGTCACTCGGTTGGTCCTCGGGCGAGAAGAGGGCGTGGAAGGCCGCGGCCAGCCGGTCCGGGTCGTGCTGGTCGGGGTGGTCGTGCCGGGCCAGCTGCGCCAGCACCAGCTTCGCGCCCATGGCCGCCGCGGCCGCCTCCAGCGCGGGACGGTCGGCGACGCCGTCCGTGTCGGCGAGGACGACGTCCAGCTCCAGGTCCGGAGCATGCCGTGCGAGCACCTCGAGGTGGCTCTCGGGGGTGAAGCCGTCGGTCTCCCCCGGCTGGGTCCCCAGGTTGAGGACGAGCACCCGCCGGGCGCTGGTGCCCTGCACGGCGGCGAGCAGGTCGGGCACGAGCAGGTGCGGCAGCACGCTGGTGAACCACGAGCCAGGTCCGAGCACCACCCAGTCGGCAGCGCGCACCGCGGCCAGCGCCTCAGGACAGGCAGGCGGCTCCGGCGGCAGCAGCGAGACGCTGCGCACCCGGCCGGACGTCGACGCCACCGCGACCTGTCCGCGCACGCGCACGACCCGGCCGTCACCGGTCTCGACCTCGGCCTCGATGTCGAGCGGAACGACGGACATCGGCAGCACCCGGCCCTCGACGCCGAGCAGCCGGGCCACCCAGTCGAGGCCGACGACGGAGTCGTCGAGCAGCTCCCACAGCGCGACGATCAGCAGGTTGCCGACGGAGTGCTCGTGCAGCTCTCCCTGACTGCGGAACCGGTGCTGCACCACCTCGCTCCAGGTACGCCCCCAGTCGTCGTCGCCGCACAGCGCGGCGAGTGCCATCCGCAGGTCACCGGGCGGCAGGACCCCGAGCTCGCGCCGCAGCCGGCCGCTCGACCCCCCGTCGTCGGCGACCGTCACCACGGCGGTCGGCCGCGCGGTCACCCGGCGGAGCGCCTTCAGGGCGTTCGCGAGCCCGTGCCCGCCCCCGAGTGCCACCACCGCCGGCGAGTGCTCCGGCGCTACCACGTCACTCCCGCCCGAGGTCTCGATGGACGACGGCGGTGTCGACGTCGTGCGCGGTGAGCCGGCGGGCCAGCTCCTCGGCCATGGCGACCGAGCGGTGCTTCCCCCCGGTGCAGCCGACGGCGAGGGTGACGTAGCGCTTCCCCTCCCGCTGGTAGCCGGCCCCGATGACGTCGAGCAGGTGCTCGTACGTCGCGAGGAAGTCGTCGGCGCCGACCTGGGACATCACGTAGTCGCGGACCGGCGCGTCGCGGCCGGTCAGGGGACGGAGCTCGGGCACCCAGTGCGGGTTGGGCAGGAACCGGCAGTCGACGACGAGGTCGGCGTCGACCGGCAGTCCGTACTTGAAGCCGAACGACATCACGGTGGCGTGCAGGCCGGGCTCGGTCTGCTGGAAGGCGGCGATCACCTTTGAACCGAGCTCGTGGACGTTGAGGTCCGTGGTGTCGAGCACGATGTCGGCCTCCGCGCGGAGGTCGCGCAGCATCTCGCGCTCGCGGGCGATGCCGTCGACGAGCCGGCCGTCGCCCTGCAACGGGTGCGGCCGCCGGACGGCCTCGTGCCGGCGCACGAGCGCGTCGTCGGAGGCCTCCAGGAAGACGATCCGTGGGTCGCTGCCGTCGTCGGCCAGCTGGGCCAGTGCCGCCGTGAGGTCGGCGAAGAAGGCCCGGCTGCGGACGTCGACGACCGCGGCCATCCGGGCGACGTCGCCGCGCGACCGGCCACCCAGCTCGGCGAGTGTCGGCAGCAGCGCCGGCGGCAGGTTGTCGACGACGAACCAGCCGAGGTCCTCGAGCACGTTGGCCGCGGTGCTCCGGCCCGCGCCGGACATGCCGGTGATGATCGCGAGGTCCGGCAGGTGTGCCCCCTCGGTCGCGATCTCGGTGACCTCGGCCACCTCCAGCGGTGCGGGAGCGGTGGGTCGAGACTCGCTCACGGCTTCTCCTCGACGACGGGGACGGCGGCGGGGGCATCCGTCGTGTCGTCAAGGATCTCACCGGTCGCGGTGTTCACGGCGGGTTGTGGCCGGTGCGCGGCCTGCGCGGCCAGCGCGCCGACCACGGCCTCGGCCGTCCGGCGGCCGACCCCGGGCACCTCGACGACCTCGTCGACGGTGGCAGCGCGCAGCCGCTTGAGCGAGCCGAAGTGCTTGAGCAGCGCCTTGCGACGGGTCGCGCCCAGTCCGGGGACCCCGTCGAGGGCGCTCTCGGTCATGGTCCGCGACCGTCGACCACGGTGGTGGGTGATGGCGAACCGGTGCGCCTCGTCCCGGAGCCGCTGCAGCAGGTACAGGCCCTCGCTGGTGCGCGGCAGCACCACCGGGTGCGGGTCACCGGGCAGCCACACCTCCTCCAGCCGCTTGGCGAGGCCGCAGAGGGCGACGTCGTCGACGCCGAGCTCGTCGAGCGCCCGCTGGGCAGCCGCGACCTGCGGTGCGCCGCCGTCGACCACCACCAGGTTGGGCGGGTAGGCGAACCGCCGCGGCCGGCCGGTCTCCGGGTCGATGCCCGCCGGGACCTCGGCGTCGTCCGTGGCCCCCTCGATCTCGCCGGTCTCGGCCCGCTCCTCCACGTAGCGGCGGAACCGCCTGCTGATCACCTCGTAGATGGAGGCGACGTCGCCGCGGCCGGCGTAGCCGCGCACGACGTAGCGGCGGTACTCGGACTTGCGGGCCAGGCCGTCCTCGAAGACGACCTGCGAGGCGACGACGTCGCTCTCCTGGAGGTGGGAGACGTCGAAGCACTCGATCCGCAGCGGCGCCTCGTCGAGGCCCAGGGCGTCCTGCAGCTCCTGGAGCGCCTGGCTGCGCGTCGTGAGGTCGCTGCCCCGCTTCGTCTTGTGCAGCGCGAGGGACTGGGCCGCGTTCCGCGCCACCGTCTCCATGAGGGACCGCTTGTCGCCGCGCTGCGGCACTCGCAGGTCGACATTGCTGCCGCGCATCGTCGACAGCCACTCCTGCACGGCTGCCGCGTCCGGCGGCAGAGCGGGAACCAGCACCTCGCGAGGGACGGCGTCGCCCCAGCCGCTGGCCGCGTCCCCCGTCTCGCCGATGCCGCCGTAGACCTGCTGGATGAAGTGCTCCACGAGGTCGCCGGTCGTGAGGTCCTCGACCTTGTCCACCACCCAGCCGCGCTGCCCGCGCACCCGACCGCCACGGACGTAGAACACCTGCACGGCAGCCTCGAGCGGGTCCTCGGCGAAGGCGACGACGTCGGCGTCGGTGCCGTCACCCAGCACCACCGACTGCTTCTCGACGGCGCGTTCGAGGGCCTTGATGTCGTCACGCAGCCGGGCCGCCCGCTCGTACTCCTGACCGGCCGCCGCGACCTGCATGTCCTTCTCGAGCCGGCGCAGGTACGTCGACGTCTGACCGGCCATGAAGTCGCAGAAGTCCTCGACGATCCGGCGGTGCTCGTCGGCGCTGACCCGCCCGACGCACGGCGCGGAGCACTTGCCGATGTAGCCCAGCAGGCAGGGGCGGCCGACCTGGCCGGCCCGCTTGAAGACCCCGGCCGAGCAGGTGCGGGCCGGGAACACCCGGAGCAGCAGGTCGAGGGTCTCGCGGATCGCCCAGGCGTGCGAGTACGGGCCGAAGTAGCGGACGCCCTTCTTCTTGGGCCCGCGCATGACCTGCAGCCGCGGGAACTCCTCGTTCAGGGTCACGGCGAGGCTCGGGTAGCTCTTGTCGTCGCGGTACTTGATGTTGAAGCGGGGGTCGA
Source organism: uncultured Actinomycetota bacterium (assembly GCA_963746175.1). GTDB lineage: Bacteria > Actinomycetota > Actinomycetes > JACCUZ01 > JACCUZ01 > CAVVAH01. The sequence continues at coordinate 229,044 of CAVVAH010000001.1, read as the reverse complement.
ACTCCTTGATCCAGCTGTACTCCAGCTGGAGCGCCTCGACCTCGTTGCGGACGACGGTCCACTCGACGCGCGAAGCGCTCGTGACCATCGTCTGGGTCCGCGGGTGCAGGTTGGCCAGGTCCTGGAAGTAGGAACCCAGGCGGGCGCGCAGGTTGCTCGCCTTCCCGACGTAGATGACCCGGTCGCGCTCGTCGCGGAACCGGTACACGCCGGGCCCGTCCGGGACCGCACCCGGCGCGGGGCGGTACGACGCCGGATCTGCCACCCGGCAACACTACGACCGGCGACCGTCGAGCGCAGACGGCCAGCTCGCCGGCCGGGCGTCGAGGCGCTCAGGCCTCGACGACCTCCCCGTCCTGCACGGTGACGGAGAACTCCTTCAGCGGTCTGGTGGCCGGGCCGTTCTGCACCGAGCCATCGGTGGCGCTGTAGGCGGAACCGTGGCAGGGGCAGCTGATGACGCCGTCCTTGACGCTGCCGACGAGACACGCCTCGTGGGTGCACACCGCGGTGAACGCCTTGAACGTCCCCTCGGTCGGCTGCGTCACCACGATCTTCTTGCCCTCGAGGATCACGCCGCCGTTGACCGGCACCTTGCCGGTCGCGACCAGCGGCCCCGCCGGCTCGCTGCTGCTCGCGCCGGACGTCGGCGACGCGGTGCCGCCCGACGACCCGCCGGTCGTGGTCGTGTCGTCGTCGCCACCGCCGCACGAGGACAGGAGCGGCAGCCCGGTGCCGACCACGACGGCCAGGCCGAGCACCTGCCGGCGGCTGGCACCCGCACCCGCGTCGGAAGGCGGACGTGCGGAGTCGTCAGGGGATGTCAGGTCCATGGAAGTCCCTACGCACGGTGGTCGCGTGGGGTTTCTGCCTGGTCTGTCCCGTCTCAGGTGCCGGACGCCGCCGCGGACAGCCGGACGGCCAGCAGGTGGAGCACGTCCGGGTCCACCGGGTCCTCCTCACCGACCAGCTCGACGGCCCCGACCTCGGAACCGTCGGCGACCAGAGGGACCTGGCGGACCGGCCCGGACAGGACGCCGGCGTCGACCGTGCCGCCCGGCCACACCACTCGCATGCCCCGGACCGGCCACGACTCCACGATCGCGGCCGCCGCCGCACCGAGCACCGCCGCGTCGTCGGCACCTCCGGCCGCGAGGGCCAGACCAAGGGCGCGGCCGGTGCGGACCAGGCGGGCCTGGTGCGCGACCTCGTCGCGGCGGCGCATCTGCTCGGTCACGTTGCGGCCGAAGATCGACAGGCCGCCGGCCGTCGGAAGGACCCGGTTGAGGATCCAGGTGTCCCACGGTTCGTGGTAGCCGGTGACCTCGACCTCGACGCCCTCGTCGCGCGCCTGGTGGTAGGCGGCGGCGAACTCCGGAGCGACGTCGAACTCGTCCCAGAGGCGCTTTCCGATGAGCGAGTCCGCCGGGTCCCGGTGCAGCAGGGCGTACGCCGCCCGGTTGACGTACACGTAGCGCCAGTCCGCGTCGACGGCGGTGTAGCCGTCGGCGATGGTCTCCATCACCTGCTCGAGGAAGATCCGCGAGGTCGGGAACGACGTGCCCTGCTCGGGGTGCCCCATGAGGAACGGGACGCGGGCCTCGACCACGACCCCGCCACCGGACCGGTCGGTGACCATCAGGGTGCCGCCGACCGCAGCCACCCGCTCGACCATGCCCCGGAGCCCCCGGTGCGACAGGCCCGGGCGGTCCGCGTCGGCGGCCATGCCCGACCCGTCGTCCACGACCTGCAGGACGTACTCGCCGGCATCCTGCTCGAGCCGCACCGCGACGCTGCTGGCGCCGGCGTGCTTGCGGACGTTGGTGAGAGCCTCGTGCGCGACGCGGACCAGAGCGCGGGCGACGATCGGCGAGGGCTCGCTCTCGACGTCAACCAGCACCTCGGCCGCCGGCCCGCCGCCGGCGAGCGTGTCGTCGGCCGTCGACTGCAGCGCCCGCTGCACGTCGTCCTCGTCGACTGCCGGCTGGTCGAGCTCGACGAGCAACCGGCGCAGCCGGGCGGTGGCGTCGCGGACGCTGCGGTCGAGAGCCTCGAGCTCCGCTCCGCGCTCCGGCGGGAGCACCGGGTCGAGCGCCCGCCGCAACGACTGGAGCCGGATGTTGACGGCCGCCATCACCTGGACGGTGTCGTCGTGGATGTCCGCGGCGATCCGCTGCCGCTCGGCCTCCTGCGCCTCGTGGAGGTGGTGCAGCAGACCGCGCTGGTAGGCGACCTGGCGCTGGACCGCCAGCCGGCCGGCGATGACCTCGCGCAGGTCCGACTGCACGGTGGCCAGCGCCATCGGCTGCCCGGTCTCGGGGTCGGACACCAGGAAGGAGGACACGTGCACGGGGATGCCCTCGCCGGTCGGCCAGTGCCGCAGCGTCGTCTCGCCGGTCCAGCGGCCGTCGCGCACGACGGCCGGCTGCTCGACCTCGATGCTGGCGGCCAGACCTTCGGGCGTGAGGAAGTCCGCGATCGACGTCGTGGTGACATCGACGTCGTCCGGGATGCCCGCCAGCCGGCGACCACCCGGGTTGACGTAGATCACCGCACCGTCGAGCCGGGCCAGCGCGATGAACTGCGGCGCCGCCTCGGCGAAGGCGCGGTACAGCTGCTCGGCCGCCTCGGCGGCGGCCCGGTCCGTGACGTCGATGGTGATGCCGGCGGCACTGGGGTCCCCGTCCGCCGGTTCCGTCAGCGGCAGGTACCACGTGTCGTACGTGCGGTCGCGCACCGTGTCGGTCTCGCGGAACGTCTCACCGGCGAGTGCGCGTTTCATCCGCTCGACGATGTGCGGCGCGTCGGCGTACAGCTCCCAGAGGTTCTTGCCGACCAGCTCGCCCGGCCGGACGCCCATGTCGTGCAGCGCAGCTCCCTCGGAGAAGAAGCAGACGCCGGCGGCGTCGTAGCCGAACACGGACAGCGGGGCGCTCCGCAGCAACCCTTCGAGCACCAGGTCGCGCGTCGACCGGGTGGTCGGAGCAGTCATGCCGGCGCCGCACCCCCGGGCGGGTCGATCAGCCCGTCGCGGATCGCGACCGAGAGCGCCTCCAGCTTGGAGTGCGCGTCCAGCTTGGCGAGGATGTTCTGCACGTGGTTGCGCACCGTGTTGACGGAGATGAACAGCCGCTTCGCGATCGCGCCGTTGGTCAGGCCCTCAGCGATCAGCCCGAGGATCTCTCGCTCGCGCGCGGTCAGGTCGTGGGACGGTCGCTCGTCCCGGTGGTGCAGCCGGTTGAGCAGCCGGCCCAGCAGGTCGGAGCTCACCATCATCTCGCCGGCGGCAGCAGTCCGGACCGCGGCGACCAGCTCGTCGAGCGGGCTGGTCTTGAGGATGAACCCGGCGCAGCCGGCCTCGGTGGCAGCGACGAGCACCGAGTCCTCGGCGGCAGCCGTCAGCACCACGATCCGGGCGCCCGGCCGCAGCGCCTTCAGCTCGGCGATCGCGTCGACGCCCAGGCCGTCCGGCAGCCGGTGGTCGAGCAGCACGACGTCGGGGGCGTCGGAGACGATCATCGCCCGGGCCCTGGCAAGGGTGGAGGCGGTGCCCACCACCGTCATGTCGGCCTCCACCGACAGCGCGAGCCGGAGGCTCTCGGCGAACATGTCGTGGTCGTCCACGATCAGCAGGCGCACCACGCCAGCGCGACCTGTTCCCGCGGATCCGACGGCGTCCGGAGTGGTGGTCATGTTCGAGCCCCCGCCCTCCGTCGGCTGCTGGTCGCGTACAGCCTGCCACGGCGCTCCGACTGTCCGTGGTCGTATCCCGATAGTGCATGGGCACCACCGCCGGAGGTCTGAGCGAGGGGTTCCCTGCGTGCCCGCACACCGAGATCATCGGACCTCAACCCCTGCCTCGGAAGGACGCCCGGCGTGCCGCTGCGCATCGTCGTCGCCGACGACAACGACGCCTTCCTGGCAGCGGCACGCGACGTCCTGTCCACCTCGGCCGGCCTCGAGGTCGTGGCCGCGGTCGCCACCGGCCGGCTCGTGCTCGAGGCGTGCGACCTGCACCGGCCCGACGTCGCGGTCCTCGACGTCCAGATGCCCGGCGGCGGCGCGGCGCTGGCCGCCGAGATCGCCCAGCGCTGGCCGAGCACCCGGATCATGTGCCTGAGCGCCCGGGACGACGCGGACACCGCGCTGGCGATGCTGGCGGCCGGCGCCACGGCGTACGTCGCGAAGGGCGCCCTGGACGAGGACCTCGCGACCTGCGTCCGCCGGTGCGGCGAGGGGATGCTGTTCGTCATCGCGGGCTGCGCGGGAGACGTGCGGCGGCGGCTGGAGGACCTGGTAGGTCGGTCGGGCCAGGTCCGCTGACCGGACCGGCACCGATGCACTAGCGGAGAACCGTTCATCAGGACCTCGCCGGGCGCGCGGCCGGCTGGCACTCTGGTCGTGGTCGGTGACGCGACACCCGTCGTGCAGTCGTCGGGGCCTGCCGTCCTGTCACCTGCCGAGACCCGGTTGGGGTCGTTCCCCCGTGCGGTCCCAACCGGGCCCCCAGCCGTCCTGCAAAGGCCGGCAGCCCGACCTACCGGGTCGACTTCCTGCTGGCAGCCTTCGCCGGGGTCTTGGCGGCTCTCGTGGCCGGCGGCTTCGTGGTGGTCGCCGCGGCCTTCGTGGTCGCCGCGGCCTTCGTGGTCGCCGCGGCCTTCGTGGTCGCCGCTGCCTTCGTGGTCGCCGCTGCCTTCGTGGTGGCCGCCGCCGGGGTCCGGGTCGTCGCGGCCGCCGCCCGGGTCTTGCGGACCGGGCGGCCGGAGCCGACGGCGTCACCCAGCACCGGGCGCAGGAACAGGGCCGTGTGGCTGTCCTCCACGGCGGCGACGTCCTCGGGCGTCCCCTCGGCGACGACGGTGCCGCCACCGGAACCGCCCTCCGGACCCATGTCGATCAGCCAGTCGGCCGTCTTGATGACGTCGAGGTTGTGCTCGATGACGATGACGGTGTTGCCCTTGTCCGCGAGCCCCTGCAGCACCTGGAGCAGCTTCGAGATGTCCTCGAAGTGCAGACCGGTCGTGGGCTCGTCGAGGACGTAGACCGTCCGTCCGGTGGAGCGCTTCTGCAGCTCCGAGGCCAGCTTGACCCGCTGCGCCTCGCCGCCGGACAGGGTCGGCGCCGGCTGGCCGAGCCGGACGTAGCCCAGTCCCACGTCGACGAGCGTCGTGAGGTGCCGCGAGATCGCGGGCACCGCGGCGAAGAAGTCCGATGCTTCCTCGATCGGCATGTCGAGCACCTCGGCGATCGTCTTGCCCTTGAAGTGCACCTCGAGCGTCTCGCGGTTGTAGCGGTCGCCGTGGCACACCTCGCACGGCACGTAGACGTCCGGCAGGAAGTTCATCTCGATCTTGATCGTGCCGTCGCCGGAGCAGGCCTCGCAGCGACCGCCCTTGACGTTGAAGGAGAACCGCCCCGGCTGGTAGCCGCGGACCTTCGCCTCGGTCGTCTCGGCGAACAGCCTGCGCATGTGGTCGAACACGCCGGTGTAGGTCGCCGGGTTGGACCGCGGGGTGCGGCCGATCGGGCTCTGGTCGACGTGCACGACCTTGTCGACGTGCTCGAGCCCCTTGATGGTCTTGTGCCGCCCGGGGACGGTCCGGGCACCGTGCAGCTTCTGCGCCAGCGACGTGTAGAGGATGTCGTTGACCAGGGTCGACTTGCCCGAGCCGCTGACGCCGGTGACGGCGACGAAGCAGCCGAGCGGGAACGACACGTCGATGTCGCGCAGGTTGTGCTCCCGGGCGCCGACCACGGTGAGCTCGCGACCCGGTGTCCGCGGCCGTCGCTGGGCGGTCGTCGGCGTCGGGATCTGCCGGCGGCGCGACAGGTAGGCGCCGGTGAGCGAGTCACGGCTCGACAGCAGGTCGTCGACGGTGCCGGAGACCACGACCTGGCCGCCGTGCTCACCGGCACCGGGACCGATGTCGACGACCCAGTCGGCGGTGCGGATGGTGTCCTCGTCGTGCTCCACGACGATGAGCGTGTTGCCGAGGTCGCGCAGCCGGGTGAGGGTCTCGATCAGCCGACGGTTGTCTCGCTGGTGCAGGCCGATCGACGGCTCGTCGAGGACGTAGAGGACGCCGACGAGGCCGGCGCCGATCTGGGTGGCCAGCCGGATCCGCTGCGCCTCGCCGCCCGAGAGGGTGCCGGACGGCCGGTCCAGCGAGAGGTAGTCGAGCCCGACGTCGAGCAGGAAGCCCAGGCGGGCATGGATCTCCTTGATGACCCGCTCCGCGATCTGCCGCTCGCGGTCGGACAGCTCCACGGTGCGGAGGAACTCGTCGGCCTCGCGGATCGGCAGCCGGCAGACGTCCGCGATCGAGCGGCTGCCGACCAGGACCGCCAGCGACTCCGGCTTGAGCCGGGAGCCCTGGCAGGCCGGGCAGGGCACCTCGCGCATGTACCCCTCGTAGCGGTCCCGGCTCCAGTCCGACTCGGTCTCGGAGTGCCTGCGCTGCACGAAGGGGATCGCCCCCTCGAACCCGGTGTGGTAGCTGCGCAGCCGGCCGTAGCGGTTCTTGTACTTGACGTGCACCTGGTAGTCGAGGCCGTGCAGGACGGAGTGGCGGGCGCGCTCCGGCAGCTTGCGCCAGGGCGTGTCCATCCGGAAGCCCATGTCCTCGGCCAGGGCCTCCAGCAGTCGCTGGAAGTACTCGCTGGACGAGGCGCCCGCGGCCCACGGCGCGACCGCGCCGTCGCCGAGCGACCTCTCGTCGTCGGGCACGATCAGCTCGGGGTCGACCTCGAGCCGGGTGCCCAGGCCCGTGCACTCCGGGCACGCGCCGAACGGCGAGTTGAACGAGAACGACCGCGGCTCCAGCTCGTCCATCGACAGCGGGTGCTCGTTGGGACAGGCGAGCTTCTCGGAGAACCGGCGCTCGCGGTCCCTGGCCTTCTCCGGCAGGTCGACGAGGTCGAGGATCACCAGGCCACCCGCGAGCCCGAGCGCGGTCTCGACCGAGTCGGTCAGGCGGCGCTTGGCGCTCGGCTTGACGCTCAGCCGGTCGACGACCACGTCGATCGAGTGCTTGTACTTCTTGTCCAGCTTGGGCGGCTCGGCGAGGGACACGGTCGCTCCGTCGACCCGCGCGCGGCTGTATCCCTTGGTCTGCAGCTCGCGGAACAGCTCGACGAACTCGCCCTTGCGGCCGCGCACGACCGGTGCGAGCACCTGGAACCTGGTGCCCTCGTCCATCTCGAGGACCCGGTCGACGATCTGCTGCGGCGTCTGGCGGCTGACCGGCTCGCCGCAGACCGGGCAGTGGGCGCGCCCGGCGCGCGCGAACAGCAGCCGGAGGTAGTCGTAGACCTCGGTGATCGTGCCGACCGTCGACCGCGGGTTGCGGCTGGTCGACTTCTGGTCGATCGAGACCGCCGGGGACAGTCCCTCGATGAAGTCGACGTCGGGCTTGTCCATCTGACCGAGGAACTGCCGGGCGTAGGCGGACAGGGACTCGACGTAGCGGCGCTGGCCCTCGGCGAAGATCGTGTCGAAGGCCAGGCTCGACTTGCCGGATCCCGAGAGGCCGGTGAAGACGATGAGCGCGTCGCGGGGCAGGTCGAGCGAGACGTCCTTGAGGTTGTGCTCGCGCGCACCTCGGACGATGAGACGGTCCACGAAGATCCTTCTCGGCCGGTGGCGGTCGGGGCGGGTCGCGCAGGGCCGCGACCCCGCACGTCCATGCTAAGCGGCGGGTCGGACAAGTACCGTCGGCGCATGACAGGTGCGGACGGGCGGGACCTCCAGGCGGCGCTGGACGAGATGGCGGCGGCCACCGACCGGCTCCTGACCAGCGTCGACGGCCTGAGCGAGGAAGCCTGCCGGGAGCCGTCCCTGCTGCCCGGCTGGAGCCGCGGCCACGTCCTCACGCACCTCGCCCGCAACGCCGACGGGCTGGCCAACCTGGTCCTCGCCGCCGTGACCGGGGACGGCCGGCCGATGTACCCCGGCGGACCGGACGCCCGGGAGACGGCCATCGAGGCCGGCGCCGGCCGGCACCTCGCAGACCTCCGGATCGACCTCGCCGACTCCGCCGAGCGGCTGCTCGAGGCGTTCGCCGACTTCCCGCCCGAGGCGCAGGCACGCGAGGTCGCGATGCGGTCCGGCGCGACGGCGTACGGCTGGGAGATCCCGGCGATCCGGACCCGGGAGGTCGAGATCCACCACGTCGACCTGGACGCGGGCTACGGCCCCGGCGACTGGGACCCGGAGTTCGCCGGGCGCACGCTCGACCAGCTGGCCGGCCTCTTCAAGGACGCCCGGGACTGCCCGGTCGGGACGCTGGTGGCCGTCGACCGGGACGCGCGCTGGGAGGTGGCCGCCGACGGTCCCGAGCTGACCGGGTCCACCACCGCGCTCGCCGCGTGGCTCACCGGGCGGTCGGCCGGTCAGGACCTGACGCTCGACGGCGCGGGCGAGGTACCGCCGGCGCCGCGCTGGTCGTGACCGGGGCGGCGACCGGCTCGGGGTGGTCTCGCAGGTCGACCACGTCAGGTGCGGGGAGCACCGCCATGCCCGAGGCGTCGCCGCGGAGCCGCTTGCTCAGCCGGAACCACTGCAGTCGACGGTCGAAGTCGTACGCCCGCGCCGATTGAGCTGTCATGTCGCGGAGGAACCCGCGCCCGTCGTCGTGCCCGTCCCCTGACGCCACGCCCGCCCCCCGACCGTCGCTGCCCGAACCCCTCGGCGGACCGTAACGTGTGGCGTGGGTGGGCACGATCCCCTGAACGGATGACCGGGAGGTACAGGTGGTCTACACCGGTGGGGTGACGCGGGGCGGCGCCGCTGACGTGCGCGAGCTGTCGACCCTGACGATCGGCAAGGTGTCGGTGGGACCGATGGACAACAACGCGTACCTGCTCACCTGCCGGGAGTCTGGCGAGCCGGCTGCTCGTCGACGCGGCGGACGACGCGGCGACCCTGCTGGCGCTCGTCGGCCACGGGGCCCTGGAGCAGGTGGTGACGACCCACCAGCACCGGGACCACTGGCAGGCGCTCGCCGAGGTGGTGGCGGCGACCGGCGCCCGGACCCTCGCGGGCCGGCCCGACGCGGAGGGGATCCCGGTGCCGACCGACGTCCTGCTGGACGACGGTGACCGGGTGAGCGTCGGCGTCGTCGAGCTGGAGGTGATCGGGCTGGTCGGTCACACCCCTGGATCGGTCGCGCTGCTGCACCGCGACCCGGAGGGCCACCCGCACGTGTTCACCGGCGACTCGCTGTTCCCGGGCGGTGTCGGGAACACCCAGGGCGACGCGGCGCGGTTCGCCTCGCTGGTCGACGACGTCGAGCACAAGCTGTTCGACCGGCTGCCGGACGACACCTGGTTCTACCCGGGGCACGGCGCCGACTCGACCCTCGGGGCCGAGCGGCCGGCGCTGCCGGTCTGGCGGTCCCGCGGCTGGTGACGGCTCCGGAGGTGCAGCGGCAGCGCCCGGCGCCCTCTCCCCCGTCCCGGAGCCCTGCCGGGGCGCGTCGCTACGCAGGGGATCGACGGGTCAGCGCAGTGCTACCCGAGTTGCCAGTTCCCGTGGCGTTGTGCATCGTGGTAGGCCGAGCCAGTGAGGAGAACGGACATGCGCAAGCTCGTCCCGGTCGGCGCGGCCGTGGTCCTCCTGACCGCGGCGGTGTGGGTCGGCACCGACGCGTCCGCGGTGCCGGGCCGCCCGTCCGCCGGCACGAAGGCCTTCCGAGCTTTCGCCGACGACTCCTGGTGGAACACCAAGGTGCCCGGGAACGCGCCGCGGAGCCCCATCGAGGCGGACGTGCTGCGCTACATGAGCACCGGTCCCGACGCCGACGGCGGCTGTCTCCGGCTGGCCGGGACCGGCTCGAACAAGTGGGGGCAACCGGTCTACTGGGCCACCGCCGGCGACCCGCAGTTCGACGTCAGGGTGTCCGGGGGCGACCGACCCCCCGAGCTCGCCCGCATGCGGATCCCGCTCTCTGCCGAGGCAGCCGCCACGAGCGATGCGGCGATGACGGTGTTCGACCGGGACCGCGGCTACGTCGTGGCGTTCACCGGGGCCAAGTTCTCGGGTGGGACGTGGTCGGCGCGCGGCGCCACGGTGACGTACCTGGACTCCAACGGGCTCCACTGGCGGCTCAAGCGCTCGAACGACTCCCGCAACAAGGGCAGTCACCGCGGCAACAACGGCGCCACGATGATGGTCCGGTACGACGAGGTGGCCGCCGGCGCCGTGCGCCACGTCCTCAAGGTGAGCTCCGGCCCGGAGACGTCGGGCCGGTTCGCCTTCCCGATGGTGGGCAGCGACGGCAGCTCGTCGAACCCCGCGGCACCGCGCGAGGGCCTGCGGTTCCGCATCAAGCCCTCGGTCGACATCGCCGCCCTGCACCTGAACAAGCAGGCCGAGGTCATCGCCGTCGCCCTGCAGAAGTACGGCATGTACCTCGGCGACAACGGTGGGCACACCACCCTCAAGCTCGAGGACACCCGCGCCTCCGGCGGGACCCAGAAGTGGACGCTCGGCAGCGACGCCCTCTGCAAGATCCCCCTGACCTCCCGCTACTGGGACGTGATCAAGGGGGGCTACGACCCCCGTCGCTGACCCGCCCGGGCGACCTGGCCGGTTCGGACCACCTCGCCGTGCCGGCGCGGTTACCGTGGCCGGATGGGGACAGGGGGGCTCGAGAGGCTGCGGCACCGGGTGCGGCAGCCGTTGGTGCGCGCGCCGTTCGTCTGGGACCTGCTGATGCTGGCGCGCGCCGACAAGCGAGCCACGCTGGTCGGGCGCCGCACAGCCATCGTCATCGAGGGCTTCCCGCGCTCCGGCAACACGTTCAGCGCGGCAGCCTTCCTGGTGGCCAACGGTCGTGACACGCACGTCGGTCGGCACCTGCACGGCGCCCGCCACCTGCACCGGGCGCGCCGGCTGCACGTCCCCGCCGTGGCCCTGATCCGCAGCCCCGGCGACGCGGTGCTCAGCTACCTGATCCGCCGGAGCAACCTCACCGCGGAGGACGCGGTCCGGGAGTACCTCGAGTTCTACCGCACCGCCTGGGAGGCCCGGGACGGCTTCGTGGTCGGACTGTTCGACGTCGTGGTGTCCGACTTCGGCGTCGTGGTCGACGCGGTCAACGACCGGTTCGGGACCCGCTTCGCGCGGTACGTGCCCACGCCGGAGAACGAGACCGCCGCCTTCGCCCTCGTGGAGGAGATGAACCGGCTGGAGTCAGGCGGCGAGGTCGTCGAGACCCACGTCGGCCGTCCGTCGGCCGAGCGGCGCGACCGCAAGCGCGAGCTCGAGGCGGTCCTGCGCGAGCCGCGGACCATGGCACTGCTGCGCCAGGCCGAGGCGCTGCACGCCGACTACGTGCAGCTCGCCCGGATCCAGGGTGTGGCACCCGCGCAGACGGGCTGAGCCGCCGGCCGACGCTGACCGGCGCCGGCGCCGGGCGCCGGGCGTCGGGCGTCAGGCGTCCAGGACGAGGCCGAGGGCGACCGCCGCCAGCTCGTCGCGGGAGTCGGTGGCGTCCAGCGGCACCGAGGGCGGCAGGGTCGGGGCGATGTCGGCGTACGCCTCGAGCTGGCGCCGCACCGCCCGCTCGCCGATGGGGTCGCCGGGCTTGCGCCGGACCGCCTCGTCGGCCTCGATGACCAGGTGCAGGGCGACGTCCGCCCGCGGCACGAACCGCCGGACCAGCCACCGCTGCAGCCGCAGGTCGGCGCCGGTGTACGCGAAGTCGAGGGTCACCAGGGCGTCCAGGACGTGCCTGTCGTAGAGCACGACACCGGACGCGGCCCGGTGCTGGCGTCGGACGCCGAGCACGAACGCCGTCGTCACGAGCATCGACCACACCCAGCCCTGGACCCCGCGACGCGAGCCGAGGACAGCGTCCGGGTCGGCCGAGATCCGGCCGATGCCGGGGGTCTCGTCGGCCCCGCGGCGGCGCTTGATGCGCTGCGCCAGGGCGGCGAGCGGGCCGAGGCCCATCCCGGGCCGGAGCCAGACCCGGCTGACCGGGATCCCCGCCCGCTCCAGGTCGGTCGCGAGGTTGTCCAGCAGGGAGGACTTGCCGGCGCCGTCGACGCCGCTCGCGGCGACCACCACCCGGCGGCGCGCACCGCCGGCCACGGCAACCGGCGAGTCGGCTCGACGCCCGCTGGTCCAGCGCACCAGCAGCCGTGAGTCGAGGCCGATCTCGATGTCCGCCGCCGCGGTGAGCACTGCCGCCGAGTCGGGGAACGGTAGGCCCTCGGCACTGAGCGCTCTGAGCTCGAGGACGTCGCTCAAGGTCACCTCGCCGCGAGCGACGGCGCGTTCCAGGACGCACGCCACCGGGTCCTGGTCGAGGTCGCGCGCGAGGTGCACGGCCGCCAGCACCCGCCCGCCCTCGCTGACGGCCCAGCGACCCCCCGACGGCAGTCCCAGCCGCGACCGCAGACGGTCGGTGGACCGCCAGCCCGCGGAGCGGAGCACCTCGTCGGGCACATCGTCCAGAGCGACCCGGAACTCCGGGGTCCAGGCGGTCCCGAGCGCCGAACCGCGCACGTCCTGCGGGCGCACGGCCGGCGCCAGGACCGCCACGATGCGCGCCAGCGCCCGCTCGCGGGCCGCGGCCTCGCCGGGCCCCGGCACCCCGTTGCGCCGGTCGAAGCGCTCGCGGGCGGCGGCGACGAGCCCGTCGTCGCTCATCGGCGCGCCTTGCGGCCGACCGCGTGCACGAGCCGGCTGACGGTCGGACCGGGGTCGGAGAGTCGTTCCACGCTCTGAGCGGTGGAACGGCGCGGACGCAGCGCCGCTGCCGCCTGGCGCGGCCGGAGCGACCGGCTCCGCAGTCCTTGCAGCACGTAGCGCAGGTCGCCCTCCCACCAGCGGTACGGCACACCCGGCCGGGCCCGGACGACCTGCCCGGGCAGGGTGCCGGTCGCGGCGTCGGCGGCGATGAGCGGCAGGTTGGCGCCGGCGGCGACGGCGAGCGCCATCGAGCCGTAGACCCTGGGGTTGGCGTCGAGGAGGTAGGGCCCCAGGAACTGCACCTGGAAGACCCCGGCGTGACCGGCCAGCAGCCGCGTCAGGCGGTCCTCCTCGTCGGGGTCCGCCGCGACGGTGACCGCCGCGGACGCCACACCCGCGGTCGGCGGCCAGATGCGCTGGTACGTCTGGGCGCAGGATGCCAGCAGCCTGCCTTCGTGGACGACCCCGGACACCGCCCGCAGCGACGACGCCTCGAACGGCTGGACGAGCAGCCGGCCGGGGACGGCCGCCAGCTCGGTGAGGTCGTCCGGGCCGGTGACCCGGCGAGCCTGCAGGTTGCCCAGCCCGGACTTCGTCACCGACTTCACGACGACGGGATACGCCAGTCGTCCGGCCGCGTCGAGCAGGTCCGACGCGGTGTCGAACACCTCGGTCGGCAGGCAGCTGAAGCCTGCCGCCCGCGCCCGGTCGTCCAGGACGGCCTTGTCGACCAGGCCGGCGGCCGGGTCGTCGACCGCGAGCATCGCGACATCGCTCGCCGGGAAGAAGGCGGCGTACTGCCCCCGGGCGAGCTCGGCCGCGAGTGCGTCGGCGTAGCCCGGTGTGCCACCCGTCGGCAGCCGCACCGACCGGGCGCAGTGCCGCGACGCGGCCGCCAACGACGGACGCTCGCCGACGGTGACGACCGGGCGGTACCGCCCCGCGAGGGCGCGGACGGTCGCGAGCGCGCCCCGGTTCTGCCCGTTGATGTCGTCGGTCACGAGCACGCTCGGCCGGTCCCCCACGCACGTCCTCCTGCACTCGGTCCTGCGGGCCCGTGACGACGATCGCACCGGTGCCCCGGTCGGCCGACGACATTGGCCAACCGCAGCGTGCCTGCGGAGACACCACGGTAACGTCAGGGCCGAGGCGGCCGCAGCGGTCCGGAGGACTGCTCCGGCCTTCCGTGCGTGGGGGTGGATGGTGGACGACCTGACTCCGGTCGGGAGCAGCGGCAGGCTGCGCGTGGTGATCGTGGGCAAGGGGCCGCCGGACCGCGGCGGCATCCCGACCTTCATCGAGACGTTGCTGCGCAGCTCTCTCGCGGCTCGCCACGACGTCTCGTTCCTCAACGTGGCGCACCACGACACCCCCGAGGGCGGCAAGGCGACGTGGGGCAACGTGCGCCGTACCCTCGCCGACGCGCGCGCCGTCCGGCGCGCAGCCGGGTCCGCGGACGTGGTGCACATCCAGTCGGCGCTGGCGCCCACGGTCACGGTGCTCCGTGCGTCCGTCCTCGCACTCGTGGCCAGGATCGCGGGGGCGCACGTCGTCGTGCACGCGCACGGCGGCAACATCGACACCTGGCTGCGCGGTCGGTGGCGACGCGCCCTGCTCCGAGCCTGCATGGCGCCCGCGACCCTGGTCGTCGCGGTCTGGACGGCCGGCGAGACGGCGCTGCGCGACGTGCTCGACCCGGCGAAGGTCCGGCTGGTCGACAACGGCGTGCACCTCGCCGACTTCAGCCCGGGGACCCCGACCGGCACGGTGCCGAGGGTGCTGTACGTCGGGCTGCTCACGCCGCGCAAGGGTGTGGTCGACCTGCTGATCGCCTCACGCGCCGTGGCTGCTCGCGGGGTGGACCACGAGCTGTGCCTGGTCGGCGGCACCCCCGACGAGGGCCCGGAGGCGGAGGCAGCGGTCCGCGACGCCGCCACCGACGCCCACGTGCGGCTGCTGGGCAGCAGGCCGGCCGAGGAGATCGCCGGCGCGTATGCCGACGCCGACGTCTTCTGCCTCCCGTCCTGGTGGGAGGCCATGCCCTTGTCGGTGCTCGAGGCGATGGCATGCGGCCTGCCAGTGGTCGCCAGCGACGTCGGCGACGTGCAACGCGCCGTGCTCGATGGCGACACGGGGTTCGTCGTGCCGGCCCGGTCGCCCGAACCGCTTGCCGCGGCGCTGGAGAAGCTGCTGACCGACCCCGAGCTGCGGGCCGCCATGGGTCGCGCCGGGCGTGCACACGTGACGGCACGGTTCTCGAGCGAGGCCACCGCCGACGCCGTCGACGGTCTGTACCGCGAGCTGGGGCGGCGACGCCGGTGAGCGTCCTCTGCTACCACGCCGTCGAGGACGGCTGGGAGTCGCCGATGGCGATCGAACCGGCCCTCTTCGACCAGCACTGCGCCTGGCTGGCCCGGAGTCGACGGGTGCTGCCGCTGGACCAGGCCGTGCGCGCGATGGACCGCCGCTACCGGCTGCCGGCCCGCACCGCCGCGCTGACCTTCGACGACGGCTTCACGTCGATGCACACCCAGCTCCTGCCCCGGCTGTCCCGGTGGGGCCTGCCGGCCACCATCTTCGTCGTGGCGGAGACCCTCACGCCGGAGGGGCGGCCGGTCGACTGGGTCGACACGCCACCAGACCATCCGCTCACGACCCTGACCCTGGACGAGGTCATGGAGATGCGCGACGCCGGCGTCGACTTCCAGTCGCACAGCTGGGCGCACCGCGACCTGACCACGCTGTCCTACGACGAGTGCGTCACGGACCTGCGCAGCAGTCGCGAGCTGCTCGCGGACCTCCTCGGCAGGCCGGTGGGGATGCTCGCCTACCCCCGCGGCCGGCACGACGCTCAGGTCCGGCGGGCCGCGCAGGCCGCCGGCTACACCCATGCCTTCGCCCTCCCGGAGCGCCACGAGCAGCCGAGCGCATGGTCGATCCCGCGGGTGGGCATCCACCGCGGCAACGGTGTCCCCGTGCTGCGGATGAAGGAGGCGCGGCCCTACCTCTCCGTGCGCACCTCGCCGGTCTGGGCGGGAGCGCGGCGAGCCGCGTGGGCGGCCAGGGGTGCAGCCGGCCGGGTCAGCGGTGCCGCGGCGTCGCGCCGGTGACCCAGCGCAGCACCGGGATCTTCGCGAGCTCCGGGAACGAGTCGGCCAGTGCCAGGACCGGCCGGTTCAGCACGACCAGCAGCACGCTCGCTGCTGCGCTCGCGAGGAAAGCCACCCAGACCGGCGGGTCGAACGCGAGCTGGACCGCCCACAGCCCGGCCGTCACCAGCACGATCGACAGGTAGGTCGGCAGGTAGCGCCGGTCCAGGAACGCGGTGCCGAGCGTCCGCATGACGCCGACCTGGTAGGCGACGTTCTGCAGCACCAGCACGGCGGCGTTGGCGGCGGCAGCACCGGAGGCGCCGTACCGCGGGATGAGAGCGAAGCTGAGCACGAGGTTGAGAGCTGCGCAGGCCAGGTTGACGAACAGCAGGAACCGCACCTTGCCGTAGGCCTGCAGGGTCACCAGGTTGAAGCCGAGGGCGCTGTTGACGTAGTAGCCGACCGCGAGCAGTGCGAGAACCGCACCGGCCGAGGCGTAGCGGCCGCCGAACAGGGCGACCGCGGTCGACCCGGCGAACGGCCCCGTCAGCGCGAAGACGGGGTAGGACATGACCGCGAGGAAGGCGGCGGTGCGCCAGTAGTCCTCGCGCAGCCCGTCGTGGTCGCCCCGGGCGAACAGCCGGGAGGCCATCGGCAGGTAGAGGACGAGGAACGTGGTGTAGAAGATCTTGTTCAGTCCGGCTGCCTGCCACGCGGTCCGCAGGTCCGCGACGTCGGCCTGGCTGCCGTAGTAGCCCAGCAGCAGGCTGCTGCCGAGGTTCATCGACAGCAGGACCAGCTCGGTGCTCAGCATCGGCAGCGCGAAGGTGAAGACGTTGCGCACCGGCCAGCGCAGGGTGCGCCAGGTGAGATCGTCGAACACGCCCTGCGCGGCCAGCACCCGCCGCAGCAGGGTCGCGTAGATGGCCAGCCCGAACACCTGGGTGGCGACGTAGCCGGCCGCCAGCAGGACGATGTCGCCTCCCGCCAGCGCCGTGACGACGACGACGACGAGCCGAAGCACCGGAGTGAACAGGTACTTGCGGAAGAAGATCGACCGGGGCTTGGTGAAGACCGCGAACAGGCTGACGAACACCTGGTCGAGCGCCTCCATCGGCGCGAGGAAGATGACGACGAGCAGCACCGTGACCGCGGTCGGGCGCTCCAGCACAGCGCCCTGCAGACGGTCGTGGAAGGCGAACAGCGTGACGATCAGGGCGGTCCCGGTCGCGAGGATCGTGCCGGCGGCAATCAGCACACTGCCGACCAGCCGGCCGTGGTCCCGCTCCTCGAGGTAGATCGCGAGGAACCGGCTCAGCGTCTTGCCCTGGCCCAGGCTGAGCAGGAACCGCGAGGCCGACGTGATCGTGAGCGCCAGCGCGAACCCGCCGTAGTCGGCTTTGGTCGTCGCGCGGGTCAGGATCGCCGCAGTAGCCACGGTGAAGACCATCGACAGCAGCCGGCCGGCCAGCAGCAACGTCGAGCCGCGCAGGTGTCGGCTGCCCATCTCCGACCGCGACACCCGCTCCACGGGCGTGGCATCGGTCATGCGCCGGCTCCTGCCAGGACGCGCCTGGCCTCCCGGGCGAGGTAGCGACCCGCCCAGACCGTCGCCGCGCGGCCCGCGACGCCGCGCGGTCCGGGGGCGGAACCGCGACCGACCAGCGCGGCCCACTTGTCCAGCAGCACGAGGCTGCGGAAGACAGCCAGCTGACCCGGCGGCAGTGCGGATCCGTACCCCGCGAGGAAGGCGGCCTCGATCCGGTCCAACCAGTCCTGCGCCAGCGCGAGACCGTGGGTGTGGAGCTGCAGCCCCATCAGCCGGAGCCCGACCAGGAAACGGCAGACGTCCTCCATCGGAGGCGCCTGCCACCGCGGCATCGGGTCGAAGACGGCCACTCGGCCGGTGGGGGCGACGAAGACGTTGCGCGGCGCGAAGTCACCGTGGCTGGCGGCCAGGAGGAAGTCCCTCGGGAGCTCCGCCTCGGCGACCGCGACCGCGGCACGCGACACCCGCTGGGCATCGGCGCCACCGGGGAACCGCGCCAGGTGGTCGCCGTAGGACTGCAGGCGGACCACCAGCTCGTCGCGGCCCGTCAGGCGCGGCAGGGCACCCTCGGGCCCCGACCACTCGTGCCAGCGCGACAGCCACGACCCGGCGTTGGACCAGGCGGTGACGTCGCCCCTGTCGGACCCACCCACCCACGCGGTCGGCCGGAACCGGGCCGTCCGCAGCAGGGCCGTGCGCAGCGTCGGGTGATCGATGTGCTCGAGCACGACGGTCGCTGTCCCTGGGACGAGGTCGAGGGCCCGCACCGCCTCGTGCCGCGGGTCGGCACGGTCGAGCGTCGACTCGACGTGCCGCAGACCGGCGAACTCCGCCGCAGCCTGCTCCGCCGCCGGCACCCTGTCGGGGACCAGGGACGGCCGGTCACCGACGCCCACCTGGCGATCGGCACGGATCTTGACCACGACCCGGTGCCTGGTGCTGCCGGCGGTCAGCCGGACGTCCACCAGCGTGCAGCGGGGCCGGCTGGCGAGGACTGCCGTGTCGACGACAAGTCGACCGGCGAGATCCGGGTACCACTCGGCCGCACGAGCCTGCGACAGGTCGCGGGCGAACGCCGACGCCGAGGCGGCGCCGGTGACCGGCGCGCCTCCCGCGGACGTGACCATGAACCCCCCACCGCTGCCGACATCGGCGTTCCGAGGACGGAACAGCGACCGGGTGCGAGGATAGTCGAGACGAGACGCTCGGTCCGGCGGTCCGGTCGACCCGCCTGGTCGGACCTGCATTGGACCCTGGGGGGAGCACGGTTGGTGATGTCGGTCGGGACGCGGTGTCCTCGGGTGCGCAGGCCATGAGTGCCGGCACCCTCGCGACCCTGCCACTGGTCCTGGTCGTGCTGGTGATCGGGCTGCGGCAGCCGTTGACGGTGCTCCTTCCGGCGTACGCGGCCACGGTCCCGTTCGGGAGCGCCATCCCGACCGGGCTGCCCGCGCCGTACGCCGCGATGTCCTCCGTGCTGGGGATCCTGCTGATGCTGGCCCTCGGTGGACGCCTGCTCTTCGGCCGGTCCGCCCCCGTCGGGTTTCCCTCGACCGTGTCGATCTGGCTGCTGTTCCTCGGCGTCGCCGGGGCCTCTGCGGTCTGGAGCGTCTCCCCGCAGCTCACCGAGGCCGGGTTCCAGAACCTCGCGTCCCTCATCCTGCTCTACCTGTTGATGGCGCTGACGGTGGTGGAGTTCCACGACCTGCGGCGGCTCGAGTTCGCCATCGTGCTCGGCGGCGTCGCGGCCGCCATCTACGGTCTGCTGCAGCTGTTCGCCCTGGGTGGTCTCCCCACCAGCTCGGACGGGGTCGGCGGCGCTCGCTTCGGACGCGACCTGCTGGGTGCCAACAACACCGCTGCGGCGCTGCTGCTCCCGCTCGCTGTCGCCCTGTGCCGGAGCGTCGACTGGCCGCGCCTCGCCGGCCGCGTCCTGTGGGGTCTCAGCGCAGCCATCGTGCTGAGCGGGATCGTGCTGACCGGGTCCCGTGGTGGCCTGCTCGCCGTGGCCGCGTGCTTCGTCACGGCGATGGTCACCGTGGTCCGCGGCCGGCGCATCCTCGTCGGGTACCTCGCGGCCGCTCTCGTCGCCGTCACCGTGGTGCTGATGCTGCAGCCGGCGGGCATCGGTGCCCGGACCGACAGCACCGACTCGTCGGGTCGGACGGACATCTGGCGGATCGGCATCGCCGCCTGCCGGACGTACTGCCTCACCGGTGCCGGCTGGGGCACCTTCCCCCGGGTGTACGAGATCACGCAGCCGACGGTGCCGGAGGCGCGGGTCCTGGTGCGCGGGACGTCGTACGAGCCGCACAACATCTGGATCCTCATCGGCGTCGAGGCGGGCTTGGCCGGCCTGGTACTGGTGGCCACCGGACTCGCGATCACCTTGCGCGACTCGCTCCGGCTGCCGAGCATGCTCCGCGCACCACCAGTGACCGGCATGGTGGCGACCCTCGTGGCGGCGTTCTTCCTGTCCAACTTCGAGTACAAGTTCTTCTGGATGGGTCTCATGTACGCGCTGCTGTGCCGCAACGTCGTGGTCCGCATGCCGGAACGCAGGACGCCGGCGCCGGTCGTCGACCTCGGCCCCCAGCCCGCGCTCGCGTCTCGCTCGTGACAGGCTGTTCGACCGTTCGCGAGGGGTCGTCCACCGACCCCCGACTCTGAGCACCACGTCCTACTGGAGCCTCGACACATGTCATCGCCGATCTTCGTCGTCGGGACCATGCGGTCCGGAAGCACCTTGCTGCGCCTGCTCCTGGACAGCCACCCGAACATCGCCATCGGCGAGGAGACCGGCTTCGCCGGCGGGCTGTCGGCGGCCCGCACCATCCCCGGCTGGCGGTACGGAGCCGAGTGGAGCTCGCGGATCGGCTGGCAAAGGGACGAGCTCGACGCTCGCCTGCGCGACCTCTACACGGGCATGTTCGAGCGCAACGCCGTCAGCCAGGGCAAGAAGCGCTGGGGTGACAAGACGCCCTTCCACTCCTGGCACATGACCGACCTGGCCGAGGTGTTCCCCGAGGCGGTGTTCGTCGCCATCACGCGGCACCCGGCCGCCGTCGTGACCTCGATGAAGAAGAAGTTCCACTACGCCGTGCCCGAGGCCGCGGACTACTGGACCAGCACCAACCTCGAGGTGCTGCGGCAGGGGGTCGACCTGGGCGCGGGTCGCTTCGCCGCCGTGCGGTACGAGGACGTGGTGGGGACCCCGGAGCCGACGCTGCGGGCACTTGTCGACTGGCTGGGCGAGCCCTGGTCGGACGACCTGCTGAGGCACCAGGAGGTGCAGGCCGCCAAGGGTGCGCCACGGCTCGTCGACGGGAGCACCAGCACCCGCGAGCCCATCGACCCACGCAAGGCGTCGGCCTGGCAGCAGGCCCTGACGCCGGCCGAGATGTCCGTGGTGCTGGACCGCACCGCCGAGGTGGCCCGGTTCCTCGGCTACGACCCGGCGGACGCGAACCGGCTGGCGCCCTGGGGCTCGGACGGGTCCCCCGGCGTCCACCTGCTCACCGGTGACCGGCTCCGGGACCGGCACGCCGGGTGGACCCCTCGTCTCGAGCTCGCGCCGGCCTCGCGCGCCGACACCGGCATGGAGATGACGCCGCAGGAGATGGCTCGCCGGGTCGAGAAGGCGGAGGCCGCGCTGGCGCGCATCAGGGCACGCCCCGTGGTCCGGGCCAGCGAGGCCGTCCGCCGGGCGCAGAAGCGGCTGCCGCTGCCGTCCGTCGACGAGATCCGCTCGAGCCTGCGGCGGGTCCGCTCCGCCGGTGGCAGCGCGCGGTCCCGTCGGAACGAACGCTCGTCGTGACGCGAGCCCCTGTCGTCGCTGCCCTGGTCGCGACCGTGCTGGTGTGCCTCAGCGGCTGCACCGGCGGGTCGGACCCGTCGACCGGCCAGGACGCCGCAGGGAGCGCGACCCTGTGGGCGGTGGGCGACGGTCCCAACGGCAAGCCTGCCGCTGCAGCCGTCGGCCGACTGGTGCGGAAGGACGATCCTGACTACCTGCTCTACCTCGGAGACGTCTACGGCCGGTACGCCGAGCTCTTCCCGGAGACCTACGGGGCCGCGCTGGCGCGTCGGACCCTGCCGACACCCGGCAACCACGAGTGGCCGTCCCAGAAGAACGGCTATCTCGCCTACTGGAAGCAGGTCACCGGGCGCGCGCAGCCGACCTTCTACAGCCGCCGGGTCGCGGGCTGGCAGGTCATCAGCCTCAACTCGGAGGAGGCGACCGGTCCGAGCTCCCCGCAGTACCGCTGGCTCAAGCGCACCCTGGCCTCGGCGGACGGGACGTGCCGGATCGCGTTCTGGCACGAGCCCCGGTTCAGCGCCGGGCAGCACGGGGACAGCAGGCAGATGGACCCGTTGTGGCAGCTGCTCGCGAGCAAGGCCGTGGCGGTGATCAGCGGTCACGACCACACCATGCAGCGGCTGAAGCCGGTCGACGGGATCACCCAGTTCGTGTCCGGCGCAGGTGGCCGCAACCACTACCGGCTGGACCGCGCCGACCCGCGACTGGCGTTCTCCGACAACACGCACGACGGCGCACTGGAGCTCGGGCTCGACGGGTCGAAGCTCCTCTACCGGTTCGTCGCAGTCGGCGGTGAGGCGCTCGACTCGGGGACCCTGCGCTGCCGCGCAGGCTGACTCCCGCCGGAGCGTGTGCGCACCGACCGGGTCGTCAGAGCCAGGTCGACCGGCGGTAGGGGTCCTCGCTGAGCATCAGCTCGAGCTGCAGCGCCAGCTCGCGGCGGTACCAGTGATTGACCACCGTGAGGCGTGGCCGGCGCGCGAGCCTGCGCACCGGGTTGCGCGGCTGCTTGCTCAAAGAGTCGGCCCACTTGTCCAGGGTGCACAGACCGAGGAACACCCGCATGCCGTCGATCGGCACGTTCCCCGCGCCGAAGTACGCGGAGAGCAGGGCGATCTCTGTCATCCGTGGGCGGACCGAGGGTGAGCCGTAGGCAGGGCGCACGGTCGACGGCTCGAACAACCGGGCGCCGACGATCATCCGCCCCAGGTCCTCGTAGACCGGGACCCGCTGGCTCGGGAAGGGGTCGATGACCGACACGGTGCCGTCCGGGTGCACGAACGTGTTCTGCGCCACGAAGTCCCCGTGGGCGAGGCCGGACTTGATCCGCCGGGACAGGCCCCGGGCCGCCACCGCGGAGGCCACCTGGACGAAGTCCTCGACCAGGCTGTTGCGACCGAGCGCGTGGTGGAAGAACTCGCCGTACCGGTGCAGCTGCCGCTCGATCTCACCCGCACGCGTGCGGGCCATGGGGACACGGACGTCGGGGGCGAGCTCGTGGAACTGCCTCAGCCACGAGCCGGCGCTGCTCCACGGCGCGTGCGGCTGGAAGGCGAACGCCGAGGGCAGCTGACCGGCGACGTCGCGGAGGGTCGGAGCCCGGACCTGCTCCATCGCGACCACCGCGAGGTCGGTGTCGTAGCCCCAGGGGCGCACGGCGCGTGCTGACGCGTGGCCGGTGCCGATCGAGTCGTATGCCAGCCGGAGACCCTCGTACTCCAGCTGGGCGGCCTCCCCCGGCTCGATGTCGAGCTCCGGCGAGAGGGTCGGACGGTCCGGGAAACGCTCCCTCCGGCGCTGCCGGGGGTCCAGGAGTCGTTGCTTCACCACCACCGTGCTCGCGCCCTGGTTCCCCCGCACCGTGACCAGGTAGATCCGGCACCGGGCCCGGTCCTGGATCCCGTCCAGCCGGAGGCTCGCCCCGCCACGGGCCGTGGCGACCCCGGGAAGCCACTCGCTCACCCGGGAGGCGACCCAGCGGAGCACGGCATCGGTGTCCGCGACGGGTGCAGCGGGTGCGGCGGGTGGACCGGCAGCGGTGGGCGGGGTCAGGTCGACAGGCTCCGGCGCCCAGAGCTCGGCTTGCAGCGGCGGCGGCGCCGCCGGGTCGCCGGTGCCGCCGGGCGGGGTGTCCGTGGTCGTGCCGGCCGGGGGCCGTCCGACGTCCGCGGTGTCGAGCGCGACCGCGTCCGTCGCAGGCGCGACCGGAGCAGCAGCTGTGACCGGAGCTGCAGGTGGCGTGACCGGTGCTGCAGGTGGCGTGACCGGTGCGGGCGGGGCCGGGTCCGCTCGGTGGCGGTCGTCGCTCCCCCCGCGACGTGTCACGGCACCGGAGGACGAGCGGCGACGGCGACGGCCGCGCGTCCGGACCAGCACGATCGCGGCCGGCACCCCGGTGAGGTCCCGCGCGAGGTCCCTCAGCCGAGCCACCCCGATGCCGACGGGGACGGCGAGCACGACGAACGAGCGGGCTCCCGGCGAGATCAGGTCCACCGACGACGAGCCGTCGACCACGGCGATCGAGCGGTCGTCGTTGACGCCGTCCGCGCTCTCACCGTCTGCGCCGGGCACAGGCAGCTGACGGATCGAGGCGAAGACGTCACCGAGCAGCCGGGCCAGGTGCTGCCGCTCCAGACCGGCGGTGTCCGGTCCGGTGAGGATCACGGTCCCGGGCGACCAGTCGAGCAGCTGACGGCAGACCGGTGCGAGCCCACGGGCATCCTCCGGGCCGGGTGGCCCGCCGCGCCCCGAGCGCGGCAGGGTCACCGTGCCGAACACCGGCAGGTCGCTGCCCCGCGACGCGCCGGACGCCTCGACCACGGGGCGTCGCAGCACCAGCAGCAGGATGAGCAGGCCGAGGCCGGTGACCAGACCGGCGACCAGGCCGGTCGAGATGGAGTACGGCGCCGCGCGCAGCGGCTCGTCGCGCTCGACGGGGGGCACCGCCGTGCTGACGATGCGGAAGGACCCCACCCCGGAGCCCGTCTTGTTCAGCTCGAGCACGAAGGCCGAGGCCGCGACGTTGGCGATGTCCGCCGACTTCTGCGAGTCGCGCGAGTGTCCCTGGACGTGCATGGCCAGCGAGTCCTGCTCGGTGATGACGGAGGCCTGCTTCGGGACCACGTCCTCGGCGTCACCCGCCGTCCCGAACTTCTGGCTGACTGCCTGCGCCACGGCGCCGTCGTCGAAGACCGCCTCCCCGAGCCGTGGCAGCGTCTTGAGGTCGGCCGTGAGGTCCACGGCGACGATGAGCGACTCGGAGGTGTAGACCGGCTTCTTGTTCAGCTGCTGCATCGGCAGCAGGACGCCGACGACGGCCACGCAGAGCAGCACCAGCCAGGCGTAGCGCCGCAGGCCCCAGCGCAGGACGGCGCCGGAGTCGGAGATCGGCGCTCCCCCGCCGGCCAGAAACGTCTCGGCCAGCTGCGCCGGGCCGGTGGGCTGCCCGTACCGCGACACCGAGACGAGACGGGCCTCTCCCGAGCGCGCGGAGTCCGGCCTCTTGCTTCGATCGGTCATGGCTGTGTCCTCAGGACGACGGAGTGCCCGATGCTCGGACCGGACAAGGATGAGGTCGCGACCAGCGGGCCGGTGCTGCCCGCCGTGGTGGCGAGGCGCTCGGCGGCCTCGCCGGTCATCGGGTAGGTCACGCCCGACGGCGAGGTCACCTCGGCCGCCTCGGTGGACCCGGACGGCGGAGTGACCGTCACCGAGCGGGCGATCCCGAACAGGCCCACCACGGCGTCCCCGGTCTGCGCGGTGACCGACGGTGCAGTCACCGCCGTCGACGACGCGTTCACCTGGCCGGCCGAGGACGCGACCGGGTCGGAGGTCGACACCCCGGCGAAGGCCAGGATCTCCCCCACCGCCGCCGGCTTGGCCCCGAAGGTCCACGTCCAGCTCGCCGGGTCCGACCCGGCCGCCACGTGCACCCACGTGGCCTTGCGCATCGCCGTCCCGTTGCTGTCCGACCGGACCAACGCCCACCCCGCAGGCGCCGTCACCGCCGCCTGACCCCGGTAGTCCACCGACGCCAGCAGCACGTTGCCGGCCTGCGCCGCCGGCCGCGCGATCGTCAACGACGCCGCCGACGCGTTCGAACCCGTCGTGACCGCCACCAGGCTCACCCCACCCGACGGCGGCGGATCGTCCGGCACCGTCGCCGACGCCGACCCGGACTCCGCAGAGCTGTTGCCCGCCGCGTCGTAGGCCTGCACCGTCCAGCTGTGCGAGCTGCCCGCCAGCAGACCCTGGTCCCGGTACGACGTCGACGTCGACGTCCCCACGACAACCCCGTCACGACGAACCCGGTAGCCCGTCACCGCCACGTTGTCCGAGGCCGCACCCCAGGTCAGGTCCGCGCCACCCGCCACCGGCGAAGCCACCAGCCCCGACGGCACCGACGGCGCCTCCCCGTCCACCGGGCCGCCCGTCGAGGCGGCGCGGAGCACGACCGAGTGCCCGACGCCCGCCCCGCTCACGGAGGACGTGGCGACCAGCGGGCCGGTGCCGCCCCCCGTGGCGGCGAGGACCTCGGCCGCCTCGCTCGTCATGGGGTAGGTCACCCCGGTGGGTGACGTGACCTCAGCGACCTCCGTCAGCCCGGACGGCGGCGCGATCGTGCCGGCCTTGGCGATGCCGAACAGGCCCACCACGGCGTCCCCGGTCTGCGCGGTGACCGACGGTGCAGTCACCGCCGTCGACGACGCGTTCACCTGGCCGGCCGAGGACGCGACCGGGTCGGAGGTCGACACCCCGGCGAAGGCCAGGATCTCCCCCACCGCCGCCGGCTTGGCCCCGAAGGTCCACGTCCAGCTCGCCGGGTCCGACCCGGCCGCCACGTGCACCCACGTGGCCTTGCGCATCGCCGTCCCGTTGCTGTCCGACCGGACCAACGCCCACCCCGCAGGCGCCGTCACCGCCGCCTGACCCCGGTAGTCCACCGACGCCAGCAGCACGTTGCCGGCCTGCGCCGCCGGCCGCGCGATCGTCAACGACGCCGCCGACGCGTTCGAACCCGTCGTGACCGCCACCAGGCTCACCCCACCCGACGGCGGCGGATCGTCCGGCACCGTCGCCGACGCCGACCCGGACTCCGCAGAGCTGTTGCCCGCCGCGTCGTAGGCCTGCACCGTCCAGCTGTGCGAGCTGCCCGCCAGCAGACCCTGGTCCCGGTACGACGTCGACGTCGACGTCCCCACGACAACCCCGTCACGACGAACCCGGTAGCCCGTCACCGCCACGTTGTCCGAGGCCGCACCCCAGGTCAGGTCCGCGCCACCCGCCACCGGCGAAGCCACCAGCCCCGACGGCACCGACGGCGCCTCCCCGTCCACCGGCGGCGGCGAACCTCCGGCGAGCTGCATCTCGGCGTGGACGTAGCGCTTCTTGCCCTCGGCCACCGCGAGGATGACCATGCCGGTGGCGGCGGTCACGGGTTCCTTCGCGCCGCTGGCGTTGTTGACGACAGCGGCGCTGTCCACGAACTTCTCGCCACGGCCGGGAGCGAACGCGATGTTCGACAGAGGGGTCTTCTTGTAGTAGATGTCGCCGCCGCTCACCGGCGCGGTGGCGAAGAAGTACAGCTGCTGGTTCGTCCTGTCGACCATGATGATCGGCCTGGTGTGGTCGTCGGCCACCGTGCCCGCCGGCGCCAGGGACCACGAGCCGGTGCCGTCCGCGCGCGGGGTCCGGACCAGCACCCCCACCAGGGTGGCACCCGGTCCGTAGGTGTCCTGGGAGGTCTTGATCGCGGCGAACAGCCGCCCCTGCGGGTCGTCCACCAGGCCCTTGAGGTTGATGTGGTCGTCGGCGAGGTCCGCACCGCTCAGGGCGTCCTCCACGACCCAGCTGGTGTCGGGGTCCCCGTCACGGTGCCGGGCGAAGCGGAACGCTCCGGAGGCCTGGTCGGACCACATGAGGCCGATCTGGCCCTGGAAGGAGATCAGCGCCGAGACGTCGTCGCTCTTGATCGAGACGTCGGGCACCGCCGGGTTGAAGCCGGCCGTCCAGTTCTGGCCGTTCGGGTCGGAGTGGGCGACCCAGACCTTGGACGCCCGGGTGTAGGTGACCCAGAGCCGACCGGTGCTGTCCTTGTCGATCGTCGCCGACTCCGAGCCGCCGCCGGTGTTGACCATGACCGGGAAACCGGCCGTCCGCGTCCAGCTGCGGCCGGCGGAGCTGTACGTGAAGCGGTTGACCTCGAGGTTCGTGCTGGACTCGCGCGAGGCGACCGTGAGGGTTCCCGTCAGGGCGTCCCACAGGGCGTCGCCCGTGCTGTTGAGCCGGGGGTCCACCTGGGTGCCGGTGTCCCGCCAGGAGTGGTCGGCGCGCAGCTCGAAGATGTGGACCCGCGCGTCGGTGGGACTGACCATGAGGGCCCACCAGGCACCGTCGGCGTACCAGAGCTTGCTCTGCGGCTTGTCCTCGCTCGGCGTCTTGACGGTGCTGGCGTAGCTGAAGTCGTCGTAGGTGACCGGCACCCCGACGGCCGCACCGGCACCGGGCGCCACGACCAGCGCGGCGACCAGGCCGCCGAGCGCGAGCAGCACCACACCGACCACCCCGCGGGGAGCCCGAGGTCGGTGGGCCGAACGCGGACGGCGGTGCCTGCCGCGTCGGAAGTCGTCGGTCATGCGGTCTCCCCGTGCTTTCCGGTGCGCCCGCGCTGCGGGCTGTGCTGTGTGGACCCGGTGGCCAGCGCAGCGGCCACCGGGGCGACCAACGTGTCGAAGGCGAACGGGTACGGATGGCCGAGCTGGTAGGCAGGGACACCGTCGAGGACCTGGGCGAGCAGGTCGGACTCGAGGGTGGCGGCGTTGTCGACGAGCTCGCTCCCGAGATCGGGGAACGCGAACCTGAACTGGCGGTAGTGGTAGAGGAACGGCTCCCGCTCCTCGGCGAGCGAAGCGCGCATCCGTCGGGCGACCAGCTGCGGGTCCACCGGCTCGACCCGCACGTCCGGCGAGTCGTGGCTGGTGGCCAGCAGCACCACGTCGAGGTGGGCCTCGGCGACGAGGCCGGCCCCGAAGAGCTCCGCCGGCGGGACCTGGCGGAACGACTGCCGTCGGATGACGGGCTCGGCCCGGCGGAGGACCGAGCCGGCGCCCGTGGCGCGCAGCCGGTCGGCCAGCCGCCCCGCGAGGTCGGCCGACGAGGTCAGCGCGCGCAGCCTGGTGCGCGTCAGCGGTCCCAGCCCCGCCCAGACGTCGGGCAGCTGCCTCAGGTGCCAGTCCCAGAGCCGGATCGGCTCCGGGACGCCAGTCATGCGGCCATCGGTCGAGAGGTAGATCCACTCGTCGCCGACGTAGCGTGCCCCCTGCCCGGCGAACGCCAGCAGCGTCTCGGTCTTGCCACCCTTGGACCAGCCGGTCGCGAGCACACCCTGACCGTCGAGGACGAACGCCGACGCATGCAGCGGCAGCACGCCCTTGGCCAGCGCCGCGAGGTTGACCAGCGTCAGCAGGTGCGGCACGGCACCGACGCCGCGCTCGCAGACCACCTCCGGTCGGCTCCCCACGTCCGCGAACGGCAGGAGGCTGCGGGCCCGCGCACCGTGCTTGCCCCGGAGCAGGTAGAAGGCCGAGTCGTGGTACCCCGCCTCGGGGTACCCCACGTACGTCAGCGGCCGGCCGTCGTCCAGGGAGTCGACGAAGCGCACCGACACGTCGGGGACGATGTCGGTGGCGGGGCGGCTGGTCGGTCCGAGCTGCCGCTCGAGCACGCTGCGGTCACCGGGACGCGGATCAAGCAGTCGGACGACGACGACGCCGTGCAGGTCGAAGTCGAGGTGCCCACCGGTGCGCGACCGGCCGCGGGCGAGGTCGACGACGGTCACGCGACCTCGTCCTCACGTGCTTCGCCGCGTTCGCGTCGTCCCGCCGCCGGGACCTGCCGTCGCAGGGCGACGACCGCGGCGGGCAGCCGGGTCAGGAAACCTGCTCCCCAGCCGAGGTGCATGGCCAGGTAGGCCGGAGCGACGTGGTGCCGCTCACCGGCGGCCAGCCGCCGCGCGGTCGTGGCGGAACCGGCCGCCACGACGGCGGCGTAGGGCGCCACCATCGCCGCCGCGACGCCCGGGCGGCGCAGCGAGACGGCTCCCGCCGTCGCGAGGTAGGCCACGAACACCGGCGGGATCAGGTGCCGCGGGGACAGCGACTGCGGGTGCAGCACCGCGACGTCGGCCTTCCCCTTGCCGTACCGGTGGTACTGCCGCAGCAGCTCGCGCACGGACTGGCGGGACTCCCAGCCGATGGCCAGCTCGGGGTCGAAGAGCAGCTGGTGGCCGGCCTGCCGCAGCCGGTAGTCCAGCTCGTAGTCCTCGTTGGCGGTGAGCCGCTCGTCCCAACCGCCGATCTCGCGCAGCAGTGCGACCGGATAGACGCCGAACGGCACGTGGTCGACCGTCGTCTCGCTCGTTCCGTGGTGGTAGGTCGAGTTGCCGACACCGAGGCGACTGGCCATGACAGCGGCGATGGCACGTCCGGCAGGCGTGCGGCCGATGCCGTCCTTACGACCGCCGACCGCGCCCCAGCGACCTTCGGAGAGCCGGGCGACCGCCCTGCGCACGTAGCCGGGGGGGATGGTGGAGTGACCGTCGACCCGCACCAGCCAGCGCCCGCGCGCCGCCGCAAGTCCCGTGTTCAGCGCCGTAGGGATCGACCGGTGGGCGTCGGTGACGAGCTCGACTCGTGCGTCGCGGCGCATAACCTCGTGCACCAGCTCCACCGTGCGGTCGGTCGACTGCCCGTCGACCACCACGACCTGCAGCTCGCGGTAGTCCTGGGTCAGGACCGACTCCAGGCAGGCGACCAGTGACGCTTCTTCGTTCCGAGCGGGGACGAGCACGGTGACCAGGTCGAGCGGCTGCGTCACCCTCAGCCACCCGTCCGTCGCGCGACCTGCGCGACGGTCCTCAGGATGATCTTCACGTCCTGCCACAACGACCAGTTCTCGATGTAGTAGTTGTCGAACCGGGCGCGGTCGGCGATGGAGGTGTCCCCCCGCAGCCCGTGGACCTGGGCCCAGCCAGTGAGACCGGCCGGCACCCGGTGTCGAGCCATGTAGCGCGGGAAGCGTTCGGTGAACTGCCTGACGAAGAAGGGTCGCTCCGGCCGCGGCCCGACCACGCTCATGTCGCCGCGCAGGATGTTGATCAGCTGCGGCAGCTCGTCCAGCGACGTGCTGCGCAGGAACCGCCCGACGGGGGTGAGCCGGTTGTCGGCGGCGACGTTCCAGTTGGTCTGCGACTCCGTGGCGTCGACGGGCGTCAGGGTCCGGAACTTGAGCAGCTCGAACTCGCGACCGTCCAGGCCGACCCGCAGCTGCCGGAAGAGCACCGGCCCGCCGATCTGCCAGCGCACGGCCATGCTGCAGGCGATCAGGGCCGGTGCCAGGAAGGCCAGCGCGAGGGCCGACACGACGACGTCGAAGAGACGCTTCAGGCTCCACGTCCAGGAGCGGAACGGCGCCCTCCGGAGACGAGCGAGCGGCAGCGACCAGATGTGGTCGAAGTCGCGGCCACGTTCCTGCATCTCGTAGAGGCGCGGGACGTAGAAGATCTCGCAGGCGTACCGGTCGCAGGTGCGAAGGATGTCGACGATGCCGGACTCACGATCGGCGGCGAACGCGACCACGACGCTGCGGACGCCGTGGTCCTTGAGCACCGTGCCCAGCTGCGTGGTGTCACCGAGGACCGGAAGGTCTCGCTCGTCGTCGCCGAGCAGGGGGTCGGAGTCGAGGAAGCCCACGGGTCGCAGGCCGTACTCGGGGTGTTCGCAGAGGACCTCGGCCACCCATCCGCCGACCCGTCCGGCGCCGACCACCAGAGTCGGGTGGGCGACCAACCCGGCCCGTCGCAACCGGCGCACGAGCACGTAGCCCAGGGCACGCCCGACGATGGAGAGCGCCGCGATCACCATGGCCATGTGCAGCAGCTGGGTGCCGACCCCCTCGCCGGCGACCAGCCGCACGGAGGTCACCAGCGCGCCGGCCACGAGCGCCCGGCCGGCCAGCGACGCCGCATCGTCCAGCGCCGAGAGCGACAGCTTCGGCTGGTAGAGCCCGCCGACGGCGTTCATCCAGAGGAAGAGCCCGAGCAGGACGAACGCCCCGATGCCCGGCCCGCCGACCGTGACGGCCGACGCCAGGCACCACGCGAGCACGTCGATGAGCACCACCAGGTGCACGACGCCGAGCCCCCGGGCGTCGACCGCGTCCTGCCGCGCGCTCGACGACCGACGGCCGATCTCCAGGATCTGAGCCTCGGTGTCGTGGCCGTCGTCGGCCACGTGCCGACCCCATCCGCGGGTCGCACCTTCTGTCATGTCTCTCTGCCCCCCGGCACTTATCCCCGAATCCACGGCCGCATCGGTGTCCGCGGCCGTTCACACCACGTTCACGCTGCCCTCATACCTAGTTCAGTCCGTACCCCCGCAACAAGGACTCGCCGAAACCCGTCCCGGTTCGGGCCCAGCATCGGTCTGAAAAGCCGATGCGACGCTCCCCCGAACACCTGATTGCCGTGCGCGACACACATCTGCATGTCGGCGCGTTTCCTGACGGAGAGTGACAGACCCGGGCCAAGCACTCAAGTGGATAGGTGAATCTTACTCTCGGTGATGGGTTGGTGTACAGGCAGTTTTGACCTCATCGGCGCGCGTGCTTGCCTCGTGGGGCCGGCACCAGGACGGTGAGCGGCGCCTCCACGAGGATCCGCTGCGCCTGCTGCGCCGTGCGGCGGACCTGACGGCGCAGGTGCACGTAGACCCCCCCGACGAGCGAGGCGGCCGCGACTGCGGCGCTGATCACGAGCACCACCCCGAGGCCGCTCGCCGGTCCGTCCGTGTCGGAGGTGACGAGGCGGGCCGCGACCGCCGGGGACCGGTTGCCCGCAAGGTCCAGCGCGGCGACCGTGAACTCGCTCTTGCCGCTGCCGGCGGCCACGTAGGACGTCGCCGCCGTACGGCCCACCGGCTTGCCCTGACGGAGGATCTGGTAGCTGACCCCGGGGGCCACTCCGGCCGGTGACCAGGCTGCCTCGTCCGTGGCCGGCGACCAGCTGAGCCGGACCGACCCGTCCACCGCCACGCCGGTGACCCGGCCCGGCGCGCTGGGAACCGTCTCGTCCGGCGGGTCCGCCGCCGAGGCGCTGCGGACGCGACCGCTCAACGCCATCTCGGCATGCCAGTAGCGCAGGTCGCGCTCGTCGCTGGCGAGCACCAGGAGGCCGGTCCCGACGTCGACCGTCTGGGTGCCGACGGAAGGGTCGGTGAACGAGGCTCCGGTGAACGTGAGCAGGTGCCGTCCGGGCCCGGACTCGAACGTCAGGTCCGCGACCGTGGCGGCCTTGTACACGATGCTGCCGGCACGCCGACCGACGACGAAGACCCGACCCGTCGCGTCGGCCGTGACCACCGGCCGGGTCCAGCCGTCGGCCACCGTCGCGACGACGTGCTGGCTCCAGGCGCCCTGCGGCGTGCGCGCGAGCAGCAGGATCAGAGGGTCGTCGCGGACCGGGTCGCGGTAGTCGTTGAGGGACGTCTTGGCCGCGACCAGGACCGTGTCGCCTTCCGGACCGGGGAGGACGTGGGCACTGATGTGGTCGTCCGCGACGTGGTCGCCCTCGGCGGCTGTCTCAGCACGCCACTGGCCGTCAGGGTCGCCGTCCCCGTGGGTGGCGACGTGGAACGCACCGGCGCGCTGGTCGGACCAGACGACGATGATGGACCCGTTGGCTGCGACGACGTCGGTCAGCTCGCTGCGCCCGACCCGGCTGCCTGCCACGTCCGGCACGTACGGCAGCGACCACCGTGTCCGGCTGGGGTTGCTGTGCTGGACGTTGAGGTGCGAGGCACGGACGAACGTGACCCAGAGCCGGCCGGTCGAGTCCTTGGTCATCGTCGCTGCGCTCGTGCCGCGGGTCCCCAGCGGCACCGCGGGTCCCGCGACGGCGTAGCGGCCCGCGCGGCGCCGGTAGACGAGATCGACGACGGACAGGCCGGACCGGTCGCGGGACAGCACGTGCACCCGACGTCCGTCGACCACGACGTCCCCGACGGCGACCGGGTCGGCCGACACGACGGACTCGCCGAGCACCCAGCGATGGTCGTGCTGCAGCTGCCCCACCCGCACGGTCGCGTCCGCCGGCTGGTAGAGCAGCCCCCACCAGCTGCCGTCGTACCACCAGGTCTTCGCCTGCGACTTGTCGAAGGTCGGAGTGGACACCTGGAGGTCGCCACTGCCGCCCGTCGCGGCGAATCTCGGGCCCTTGTAGGACGCGACCTGGTCCTCGTCCGCGGCGGCGGCTCCGGCCGGCGCCACCAGGGCCACCAGGCAGGTCAGGCCGGTGGCGGCGCAGAGGCTCGTCAGGGCCGCGACGGTCCGCCTCACGACGTGAGCCACCGGCGCCTCCCCGACCCAGGCCGACCCACCGCCGGTGGGTCTGCTGCGCACGCATTGTGCACGTTCGCACCACGTGCCGTCATCCGTTCGACCGAGTTGGCCCCGTCGGCGGCCCGTGTCTCAGCTGGCGGCGCAGTGCACCGTGCCGCGGTCGAGGACTGTCCCGTCGGTCGCCACGAAGCGATAGCGCGCGAGGCCTGGCGAGAGCTTGAGCCGCAGGGCGCCGTAGTGCGTGTCGTCACCGAAGGCGATGCGGTCGTGCGGGTGCAGCGGGTAGTGGCCGTGGCCGCCCGCGCCCACGACCAGCTCGGTGGTGCCGCGCACCGGGCGCATCCGTTGCATGTCGTGGTCGTGGCCGCCCAGCACCAGGGCCGCGCGACCCACGACGGTGCCCCACAACGTTCGTACGTCGGGCTGGTCGCCGTGAGTGCCCGCGCTCCACCGCGGCCGGTGCCAGACCGCGATCCGGCAGGTGCCCGGCGCGCTGACCCGACGGCGCAGCCAGCGGACCTGCGCGGAGTCCTCGGTGTGCGGTATCTCGGAGTTCAGGCTGAGGACCTGCCAGCCCGCCACCCGGAACTGGTAGTACGCGGACACCGGATGCCCTTGGGCCACCCAGAAGTCGCGGTAGGCGGCCGTCTGCGACGGCCACTCGTGATTGCCCGGTGTCGGCCAGGTGCGCGCCAGCAGCGGTCCGAAGGCGTCGCGCATCAGCGGGCCGTAGGGGCCGTAGACGTCGCCGAGATACAGGACCCGGTCGGGGTGGTCGGCCCGGATCAGGTTGCCCACGGCACGTGCGGCCGGGTGCCCGTCAGCCGCGTCCCCGACGGCCCAGAGCACCGCGCTGTCCGCGGCGAGCGAGGGCGCGGTGCCCCCGCCGCGAAGCCCGTCCGCGCGCTCGAAGGCGTCCTCTCGGACGTCGCGGGCCCGGGCCCGCACGACGAACGAGCCCGCCAGCAGCACGGAGAAGGTGAGGACGAGGACACCGGCCAGGACCACGGTGGAACGGGCCCGGCCGGCGTCCCGCGCCAGGTCTCGCGCGCGACCGTGCCGCAGGAATGCTGCGGCTGCCAGGGCGGCGACCAGCGTGAGGACCAGTGCGCCGAGCGCCAGCTGCGGCGGGTGCAGCTCCGCGACGTATCGCACCAGCGGCGCCGGCTCCGCGGTCAGGACGACCGTGCCACCCCAGCTCCCCACGGCCTCACTCTAGGCACCGGGCCGTCAGCAGGGCGGCGCTTCGCTGCGACCGGCCTGAACCGTGGGGGACGGTGCCGGCTCAGGTGAGCCAGAGGACGAGCGCCGCCAGGGCGATCCAGACGACCGCCGAGAAGGTGACGGCCAACGGCCAGCCGCGGCTCGCCGCGGGCTTGGCCTCAGCAGGTGAGACCGCTGCGTCGGCGGTGACCTGGCTCAGCCGACGGCCGGTCGGCCGGACCAGGCTGTCGGACGGCGGGCGTCCCGGCGCCCGCGCAGGATTCCGTCGCGGCTCTGCCATGTCGTCACCGCCTGGTGTCGGGTGCAGCGACACGACGGGGTGTCACCGCTGTCCATCCTATCGATCGTTCCCGGAAAACCTTGAGGCCACTCCGCCCAACGACGTCGTGGCCGGGCGGTTACGCCCCTTTCTGACCGGAATCTCCCGTCGGGACCCGGTCCCGGGTGCCCCGGTGGCGGCGTCCGGTGACCGCGGCCAGCAACAGCTGCCTCGGTGGGGTGTCGCGGCCCCCCGCCTTGCTGACCCGGTACACCGAGACCCAGGCCGCCGTGCCGACCACGGCGACGGCGGCGAGCACCACGACCAGCGTGGTCGTCCCGGCGCCCAGCAGCTTGAGGCTGCTGGCGAGCAGGACCACCACGAGCGCCCGCCGGACGATCCCGCCCGGCGCGGAGCTGGACACCCGCGCGCCGACGTACACCCCCGGCAGCGCCCCGATGAGCAACGAGGACGTCAGCCCGAGCCGGAAGTCGCCGAAGATCAGGTGGCCGAGCGACGCCGAGGCGACGAGCGGCACGGCCTGCACGAGGTCCGTCCCGACCAGCTGGCCGGCGCGGATGGTCGGGTACAGCAGCAGCAGCGCGACGATCATCAGGGAACCGGAGCCGACCGACGTCATGCCGACGACCAGACCGCCCACGATGCCGACGAGCAGCGTCGGTACCGGCCGTACGACGATGTCCTCGACCCGGGCGTCGACCGGCTCCCCGGCGGCGGCCGCGGCCTGGAGCCGCTGCTGCTTGCGGAGCTCGATGATGGCCTTCGCGATCATCGCCCCCGCCGCGAGGAGGAGGGCGACGCCCAGACTGGTCTTCACCACGGTCTGCGTCCGCTCGCTGTCGCCGACGGCCGTGAGGAACAGCACTCCGAGGAACGCCCCCGGCACGGATCCCAGGGCCAGCCACTTCACCAGTCTTTTGTTGACGGTGCCACGCCGCAGGTGGACCGCCCCACCGACGGGCTTCATGATCATGGACGCGACAAGGTCGCTGGACACCGCGGCCAGGGGCTCGACCCCGAAGATCAGGATCATCACGGGCGTCATCAGCGCGCCGCCGCCCATGCCGGTCAGCCCCACGACGAATCCGACGAAGAGGCCGGCGAGGGCCACCGCCCACCAGCTCGGGTCCACGCGACACCCTTCCCCGCCGAGCGCTCCCTGACGTCGGCAGACGGGCAGCCTAGCGGTGACCGGTGGGTGCAGGGCCGGCCGCCGGACCGAGGGACCGCGCGGGGACGCCGGCGACGACGTCGCCGGCAGCGACGTCACGTCGGACCACCGCGCCGGCTCCCACGACGGCGCCGACTCCGACGCGGACGCGCGGCAGGACGACCGCGCCGGCGCCGATCCAGGCGTCGTCCTCGAGGACCACGGCACCGCAGACCCGCGCGCCGGGCCCGACGGTCACGAAGTCGCCCGCGAGGACGTCGTGGCTCACCGAGGCGCCCACGTTCAGATGGGTGTGCCGGCCCAGCCGGGCGCTGACCGTGACTGTCGCGTTCGGCCAGATCAGGACGCCTGCGCCGAGGGCGACGTCCGGGCCGATGACGGCCGAGGGGTGGACCAGCGTCGCAGCCTCCGCCTGGCCGGCGCGCTCGACGACGCTCCTGCGAGCTGCGGGGTAGCCGAGGGCCGCGACGTACTGGACACCCGGGTGGTCCCCCAGCCAGGCGACCCCGCCCAGCACGACCTGGCCCAGGGCGGCGACCGGTGCTTGCGGGGGACGGCCGTCGTCGAGCACGCCGAGAACCTCGCGTCCGGCGGCGCGGGCGATCGCGACGGCCTCCCGCCCGTGGCCACCGGCACCGACGACCACGACTGCCGCGTTGCCCGTCATTCCCCGATCATGACGGGAGCTGGTCCGGCGAGTCACGGACGGGGACCATCGCCCCACGATGGCACCTACCTGTACGCTCGCGCTCACTGACCGTGAACGCTCATCTCGCTCCAGGGGCTCGCTGCGTGCTGAACGACAACGCTCCTCATCCCGCGGTGACCCGTCGGGCGGCACTCCGCCGCGGCGCTGCCCTGGGCGGTGCGCTGGTGTGGGCTGTTCCCACCGTCCAGGTCCTCGGCCTCGACGCCGTGCACGCCGCGACCTCCACCCCGCCCGGCGGCCGACCGCCCAACCCTGGACCGCAGGCACCGCCGAACCAGCCCGGGTCGGCCGCGCCAGGCGGAACCGGCGTCTCGGCCGGCACCAGCGAGACGAATCCCCCACCCGATGTCGCCGTCCTGCCGGCCAAGTCCGGGCCGAGGAAGACCGGCACCGGCGCAGTGGCCACGGCGCTCCCGCAGTCCGGCGTGTCCGTGTCACCGGTCGCCGTCTCGGTCGTCGGCGCGGCGTTGGTCGTCAGCGGCGTCACTGTGCGCCGCCTCGGCCGCTCGCCAGGCGTCCTCGATCGGGTCGCCCGCACGGACTGACCGCGGCCGATCGCGCCGACGGCTACGCACCCGCGAGCCATCGCTGCGGCCGTTCTTCGCCCAGCTGTTGCGGGCGGCGCGCCGGATGATCGGCGTCCGGGTCAGATCCTCCCGCTGCCGTCCGTCGCCTCGGGATCTCGCCGAACCTTGAGGAGGCTCGCCACGGTGGTGATCGCCAGGACGCCGAGGATGACGAGCAGGGAGAGCCAGATCGGGATCTCCGGGACTCCGACGTGCTCACCGCCGTTGATGAACGGCAGCTCGTTCTCGTGCAACGCCTCGAGGACCAGCTTGACGCCGATGAAGCCGAGGACGACCGAGAGGCCGAGGCTGAGGTACACCAGCCGCTCGAGCAGGCCGCCGATGAGGAAGTAGAGCTGCCGGAGGCCCATCAGCGCGAAGACGTTGGCGGTGAAGACGAGGAAGGGCTCCTTCGTCAGTCCGTAGATCGCGGGGATCGAGTCGAGGGCGAACAGCAGGTCGGTCGTACCCAGCGCCAGGATCACCACCAGCATCGGCGTGATGACCTTCTTGCCGTCCACCCGGGCGGTCAGGTGCACGCCGTTCCACTCCTTCGTCGCGGGGAAGCGTCGCTCGACCCACTTGAGCAGCCTGTTCTCCTCGAAGTCGTCGTCGTGCGACTCGCCCTGGGTGGCGAGCTTCACCGCCGTGTACACGAGGAAGGCGCCGAAGAGGTAGAAGATCCAGCTGAAGTTCTGGATCGCGGCGGCGCCGAGGGCGATGAAGATGCCGCGCATCACCAGAGCCAGGATGATCCCCACGAGGAGTGCGGTCTGCTGGTACTGCCGTGGTACCTGGAACCTCGCCATGATGATGACGAAGACGAACAGGTTGTCGATGCTCAGGCTGTACTCCGTCAGCCAGCCGGCGTAGAACTCGCCGGCGTACTCGCCGCCGGCGAGGACGAGCACGCCGATGCCGAACAGCACGGCGAGCCCGATGTAGAAGGTGATGGCTACGACGCACTCGCGCATGCTGGGCTCGTGCGGCCGGCGGCCGATGACGAAGACGTCGACGGCGAGCAGGCCGACCAGCAGCGCGATGCTGCCGATCCAGAGCCAGGTGGGGACGTTCACGGAGTCCTCTCGGGCGTAGGTGGTCAGGCAGCGGTGGGGTCATTACGGCCGGACCGCGCCAGGCTGGCGACGGTCGTCACGGCCAACGTGCCGGCGATGAACGCGAGGGAGAACAGGATCCCGATGTGCGGCAGCGGCAACGACCCGATGTGCTCGACGTGGTCGCCCTCCAGGGCCTCGACCACCAGCTTCGCGCCGATGAACCCGAGGATCACCGACAGCCCGATGTTGAGGTAGACGATCCGGTCGAGCAGCCCGCCGACGAGGAAGAACAGCTGTCGCAGACCCATCAGGGCGAACGCGTTGGCAGTGAAGACGATGTAGGTGTGGGTCGTCAGCCCGAAGATCGCCGGGATCGAGTCGAGAGCGAAGACGACGTTGGCGATGCCGATGGCGATGATCACGAGGACCAACGGCGTGTACCGGCGCCGGCCGCTCTCGCTAACGGAGAGCCTGCTGCCCTCGTAGTGCGGCGTCAGGGGCAGCACCCGCCGGGCCAGCCGGATCACCCGGCCCTCGTGGAAGTCCTCGTCGTCGGTCTCGCCGGCCAGCAGCAGCTTGACCGCTGTGTAGACCAGGAACGCCCCGAACGCGTAGAAGACCCAGCTGAACGTGCTGAGCGCTGCAGCACCGGCGGCGATGCACACCGCGCGCAGCACCATGGACACCACGATGCCGATGTAGAGGACCTTGTCCTGGGCCAGCGCCGGGACGCCGAACCGAGCCATGATGATCATGAAGACGAAGAGGTTGTCGACGCTGAGGCTGTACTCCGTCACGTAGCCGGCGACGAACTCCCCCGCCGGCCCCGGCCCCGCGGTGAGCGCCAGGCCGCCGGCGAACGCCAGCTGCCAGCCCGACGTACAGCAGCACCCAGAGGGTGGCGTCGCGCATGGTGACCTCGCGGCGGCGGCGCGCGATGACGACGAGGTCCAGGACGACGATCGCGAGCAGGCCGGCGACAGTGGCCAGCCAGACCCAGGTGGGAACGTCGAGCACAGGGCATCCTCCGGACAGCGCACAGCAGGTCCGGAGGTCTCTCCCGCCTACCGGCCAAAAGCCGGTGGACCGGCAGCGCCGGGAGTCGCCCCGAGGGGCTCAGCCGTGATGACGACACTGCCGCGCAGGGATACTCCCCTCCACGTCAACATCAGTCTTCCTCATACCAACGCCGCGTGTCACATCGGCATCGACCCCGTGGTTGCTCGCCAGCGGCGGCCGAACGGTGGAGGGGCCGCCGAACCGGCCCGGTACCGTTGCTGCGGCGGTAGCCTCCCGCTGATGTCCGGACCGGCGATGTTCTTCGCGCTGAGCACGGGGCGGTCGGGGAGCCAGACGTTGGCGTACGTCCTCACCCAGTCCCCGGGCTGCCTCTGCCTGCACGAGCCGCACCCGCAGCTGGTCAAAGAGTCGGTTCGCTACCGCGAGGGTCGACTCGGAACCGACGAGGCAGTGGCCTTGTTGCGAAGGTCGCGGCCGCACCCAGCCGCCGCCGAAACCTACGGCGAGAGCAACAATCGGCTTTCGCTGATGGTGCCGGCCCTCGTGACCGCGTTCCCCGAGGCGAAGTTTGTGTGGCTCCAGCGGGATGGCCGCGATTTCGTTGCGTCTGAGCTGCAGCGTGGGGCGTATGCACCCCAGTCCGCGCTGCCCTGGCGGGTCTCGAAGTGGGCCCGTTGGCGTCCCCGCGCGGACCGGGTTGGTGCGGCCACCCCCGACCAATGGCGGGCCTGGAGCCGCTTGGAGAAGCTCGCTTGGCAGTGGGACTGGACCCACCGGCTGGTCGGGGACGACCTGGAAAGACTCGCGCCGGACCGGTTCAGAGTCCTGCAGCTGGAGCGCCTCGACGAGGAGCTCCCGCGGGTGGCCGAATGGCTCGGCCTCCGCCCGGTCGACTTCCTCGTGCCGCGAGCTAACAGCCGCCGTGAGCTCGAAGAGTTGTCGTCTGTCGACCTCTCGCCGAGACACCCGAACCTGGTCCAACAGGTCGAGGGGTGGGCCTCCTGGTCGGCCACCGAAAGGGCGGCGTTTGAGGCGCGCGCGGGCGAACCGATGGACTGGATGTACCCGGCGTGGCGAGTCGGCGCCGGAAATTGGCAGATGATCAAGAGACCGGTCCTGAGTCCACAGCACCCGACCGAGAACGCCGTCCTGCGGGCCCAGCTTGCGCGCATGACGGTCGAGCACCTCGAAACGCGCACCGAACTGGACGACCTCCTTCACTCACCCCTGCAACTCTCTGCACGAGTCGTCGATGCCTGGAGCCGGTCGCCCTCGAGGCGTCGCCGTTACGAGGCGAATCTGCGCTAATCCCGCTCGCCGCCCAAGACGATGCGGCTGCTGCCTCCTCCGCAGAGTGTCGTCAAGCGAACTGGGCAAGGCGATCGCAACGACCGACCTAGAAGTTGGGCCAAAGTGACCGATCGAGTGTTGGTACCAGGTCGGCCAGTCGGTCGACGTCGGACCGATAAGCGCGCACGAGTTCTCGCCGTGAACTCAAGTCGAGCTCATAACCTCCGACAGCCTTCGCTGCATTTATCTTGCGCTCCAGAGCTTCTGGTCGGAAGCCCTGCGTCAATCCGAGAAAGCGGTAGGTCGCATCGAGCTGCTCAGTCGGACTCTCCCGACATCGTTCGTATTGGAGTACCAAAATTTGTTCGGGCGGCACGACACCTATGAGATGACCCAGTTGCATGGCATAGAGGCCGCGATTGAAAGCTTCGCCGGCCAAGTTCTGGTCGATCCTCCTGCCGCGAGTCGCGTAGTGATTAAGAGCCGATCGATAGCGCTCAACGGGATCCCGGAGGAGGACGAGCAATTTGGCTTCGGGAGCTGCTCGCCTGATCAACTGTGGGGTCCAGAATTGAGAGACATAACTCGGGTCCACTCGCCGCTGAGCTTTCCCTCCAGCCGCGGAAAAAGGGTGGCATACGCTGCCGCGTCTGCGTCAGTGAACCCATCTCGCCAAAAACGCGCAAAGTAGTGCAACTCTTTGTGTGCTAGAAGCGACACATCGACGCCCGGATGCTGCGCGAGGAGCAGGAACCACCACGACGTGCCAGCCTTCTGACACCCCACGCCGACAAAGTCCGGCGGCGACCGAACATTTCCCTCCGGGCAGGGAGGCGGCTTGAGGATAACGCCCGGATCCCAGGGAAAAGGACCGCGAAGTCGCCGCGCGAGTCGTCGTCGCAGTGCGGTGGGTACTGCCCTCCGCCAGTCCAACTCGAGCCGAGGCTGGGTCGCAGTCATCCCATCCCCCCGCGATACTGCTTGTCGCTCCCCGCGCTTGGGGAGCCCGACCAGACATGAGCACGCCGAACGCGCCAACATCGCCAGCCTCCGAGGCCGGGCGCTGAGGAGGGTCGGCCGGGGCTGACGAGCTCGCACGCTGGAGCAATGCTGGAGGGTTCGCGACCGCGGTTGAGGGCACGCCTCAGCGTCCCACTCGTGCCCTCTTGGTGGCACGTCAGCAAGGCTTGGCTTGCCCTGTTGAGCACCATCTGCCGTTCTCCATTGTCGGTTCCTGGGTCGGCCCAAGCGTCGGATGGTACCCCGAACACGGAATGGACATCCTCGGCCGCTCGGTGTCCCGGTGGCGGTGCCTTGACCGAGTCCCGCTTCTATGCGGCTGTGGGCTGAGAGGCCGATGCGTGCACCGAAGGAACCTCGCGACCACCTGGAGATTCGCGGACGCGTCCTGGCGCCATACAGCACGAGCGCAGCTGCGATCATGGCCGCTGTCGACAGATCGAAGTGGCCAGGGCTGCGTCGAGGTAACGGCACAGTCCGGCGACACACACATGCACCCTTGCCTTAGATCTCGACACGGCCGACTCTATCGTGGGGTTCTCGGGAGCCGGCAGGTCGTTCGCTGAGCACCCTTTCGTCGCCGTCACTTCGGAGCTCTGCCCGTGCTTGTCTCACACCGCCACCGCTTCATCTTCCTCAAGACGACCAAGACGGCTGGAACGAGCGTAGAGATCTCGCTCTCGCGCTACCTCGGGCCGGAAGACGTCATCACCCCTATCAGTGCCGAGGACGAGGTCCTGCGCGCGGAGGGCCGGGGGCGACCGCCACAGAACTTTGATCGACGGCTGACGTTCCGCGAAGTGACCCCGCGCGCCGTGGCGAAGCGCGTGGTAAAGGACGTTCCTTTACGGCGGCAGCTCTACTGGAACCACATGCCAGCTGCCGCTGTTCGTGCACGGGTTGGCGAGGAGGCTTGGAACTCCTACTTCAGGTTCTGCTTCGTCCGAAACCCTTGGGACTGGGCGGTCTCGCAGCACTTCTACCGCCGAAAGCGGGTCGCGGAGGAGACCATGGATGAGTCGCTTCGCCGCATCGACCTCACCATGAATCGGAAGATCTACTCCCTTGACGACGAGATCGCCGTCGACTTTGTCGGTCGCTATGAGTCGCTCAATACCGACCTGGCGACAGCCTGCGAGCGCATAGGGCTGGAGTTCGACGGTTGGCTGCCACGCGCGAAAGGTGGTTTTCGCACGGACCGGCGGTCCTACAGGGAGATTCTCGACCAGCACCAGGCCGACTTGATAGCTGACACCTGCACCGCAGAGATAGCGTCGTTCGGCTACCGATTCTGAGCTCTGGCGCGGTGAAGGCCCTGCAGCCCGGGCTCGGGTTGGCACAGCCACATCTCCGAGCTCCCATGGTCGGGCCAACCAGTCCGGCATGA
Source organism: uncultured Actinomycetota bacterium (assembly GCA_963746175.1). GTDB lineage: Bacteria > Actinomycetota > Actinomycetes > JACCUZ01 > JACCUZ01 > CAVVAH01. The sequence goes on along the minus strand of CAVVAH010000001.1, from coordinate 185,765 downwards.
TGACCGACGTGGCTGAAACTGCACCGGCGACCCGCAATCGCAGGGGTCGTCCCCGGCGAGCGGCGATACGTATCACACCGGAACTCATCAGGGATCTGTGGCGCTTCAACGGGACGTTCCTTGGAAGCCGACGGCGCAGACTGCTCCTCGAGCCACCCTTGGCCTTCGCGGTTGCGGTCGGCGACACGCTTCAGTTGCTCCTGCTGCTCCGGCTGCTGCTCATGCTCGTCTACCGGGACGGCGAGCATCCGCTGAATGTCCTTGGTACTGAGATCCATGCGTCGTTCACGGAAGTGGCTGTCCTTGCGGCTCTGCTCGCAGCCACCGGTGTCACGCTTCGGTACGCCGAAGCGCGGCTGGTGGCCGGTCTCGCCGCCGAGGCGACGGGCAGGGCGCGTAACGCAGTCTTCACCTCCTTTTTCGCTGCGGACTGGCAGCAGACTCGGCAGGAGCGGCTGGGCCGAGTGCAACAATTGATCGGGGTCAACTGTCAGCAGGCGATCGCACCCGTTCTGTCGTTTAGCACTATCGCCATGAGCGGGATCGCGCTGCTGATCTACGGCATAGTGATTGTAGTCATGGCACCGGCGGTGGCCGCGTCCTTCCTTGGCCTAGCACTGGTGGTGTCGTTCGTCTTTCGACCCATGAGCGGTCGAAGCAAGGTGGTTGCCCGCAAAACGTCCGCAGCACTGCGTGAACTTCAGTTCACGGCCACGTCCTACGCCCATCTCAACCGCGAATTGCACGTCTTCCATGCGCATGAGCGAGCTGCAGAGCACCTGAGGGCGATGAACGACGAGGTGTCTCGATCGTTCCGGCATGTGCGCCTCAGTGCCCGACTAGTTCCTGCGCTGTTTCAACAGTTTCTCCTCACCGGCGTGCTCGTCATCGTGGTTCTCGCACACATGCTCGATTTGGACGCCTCCGCGTTCGGTGCCGCAGCGGTCCTGGCGCTGCGGTCGTTGAGCTACGTCCAGCAGATGAACACCGCGACCCAAACATTCGTGGAGGCACGCCCATTTCTAAGTGACCTCCAAGAAGCCATCAGCACCCAGCGCCGGGCGCGTCGGCGTCGCGGCACCGAGCCGCTCACCCCCGTGCGGAGACTTGAGCTGATAGATGCGGGCTACAGCCATGGCGACGGCATACTCGCCCTCAGCGGAGTTTCGCTGCTCGTCGAGCGAGGCGAATGGATCGGCGTCGTCGGGCCATCGGGCGGCGGCAAAACCACGCTTGCCAATGTTCTCGTCGGCCTTCTGACTCCCGAGACCGGTCAGTACCTTGTCAACGACCGACCGGCGGCAGACTACTCCGCAGCTTCTTGGGCGTCACGCTTCGCGATCGTCTCTCAGGAACCAGCGCTCCTCAGGGCAACCCTGGCCGAGAACATCGCTTTTCATCGCGATCTCCCTGGCGACGAGATTCTCGCAGCAGCAGAACTCGCATCGATTCGGGGCGAGATAGAAGCACTCCCGGACGGCTTCGACACCATGGTCGGCGACGGTATGGCTAACATGTCGGGCGGACAGCGGCAGCGCGTTGCACTCGCACGAGCGCTGGTCTTGCGACCCGACGTGCTGATCTTGGACGAGCCCACCAGCGCCCTCGACTCGATCAATGAGGGCCTACTCGAGGCCGCTCTCGCCACCCTCCCGACAGAAACCACGGCGATCGTCGTGTCACATCGACCTGCGCTGCTTGGGCTGTGTCACCGCTTCGTCCGCGTAGAAGACGGACGACTAGTCGCCTCCGGGAAAGCCGCAGATGTGGGGCTCCCAGACCTAGTCCGAGGGGCCGATTTTCGCTGATCGCCGCAGGACGACACGACGCCACCCACCCACCATCGGCAACCAGCGCGCACTTTGTGACCACGTCCGCTCGGCACGTGGATCAGTCAACGTTTGTCCGTTGTTCATCGTGCGGTTGGCAATGCTCTCCCACGATCCGCAAGTAGCGATCATTGCGGCCTCGACGTCGCAGTAGTCCGTCCTTCAGCCCAGCGAGCAGCGACATCCGGTGAGCGCGGGTAGGCCCGAGCTGCAGACGCCGCATCGACTTGATGAGGTGCGAGGCCGTCCATCGCGGCGTGCCGTGAGCGTGCGCGAGGTGAAAAAAATTGCGTGCCTCGTAATAGCGGCGCCACGCTTCGACCGAATCGTCGGGCCGACGGCCGCGAAAGGCGTCGTCCCGGCCGTCACCCGAGACGGTGTGAGCTGCGATTGATGCTGTGGCCAAGTCGACAACGAGCCGGTAGCCCTTCTCTTGCATCTGGAGCCAGAAGTCGAAGTCTTCGTAGCCGAAGAAGAGGCTCTGATCGGGCGTCAAGCCGGCGTCAAGGACCGATCCGCGGATCAGGCTGGCTCCCCAAGCAGCCACATCCACGTCCTCGAACCCACTATCACCGCGACGCCTGTGCGGGACAGTGAGTCCGGTGCGTCGGTCGAGGTCACGACCGAACGCAACCACAGCGCCCACGGCCGAGATGTCGGCGACATCGCGGACGAGTCGGGTGAGGCGCGGTGAGGGTAGGTCGAACAAGCCCACATCGTCTTCGCAGAGGTAGATCCAATCCGCCCCGAGCTCCCGCCTTGCTACGTCCAAGCCGACTGCGAAGCCGCCCGCGGGGCCGACGTTTTCCGGCAGCTTGCGGACGTGGATGCTTCTCTCGAGCTCAGGATCCGTGAGCCCGCCGTCGCCATTGATGACAAGCAATACCTGGGATGGAGTGAGGCCCTCTGCTGCCAGTAACCCGCGTACCACTTCTGTCGCGAGCGCGGGCCGGCGGTGGGTGAGCACGACGGCGACGAGCCTCACCGCGACATCAACCTCTTTCCGACCAACACGCCCCTGCCACGACCCCTTCCGAGATCGGGCATGCACTCCGACAGACTAGGTGGTCACCGCGCGGAACGGAGAACGCGACAGCTTCAGGGTGGCCGCCGTCATCGGCGACCTGACCAACCGACGACACGACCAGGGCAACCATGATCCTTCAGGTCATCACTGACACCAACCGCCGCGGAGCCCAAGTGTTCGCCACCGACCTCGAGACAGAACTTCGCTCGGACGGCCTTGACGTACGCACGGTGGCTCTTGCCGCGGGCACCGGCGGACGATGCCTCGCCGTTCCCACGCTCGGATCTACGCGCGTGGGAACGGCGACGCTGGCAGCACTGCGTCGGGAGATGCGCGCGGCAGACGTCGTTGTCGGCCATGGAAGCACAACTCTATTCGCGTGCGCCCTGGCGGGCATCGGCCTCCCAACCCCTTTCGTGTACAGGCAGATCAGCGACTCGATGTTCTGGGCCCCCACGGCGATGCGCAGGCTGCGCGTCAGGCTCGCCCTGAGCCGGGCCGACGCAGTCGTCGCGCTGTGGAGCGGATCCGCCGAGACGTTGATGACCCGGCTCGGCGTCCGCGCGGACCGCATCAGGGTCGTGCCGAACGGTGTACCGACCGCTCAGTTCAAGCCAACGCCCCACAAGCGGATCGGTGCCGGGGTAGCGGTGCTGTACGTGGGCGCACTAACGCCCGAGAAGGGGGTGGCCACCGTTATTGAGGCCATGCGCCACCTGCCAGACGCGACCTTGATCGTAGCTGGCGACGGTCCAGACCGTGCCCCACTGGAAGCGCTCGCCCGGCGCACCGCCCCTGGGCGGGTGCGATTTCTCGGACCGGTTACCAACATGGCCGAGATCTACGCAAAGGTCGACGTCATGGTGCTGGCGAGTCGCGGTGGTGACAGCATGCCAGGTGTGCTCATCGAGGCGGGTCTCTCAGGGATTCCGTGCGTGGCAACTCCGATCGAAGCGATTGGCGAGGTCGTGATCGACGACGAAACGGGCGTATTGGTGCCGATCGACGATCCACAGGCGCTGGCAGACGGCGTCCGCCATGCGGTGGAGCATGGTCCGCGACTCGGCAATGCTGCACGCGCACACTGTCTCGCGACGTTCGACATCCGAGTTATCGCGTCAGCGTGGAAGGTTGTCCTCGACCAGGTCATCTCCTCGCGGAGTTAGCGAGCCACCGGCACGCTTGTCGGTCTTGCGTTTGAGGATCGCTTCGTCGACCGATCTTCGATCTTGCGCCAGACTTGGGCCCGTGATGGAGTCGCCCGACCGTCGAACAGTTCTCAAGCTCGTCGCCCTCGCCGCCGCGCCGGCGGTGACTGCGAGCCCGGCGGTCCGTGTTGACCCCGCGCTCGCCGTGGCCTCCGCTCGTCGGTACAAGGGACAGACGATCGTCCGCGGCCACGTCTTGGTGTCGGGCGAGTGGACAGTCGACCGGCTCACGGTTGATGCCGGCGCAGTCCTCGAGTTCGATCCGTCGCGGACCACCGTCGTGAAGTCACGCGGCAACGTCGTTATCCACGGCACGCTGCGCATGCGCCCGAGCTCGGCTGCGGTGACCCATCGACTGCAGTTCATCGACATCCGCGAGAGCAGGTTCCGGGGTGGCGGGATGGAGGTCTTGCCGCACGATGTCGGCCTGTGGGTTGTCGCGAACGGCCAGTTGGATGCTCATGGCACCCCCCGGGCGGGCTGGAACCGGAGCGGGATCGACGCTTCGTGGCGGGCACGCGACGAGATCCGAATGGCGCCGTACCGTGCACACGACTACACGCACTTCCCCCGGTTCAAGTCTGGCGCTCTGGTCCCGACGTACCGCCACCGCGAGTCGACGTTCACTACGGAGGTCTTCAACCTCACCAGGAACGTCATCATCGGCGGGACCCGACGAGGCCGGGCCCACGTGGTGTTCCTCATGAACCACCAGAGGCAGCACCTCTCGTACATCCGGATCGAGCATGTTGGCCCGCGGGTAGCCGACCCCAACCTGCGCGGCACCAACACGACCGTCCCGGTGCCGGGCCGATACGGCCTACACTTTCACCACTGCCACAATGGATCTCGCGGCACCGTGATTCAGGGAGTTGTTGTCACCAACAGCGGGAGCAGGGCCTTCGTGCCTCATGCCTCACACGGCATCACGCTGCGCGACTGCGTCGCCTACCGAGTTGGCAACCATGCGTACTGGTGGGATCCCGACGACACAACTTCCGACGGCGTTAACGCCACCATGGACACGTTGTACGACGCGTGTGCTGCCTTCCGCATCGCGCCGAGGTCAACGCGTGAACGAGGAGCAGCCTCTGAGTACCGGCTTTCCGGGTTCCATTTGGGTCAGGGTCGAGGCAATCAGGCACGTGGCTGCGTGGCCGCTGGCGTGTTCAACGGCGGCGCGCCACAGTCGTCCGAGCTTCTTCTGGCCCAGCTCCGCGAACGAGGAGCCGAACAAGTGGAAGGTGGTCGACTGCACTGCCCACAACAACGAGCAGCTCGGATTTTTCGCGTGGCAGAACGACCCTCGGCGCCTCAACCGTCACTCGCCCGGCCCACTCGTCGCGTGGCACAACGGGCGGGCCGGCATCGACCACGGGGCATACGTCAACGACTACAGCTACTCGCGACTCATCTCATTGGGCAATGGTCGAACCGAAGACCGCCAGTCGGGCCAGCTCGTTCTCCATCCAGGCGGTGGCCAGGACGAGTTCAGGGATCTCGCTCTTGATGCCGCCGGCATGAGCGACGCTGCATTAGTGGTCCTGGATCACCAAGCCCTACGGCCGCAGCGAGCCCTCCGAGTCGAGAGGGCAGACCTGTCCGGTTTCGTGCGCTGGCCGATCCTCTACAGCTCGCGCGGCCATCCGGGCTGGCTAGACTTTGTCGCCTGCACAATCGACGGCACCCGAGGACTCGAGCCGACGGACTTCTTCATCGAAGCCATGCCGTCGGCTGAACAAGTCCGCGTCCAGAACAGTGACCTGACTGCCCTGGCAGCTATTACCCGACGGCACAGGGGTCCCGATAGCGCCCTTCGCTTGATCCAAGTCAGGCGGTGCCGGCCGCCCGCATGCCGCGCAGCTCCTTCTTGAGGTCACCGAGCTCGTCACGCAGCCGGGCTGCGAGCTCGAACTGCAGCTCCGCCGCGGCCTGGTGCATCTGGTCGGTGAGCTGCTGGATGAGGTCGGCCAGGTCGGCCGCCGGCAGGCCAGCGGCGAAACTGCCCTCGCGGCCGTCGCGGGACTTCAGGCCGGGGACCGGGGTCTTCCCGCGGGACTGCTGCCGGCCGGCGCCGCCGATGAGCTCCTCGGTGTCGGCGTCCTCGCGCGCGAGCAGCTCGGTGATGTCGGAGATCTTCTTCATCAGCGGCATCGGGTCGACGCCGCGCTCCTTGTTGTAGGCGACCTGCTTGGCGCGCCGTCGGTTGGTCTCGTCGATCGCCTTGGCCATCGAGTCGGTGACCGTGTCGGCGTACATGTGGACCTGGCCGGACACGTTGCGGGCGGCCCGGCCGATGGTCTGGATGAGCGACGTGCCGGACCGGAGGAATCCCTCCTTGTCGGCGTCCAGGATCGACACCAGCGACACCTCGGGCAGGTCGAGCCCCTCCCGCAGCAGGTTGATGCCGACGAGCACGTCGAACAGGCCCTGCCGCAGCTCGCGGAGCAGCTCGACCCGGCGCAGCGTGTCGACCTCGGAGTGCAGGTAACGGACCCGGACGCCCAGCTCGAGGAGGTAGTCGGTCAGGTCCTCGGCCATCTTCTTGGTCAGCGTGGTGACCAGCACCCGTTCGTTCTTCTCGGTGCGCAGGTTGATCTCGTGCACCAGGTCGTCGATCTGTCCCTTGGTGGGTTTGACGACGACCTCAGGGTCGACGAGCCCGGTGGGCCGGATGACCTGCTCGACCACCTCGCCGCGGACCCGGCCCATCTCGTAGGACCCAGGCGTGGCCGACAGGAATACCGTCTGGCCGATCCGCTCGAGGAACTCCTCCCACTTCAGCGGGCGGTTGTCGACCGCGCTCGGCAGCCGGAAGCCGTGGTCGACGAGGGTTCGCTTGCGCGACATGTCGCCCTCGTACATGCCGCCGATCTGCGGCACGGTGACGTGCGACTCGTCGATGACGAGCAGGAAGTCCTCGGGGAAGTAGTCGATCAGGCAGTGCGGCGCGGACCCGGGGGCGCGGCCGTCGATGTGCCGGGAGTAGTTCTCGATGCCGGAGCAGAACCCGACCTGGCGCATCATCTCGACGTCATAGGTGGTGCGCATCCGCAGCCGCTGGGCCTCGAGCAGCTTGCCCTGCCGCTCGAGCTCGGCCAGCCGGTCGGCCAGCTCGAGCTCGATGCCGGTGATCGCCTTCTCCATCCGCTCCGGGCCGGCGACGTAGTGGGTGGCCGGGAAGACGTAGAGCTCTTCGTCCTCGGTCACGATCTCGCCGGTGAGCGGGTGCAGCGTCATGAGCCGCTCGATCTCGTCGCCGAACATCTCGATCCGGACGGCGTGCTCCTCGTAGACCGGGAAGATCTCGATGGTGTCGCCGCGGACCCGGAACGTGCCGCGGGTGAAGGCCAGGTCGTTGCGGGTGTACTGGATGCCGACGAACTGCCGCAGCAGTGCGTCGCGGTCGACCTCGGTGCCCACCTTGAGCCGGACCATCCGGTCGACGTACTCCTGCGGCGTGCCCAGGCCGTAGATGCAGGACACCGACGCCACCACGATGACGTCGCGGCGGGTGAGCAGGCTGTTGGTGGCGGAGTGCCGCAGCCGCTCGACCTCGTCGTTGATCGACGAGTCCTTCTCGATGTAGGTGTCCGTCTGCGGGATGTACGCCTCGGGCTGGTAGTAGTCGTAGTAGGAGACGAAGTACTCGACGGCGTTGTGCGGCAGCAGCTCACGGAACTCCGTGGCCAGCTGGGCGGCCAGGGTCTTGTTCGGCGCCATCACCAGCGTCGGGCGCTGCAGCCGTTCGACCAGCCAGGCCGTGGTGGCCGACTTGCCGGTGCCTGTCGCGCCGAGCAGGACGGTGTTCGTGTCCCCCGCCCGGACCCGGCGCTCCAGCTCGTCGATCGCCGCCGGCTGGTCCCCGGCCGGCTGGAAGTCGCTCACGACGCGGAACGGCGCGACGCGGCGCTTGAGGTCGGTTGTCGGTCTCACGCTCCCACGCTACGTCCCGACACCGACATCGTTCAGCCAGGCGACCCGCCCAGGGCCGGCGGAGGGGTGCCGGCCCTGGCGGGTGCCTGTCAGGCGACGGTGACCTCGAGCAGGAGCGGGCCGTTGTTGGCAGCGTCGGAGGTAGCGGTGATCACGAGCTTGCCACCTCCGGCAGGCACCGTTCCGGAGAACGTGAAGGACTGTGCGGTCGAGCTGCCGTTGCCCGCTGGCACCGCCACGCTGCCGGAGCCATTGCCGAGGGCTGCGCTGATCGTTCCGTTCGCGAGGCCGCGCGGGTCGGCCGAGTACCTGACGGTGACCGTGTACGTGCCCTCGCAGAAGTCCGCCTTCGACTCGAGCACGGTGGTCGTCCCGGCACCGGTGCCGATCAGGTCGATGTAGAGGCCTTCTGTGCCACCGAAGTAGATGTACGGCGCGGCGTACCCGATCACGTCCACATTGCCCGTCGTCGCGGCGAAGTTGGTCAAGCTGGTCTGGGTGGAGTAGCCACCAGAGTCGGGGGTTGTCGACTCATCGTCGAAATCGTCGCTGAGGGTGGTGACGCACGTCGGGTTCGAGCCCGCGGCGAAGGCGCGCGCGTCGAGGCCGGTGATGGTGGGAGCGGCCCACACGAGGGCAGCGCCGCCGGCGGAGGCCTTGATGAACCGACGACGGTCCCAGCCGGGGGTCTCGGTGGTCTCGGTGGTGTCGGACATGGGTCCTCCTCATGCGAAGTCACGGCGGTCAGAGCCAACCTAGGAAGCCGGGGCCGGGCCCGACCATACGTAACCCGCGCCAGATGCCCTACGCACCTCGTCCGCCGATCGTCTGAGACGATGCGGCTCCATCGCGTGAGGAGCTCAGTGAAGGTCGTCGTCACGGGTGGCGCCGGGTTCATCGGCGCCAACCTGCTGAGTCGCCTCGGCCTGGCGTGGGGCTCCCCCGACCTCGTGGCCGTGGACGACCTCTCGACCGGGGCCGCCGCGAACCTCGAGGGGGTGCGCGCCGAGCTGGTCGAGGGCAGCATCCTCGACCGCGACCTGCTCGACCGGGCCTTCGCCGGGGCAGACGCCGTGGTGCACCTGGCGGCGGTCCCCTCGGTCCCCAGGTCGGTCGCGGACCCGCTGACCAGCCACCACGCCAACGCCACGGGGACGCTCGAGGTGCTCGAGGCGGTACGGCGGGCCGGCTCGCCGTACCTCGTGGTGGCGTCGTCGTCCTCGGTCTACGGCGCGAACCTGGAGCTGCCCAAGCGCGAGACGATGCGGACCGCACCGCTGAGCCCGTACGCGGTCAGCAAGCTCGCCACCGAGGCCTACGCCCTGTCGCACGCCAGCTGTTACGAGATGGACGTCCTCGCCTTCAGGTTCTTCAACGTGTTCGGGCCGCTGCAGGCCGCTGGGCACGCCTACGCCGCGGTGGTCCCGGCGTTCCTCGACGCGGCGGTGGCCGGCAGACCTCTACGGGTGCACGGCGACGGGTCGCAGACCCGCGACTTCACCTACGTCGGCACCGTGTGCGACGTGATCGTCGACGCCGTCCGCCGGCGGGTCACGCACGACACCGCCGTCAACCTCGCGTTCGGCACCCGGACCTCGCTCACCGGGCTCATCGCCGAGCTGGCGGACCTTCTCGGCAGCCCAGTGACCGTGGAGCATGCGCCGCCGCGGCCCGGCGACGTGCACGACTCGCAGGCGGACACGACACTGCTGCGCAGCCTGTTCCCGGCAGCAACCCCGACCTCGCTGCGCAGCGGGCTGCAGGAGACCCTGCAGTGGTTCCAGCAGGCTTCAGCACGTGCCGGGGGCCTTCACGGCGGGTCAGCCAGCACCCCCTCGGTCGTCCCCGGCACATCCTCGCCGTGACCGCGACGCCTGCTCCCCGACCCGATAGCGTCTGGCCGTGCTCGTGCCCCGTGCTCTCGCGGGACGCGGGATCATCGACGCGGCTCTGCTGGTCGGCTGGCTCGCCCTGTTGGCCCTGCTCGCGCGCGCCGGGCACGGCGACGCCGGCACCGCGCGTGAGCTCGGCCTGGTCGCCGCGGCCGGTCTGTTCTACGCCGGCGCGCGCGTCGTGCCGCGACCGCTGGCGGGTGGGGCACTGCTCACCGTGGCCTCGTCCGGTGCGGCCGTGGTGCTCACTCAGCCGGCGATCCTCTCCGGTGGCCCGACCGCGCCACCGTTCGGCTACGGCAACGCCAACGGCGCGTTCCTCGCGGCCTGCGCCGTCGCGGCGGTGGCCGCGCTGGTCCGGCCGCTCGGCCCGTGGCGGTGGCTCGCAGGAGCCGAGCTGATCCTGCTCGTCGGCGCCATCATCGAGACCCGCAGCGCGGCGGCGACAGCACTTGCGGTGGTAGCCGTCGTGGGCGTGCTCGTCGCGCAGAGTCGTCCGGCCGGCCTCGTCTCGACCGGAGTAGCAGCCGTCGTGCTGGCCGTGGCAACGATCGTCCCCCTCGCCCTCGCTGCGGGATACACCGGTGCCGGGTCCGGGTTGGCCACCTCCGCCCTCAGCGACCGCCGGGTCGCGCTCTGGCAGGACGGGTGGCAGCTGGCCGGCGTGTCACCCTGGTCCGGCGGTGGCCTCGGCAGCTTCCCGGTGTCCAGCCCCACCGCCCGAATGGATGCTGACACCAGGTTCGCCCACTCACTGCCGCTCGAGCTGGCCGCCGAGGCGGGGGTGCCGGCGGCATTGACGCTCGGCCTGCTCGTGGTGCTGCTCCTCCTGGGCTGTGCCGTCGGTCGTGCATCCGGCGCTGCCTGGGCGCTCGTCGTCTTCGTCGCGCAGGCGAGCATCGACTACACCTACCGCTACCCAGCCGTCGTCCTGGCCGCCGCCGTCGTCGCAGGGCTGGCGGGGAGCACGGAAGGTCGGACGGTGAGGCCGCCGCGGCCGGAACGTGCCAGCCTGACGGTGCCATGACCGGGACCGAGCACGTCGTCGTCCTCGACCGCCAGCGGCTGCGCGGCGACGCGGTGGCGGCGGCTCTGCGCGAGTGCGGGATCGCCGCTCGGGTCGGCGCCGACGACGGGCCGGTCGGGCTGGTCGTGCTGCACCAGGGGTCGGTAGACCTGCTCGGGTCGGTGCCGGGCGAGACTGCGCCAGCGGTCGTGCTGCTCGGGCCGCCGGCGCACGACCGGCGCCCGGTGGGCACGGTCGCCGTGCTCGGCGCCGTCACCAGCTTCGAGAACATCCGGCGTGTCGTCGCCGACGCGCTCCAGGGCCGGGCCCAGACGTCGATGCCGGAAGCGTCCCCGACGGCAGCCGTCGACCGCCTCTCCAGCCGCGAGCTCTCGGTCCTGCAGCAGCTGGCCCTGGGCCGCGGCAACCTCGACATCGGCGCCGAGCTCGGCATCTCCTCGAACACCGTGCGCACCCACGTCCAGAACATCTTCGGCAAGCTGGGCGTCACCAACCGGCACGCGGCGGTGGCGGTTGCCCGTCGTTCCCGGATCCTCGACGCCGGGACGGACTCGTGACCCGAGCGCTGGTCGTCAGCGCCGACGACGTCCTGCGGACCGCCCTGCAGGTCACGCTGGGCGCGCCCGGCGGCATTGCGGACCAGGTCGATGGCCTCGCCGTCGCGTCCGAGGCGACGAGCGTGGCCACTGCGTACGACCTGGTCGTCCTCGACTCCGGGCAGGCAGACCTGCCTGCAGCGGAATGGTGCGCCGCCGTGACGGAGCGGGGCTTCGTGCCGATCCTGGTGCTCGCCGACGACGCCGATGTCGAGCTGCTGACCGCGTGTCTCGCGGCGGGGGCGGCCGGGTTCCAGACCAAGGCCGTCGGGCTGGACGAGCTGTCCGCGTCTCTGGCGGCCGTACATCGTGGGGAGGCGGTGGTTCCGCGCCGGATGCTCGGAGCGCTGCTCGGCAGCCTGATCGAACGCCGCCGGCGCGACGACGCCGCGAGCGCGCGGTTCGACCGGCTGACCCGGCGGGAGCGCGAGACCCTCCAGCTGATCGCACAGGGGCACGACCGTGCCGAGGTCGCCGACCGCCTGGTGATCAGTCCGGAGACCGCGCGGACCCACATCCAGAACGTCCTCACGAAGCTCGAGGTGCACTCCCGCATCGACGCGGCCCGCTTCGCCCACGACCACGGGTTCGCGGACCCCAGCACCGGAGGCCAGCCATGACCCAGCTGTCGCTCGACAGCCGACCCGCACGACCGGCTGGGTTCCGGGTGCACGGCACCGGGGACGGCACGACCGTCGTCGTGACCGGGCCACCCGAGGCGGCGTTCCGGCTCAACGACACCGCACTCGCCCTCTGGGAGCTCTGCGACGGTCGCACGACGGTGGCAGAGATGGTCGGCGCGGCGTCGGTGCTGTTCGCCGAGAAGCCCGCCGACCTGGCCCGTGACGTGCTCGCCGCCCTCGCTGAGCTGCAGCGGGACGGACTGATCGTTGACACCGACGGCTAGGAGGGGACTACCCTCGGTGACCTCGTCGATTGGGGGGCAGGGAGCACGCCGCGTCACCCCGGGCGCGGCGGGTCGGTGACCGATGAGATCGGCTTGCCAGGGTCCGATTCATCCTGTCTCATGGGTGGCTGCTGTCGGGCCCGGTGGGTCGTTCAGTGCACGTCCACGTGCCATGGGGGCCGCCAGAATGCCGAGAACGCCAGGTTTGGGGACCGGTGCCGGATCCGCGGCGCCGGCGTGGAGCGCGGACCTGGCCCGCCGGGCAGCCCGGCTTCGCGCCGAGGCCACTGCCGCGGTGCTCGACGCGATCCTCATCGCGGCCGGCTATTGCTTCGTCATGCTGGTCCGGACCCTCGGCGAAGCCACCCCCACCCAGTGGTCCGACCTGCTGAAGTTCCTTCCGCTGGCCGTCCTGCTCACCCTGGCTGCCGCCTGGGTCTTCGGCCTCTACGCCCAGATCTGGCGCCACGCCAGCGTGGCCGAGGCGCGCCGGGTCCTCGGCGCCGGACTGACCAGCGCAGCCCTGGTCACCGCCTGCTCGCTCGCCGTGGGCCGGCCGTTCCCCCTGAGCGTGAGCGTGTTCGGCGCGATGGCGGTGACCGGGCTGCTGGGTGCGGTGCGTTTCCAGTCCCGGCTCTTCGCCTTCAACCGGAGGCAGTCCGACCCCGCTGGTCTCCGGGTCGCCGTGATGGGCGCCGGCGAGGCCGGCGCCGAGCTGGTGCGCAGCATGCGGCGTGACCAGCGGGCCGGCCTGGTGCCGGTGGTCATGCTCGACGACGACCCGCGAACCCACGGCCGGGCCTGCGCGGGCGTGCCGGTCGTGGGGGGCTTCGACCAGCTGGCCACGGTCGCGCTCTCGGCGGACCTGCACCAGGCGATCCTCGCCGTCCCGAGCGCCGAGCTCGGTGACGTACGGCGCGCAGCGGAGCTGGCCGACCAAGCCGGCCTCCCGCTGCGCGTCCTGCCGCCGGTGCGCGAGATCGTCGGCGGCCGGGTGCAGACCGCCGCGCTCCGCGACCTGCGGATCGACGATCTGCTCGGGCGCACGCCGGTGGACACCGACCTGACTGCGGTCCGGTCGCTCCTCGCCGGCCGACGAGTGCTGGTCACGGGCGCAGGTGGCTCGATCGGATCCGAGATCGCCCGCCAGGTCGCCGAGTGCGGGCCGGCCGAGCTGCTGCTGCTCGAGCACGACGAGACCCACCTGCACGAGCTGATGGCGACGCTGCACACGACGGTTCCCAGCACCGCGTTGCTGGCCGACGTGCGGCACCGCGACCACGTCATCCGGCTGTTCTCGAAGCACCGCCCCGAGGTGGTCTTCCACGCCGCGGCGCACAAGCATGTTCCGCTGCTCGAGGCGCATCCCTGCGAGGCGGTCAAGACCAACGTCATGGGGACGAGGAACGTCGTCGACGCCGCGGTGCATGCCGGCACCAATCGACTGGTGTTCGTGTCCACCGACAAGGCCGTGGCGCCGTCCAGCGTGATGGGCGCCACCAAGCGGCTGGGCGAGGTCATGACGCTGGCCGCCGGAAGCGCCGACACGAGCTACTGCGCCGTGCGGTTCGGCAACGTGCTCGGCAGCCGTGGCAGCGTCATCCCCACCTTCGTCCGGCAGATCGAGGCCGGCGGCCCGGTCACCGTGACCGACCCGCGGATGACGCGGTACTTCATGAGCATCCCCGAGGCCGTCCAGCTGGTGCTGCAAGCGGCCGCGATGTCGACCGGCAGCGAGATCTTCATGCTCGAGATGGGCGAGCCGGTGCGCATCATCGACCTGGCCAAGCGGATGATCCGGCTCTCCGGCTACCGGCCCGGCACCGACGTCGAGATCCGGGTCACCGGAGTCCGCCCCGGCGAGAAGCTCGAGGAGGCGCTCCGCACGCCGGCCGAGCAGCCGTCGCCGCACGGCACACCCGGCGATCGTTGCCTTGCGCCGGGACCGGAAGGTGGCGGAGTTCGATGACGACCTGGTCGAGCACCTGGTCGGCACCGCCGTCCGCGGCGACGACCGGCGGGTCCGCGCCGACCTGTTCTGGCTGGTCGACGATGCGCGGGACGCCGAGGCTCGAGCCGGCGGCGGCCGTCCTCGACCTGAGGCAGCGCCACGCCGGGAACCCGAGGGGAGACCGATGGATCCGCTCGACTACCTGAGGATCATCCGTCGCCGGTGGCTGGTCGTGCTGGCCGCCGGCCTGGTCTCGCTGGTCGCGGCCGTCGTGACGTTGGCGCCGCAGCCGTCCAGCACCGGGCCCGGATCGGCTCCAGGAACTGCCACCGGCTACAAGGCGACGACGACGCTGCTCCAGCGTGCCACCGACCCAACAAGCGTGCCGCTGGGCACGCTGCCGGTGTTCGTGTCCTCCGGCGCGGTGCCCCGGACCGCTGCCCGGGCCCTCGGTTACGACGGTGACCCGAACGAGCTCGCCCAGGGCGTCAACGCGCTTCCCGACGAGACGACGCACACGCTTGGCCATCAGTGCCACCGACCCGGACGCCGACCGCGCGGCGCCGTTGCCGACGCCTTCGGCGACGCGCTGGTCCAGGTCCTGCGCAAGCGCAGCCCAGAGCGACCTCGACGGCAAGGTCACGCTGCTGGAGGACGTCGTCGTCGACTACCAGGACCGGCGGGCCGGCATCGACGGGACCGACGACCTGCGCCTCGCGCAGCGAGCCAGGCTGGAGCGGGCCATCACGGCCTTCCAGTCGCGCAGTCACTCAGCTCCAGGTCAGCAGCGCAACGGCGGGGTTCGACCTCAGCGTGCTGCAGCCGGCCACTGCCCTCCCGGTCGCCACCAAGGGCGGGCCGGCGACCGCCGTCACGGCACCCAACCGGTGGACCCGGTTCGCTCTGCTCGTCCTGGTCGGCCTGGGGCTCGGTGCGGCCCTCGCACTCGGCATCGAGCGGTTCGACACCCGGCTGCGCGGCCGGACCGCCACCGAGACGGCACTGCGACTCCCAGTCGTCGCCAGCGTGCCGGCCCTGTCGCACCGGCGCCGCGGCCGGCGCGAGGTCGCCTCGGCAGTCGACCCGCTCAGCGGGATCGCCGAGAGCTACCGCTCGCTGCGCTCAGCGGTCCAGCAGCTGCCCAGCCGGCCGGTGATGCGGCTCGGCCCGCTGCCTGGTCTGCCGGCGACGGCCGAGGACAACCATCGGTCACCGGTCCGCAACCCACGCGTCCTGCTGTTCGTGTCCGGAAGCGCGGGCGAGGGAAAGACGACCAGCATCGCCAACCTGGCCTTCGCGTTCGCCGAGGCCGGCCGCCGCGTCATCGTCCTGGACTGCGACTTCCGGCACCCGGAGATGCACGCCTACCTGGGCGTCCCGGCCAGCCGCGGCCTCAGCGACCTGCTGGCCGCAGATCGTCAGGTCCCCCTCGCGTCCGTCCTGCAGCCCACCGTGATCGCCGGGGTCCAGCTCGCCCAGGCAGGCGGCTCGGTCGAGCACCCGGGCGCGCTGATGGGGCTGGTCGCGCCGTTCGTCGCCGAGGCCGCGGAGCTCGCTGACATCGTCCTCGTCGACGCCCCGCCGGCACTCGTCGCGAGCGATGCCGTCGACCTGATGCCCACTGTCGAGTCCGCCATCGTCGTGGTCCGCGAGGGCCGCACCGGTCGCGGCGAGGCGGAGCGGCTCGCGACCCTGCTCAGCCAGGTGCGGGTCCCCTGCCTCGGCGTCGTCCAGATCGCGGCCCGGGACGCGGGGGCTGCCTACTTCCGGACCGAGTCGAGCAAGCGGCGGGCCGCCCGGCGCCACCCGCAGGAGAGCCAGCGGGCGTCGCGGGCCGAGAGCGGTCTCTTCTGGGGGGACGACTGACGTGGACGTCGACGCGCTGCGCGCACGGATAGGTGCCGCCGACTGCACCGTGGCGGTGGTCGGACAGGGCTACGTCGGGCTGTCGGTCGCGGCGGCCGCGGCAGTCGCCGGGATGCGGGTGCACGGCATCGACAACGACGCCGACCGGATCGCAGGGCTCGGAGCCGGGCGTGCGGTCGTGCCGGGGGTGCCGGACAGCCTCCTCGACGAGGCAGGCGAGACCGGCCGTCTGCACTTCACCACCGACCCCTCGGTGGTGTCCGAGGCACAGGTGGTCCTGGTCTGCGTGCCCACCCCGGTCGAGGACCACCGGCCGGACCTGAGCTTCGTCGAGAGGGCGGGTCGCGCGATCGCCCCGCACCTGCGACGCGGTGCGGTCGTCGTGCTCGAGTCCACGACGTTCCCCGGCACGACGGAGAAAGTTCTCCGGCCCCTTCTCGAGTCCCATGGTCTCGTCGCCGGAACAGACTTCGCGTTGGCCTACTCCCCCGAGCGGATCGACCCGGGCAACCCGAAGTACGGGCTGCGCAACACCCCGCGGATCGTCGGTGGCATCGACTCGGGCTCGGCCGCCCTCGCCGCAACGTTCTACCGGCAGGTCGTCGATGACGTCGAGGTCGTGTCGTCCTGCCGTGCCGCCGAGATGGCCAAGCTGCTCGAGAACACCTTCCGGATGGTCAACATCGCGCTGGTCAACGAGCTCGCCACACTGTGCGCGCTGCAGGACCTCGACGTCTGGGAAGTCATCCGGGCCGCCGCGACCAAGCCGTTCGGGTTCATGCCCTTCTACCCCGGACCGGGGGTGGGGGGACACTGCATCCCGCTGGACCCGACCTATCTCAGCTACCAGTCGCGTCGCGACACCGGGCGACCGTTCCGGCTGGTCGAGACGGCGCAGGACATCAACGCGGCGATGCCGGCCTACGTCGCCACCCGGATCGTCGACACCCTGAACGACCGTGGCATCACGATCCGCGGTGCCCGGGTCCTCGGTCTCGGCGTGACCTACAAGCCGAACGTCGGCGACGTCCGGGAGTCCGCCGCGATCGAGGTCCTCGCGCATCTGCAGCGACGCGGCGCCGAGATCCTCTTCGCCGACCCCTACGTCGCCGAGATCGACGAGCACGGCCTCCGGCTGCGCTCGGTCCCCGTGGAGGACCAGCTGCTGGCGAACGTCGACTGCGTGGCCCTGCTCACCCCCCACGACGCGTTCGACCTCGACGCCGTGACGCGGCTGGCCCCCCTGGTGTTCGACGCCCGCAACGCACTCGGCGACCGGGGCCGGCCTCGGTGGTGACGCTGTGACGGCCGCCGCCGAGGAGGTTCTCGACGCCGTGTTCCGCCGGGCACCCGGTGTGCTGCACCGCACCGCGGGCGGCGGCGCGGTCATCCTCCTCGTCCGGGGCGTCGAGCCCGCGCTGCTCGAGCTCGCAGGGTCGGGCGCTGCGCTGTGGCACTCGCTCACCCAGCCGCGCTCGGCGCGCGACTGCGCCGAGCAGCTCGCGCCGACGTTCGGCATCGATGTGTCGTCGATCGAGGACGACATCGCGCCGGTCCTCTGCCAACTCGCCACGCTCGGAGCTCCTCGAGCAGCGGCCGGCGCCGCAGTGACCGTCACCGCGGCGACGTACCCACCGGCAGCGTTGGCCGCCCTCGGGCTGCCCGGTACCGAGCACGTGTACGCGCACGACGCCGCCGCACGACGCGAGCTGGCCGGCGCTGAGACGGACTGCGCGCGACCACCGGCTCACCGGTCTCCTGCTCGCCGCTGTCGACGACGAGCAGCTCGCGGTCACCGACGACCAGCGGGACGACCTCGTCACCGACCAGGTCGTGGCCATGTCGGGTGCCCTTGTCCTCGAGGACCTCCTGCTGGAGGTCGTCGAGCTGCTCACCGCCACCGGCATCGAGATCCGGTGCATCAAGGGCCCCGCAGTCGCGCACCTGGACTACCCCGCACCGGAGCTGCGCAGCTACGGCGACGTCGACGTGCTGGTCCGGTCGGAACACATCGCCGAGGCGCTGCGCAGCCTGGAGCATCACGGGCTGTCGAGGCCCTACCCCTCGAAGTCGCCTGGCTGGGACCGCCGGTGGGCCAAGGGCGTGAGCCTGCGCACCAGCGACGGCAATGAGCTGGACGTGCACCGCACCCTCGCGACCCCGCCGCTGGGGCTGCGGATCGACCTCGACGATCTGTGGTCACGGTCCGAGCAGTTCAGTGTGGGGGGACGCAGCGTCACCACCCTCAGTCGTGAGGACCGGCTCCTGACCGCCGCGTTCTCGGCGTCCGTCAGTGACGTCCAGCCGGGCTGGGTGACCCTCCGCGACATCGCCCAGCTGACCCTCGACCCGCGCCTCGACGCCGGACTGGCACGTGACACCGCCACCAGGTCGGGCGCCGCAGCGGTGCTGGCCGCAGCGGTGTCCAGCGCCTGGCGCGAGCTCCGGATCGCGGACGTGACGGCGCTGTCGGCCTGGGCCGACAGGTACCGGCCTACCGACACGGAGCGTCGCGAGCTCGCGCTCTACCAGCACCGCCGGTCAAGCGAGACGGCGCGAGCGATGGCGACTCTGCGGGTGCTGCCCGGCATCACCGAACGAGCCCGCTTCCTGTGGACGGTGGGCGGCCCTTCGTCCGGCTTCCGATCCCTCAGCACCCGGTCGACCCGCCAGCGGCTCACGCGCGCGGTCGCCGACCTGCGGTCCGCCCGGAAGGCCCGATGAGCCGCCGGATCCTCTGGCTCACCAAAGGTCTCGGCCGAGGCGGCGTCGAGCGGCTGCTCACCACCACGGCCGCCCACCTGGACGAGGGGCGTTTCTCCGTGGAGGTCGCCTATCTGCTCCCGGAGAAGACCGCGTTCGTCGGCCGGCTGCGCGAGCGCGGCATGACGGTGCTCTGCCTGCAGGCGCGGTCCGACCTCGACCCGCGGTGGGTGCTGCGGCTGCGTCGGCTGCTCCGCGACGGCGACTACGCCGTGGTCCACACCCACAGCCCGCTGTCCGCCGCCGCAGCACGGCTCGTCGCGCCGCGGCGGGTCCGCGTCGTGCACACCGAGCACAACATGTGGGGCCGGTACCGGCGCGCGACGTACTGGGCCAACGCCCTGACCTACCGCCTCAACGACGCAGTGATCGCCGTCAGCGCGGCGGTCGCGGACAGCGTCCCGCGCGGGTTCCTGCCTGCCGGGCTAGCGCGTCAGCGGGCCGACGCGTGCTCATCCACGGCACCGACCTCGAGGATGCCCGCCGCTCGCGACTGGCGCCCGCCCGAGCGCGCGCGGCGCTGGGCTGGCTCCCGACGGCCCCGTCATCGGCACGGTGGGCAACCTGACCCCGAAGAAGGACCACCAGGTCCTGGTCATGGCATTCGCCCACCTGCTGCAGCGGATGCCCGAGGCGCAGCTGTGCATCATCGGCAGCGGGCCGCTCGAGCCTCAGGTGCGCAGGTGGGTCCGCGAGGCACAAGTCGCCGAGGCCACCGTCCTCGCCGGTTCGCGCGACGACGCCCCCGACCTGCTGCCGGCGTTCGACGTGTTCACCCTGAGCTCCCGCTTCGAGGGGCTCTCCATCGCCCTCGTCGAGGCCCTCGCGGCCGGTGTCCCGAGCGTCGCGACCCGGGTGGTGGCGTCCCCGAGGTCCTCGCCGGCTCGGGGGCCGGTCTGATGGTTCCCGCGGGAGACGCGACCGGCGCTGGCAGCTGCTCTGGAGTCGGTGCTCACCGACGAGCTCGTGCACAAGCAGATGGCGGAGGCAGCTCTCGCCCGGGCCGAGGACTTCGACGTGCGCGTCGCCGTCCGCAAGATCGAGGACATCTACGACAAGGTCCTCCAGAGATGACGGCTGAGCTGGTCGGTCTCGAGGTTCGCCCGCTGGACGACTCCGACGAGGGGGCCGTCCTGCGACTGCTCCAGGCCTCCCTGGCCGGCGGTCCCACCGGCGAACGGACCAGCGACTTCTACCGCTGGAAGCACGTCGAGAACCCGTTCGGTGCGAGCCTCGCGCTGGGTGCGTTCGACGGCCACCGGTTGGTCGGCGTGCGGCTGCTCATGCGCTGGAGGTTCCGCCTGGACGGCCGACGGATCACGGCAGGACGGATGGTCGACACCGCGACCGATCCCGACTACCGGGGACGGGGGATCTTCCAGCAGCTCACCACGTCGGCGCTCGGGCTGGCCCGCGGAGACACCGAGCTGGTCTTCAACACGCCCAACGCGAGCAGCCGCCCCGGCTACCTCAAGATGGGCTGGAGCGACGTGTCGGTGATGGCCACCTCGTTCGCCCCGGTGCGTCCGCTGCGATTCGCACGGGGCGCCCGGGCGGCGATGTCTGCCGGCGGGCAGCGGACGGCGTTCGAGACCGCCAGCACCCTCCCCCAGGTCGGCGAGGTGCTCACGACGCACGAAGGCGACGTGCGAAACATGCTGGCCGCCCGTCGGGCAGCGGGTGGGTCGCGGTTGGTCACCGACTCCGACCTGGAGTACCTCCTGTGGCGCTACGCCCGGGCCCCCGGCCTCGACTACCGCGCGGTTCCGATCCTGCGTGACGGCCGGCTCCGCGCGCTGGGCATCGGCCGGGTGCGTCCGCGGGGCCTGCTGCGCGAGCTGACTCTGGCGGAGGTCATCGCCTCCCCCGGTGCGGCTGAGGACGTGCGGCACGTGCTCCGTGCGAGCCGCAGGTCGGGCGTCGACCATGTCGCGACGCATCTGCCCGCCACCGTCGCCCCACCTCGGCTGCTCCGCCGATGCGGCTTCCTCACATCCTCCCGGGTCGGGCTGACCCTGACGGCTCGGCCGTTGGCGGACCTTCCGATCGACCCGCTCGTGTCGTCGTCGTGGGACCTGTCCCTCGGTGACATCGAGGTGTTCTGATGAGGAGGCCGGGCACCAGGTTCCCGGTGGCCGAGGGTGTCGCGCTCGCGCTCGTCGGCGGCTACGTCGCGGCGATGGCCTGGTCCTTCCGGGCCGGCTACGACATCTGGGGAGCGTTCGTCATCGGTCCCGCGCTGGTGGCCGTCAACCTCCCGATGCTGCGCGCCGCCGATGCGCCGCGAGACGCAGCACCGGTTGGCCGTGCTCGTCGTGGCGGCCTTCGTCCTGAAGCTGGTGGCGGCGATCCCGCGCTACCTGGTGGCGTTCGTGCTGTACGGCGGCACCGCCGACGCGGCGACGTACGACCGCTACGGGAGCGACCTCGGCGAGCAGTTCCGGCACGGCGACTTCACCGCAGACATCGGCCGGGTCGTGGGGACCGGCTTCATCAAGATCGTCACCGGGGTGGTGTACGCCGGCATCGGTCCGACGCATCCTCGGCGGCTTCCTGGTGTTCTCGGTGCTGGGGTTCTGGGGCAGCTACCTCTGCTACCGCGCCTTCGTCACCTGCCTGCCGGACGCCGACCACTGGCTGTACGGCCGGCTGGTCTTCCTGCTGCCGTCGATGCTGTTCTGGCCGTCGAGCATCGGCAAGGAAGCCTGGATGCTGCTCTGCATCGGTGTCACGGCGAACGGCGTCGCCCGGCTCTACACCAGGCGACGGCTCGGCTTCGCGGTCCTCGCACTCGGCCTCTCGGGGTGCGCCGCGGTCAGGCCGCACATCGCGGTCATCCTGCTCGCGGCGGCGTTCGCCGGCTACCTGCTCCGGCCGGCCGGGCCGCGGGCGACACCGCTCAGCCCGCTGGCCAAGGTGGTGGGCGTGACCGTGCTGCTGGTCGCCAGCACCGTCACGCTGCAGCGTGCGGCATCGTTCTTCGAGGTCGACGAGGTCAGCGTCGCGTCGGTCGACCAGATCCTCTCCAGCACCCAGGAGCGGACCGACGAGGGCGGCTCGGCGTTCCAGGCCGAGCGCGCGCACGGGCCGCTCGCCGTCCCGCAGTCGGCCGTGCAGGTCCTGGTGCGGCCCTTCCCCTGGGAGGCGCACAACGGCCAGGCACTGGTCGCGTCCCTCGAGGGACTGCTCCTGCTGGTGGTGGCGTGGCGGGCCCGACACAGCCTGCGCGGCCTGCTCCGGCGGCTCAAGCGCAGCTACGTGCTGTTCAGCCTCGTCTACACGGCGGAGTTCATCTACGCGTTCTCCACCTTCGGCAACTTCGGCATCTTGGCGCGGGAACGGGTGCAGGTGCTGCCGATGGTGCTCGCGCTGCTCTGCCTCGGCCGGCGGGACCAGCCGGACTCTCCACTCCCGACCGGCCCGTCGGCCAGGACCTTGGTGACCAGATGAGCACATCCCTCGCGATCCTCGGTGGGTCCCGAACGTTCCCGGACGGCCTCCAGCTGGTGCGGCCCTACGTCGGCGACATCCCCACGCTCACGTCGAGGCTGGAGAGCATCCTCCGGTCGGGCAACCTGACGAACGGGCCGACCGTGCGGGGGCTCGAGGAGTCGCTGGCCGACCGTCTGCAGGTGCGCCACGTGGTGGCCGTGTCGTCCTGCACGGCCGGCCTGATGCTGGTGCTGCAGTCGCTGGGCGCGCGCGGGCGCGTGGTGATGCCGAGCATGACCTTCGCCGCCAGCGCCCACGCGGTGTCCTGGGCCGGCGGCACCCCACGGTTCGCCGACATCGACCCGGCTTCGCTGACCCTGGACCCGGCGAGCGCGGCGGCGTCGCTGGACGGTGCCGTGGCGATGACCGCGACCCACATCTACGGCACCCCCTGTGACGTCGAAGGGCTCCAGGTCGTTGCCGACGCTGCCGAGGTCCCGCTCGTCTACGACGCGGCGCACGGGCTCGGCAGCCTGCGCAAGGGCAAGCCGATCGGCGGCTTCGGGGTCGCCGAGGTGTTCAGCATGAGCCCGACCAAGGTCACGACCGCCGCCGAGGGCGGGATCGTTGCCACCGACGACGACGAGGTCGCCGAGCACGTCAGGCTGGGCCGCAACTACGGCAACTCCGGGGACTACGACTGCGCGTTCCCCGGCCTCAACGCCCGGATGTCCGAGCTGCACGCAGCCGTCGCCCTGGCCGGCCTGGAGGGGCTCGACTCGCGTCTGGCGCACCGACACGAACTCGTCGAGGCGTTCTGGGAGCGGGTGGCCGGTGTCCCCGGCCTGCGTCGTCCCACGGTCGACGCCGCCGACACGTCGACGTACAAGGACCTCACGATCGTCGTGACGCCGGAAGAGTTCGGGCTCGACGTGCCGACGACGACCACAGCGTTCCAGGCGGAAGGCATCGACAGCCGGCGCTACTTCTTCCCGCCCATCCACCAGCAGAAGGCCTACGCCGGCGAGGTCCACCCGGACCTGCCGGTGACTGACGACCTCAGCACCCGGGTCATCACGCCTCCACTCTGGTCCAGCATGACGACCGCAGACGTCGAGGCCCTTGCCGACCTGGTCGGCGCATTCCACGAGAACGCCGCCCGCATCCGCAAGGCCGTCTCGTGAGCGCCTCCCCTACCAGGACGGCCCTGGCCTTTGCCGCGCTCGACTACCGGTTCGAGGTCGCGTCGGCCGACGACGACCTGATCGCCCGCGTTGCCGAGGTCTACCGGGACCTGCGCGCCGACGGCGACGACTCGGACGAGCCGACCTCGCGCTACGAGCTGGTCCCGGGCAACCAGGAGGGGATGCGCCGGCTGCTGTGCGACGGCGAACCGGTTGTCGGCGACGTCAGCCCGAGCCAGGTCCTCGGCTACCTCATCTGGCACGTCAACGCTCAGGCCACCACCCGGCGGCAGATGCCGGATCACGTCCTGCTGCACGCCGCCGCTGCGACACGCTCCGGCCGGGCAGTGGTCCTGGCGGCTCCGATGGAGTCAGGCAAGACCACCACGGTCTCGGGCCTGGTCCGCGCCGGGTGGGGCTACCTCACCGACGAAGCGGCCGCGGTCCGCCTCGACGACCTGCACGTCGAGCCGTGGCACAAGAGCCTGGCGGTCGACGACGGCTCGTGGGCCGTCCTGCCCGAGCTGGCGGAGCACGACGCCGGCGGCATGCCCAGTCAGTGGCAGGTGCCGGTCAGCCGGATCCCGGGCGCGCAGCTGGCCGACCGGACCCCGATCGGCTGGGTCGTCCTCCCCCGGTATGTCGAAGGAGCGAGCACCTCGCTCGAGGCGGTCAGCCCGGCGACCGCCCTGGTCGAGCTCGCCGCGTCCACCTTCCAGTTCCGCGATGCCCCGGTCCGGCACCTCGACGCGCTCGCCGACCTGGTCCGGGCCGTCGGCTGCTACCGCCTCACCATCGGGTCGCTGCACGATGCGGTCGAGACCCTCACCCGGCTGGCGGAGTCCCGATGAGCCAGGTCTCCGGCGCGTCCGTGCTGACGCCCGTGCCGGACGTGCACGTGGTCGCGCTGGGCGACGAGAAGGTGCTCTACGTGCCGGACAGCGAGACGCTCCAGCACCTCGACCCCCTCGCCACCTTGGTGTGGGACTGTGTCCGGCCGCCGGCTCCGGTCGCGGACATCGCGGCCGACCTGGCGGAGGTGTTCGGCGCCGACCCGGCGGTGGTGACCGCTGACGTGGTCGCCCTCCTCGACGGCCTCGTCAGGGCAGGGGCGCTGCACGACGTAGACGCGGGACGGGTGGGTGGGACGGCTGCGACGGCGTCCCTGCCCAAGGACACGTAGCCCGTCGGGCTCAGTCCTCGTCGTGGCCCGATGGGGGGAAGCCCGCGTTGACGCCGCCGTCGCCGTAGACGCCGGACGGTCGCACTAGTCGGCGTAGCGTGCGCGCGACGATGCGGGCGTCCATCCGCCACGACCGGTGCTCGATGTAGTGCAGGTCCAGCTCGATCCGCTCCGGCCAGGAGATCGAGTTGCGGCCGTTCACCTGTGCCCATCCGGTGAGCCCCGGCCGGATCGCGTGCCGACCGTGCTGCCGCGCGCTGTAGTGAGCCACTTGCTCCGGCAGCGTCGGCCGCGGCCCGATGAGGCTCATGTCACCCACTGCGATGTTCCACAGCTGCGGCAGCTCGTCGAGGCTTGTCGCCCGGAGGAGCCGGCCCACGCGCGAGTCGCGATCGGCGTCCGGCTCCCCCGGATATGTCTCCGGACGCATCGTGCGGAACTTCAGGATGGTGAACTCTCGGCCGTCCAACCCCACCCGCTGCTGCCGGAAGAGCACCGGCCGGCCGAGACCGGCCCAGACCGAGACTGCCGCCACGGCCAGGACCGGACTGAGCAGCAGGCCGACCACGAGTGCGATGACGACGTCAACGGTCCGGCGCACGACGTTCTCTCTCCACGATCTGCGACGTCCAGCCCAGCCGCTTCCGCCGCGCGACCGCAACATAGGTCTCGAGGGAGCGGGCGGCGATCCGCCTCTGGTCGAAGGCTTCCAGGGCACGTTTCCGCGCAGCCGTGGCCAGCGCACGACGGAACTGCTCGTCGGCCAGCAGATCACCCAGAGCGGCTGTCAGCGCCGCGGCATCACGCGGCGGGACAAGTCGCAGCTCGGCGCCGTCGACCCCGATCTCGCGGCAGCCCCGGATGTCCGAGAGCACCATCGCGGTCCCGCAGGCCGCGGCCTCCATCGCCGAGCGGGAGAACCCTTCCCGGTACGACGGCAGGCAGAAGACGTCGAGGGCGTTGTAGAACGCCGGCATGTCGCGCCACTCACCGAGCAGCTCGACGTCGTCGCCCACGGAGCTGAGGGCGTCGGGCTTGTCGTTGTCGGACGGACCCGCCCAGACGAACCGGGCCTTGCCACGTAGGGCACGGGCCGCCGTCGCGTACTCGGCGATGCCCTTCTCGGCAACCAGCCGCCCGACCCCGCCGACGAGCAGCTCGTCGTCCCCGACACCCAGCTGACGTCTCACGGCTGCGCGCTGCTGGGGGTCCGGGACGAAACGCTCCAGGTCGGTGCCGTTGCCCACCACCGCCGACCGTCCACGTGGCGTCCACCGCTGCAGGGCGCGGGCATCGTCGGCGTTCTGGAACAGCTCGCCGTCGGAGAACCAGGACGCGAGCGCCTCCGCCCCGAGGACGAGCCCGCGCTTGAGCCGGCCGTCGGACTCGCCCACCCACAGCCCGTGGCAGGTGTTCACGACGACGGGGACCCCCACAAGTCGGCCCAGCACCCGGCCCAGCACCCCGGTCTTGGGGTTGTGCGTGTGCAGGACGTCCAGCCGCAGCGCGCGCAGCAGCCGGGCCAGCTCGACCGCTGCGCGCAGGTCATGGCCTGGCCGCCACGTGCGCGTCAGGGCATGGACGGGGACGTGCCGGAGGCCGATCGCCTCGACCCGCTCGACGTACGGCCCGGGGGCGGAGATGCCCACGACGTCGAGACCACTCTCGAGGTCGACGGCAAGCTCGACCGGGAGCAGCAGCGCAAGGCTCATGTCGACGGTGGTCAGGTGCGCCGCGCGGAGCCGCCGCCCGCCGGGGCCGCGGAGCTGCGGTACGGAACCGGTGTCACCCACGGGCGCCGACGCGCTTGGCAAGCGTCACCACAGCACCGTAGGCCCGTTCCTGCCAGAGGTTGCCCTCGACCTTCGCCCGGAAGAACTCGATCGGGTCGGAGCCACGTACCGGCACCCGGCGCAGGCGCAGCGGGTCGACCCCGGGCCGGTTGTCGCCGACCATGCCGGTGGCGGCGGACCGGAAACGGGTGCGCAGGTCCGGCTCCATCCGCGGCACCGGCACTCCCCACGTAAAGGCGAAGTGCTGCGGGACGATGCCGGTCTCGCGCTGGACGAGCTCGGTGCACCGGTCCAGCTCGTCGGCATCCAGCTGCTCGGGTCGCACGTGGGTGTGCGTGTGGTTTCCCAGGGTGCACAACCCGCTGTCGACCATCTCGCGGATCTGCGCCCAGGTCAGCCCGGGCCCCGCGGAGTCGCGGGCAGTGGACCCGTCCCAGTGCATCGTCCCGCCGACGAAGGCGGTGGTGAGGTAGAGCGTGAAAGGCACCTCTCGAGCCCGCAGCAAGGGCCACGCATGGTGGAAGACGTCCTCGAAGCCGTCGTCGAAGGTGACCACCACCGACGGGCGCGAGTCGCCGGCGGCGAGGGCGTCCATGGCACCGTCGATCGAGAGGACCCGCTCGTCGGCGAGGACGTCGAGCTGCATCGCGAACGACTCCGTCCGGAGGTCGCGCTCGTCACGCGACCCGCCACCGACCCGGTGGTAGATCAGCGCCCGGACACCGACGGCCCGGCCGCCGGGCAGTGCGCTGATGGCCCTCTTGAGCCGCGCCCGGCGGCTGTGCCCGATGTCGGTCGTCGTCGACATCGACCCTGTAGCCCCCATGCTCGCTCCCTACGGCCCGCAGCAGGCTACCAACAGCGCAAGGGCAGGTGATCGGCGCTCAGGACAGGGACCTTCAACCCGGTGGCTGGACCGCTGGACCACGTCACGTCAAGGTCGTCGGGCGCGATCCTGCGCAAGGGCCCTCAGGCGGTCCCACAGGGCGGAGACGGCGGCGGAGAGGGACGGCAGGTCCGCGTCGTTGGGCACGACGTGGTCGGCCACGGCCAGCCGCTGCTCGCGGCTCGCCTGCGCAGCCATCCGTGCCCGGGCGTCCGCCGGTGCCATCCCCCGGTCGTCCACCAGCCGCCGCAGCCTCGACTCGCCGGAGGCGTCGACGACGACGACCACGTCGTAGCCGTGCTGGAGCTCCTTCTCGACCAGCAGGGGCACGTCGTAGACCACGACGGCATCGGGGTCGGCGGCCGCCGTCAGCTCGGCGCTGCGGCGGCCGACGTACGGGTGGACGATCGCTTCGAGCGCTGCCCTCTTGGCCGGGTCGGCGAAGACGATGCGGCCGAGCCTGGCGCGGTCCAACGAGCCGTCCGGGGCAAGCACCTCGGACCCCAGCTCCGCCACCACCGCCTGCAGCCCCGGGGTCCCTGGCGCTACCGCCTCACGGGCGAGGGCATCGGCGTCCACCACCACGGCACCACGCGCCGCCAGCAGCCGCGCGACCTCCGACTTGCCCGACCCGATGCCGCCGGTCAGCCCGACCTTGATCACGACCGCACCGTAGCGCGGGCGACCGCGGTCGAGACCCAGGTCGACACCAGCTCGAGCGGGCCACGGCCGACCAGCAACCGCCACACAGTCGCCAGGGCAAGAGCGGCGGCGGCGTGCAGCAACCACAGCTCCAGACGGTCGTCGAGCAGAAGGGGGCCGTCGGTCCGCAGGGCCAGGACGTGCAGCGTGTACAGCGTCAGCGTCATCGACCCGGCGGCTGCGACCGGGAGCAGCGGCCCCACCCCGCGACCGGTGAGCAGCAGGCAGACGCCGAGCACGGCGATCGCGCTCCCTGCGGTGCCGACCAGGTCGAACGTCGTGCCGCTGTGCGGGGCGGCGACCAGGAGCCACTCCGGGTCAGCCGTCGGCGTCACACCGAAGAGGCCGGCGTCCAGGGCTCGGTCCACCTGGTCCCGTCCGAAGTCCGGTGCCACCAGCGCCGCACGCCCG
This sequence comes from uncultured Actinomycetota bacterium, assembly GCA_963746175.1. Taxonomy (GTDB): domain Bacteria; phylum Actinomycetota; class Actinomycetes; order JACCUZ01; family JACCUZ01; genus CAVVAH01. The sequence continues at coordinate 157,172 of CAVVAH010000001.1, read as the reverse complement.
CCCGCCCGGTCCAGCAGCAGGGCAGACAGCAGCCGGGCACCGACGGCCGCGACCGCGCCCACGGCCACCAGCGCGGCGGCGACCCGGGCCTCCCGCAGCGCGAGGCGACCGACGGCCAGGCCGACGAGCAGGTACGTCGTCCAGGTCAGCACCGGGTAGACGCCGGACACCGCGAGCTGGACCGGTAGCCCACGACCGCCGGGCTCGTCGAGGACGAACGGGTCCACCAGGGTCGACCGGAGCAGCTGGCTCAGGACGGGTGCGAGCAGCGCCCAGCCGATCGCGAGTCCGACCAGGACGCGAAACGGCAGACCCAGCAGCGGGACAGCGACCAGGAAGAGCAGGGCGTAGTAGGCGAGGATCACCAGCGGCGGCGACTCGACGGCGCCGAGCGCCAGACCGAGCCCGAGCAGCAACGCCGACCGGACGACCGTGGCCACCCGCACCCGCGCCAGCACGCGCGACCGCGCCGCCACCAGCGACAGGCTGACCCCGGCGAGCACCGCGAACAAGGCCGACGCCCTCCCGGCCGCGATGAGGTAGGCCGGATGCAGGTCCCCGTCGGGCTGGTAGTCCGGGAAGATGTGGGTCGCGGCCATCCCGAGCAGCGCGAGCCCGCGCGCGACATCGACGCCGACGACCCGTCCCGCCCCGCCTGCGCGCCGCACCCGGTCAGCGTAGGGGCGGACCGGTCACGGCCGGATCATGGGCGCCTCGCGCGCCTGGCGGGCAACGGTGTCCGCAGCCCACGGGCCGGTGCAGTAGAAGACCACCTCGTCCACGAGGCCGGCGGCATCGAGGTGCAGCAGCCACATGCTGCGCGAGTAGACACCCGCGGTGACGATGACCGTCTCGACGGCCACGGTGTCGCCGGCCGGACGGACCCGGCCGAGCGTCACCTCCGAGCCGTGCGGCGACTCGCTCTTGCCCCACTGAGCCAGCGCCTCGGCGCCCTGCAGCTGGAACCGCCACTCGGGCACGTTGAGGTCGCAGAAGACGTCGGGTGCGAAGAGGTTCTCGGGCAGCTCTGCCGTCCGCAGGTACGCCGCGAACCGCTCGGCGAGGTCGTCACCAGCCATGAGTCGCCTCCGCTCCGCTCCCCGCTCGTCCAGCGGACTCCTGCCGAGGCAGGGCGTCAAGATGCCGCGGGGCCCGCACCGGATCGGTGCGGGCCCCGCGGGACGAGCGAGCGGTCAGCCGCCGGTGAGCTTCTCGCGCAGCGCGGCGAGCGCCTCGTCGGAGGCCAGCGTGCCCCCACCTGCACTGGCGCCGGCGGTGGAGTCGTCACCCTCGGTCGGGGCCGGCGCCTCGGACGAGTACGACGACGCGGTGCCCGACTCGGTGCCCGCCTCGGCCTCGGCCTTGGCGGCCTCGACGACCTGCTTCATGTGCGCCTCGTAGCGGACCCGCGCCTCGGCGTACTGGCGCTCCCACTCGGCCTGCTGCTCCTCGTGCCCCGGCAGCCACTCGTTGGTCTCCGGGTCGAAGCCGTCGGGGTACTGGTAGTTGCCCGACTCGTCGTAGGACGCCGACATGCCGTAGAGCGTCGGGTCGAACGCGCTGTCGTCACCCTCAGCCGGCGCGACGCCCTCGTTGGCCTGCTTGAGGCTCAGCGAGATGCGACGACGCTCGAGGTCGATGTCGATGACCTTGACGAAGATGTCGTCGTTGACCTGGACGACCTGCTCCGGGATCTCGACGTGGCGCTCGGCCAGCTCGGAGATGTGGACCAGGCCCTCGATGCCCTCGTCGACCCGGACGAACGCGCCGAACGGCACCAGCTTGGTGACCTTGCCGGGCACGACCTGCCCGATCTGGTGGGTCCGGGCGAACTGCTGCCAGGGGTCCTCCTGCGTCGCCTTGAGCGACAGCGAGACCCGCTCGCGGTCCATGTCGACGTCGAGCACCTCGACGGTGACCTCCTGGCCGACCTCGACCACCTCGGACGGGTGGTCGATGTGCTTCCAGGACAGCTCGGACACGTGCACCAGGCCGTCGACGCCGCCGAGGTCGACGAACGCGCCGAAGTTGACGATCGAGGAGACGACGCCGGACCGGACCTGGCCCTTCTGCAGGGTCTGCAGGAAGGTCGAGCGCACCTCGGACTGGGTCTGCTCGAGCCACGCCCGGCGCGACAGCACGACGTTGTTGCGGTTCTTGTCCAGCTCGATGATCTTCGCCTCGAGCTCCTTGCCGACGTACGGCTGGAGGTCCCGGACGCGGCGCATCTCCACCAGGGAGGCGGGGAGGAAGCCGCGGAGGCCGATGTCGAGGATGAGGCCACCCTTGACGACCTCGATGACGGTGCCGGTGACGATGCCGTCCTCGTCCTTGATCTTCTCGATCGTGCCCCAGGCGCGCTCGTACTGGGCGCGCTTCTTGGACAGGATGAGACGACCCTCCTTGTCCTCCTTCTGGAGGACCAGGGCCTCGACCTCGTCGCCGACGCTGACGACCTCGGACGGGTCGACGTCGTGCTTGATCGAGAGCTCGCGGGACGGGATGACGCCCTCGGTCTTGTAGCCGATGTCCAGCAGGACCTCGTCGCGGTCGACCTTGACGATCACACCCTCGACGATGTCGCCGTCGTTGAAGTACTTGATCGTCTCGTCGATGGCTGCGAGGAAAGCCTCCTCGTCGCCGATGTCGTTGATCGCGACGTTCGGGGTGGTGCTCGCAGACGCTGGGCTGGCTTCGATGCTGCTTGCCGTCATGTAGGGACTGCTCCGTGGGGTGGACAGATGTCGTGGGGACAGATGTCGTCGGGCGCGCGTGAGGGCCCGTTTCGACGTGCCGGGACCCTGGAACCGCTCGTGACGAGGGGCTGGGAGGTTCGACTCACCGAGCGTGGCCTGCTCCGTTGAGGTCGCGCAGGCCCACAGCGCACCGATCAGCCTACGTCCAGGCGTGAGCACGGGTCAACGCGGGGCGGTGCGTGCCGTGGTCGGCGCGGGACGGTCAGGCGGGGCACCGGCGCGGCGAACCAGCCCTGGGCACCTCGCCCGACGTCGTCCGGTCGGGGGCCGGGGCGGGAAGGGTCCGCGCCCTCAGGCGGACGCGGCGGTGCGGTCAGCGCTGCGGGACGTGGATGCCGCCGTCGGAGCCGCTCTTCTTGGCCTTCTTCTCGGCGCGCTTCTCCTTGAGGGACTTGCCGGACTTCTTGCTGCTGGTCTGTCGCGGGGACTTGTCGGCCACGGGAGCTCCCCACCTGCCAGGACGCAACGTGCGCCGAGGGGGTGTCCCCCGAACGTACTGCCTTCCCGGGCGCCGTGGGCGGCCTGAGAGGCTGCGGTGGTGGACCGCGACCGGTTGGGCGGCGAGCCCGCGAGCGAGGCAGTGGTGGCCCGGCGGCCGGTCGGCCAGCCCGAGTCCGTGCGGGCTCAGCGTTCCTGGTGGGACGCCGAGGCAGACGCGTACCTCGAGGCGCACGGGGCCTTCCTCGGCGGGGACCGCTTCATCTGGGGTCCCGAGGGTCTGGACGAGGCGGACGCCCATCTCCTCGGCGAGGTGGCCGGGCGCCGGGCCCTCGAGATCGGCGCCGGCGCCGCGCAGTGCTCCCGGTGGCTGCTGGCCGCCGGGGCCGAGCCCGTCGCGCTGGACGTGTCCTCGGCGATGCTGCGACGGGGCCGGACCGCGGCTGTCGCCGCCGGCCGACCGATGCCGATGGTCCAGGGGGACGCTGCTGCCCTGCCGTTCGCGGCCGCGTCGTTCGACCTGGCCTGCTCGGCGTACGGCGGCGTGCCGTTCGTCGACGACTCGGCCCGGGTCATGCGCGAGGTCGCCCGGGTGCTCCGGCCGGGTGGGCGGTGGGTCTTCTCCGTCTCGCACCCGGTCCGGTGGGCGTTCCCTGACGACCCCTCCGACGCCGGGCTGGTGGTGCGCTCGTCGTACTTCGACCGCACGCCGTACGTCGAGCAGGACGACCGCGGTGTCGCGACCTACGTCGAGCACCACCGCACCCTGGGCGACCGGGTCCGGGAGATCCACGCCGCCGGCTTCCGGCTGGTCGACCTGGTGGAGCCGGAGTGGCCGGCCGGCCACGACCGGACCTGGGGCGGCTGGAGCCCGTTGAGGGGTGCGCTGCTCCCCGGCACCGCGGTCTTCGTCTGCGTGCGCGACTGACCGCTGTCATCAGGGGCGGGTCGGTGGTGCGGCGACGGCCCGGCACCCCTCGGGGGTGCCGGGCCGTTGCAGCGGGCTGTGCCGACGTCAGGCGAAGCGACCCCGGATGAGGGTGGCCGCCAGCGCACCGAGCCCGAGCACGACGAGCCCGACGAGGCCGCGCCCCGCGCTGCCCATCCCGCTCGTGCTGCCCACCGGCTGGATCGTGATGTCGTAGGCACCCCGGTTGTCCGTGGAGCCCTCGGGCGCGCCGTAGGGCATGGCGTTCTCGAGCCCCTTGGTGTTCAGCGCCTGCATCACGGCGTACTCGTGGCCGTAGTTCTTGGCGGCGTCCTCCCCGGCCGTGACCAGCTGGGACGTGCCCTCGGACTGCAGCCGACCGGCACCGTCGACGATCTGCTCGTTGCCGCTCTTGGCCTCGGTCAGACCGTCGGCGATCTGCACCGAGCCGTCCGCCGCGGCCTGCAGGCCGGCCAGCCCGTCGGCGAGCTGGTTCGCTCCCGGTGCGAGCTTGCCGGACAGCCCGGCGGCCAGCTCGGCCGAGCCGTCGGCCAGGGCCGCCGACCCCGTGGCGAGCGCCTGGGCGCCCGTCACCGCGTCCGGCACCTTGGCCGCGACCTGGTCGAGCCCGTCGGAGAGCTGGGCGGCACCGCCGGCCAGCTGCACCACGCCGTCACCGGCCTTGGCGATGCCGTCGGCGAGGTCACCCGCGCCGGCGTTGGCCGCTGCTGACCCCGGGGCCAGCTGCCCGATGCCGCCCACGGCCGTGGTCACGCCCGACACGAGCTGGGCCAGACCCTCCGTCAAGCCGCAGTAGCCGGCAGAACCCAGGGCCGCCGCCGGGTTGCACAGCGGGTTGCTCGTGCCCCCGTTGGCGTCCGCGTTCGTCAGGCCGCCACGCAGCGTCAGCAGCCCGGCGCGAACACCCGTCACGCCGGCCAGTGTCTGAGCGAGCCCGCCGCGCAGAGTGGCTGCACCGGGGGTCGCCCCCGTACCGACAGCGGCGATGGCAGTCCCCAGGCCGGCAGACACCTGTCCGAGCCCGCCCGACGCGGCCTGGGTCTTCTCACGCAGGCTGGTCGGCGACCCGGAGAGGCCCGCGAGAACAGCGTCCAGGGTCCCGACGCAGACCGGGTCGCCCGAGCAGCCGGCGGTCGCCTTCGCGGCGGTCACACCACCGATCAGCTGGTCGATCGCCTGCCCGGCGGCCAGGGCGTCGTCCAGACCGGCCTTGACCTGGTCGACCCCACCCTTGGCGGCCGGCAGGCCGGCGGTGGGGTCGGCGAGCTGGTCGGCGCCGGCCTTCAGCTGGGTGACCCCGCCGACGATCTGCTGCATGCAGCCGAGCAGGGTCTGCTTGGTCGTGTCCACCGGGTCGCAGGGTCCCGAGGTCGTGCCGATCGCGGGGATCAGCCGCGTGTCCACGGCCGCCTTGAGGGTGATCAAGCCGGCCTTGGCGGCGGGGAGGCCGGACGTCGAGCTGTTGAGCTGGGACAGACCGTCGCTGATGAGGCCCAGCGCACCGGCCAGGGCCTGGCTGCCGTCGATGAGGTCCGAGTCCGAGTCCGGGTCCTGGAAGCCGGTCGACAGCTGGGCCGCGCCGGCGGAGAGCTTGTGCGCACCGGTCTGGAGCTGGCCCGCTCCGCCCGCCAGGGCACCGAGGCCCGACGCCAGCTTCCTGTTGCCGGCCGCCACCTGCTTGGCACCGTCGGCGACCTTCTCGCCACCGTCGGCGGCGTCCTGCGCCCCGGCGGCCAGCTGCCGTCCGCCGTCGATCGCGGTCGGTACGCCGTCAGCAAGCCCGCTCGACAGCTGACCGGCCCCGGCCTGCAGCTGGGTGAGGCCGTCGAGGAGCTTCGCCGCGCCGTCACGGAGCTTGATCAGGTTGCTGTCGATCTGGCTCGCACCGTCGGTGAGGGCGCGACCGGTCTCGGCGCCGGAGGCGAAGCCGTCCTGGCCGAACTTGAGCTCCGGGTGGTTCTCCGGCGACACCGGGACGATCTGCATGTGGCCGGAGGGGATCGCGGCGTCCTCGACGTCGGCGGTGAAGCCGAACTTCTGCTCGACCTGGCCGATCGGCTCGAACAGCACCATGGTCCACGTGATGATGCGGCCGCCGTGCCCGTCACCGGCCTGGTCGGCCCGGTCGTCGGTGGACGTGATGTTGCGGAACGAGTCCGGCAGGTCGAGCGCGAGCTGACCGACGTACGGCGTCACCAGGTCGACGGACTCGGTCACGTCCTCGCCGTGGCCGTCCGGGTAGGTGATCTCGGTCGGCTCCGCAGTGGTGTTGGTGACGGTGTACGCGACCTCGAGCCTGCCGGACTTCCCGGCCAGGTCGTCGGGGTCGACCTTCGTGCCGTCGAGCGTGTAGGCGATCTCGACGTCGACCGGCAGCTCCTTGGTGAACTCGGACACGGTCCGGAACCGCTTCTCGCCGTCGACGGAGAAGTCGTAGCTGGCCTTGCCGTCCGACGTGCTCGGCTTGCCCCAGCCGTCGAGGTTGCGCAGGCCGGAGGTCGACGTCGGGTCCTCGAAGGAGACCTTCCCGTTGCCGGTCGCCTCGATCTGCGAGAACAGGTAGGTGTGGTCCTTGTCCAGGGACCCGTCGTTCTTCAGCTGCGCCTTGACGGTCTCCGAGGTCTGCACCTGCGGTGCGCCGTCGGACGCGGCCAGTGCGGCACTGATCGGGCCGGCCAGAGCCAGCACGGCAGCCGCCGCGAGGGCCGTCCCGCCGAGCACCTGCTTCCGGCGCCGCGACACGGCGGCCGTCGGGGTGGTCGAGGTCATGGTTCAGGCCTCCGCGGGCTTGTCGAGGATCTGGACGCCGGTGTTGTCGCCGGTCTTGTCGGTGCTGCTCGACGAGCGGAACCGGTCGCTCAGCGACCGTCGCGGGGTGTCCCCCGCCTCGTCCTCCCCCGCCGTGAACGCCGCGCCGACGGCGCCGACGAGGAAACCCACGGCTGCGGCGAGCAGAACTGTCGTGGCCGCGGTGACGGCCTCGGTCGTGAAGGCGGTCGGGTCGATGCCGAAGGCGTACTCGTAGGCGCCGGAGATCGCGGCGACCCCGAGCAGCCCGGACCACAGCGGCAGCCAGCCGAGCGTGGCCGCGCAGATGCCGGTGAGCAGGACGATGACGAGGAACGCCGCCAGGGCCCGGCCACTGCCGGTGTCCGGTAGCAGACCGGCCCGTAGCGCATAGCCGACCAGGCCGAGCAAGAAGCCGACCAGGAAGGCGGCCGCCCGGCCGAGCGGGTTCTCGGAGCCCGGGACGAGGCCCAGGACTGCCCCGATGGCGGCACCCAGCAGCGCCGATCGGATCTCGTCCAGTCCCAGTGCCCCGCCGAACTGCGCGAGCAGTGCGGCGAAGACCGCCAGCAGCCCGCCGGTCACGAGTGTGCGTCGCATGGTGTGCGTTCCTGTCTAGTGGGCCGGCCACACGGGCACGGAGAGGGACGTGCGCAACCCGCCTGACTCGGCGGGCGGGGTGTAGGCGCCGGACGTGACCCACTGGTCGAGGGTCTGGACCACCGAGAGGTACTGCGCGGTGCTGAAGTTGCAGTGGCCGGCACCGTATGGCGCGCCGTCGTCGGACCTGCTCGGGCTGCCGTCCGGGTACGTCGCCGGCGGGGTCACCCACAGCTGGTGCAGCAGGGCCGACGCCCCGGCCTTGGCCACCCGGTCCTGGAAGACGGCCTCGTTCTGCAGGATCACCAGCGGGTCGTACTGCGTGTGCAGCGTCACCGTCGGGTCCGACAGCGTGCCCAGCGGGTTGCCGAGCGCATAGGCCGCCTTGCGCGCCGGCTTCGACGGAGCGATCCGCTGGCCGTAGGTCTGCACGGTCTGCGCGTACGCCCTGAGCAGGCCGGCCGAGAAGCCGAAGCTCGTGAACCGCGCGACGGAGGCGTCGGTCACGCGGTGGCGGTAGTCGACGCCGATGTTGCTGGAGGGGTTGCCCCCGACCCGCTGCTCGATGTCGTAGCGGCCCACGGTGCCGTACGTCAGGGCGGTCTGCAGCGTCTCGACGGCGGCCGAGACCGACGAGGTGAGGCTCGAGCCGGAGAAGTCCTTGGTCCGGGCCGACGCGTCGGTCAGCGCGGTGATGCCGAGCAGCCGGGCGGCCGTGCCGGGCTGCTTCGACGCGTCGCCGAGCCGGCCGAGGATGACCTTCATGGCGGCGTCGACGTTCTCCTGGGCCTCGGCGGCGCTCGCATACCCGGTGAGCTTCAGCTTCGGGTAGAAGAACGTCTTGACGGCGACGGCGACGTCGAGCGCCAGGTCGAGGTTCTTGTTCGTCCCGGCCAGCACGCCGCAGAGCGGCGCAACACCGTCGACGAGTCCCGGGTCCTGCTCGGCCAGGGTCTGGGTGATCAGGCCGCCCAGGCTGTTGCCCCAGGCGTAGACCCGCTTGACCGCTCCCGCTCCGAGCCGCGCCTTGGCGATGTCGACGGCCTCGATGCCGGCGGCGACACCCTGCTTCGTCGCCCACCCGGCGCCCCCGCCGGCGTACGACGACCCGATGAGCGCGAACCCCTGACCCAGCAGCGCGTCGCGTACCGCTGCGCTCGGCGCGTTGCTGCCCTCGACCGGCGTGAACGTGTAGCCGTGCGACCAGACGAGGACGGTGCCGTTGAACCCGGCCGGCGCGTCCAGCACCCAGCTGCCGTTGGCCGTGGTGCCGGTCGCGTGCAGGGGCTCCGCAGCCTGCGCCGGCAGCGCCTGCAGCACCGAGGGGAGCGGGAGGAGAGCGGCGGCGAGGACCACGGCGCAGGCGCGCAGACGTCGGGACATGGGTCTCCAGACAGGGCGGCAGTCCGGCACGCCGGTCGGCGGGCCAGGACCCGACGACGCAGTTACCGGTGGGTAGCAGCAGGGGTCGAGCGTGTTTCTACCAGGTGAAGCACCGCCCGCGTCCAGTTTTCAGGGAAGAATCGGGGCAAACCGATCCCCGAGGGGCCGTCAGGGCAGCGGGACCGTGGGGCAGTCGGTCGGCGTCGCGCTCGGGGTGCCGGACGGGTCGCTGGTGGCGCTGTCCGTCGGCGTCGGCGTGGGGGTCGACGTCGGGGTGGTCGGGCTGCCGCTCGGGTCGGACGTCGCGGTCCCGGTCGGGGTCGGCGTCGGGCAGTCCGGAGGCGCGGTCGTGACCGTCGGGTCCGGGGTGGGGGTGGGGGGGGAGCAGATGGCCGCGGCGAGGTCGGCTCAGGCGTCGGGGTGTCCGACGTCCGTGCCGGTCCTGGTGCCGGCGCCGGCTCGAAGGTCGGCGCCGCCGAGGCGGGCGGCTCGACGCCGACCTCGGGCGTGGCCGAGGGCGCCGGGCCGCTCGGCTGGGGAAGGGCACCGATGGGCGGGCCCAGCGCGTCGGTGGCCCCGTCGTCGGCGCCGGCGTCCCGGCCGCCAGGACCGGCCAGCGTGCCGGTCGTGGCCGACCCGGTCGCGTAGGCGTCGGCCCACGCGAGCACCAGGTCGACGTAGTCCCACGAGTGGTTGTAGCTGAACACGGCGCTGCGGCGGTCCTGCTCGTCGGTCAGGTCGCGCTCGCCGGCGCAGAGGTAGGACGCGGTCGCGAGGGCGGCGTCGTCGACGTCCGACGGGTCGGTGCTCCCGTTGCCGTCGCCGTCACGGCCCCACACCGCCCAGGACGAGGGGATGAACTGCATCGGCCCGACGGCGCGGTCCCACGTGGTGTCACCGTCCCAGCGCCCGCCGTCGGTGTCGGGGATCGCCGCGAAGTCGCCGGCGCCGTCGAGCACCGGACCGAGGATCCGGCCCACCGTGCGGCCCTTCCGGTCGACGGCGCCGCCGAACGCGTGTCCGGACTCCACCTTGCCGATGCCGGCGACCAGGCTCCACGAGAGGTGGCAGCCGGGGTCGCTCTGGCGGAGGGCGGCCGCGGCGTTGCGGTAGGCGAGCAGCACCCGGGCCGGCAGCGCCGTACCGGAGACGCGGACCGGCACCCCACGGTTGCGGTCGTCGCGCGCCGTGCTGTCGAGGGCGGCGTCCAGCACCTGCGTGCCGGGGTCTGTCACCGGGTGCGCCCCGTCGAGGAGGTCGCCGGCGCCCGTCACCGGGGTCGGCGGGTCGTCGGTCAGGGCAGTCCGCACCGCGTCGGGGTCGGGACCGACGAGCAGGGCCGGCGAGGGCGCGACCAGCATCCCCGTGAGCAGCACGGGAAGGCCGGCGACCAGGGCTGCCGCGGGCAGCCCGAGCCAGCGCCGTTGCCAGCCTGCTCGCATCGTCGGAACTCGCCTTCCCCGTCGACCCCGTCGGACCGCCCTCGTCCGACCGTACGTCGGGGAGCGGGGCCCCGGAAGCCGGGGGTTGATACCGATTCGCACCGTCGTCGCGCGTTCACCCTGCGTCCACCACGGCCGTCGCCGGCCGGGCGTCGGTCAGTGGCTGGCGTCGTGCCAGGTCCGGCCGACGCCGACCGACACGTCCAGGGGGACGGCGAGCTCGAAGGCCGCCGCCATCTCGCGCCGGACCAGGGCCTCGAGTGCTGTCCGCTCCCCCGGCGCCACCTCGAGCACCAGCTCGTCGTGGACCTGGAGCAGCACCCGGCTGGCGAGCCCCTCTGCCGTCAGCGCCCGGTCGACGTTGAGCATCGCCACCTTGACCAGGTCGGCGGCGGATCCCTGGATCGGCGCGTTGAGCGCCATCCGCTCGGCCATCTCGCGCCGCTGCCGGTTGTCGCTGGTGAGGTCGGGCAGGTAGCGGCGGCGGCCCATGACGGTCTCGGTGAAGCCGGTGCGCCGCGCCTCGTCGACGACGTCCTTGAGGTAGGCGCGGACGCCTCCGAAGCGCAGGAAGTACTCGTCCATCAGGCCCTTGGCCTCGTCGGTGCCGATGCTCAGCTGCCGCGACAGCCCGAACGCCGAGAGCCCGTACGCCAGGCCGTAGGACATGGCCTTGATCTTGGCGCGCTGCTCGAGGGTGACGTCGCCGGGCTCGACGCCGAAGACGCGCGAGGCGGTGAACGCGTGCAGGTCCTCGCCGGAGTGGAACGCCTCGATGAGCCCGGCGTCCTCGGAGAGGTGCGCCATGATCCGCATCTCGACCTGGCTGTAGTCGGCGGTGAGCAGCGACTCGTAGCTGTCGCCGACGACGAACGCCAGCCTGATGCGGCGGCCCTCCTCGGTGCGGATCGGGATGTTCTGCAGGTTCGGGTCCGTCGAGGACAGCCGCCCGGTGGCGGCGATCATCTGGTTGAACGTCGTGTGGATGCGACCGTCGTCGCGGACCGTCTTGAGCAGCCCGTCGACGGTGACCTTGAGCCGGGTCGCGTCGCGGTGCCGCAGGATCGCGGCGAGGAACGGATGCTCGGTCTGCACGTAGAGGGCCTGCAGCGCGTCGGCGTCCGTGGTGTACCCGGTCTTGGTGCGCTTGGTCTTCGGCATGCCGAGCTCGTCGAAGAGCAGCACCTGGAGCTGCTTCGGCGACCCGAGGTTGATCTCCTTGCCGATGACGGCGTAGGCCTCGTCGGCCGCTTCCTTGACCGTCCCCGCGAACTGCGACTCGAGCGAGCTCAGGTGCTCGGTGTCGACGGCGATGCCGGCGCGCTCCATCGCGGCGAGGACGCCGATGAGCGGCAGCTCGACGTCGCGCAGCAACGGTGTCGCGGCCTTGGCCTCGAGCTCGGTGTCCAGCGCGTCGGCGAGCTCGAGCACGGCGCGCGCCCGGAGCACGTCGGACTCCGCGGCCGTGGTGTCCTCGCCGCCGTCGAGGCCGAACGCGAGCTGCCCGTGGTCGTCGCCCTCGGCGCGCAGCTCGCGCCGGAGGTAGCGCAGCGCCAGGTCGGCCAGGTCGTAGCTGCGCTGGTCGGGCATCGCGAGGTACGCCGACAACGCCGTGTCGCTCGTGACGCCGGCCAGCTGCCAGCCGCGCGCGGCGAAGGCCAGGGACGGACCCTTCGCGTCGTGCAGCGCCTTCGCCGCAGACTCGTCGGCGAGCCAGGCGGCGACCTCCTGCTCGTCCTTCTCGTCCAGGGTCTCGGTGGCGAACCAGGCACCTTCGCCGTCGTCGGTCGCCAGCGCGACCCCGGTGACGTCGCCGGTGCCGGATCCCCAGTAGCCCGACATGTGCACGCCGGTGCGACCGCCGGACCGCGCGTGCGCGTCGAGCCACGGCGCCACCTGGCCGTCGCCGAGGACGGTGAACGTCACCTCGAAGCCCTCGTCCGCCTCGGGCGTCGCGGCCTCGACGGTCTGGTAGAGCCGGTCCCGCAGCACCCGGAACTCCAGGGCGTCGAAGACCTGGTGCACCTCGTCGCGCTCCCAGTTGGTGCGCACGAGGTCACCGGGCATGACCTCGATCGGGACCTCCCGCACGAGCTCGGTGAGCTGACGGTTCTGGACCACCTGCGCGAGGTGTGCGCGGAGGGCGTCGCCCGCCTTGCCCTTGACCTCGTCGACCCTGGCCACCAGCGCGTCGAGGTCGCCGAACTCCACGATCCACTTGGTCGCGGTCTTCTCCCCGACGCTGGGGATGTTGGGCAGGTTGTCGCTGGGGTCGCCGCGCAGCGCCGCGAAGTCGGGGTACTGCGCCGGCGTCAGGCCGTACTTCTCCTGGACGTGGTCCGGCGTGAACCGCCACATGTCGGAGACGCCCTTGCGGGGGTACAGGACCGTGACGTGGTCGGTGACCAGCTGTAGCGCGTCGCGGTCGCCGGTGCAGATGAGGACGTCGAAGCCCTCCCGCTCCGCCCTGGTCGTCACGGTCGCGATGACGTCGTCGGCCTCGTAGCCCTCCGCCTCCAGCGTCGGGATCCGCAGCGCGGCGAGGACCTCCTTGACGAGGTCGACCTGTCCCTTGAAGTCGGCGGGGCTGGTGGTGCGGTTCGCCTTGTACTCCGAGAAGAGCTCGGAGCGGAACGTCTGCCGCGACACGTCGAACGCCACCGCCACGTGGGTCGGGTCCTCGTCGCGCAGCAGGTTGATGAGCATCGACGTGAAGCCGTAGACCGCGTTGGTCGGCTGGCCGGTCGTGGTCGAGAAGTTCTCGACGGGGAGTGCGTAGAACGCGCGGTAGGCGAGCGAGTGCCCGTCGAGGAGCAGGAGCCGATCCGTCGCCCGGGCGGTGTCGGTGCTGCCGGTCTTCGCTGCCACGGCCTCGACCCTAGTCGGGCGCCCCGACAGCGATCGGGGCCCCGGTGCCTACGATCCGGGCATGACGAGCACTGACGGTCCGAGCCCTGTCGACCGGGCCAACACGATGGCCAGGGGCACCCTCATGGAACGGATGGGCATCGTGTTCACCGAGGTCGGGACCGAGCGGCTGGTCGCCACCATGCCGGTCGCGGGCAACACGCAGCCGTACGGGCTGCTGCACGGCGGGGCGTCGGTGGTGCTCGCGGAGTCGCTGGGCTCGTTCGGGTCGGTGCTGCACGCCGGAGCGCAGCGGATCGCGGTCGGCATCGACATCAACGCCACCCACCACCGCGCGGCACGCAGCGGAGTCGTCACCGGCACCGCGCGGCCTCTGCACCTCGGATCGACGGTGGCGTCCTGGCAGGTCGAGATCGTCGACGAGGCCGGCAGACCGGTGTGCACGTCGCGCATCACCTGCCTGCTCCGCGACGTCCCGCCGGGCGGCTGAGCCCGCCGTACCTCAGTCGCCGACGCGGGCGACGACGGCGGCCCGCACCCGGCGCAGCGAACGACGCCGGGCCAGCAGGTTGTCCGTCACCGACGTGGAACCCGACGGCGCGAGCCGGCGACGGAGCACGCTGACCGGTGCCGACCGCCGGACGACGACGGGGCTGAACCCCAGCCGGGCGTAGAACCTCTGCGTCTCGCGCATCTGCGGCAGGACGCTGGTCATCACGTGTTCGGCGCCGACCTCCTCGGCGAAGGCCACCGCGGCCGCGAGCAGGGCCTTGCCGACACCTCGGCGACGGAACCCGTCCCGGACGTGCAGGTAGTGGGCGTGCACCGCGCGCTGCTCGAACAGCGGGGCGTACGGCGACTCGGTGAGCAGTGTCATGCCGGCGACCTCGTCGTCGACGACCGCGACCAGCGCGCGCGACGAGGGTTCGGTCGCGACCCACGCCAGTCGTTCCCGCAGCACCTCGGCGTCCGGCCCGGGCATCAGGCGCTCGATGCGGCCGCCCATGTCGCGCAGCTCCGACCACATGGCCAGCAGCGCGGGCGTGTCGTCGGCGGTCGCCTCGCGGACCACGACTGCGGGTCTGGACACCGCACCTCCACCGGCTCGCGGGGCGCGCACATGGTGCGCCCCTGGGCATTCCTGGCCTGGTCCCCGTGCTGCCCCGCACAGCCGCGCCGGAGACTACGCCCCCCGGACCGCCGCCGCGAGATGATCAGCGAAGAAAGATCGAGAATGCTCCCGACGGGTGACGGCGACGAGGTCGGAGGGCGCCGCGCTGTCACGGACGGTTCCGGTCGGGTCACGCTCACCCTCGTTCGTCCGGTCGTCGTCGGCGCCGTCGGGGTCGCGGCGCCTCCCGATGACGGGTGCGCGATGATCACCGGGTTCCTGCCCCTGGGCAGCCGCGCCGGGCACTATGCTCCCGGCCACCGGTGAGCCGACCGCTCGTCCCCGACCCGGAGGTGCCTGGCCGTGTCTCATGACCCCATCCCGGCTCGCGGATCGTGGCATCCCGCCCGGCGTCGTTGTCGTTCCCCCCGCGTAGAACACCGCTACGCGGGGCTCCTCCGCCTAGCCGGATCGGGCGCCACGAACCGCTTCCTGGTCGAGAGCGAGTCATGAGACACGGCCTGGTGCGCACGAGAGTCGCGCTGTTCCTCGCCGCTCTGCTCGCCGCCCTGGTCGCCGTCCTCGGCATGGGGGCCGGACCGGCCAATGCGGAGGGCGAGTCCATCTTCGGCTTCCTGTTCCAGCTGAAGAAGGGCGAGCGGGTCGCCTACGAGGGCGTCAAGATCGACGTGAAGGGCCCGAGCGGGTTCGCGGAGACCGCCACGAGCGACAAGACCGGCCGGTGGACGGTCGAGATCCCGGGCAAGGGGACCTACACGGTGAGCCTCGACGAGAAGACGCTGCCCAAGGGCGTCAACCTCACCGACGCCAGCAAGAAGTCGCTCAAGGTGCCGGTGCTCCTCGGCCAGGACAAGCCGGTGCTCTTCCCGCTCGGCAAGAGCGCACGACAGGTCCAGGGCAAGTGGAGCCAGGCGGCCCAGCTGACCGCGGAGGGCCTGCGGTTCGGCCTCATCATCGCGCTTGCCGCCGTCGGCCTGTCGCTGATCTTCGGCACGACGGGCCTGACCAACTTCGCCCACGGCGAGCTGGTGACGATCGGCGCGATGATGACCTGGTGGGTCAGCACCGGCAACGTGCCGTTCCTGCCCGACTTCGGCGGTGCTGCAGTTCTTCCCCGCCGCGTTGATCGCCCTCGTCCTCTGCGGGCTCATCGGCTGGGCCAACGACGCCTGGCTCTGGGGACCCCTGCGGCGACGCGGGACCGGCCTGATCGCCGCCATGATCGTCTCCATCGGGCTGGGCATCTTCCTGCGGTACTTCTTCCTCTACAAGTTCACCGGCAACACCCGCGCCTACCCGGACTACCAGGGGCAGAAGGGCATCAGCCTCGGCCCGATCGACCTGGCCGCCCGTGACTACCTCTCGATGGCGGTCGCGGTCATCTTCCTTCTCGCCGCGATCATCGCCCTGCAGCGCACCCGGATCGGCAAGGCGACACGCGCCGTCGCCGACAACCCGGCACTGGCTTCGGCATCCGGCATCGACGTCGACGGCGTGATCCGGGTGGTCTGGATCGCCGGCGCGATGCTGGCCGGGCTGGCCGGCATCCTGCTCGGTCTCGCCCAGGGCATCAACTTCCAGATGGGCTTCCAGATCCTGCTGCTCATCTTCGCCGCGGTCACCCTCGGCGGGCTGGGCACGGCGTACGGCGCCGTGGTCGGCAGCATCGTCGTCGGTCTCTTCATCTCGGTGTCCACGCTGTGGATCCCGGTCGAGCTGAAGAACGTCGGCGCCCTCGGCATCTTGATCGTCATCCTCCTGGTCCGGCCGCAGGGCATCCTGGGCCGCGCGCAGCGGGTCGGCTGAGGAACGGAGCGCTCGACGTGGACTGGACCCGGATCATCATCAACGCCCTCGAGGCGTCCGTCGGCGTGCAGACCGTGGTGTTCGCACTCGCAGCGATCGGCCTCAACGTGCACTTCGGCTACACCGGCCTGCTGAACTTCGGGCAGTCCGGCTTCCTCGCCGTGGCCGCGTACGGCATGGCCGTCACGGTGCAGTCGTTCGACCTGTCGCTCTGGCTGGGGATCGTCATCGGCCTGGTCGCCGCCGTGCTGCTGGCGCTTCTCCTGGGCATCCCGACCCTGCGGCTGCGCGCCGACTACCTGGCGATCGTGACGATCGCCTCCGCCGAGATCATCCGGCTAGTCGTGCGGTCGGTGACCTTCGAGGAGACGTTCGGCGGTTCCGACGGCCGGCAGTCGTTCTCCGGCGACTTCTATGCGCTCAACCCCTACCCGGTGCGTCAGTACGACATCGGCAAGTTCGGCTTCAACGAGCGCCAGATGTGGGTGCTCACCGTCGGGTGGGTGCTGGTCGCACTGTCCTGCCTGATCGTGTACCTGCTGATGCGCAGCCCGTGGGGCCGCGTGCTGAAGGCGATCCGCGAGGACGAGGACGCCGTCCGCAGCCTCGGCAAGAACGTCTACGCCTACAAGATGCAGAGCCTCATCATCGGCGGCGTGCTCGGCTGCCTCGGCGGCTTCATCTACGGGCTCGGCCAGAACTCGATCCAACCCGACATCTTCGGCACCGACACCACGTTCTTCGCCTACACCGTGCTGATCCTCGGGGGCGCCGCGCGGGTCGGGGCACCGGTCGTGGGTGCGGCGATCTTCTGGGTGGTCCTCTCGCTCACCGACAACATCCTCAACGAGGCCATCGACGCGGGGTACGTCTCGAACTCGATCATCAGCACCACCCAGGTGGGTCAGTTCCGCTTCATGCTCGTCGGCCTGCTGCTCATGCTTCTCATGATCTTCCGACCGCAGGGGATCTTCGGTGACCGGAGGGAGATCGCGCTCGATGCCCGATGACGAGATGACGACGAGGGCGGAGGCGGGCTCCCGCCGCGAGCGCCGGGACGCCGCCGCGGTCGCGCTGGCCGACGTGGCGCACGAGCCCGGCGCTCCCAAGCCGGACCCGATCCTGGTCGCGGACAACATCGTCCGCCAGTTCGGCGGCCTGACCGCGGTCTCCGTGGACCACGTCGAGATCCAGCGCGGCGCCATCACGGCCCTGATCGGCCCCAACGGTGCGGGCAAGACGACGTTCTTCAACCTGCTCACGGGCTTCGACCAGCCGAACGAGGGCAGCTGGTCGTTCGGCGGTCGGTCGCTCAAGGGCGTCGCGGCGCACAAGGTGGCGCGGCTGGGCATGGTGCGCACCTTCCAGCTGACCAAGGCGCTGTCCAAGCTCACCGTCATCGAGAACATGCGGCTGGGGGCCACCGGTCAGAAGGGTGAGAACGTCTTCGCCGCCCTGTTCCAGGCGGTCTGGGGCTCTCAGGAGCGGGAGATCACGTCGCGCGCCGACGACCTGCTCGCCCGCTTCAAGCTGGACAGGAAGCGCGAGGACTTCGCCGGCAGCCTCTCGGGCGGGCAGCGCAAGCTGCTCGAGATGGCCCGGGCGCTGATGGTCAACCCCGAGATGGTCATGCTCGACGAGCCGATGGCCGGCGTGAACCCGGCGCTGACCCAGTCGCTGCTCGGCCACGTGAAGGACCTGCGCGAGGACGGCATGACGGTGCTCTTCGTCGAGCACGACATGGACATGGTCCGCGACATCTCGGACTGGGTGATCGTCATGGCCCAGGGCAAGGTGATCGCCGAGGGTCCGCCGGACGCCGTCATGGGCGACCAGCGGGTCATCGACGCCTACCTCGGCTCGCACCACGACGCCCCCCTCACCGAGGAGGAGGAGCAGAAGGTGCTCGCCGAGGCCGAGGAGGCGCTCGAGCGGGAGCGCGCCGAGAACGAGGAGCAGCCGTGAGCGACGAGCGCCCCACCGGTGACACCGCCGGCGAGCGAGCCGACGAGACGGTGGCCGAGCAGCCCGCCGACCAGCCGGGCACGCCCGCCGGCGCCGAGCAGGACGCCGGCGTGAAGGCGTCCGAGGGCGGCGCCGACGCCCGTGCGGACCACACGATCTCGCGGGAGAACCGCGGCGCGCACGAGTCCGCCGCCAAGGACGCGCTGCTGCGCGCCGACGAGGTCGTCGCGGGCTACGTCCCCGGCGTCAACATCCTCAACGGCTGCGACCTCTACGTGAACGACGGCGAGCTCGTCGGGATCATCGGGCCCAACGGCGCCGGCAAGTCCACGCTGCTCAAGGCGATCTTCGGCCTCATCAAGGTGAGCACCGGCTCGATCACCCTGCGCGGCGAGAACATCACGGGCTACAAGGCCAACAAGCTGGTGTCCCAGGGCGTCGGCTTCGTCCCGCAGACCAACAACGTCTTCCCGAGCCTGACCATCGAGGAGAACCTCCAGATGGGGGTGTACCAGTCGCCGAAGAAGTTCAAGCAGAGCTTCGAGTTCGTGACCGGTCTCTTCCCCGCGCTCGGCGACCGCCGGGCACAGCGCGCCGGCTCTCTGTCCGGCGGTGAGCGCCAGATGGTGGCCATGGGCCGCGCGCTCATGATGGAGCCGTCGGTCCTGCTGCTCGACGAACCGTCGGCCGGGCTGTCCCCCGCCCTGCAGGACGAGGTGTTCGTCCGCACCCGGCAGATCAACCGGGCCGGCGTCTCGGTGATCATGGTCGAGCAGAACGCCCGTCGCTGCCTGCAGATCTGCGACCGCGGCTACGTCCTCGACCAGGGCCGCAACGCCTACACCGGCGTCCGGCAAGGACCTCGCCAACGACCCCAAGGTCATCGAGCTCTACCTCGGCACCCTCGCCAAGGCCTGACCAGCCGCCGGCCGGCCTCGTGGCGCCGGCGCCATAGCTCCACCGCGCGCGCGGCTCCTCGACCGTCGTGTTGCGACCTGGGTCACGGGACACGCCGGAGTGACGACGGCGTGCGGGCTCGAGGTCGCAAACGATCACTCCTTGGTGTACAGCAGAGGGGCCCGGCCGTGATCGGCCGGGCCCCTCTGTCGTGCTGCTCCGTCAGGTGCTGACGGCTAGAGCTGACGCGAGCGTCAGATCTCGCCTTCCTTGCCCTCGACGAACTTGGCGATGTTCGTGTCGTCGAACTGGTAGATGCTCACGGTCGCCTTGCTGGGGTCACCCTTGTCGTTGAAGTCGATCGGGCCGCTGACGCCGTCGAAGTCGATGTCCTCGTCCTTCTCCAGCAGGGCCACGCACTCCTTGAACGACGTGCACTTCGTGCCGCCCGAGCTGACCTCTTGCATCTTGCTGGCGATCGCCTCGCCCGAGTCGTCACCGGCGGCCTGCGCCGCGAGAGCGACGACGATGGCTGCGTCGTACGACTCCGGACCGTAGGTGAAGGCGTCCAGGTTGGCGTCCACCGTGGCAAGCCGGGCCTTGAAGTCGTCGCTGGCGACGACGCCCGGGTTGGTGCCCTTGACACCCGTGAGGGTGCCCTTCGGGAAGTCCTTGGAGTAGTCCGCGCCGACGTTGCCGTCGACGAAGTACACCTTCTTCTTGTCCGGCCCGATGCCCTGCTTGACCATCTCGGGGATGAGCTTCTTGGTCTCGTCGAACGCGATGACCGCGATGGCCTCGGGGTCGGCGGCCTTGATCTTGCCGACCTCGGTGGCGAACGACGCCGCCTTGGGGTCGTAGATGACCTTCTCCACGACCTGGCCACCGCTCGACTCGAACGTCTTGGTCAGGTTGTCCGCGAGGCCGGTGCCGTAGGCGTCCTGAAGAGCCAGGATGCCCACGGTGCCGTTGCCGTCCGACGCGATCAGGTCACCGAGCACCCGGCCCTGCAGGACGTCCGGCGGGGCGGTGCGGAAGTACAGGCCCTTGTCGGCGTAGTCGGTGAGCTCGTCCGAGGTGTTCGCCGGCGAGATCTGCAGCGACTCCGTCACCGGTGATCTTGTCGATCACCGACAGCGACACGCTGGACGAGGCGGCGCCGATGATGGCGTCGACGTTGTTGGAGAGGAGACGGTCGACCGACTGGGAGGCCGTGTCCGTCGAGGTGTCGCCCGAGTCCGAGTCGACCTGCTCGACCTGCTTGCCGTTGACGCCGCCAGCAGCGTTGATGTCCTGGACCGCCAGCTTCACGCCGGCGATCTCGGGTGGGCCGAGGAAGGCGAGCGAGCCGGTCTGCGGGAGCAGCGTGCCGAGCTTCAGCGTGCCGTCGCCCTTGGCGGCGGAGCCGGAGTCGGAGGCTTCGGGGGTCTTGTCCGACGTCGAGGCCGTGTCGCTGCTGCCACCGCACGCGGTGAGCAGGAGACCGGCGACACCGAGGACCGCAACCGACCGCCAGAGGGGGGTGGGGCGAATCATGAACCAGCTCCTTGAGAAGGGTCGCGGACCAGGGGCGGACCGCACAGGCTCGCGCCTGACGCTGGGGAACCTACCGGTCAGGGGGAGGGGAGGGTGGGGGTTCGGGCTCATGTGACGACTCGTCGTTGCCAAGTCGTGACCTTCGCTCCACCACCGTGCAGGAAACTGACACACGGGCGAACGGCTCGCCGCCCCACCCCGGCCGCACCCCGGTCAGCGGTCGGCCGGCGACCCGTCGCCCTCGCGCAGCACCATCTCGGCCACCTGGCGCATGCTCATGCGGCGGTCCATCGAGGTCCGCTGCACCCAGCGATAGGCCGCCGCCTCGTCGAGGCCGTGCCGATCCATCAGCCAGCCCTTGGCGCGGTCGACGAGCCTGCGGGTCTCCAGCCGCTCGCGCAGGTCGGTCACCTCGGACTCCAGGGTCGTCAGCTCGTCGTAGCGGGCCATCGCCATCTCGACGGCGGGGACGAGGTCGGCCTTGCTGAACGGCTTGACCAGGTACGCCATGGCGCCGGCGGCCCGGGCCCGCTCGACCAGCTCGCGCTGCGAGAACGCCGTGAGCATCACGACCGGGGCGATCCGGGCCGCGGCGATCTGCTCGGCGGCCGAGATGCCGTCGAGCACCGGCATCTTCACGTCGAGGACGGCCAGGTCGGGACGGTGCTCGGTGACGAGTGCGACCGCCTGCTCGCCGTCAGCGGCCTCGGCGACCACCTCGTAGCCCTCCTCCTCGAGCATCTCCCGGAGGTCCAGACGGATGAGCGCCTCGTCCTCGGCGATCACCACGCGGGGTGCCGTCCGCCGCGCCACATCCGAGGTCTCGGCCACGCCAGGAGGGTAGCCGGGACCCCCGTACGGCAGGCCTCGGCTGCCGCAGGCGTGGCCCTCGCCCGAACCCCGGCACGGCTAGGCCTTGAGGCCGATCAGCTCGTCCAGGCGAGCCACGCCCGCCCGAGTGGAGACACTGATCGTTTTCCGGTTGGACCTGCGCCACGGGATCCCCGCCAGGTCCAGCGCCCACGAGCACAGCTCGCGGATGTCGTCCGAGTTGTTCGTGAACTGCCAACGCGGGTAGCGCTTCATCGCCCCGGCAACGACCCTTCGAGTCCAGTGCCTGGCGCGACACCCGTCGGAGTGGAACAGACCGCGGAGAAACGGCCCGGTATGTGCTTCGACGAGCGCGCGTTGCCAACCCTCGAGGACGATGGGGCGCTCGTGCTTCCGCCCGGGGCCGAGCTGCGGGATCAAGCAGGGCCAGTGCTTCCACGACACAGTCGTGGTCTGAGCGCCCGGAACTAGTCTGGTGTGCGGTCGGCCACCGGGTTTCACGCGGGCCAGGACGACCTTGAGTCGTGCGTTGTCCTTGACGTACCTGCGGTCGTTCACGACGTGCAGGTTGTACACACCCCGACGACCACGGCTGATGTGTCGTATACCGAGATGCCAGCCCAGGATCTCGGTATACGCCGCGCCGTCGAGCTCGACGTCGTGACATCGAGGGCATGGCACCGATGTGTGCGCCCGTCCGCGGGGTAGGCCTTGGCGCTGGTAGTGCGAACGCCATCGGCGGATGGTTCTCGCGCTGACTCCGTGCAGCGTCGCATTGTCCGTGTCCCGCATCCCCGCGTCGGAGGCGCGCAGCGCACTCTCGACCGTCTCGGCTGGACGCATCGGCGGCATGATGGCGCCAGGACGGCGCACAGCCGGGACACAAGGTGCCGGGTGTGGGACTTGAACCCACACGCCCATCGGGCAACGTCTTTTGAGGACGCCGTGTCTGCCTGTTCCACCAACCCGGCGGGGTTCTCCGCGAGAATACCGGAGCCGACGACGGGACCCTCCGGTTCCCGTCCGGACCTGCCGATGACGGGTAGGTGATCCACCGCCGCAGCCGCACTCATGCACTGCTCACGGCCGGGCTGCTGGCGACCGCCCTGGCCGGCAGTCTCAGCGGCTGCGCGACGCTGCGGGCCGCAGCGGCCGCGCCGGGCAGCCGGCCGGGCGTCGACGTGCCCTCGCGACCGGCCGACGACCTCTCGCCGCAGCCGATCGGCCGACCCGACCTCGCGCCCTCGGGCGTCGGCGGCTACGCCTTCCTCGCCGTGCACCCGGACGGCTCCCCCGTCGCATGGGACCCGTGCCGGCCGATCCACGTCGTCGTCCGTCCCGACGGCGAGCCTCCGGGCGGCCGATCGCTGCTCCTGTCGGTGCTCGGTGAGCTGAGTGCCGCCTCGGGGCTTCGCTTCGTCGACGACGGCAGCACGTCGGAACCACCCGTCGCCGACCGAGGTGCGTTCCAGAAGGCACGCTACGGCGACCGCTGGGCGCCGGTCCTCGTCACCTGGTCGTCGCCGGCCGAGACGGCGATGCTCTCCGACCAGATCCTCGGCCGCGCCGGCCCGGACAGCTACGGTTCCGGCGCGGACCGCCGGTTCGTGAGCGGCACGGCGGTCTTCAATGCGCCGCTGATCGCCCAGCAGCTGTCCACGGGCGACGGCGCCAAGGCGCGCGCCGTCCTGCTGCACGAGCTCGGCCACCTCGTCGGCCTCGGTCACGTCACCGACCCGTTCCAGGTCATGTACGACACCAACAGCTACCCGCTGGCGAGGTACCACGCCGGCGACCTGCGCGGGCTGGAGCTGCTCGGCCAGGGCCGCTGCTTCGACTCCCCCTGACGCCTGGGAACACGGCCGGGCAGGATGGCCCCGTGGACGTCGTACGCCGACGGGCGGTCGTGATCGGACAGGTCCAGGGCGTCTTCTTCCGGGACGGCGCCCGGCGCGAGGCCGCCGGACGCGGACTCGCCGGCTCGGCACGCAACCTGCCGGACGGCACGGTCGAGGTCGTTGCCGAGGGCCCGCCGGCCGACGTCTCTGCCCTGGTCGACTGGCTGCACCGGGGAACGCCCCAGTCCCGCGTCGACGACGTCGTGGTCACGGACGAGGAGCCCGAGGGCCTCACCGGCTTCCGCGTCGACTGAGGTTCGTGCGTGCGGCGCCCCCGCACGCACGAAGCCCCGCCCCCGGAACGGGGGCGGGGCTCGCGGAGGGGTCCGCGTCGGTCAGGCGAGGTGCAGGCGCTGACCGGGGTGGATCAAGCCCGGGTTCGAACCGATCGTCTGCTTGTTCATGCGGTAGAGGTTCTGCCAGCCGCCGGGGACGTCGCGCTTGCCCGCGATGCCGGACAGCGTGTCACCGCTGCGCACGACGTAGATGCCGCCGGCGGTCGGTGCCTTGCGGTGCTTGCCGCGGGTCGCCCGCTCGGTCTGCACGCCGCGGTTGTCCGACGCGCGCTGCTCGGCGGAGGTCTTGTCCGCGGAGGTCTTGTCCGCCGAGGCCTTGTCGGCGGAGGCCTTGTCCGCCGAGGTGCCGTCGCTGGACGTGGTGGCGTCACCGTTGTCCTGGCTGCCGGCCGGGTCGCCGCCGAGCCGGGCCTTGATGTCGGCCGCCGTCGCGAGCGCCTCGCGACGCTCGTCGGCACCGAGACCGAGGCGGCTGCTGCAGGCGGGCCACGGCGACCAGCCGCTGCCGTCGAGGACCTTGGCGGCGATGATGATCTGCTCGCCGCGGCTGGCCAGGTCGGCGCGGGAGGCGTACTTCCCGCCACCGTTGCCGTCCCAGGTCCCGTCGGCGAACTGCAGACCGCCGTAGTAGCCGTTGCCGGTGTTGATGCCCCAGTTGCCGCCGCTCTCGCAGCCGGCGAGGCGGTCCCAGGCGCTGGTGGCCGCCACGGACGGCGTCGCGCTGGCGGCGATCATCGGCAGGGCCGCGACCAGCGGAGCCGTCGCGATGCCGAGGTTGCGGGCGTGGTGGTTGGGCTTGCGGTGCCGACCGCGCGCAGGCGCGGACGACCGGGTGCGCTGCTGCGCCATAGGTCGTTCCCTCTCGCCGCCTGCGAGGTGAGCTGTCGGGTTCGGGCGAGAGAGTTGCCCGGCCGTGTCGCCACGGCTTCACCCCGAGGACTCCGCGACCTGACGGTCCCGGGGCCCGAAGGTGGGTCCCCCACTCCTGCCCGCTGCGTCTCAAGCAGACTCCCGTGCGGCCGGGCAGGACTCGGCGGGCCGTCGGGATGACCGCGCGGCGCGCGGTCGGCACAGGGTACGGGGGAAGATAACGATCCTGCAAACGAGCGATCACCCAGGTGGAGCAACCCGGTCGCGCGACAGTCACTCGCAGCGACCAGTGCGCCTGCCTGAAGATCAAGAGCGGCCTGGGAAGAGACAGGAACGCTCGCCGTCCGCATGTCCCCGCAGTCGTCGACTGGTGGGTTCCGGCGGTCAAATGTCTGCTTTCTCCCTGTTCGGAGACACGCAACCCACCACTCGACGCATGATCGACTCGGCCGTCCCAGGATGCAGGACGACGGCGGGTCCGTGGCCACGTGGCCCGGCCCACCGGGGCGCTCTCCCCTCGTGGCGCTCTTGATCTTTTCGCCACAGCGACGCACGACCGGGAGGATGAACCGCATGAGCGAGGACCTGCCGGTGCGCGGTGCGCTCGTCGTGCCCGGTCGGGACCTCCGATGGCGGTTCAGCCGGTCGTCCGGTCCCGGCGGCCAGTCGGTCAACACCACCGACAGCCGGGTGGAGCTGTCCCTGGACGTCAGTACGACCGACGCGCTCGGCCCCGTGCTCCGGCAGCGCGCCCTCACGGCGCTGGCCGACCGGCTGGTCGACGGCGTCCTGACCGTGTCCGCGGCCGAGCACCGGTCCCAGCTGCTCAACCGGCGGGCCGCCCGCGCGCGGCTCGCCGCGCTGCTCCGCGACGCCACTGCGCCGCTGCCGCGGGCCCGCCGGGCCACCCGCCCCAGCCGGGCCGCGCAGGAGCGCCGGATCGCGGCGAAGAAGCGGCGCGGCGAGACCAAGCGGCTCCGGCGTGGGGAGGAGTGAGCGGCCCTACTCGACCGGCAGCTCGGCGATCGCCTCCTCGGCCAGGGCGATCTCCTGGTCGAGCATCCAGCGGGCGCCGCGCATGCCGCGCAGCCCGAACCGGTCGCGGATCGCGATCACCAGCTCGGCGACCCGCGGGTCCACGTCGTCGGGCGTGCCATCAGCGCTGAGGTCGGTCATGGTGGGCTCCCCGTGCGGCCGGTCGGTGTCCGATTCGTCACGACCCTAGCGCCGCTGTCCCCCAGGACCGGCACGATGGCCAGGTGCCCCGTGACGTCAGCCCCGCCGAGCTGACCGCGGCGCTCGCCGCTGCCGGCGTCGGCCCGGGCCGTCCGCTGGGACTGGCGTGGTCCAGGTCGCCGTACGGCGCAGGGCTGGCTCACGGCGAGACGCTGCTGCGCTGCACCGGGGCGCCGGACGACACCACGGCCGCCGTGCGGCGGGCGGTGGCCGAGCTGCGCCCCCGGCTGGTCTGGTGGTCGGCCCGCGACGCCGCCCCGCTGCTGCGCGGTGCCGGTCCGGGCCCCGCGCCGTGGGTGCCGTCGACCTGGGACGTCGCCGCGAGCCACCGGCTGCTGCACGGCGGCACCACCGGCGACCCGTCCGTGGTCTGGGCCGTCGCCCGCGGGCTGGACCCCGACGGGCGACCGCGCACCGGCCAGCTGGACCTGCTGGCCGGCGGGCCGGACGCCGGTGACCCGACCGACCCGGACGAGCCGGTGCGCTCGGACGGGCATCTCCGGCCCGGCTGGGTCGCCGACGGACCGCCGACGCCGGCCGCAGCGGCGCGCTGGGCTGCCGCCGCCCTCGACGTGCAGGCAGTGCACGAGGACCAGCTCGCCGCGCTGCCGGACGGCCGCCCGGAGCCCGGTACGCCCGGCCTGGCCGTGCTCACCGCGTGGTCCGAGTCCGCCGCCGAGCTGCTCGCTGTCGAGCTCGGCCTGCGTGGCCTGCCCGTCGACCGCGCAGCGGCGGAGGAGCTGGTCGGCGACCGGGTGGGCGGGCGCCCGGCAGACGCTGCGGCGGCTGCCGGGCACCGGGCCCGTCGCGACGACGCGGTCCGCGGCCTGGTCACCGGCGCGGCTGACGTCGACCTCCGCAACCCGTCGCAGGTCCGCGAGCTGCTCGGCAAGGTGGGCATCGACGTGCCCGACACCCGGTCCTGGCGCCTCGAGCCGTTCCGCGGCACGCACCCGGTGGTCGCCGCGCTGCTCGACTGGCGCAAGGCGGAGCGGATCGCCACGACGTACGGCTACGGCTGGCTGGACCGCGACCTGGGACCGGACGGACGGCTGCGCGGGGTCTGGACCGGGTGCGACGGGGCCGCCGGCCGGATGACCGCCTCCGCCGGCCTGCACAACATGCCGGCCGAGCTGCGTCCCGCGGTGGCCGCCGAACCCGGTCACGTCCTGGTCCGCGCCGACCTCGGCCAGGTCGAGCCGCGGGTCCTCGCGGCGGTGTCCGGCGACCCGGCGCTGGCCCGGGCCACCGCCGAGGACGACCTCTACGCCCCGGTCGCGCTGCGGCTGGCGGTGGAGCGGCCGGTCGCCAAGGTCGCCGTGCTCGCCGCGATGTACGGCCAGACCAGCGGTGCCGCCGGCGAGGCGCTGCGCGGGCTCGAGCGGGCGTACCCGGTCGCGATGGGCTACTTGCGGGCGGCGCACGAGTCCGGCGCCGCCGGCACGGACCTGCGGACGTACGGCGGGCGACGCGTCCGGATGTGGCAGCTGCCCGAGCCGGTCGACCCGGGCGCCGCCGCGGCGCGGGGCCGCTTCGCGCGCAACGCGGTGGTGCAGGGCGCTGCCGCCGAGCTGTTCAAGATGTGGGCCGTCTCGGTGCGCGCCGGTCTGCCGCCGGGAAGCGAGGTGGTCCTGTGCCTGCACGACGAGCTGCTGGTGCAGGTGCCCGAGCCGGATGCTGCCGAGGTGGTCGACGCCCTGCACCGTGTGCTGGCCGCGACCGCGGCGCGCTGGGCGGCCGGGAGCGGGGTGCGGTTCGTGGCCGACGTCGCCGTCGTCCGGCGGTGGTCGGAGGCCAAGGGCTGATCGGGTTTCCCGCACCCGTCGCGGGCACCAACCCTGCATGCAGCCTTTCGACTCCGTCACCCGCCTCGAGTCCGCCGTCCGTCTCGACGGGGCGGTGGGAGCGGTCGAGAGCGTGGTGCGGGCAGTCTTGGCGCCACAAGCGGTGCGCGACGCGCTGCACGGCGTCTGGCTCGGTCACCCGGTGCACCCGACTGCCGTGCAGATGTCGCTCGGTGCCTTCCTCTCCGCCTCGGTCCTGGACGCGGTCCCGGGCAACGACGACGCCGCCGGAGTCCTCGTGGCGGTCGGCCTCGCCTCGGTGGCGCCGTCGGTCGCGACGGGATGGTCGGACTGGGCCGAGCTGCACGAGGAGCAGAAGCGCGTCGGCCTGGTCCACGCAGCGGCCAACGTGACGGGCATCGCCCTGTACGCGGCATCGCTGGCCGGCCGCCTCGCCGGGCGACCGTCGGCCGGGCGGGCGCTGGGCTGGCTGGGGCTGGGTGCCCTCGGGCTGGGTGGCTTCCTCGGCGGGCACCTGTCGTTCCGCCAGGCGTCAGGGGCCAACCACGCCGAGCAGGTGCCGCACCTCGTACGTCCCGGCTGGCATGACCTCTGCGACCTCGACGACCTCTCCGACGGGACGCCGGAGCGCCGGGTGCTCGGCGGCGACAACGACGACGTGCCGCTGCTCGTCCTGCGTCGCGGGGCCGGGGTGACCGTGCTGTCCGGCCGGTGCAGCCACCTGTCAGGCCCGCTGCACGAGGGTGGCCTCAGCGACGACGGCACCTGTGTGGTGTGCCCGTGGCACGGCAGCGAGTTCCGTCTCGATGACGGCTCGGTCCGGCACGGGCCGGCCACCGCCCCTGTGGCGGCGTTCGAGGTGCAGGTCTCCGGCGGCCGGGTGCGGGTGCTGCTCCCCGGCGCCGGCTGAGGTGGGCCGGAGCCGCGGCCTCGCTCCAGCCGGTTGCCGACCCTGACCGCCTCCGGGGTGGTGCCGTCAGATGGTCTCGGGCTCGTGGCCGCGAGCCCGCAGCTTGGCGTGGTGGGTGTCGCGCTTGTCCTCGAACCTGGCGGCGGCCTTGTCGAGGCCGTCGAGGAAGGTCGCCAGCTCGTTGCGCGCCTCCTCGCCCTCCTCGTCGAGGCCCTCGAGCTCGAAGACGCCCCACTGCCGCAGCACCGGGCCGAGCACGTCGTCGCGGTGGATCCGCAGGTCGTAGATGCCCGAGAGCGCGATCTGGACCGACTTGCGGGTGAAGTCCTCGATGCTGCTGCCGGGCATCTCGAAGCTCTTCACGACCTCGGTGATGGCGCGCATCGTCTGGTTGGGCGACGCGGCCAGCGCCGCGCCCAGCAGGTTGCGGTAGAAGAGCATGTGCAGGTTCTCGTCCAGCGCGATGCGGGCGAGCAGCTGGTCGGCGATCGGGTCGCGCGTGATCTTGCCGGTGTTGCGGTGCGAGATCCGGGTCGCCAGCTCCTGGAACGAGACGTAGGCAAGGGAGCGCAGCAGGTCGTCGTGGTTGGCCGACTCGAAGCCGGCGGCCATGTGCGTCATCCGGGCCCGCTCCAGAGCCACCGGGTCGACGGAGCGGGTCACCAGCAGGTAGTCGCGGATCGCGATCGCGTGGCGGCCCTCCTCGGCCGTCCACTGGTGCACCCAGGTGCCCCAGGCGGCGTCCCGGCCGAAGACGGTGGCGATCTCGTGGTGGTAGCTGGGGAGGTTGTCCTCGGTGAGCAGGTTGACGATCAGGCTGGTGCGCGCGACGTCGGACATCTTCGACTGGCCGGACTCCCAGGCCTCGCCGCCGAGGACGCCGTCGAAGTCACGGCCCTCGCTCCACGGGACGTACTCGTGCGGCATCCACTCCTTGGCGACCTTGAGGTGCCGGTCGAGGTTCTCCTCGACGACGGGCTCCAGCTCGCGGAGCAGGTCGGTCTCGGTCATGTGGCTGCTGCGGGGTGCGCGGTCGCCGACGACGGTCACGGTGGCCTCCGGGGCGCTGGGGGACGGCTCTTACCTACGGTTACGTCACCGTAGGTATCAACGGTAGACGAGAACCCTCTACCCCGACAGCCCGGGCGTGTCGCACTCCCGCGGCCACGAATTCTCAGGCGACCGGGCCGGGCGCACGGACGAGGGTGTCCACCGGGAGCCCGGCACGCAGCGACCGGACCACTTCGGGCAGCGGCTGGGGCCGGCCGTAGAGGTAGCCCTGGCCGTAGAGGCAGCCGGCCGCGCGCAGCCGGTCGGCCTGCTCCGGCAGCTCGATGCCCTCGGCGACCACCCGCAGGTCGAGCGCCGCGCCCATGACCAGGATCGCCTCGACGAGCGCCGCCGCACGCGGGCTCACCGCGACGTCCCGCGTGAAGCTGCGGTCGATCTTGAGCGTGTCGACGGGAAGGTGCTGCAGGTAGCCGATGGAGGAGAAGCCGACGCCGAAGTCGTCGATGGCGAGGCTCGCACCGAGCCCGCGCAGGGTCCGGAGGGCGTGATCGGTCTCCACGTCGTCGGCCACGACGACCGTCTCGGTCATCTCCAGCACGAGCGTGCTGTCGCCGAGCTGGTGGACGGCCCGGCGTACCAGCTCCAGGAACGCCGGGTCGCGGAGCTGGTGGGCCGACATGTTGATGCCGAAGCTCAGCGGTCCCCCGGCCGCGTCGCGGATCGCCGGGGCGTCCTCGAGCATCCGCTCCAGGACCCGCTCCCCCAGCTCGTTGATCAGGCCGCTCTCCTCGGCGGCCGCGATGAACGCGTCCGGGGGGACGAGCACGTCGCCGCGCTGCCACCGCACGAGCGCCTCGACGCCGTGGACGCGTCCTTGGGCGAGGTCGACGATCGGCTGGTAGTGCACGACGAGGTCCTGGGAGATTCCGCGGCGCAGCGCCTCGACCAGCTCCAGTCGGCGGACGTTCTCCTCGCGCAGCGACGGCTGGTAGACGAAGAACCGGTCCTTGCCGAGGGCCTTGGCGCGGTACATCGCCATGTCGGCGTTGCGCAGCAGGCCGGCGGCGTCGTCGTCCGGTGCGCCGAGGGCGACGCCGATGCTGGCGCCGACCACGACCTCGTGGCCCAGCACGCGGATCTCGCGCCGCAGGGCGGCGAGCAGTCGCTGGCAGAGCACGTCGAGCTCGCTGACGTCCTCGACACCCTCCAGGAGCACTGCGAACTCGTCACCGCCGAGCCTCGCGACCGAGTCGACGGCGCGCACGCAGCCGACCAGTCGAGCGGCGACGATCTTGAGCAGCTCGTCCCCCTCGGCGTGGCCGAACCGGTCGTTGACACCCTTGAAGCCGTCCAGGTCGAGGAACAGGACCGCCAGCGCGGAGCCGCTGCGCTGGGCGCGGTGCACGGCCTGCTCGACCCGGTCGAGGAAGAGGGTCCGGTTGGGCAGCGACGTCAGGGCGTCGTGCCGCGCCAGCCGGCCCATCTCGGTGGCCATGGCCAGCCGGGAGAAGGCCTCCTCGCCGACGGTGGCCAGCGCCTCCAGGGCCTTCCGGTCGGCCTCGACCGTCGCCCGGGCCCGGTTGACCGCAGGCGCCACCAGCCACATCGTCCGGTGGCCGGCGCGGACCCGGGCACCGATCTCCTTCGGCAGCGGGCCCTCGTCGCGCAGCTCCACGTGACGGGTGGCGACCGCGGCACGAGCGTTGACCCGCAGCAGGGTCTCCAGCTCACCTGGTGTCTCGGCCACCTGAGCCTCGGCTGCGGCGTCGAACAGGGCAGACAGCCGTCTCCGGTGCTCCCGTCCCCGGGAGAGCGACCGGGTCGCGACCAGGATCGTGAAGACCGGCACGGCCAGCAGCACGCTCGTGTACGCCGGGAGCGTCCGGTACACCAGGGCCGCCAGGTACCCCAGGCTGTCGATCGCGACGAAGACACCGAGGGCTGCCAGGCCCGTGCTCTGGGCCAGCTCAGCGATGACGGGGGTGCCCTCCTCGAGAGCGATCGAGACTGCGGAGGCGACGTAGTCGACGACGAAGAAGGTGGCGCAGCCCAGCGCCACGGCAACGAGCTCGCGCGGGGTGGTGCCCTCGAGGTCGCCGACCGCGCGCATCACCTGGAGCGCGCAGAAACCCGCGGTCACGCCGAGGCCGACGTTGAAGGCGCGGACGTCGGGTCGCTTGCCGCTGATGCCCTGCGACAGCACCTGGCCCAGGACCCAGATGCCCAGAGCGCCGGTGCCGCCGTGGACGCAGGCCAGGAAGATGAGGACGGCGGACTCGAAGCCGACCTCGATCCCGCCGGTCGACCGGTCGAGCAGCAGCGGGAAGCGGGCCATGACCGCGCACACCGGCGCCCCGAGGAGCAGCGCCACCGCCCAGAAGAGGCTGAAGTGCGTCACGAGCTCGGCCACGCCGACGAAGGCGAGCACCAGCCCGGACGCCACGACCGAGAGATCGAAGCCCCAGCTGACGCCGCGCTTGGTCACGTCCCCGGGCACGCTCACGCCTCGCCATCCTCCTTCGCCGACGTATCGGCACGCGTCACGACCGAGTAAAGCCGATCACCCGGGCGGACGAGGGCATGACGGCGCAGAAGGGGCACCTCGGCAGCAACCGGGCGGGACGCGTTCGGGCCCCGGCAGCCGCCCTGCGTGCTAGCGGTCCGCCGGGTAGTCGCGCTCGGTGGCGCCCACGTAGACCTGGCGCGGCCGGCCGATCTTGGTCGCCGGGTCCTCGATCATCTCCCGCCACTGCGCTATCCAGCCGGGCAGGCGACCGAGGGCGAAGAGGACGGTGAACATCCGGGTCGGGAAGCCCATCGCCTTGTAGATGACGCCGGTGTAGAAGTCGACGTTGGGGTAGAGCTTGCGAGAGACGAAGAAGTCGTCGGCCAGCGCGACCTCCTCGAGCCTCATCGCGATGTCGAGCAGCGGGTCCTGGACGCCGAGGTTCTCGAGCACGTCGGTGGTGGCCTTCTTCACGATCGCCGCACGCGGGTCGTAGTTCTTGTAGACCCGGTGGCCGAAGCCCATGAGCTTGACGCCGGGCTCCTTGTCCTTGACCCGACGGACGAACGAGTCGACGTCGTCACCGTCCTCGTGGATGCCCTGCAGCATCTCCAGGACGGCCTGGTTCGCACCGCCGTGCAGGGGCCCGAACAGGGCGTTGACGCCCGCCGAGACCGACGCGAAGAGGTTCGCGTTGCTGGAGCCGACGAGACGCACGGTGGAGGTGGAGCAGTTCTGCTCGTGGTCCGCGTGCAGCACGAAGAGCATGTCGAGGACGCGGGCCATCGTCGGGTCGACGTCGTACGGTGTCGCCGGCACGCCGAAGGTCATCCGGAGGAAGTTCTCGACGTAGCCGAGGGAGTTGTCCGGGTAGAGCAGCGGCTGCCCGACGGCCTTCTTGAACGCGTACGACGCGATCGTCGGGAGCTTCGCCATCAGCCGGACCGTCGACATCTCGACGTGTTCCTTGTCGAACGGGTCCAGGCTGTCCTGGTAGAAGGTCGAGAGCGCACTCACCGCCGAGGACAGGACGGCCATCGGGTGCGCGTCGCGCGGGAAGCCGTCGAAGAACCGGCGCAGGTCCTCGTGCAGCAGGGTGTGGTTGCTGATGCGGGTGCTGAACGCCTCGAGCTCGGCCGGCGTCGGCAGCTCGCCGTAGATGAGCAGGTAGGACACCTCGAGGAACGACGACTTCTCGGCGAGCTGGTCGATGGGGTACCCGCGGTAGCGCAGGATGCCCTCGTCGCCGTCGATGAAGGTGATCGCCGACGAGCACGACGCCGTGTTGACGAAGCCGGGGTCGAGCGTGACGTAGCCGGTCTCCTTCAGCAGCGAGCCGGCCTCCAGGCCCGAGGGCCCCTCACTGGCCTCGGCGACAGGGAGGGGCAGCTGGCCCCCGGGGTGCTTCAGCTCGAAGTCGGCCATGGCGTGGTCACTTCCCTTCCGTCGCTGCTGGCAACCAGTCTGTCAGGGGAGCACGACGCTGACACCCGCCGGGTAGCCGGGCCCGCCCATCGCGGGGAGTGCGTCCGCCGCCTCTGTCAGGGACAGCCGCCGGGTGACGAGCAGGTCAGGGCGCAGCCGGCCGGCGGCGACCAGGGCGAGCAGCTCCGGGTAGGCGTGCGCCGCCATCCCGTGGCTGCCGAGGATCTCCAGCTCGTACGCGACGACCCGGGCCATCGGCATCGGAGGGTGGCCCAGGTCGGGCGGCAGCAGGCCGACCTGCACGTGCCGGCCGCGGCGGGCCAGCGACCGCACCGAGGCCGCCGCCGTCGCGTGGCTGCCGAGGGCATCGAGGGACAGGGCTGCCCCGCCGCCGGTCAGGTCGCGGACGGCTCGCGGTGCGTCCGTGGCCGAGGCGTCGACCACCTGCTCGGCCCCGAAGCCGCGGGCCAGGTCGAGCGCGCCCGCCGAGACGTCCACTGCGACCACGCGCGCCCCGGCGGCGACGGCCACCATCACGGCGGACAGCCCGACACCACCGCAGCCGTGTACCGCGACCCACTCCCCCGGCCGCACCCGGCCCTGCTGCACGACCGCGCGGTACGCCGTGGCGAACCGGCAGCCGAGCGAGGCAGCCGTCTCCGCCGAGAGGTCGTCGGGCAGCCCGACCAGGTTGACGTCGGCATGGTCGAGGGCGACCAGCTCGGCGAAGGAGCCCCAGCCGGTGAACCCGGGCTGCGTCTGGCACTCGCACACCTGGTGGTCGCCGCGCAGGCAGGTCGGGCAGGCGCCGCAGGCGCACACGAACGGGACCGTCACGCGGTCGCCGGCCGACCACCCTGCGACGTCCGGCCCGGCGGCCGCGACGGTGCCGGCCAGCTCGTGACCAGGGACGTGAGGCAGCGCGATGGTGCGGTCGTGGCCGACCCAGCCGTGCCAGTCGCTGCGGCACAGGCCGGTGGCCTCGACCCGCACCACGACGCCGTGCGGAGCCGGCTCGGGGTCCGGCACCTCGCGGACCGTCAGTGGACCGCCGTACTCGTCGAAGACCAGCGCACGCACGGCGCGCAGGCTATCCGTGGTCCGTCAGGCGCGCCGCAGCACGATCCCGGAGATGCCGGGGAGAGGGATCGCGAAGTCGAGTGCGAGGTCGCCCGCCTCGCCGACCTCGACCGTGCGAGACGGCTCGAGCTCGGCGAGCACATCAGCAGCGCGCAGCCGGTCCCACTGGTCGTCCGTGGGCCAGTCGCTGCCCGCCCCGCCCAGCTCACGCCACGTCGCGAACACGTTCGAGTGGTCCTCGTCGACCCGGTGGTGCTCGATGGTCCAGGTGCCGGGCGCCAGGCCGGTGATCCGCAGCGCGACGTCGCGACCGAGCAGGTCGTCGGAAGGGATGCGCGACTGGTCGAGGCTGCTGCACCAGACGACGACGTCCACCTCGTCGCCGTCGCGGGCAGCGACCGCCTTGACGAGCCCGCCGCCGCCGTCACCGCCGGCCGTCACCGCGAGCCGGTCGTCGCCGAGCCGGTCGAGCAGTGCCAGCGACCACCAGCGCGGCTTGCGCAGGTTGCCGACCGTCAGCAGGCCGAAGCCGCCGTGGCTCAACCCGGTCGGCCGGCCCAGCTCCTCGAAGTGGTCGGACGCCACCCAGTGCGACAGCGCCTCGAGCCGTCCCATCGAGGAGACCATCCCCTCCAGCAGGAACGTCGCCGCGAAGACGCTGTCCCCGACCAGGTGGAAGTGCTGCGACCCCGGTCCCCACTCGGTCCACCAGATCTGCACCCCGTCGCGCCCGTGCCTCGACAGGATCGGCCGCAGGTCCAGCGGCGGGCTCCCGTACGTGTGGGTCGACACGAAGTCGACCGGCGACCCGGTCTCCTCGGTGTGCAGCACCAGCGTCTCCACCCACTGCGCGGCGGCCGACGACGGTCCACCGACCACGAGCAGCTCGTCGACCTTGCGCACCGCGGCCACCGTGACGTCGTACAGGCGGAGGTACTCCTCCTCGGTGCCGCCCCAGAAGACGTCGAGGTTGGCCTCGTTCCACACCTCGAAGCTCCACCGGTCGCGGACCTCGTCGATGCCGTAGCGGTCGACGAGGTGCGCTGTGAGGGCGGTCACCAGGTCGGCCCAGCGGTCCCAGTCCTTCGGCGGCGAGATGACCGCCTCGTAGGCGAACACGGTGCGCGTCGGGTCGGCGGCGAGGTCGCGCGGCATGTAGGACAGCTCGACGACCGGTCGCAGGCCGGTGGCCAGCAGCGCGTCGTAGACCCGGTCGATGCCGCTGAAGTCGTGCACCGGCCGGCCGTCGACCTCGCGGTACACGCCGAGGTCGTCGCACAGGATCGCGTGCGCGCGGACGGTCTCGACGTGCAGCTCGTCGTGCATCCGGCGCAGCGCCTCGGTGAGCTCCGCGCCGATCGGCCGGCCGCCGACCTCATCGGTCTCCACCAGGAAGCTGAGGTGCTCGGAGCCGATCATCGGCCGCCACGGGCGGTGCACCGGCCCCACGACGTCCGCGGCGTCCACGGTCAGGGTCGCCAGCGCCGCCCCGTCGGACGTCGCGGTCGCCGCGACCGGGGCCGACAGCACCCCGGTGCGGGTGACCTCCGGGAGTGCGGCGACGGCGTACCAGTACTCGGTGCCGCGGTCGCCGGACGTGTCGACGTACGGCGGGTGCGGGACGGCGAGCACGTCGTTGCCCCCGTGGTCGACCGGCTCAAAAGGGCCGTTCGACGACGTCGCGCGGTGGACCAGGTAGCCGACCGCGTCGGCCACCGGCGCCCAGTCGAGCGTGACGTGCCCGCGGCCCCCGGTCGCGGTCAGCCCGGCGGGCGCCGGGAGCCCGGCGACCTGCTCACCGCCGCCGGTCCGGCGGCCGATGCCCGTCTCGAAGCTCTGGCGCGCCGCGTCGGCGACGGTCCGGTCGGCCGCCGCGCTGGTCTCATCGGTCACTGCGCAGGACTCCCTCTACTTGATGCCGGTCATCGCGATGCCGCGCACGAAGTGCTTCTGCAGCACCAGGAAGACGACCAGGACGGGGACGATGATGGCCACGGAGCCGGCCATCAGCAGGCCGTAGTCGGCCTTGTTCTCCCCGATCGCATAGATCGAGAGCGCGACCGGGAGGGTGTACTTGTCCTCGGACTGGGCGACGACCAGCGGCCACAGGAAGTTGTTCCAGGACGCGAGGAACGTGAGGATCCCCAGCGTCGCCAGTGCCGGCTTGCACAGCGGCAGCATGATGCTCCAGAAGATCCGGAACTCGCCGGCACCGTCGACCCGCGCCGCATGGATGAGCTCGTCCGGCAGCGACTGGAAGAACTGCCGCATGAGGAAGACGCCGAACGGACCCGCGAGGAACGGGAAGATCAGCCCCGGGAAGCTGTTGACCATCCCGAGGTTGCTCACCAGCACGAAGAGCGGCACGAAAGTCACCACCCCGGGCACCATCAGGGTGCCCAGCACCAGGGCGAAGATGATCCGCTTGCCGGGGAAGTGCAGCTTGGCCAACGCGTAGCCGAGCATCGAGCAGAAGATCAGGTTGCCCACCGTGATGACCAGGGCGACCACCGTGCTGTTGAAGAAGAACGTCGGGAAGTCGAGCTCCGTGAACAGCGTGCGGTAGTTGTCGAGGGTCGGGTTCTGCGGCAGCCACGCGGGCGGGACCTGCTTGAGCTCGCGGTCGGGCCGGAACGAGCCCAGGAGCATCCACAGGAACGGGCCGACCAGGAGCACCAGGCCGCCGATGAGCACCGCGTAGACCCACGGGATGGCCCGCGGCTCGCCGATGTCAGCACCGCGTCGGCGTCGGGAGCGCGGTGGCTCTGCCGGGTCGACGGGCGTCGCCGTGACGGCGGCCGGTTCGGGACGTGTCGACGTGGTCATCGCCGCATCAGTCCTTCGACCCGAGGAGCTTGAACTCCAACGCGGTCACCAGGGCGATGACGACGAAGAGCACGTAGGCCATGGCCGCCGCGTAGCTGTAGTTGCCGAAGCCGAACTGGTTGTACGTGTAGTAGGCCGCGGACAGCGTCGAGTCGAGCGGCCCGCCGCGGGTCATGATGAACGGCTCCTCGAAGAACTGCAGGTAGCCGATCATCGTGACCACGCTGCCGAACAGCAGCGTGGGCCGCATCAACGGCAGGGTGATGTGCCGGAACCGGCCCCATGCACCTGCGCCGTCGATGGCGGCGGCCTCGTGCATCTCCTTGGGCACGACCTGCAGGCCGGCCAGAAAGATGATCACCAGCGAGCCCATGTTTCGCCAGGCGGACATCACGATCAGCGACGGCATCGCCCAGGTCTCGCTGCGCAGCCATGACGGGCCCTCGATGCCGACGTATCCCAGCAGCGTGTTGACGATGCCGCTGTCCGGCTGGAGGAGGAACCGCCACACCACGGCCACCGCCACGATGCTGGTGACGACGGGCAGGTAGTAGCCGACCCGGAAGAATGTCCGGAACCGCGTGATGCCGCTGTCCAGCCCCAACGCGACGGCCAGTGCCAACCCCATCGTGAGCGGAACGCCGACGACGACGAAGTACGCCGTGTTGAACGCGGCCTTGTGGAACGTCTCGTCGCTGAGCAGCTTCGAGTAGTTCTCGATCCCGACCAGTCCGACGGCGAGCGGGTGCCGGATGTCCGCCGACCGGAGGTCGGTGAAGCTCATGAGGAACGAGGCGATCACCGGCCCGATGGTGAAGACCAGGAAGAGCGCGAGGAACGGCAGCGAGAACAGGTACCCCGCTGCCACCTCCCGCCGGCGGCCCCGGTCGGGACGCCGGCGGGAGGTGGACGAGCCCGCAGTCGACGCCGCGGTCACGGTGGCCATCGTCAGCTGCCGAAGCCGATGCCGTTGGCCTTGGTCTCGGCGTCCGCGAGCGCGGTCTTCGCGTCACTCTTGCCCAGCGACACCTGCTCGATCGCGTCGTCCAGCGGTGCCGCGACCTGCTCCCAGGTGGCGATGGCCGGCGCCGACTTGGCGTCCTGCAGCTGCTCGCCGAACGACTTCAGCAGCGGGTCGGTCGACAGCTCGCCGGACTCCCAGGTGCTCTGCACGGCCGGCAGGCTGCCGACCAGCTCGTAGAGCTTCTGCTGCTGGGCGTCCTGGGTGAGGAAGTCGACGAACTTCCACGCCGTGTCACGGTTCTTGGAGTCCTTGAAGACGGCCCAGTCGCTGCCGCCGGTGAACGACGTACCCGCGTCCTCGGTCGGCATCGGCGCGACGGCCCACTTGCTGTCGAAGTCGGCGCCGCCCTGGTCGCGCAGGATCCCCATGTGCCAGGGGCCGGAGATGAAGGCACCGATCGAACCGTCGATGAAGCCGGGCTCCAGTGCGCCCTGGGCCAGGTCGGTCGGCGAGATCTTCTCCGTGAAGAACGAGGCGTAGTAGTCCAGGCCCTCCTGCATCGGAGTCGTGTTGAAGGTGAACTTGTCACCCTCGGTCAGCTCGGCACCCTTCTGCCAGGCGAACGGCACCATCGACTGCCACGAGCCCTGACCGCCGGGCTGCAGGGAGATGCCCCACTTGGCGCCGCCCTTCTCCTGCATGGCCTTGGCGAAGGCCTTGAGGTCGTCCCAGCTCCAGCCCGCCTCGGGCGTGACGCCGGCCTTCTCGGCGAGGTCCTTGCGGTAGTAGATCTGCCGGGTCTCGGTGTACCAGGGGGCGCCGAACGACGTGCCGTCCACGACGGTGGTGTTCCAGGATCCCTCGAAGAACTTGCTCTCGTCGATGACGTCGGTGGGCGTCGCGTCCAGCGCGCCGGTGGCCGCGAACTCGGGCAGCCAGGTGGTGCCGAGCAGGGTCATGTCGGGGGTCTGGCCGCCGGCGATCGCGGTGGCGATCTTGTCGTGCGCGGCATCGAACGGGATGACCGTGACCTTGACCTTGGAGTCCGGGTTCTCGGCCTCGAAGTCCGCGGCGATCTCACCGAGCTTGTCGCCCTCGGCACCGAGCGCCCAGACCGTGATGTCGCCGCTCGCCTTCCCGCCGCTGACCTTCTTGGCCGTCGTGTCGCCGGTGTCGCCGGCCTCGTCGCGTCCGCAACCGGTCAGTGCGACGCCGGCGAGCAGCGCCACGGTGACGGCCCGCGTCAGCGTTCTGTTGTGCAGTGTCCTCATCGGTCCTCCTGGGGGTGGTGCCCACAGCTGGCACGTCGCACGAGCTGCGTGGGCAGCACCTCATGCCGTGGTGCGGTCATGTCCCCCGCAAGTCGTCGATGCAGCCGCCGCGCTGCCCAGGAGCCCAGCTCCCGCATCGGCTGCCGCACAGTGGTGAGGCCGGGTCGTGAGTAGCGCGCAGCCATCACGTCGTCCCAGCCGGTGATCGCGACGTCGTCGGGGACCAGCAGGCCGAGCTCCTCGGCCGCGGTCACCGCGCCCAGCGCGATCTCGTCGTTGGCGCAGACCAGAGCGCGCGGCCGCCGCCGGCGCAGCAGCCGCAGCGCGGTGTCGTGACCCGCCTGCTCGTCGAACGGGCAGGCGACCGGCCGCCGTGGCGCAGGTACCCGAGCCTCGCCCAGAGCACGGCGGAAGCCGTTCCAGCGGGCCAGGGTGTCCGGCGAGGTCGCGGCGTCGCCGAGGAAGGCGAACGAGTCGTAGCCGTGGGCCACCAGGTCGCGGGCCAGCGCGGCCGCGCTGTGCTCGTTCTCGGCGGTGACCGCGTCGACCCCGGGCAGCGGGTCGCGGGCCATGGTCACGAGCGGCAGGCCCTTGTCCGCGAGGTCCGCCAGCAGGTCGTCACCGACAGTCCGCCCCAGCACCGCCATCGCATCCACCCGGCCCGCCAGGTCGAGCACCATGTCGCGCGCGGCCTCACGGCCGTGGGTCGACAGGATGAGCACGCTGCGGCCCAGCTCGGCGGCCACCTCCTCGTACCCGAGCACGACTTCGGCGAAGTAGGGCCCGGACAGGTCCGGGAAGACGATCCCGTTGGCCGCGTGGCTGCCCTCGGCGAGCGCCCGGGCCGACCGGCTCGGGGTGAACCGCAGCTCGGCCACCGCCTCGAGCACCCGCTCGCGGGTCCCTGCGGCGACCGGGGCCGTTCCCCGGAGCACTCGGGACACGGTCGCGATGGAGACGTCCGCCCGCTGCGCGACCTCGTAGATCGTCACGTCTCGCCCCGCGCGGGGCGGGGCGCTCGGCGAAGCTGTAAGCGCTTTCACGACGAAGAGCACGTTTCCAGACGATGAGCGGAATGTGAAGGGGTACGTCGCAATCTCGGGCGGTCTCTACCCAGCCCCGGGGGCTGCGACACCCCCCCTCGCGGACCGGCTTCCGGGTTCACGGCGGACGCGGAGCGGGCTCACAGGGTTCTCCCAGCCACGGCGCGCAGGTTGAGTGCCATGAGCGACCAGACCCGCACCCTCCCGCCGTACTCCCCCTCGTTCCCGCCGGCTCCGCCGGCCCACGAGGCGCCGGAGGCCCCCGCGCCCGGCTACGGCGCGCAGGACCCCTGGCGCGCTCCCGACCCGCAGGGCACACCACCCGCGAGCCCGCCCCCGCCCGCCGACCCGACGTCGGACGGCCGACGGCCGCGCCGCGGCGTCGCGCTTCTCGGCGCGGTGGCCCTGGCCGCCGGCCTCGTCGGCGGCGGAGCCGGCGCGGTCCTCACCTCGACGTTGGACGACAGCCCGTCGACCGCGTCGACGAGCACCGCCGGCTCCGGCACCTCGTTGCAGGGGACCGGGGCGAGCAACGACACGACGGCTGCCGACGGTTCCGTCGAGGCCGTCGCCTCGCAGGTGCTGCCCAGCGTGGTCTCCATCGAGGTCAGCACGCCCCAGGGCGGCGGCGAAGGCAGCGGCATCGTCCTCTCGTCCGACGGCCTCATCCTCACCAACAACCACGTCGTCGCGGACGCTGCGGACGGCGCCGGCCAGATCTCCGTCACCATGAACGACGGCACGACCGCCTCGGCGACCATCGTGGGCCGCGACCC
Source organism: uncultured Actinomycetota bacterium (assembly GCA_963746175.1). Taxonomy (GTDB): domain Bacteria; phylum Actinomycetota; class Actinomycetes; order JACCUZ01; family JACCUZ01; genus CAVVAH01. Next base: position 115,865 of record CAVVAH010000001.1, on the reverse strand, counting down.
CGTGACCGACCTCGCCGTGATCCAGGCCAAGGGCGTCAGCGGCCTCAAGAAGGCCACCCTGGGCAGCTCGGCCGACCTCGATCCAGGCGAGCAGGTCGTCGCCATCGGCTCCCCGCTGGGCCTGCAGGGCACCGTGACCAGCGGCATCGTCAGCGCGCTCAACCGCCCGGTGCGCACGGGTGACGCATCCGGCACCGAGAGCGTCAGCACCGTCATCGACGCCATCCAGACCGACGCGGCCATCAACCCCGGCAACTCGGGCGGCCCGCTGGTGAACCTCAAGGGTGAGGTCGTCGGCATCAACAGCGCGATCGCCAGCCTCGGCGCGAGCAGCGGCAGCCAGTCCGGGTCGATCGGGCTCGGCTTCTCGATCCCGATCGACCAGGCGCGCCGGGTCGCCACCCAGCTCGTCGACAACGGATCGGCCACCCACGCCCAGCTCGGCGTGAGCGTGCGCGACTCGTCGGCCACCGGCTCGCAGATCTTCAGCAACGGCGCGGCCGTGGCCCAGGTCACCGCCGGCGGCGCCGCCGAGTCGGCCGGGCTGCAGGCCGGCGACGTCATCACCAAGGTGGGCGACCGTCCGGTCGACAGCGCCGACGCCCTCATCGCGGCGATCCGCTCCCACCAGGCCGGCGACAAGGTGGTCCTCACGTACGTCCGCTCCGGCAGCACCAGGACCGTCACCGCCACGCTGGGCAACGACGGAGCCAGCTCGTAACCGGCGGCACCTCCACGACGAGGGGCGGGACCCACCTGGGTCCCGCCCCTCGTGCTGTCTGCGCTCATCGGGCCCGTGCGGCGCCGTCGCGGCTCGCCTCACAGCGGCTTCGGAGAACGGTGCAGCCGCCGGTCCGTGCGCCGCTCTCCCGCCGACGGAATGATCGTTTGCGACGTCGTTCCCCGACACGCCGGCGATACGACCGGCGTGTCGGGGGCACAGGTCGCAAACGATCTTCGTGGGCAGCTCCGGGTGCCGGGCGTGTCGGAACCGGGATCGCTGGGGACGATGGCCTACAACTGGGAGCAGGCCCCTCGAAGCATGAGTTCGAGGGGCCTTTTGCTGCCCGGCCGGCCGGTTGCGCCCACCCCGGGCGCCGGGGTGCTGGCCTCCCCAGGATCTGCAGGCTCACTCCCCCGCAACCCGCCAGGTCGCACGGTCGTCGCCGCTACGGCTCGCGACGAGTCTTCAGGTGTCACCGAAACACCTCACGACACCGACGGAGAGCCGCCATGACCATGCTCCTGGACGCCCGCACCCTCGCCCCGGCGCCGACCGCCCCCACGACCACGGACGGCGGCCACCACGGCGACCCGCCGAAGCTGACCCGCGAGCAGCTCGCCGAGACGCACGCCGCGACCCTCGCCGCCGCCCGCCGCCCTTACTCGTTCGCCGCGAAGCTGCTGTTCTGGCAGATGGACCTGCTCTACGGCCGCGCCAAGACCCTGGAGAAGTCACTGGTGCTGGAGATCGTGGCCCGCGTCCCGTACCAGACCTGGGAGAACGCGTCGTACAAGAAGATCACCCGCAACCACCGCAAGGTCGGCCTGGCGGTGCGGATCTTCGACCGGATCCGCGAGTTCCGGGCCCAGCAGGACAACGAGCAGTGGCACATGCTGATCATGGCCGAGCTCGTCGAGCGGCAGGGAAGCCGGACGGGCTGGTTCCGCTTCCGGTTCCTGCCGCAGGTCATCGCCATCGGCTGGTGGCACTTCTGCTGGGCGCTGTACGCGATCAAGCCGGCGTGGAGCCACCGGCTCAACGCCGACTTCGAGGACCACGCCGAGCACACCTACGCCGAGATGGTCGTGGAGAACCCGGCCTGGGAGACCACCAGCTGGGGCTCGACCGTGTGCGCCGAGTACGGCGAGTACGCCTCGGTCGCGGACCTGGTCCGGCAGATCAGCCACGACGAGCGCTGCCACAAGCGGGAGTCCGAGATCCACCTGCTCGAGCCGCGCGTCCGCTGAGCATTCCGCTCAGGGAGGGGCCGGGTGGCGGGCGGGAGCCCGTCCCGGTGCGAGGATCGAGACATGCTCGACCCTCGCGACCTGTACACCCTGCACGACACCGGCAGCGCCGGTCCCCGCGACGACGCCGACGGTGAGGCGCCACGTGGGCCGGTGCTGCTGCACACCCTGACCGGGTTCGTCGACGCGGGTCAGGCCGGGCGGCTCGCGGCGGAGCACCTGCTGGACTCCTTCGAGCACCGCCCGCTCGCCACGTTCGACATCGACACCCTGCTGGACTACCGGTCCCGGCGGCCGCCGATGGTCTTCGAGGCCGACCACTGGGTGTCGTACGACGAGCCGTCGCTGCTGCTGCACCAGGTCGTCGACGGCGCGGGCACGCCGTTCCTGCTGCTGGCCGGTGCCGAGCCGGACGTGCAGTGGGAGCGGTTCATCGCCGCGGTCCGGGACCTCGTGGGCCAGCTGGGTGTGCGGCTCACGGTCGGTGTCCACGGCATCCCGATGGGCGTCCCGCACACCCGGCCGACGAACGTCACCGGGCACGCGACCAAGCCCGCGCTGGTGGCGGGCCGCGAGCCGTGGATCGGAACCGTCCAGGTGCCGGGCAGCGTCATCAACCTGCTGGAGTACCGCCTGGGCCAGGCCGGCCACGACGCGATGGGCTTCGCGGTCCACGTGCCGCACTACCTCGCCCAGGCCGAGTACCCGGCCGCCGCGGCGGCCCTGCTCGACAACGTGGCGGCGGTGACGGAGCTCGTCCTCCCCACCACGGCACTGCACACCGCCGCCGAGGCGACACGGACCGAGCTCGACGAGCAGGTCGCGGCCTCGCCGGAGGTGGCCGGTGTGGTGACGGCGCTCGAGCAGCAGTACGACGCCTTCCTCGCGACCCGGTCCGAGTCCGGGTCCGGCGGCGACCTGCTCGCCGGCCGCGGTGGCTTCCCGACGGCGGACGAGCTCGGTGCCGAGCTCGAGCGGTTCCTCGCCGACCACGCGAAGGGCGACCAGCCGGAGGCCTGAGGCGACCAGCCGGAGGGCTGGTGTGCCAGGGCACCGGGTCGGGAGCGCCTCACGGCGCGTGGCCGCTCGTAGCGGCTTCATGTGGGACCCGGGGCTACCGCGACCCGGCGCCCTGGACGGCCCCGGAGGACCGCGGGCCCATTGTAGTCGGCAGCCCTCCTTCCGGCGTGGCGATCCGGAGCCACCCGCGCCGGTCTCCGTCCATCCCCGCCGTCGTGGTGCGGTCAGAGCGGCTCCAGACGACACGGGTCCGCCTGCCTCCGTCCCGCCGTCGGTCGCTGTCTCGGATCGCGGACATGACCGAACGGCCCGACGAATGATCACGGGACCGTGATCACTTGCCACTGACCGCGGTGAATTCACCACGGTCGGGTCGTGTTGATCACGGGACCGTGATCATTTGCAGCGGCTGAGGGTCAGGGACCGGCGGCGGGAGGACGGCAGACGGAGCGTCCACGTCCCGGCTGCTCTGACCAGCACCCACGCCGGCGGCAGAGCGACGGAGTCCCGGGCCATGCGCCTCAGACCAGCTCGTCCACGCGCCAGAGGGCAGCAGCCGCCTCGAGGTCCTCGGCCGTCCGCAGCAGCGACGACGACGACCGCGTCAGGGCAGCCGCGCCGGTGGGGTCGTCGTCCTCGACGTCGTCCGCCCGGTGCACACGGCCGGCGACCACCACCCTGCAGAAGGCACCGGCGCGCTCGAGCGCGACGGCGAGGTCGCCGGCGAAGACGCCGTGCAGGACGGCGTCGAGCAGCGCCTTGAGCGCCTCCGGAGTCGGCGGCTCGGCCGAACCTGCGACGACGTGCGCGACGGGCGCCGCGGTGCGGCCGGTGGCGAAGTCGTGGGCCGCACCGACGCCGTCCCGGCGGACCCACTCGCGCAGCACGTACAACCGCCAGAGCGCCCCGGGCAGGGAACGCGCAGGACGACCGGCCCACAGGTCCGCGATCGTGTCGAGGCCGACCTCGTCGACCAGCGCGACGAGCCGGGCGCGGGCCGCCTCGTCCTCCGTGGCGCGACCGGACTCCACCAGCAGTCCCGCGGTGGCGTGCGCCGCCTCGGCGAGCGCGGCGGGGTCCGGCGCACCGCCGAACGTCTCCAGGGCGGCCTTCCCCAGCAGGGCAGGCCGCCGGGGCCGGTGTCGCTCCTCCACGACGGACGATCCTGCCACCCGCGAGGCAACCGCTCGGCGCACCCGCCCCGTGCCACGATGGTCCCGCCACCGGGGGGCCGGGGGATCCGGGTGTGGTCGGGGAGGAGGGCCGAGGGTGTCGACGGTGGTGGAGCGCCGCGTGCACCTCGAACCCCGTCCGGAGAGCGCACGCCACGCCCGCCGGGTCGTGGCGTCGGCCCTCCAGGACGCCGGCCGCGTCGACCTCGTCGAGACCGCCGAGCTGCTGGTCAGCGAGCTCGTGACGAACGCCGTCGTGCACGCGCGGACCTCGATCGACCTCGTCATCACGGCCGGGGCCGACGGGTTGCGGGTGGCGGTGCGGGACGGCAGCGCTCACCTGCCCAGCCGGCGGCACTACGGCCGTGCGGCCACCACCGGACGCGGCCTCGAGCTCGTCAGCCTCCTGTCCCGCCGGCACGGGACGGACACGGACGACGCTGGAAAGACGGTCTGGTTCGAGATCGGCGCCGAGCCACCGGAGCACGAGGGTCCGCCCGCCGCCCCACACGGGGACGGGGACGCGCCGAGCCACCCGGTGCAGGTCCGGCTGCTCGGCATCCCCGTCGTCCTCGTGCTGGCCTGGCGGCAGCACGTCGACACGTTGCTGCGGGAGCACCTGCTCGCGCACTGGGAGGCGGCCGCGGCCGAGGCCGGCGTGGCGCCGGACGGCCGCGCGCACGACGCGTTCGCGCAGCTCGCCGATGCGCTCGGGCCGCTCGACCAGACCAGCGACGGCGAGACCCGCGCGGACGTGCGGCTGGCCGTCACCGCTTCGGACGCGCGGGGCTTCGCCGCGCTGGACCGGCTGCTCGAAGATGTCGCCTCGGACGCACAGCAGGGTCAGACGCTCGCGCCGCCGACACAGCCGGAGGTGCGCCTGCTGCGCCGGTGGATCTGCGCCCAGGTCCGCGACCAGGTCGCCGGCGGCCCGGCCGCGCCGTGGCCGGGCCTCCCGTCCGAGCTGTCCGCCCCGGACCTGCCCGGCCCCGCTTGGGACACCGAGCACGTCCGGACGGCGACCACCGCGGTCGTTGCCGCCGACGACCTCAACAGGATCGTCGCGGCGAGCCCGTCGGCGCTCGAGCTGCTCGGCTGGGACGGCGACCTGGTCGGCCGGCGGATCGGTGCGATCGTGCCGCCGCGACTGCGCGAGTCGCACATCGCCGGCTTCACCCGGCACCTGCTCACCGGCGAGAGCACCATCCTCGACGGCGAGGTGCGGGTGCCGGCGCTGCGGCGGGACGGCACCGAGGTCGACGTGCTGCTGCTGGTGCGGCGTGAGCACGCGACCGACGGGCGGCCGGTCTTCACCGCGACCCTGCGCCCCGCGTAGCGAGGTGCAGGCTCAGGACTTCCGCGGTACGGCGCGCAGGTACTGGTCGGGCCAGAGCTCGGTGCCCTCACCGAGCTCGGCTGCGGCGAGCAGCGGCCAGTGCGGGTTGCGCAGCAGCTCGCGGGCCATGACGACGGCGTCCGCCGAGCCCTCGGCGAGCACCTGCTCCGCCTGCTGCGGGCTGGTGATGAGACCGACGGCGGCGACGGGCAGCCCGCTGCCCTCCCGGACCTGGCGGGCGAACGGCACCTGGTAGCCCGGGCCGAGGGCGATCTGCTGGTCCGGGCTGAGCCCGCCGCTGGAGACGTCGACCAGGTCGACGCCCTCGCCGGCGAGGGACCGGGCAACCTCGACGGTCTGCTCGACGTCCCACCCGTCGTGGACCCAGTCGGTGGCGGAGAGGCGGACGAGCAGTGGCTTGTCGTCCGGCCAGACCGCCCGCACCGCACGAACGACCTCGAGCAGGAAGCGGCTTCGACCGGCCAGGTCGCCGCCGTACTCGTCGGCGCGCTGGTTGGCCAGCGGCGACAGGAACTCATGGATCAGGTAGCCGTGCGCACCATGGATCTCCGCGACCTCGAAGCCGGCGGCGAGCGCCCGGAGCGCCGCCGCGGCGAACGCCTCGACCAGCGCGGCGATGTCCTCGGCGGACAGCTCCTTCGGCACCGGCCAGTCGCCGAAGGCGACCGGCGAGGGCGCGACGGTGCCGTAGCCGCCGTCGGTGGGGTCGACGTAGCCGTGGCCGTCCCACGGGCGCTGGGTCGAGCCCTTCCGGCCTGCGTGCGCCAGCTGGATCCCCGGCACCGCGCCCTGGCCGCGGACGAAGTCGACGATGCGGGCGTAGTCCTCCGCCTGCGCGTCGTTCCAGATGCCGGCGTCCCAGGGCGAGATCCGCCCCTCGGGGGTCACGGCCGTCGCCTCCTGCACGACGAGACCGGCCCCGCCGCGCGCCAGGCTGCCGAGGTGCACGAGGTGCCAGTCCGACGGATGGCCGTCGGTCGAGGAGTACTGGCACATCGGCGAGACCCAGGCCCGGTTGCGGAACGTCGTCCCGCGCAGCGTGAGCGGGCTGAAGAGGGTGCTCATGGTCACAGCCAACCTCATCGGCGCGGCAACACTTCCCCGATACGGTCGTGACCCGTGCCGCTCCCCCGACGTCGTGCCGTCGCCGCCGTCCTCACCGCCGCCGTCGCCGTCCTCGGGATGGTCTCGGCGACGCTCGTCCCGGCCGGGGCGCAGACGGTGCGCTCGCTCGCCGGCGGCACCCGCAACGACAGCTCGGTCGGGACCTCGGCCACTGCCTCCCCCGCCGCGTCCACGGCGGCCGCCGCGCCGGCGTACGGCGGGAGCGACCCCTCCACGTGGGGCGACCACCGGCTCGCCGCGCAGCTGGTGTTCTCCTGCGTCGACCTCGGCGACCTCCAGGCGGCACGACGTCAGGCGCGGGCCGGTATCGGTGGCATCGTGCTGCTCGGGTCGCGGCCGCCGAACCGGCTGCGCGCCCGGCTCACCGCCGTACGCCACGCGTCGAGGTCCGCGGTGCTCCCCTTCGTGGCGAGCGACGAGGAGGGCGGGACGGTGCAGCGGCTGCGCGAGGTCATCTACCCGCTGCCGTCGGCCCGCACCATGGGTGGCTGGAGCCCGGCGCGGGTGCGGCGCACCGCGCACGACTACGCCGTCCGGATGCGTCGGCTCGGAGTCCGGATGGACCTCGCCCCGGTGGCGGACCTGTCGGTGCGCGGCGCGTACATCGCCTCGCTCGGCCGGGCCTTCGCGGCGGACCCCGACCTGGTGACGGCCCGGGCGAGAGCCTGGCGGCTCGGCATGCGCGACGCCGGGGTGGTCACCGTCCTCAAGCACTGGCCGGGGCACGGGTCCGCGACCAACTCGCACACCGGACCGGCGAGGGTCGCCCCGCTCGTCGACCTGGAGCGTGCCGACCTGCTGCCGTTCGAGAGCGAGCTGGCCGACGGCGCGCCGGTCGTGATGGTCGGGCACCTGCTCTCCGCCGGGCTCACCCGTGACGGCGTGCCGACCAGTGAGTCGCCGCACGCACTGCACTACCTGCGACGGTCCGCGGGGCCGGACGCCGTGATCCTCACCGACTCCTTGTCGATGGCCGCGGCCAGCGCGTCGCTGGGCATCTCGCCGGTCCGGGCCACCGTCCGGGCGCTGAAGGCCGGCGCCGACTGGGCGATGGCGTGCGACGGGAGCCCGCTGCGTGCCGTGGCCGCGGTCCGCGACGCGCTGGCCTCCGGCGCACTACCGCGGGAGCAGGCGGCCGAGTCGGCGCGACGCATCCTCGCGCTCAAGGCCCGCTGGGGGCTGGCCCCCCGCGGCGGGTTGAGCGCCCAGGTGACCAGCGACACAGCGCGGGTGGCGCGGCAGGAGCGCAGGCACCGGTAGACTCGTCTCGTACGCCGGTGGCCCCTTGTCACCGACTCCCGCGGGCGAGCTGTCCGCGTGGTCGTCCCAGGAGACGTGCTCCCGACAGCCTCGGCTGGCGGTGCAGCCCTCGCGGTGCGGCCTCCAAATCCGCATCGGAGCATCTCCTTGTCGTCCTACGCCCCGGGCCGTCGGCCCACCGGCCGCACGCCCTCCCGCTCGTCGGGTCCCCGCCCCAACCGTTCCACCGGTACGTCGTCCGGCGCCCCGCGTCGCCGTACCTCCGGCAGCAAGCCGTCGGCGAAGGTCGCCAGCCGCTCCGCCGAGCAGGCTGCCGACCGCGAGCTCACCGCCTGGTTCGAGAAGGCTGCCGCCGAGAACCCGGTGCCGACCGAGACCTCGTTCGGCAAGCTCGGCCTCTCGCAGGAGCTCGTCACCGCACTCGAGCGCCGCGACATCCGCACCGCCTTCCCGATCCAGGCCGCGACCCTGGCCGACTGCCTGTCCGGCCACGACGTCCTCGGTCGCGCGCAGACCGGCTCCGGCAAGACGCTGGCCTTCGGGCTGCCCATGCTGACCCGGCTGTCCGGTCGTCGCTCCAACCCGAAGATGCCGCGCGGCCTGGTGCTCGTGCCGACCCGTGAGCTGGCCGTGCAGGTGCGCGACGCACTCGAGCCGCTCGGTCACGCCATCGGCGTGAAGACCGTCGCCATCTTCGGCGGTGCCCCGCTCGGCCGGCAGATCGCCACCCTCGAGCGCGGCGTCGACCTCGTCGTCGCCACGCCGGGCCGGCTGCTCGACCTCATCGAGCGGCGCTCCTGCGACCTGTCGAAGGTCGAGGTGACGGTCCTCGACGAGGCCGACCACATGGCCGACATGGGCTTCATGCCCGACGTCAGCCGGATCCTGGACCTGACGCCGGCCGGCTCGCAGCGGCTGCTCTTCTCCGCGACCCTCGACGGCGCGGTCGGCAAGCTGGTGCGGCAGTACCTCACCGACCCGGTGGCCCGCGCCGTCGACCCGGCCGAGTCGCACGTCACGACCATGGAGCACCGGGCGCTCGTCGTACGGCACGAGCAGAAGGTCGACGTGCTCGCCGAGATCGCGACCCGCCCGGCGCGGACGCTGCTCTTCGTGCGCACCAAGCACGGCGCCGACCGGCTCGTGAAGCAGCTGGACCGGCTCGGTGTGCCGGCGCAGGCGATCCACGGCAACCGCACCCAGGGCCAGCGGCAGCGCGCCCTCGACTCGTTCGCACGCGGTGAGTCGCGCGTGCTGGTCGCCACCGACGTGGCGGCGCGCGGCATCCACATCACCGACGTCGACCTCGTCGTGCACGCCGACCCGCCGAACGACCACAAGGACTACCTGCACCGCTCGGGTCGCACCGCGCGGGCCGGGGCCTCCGGTGTCGTCGTCTCCGTGCTCGGCCACGACCAGCTGCGTGCGGCCAAGCACCTCTTCGGCCGCGCCGGCGTCGACGTCACACCGGTCGACGCGACCCCGGGCAGCGAGCCGGTCCGCGAGCTCGCGGAGTCGGGCGCGGCCGTCGTCGTGACGGCACCGGCCCGCCCGGCACGGTCACCGCAGTCGCCGCGCGACAACTCGTCGTACGGCGCACGGGGCTCGGACGGCCCGCACCGGCACCGCCGCAACGGCCGCCGCCCGCAGCGCCCGCGCCGCGCCGCCTGACCCCGGTACGCAGGCAGCAGACGGCGGTCGTCACCCTCCGAAGGCACACCTCCACAGCACCGGGTGGATGCTGCGCAGCGCGGAGTAGTCCTTGGCGGCCAGGCCGTACACGTTCCCGACGACGTCACCTCTGTTGTTGACGTCGTTCAGCTCCGCGACGACCACCCGCCGGTGACGGGCTGCCGCCGGCAGCGGGAGCCGCCGCAGCGACGTCCAGCCCGGCCGCCAGATCCGCGCCCTTGCCTCGACAAAGCCGGTGTCGGTGAAGTGGCCTGACATGCCGACCGCCTGACCCCGGTCGTTGACGTCGACGAGCTCGGCGAAGTCGTGCACGGCCGCCGGGCGTCCCAGCATCCGGGGTGCGGCTGTCCGCGAGCTCCAGACGACGGCGTTGTCCCGTTCCGGGTCGGTGTTGGGCACGCCCGGGATGCCGTCCGTCCCGTCGTTGCCCAGGTAACCGACGGTCAGCCCCGACGTGTTGGTCGACTCCGCAATCCCGTCGGCGCGGCCGGGCGCGGTCTGCAGCGCCACCACGTCGCCGGAGGCCTCCCAGACCACCGGGTTCTGCTGCCCGTCCTCGCTGGGCAGCAGCCGGGACCACCCGGAGACGACTCCGTCGTCGTTGATGCCGAAGACGTCGGTCCAGGTGTGGCCGGGAAGGGCAGGCAGCAGCTGCGGCGTGCCGTCAGGCGACCAGCGGACGGCCTGCCGCTGCCCGCCCGTCACCAGGGTGGCGACGATCTGCCCACGGTCGTTGATCGCGTTCCGCTGCGACACGTCCACCTGCTGGACGATCCCGGCCGGCCCGTTCAGGGTCGTCATGCGTCCGGACGCCCAGCGGAACGGGAAGGTCCGTCCCTTCCGGTCGTAGAGGAGTCCGACCACGACCCGGTGGTCGTTCACGCCGTACGCCTCGGAGGCGACATATCCCGGGAGAACACCGAGGTCGACAGCCCTGGACACCTGGCCGTGCTTCCAGAGGATGGCGTGCATCGCCTTGTGCCCGGCCCGAGAGCTGTCGGCGAAGCCCACCACGTCGCCCCGATCGTTCACCGCCTTGACCTGGACCTCCTGGGAGCCCACCCGTGGCGACTCCAGGACCGTCGTGTGCGGAGAGCAGGTGACCGGTGCCCCGCCGGCGGTCGCCGGGGGTGCGACCACGAGCCCCGCGGCCAGCCCCGCGACGGCGAGCGCGCAGCCCCACCCTGGGCCACCGGCTCCGGCTCGTCCCCCTTGCCCGTGCCGCGCCATGGCACCTCCCGAACGTCTGCACCCCGCCGCTCCGGCTGCCAGAGTGCGCCGCGTCGCCCGCGGCGTCCAGGTGGTCAGGTGAGCGGGAGGTCGAGCTCGAACCAGACGACCTTGCCCTCGCCGTGCGGCGAGGTGCCCCACCGGTCGCTGAGGGCGTCCATCAGCGGGACCCCGCGGCCGGACTCGTCGAGCAGCCCGGCGCGCGACGCGACAGGGGACCGGGACGTCTCGTCGGAGACCTCGACGCGGACCCGGTCCTGGAACCGCCACAGCGCGAGGTCGACGTTGCCGTCGGTGTGCCGCAAGGCGTTGGTCACCACTTCGGAGACCAGCAGGACGGCGGTCTCGCGCAGGTCGGTGAGCTCCGGCTCGGCGACGTGGCGGGCGATGAAGTCGCGCGCGGACCGGGCCGCGCGGGGGTCCAGCCGGTCGATCGTGGTCCGGTCGTGCTCCGGTCGCGCCTCGGCGGGCAGCCCGTCGTGGCGTACGACAAGCAGTGCCACGTCGTCGGAGAGGTGCCCGGTGTCGACGGCGGCCGCGAGCAGGCGGTCGGCCACGTCCTCGAGGTCACCGCCGCGGCCCTCGGCCAGGGTCGCGCGGACCGTGGCGAGCCCGGTCTCGTAGCTGCGGGCCGAGTCCTCGACCAGCCCGTCGGTGAAGAGGACCAGGACGTCGCCGAGGTCGAGGTCGACGCGCGACGGGCGGTACTCCTCCCCCGCCACGACGCCGAGCGGTGGCCCGACCGGCGCCTCCAGGGAGTCGACAGCCCCAGACTCGGCGTACCGGAGCGGCGGGGGATGTCCCGCGAGGACGACCTCCGCCGTCGCCGTGCGCAGGTCGACGGTGACGATGGCGCAGGTCGCGAAGACACCGGAGTCCAGCTCGAGCATCAGCCGGTTGCTTCGTGACATGACCGCGGCCGGCTCGTGGCCCTCGGCCGCGTAGGCGCGCAGAGCGTTGCGGAGCTGACCCATCACCGCGGCGGCCTGCATCGAGTGGCCCTGGACGTCGCCGATCACGACCGAGACCCGTTGCCCCGGCAGCTCCAGGACGTCGTACCAGTCGCCGCCGACGCCCATCCCGTCGGTCGCCGCCAGGTAGCGCGCCGTCGTGGTGAGACCGGGCGGCTGCGGCAGTGCCCGGGGCAGCAGCTGCTGCTGCAGCTCGGCGGCGAGGGTGCGCTCGGCGTCGCGCAGCCGCGCCCGCGCCAGGGTCTGCGCGAGCAGACCGGCGACGCTGACGAGGAGCGACTGCTCCTCGGGCGCGAAGTCGCGGGCCTCGGCGAAGGAGATCGTCAAGGTGCCGAGGGTGCGTCCGGAGACCGTGAGCGGCAGGAAGGCCCAGGCGTTCTTGCGCGTCGCGTCGATCAGCGGCTCCCGGTCCGGGAACAGTCCGAGGTACGCGCCCCGCGACGGCAGGAACAGCGGCTCCCGGCTACGCAGGGTGCGCGAGATCGGGTTGTCGTCGTCCACGCCGAGACGGCCGAGCATCTGCACGGCTTCCGGCGGGTAGCCGGCGTGGCCGGACAGCGTCAGCCGGCTGCCGTCGAGGAGGGAGACCAGCACGCCGCCGGCCCCGAAGGCGGGCAGCACCAGCGTCGCCACCACGCCGATGACGTCGTCGACGCTGTCGGCCTCGGCGAGCGCTGCACTGTAGGCGAGCACGGCGCGCGCCTGGTCCGGCCGCGTGATCGCACGATCGCGCTCGAGGTCGGCAGCCTTGGCCGCGGTGACGTCGGCGGCGAACAGCGAGAGCCCGTCCTGGTGGGGGACGACGCGGATCCGGTACCAGGCCTCTCGCTCCACGACGAACTTGTCGAAGGTGCGGGTCTGACCGGTGTCGGCCGCCTGGCGCACCACCGCCTGGTAGCCGGAGGTGAGGTGCGGCCAGACCTCCCACAGCGTCCGTCCGAGCGCCTGCGACGCCGGACCGACGAACACCTCGGCGTTCTTGTTCGCGTACGTGACGGTCCACCGGCCGTCGACCGAGAGGAACCCGTCGGCCATGTGCTCCAGGGCCCGCGCCACCGTGTCCCGGGCGAGCCGCTGGTCGCTGGTGTCGCGGGCCACCCCGAGCATCCGTGTCGCCGCGCCGTCGTCGCCCGCCTCCACCCGGCCTCGCGCCTCGACCCAGCGCACCGCGCCGTCCGGGAGCACCACGCGGTGCTCGGCCAGGTAGTCAGAGCAGGCGTCCAGGGCCGCCTGGACCGTCGCCTCCACGCCGGGCCGGTCCTCCGGGTGCACGACCTTCCAGAACGAGCCCACCCGGTGGTCGAACGACTCCGCGTCGAGGCCGTAGAGCTCGTGGGCGCGGGCGTCGAGCTCGAGGTGGTCGACCCGCACCTGCCAGTCGAACCAGCCCAGGCCGCCGGCCGCCATGACGAGGTCGACGCGGCGGTCGCCGGGACCCGGCTCGGCGGCGGGGCCACTTCCCGCACCGTCGGTCAACCGCACGCACCTCCCCGCTCCCGCACGACGCCGCAGTCTGACACGCTGACCGGCATGAGCAGTGAGGACCGTGCCGGGCAGCCGGCCACCGACGCCGACCTCGTGGATGTCGCCGCACTCGTCACCGCGTACTACACCGGGCACCCGGACGTGTCCGAGCCGGCGCAGCAGGTCGCCTTCGGGACCTCGGGACACCGCGGGTCGTCCTTCGACACCGCCTTCAACGAGGACCACATCGCGGCCACCAGCCAGGCGATCTGCGAGCACCGCGGTGCGGCCGGCATCACCGGCCCGCTGTTCCTCGGCCGGGACACCCACGGCCTCTCCGAGCCCGCCTGGTCGACGGCTCTGGAGGTCTTCGCCGCCAACGACGTGACGGTCCTCGTCGACGATCGTGACCGGTGGACCCCGACACCCGCCGTGTCGCACGCGATCCTTCGCCACAACCGTGGCCGCGCGACCGACGACCACGATCGCGCCGACGGCGTGGTGGTGACGCCGTCGCACAACCCGCCGCGCGACGGCGGCTTCAAGTACAACCCGCCGGACGGCGGCCCGGCGGGCAGCGACATCACCGGCTGGGTGCAGGACCGGGCCAACGAGATCCTGCGCAACGGCCTGAAGGACGTACGGCGGGTGCCGCTGGCTCGGGCCCGCGCGGCGGCGACGACGTCGACGTACGACTACCTCGGGACGTACGTCGACGACCTCCCGTCAGTCCTCGACCTCGACGCGGTCCGGCACGCGGGCGTCCGGATCGGTGCCGACCCGCTGGGCGGTGCGAGCGTCGACTACTGGGCGGCGATCGCCGAACGGCACCGGCTCGACCTCACGGTCGTCAACCCTCGGGTCGACCCGACGTGGCGGTTCATGACGCTCGACTGGGACGGCAAGATCCGGATGGACTGCTCGTCGCCATCGGCGATGGCCTCGCTCGTCGGGAAGATGTCGGGCGACGCGCCGTACGACATCGCGACCGGCAACGACGCCGACTCGGACCGGCACGGCATCGTCACGAAGGACGGCGGGCTGCTCAACCCCAACCACTTCCTCGCCGTGGCGATCGAGTACCTCTACATGCACCGCGACGACTGGGCGCCGGACGCCGGCATCGGCAAGACGCTGGTGAGCTCGAGCATGATCGACCGGGTCGCCGGGTCGTTGGGCCGGCGCCTCGTCGAGGTGCCGGTCGGGTTCAAGTGGTTCGTGCCCGGCCTGCTCGACGGGTCGGTGGCGTTCGGCGGGGAGGAGTCGGCCGGCGCCTCGTTCCTGCGCCGGGACGGCAGCGTCTGGACCACCGACAAGGACGGCATGCTGCTCGCCCTGCTCGCCTCGGAGATCCTCGCCGTCACCGGGGCGACGCCGAGCGAGCACTACCGGTCGCTGACCGGCCACTTCGGCGACCCGGCGTACGCGCGGGTCGACGCACCCGCGAGCCGCGAGCAGAAGGCGGTGCTGGCGTCCCTGTCGCCGGAGCAGGTCACGGCGACCGAGCTGGCCGGCGAGCCGATCGTGGCCAAGCGGACCGAGGCGCCGGGCAACGGCGCGAAGATCGGCGGCCTGAAGGTGACGACCGAGTCTGCGTGGTTCGCCGCGCGGCCGTCAGGCACCGAGGACGTCTACAAGATCTACGCCGAGAGCTTCCGCGGTCCGGACCACCTGCGCGAGGTCCAGGCCGCGGCGCGCGAGGTGGTGTCGGCCGCGCTAGGTCGTGTCTCATGACTCGACCTGGCGGGTAGGCAGGGCGCATGCAGCTGCGGATCATGACCGAGCCCCAGCAGGGCGCCACCTACGACGACCTGCTGGCCGTGGCCCGGGAGGCGGAGCGGCTCGGCTTCGACGCGTTCTTCCGCTCCGACCACCTCCAGCGCATCGGCGACGGCGACCCCGGCCCGGGCTCCACCGACGCCTGGGTGGTGCTCGCCGGGCTGGCCCGGGACACCACGCGGATCCGGCTGGGCACGATGGTCTCGTCGGCGACTTTCCGGCTGCCGGGGCCACTGGCGATCGCGGTGGCGACCGTCGACGCGATGAGCGGCGGCCGGGTCGAGCTGGGGCTCGGCAGCGGCTGGTTCGACACCGAGCACACGTCGTACGGCGTGCCGTTCCCGCCCGTCGGCGAACGGTTCGACCTGCTCGAGGAGCAGCTGGCCGTCGTCACCGGGCTGTGGGCGACCCCGCCCGGCGAGACGTTCTCCTTCGCCGGGACGCACTACACCCTCACCGACTCACCCGGCCTGCCGAAGCCGGTGCAGTCCCCGCTCCCGGTCGTCATCGGCGGCAAGGGCAAGCGGCGGACACCGGAGCTGGCGGCGCGCTTCGCCGCGGAGTACAACGTGCCCTTCGACACCCCGGAGGTCGTGGCAGCCAGCTTCGAGCGGGCCCGCCGGGCCTGCGAGGCGGCCGGTCGCGACCCGGCGTCCCTCGTGCTGTCGTGTGCGCAGACCCTCGCGGTCGGGACGGACGAGGCGGAGGTACGGCGCCGGGCCGACGCCGGCGGCAACGAGCTCGACTGGATCCGGGCCGCGGGACTGGCCGGCACGCCGGCCGAGGTCGTGGACAAGGTCGGCCGACTGGGCGGGCTGGGCGCCTCCCGCGTCTACCTGCAGGTGCTGGACCTCGCCGACCTCGACCACCTCCGGCTGCTGGCTGCCGAGGTCTCCCCGCACGTCTAGGACGCGAGACTTTACCCGCAGCCGGGTTTCATCCACGCTCCGCAGGCTCAGGACCCCTTCGGCCGGCCGGCCCTCCGACCGACCTTCGACAACGAAGGGTTGGTGCCATGACGCGAGGACGGATCCGGCTGGTCGTGGTGGCGGCGACGGCAGTGCTCGGCACCGTGGCTGCCACCACGGGCGTGGTGGCAGGGACGAGGTCCGCGGACGAGGCGGCGCTGTCGCCGACGCGGACCCGCGCCAGCGCGTCGGTCGAGAACCGCGTCAACGCGCTGCTGAAGCGGATGACCACCGAGGAGAAGCTGCAGCAGGTGCAGCTGCTCGCCGACTGGCAGATCAACGACGACGAGGCCACGGCAGGCGTCGGATCGGTGTTCAGTCTCACCGACCCCGAGAGGATCAACCACTTCCAGCACGTCGCCGTGGAGCAGTCCCGGCTGCACATCCCGATCCTGTTCGCGTTCGACACCATCCACGGCTACCGCACGATCTTCCCGATCCCGCTCGGCACGGCCAGCTCGTTCGACCCGGAGGTGGCCCGTACCGACGCCGCCATCGGCGCCCGCGAGTCCGCCGTCGTCGGACTGAAGCAGGTCTACAGCCCGATGGTCGACGTCTCGCACGAGCCGCGCTGGGGCCGCATCTCGGAGGGTGCGGGCGAGGACCCGTACCTCGGTGCGGCGATGGCAGCCGCCCGGGTCCAGGGTGACCAGGGCAACGACTACTCGGCGCCGGACAAGGTCGTGGCGAGCGTCAAGCACTTCGCGGCGTACGGCCAGCCCGAGGGCGGTCGCGACTACAACACGACCGACATGAGCGAGGCGCGGCTGCGCAACCTCTACCTGCCGCCGTTCAAGGCCGCGGTGGATGCCGGCGCCGACACCGTCATGTGCTCGTTCAACGCGATCAACGGCGTCCCGGGCTGCGCGGACCACGAGACCGAGACGTCGATCCTCAAGAAGGAGTGGGGCTTCGACGGCTTCGTCGAGAGCGACTACACCGCGCTCGCCGAGCTGCGGGTCTGTCCCCCGGTCGAGCCGAACGAGGGGTCCTGCGGGCACGGCGTGGCCGCGGACGGACCGAGCGCGGCCGCGCTGGCTCTCAACGCCGGCACCGACTCCGAGATGGTGAGCACCTTCGTCCGGGACTACGGCGAGCAGCTGCTGGCCGACCACCGGATCCGCATGAGCCGGCTCAACGACGCGGTCCGCCGCATCCTGCGGGTGAAGTTCCGCGCCGGGCTGTTCGAGCACCCGTACGTCGACGTGGCGACGGCGACCGACGAGGCCAGCTTCCTCACGCCGGACGACCGGCAGGCAGCGCGGACCGCAGGCGCCCGCTCGATGGTGCTTCTGAAGAACGACAACGCGACGTTGCCGTTCGACGCGGCGAAGAAGACCGCGGTCATCGGGCCGTTCGGCGACGACCAGCACGACATGCTCGGGCCGTGGTGGGGCCGTGGCGAGGACGAGGACGCCGTGTCCGTCTACACGGGCATCAAGGCGCAGTCCTCCTCGGCGACGTTCACCCAGGCGTGCAACCGGAAGAACCTCGAGCCGCCGGCCAACGACGACACCACTGACGTCTGCGGCGAGATCGACCTCGCGGCGGCGACGGCCGCGGCGGACGCCGCCGACCAGGTGGTGCTGGCCCTCGGCGAGACCCGCGAGATGAGTGGTGAGGCTGCCTCCCGCAGCGACATCGACCTGCCCGGCAAGCAGCAGGAGCTCATCGAGGCCATCAAGGCGACCGGCAAGCCGTTCGTGGTCGTGCTCTTCAACGGCCGCCCGCTCACCCTCGGCGACGCGGTGGCGTCGTCGCCGGCGATGCTCGAGGCATGGTTCCCGGGCGTCGAGGCCGGCAACAGCGTGGCCGACGTGGTGTTCGGCACGGTCAACCCGGGCGGCAAGCTGCCGGTCAGCTTCCCCCGCCGGGTCGGCCAGGTCCCGATCTACTACAACCACGAGCCCACCGGGCGGCCGTGCGACGCCGGGTCGAAGTACAACTCGCGCTACCGCGACATCGCCTCGTGCAACCCGTTGTTCGAGTTCGGCTACGGCCTCTCGTACACGACGTTCGACGTGAGCAAGCCGGTGCTGACCCCGACCACCATCGGGCGCAACGGCACGGTGACCGCGACGGTCACGGTGACGAACACCGGCACCAAGGCCGGTGAGGAGGTCGTCCAGCTGTACATCAACGACCCGGTCGCGAGCCTGTCCCAGCCGGTGAAGCGGTTGCGCGGGTTCCAGCGGGTGCCGCTGGCAGCCGGGCAGACCGAGAAGGTCACCTTCCACCTCGACAAGTCGGACTTCGGGTTCTACGACAACGAGGGCCGGTTCGTCGTCGAGAGCGGCCGGATCGACGTGTACGCCGGCGACTCGTCGGCCACGACCCAGAAGGAGTCGTTCACCGTCCGGTAGCCGTTCACGAGGATCGGAGATCGATCGTGGCGTCCTGAGCCACGATCGCTCTCCGGTCGGAGCCCCGCGCAGCCGCCGTCGTGGGTGCGGGTCAGATCGAAGAACGGCTCGGAGGAGAGTGCGGCTCGGGACGCCGGCCCCAGCTCTCCCGCCGTCGCCACGGCGTTCCCTCGTCCCCACAAATGATCACGGGACCGTGATCATTTGCCGCCGACCGTGGTGAATTCACCGCGGTCGGGTCGCAATGATCACGGGACCGTGATCATTTTCGGCGTGGCACCGCGTGCCAGGGACCGACGGCGAGAGGCATGACGGCGGAGCGTCCGCGTCCTTGGCGCTCTGACGGATGCCCGCTGGCGGCGCGCGGGCGGAGACGACCCGCGACGGCGGGACAGCGATGCACCCCGCCGGGCTCTTGAGACGCAGGCGCCGGTCGGAACCGGCGGGTCGTCTCAAGATCCGCTGTCATGTGCTCGCGACACGCCGTGGTGGGACCGGGACGTGATGACGAGTTTTTCCACTGACATGCTGTTAAACATCACGACCCGGTTCCCTGCCGTCCCGCGGCTGCACCGCCGCCGGCACCTGGACCTGATGCGCGCCGTGAGCGCCGCCTGTCCGCGCAGCTGACCGCCCAGCGCTGCCCGGCGCACGTCCCCCCGAGCCGTCGTCGCCGTACGCGGCACCCGCCGGGATCGGTGGCGACCACCCGGTTAGGGGTCGGTGGTTCCCAGGTAGCGGGCCAGCAGGAGGTCGTCGACGTCGACCCCGTCGATCCGGAACTCGCCGCGCAGCCGGCCCTCCACGACGTACCCGGCGCGCTCGTAGACGCGGCGCGCGGCAGTGTTGGTGCCGAGCACGCGCAGGGTCACCTTCGCGGCGCCCTGGCTGCGCGCCTGGTCCTCCGCGGCGCTCAGCAGCGCGAGCGCGACCCCCCGGCCGCGCGCAGCAGGGGCGACGGCGAGACCGTTGACCTGCACCACGTGCGCGCTCTCCGGGAGCGGGGTCGCAGGCCGCAGCCGCGCGTAGCCCGCGACGACGCCGTCCAGCTCGGCCACCAGGTGGGCCTCCGGGCCGTGGCCGTCGCCGAAGAAGGGCTCCTCGTCGACCCGGGCGAGCACCGAGGGGAAGATCGACGTCGTGTCCCAGCCCGTGGCGTCGATGGCGTGCAGAGCTGCCTCGTCGTCTGCCCGTCCGGCGCGCACCCTCACCTGCTCAGCGGTCATGGCAGCCATCGTGCCGGGTGCGCGGGCGTTGCCGTGTCCGGGGGCTGTGATGGGCTGACCGCGTGACCCCCTCCCCCGCAGCAGCCGCCACCACGGTCTCCACGGCGCTCGCCGGGGAGGCTGCGACGCTGCTGGCCCGGCTGGTCGGCGACCCGGCCGCGGCCTTCCGTGACGGCCAGCTGGAGTCGGTCGCCGCGCTCGTCGAGGCCGGTGAGCGGGTGCTGGTCGTCCAGCGCACGGGCTGGGGCAAGTCGGCGGTCTACTTCGTCGCGACCGCGCTGGTGCGGGCCCGCGGGGGCGGCCCCACGCTGATCGTGTCGCCGCTGCTGGCTCTGATGCGCGACCAGGTCGACGCGGCCCGCCGGGCCGGGTTGCGCGCCGTGACGATGAACTCCGCGAACGCCGACGAGTGGGCCGAGGTCACGGCAGCGCTGGCGGCCGACGAGGTCGACCTGCTCCTGGTGAGCCCCGAGCGGCTGAACAACCCGCGGTTCCGCGACGAGCAGCTGCCACGGCTTGCCGAGGCGACCGGGTTGCTCGTCGTCGACGAGGCGCACTGCATCAGCGACTGGGGGCACGACTTCCGGCCCGACTACCGGCGGATCCGCGACCTGCTCGCCGAGCTCCCGGCCGGCCGGCCGGTGCTCGCCACGACAGCGACCGCGAACGCGCGCGTGGTCGACGACGTCGTCGAGCAGCTGGGCGCGGGCGGGGCGCCGGTGCGCACGGTGCGCGGGTCGCTGGCCCGCGACAGCCTCCGCCTCGGGGTGCTCCCGCTGCCGACCGCCGACGCCCGGCTCGGCTGGCTGTCCGCCCGCCTCGGCGAGCTGCCCGGCAGCGGCATCGTCTACGCGCTGACCGTGTCCGCGGCCGAGGACACCGCCGCGCTGCTGCGCGAGGCGGGCCACGAGGTGCGCGCCTACACCGGCCGCACCGACCCCGCCGACCGGCTGCAGCTGGAGCGCGCGCTGCGCGACAACGAGGTCAAGGCGCTGGTGGCGACGAGCGCGCTGGGCATGGGTTTCGACAAGCCGGACCTTGGCTTCGTGGTGCACCTCGGTGCGCCGGCGTCCCCGGTGGCGTACTACCAGCAGGTGGGTCGCGCCGGTCGAGCGACCGAGCGGGCCGACGTGCTGCTGCTGCCGGCGTCGGAGGACCGCGAGATCTGGCGCTACTTCGCGACCGCGTCGATGCCGCGCCGTGCCGACGCCGACGCCGTGCTCACGGCGCTCGCCGAGTCGTCGCCCAAGCCGATGTCGACGGCCGCGCTGGAGACGGTGGCCAACGTCCGGCGGACCCGCCTCGAGCTGCTGCTCAAGGTGCTCGACGTCGAGGGCGCCGTGCAGCGCGTCAGCGGTGGCTGGGTCTCCACCGGCGCCGGGTGGACCTACGACGAGGAGCGCTACTCGCGGGTCGCGGCCGCCCGCGACGCCGAGGCCGCGTCGATGCTCGACTACCAGCGCACCGACGGCTGCCGGATGCGGTTCCTGCAGGAGGCGCTCGACGACCCCGGCGCGGCCGACTGCGGCCGCTGCGACCGGTGCGCCGGCGCCTGGTACGACGCCACGGTGCCCGACGGGGCGGTGCAGGCGGCCACCCGCACCCTGCGCAAGGTGGGGGTGCCGCTGGAGCCGCGGTCGCAGTGGCCGAGCGGCATGTCGCGGCTCGACGTCCCCCTCTCCGGCCGCATCGGTCCGGACGAGCGGCTCGAGGAGGGTCGCGTGGTCGCGCGGCTCACCGACCTCGGCTGGGGGCAGCGGTTGCGCGCGCTCCTGGCCTCCGGTGCCCCGGACGCTCCCGCCGACGACCGGCTGCTCGCGGCCTGCGTGGAGGTGCTCGGCGGCTGGGGCTGGGCCGAGCGGCCGGTCGCCGTCGCTGCCGTCCCGTCGCTGGGCCGGCCGCAGCTCGTGGCCTCGGTGGCCGGTCATCTCGCCGCGCTCGGCAGGCTGGCGGACCTCGGCACGCTCGACCTCACGACCGACGAGCCCAGCGGCGGTCCGGGCGGCAACTCCGCGTTCCGGCTGGCCGCTGTGCACGACCGGTTCGCGGTGCCGGCGGCGACCGCGGCACGGCTCCCCGGGCTGACCGGCCCGGTGCTGCTCGTCGACGACCTGGTCGACTCCCGCTGGACCATGACCGTCGCCGGCGCGCTGCTCCGGCGAGCCGGCGCGCCGGCGGTCCTGCCGTTCGCCCTGGCCGCCGCCGGCTGACCGACCCCGGCTGACCGGCGTCACTCGGGCTGGTTGTCCCTGTCGCCGCCGACCCGGAACGGCTCGCGGAGCCCGGCGTACATCAGATGGGCCACCAGCCCCTGCGCGGCGTGCGGCAGGTTGTGGCAGTGGTCCATCCAGATCCCGGGGTTGTCGGCCACGAACGCGATGTCGTAGCTGTGGCCGCTGGCGACGTCGAGGGAGTCGATCCACCACGGGCTGCCGGTCGCCTTCTCGCCGTCCCGGGCGAGCACCACCGCGTGGTGGCCGTGCAGGTGCATCGGGTGCGCCGAGCGACTGTGGTTCTCGAGGTGCATCCGCACCACGTCGCCCTCCTGGACGACGTACATCGGCACGTCGGGGAAGAGGTGGCCGTTGATGGACCACCACAGCCCCGGGCGGCCGTCGAGGAACCCGGGACGGCGACCGATCGAGTACCCGAACCTCCGGTCGGCGTGGTCGGGGTCGAACCCCAGCGGCGCCGTTGCGCCGTAGTGCAGCAGGTCGACCAGCTCGGTCGGCTGCGGCTCGACCGCGACGTGCGACCCCAGGGCGAGCGAGGCCGCGCCGCCGAGCTCGATCCTGGCCGGTGCCGTCACCTCGAGGTCCACCCGGCCGCCCGCGGTGAGCCGCACCGCCTTGCCGGCGACCGGTGTCGGACCGTTCAGGTCGTATCCGTCCACCGCGAGCACGCGGTACGGGCCGCCGGACACCCATACAGGGGCGGCGCCGTTGTCGGTGTTGACGACCCGGAGCCGGACCTTCTGGCCGTCCGGCACGTCGACCGGGACGACACCGGAGGCACCGTTGACCGTCTGGACGCCGTCGTACACGTGCATGACCGCCAGCTGGTCGCGGACGCCGGGATCGGGCGTCGGCGGCGTGACCACCAGTGCTCCCAGGAGGCCGCCCTGGACCTGCGCGTGGGAGACCTGGTGCGAGTGGTACCAGTAGGTGCCGACCTGGTCCGCGACGAACCGATAGGTGTACGACTTCCCCACCGGCACCGCGTCCTGCGTGACGCCGGCGACACCGTCCTCGGCGTTGGGGACGTCGACGCCGTGCCAGTGCAGGGTGACGCCGTCGGGCACCGACGCGTTGACCAGGCGGACCTGCACGAGCTGCCCCTGGACGGCATGGATCACCGGGCCCGGTGAGGTGTGGTTGACCGTGTAGCCGTCGACCTCCTCACCGGACGCCAGCCGGAAGCGCTCCTTGCGCACGGTGAGGGTCACCCGCACGTCGGCCGGACGGTCCGGGGCGGCCACCAGGTCCGCGACGCTGGTCCCCATCAGGTGGTGGTCGGCCATCGTCGTGGAGCCGCCGCCGTAGTCGGCGTACCCCATGTCCATCACCGAGTAGCTGCCCGGCAGCAGGCTGGCCTGCCAGTAGTACGCCAACGGGCCGAGGACGGCGACGGCGGCGACCAGGGCGACCAGCAGTCGCCGGCGCTCCCGCGTCAACGCTAGACGGCCACCGAGGGCTGCGCCGTCTCCCGCACGACCGTCGCGTTCCGGGCCGAGGCCAACGACATCCCCAGGATGGCGAACGCGTTGATCACGTGCAGCACGATCACGAACGGGATCTCGTGCGAGAAGATCCCGAGGAAGACCTGCAGGGCGACGAGTCCGAAGAGGATCGCGGCGTTGCGGACGCCGTTGGGCACCTTGGCGAAGAACGACACGATCAGCAGCACGATGATGATGAGCGGGATGACCAGAGTCCCGTTGATGCCGTGGGTGGCGAACCCGCCGACACCCTGGAAGTCCGGCGAGTCGCTGTCGAGGACCTGCTTGTTGAGGACCCCGCCGTCGTCCTCGATCCACTTGCCGAGGCCGGCGATGGCGTAGGCGATGGCCATGGCCTGCACGACCACCTCGACGGCGAGCAGGTAGGCCAGGACCCGGTAGACGTTCCTCATCTGCACTCCCCCACTCGTCGGGCCGCCACGATCGGCCCACCGACCCGTTCGGGTCGGCGAGTCAGGTGTAGAGCCAAGATCAGCAAGAGTCAAGCGTCATGGCCGGACTGAGTCCGGACGGGCGATTTGTCGGGCTGACCGGGTGGTGCGGCCATGGCGGCGCAGTGGCCACTACGGTGACGGCCGTGCTCACCAGCGAGCGGGACGCCACGGCGACCGAGGCGGCGGCCGCGCTGGGCCGCGCGACGGGGGTGTCGCGGCACGACGCCGTCGTCGTCCTCGGCAGCGGGTGGGACGCCGCCGCCGAGGCCCTCGGCAGCCCCGTGGCAGAGCTCGCGGTCGCCGACCTGCCGGGCTTCCTCGCGCCGGTGGCGCCGGGCCACCGCGGGCTGGTCCGGTCGTACGACGCGGACGGCCTCCGGGTGCTCGTCTACCTCGGACGGACCCACCTGTACGAAGGGCACGGTCCGGGCCCGGTGGCCCACCCCCTGCGCGTCGCCGCCGCCGCGGGCGCTACGGTCGCGGTCCTCACCAACGCCAGCGGCGGCCTGCGGCCGGACTGGCCACCGGGCACCGGCGCACTGCTCTCCGACCACCTGAACCTCACGTCCGTCTCCCCGCTCGACGGGCCGCAGTTCGTCGACCTCACGGACGCCTGGTCGCCGCGGTTGCGCGCGGTCGCGCGGGCGGCCGACCCGACACTGGTGGAGGCGGTCTACGCACAGCTGCGCGGGCCCTCGGTGCAGACCGTCGCGGAGACCTCGATGCTGCGCACCCTCGGCGCCGACCTGGTCGGCATGTCGACCGTCGTCGAGGCCATCGCGGCCCGGGCGGCCGGGCTCGAGCTGCTCGGGCTGTCCGCGGTGACGACCCTCGAAGGCACCGGCGAGGAGCTCGACCCGGACGACGTCGTGGCGGTGGCCGAGGCCACCGCGCGGCGCGTCTCGGCCGTCCTGCCCGTCGTGCTGCGCGCCGTACGGAACGATGGCACCGGGACCGGCCCGGCCCAGGGGCGGTCCCGCCCACGAGGAGAGGAACCCTCATGACCACCACGTCGGGCACCACCGGCGGGCAGACCACGTCGCGCGTCGAGCAGAACGGCATCAACGTCATCGCCGAGAGCGAGCGCAAGGGCTCGCCCCGCGACCTGTTCTGGCCGTGGTTCGGCGCCAACGTGTCGGTGCTGGCCATCGCGTACGGCTCGTTCATCGTCGGCTTCGGCGTGTCGTTCTGGCAGGCGACGATCGCCGCCGTCGTCGGGATCGTGCTGTCCTTCGCGCTCTGCGGCGTCGTGGCCCTGGCCGGCAAGCGTGGCTCGGCGCCGACGATGGTGCTCAGCCGGGCGGCGTTCGGCGTGACGGGCAACGCCGTCCCCACCTTCCTCTCCTGGGTCCTGCTCGTCGGCTGGGAGACGGTCCTCGTCTCGCTGTCCTCGCTCGGCACCGCCACGGTGTTCGAGGAGCTCGGCTGGGGCGGTGGCGACGCCACCAAGGTGCTCGGCTTCGTCGTGACCGCGATCCTCGTCGTGGGCGCCGGCATCCTCGGGTTCGACGTCATCATGCGGCTGCAGACCTGGATCACGGTCGCCACCATCGTGCTGACGATCGGCTTCGTCGCACTCACCCTCGACGAGATCAGCTGGGACAAGGTCAGCGGCGCCGGGAGCGGGTCGACGCAGTCGTTCATCGGCGCACTCGCGCTGGTCGCCACCGGGTTCGGCGTCGGCTGGGCCAACACGGCCGCCGACTACTCGCGCTACCTGCCCCGCCGGGCGTCCTCGCGGGGTGTGTTCGGCTGGACGACGTTCGGTGGTGCCGCTGCGCCGGTCGTCCTGACGATCTTCGGCATCATGCTGGCGCTGTCCAGCGACAAGCTCGGCGGCGCGATCGGCGGTGACCCGATCGGGGCGCTCACCACCCTGCTGCCGACCTGGTACCTCGTCCCCTTCATCGTCGTCGCGGTGCTCGGCCTGGTGGGCGGCGCGGTGCTCGACATCTACTCGTCCGGGCTGGCCCTGCTCACCCTGGGCATCAAGGTCCGTCGTCCGGTGGCGGCCGCCATCGACGGATTCATCATGGTGCTCGGCGCGATCTACGTCGTCTTCTTCGCCGACGACTTCATCGGGCCGTTCCAGGCCTTCCTCATCACGGTCGGGGTGCCGATCGCCGCCTGGGCGGGAATCTTCGTCGCCGACCTGATCCAGCGGCACGAACCGTACGCCGACACCGAGCTCTACGACCCGCGCGGCCGCTACGGCGCGTTCCACGCGCCCGGCGTCCTGCTCCTGGCCCTGGGCACCGTCGTCGGCTGGGGCCTGGTCACGACCACCGCGCCGGACAAGGAGTGGCTCAACTGGCAGGGCTTCCTGCTGGAGCCGCTCGGGTTCGGGTCGAAGGTGGACGGCGCCTGGGTCTACGCGAACCTCGGAGTCTTCGTCGCCTTCGTCATCGGCTTCGTCGGCTGGCTGCTGCTCGGCCGGTCCACTGTCGCCCGACAGGAGCGGGAGGCCGTCCGCAGCTCGGTGTGACCTCTGGCAGAGTCGGACGGGTGCGGATCGCCACCTGGAACGTGAACTCCGTCGTCGCCCGGCTGCCGCGGCTGGTCGAGTGGCTCGGTCAGACCGAGCCGGACGCCGTGTGCCTGCAGGAGACGAAGATCCCCGACGACGGCTTCCCGCGCGCCGAGGTGGAGTCGCTCGGGTACGAGATCGCGACGCACGGCGACGGCCGGTGGAACGGCGTGGCTCTGCTGTCCCGGGTCGGACTTGCCGACGTCACACGCGGGCTGCGCGACCAGCCCGGCTTCCCCGCCGCGGAGTGCCGGGCGATCGGGGCGACCTGCGGCCCGGTGCGGCTCTGGTCGGTGTACGTGCCGAACGGCCGCGAGCCGGGCCACGAGCACTACGCGTACAAGCTCGAGTGGCTGGCGGCGCTGCGCGGAACCGTCGCGGCCGAGCTGGCCGGCAGCGCATCGCCGTACGCCGTGTGCGGCGACTACAACGTGGCGCCGGCCGATGACGACGTCTGGGACATCAGCGCGTTCGCCGGGTCGACGCACGTGACGGAGCCGGAGCGCACCGCACTCGCCGCGCTCCGGGACGCCGACGGGCCGGGGCTCGTCGACGTCGTGCCGCGGCCGATGAAGTACGACCACCCCTTCACCTACTGGGACTACCGGGCCGGGATGTTCCACAAGAACATGGGGATGCGCATCGACCTGGTCTACGCGACGCCGTCGTTCGCCGACGCCGTGACCGATGCGTACGTCGACCGCGACGCCCGCAAGGGCAAGGGACCGTCCGACCACGCCCCGGTCGTCGTCGACATCGACCTCGACGTCGCGTCATGAGGCTCGGCGCGATCGTGCTGCAGTCGCAGCCCTGGACCGATGCGCGCGGCACGTGGCAGCAGGTCGAGCAGAGCGGCTTCGACGTCGGCTACGTCGCCGACCACCTCACCCACAGCACCATGGCCGGTCAGTGGTGGGCGGACGGCTGGACCACGCTCGCTGCGGCCGCCCAGGTGACCGCCCGCCTCCAGCTCGGGACGTTGGTGGCCTCCGCGGCGGTCCGCAACCCGGCGGCGCTGGCCCGGGCCGCCGCCACGCTGCACGACCTCAGCAACGGCCGGTTCGTGCTCGGCCTGGGTGCCGGGACGGCCACCGACGCGGTCGCGGACCGCGGGGTGGCGCTGACCGCGGGTCAGCTGGCCGGCCGCTACGCCGAGGTCGTCGAGGCGTTGCGGGCGCTGTGGGCCGGGGCGTCCAGCTACCAGGGCAGCCACGTCGCCACCGACGGAGTGGTGGTCGCCGCGCTCCCCGACCACCTGACCCCGCCCCCGCTGCTGCTGGCGGCCCACGGGCCCCGCGGCTACGACCTGGTCGCGCGGCACGCCGACGGCTGGAGCACCTACGGCGGTCCTGCCGCCACCCGGCTCGCGGGCGACGACCTGTGGGCCACCCTCGCCGGGCAGCTGCGCAGCGTCGAGCAGGCGTGCGAGGGGCACGACCGCGACCCGGCCGACCTGCGCCGGTCGGTGCTGCTGGGCTACGGACCCGACCGTCCCCTCGCCGACGCCGCCACCTACGCCACCACCGTCGCGCGGGCCCGGGACACCGGCTTCGACGAGGTGGTCGTCTACTGGCCGCACGGCGAGCGGGACGACCGGTTCTGGGCGGACCCGGCCGTCGTCGCGGACGCCGTGGCGCGGGCGCGGGACGAGGTCTGACCCCGCCGGTCGCCGGACAGCTCGGCGGCCGCACGTTCTGACGGCGAACGGCTGTTTTGCCGCGCCGGCACGGGGCACGTCGCGGCCGACAGCCGCTCCGGCGAGGCCGCTGACGCGGCCGACACGCATCAGCGGCACCCGTACCTGCACCGACAGCTGGGAGACACCACCATGGCCAAGGACGCGATCGTCCTCCTCAAGGAGGACCACAAGGCGATGCGCAAGCTGTTCCGCCAGTTCGAGAAGGCCGGCGAGGACGCACGCGCCACCAAGGACAAGGTGGCCCGGCAGATCCTCGAGGAGCTGACGGTGCACACCTATCTCGAGAACGAGTGCATGTACCCGGAGGTCCGCAAGCTGCTCCCCGACGTCGAGGACGACATCCTCGAGTCGTACGAGGAGCACCACGTGGCCGACCTGCTCTGCTTCGAGCTGGTGTCGATGGACGCCGGCGACGAGCGCTTCGTGCCCAAGATGACGGTGCTCATCGAGAACGTCGAGCACCACATGGGCGAGGAGGAGGACGAGTGGTTCCCCAAGGTCCGCGAGGGGCTCGGCCGCAAGCAGCTCGGTGAGCTCGGCGACCGGATGGTCGAGATGCGGAAGAAGGCGCCGCGCAGCCCGCTCGCACCGAAGGCGATGAAGAAGGCGTTCGACGCCGCGCACGCCTGACGAGGGGTCGCACCGGCCGAACCACTGGCGCCGGCCGTTCCGCGGGGCCACCATCAAGTCATGGTCGAGGTCTCCGGCACCGGCACACCCGGAGCGGGCACGGCGCACCTCGGTGGTCGCAGCCCGTTCCCGCCGATCGCCGACTACGCCTTCCTCTCCGACTGCGAGGTCAACTGCCTCGTCGCGCCCAGCGGGGCGGTGGAGTGGATGTGCCTGCCGCGCCCCGACTCCCCCAGCGTGTTCAGCGCGCTGCTGGACCGGGGAGCCGGCACGTTCCGGCTCGGCCCGTACGACGAGGTGGTCCCGGCGGCGCGGCGGTACCTCCCGGGCAGCCTGATCGTGGAGACGACCTGGCAGACGCGCACCGGCTGGCTGCTCGTCCGCGACGTGCTCACGATGGGTCCGTGGCACAACGTCGACGAGCGGTCGAGGACGCACCGCCGGTCGCCGACCGACTTCGACGCCGAGCACTGCCTGCTGCGCATCGTCCGCTGCGTGAGCGGGTCGGTCGACCTGTCGCTGACCTGCGAGCCGGTCCTCGACTACGGCCGCGCCGAGCCGGTCTGGCGCTACGCCGGCGACGGGTACGGCGAGGTGGTCGCCACCGCCGAGGGGTGCGACGTCGAGCTGCGCCTGACCACCGACCTTCGCCCAGGGATCGAGGGTCCCGGCCTGCACGCCCGCACCCGCATGGTGGAGGGCGAGAGCCACTTCGTCGCCCTCTCGTGGTCTCCGCTACCGCCCCCGCGGACCTTCGAGGAGGCCGACCAGCGGCTGCGCCGCACGTCCGAGCACTGGCGGCAGTGGATCACCCTGGGCACCTTCCCCGACCACCGCTGGCGCAGCTACCTGCAGCGCAGTGCGCTCACCCTCAAGGGTCTGACCTACGCACCGACGGGGGCGCTGCTCGCCGCTGCGACGACGTCGCTGCCGGAGACACCGGGTGGCGAGCGCAACTGGGACTACCGCTACGCCTGGGTGCGCGACTCGACGTTCGCGCTGTGGGGCCTGTACACGCTCGGCTTCGACCGCGAGGCCGACGACTTCTTCTACTTCGTCGCCGACGCGTGCCGTGAGGGTGACGACCTGCAGGTCATGTACGGCGTCGGCGGCGAGCGCGAGCTCGTCGAGAGCTCGTTGCCGCAGCTGGCCGGCTACGAGGGCGCCTTCCCGGTGCGCATCGGCAACGGCGCGTTCTCGCAGCGCCAGCACGACGTGTGGGGTGCCGTGCTCGACTCGGTGTACCTGCACGCCCGCTCCCGCGAGCAGCTGCCCGAGGCGCTCTGGCCGGTGCTCAAGCGTCAGGTCGAGCAGGCTGCCGCGCACTGGGAGGAGCCGGACCGCGGCATCTGGGAGGTGCGTGGCGAGCCGCAGCACTTCACCTCCAGCAAGCTCATGTGCTGGGTCGCGCTGGACCGCGGTGCGCGGCTGGCCCGGATGCACGACGAGCCGCAGTACGCCGAGAAGTGGCAGACCCTGGCCGACCAGATCCATGCCGACATCTGCGCCAACGGCGTCGACGGGCGAGGCGTCTTCACCCAGCGGTACGGCGCCGACGCGCTGGACGCCTCGCTGCTGCTGCTGCCGCTGATGCGGTTCCTGCCGGCCGACGACCCACGGGTGCGGGCCACGGTCCTCGCCATCGCCGACGAGCTCACCGTCGACGGGCTCGTGCTGCGCTACAAGGTCGAGGAGACCGACGACGGCCTCTCCGGCGAGGAGGGCAGCTTCACGATCTGCTCGTTCTGGCTGGTGTCGGCCCTCGTCGAGATCGGCGAGGTGGAGCGCGGGCGCAAGCTGTGCGAGCGGCTGCTGTCGTTCGCCAGCCCGCTCGAGCTGTACGCCGAGGAGATCGACCCGCACAGCGGCCGGCACCTCGGCAACTTCCCGCAGGCCTTCACGCACCTGGCGCTCATCAACGCGGTCGTGCACGTGATCCGGGCAGAGGAGCGCACCCACCGGAGCGGGCCGGGCACGCCGATGACCTGGGCCGCCGACGCCGACGCCGACGCCGAGCCGCGGTCCGCGGGCTGAGGCGGGCCCGCGTCAGGCGGGTGGCACGGGGAGGCCGGCCGCGGTGGCGGCGAGCCGGATGTGGCTGTGGAACAGCGCGTCGCGCGCGCCCGGCTCGACCCAGTCGAAGTGGCCGTAGGCCTCCAGGCTCACGAAGCCGTGCAGCATCGCCCAGGTCTGCAGCATCGCCTGGAACGACTCCGGCGGCAGCACGCCCTCGAGCTCGTCGTGCTTGGCGCGCTGGCAGGCGGCCATGTCCCCGGAGACCTCGCGGATCAGCGGTGCGGCGAGCCGGCCGCTGGTGGCGGCCGCGACGAACAGGCTGGACAGCTGCGCCATCGCGGCCTTCGCCGCCTCGGTCGTCGGCCCCTCGTCCGGTGCGGAGTAGCCCGGCACCGGCATGCCGAGGATCAGCGCGAACTGCTGCGGCTCGCTGCGCGCCCAGTCGCGGTAGGCGCCCGCGGCGGCCACCCAGCGGCCGGCCAGGTCGTCCGGGTCGAGCGGCCGGAGGGCGTCACCCACCGCAGCACCCAGCGAGCCGTAGCCGTCGACGATGAGCGCGGTGAGCAGCTCGTCGCGGTCGTCGAAGTACCGGTAGAGCGCCGGCGGGGTCATGCCCATCTGCCGGGCGATGTCGGTGAACCGGATGTCCGTGGTCCCGGCCTCGCGCATGAGCTGCCGCGCGGTCGCCTTGATCTCGTCGATCGTCGCGACCCGGGCACGCTCGCGCCGGCTCAGGACGGCGGGCTCGGCGACCACGGGGACCTCCTCGGGGACGGCCCTCAACGGGCCGTCGTGGCGAATACGTTATGCAGCATCACACACGTGAAGAGGCTTGACAAGTGACGGGGCATCGTGTTCGTTATGGAGCGTAACGTTTCTCCCGCCGTCCGAGGACCTGCCATGACGCACCCGCCGACCCTGCCCGCCCCGCGCTCGCCCGGGACCGCACCGAGCGGCTCGCCCGCCCTCCCCGGCCGGCCGGGCCCTGGCCCGCTGGGCCGGCTGGCCGACCTGACCTACCGGCACCGGCTGGTCACCGTCGTCGCCTGGGTGGCCGCGCTCGGGCTGGCGGTCGTCCTGGCCGGTGCGTTCGGCGGCGAGTTCAAGGCCGACTACTCGGCGCCCGGCTCCGACTCCAGAGCCGCCCAGCAGCTGCTCGAGGACGAGTTCCCCGCGCAGTCCGGTGACACCGTCGACGTGGTCGTCACGTCCGACCGGCCGGTCACCGACGCGGCTGTCAAGGCAGACGTCACCGCACTCCTCGCGAAGCTCGGCGCGGTGCCGCACGTCGAGTCCGTCGACGACCCCTACGCGGCGCCCGGCAGCATCGCCGAGGACGGTCGCACCCTGGTCGCCCGCGCCCGCCTCGACGTCGTGAACCCGCCGGACATGCCCGTCGAGGACAGCCGGCGCATGCTCGACGTCGCCGACTCCGCCTCCACCGGCGGGCTGCACGTCTCGCTCGGCGGCCAGAGCATCCAGCAGGCCGAGCAGGGGGACATCGGCTCCGAGGGCATCGGCCTGGCGGCGGCGGCTCTCATCCTGCTGGTGACCTTCGGATCGGTCGTCGCGGCCGGGCTGCCGATCATCGTCGCGGTGGCAGGTCTCGCCGTCAGCGCCACCCTCACCACCGTGCTCATCTCGTTCGTGGACGCGCCGGACTGGTCGACCTCGCTCGCCACCATGATGGGGATCGGCATCGGCATCGACTACGCCCTGCTCATGGTCACCCGGTTCCGCGAGTGGCGAGCCGTCGGCCTCGACGAGCGGGCGGCCACGGTCGCGACGCTCGACACGGCGGGCCGCGCCGTGCTGGTCGCCGGGAGCACCGTCGTCGTGAGCATGCTCGGGCTGTTCGCCATGGGGCTGTCCTTCATGCGCGGCGCCGCCCTCGTCACCATCCTCGGAGTCGTCGTCGTGCTGCTCGCCAGCATGACGCTGTTCCCCGCGCTGCTCGGCTACCTCGGCCGGCACGTCGACCGGCTCCGGCTGCCCCTCGGCCGCGGCCACGAGGTGTCGGTCGCGGTCGGCGGGCACGTCGAGCCGTCGCGCGCCTGGCTGGGCTGGAGCCGGCTGGTCGAGCGGCACCGCATCGTCGCAGCGGCGGCCGGCGTGGTGATCCTGCTCGCCCTCGCGGCGCCGTTCCTCGGCGTCCGCTTCGGCTTCCCGGACGCCGGCAACAACCGCGAGGCCACGTCGACCCGCACGGCGTACGACACCCAGGCGGCGGCGTTCGGCCCCGGCTCGAACGGCCCGCTGCTCATGGTCGCGGACCTGCCGGCCGGCGGCGGTGAGCAGGCCTTGCAGCAGGTGCAGGGCGCGCTGTCGTCGACCTCCGGGGTCGCCGCCGTGACGCCCGCCACCGTCAGCCCGGACGGGACGACAGCGGTGTTCACCGTGGTGCCGACCACCGGGCCGCAGTCGGCGCGCACGGAGGACCTGGTGCACCGGCTGCGTGACACGGTGCTCCCCTCCGTCACCGCGGGCACCGGGCTCGACGTCCACGTGGGCGGCGTGACCGCGACGTCGATCGACTCCACCGCCAACATCGCCAAGCGGATCCCGCTGCTCATCGGCGGCGTGGTGCTGCTCTCGATGCTGCTCCTGCTGGTGTCCTTCCGCTCGGTCGCGGTGGCACTCAAGGCGGCCGTCATGAACCTGCTGTCGGTGGCCGCGGCGTACGGCGTGGTCGCTCTCGTCCTGCAGGGCGGCTGGGCGGGCCGGCTGGTCGGCATCGACACCGAGACACCGCTGCCGGCGTTCGTCCCGGTGCTCATGTTCGCGGTGCTGTTCGGCCTGTCGATGGACTACGAGGTGTTCCTCGTCAGCCGGATGCGCGAGGCCTGGCTGCGCACCGGCGAGAACCACCGCGCGATCCTCGAGGGTCTGGCCGGGACCGGTCGGGTCATCACCGCAGCGGCCGCGATCATGGTGGCCGTGTTCGCGGCCTTCATCCCGAGCCCGGACGTCGTCCTCAAGGTGATCGGTGTCGGCATGGCCTCGGCCATCTTCATCGACGCGACCGTGGTGCGGATGCTGCTCGTGCCGTCGGTGATGCACCTGCTCGGCAACGCGAACTGGTGGCTGCCGCGCAGCCTCGACCGGCTCCTCCCCCAGCTGCACATCGAGGGCCGGCCCGAGGTGCACCTGCCCGGGCGGCAGGTGGCCGAGCGCGAGACGGTGGCCGCCGGCTAGCGCCGCCGCTAGTGCGCCGGGGACTCCCCCGGCTCGGATGCGGCGAGAGCCCGCCGGCGGATCTGCTGGCGGGCCTCGTCGTACCCGGGCATCGGTCGCAGGGGGGCGACGTCGTCGTCGCTGTCGACGGTCGTGAGGTCGGCGAAGCCGAGCTCGGCCGCTAGCCGGAACGCCGCGAGACCGCGGTCGAGGTCGCCGGCCCCGGCCCAGCCGCAGGCCGTGTTGTAGGCGATCAGCCCGGGCAGGTCACCGTGGACCGCGTCGGCGGGAAGGTGGTCCAGCCACGCCTGCCCGATCCCGGCGCTGGCCTGCTTCGCCCCGGACCGGAACGCCACGGTCTGCGCCGCCAGCACCGTCCCGGGGTCCACGGCGGCACCGGCCGCGACCAGGTCGCGCACGGCCGGCCAGTCCTCCCGGGTCCGGTGGCTCAGCGCCAGCAGGCTGGCCGCCGTGGGGTCGGCCGGGTTGCGCCCGACGGCGCTCTCGAGCTCACGCCGGCTGCCGAAGGAGTCGTCCCCGGCCGCGCCGACTACGGCACGCACGAGGGGGTGCACCGCGGCGTCGGCCGGCTGGTCGGCGAGCAGGTCGCGCGCGTCGTCGATGCGACCGGCCCACAGGAGCTTCACAAGACGCTGGTTGACGTCCACCTTCTCCAGGTCGCGGGCCGAACGCACCGTCATGACGTTGCTGAAGACGAAGAACGCCGCGAGCAGGGCACCGAACACCAGCCCGACCTTGAAGGCGGCGATGGCGGCGAGGACGGCAACGACGATCGACACCATCGCGGCCCGCACCGCGCGCTTGGCCGGTGAGCCTGGGAGCAGCTCGCGCAGGGTCTGCCCGCCGTCCAGCGGCAGGATCGGCAGCAGGTTGAGGATGCTCCAGCCGAGCGTCGTCCAGACCGCGGTGTCCACGACGTCCTGGGCCAGGCCGTCGCCGACACCGACGCCCCGGTCGTAGGCCAGCAGGCCCACACCGACGACGATGCCGACCGCGGGACCGGCCACGGAGATGGCGATCGACCGGGCCCGGCTCACCGGTGCCGGCGGGACGTACGAGGTCAGGCCACCCAGCCCGGCAAGAGTGATGACCGGCTCGGCCCCCGTGGTGCGCGCGACGAACGCGTGCCCGAGCTCGTGGACCAGCACGGCGAGCGGCACCATCACCAGCCAGACCACGAAGGACGTGAAGGTGGTGCGGCCCGGCACCCAGCCGAGGATCGCGACGATCACGACGAAGGAGATGTCGACGGTGACCGGGAAGCCGAAGAGGCGGACCGAGAGGATCGGCCGGCCGCCCTCGACCATCGGCATCGTCATGACCCGAGCCTAGGCGAGGGCCCACCCCCGACCGCCGCGAGCGCGGCAGACACGCAGGTTGCTACGCGGCGTGTCCCCGGCACCTCGCAGCGCTCGCGGAGGAGGGGTGGCGATCGTCAGCGGGTCAGCGCGGTAGGACGGCCTCGATCGCCTCGACCAGCGCCGGGTCGTCGGGCTCGACCTTGGTGCGGAACCGGCCGACCACCTGGCCGTCCGGAGCGACGAGGAACTTCTCGAAGTTCCACCGCACCTCGCCGGCCTCGCCCTTCCGGTCGGCGGTCTCCGTCAGCCGCGCGAAGAGCGGGTGCCGGTCCGGGCCGTTGACGTCGACCTTGTCGAACATCGGGAACGTCACGCCGAACGTCAGGGAGCAGAACTCGGAGATCTCCTCCGCGCTGCCCGGCTCCTGGGCGCCGAACTGGTTGCAGGGGAAGCCGAGGATCGCGAGGCCGCGGTCTCGGTACCGCTCGTACAGCGCCTCGAGCCCGGCGTACTGCCGGGTGAAGCCGCACTTCGAGGCGACGTTCACGACGAGGACCGCCTGGCCGGCGAAGTCCCCGAGGCGGGCGTCGGTGCCGTCCAGCCGGGTCAGCACGAGGGAGTCGGAGGTGAGGTCTACATCGGTCATGTCCAGGTGCAAGTCAGGCGGGCAGGTCGGACATTCCCGGCACGCGGGTCGGTCCGGAGCCGCGCGGCGGCGCGGATAGGGTCGGCCCGATGCGTACCGGTGACAGGGGCCAGGGCTAGATGGCGCGCGCGGGGCGGGACCAGCAGGCCCCGATGGAGCGGCTGGTGCGGCTCATCGGGGTCCTCACGGGGCACCGTGACGGCGCCCCTGTCGACGTCCTGCTCCGGGCCGTGGCGCCGGACGAGTCGGCCGGTGACGACGCACGCCGCAAGATGCTGAGCCGGGACCTGGAGCACCTCAACGCGCTCGGCTACGACGTGCGCAACGTCGCGGAACCGGGTGCCGACGGCGTCTACCTCATGCGGGCCCGTGACAACCGGCTCGCGGTGCACCTCACGCCGGAGCAGCGCGGCGAGCTGCTGCGGGCGGCGCTGGCCGCCGGCCTGGAGGGCATGGAGGCGCACCTCGGCGACGCCGGCTCCGGTGGCCCGGTGAGCGCCGGCGCCGCGCCCGACCTCGACCTCGTGCAGCGAGCCGTCGCCCGACGCTGCCGGCTGCGGTTCACCTACAAGGGCGGCGCCCGCACCGTCGACCCGGTCCGGGTGCACAGCGGGCCGTCCGGCTGGTACCTCACCGGCCGGGAGCAGGGCGGCGACATCGACAAGGAGTTCGTGGTGTCGCGGATGAGCGACGTCGAGCTGGACTCCCCCGGCTCC
This sequence comes from uncultured Actinomycetota bacterium, assembly GCA_963746175.1. Classification (GTDB taxonomy): domain Bacteria; phylum Actinomycetota; class Actinomycetes; order JACCUZ01; family JACCUZ01; genus CAVVAH01. The sequence continues at coordinate 79,364 of CAVVAH010000001.1, read as the reverse complement.
GCGCCGGCAGCGCCCGGCGAGCCGGTCCGCCGCTCCCTCGACCCGCTGAGCTGGGAGGTGGACCCGCCCACCGAGGTGCTGCTCGAGGTGCCCACGGAGCACCGGGTGCTGGCCGAGAACCTGCTCGGCGCACCGGTCACGGCCCTGGAGCAGGACGACACCGTCCACCTGACGTACGTCGTGACGAACCGGCGCGTCCTCCGGTACCGCCTCTACGAGCTGGGCACCCGGGTCCGGCTGCTCGGCCCCGACGACGTCCGCGCCGACATGCTCGCCGAGCTGCGGACGTTCCTGGAGCCGGTGACGTGAGCCGGGTCGCTGTCTACGCCACCCGCCTCGCCGCGCTCCCCAAGGCGCTGAGCATCCTCGAGCTGCACCCGCAGGGGCTGCCGCTGACCGACCTGGCCGAGGATCTCGGCCTCGCCCCGGCCGAGCTGCGCGAGGTCTTCATGGCGTACTACCTGGCCGACCTCGTCGAGCTGGGCAGCTTCGGGCTGCCGGTGGTGGAGTTCTTCGCGCCGGGCGGCCGCGAGGCCGATGCCGAGGGAACGGGTGACCTGGACGACGAGGTGCCGGTCGGCGCGCAGTGGGTCCGCGTCCTCGGCGCCGACCCGGAGCGTGAGCTCGGGGTCGACCACCTGACCGGGACGCAGCTGGCCGCGCTGCACGCGGCGGCGGTCGACCTGCTCGCGCTCGAGCCGGCCAACGACGTGCTGCGCGCCGCGGTCGCGGCGTTCGAGTCCGCGCTGGAGCCGGTCGACGCCGACGGGCCGGACCGCCCGGGGACCGACATCGCGCAGGCATTGCACCGGGCGGCCGAGGAGCGCCGGCGGGTGCGGCTCACGTACAGCAGGCAGTGGCACCCCGGGACGCGGGACCGGATGATCGAGCCCTACCGGCTGGTGCGCACCCGCCGCGGCTGGGAGGTCGACGCGGGGCCGCCGGACGACGTCGCACCGGTCCGCACCTACCTGGTGTCCGGGATCGTGGACCTGCAGGTCACCGACGAGACCTTCGAGCCGCCGCCCGGCCTCGACGACCTGCTGGCCCGCAACCGGACCGCCGAGCCGGTGCAGCTGGTGGTGCCGCAGGAGTCCCGCTGGGCGGTCGAGCGGTACGCCGAGTCGACCCGGGTCACCGACGACGACGAGGGCGACGTCGCCCTGACCGCCGACCTGCTGCCGCCCGTCGCGGACCGGCTCGGCCTGCTGCTGCTGTGCTGCGGACCGGAGGCGTTCGTGGTCGCGCCGGCGTCGCTGGCCGACGCGGGTGCCCGCACTGCTCGGCAGCTGCTCGAGCACCACGCCGGCTGACCGCGTGGCGTTCTGGAGCCGGGACGGCCTGTCGGTGGAGACCATCTACTGCCGCCCGGCCCCGGGGACGGAGGACCGCGCCGTCGTCGACCGGCTGGTGCGGATGGTCGACGACACGCCACCCGGAGCGGAGATCCGCGCCACGGTGTTCCGCCTGACCGTCGAGGAGTTCCGCGACGCGCTGGTCGCCGCCGTCGCTCGTGGTGTCGACGTGCGGGTGGTGCACGATGGTCGCGACCTCGTCGCGGAGGTCGCGGCGGCGTTGACCCGCGAGGCGCCGTACGGCATCGGGGCCGGGCACCGCTGGTCGGGTGCACCCGACGCTGCCGTGCGCGGGCGCCGGCCGGACTTCGGCGCCGTGTCGACCGGGCGGAACTCCGACCTGCACACCAAGCTGGTGCTCTTCTCCGCCACCCGCGACCCCTCCGGCGGGATGCGCGAGCACGTCACGTGGTGGTCGTCGGCCAACGTGAGCCACCACTCCGGGATGCAGAAGGCCAACAACGCCGTCGCGGTCTACGGCGACCGCGTCCTGCACGACGGTCTGCGCACCGGGCTCTGGGACCTCATGTGGGACGGCGTGCACTTCGCCGGCAACGACTTCTACGACTGCACGACCGGGCGCGGCGCGGTGCTGTCGTCGCCGGTGTTGCGCACGAAGGTGTTCTGCTCGCCCCAGCAGTCGTCGGACCTCTGGGTCGGCCGGCTCGCGTCGGTCGTCGTCGACCCGGCGACACAGGTGGTGCTGGTGCACGCCCGGTTCACCGACGAACGGCTCGCCGTCGCCGACGAGCTGGTGCGGATCGCCCGGGCCGGCGGCCGGGTCCGGGTGCTGGCCGGCGACGACCCGGACTTCCTCGGCGTCGAGGTCGCAGGCCGCCTGCTGGCCGGTGGTGTCGAGCTGCGGCGCGTGAACACCCACGACAAGCTCGGCCTGCTGCACTCACGGCACGGTGTCTCGCGACGACCCCGCAAGGTGGTGATCAGCGGGTCGCACAACCTCAACCGCGACGCCAACTACGTCAACGACGAGATCCTGGTGAAGACGTTCGACGACGACCTCTACGACGACGTGCTGACCGCGCACGTCGAACCCCTCTGGGCCGAGTCCACGCCGTACCGGCCGGTCGCTCATCCGCCGTCGCCAGGCGCCGCCGGGGCCGAGCACGGTTCTGCCTGACACGGGTGCCGCAGCCCGCCGGGAGTGCCACCATCTGACGGCATGGACGGCGCAGCCACGGCCACCACGTTGGTCGTGGCCGGATCGATGATCTTCCTGGTGGGCGCGGCCGTCGGGGTGTCACGGGTGTTCACCGAGCCGGACCCGGCGACGAAGCTCCGCATGCTCGAGGACCGGCTGACGTGGTGGCGTGCCGCCCAGCCGCTGTACGCGGGTCGGGCCCCTGGTGGCGGCGGTCGGCATCGGCTGCCTGGCCGGCTCGGTCTCCGCCGGTCCGGAGCGGGTCTGGTGGGGGCTCTCCTGCCTGCTGCTGCTGGTCGGAGCGGCGTGCTGGTCGCGGTCGCTCTACCTGCGCTTCCACCACGTCCGGGAGTTCGCGTTCGGCGAGTTGCCGAGGTGGCCGTTCGCCGCCTACGTGTGGCTGACGTTCGCCGGGCTCGCCGCCCTCGGCACGGGTCTGCTGGTCGCGGATGTCCCCGCGTGGACCGGCTGGCTCGTGCTGTCGGCCACCGTCGCCTACCTCGCCGCGTATGTGCGCTTCGGGGACATCCCACCGTTCGTCTTCTACCTCCTGCTCCCCGTCGTGAGCATCGGCTGGCTCTGAGCCCAGACGGCACGGACGTCAGTGCTCAGCCGCCGACGGCTTCCCGGAGGCGGGCGAACTCGGCGGCGAGCGCCGGCGGCTGCCAGTGCGCGTTGAGGCCGCTGGGGTTCGGCAGCACCCATACCCGCGTTGCTCCGATGGCCGGTCGCGGCCCCACCGCCGCGCCGGGCGCGTCGAAGGCGGTGCGGTAGGCCGTCACCCCCAGCACGGCGAGGTACGCCGGCCGCCACCGGCCGACGAAGTCCACCAGGTCGCGGCCACCGGCGCGCAGCTCGTCGCGGCCGAGCTCGGCAGCCGTCGCGGTGGCGCGGGCCACGACGTTCGTGATGCCGAGCCCGAGCGCGAGCAGCTCGTCCTGATCGGCCGGCGCCAGCTGCCGCGGGGTGAAGCCCGAGCGGTGCAGCGCCGGCCAGAACCGGTTGCCCGGCCGGGCGAAGTGGTGTCCGGCCCACGCCGTGTACAGGCCCGGGTTGATCCCGCAGAAGACGACCTGCAGCCCTGGAGCCACCACCGGGGCGAGCACCCGGTCGGCGGCCGCCAGCAGCTCGGCACGCGTCGGGCCCTGCGGAGCTCGGGAGCGGCGGGCGGGCACGGTCGGCGAGTCTCGCCCGAGCATCGCTCCGTGCGCAAATGATCACGGGACCGTGGCCTGGTGTCGCCGACCGAGGTGAACTCACCGCTGTCAGGTCACGGTGATCACGGGACCGTGATCATTTCCAGCTGGGGGTCAGGGGCGGGCGACGAACGTGAACCACTCGGGGTCGGGCACCTCGACGGAGACCTCCCGGAAGCCGGCGGCCCGCAGCCGGTCGGGCAGCCGGTCGGGGTCCACCGGCACCCAGGTGTCGCCGGCGTGGAAGCCGCCTCGCGCGTCGGTGCCGGTGCTGTCGGACCCGGCGAAGACCCCGCCCGGCGCGAGCACCCGGCGTGCCTCGGCGAACAGCCGGTCCTGCCGCGCCGGGGAGTCGACATGGTGCAGCATCGTGAAGCACACCACGGCGGTGAACCGGCCGTCGTCGAACGGCAGCGCGTCGCCGCTGCCGTGCACCACCTCGACCGCGGGGTAGCCGGCCGCGAGGTCGCGAGCCAGGTCGGCGTCCACCTCGAGGGCGGTGAGCCGCGGGACCGTGTCGACGAGGATCCGGGTCGACGCGCCGTAGCCCGGGCCGACCTCGAGCACCTCGTCCCCCAGTGCCAGCTCGCCGACGGCTGACGGCAGCACCTCGGTGGCGATGTACTCCGCCCACTCGGGCGAGCTGCAGAGCTGCGCGTGCGCGTTGTTCATGTGACCTCTTCCCTCCGGCGCCAGGTACCAGCAACGCGCACCGGAGCGAGCGGCCGCAAGACCTGGCGGCCAAGTGCGCAAGAACGGTCAGGTCGGCGACCGTCAGACCGGCGGAGCGCCCGCGAGCACCCGGTCCAGCGCCACGCCGTTCGCCCGCCCGGCGCCGTACGTCGTCACCACGGCCACCCCGGGCAGTACGACGTCGCCCGGCCAGCCCATCTCGACGGTCACCAGCTGCGGGCACCGGGCGGCCAGCTCGTGCAGCAGCGCCAGCGCCCACGGGTGCCGGTGCGGCGCTCGGACCAGTGCCACGACCGGTGCGTCGCCTGCCGCGGCCAGCACCTCGGCGTACGACGTCGCCTCCAGCACGTCGACCACCGGCCGGCCGCCGAGCACCCGGCCGCCCACCGGCAGGCCCCACGGGACGTCGCCGACGGCGATGTTGGTGCCGGTGCGCAGCCGCAGCACGGTCGCACCGGCAAGCGGCGGGAGCTGACCCTCGACGTGGACCGCGCGGTCAGCGACCTCGGCCGAGGCCTCGTCGTCGACGGCCGGCCCCGCGGCGTCCCGGAGCGTGCGGATCGCGCGGCTGGCCGTGAGGACCCGGCCGGCGGCGGCAGCCAGCCGGTCCTCGGGCAGCGCTCCGCTGCGCACGGCGTCGAGGATCGCCGCCACGACGCGGGTGTGAGCCTCGGCGTCCTTGTCGGCTCCGAGGCAGATGAGGTCGCAACCCGCGGTGAGTGCAAGCACGGCGGCGGCCGGCTCACCGCGCCCGGCGCTGGCGCCGCGCATGTCGACGGCGTCGCTCACCACCAGCCCGTCGAAGCCGAGCTCGTCGCGCAGCAGCGCGAGCACGGTCGGCGACAGCGTCGCCGGCAGGTGCGGGTCGAGGGCAGGCAGCAGCACGTGCGACGTCATGACCGCGACCGCGCCGGCGGCCACCGCGGCGCCGAACGGCACCAGCTCGCGGGTCCGCAGCACGTCTGGTGCGGCGTCGACGACCGGCAGGGCCAGGTGGGAGTCGACGTGGGTGTCGCCGTGCCCCGGGAAGTGCTTGACGCAGGCGCCCACCCCGGCCGACTGGAGCCCCACGACGTACGCCGCGGTGTGCCGTCCGACGAGGACCGGGTCGGCACCGAAGCTGCGCACCCCGATGACCGGGTTGGCCGGGTCGGTGTTGGCGTCGGCCACCGGCGCGAGGTCGAGGTCGACGCCGGCCGCGGCGAGCTCGGCCCCGAGGGAGCGGGCGACCCGCTCGGTGAGACCGGTGTCGTCGACGGCCCCGAGCGCCGCGTTGCCGGGGTGGGGAGACCCCTCGGCCACGTGCAGCCGCGTGACGTCCCCGCCCTCCTCGTCGGTGGCCACCAGCAGGTCGGGAGCACGGTCGTGGAGGGCGCTGGTGACCCGGGACAGGTCCGCGGCGGAGGCGACGTTGGAGCCGAAGACGCACACCGACCCGAGGCCGTCGTCGACCAGGCGAGCCGCCCAGTCCGGGACGTCGGTCCCGGCGAACGCCCCCATGACGACGCGGTGCGCCAGCCGCTCGAGATCCGTCACGGTCGGCCCGTCACCGCCGGACGCGGTGCTGCAGGTGCACGACGCCGCCCTCGAACCGGTGCTCGGCGAGCAGCTCGAGGTCGAGCCGGACCCCGTCCGGCAGGGCGCGCGTGCCGCCGCCGACGACCACCGGGTTCAGGAAGAGGTGCACCTCGTCGACCAGCCCCGCGGCCAGCGCCTCGCCTGCGAGGGTCGCGCCGCCGATCGAGACGTCGTGGTCCGCGGCCCCCACCAGCCGGCGTACCTGCTCGGGATCGAAGACTGGCTCCACGCGGGTGCGCGGTGTCGTGGCCTCGGCCAGGGTCCGGGAGTACACGACCTTGTCCGCCGCCTGCCAGACCGCGGTGTAGTCCTGCTCGACCGAGGACAGGTCGGGCTGGGAGTCAGCGGTCTGCCAGTACCGCATCACGTCGTACATGCGACGGCCGTAGAGGTAGGTGCCGACGGACCGTTCCAGGTCGTTGACGAACTGGTGCACCTCCTCGTCGGGCGCGGCCCAGTCGAAGCCGCCGGACGCGTCGTTGGTGTAGCCGTCGAGCGAGGCGATGGCCGCGTAGACAAGCTTGCCCATGGAGGTGGCTCCTCAGCGCAGGGTGACGGACTCGCCGGCACAGTCGACCACGTCACCGACCGCCAGCTGCCGGCCGCGACGGGTCTCGACCTCGCCGTTGACTGCGACGTCGCCGGACTCGAGCAGCGCTCGGGCGGCGCCGCCGGACTCGACGAGGTTGACGAGCTTGAGCAGCTGTCCGAGCCGGATGCCGCGCTCCCCCACCTCGACGTCCACGGCGGTCACGCTACGACACCCCGGGGACAGCGAAGACCCCCGCCGCGGACGACGGGGGCCTTCGGACGTCTGAGGTCAGACGGGGCGGACCGACTCAGCCTGCGGGCCGCGCTGGCCCTGGGTGATGTCGAACTCCACGCGCTGGTTCTCGTCGAGCGACTTGTAGCCGTCGCCCTGGATGGCCGAGAAGTGCACGAACACGTCGGCACCTCCGCCGTCCTGAGCGATGAAGCCGAAGCCCTTCTCGGCGTTGAACCACTTCACGGTGCCCTGAGCCATGTTGCTGTCTCCTTGATACGGAACGGTCGAGCACGCGAACAGTGCGGGCTCGGGCTGCTCGTGGACCGATCTGCGACCCGACGAAGGTCGGGGTACAGAAAGGCCCGCGGTGTCAGACATCCGCGGGCGTCAGAAACGTTCGAGGAGATGCACAACTGCAACCACGGAGAACGGTAGCAGCATCGGGGCCGGAGAGCAGCATCCGAGCGCGGGTCGATCCTCGGCCCCGCCTGTGGACGACCGTCCGGGCGCCCGGTCCGTGGCGTCCCTGTGGACGACCGGGGGTGCCGGCACCGCGGCTCCCAGCAGTCTCGGCACATGCACCTGGACGTGGACACCGAGGCGGTCCGTGGCGTGGCGGCGGCGCTGCGCGACGCGGCCGCCGGCAGCTCCGCCGTGGCGCTGCCGCCCCCGCCGCCGTGCGAGGACCTGCCGGCGGCGGACGCGATCGGGGCACTGCTCGTCGTCTGCGAGGAGCGCCTCGACGGGCTGGCCGCAGTGCTCCGGGCCGGCGCAGTCCTTCTCGAGACCGCGCGACAGGACTACGCGCGCGCCGAGGCCAGGGCGGTGCCGACCCGATGACGGCGGTGACGGACGACCCGTTGCTGGGCTTCGCCCTCCCTCGGGATGCTCCCGGCCCGTCCGCACGGACCGCGCAGGAGCTCGGCGAGGCGGCGGAGCGGGTGGGCGTCCTGCTCCGCCGGGTCGGGGCGATGCTGCCCGTCCAGCGCTGGTCGGGGACGGCGTCCGTCGCGGCGGACCGCCAGCTGGTGACCGTGGCGCTCGGCCTCGCACAGGAGCGGATGCTGCTGGTGGCCGCCGCTGAGGCGCTCACCCGCTTCGCCGCCTCGGTCGCTGTCGCTCAGGAGTCGGCGGACGGGGCGCGCCGCCTGGTGTCCTCGGCCAGGGCGGAGCAGCGCTCCGCCGAGGTCCGAGCCGCCGCGACCGCCACGGCCGCGCCGGCGGGGTGGGGCGGTGTGCGCGCGGACGGGGTCATCCACGACCCGGCGGCCGTGGCGTTGCTGGACCGGGCCCGCGTCCGGGCGTACGACGCCCGCTCGACGTACGACACGGCCGCGCGGCGCCTCACGGCGGAGCTCACCGACCTGTCCGGCCGGCGGGTGGTGCGGGCCGGGCTGTCGCCCCGGCTGCTGCTCGACGTGGTCGGGCTGGTCCCCGTGGTCGGTGACGCGGTGGACCTCGGCAACGCCGCGGCGTACGCGGTGCAGGGCCGCTGGAAGGACGCCTCGCTGACGGCGGTGGCGGCGGTCCCGGGGCCGGAGGGCTGGGCGGCGGCGGGGGCCAAGGTCGGCAGAGCGGTGTCGCGGTCCGGCCACGTCACCGATGTCGTCGAGGTCGCGGCTCGGGTCACCGAACGCGGCCGTCGGGCCCGGAACCGGGTGCTTGCCGACGACGAGGCCGTTGCTGCGCTGTACTTCGGGTCGCTGCGTCACCTCGGTCGCACCGAGGTCCGGCAGGGACCGCTCGGAGAGGTGCTGGTGACGTTCCTGCCCGGCGGCGGACGGGTGTCCTACCGCACGACGAGCAGGGACGGAGGACACGTCATCCAGTTCACCGACGTCCCGGGGGTGGCCATCGAGCGCATCCACCGTCGTGGCGGCTGACACCATGGCCGCCATGCTGACCGCCGAGGTGAAGGACTTCCTCTACTACGGCCCCGGCTCGATCAACCAGCCCCCGGTCGTCGCCGATCCCGAGCACTTCGGGATCGAGGTCAGCGTCCTGATCGGCACGACGGACGAGCCGACCGCCGACTCGTTCACGGCGTTCCCGTGCACCGGCTCCTGGCTGGCCGCCGAGCTGGCAGCCGGCAGGGCGCAGCGCCTGTCCGACGACCTCGTCACCGAGCACGACGAAGGTGTCTGGCCGCTCGCGGGAGTCTGGGTCATGGACCGGTGGTCGCAGGACCGCTTCGAGGCGGCCGTCCACCAGCTGTGCCGGACGCACAGCCCGGCGCCGGACTGGGGGGCGCTCGCCTCGCGCATCGGCCGGCTGCTGCCGTGGGAGTACGACTACCGCTACGACCAGCGGGTGGACGACGGTCGGGCCTGAGCGCTGTGGACCGCGCCCCCGGGCCAGAGCAGCCCTGTGGACAGCCGCTGAGCTGACCGCCGCCCGCCGCAGTCTGGGCGGGTGCGCATCGACGTCGACACCCAGGCCCTCACCGGGCTGGCCGGTGCCGTCCGGCAGGCCGCGGCGGCGGTCGACGGCTTCGCGCAACCCGCTCCCCCGGAGGTGTCTGCGGTCGGGGCGGCCGACGCGGTCTGCGTGCTGCTGCGCGTCGTGCGCGAGCAGCGCGACGACGTCGCGGCCTGCTTGCGCCGCACCGCGGCGCTGGTCGAGACGGCGGTCGCCGACTACGCCCTGGCCGAGGCGCAGGCGGTGCGATGACGGCGTACGACGACCCGTTGCTCGGCATGTCGCTGCCCGCCGACGACCCCGCGGCGACCGGGCGCCTCGCCCGGGACCTGCGGCAGCTCGCCGACCGGCTCGGCGCGCAGGGCGTCCGGGTGGGCGCCATGGTGGGTGTCGAGGGGTGGTCCGGCACCGCTTCCGTGGCCGCCGACCAGCGACTGGGCCTGTGCCGGTTCGTCCTGCGGCTCGAGCGCACCCGGCTGCTGCTGGCGGCCGACGCGCTCGAGGCGTTCAGCCGCCGGGTCGCGGTCGCACAGGCCGCCGCCGGCGAGGCCCGTCGGCTGGTGGCGTCGGCCCGAGCGGCGCAGCTGCGGGCCGACCGGCTCGACCCGGTGGGCGCGAGGTCGCGGGACGCCACGGCGGTCGGGCACCGGTTCGACGGCTCGGTCTACGCGCCGGACGCCGTCGCCCTGCTGGACCGCGCCCGAGAGCGAGCCCTCTCCTCGCGGACCGGCTACGACGACGCCGCCACGGCACTGGCCGCCGAGCTCACCTCGCTGTCCGGCCGCCGGGTGCTGCGCCGGGCCGCGGACGGCCGCCTGCTGCTGGACCTGCTCGGCTTCGTTCCGGTGGTCGGCCAGGTGGTCGACGTCTACGACGTGCTGACCTACGGCTCGCAGGGTCGATGGGAGGCCGCCGGTGTCACGGTCGCCTCGGCAGTACCGGGCCCGGTCGGCTGGGTCGTCACCGCGGCCGGCATCGTCTCGTCGCTGACGCACATGGGCGAGGTCGCCGGGATCGAGCGCACGGCACCCAGCGTCCCGGTCGTCCCGGTCGACCGTGCGGTCAGCGACGCGGTGCCGCCTCCCGGTGCGGGTCAGGGTCCTGGACCGGCTCGCGGTCCGCGACGACGAAGGCCACGGCCCACATCACCGCGGCCACCGTGAGCACCGACGGCCACGCGCCCACAGCGCGGGCCAGCAGGTGCGACCCGGCGAAGAGCGCCAGGAAGATGCCGACCAGCAGCACCGTCCGCCCCACGCCGACCCGGCGCCGCCACTGCAGCGCGCAGAGGCCGAGCCCGACCACGAGCACGACGCCGCCGAGGGCCCGGACCCCCGTCAGGTCGGCGACCAGGTAGCCGATCACCAGGGTCAGCGCGGCCACGGGAGCGGTCGGGAACGTCGTCACGCGACCAGGCTAGATCGTTCGGTCAGTCGGTCGGTCGGGCACGGCGCTACCGGTCGCGGAAGAGGCCGTCGACGTCCGGCAGCTGCTGGAACCGGGAGAAGGTCCCCGCGTCCGCGATCTCCTGGGCCGCCAGCAGGGCACCGTCCCAGGCGGACCGCGCCAGGGTGCCGCCGACGCTGATGCGTCGTACGCCGAGTGCGGCCGCGTCCGCGACCGTCATGAAGGGGGCGTTGATGAGCAGGTTCACCGGCTTCGGAGAGACGGCCGCGACGACCGCCGACACCTGCTCGACGGTGGTGATCCGCGGTGCGTAGAGACAGTCGGCGCCGGCCTCCGCGTAGGCGACCAGCCGTCGGACCGTCTCGTCGATGTCGGGGCGGCCGACGACGAACCCCTCGGAGCGAGCGGTGAGCACGATGCCGGTCCCGCTCACGTCGATCGCCTGGCGGGCAGCCCGGACCCGCTCGACTGCCAGGGCGAGTTCGTAGAGCGGTTGCGCGCCGTCGCCGGTGGAGTCCTCGATCGAGAGACCGGCGACCCCGGTGGCCGCCGCGAGCATCACATTGGTCCGTACGTCGGCCGGATCGACGGCATAGCCGCCCTCGAAGTCCGCGTTCACCGGCAGGTCCACGGCCGTCGCGACCGCACGCAGGTGTTCGAGCGTCTGCTCCAAGGTGACCGCGTTGTCGGCGCGGCCCAGCGTCCACGCGAAGCCGGCGCTCGTCGTCGCCAGCGCGGGGAAGCCGAGCTGCTGCAGGGCACGCGCGCTGCCGACGTCCCACGGGTTCGGCATCACAAAGCATCCGGCCGCGTGCAGGCGGTGGAACGCAGTGACCCGATCGTCCTGAACCGTCATGCCCACCTCGCCGGTTGTGGTGTCGACGGAACCGTAGCCCGACCGAGCACGATCTCCTTGATCATGACGGGCTCCAAGAGGACAGTTCGTCCCGTGAGCGACCGAATGACCGAGTCCCTCGAGTCCGGGCCTGGGCGCTGAACCGATGACACGCAAGCCGGCCGGTTGGGTGGTCGCGGCATTGATGGTCTTCACGTTCGCGGGCTGCGCCTACGACACCCGCGCGACCGGCCCGAGCGAGTGCGCAGAGCCGTCGGCCAGACCCGCCGCTCGAGCTGCCCGGCCAGAGGTGCACACGGCGTCGCTCCCTGCGGCCAACGTCGTCATCGAGGCCACCAGCACGCTCGCCGACAGCGTGCGACTCACGGTGCAGTTCGACGAGTCGTTGGCCCTGGACGTACGACTGCCGGGAACGGACACCCGTTGCGCCTCGCAACCCGTGTACAGGTACGGGTACCGGTTGCCACCGGGACCCGTCGACGTGAAGGCGACGTCCGACGGCAGCGAGGACGGCACTGCGGCTCTGCACGTGGAGGAGCAGAAGCGGTGGCTCGTGATCCAGGTCCAGGAGGGATTCCCGGTCAGCGTCCGGGAGTGGACCGAGCGCCCAGGCTGGGGCTAACGGCCAGTGCCGAGGGCGGCTGCGCCCTCGATCGGTGCGTGACCGATCGTGGCCAGACCCGGCCGTGACGTCAGGCTCGGGTGCGCTCTTCTGCGTCGGCCGGGTCAGGTGCGCAGGATGGTGAGCGGTCGCCAGGCGGGTCGAGGCACCTGGTCGGGATCGATCCAGCGGGGCGGGGTGAAGATCGGGAGTCCTCTGACGAGGTGCACGGTCCAGCCGTCGTGGTGGATGACCCGGTGATGCTGGGGGCAGAGCAGCACCAGGTTGTGCAGCGCGGTCGGGCCGCCCTTGGCCCAGTGCCAGATGTGGTGGGCGTGGCACCAGCGGGCGGGTCGTCCGCAGCCGGGGAACGCGCAGCCGCCGTCGCGCACGATCAGCGCCCGCCGCAGCGGGGAGGGGACGATGCGGGAGCTGCGGCCGATGTCGAGCAGGGCACCGGCGGAGTCGATGATCGCCGCGCCCAGCCACGCGTCACACCCGAGCCGGCGGGTGGACTCCGGCGAGAGTGGGGTGCCGTCCTCCAGGAACGCCCCGTCCTCCCGCGGCAGAACCGCACCGACACCCGCAACTTCGCCGCGCTCGACGCGCTCGACGCCCACGAGGCCCACGAGGCCCACGAGGCCCACGGCCCCGCATCCTCGGCCCCGACGTTCCCGGCGGCGCCGATCTCGTCGCCGATCTCGTCGTCGGTCCGGTCGCCGGCCGTGTCGGCGCTCGGCTCCCGGCTGTCGGCGTGCAGGTGGCCGGGGGTGGTGACCACGGTGATGGTGACGGCCTCCCCGCCACAGGTCGGCATCTGCTCCGACGCGAGCCCCCAGGCGATCAGCTGCATGAGGGCGTCGGCGCGTCGCTTCTCCGGCGTGCGAGGGTCGGGTTCGCCGTCGGGGCCGGGTCGCGGGGCAGCCAGCACCTGCAGGGCGGCGTCGAGGGTGGCGCCGTGCTCGGAGGTGAACCTGCCGGTGACCCGCCGCCCGCCGTGCAGGTCGTGGCTGACGCTGAACGCCTCCGCCTCGTCACGGCGGGCCTCCTCGGCTTCCAGCTCCGCGGCGCCGGTCGGGTCGAGCCGTTCGAGCAGGTGCCGGCCAAGGGTCTGGACGGCGGCCGCGTCGTAGTGCCTGGCCTGCTCGACCAGGAACGCCTCCCCGCGAGAGCGGGTGGCGCCGTCGACCGCGGCCGGCAGCTCGCGCATCGTGGCCGCGATCACCCGCGCCGACTCGTATGAGACCTGGCCCGCGGCGACCGCGGCGGCCAGCGCGGGCAGGTCACGATCCAGCTCGGCGGCCAGCCGCACCTCGTTGTGGGCGATCGCGGGGCGCTGCCGGCACACGCCGCGCAGCCACCCCGCCGTCGACGACGCGCCGGCGCGAAGCGCAGCACCCCGGCCGTCGATCTCCCGGGTCAGCCCCAGCACCACCGACTCCAGCCGGCCCCGGGTCGCCTCCGCGTCGACCCGCACCGTCAGCAGCTCGTGCTCCGACATCGACCACACGTTCGCCGCCGCCAACGCCGTCAGCCCGGCGTCCACCCGAGCGAGCGCGACCTGCGCCGGGTGCGCGCGCGGCCCGCGGGCCGCGCCGGTCGCCTCGGGCAGGTCGTCGTCCATGCCCCCGAACCTAGAACCACCCCCGGACACAACCCGACCCTCCGACGGCCGGAAACCATTGCCCCACACCAGGATCCGTGATCCACAAGCGATCGTCACCCAACCGTGCTGTGGACAACGGGCAACGGTGTCAGGCTTCTCCGGGTCGGTCCGGCGGCGGCCCCGGCTGCTCGTCGGCGTGAGCGATGTGCCGGAGCTGGCCCCAGATGAGGACCACGAAGATCGCCGACCCGGCGAACGCGAACCAGAACGGGGCCGTCAGGCCGTGGCGCTGGGCGAGGGCGCCCCCTATCGCCGACCCGATGACCAGCCCTCCGTACACGCCGACGAGGTTCACGCTGCCGACCCTGCCCTGCAGCGCGGTGGGCACCGCACGCTGGCGGACCGTGATCGACGTCGTGCCCCAGACGAACGCGTGCGCACCGAAGACGAAGAAGATCGGCAGCGCGACCTTCGGGCTGGTCGTCAGCGCGAGGGCCAGGTGCGTGAAGGTCTCGATCACCAGGCCGACCCGCATGATGTTGCCGAGGCTCACCCGGCGCGTGATCCAGCCGTAGGCGAGGGTGCCGGCCAGACCTCCGAGCGCGCTGACCGTGGTGACCAGCCCGAAGCCGACCGCGCCGAGCCCCAGCCGACGCGTCGCGTACAGCACGAGCACCGACCACGCGGCCCCGAAGGTGATGTTGAAGGTGAAGATGGTCAGGACGAGGGTGCGGACCGCGGCGTGGTGCAGCACCCAGCGGAAGCCCTCCGCGATGTCGTGCCGCATCCGGGTGCTGGGCCGTTCGGCGGCGCCGGCCCGGGACACCGCGACGCGGGACACCAGCACCGCCCCGAGCCCTATGACGACGGCCTGTGCGCCGAACGGCCAGGCCGCGCCGGCCGCGAAGAGCGCGGCACCCAACGGTGGCCCGGCCAGCTGGTTCAGCGTGATGAAGCCGGTCTGCAGCCGAGCGTTGGCGACGGTCAGGTCGTCGCGCGCCACCAGCATCGGCAGCAACGTCTGGGAGCTGTTGTCCGCGAAGACCTCGGCCGTGCTCAGCACGAACAGCGTCACGAGCACACCGGCGATCGACACGTGGTCGGTCGCGACGGCCAGGGTCAGCACGGACACCACAGCAGCTCGCGTCAGGTCGACGCTCAACACGATCAACCGCCGGTCCAGCCGGTCCGTCAGCGCCCCGGCGACCAGCCCGAACAGCAGCGGCGGCAGCCACTGCAGCGTCGCCGCCAGGGCCACCAGGAATGCGTCATGCGTGAGCGACGCGACCAGGAGCGGGCCGGCGCTCAGCGCGATGCCGTCGCCGAGGTTCGACACCCACGACGAGGCCATCAGCCACCGGAACCCCACGCCGAGACGTGGCGGCGCAGCGACGTCGACGAGGCGGCTCACAAGTCCACGACCCTAGGGGTGGCCACCGACGCGCGCCTCGCAGTTCCGTGGCGGGTGGCCCTGCTCCGCCGCCGAGCTCAGCCGCCACCGATGATCGTTTGCGACCTGCGTCACGCGACACGCCGCGCCGACAACGGCGTGTCGGGGACCCAGGTCGCAAACGAGCGCGCAGTCAGGTCTTGATCGTGAGGTTGGTCGGGCCGTAGCTGGCGCGTCCTCGCGAGTCAGCGCGGCAGGCCTTCCACAGCCGAGCCGCCGGAGACCGTCATCCACAGATCACTCGGTGGCGACCCGACGGCCGCTGCGCGCCGACTTGGCTCGTCACATGTGCTGGGCATGCGACAACCCCGAGGCGACGTGGGACGACTACCTGGTCGGCGTACGTTCCAGGATCGCGTCGTACGGCTTCACGGTGCAGGCAGTCGAGGGTGACCGGCTCCGATGCGGCTTCTTGTACACCGTCGGGCTCACCGAGCGGGACGAGCCCGAGCTGGTGGTCACGGGCATGAGCCAGCGTCGCGGCTACGAGCTCCTGGTCGACCTGGCCCACCACGTCCTGCACGCGACGGCGTGGCGGCCCGGCGAGATCGTGCCGTTGGTCGGCGGCCCGGTCGTCCAGATGGTCCGGGTCGACGTGCCGGATGCGCACCTGATCGTGGCGGGCTCCCTCTACGGCCCAGCCCTGCGGGCGCTGCAGGTCGTCTGGCGGGACGACCACGGCAGGTGGCCGTGGGAGGTCGGGCACCGGGCCGGACGCGGCGGTCAGCCGGTGCTCGGCTCGTGGGACGTGCCGTGAACCGACATCGTCGTCAGTCCCGGGACGGGTTCAGGACCAGGGTGTGCTCGGCGGCGCGGCGTACGGCGGGCCGGCTGAACAGCCACGGCACCCGGGTGTTGTCGCGCCACAGGTCTGTCTGGTCGGTGTAGTTCTCGTGGAACGGGTGGCCGCTGGCGCCGGAGTGCAGCACCCACCGGGAGGCGTCCAGGTCGGCCAGGTCGACGACCATCCGCATCGACGGGATCCAGTCGGTGCCGTAGCCCTCGGTCGTGGTCCACCCGGTGGCGTCGACGGTCGACTCGCCACCTCCCACCTCGACCTTCCCGCGGTTGACCAGCCACTCGACCGGCGCGATGCCGGACTGGCCGAACGTCGGGCTCTCCATCGGCAGCGCGTGCAGCCGCCCCCAGCGCCAGTCCGCCGGGTCGTCGCCGAGGCGGTCGGTGAGGTCGTCGTACGCCGCGCCCATCGCCGCGCGCAGCACGTCGTCGCGGGTCTCGACCTGCCGTGCCGTGGTGACGTCGTCCCACCACGTCGACGTCGGGTCGTCCAGCAGCCCGGTGACGAGGGTCATCCAGCGGCCGCTGCCGTCGGGTCGTTGCGCCTTCTGCAGCTGGTCCTGGAAGGCGATCCGCAGCAGCTGCTTCCACACCGCGTTGAAGTACGCCGCCGCGGCCGAGTCCGGGCCCTGCGAGCCGTCCCAGCCGGCCAGCAGCGCGACGGCACCAGCGGCGCGCGCCGGTGGGTCGACGCGGGCCAGCGCCGGCAGCAGCGCGGGCGCGAGGTTGTTGTGCGTGTCGGCCTGGACCTGCGCCAGGTCGGCGGCCGTGACGTCGCCGCGCCCGGTGAGCGCCGACACCAGCTGGGTGATCCGCGCGGCGCGGTAGCCGAAGTCCCAGTCGTCGGTGAGGAAGACCGGGTAGCCCTGCGGCACCACCGGGTTGTTGGCCGTCACGACGTAGCCCTCGACCGGGTCGTACGACGAGGGCAGCTGCGCGAAGGGCACGTAGCCGCGCCACTCCTGCTGGCCGGTCCAGCCCTGCGCCGGCCACTGCCCGTTGCCGGCGGAGCGCACCGGGATCCTGCCGGGCGACTGGTAGCCGATGTGCCCGGCGGTGTCGGCGTAGACGATGTTCTGCGCCGGCACCTCGAACAGCGCCGCGGCCGCGCGCATGTCCTCCCACCCGGTGGCGCGGTCGAGCGCGAACAGCGCGTCCACGGTGCGGCCCGGCGTGAGCGCTGTCCACTGCAGCGCGACGGCGTACTTCCGACCGAGCCGCCGGTAGCCCTTGCTCACGTCCGAGAGCAGTGGTCCGTGCCGTGTCGACCGGATCCTGAGGGTGTGCGGCTCCTCCCCCGCCACCTTGATGGTCTCGGTCCGCACGACGAGCGGCAGCTGCTGGCCGGCGTACTCGTAGCGGTCGCCGTCGACCTTCTCGAGGTAGAGGTCCGTGACGTCGGGAGCCATGTTCGTGAAGCCCCAGGCGATGTCCTGGTTGTGGCCGACGACGACACCAGGCACGCCGGAGAACGTGAAGCCGGCGACGTCGAACGGGCAGTCCGGCCCGACGGTCGTGCAGTGCAGACCCATCTGGGTCCACACCGACGGCAGGGTCGGGCCGAGGTGGGGGTCGTTGGCGAGCAGCGGCAGCCCGCTCCGCGTGAACTGGCCGCCGACCACCCAGGAGTTGGACCCGAGCCCGCTCCCGTGCGGCCCGAGCAGGTCGGGCACCCGGTCGACGACCTGGTGCACCGCCCGCAGCGCCGCCAGCTGCGGTCCTGTCGGCACGACCCGGGCGGCCGACTGCGACGGCTCCACCGGCAGCTCGGTGGTCGACAGGATCGTCGGGTGCCGGTCGTAGGGGTAGTCCGGCCAGAGCGACTCGACGACGTCGCGCCCCACGCGGTGCGCGTCCCGGGCCCGGTCGTACTCCTCGTCGAGGTTGCTGCGCAGGTCCCAGGCCATCGCCTTGAGCCACGCCACCGAGTCCGCGGGTGTCCACGGCTCCACGTGGTACGACCGGTTGCTCAGCGCGAGGATGCCGTGCTCGAGGCTGAGCTCCGAGCCGTTGCGGCCCGTCAGCCAGGCGTTCACGCCGTCGGCGTAGTCCTGCAGGTACCGGACCGTCTCGGGAGCCAGCAGGTCGAGCTCCTGCTCGGCGACCCGGCGCCAGCCGAGGGTGCGGACGAACTCGTCCGTGTCGAGCTGGTCGGGCCCGAACAGCTCGGACAGCCGGCCGGCGGTGACGTGCCGCCGGAAGTCCATCTCCCAGAACCGGTCCTGCGCGTGCACGTAGCCCTGCGCGCGGAAGAGGTCGTCGGCGTCGTCGGCCCAGAGCTGCGGCACGCCGTGGTCGTCGCGGTAGACGGTGACGTCGCCCTGCAGCCCGGGCAGGGCTGCGGCCCCGTCGCGCTGGGGGAACGACCGGCGGACGGTCCAGGTGACGAAGACCCCGGCCGCCACGGCGACCACGAGGACCAGGACGAGCACCCCGAGCAGCACCCGCCGCAGCCACCGCACGCCGCGACCCTAGCGTCGCGGCGTCGGCCTGCGGCCGTGGGTCAGACGGCCTCGCGGACGGCAGTCAGGTCGACGGCGGGCCGGTCGGCGGCGACCAGCTCGGCGACCCGCCGGGCGTGGTCCTCGGCCGCGGTGTGCGCGGCCCGCAGCGACGCGGCACCGAGGTCGCGGAAGGACGCCATCGCGGGCACGGTCGCGGCCAGGGTCAGCTCAGCGGTGACCACGGTGACGTCGAGCTTCCAGACGTCCTCGAGGATCCGGCGCAGGTAGGGCTCGGCGTGGTCCCAGCCCTCGCGCGGCGTGCCGGGGCCGTAGCCGCCACCTCGGCTGTGGACGACGACGGCCGGGCGGCCGGCGATCGGCTCGCCCTCGCCGGCGCGCAGCGGCGTGGCGGTGAGGATGCGGTCGATCCAGGCCTGGACGCTGGCCGGGTGGGTCCAGTTGTAGAGAGGGACCGCGAGCAGGTAGGCGTCCGACGAGAGCAGCTCCTCGGTCAGCGTCCCGGCGAGCTCCACCGCGGCGTGCTGCTCCGGGCTGCGGTCCTCCGCCGGCCTGAACCGCGCGCCGACGGCCGTCATGTCGATGAAGGGCACGGGCTCCCGGCCGAGGTCCCGGCCCAGCACGGTGCCGTCCGGGTGCTCGAGCGACCAGACCTTCTCGAAGGAGTCCGCCACCGAGCGGGATACCGACGTGTCGCCCGCCAGGCTGGCGTCGAGACGGAACAGCTGGGGGCGGTGCGGCTGGACTGAGGTCACGGGGGGCTCCTGGCGGGTGCGCTGATGGACGAGTCACCTCTCTCAATGCTTGCTTGCTCAATATTTGTTCCCGCAAGGGAGTGACCGGAGTCACGGGGAGGGGGCTCTCGGCCCGTCGGCGGCCAGGTCGGCGCGCACCGCGCGGCTGATGTCGCGCAGCACTGCGGGCCGGACCATGCCGTCGATGCCGCCGAGCAGGAGCCGAGCCATCGTGCAGCCCGGCTCGGCCCGCAGGGCCCGCTCCACGGCGACCAGCGCGAGCGCCCCCTCCCCGGAGGTGTACGCCAGCCAGCCCAGCGCCGTGCACACGGGGGCGGCGACCTCGTCGCCGACCAGCCGCACCACCTGACGCAGCAGGTCGCGCACGTCGGCGGCGTCGTCGTCGAGCGCAGCGGTCATCAGCGCGTCGCGCGCCCGGGTGTCGCGCAGGCCGAGCGCGACCAGCAGGGCCTCCGCGGGCGTCGGCTCGTCCCGCTCGCCGCGGGCGAACCGCGCGCGCAGCCGCGACAGCAGGCCGGCCGAGGTCGCCGCGACGTCCCGCGACGTGAGCAGGAGGTCGAGCTCGTCCCAGGCCTGCTCGCGTACGGCGACGGCCACCGCGTGGTCGGACGGCGTGACGCTCCGCCGCAACGCCTCGCGGTCGGGCAGCACCACCGTGCCGCGACCGACGGCCTCCGCGGCGTACGCGTCGGCGGCCGACGTGGGCCGGTCCGGGAGCGCCACCCCCTCGGGCGGGCAGCAGCCGGCGTCGGCGCACAGGTAGGACCACCGCCGGCCGCCGCTCACGAGGACGGCCTCGGGGACGTCGACGTCGGCGCCCGCCAGGAGGGCGACCAGGTCGTCGACGAGGTCGCACCGCGGGAGCGCACCGTCGGGACCGCACTCGTCGGTGTAGACGAGCACGAGGACCTCGTCGGCCCCGGCCTGCGCAGCCCGGGCCGCGGTCTCGTCGGCCACCGCCGCCTCGTCGTCCGCAGCCGGCAGGTCGAGCCGCATCACCAGCCGCTCGCGTCGCCGGCTGCCCTGGAGCACGACCAGCACCAGGCTCTCGGTCGGGTGGAAGCCGAGCCGCCACGGCAGGATCCCGATGACGTCGTCGGGCCCGCGCAGCCGCACCACGGCGCGTCCCTCGTCGGGGTGTCCGGCCCACCCGCCCGGCCGCTGGCCGTCCCTGCGCTGCTCCATGCCGTCGAGCCTCGGGCCGTGGGAGGGTGCGTCCGGGCGCCGTACGCCGGTCGGTGGACGAGCAGCCGATGTGGACGACCGCATCCCGCACCGAGAGGACATCACCGAGGGTGGACGCCGACGTCATCGTCGTGGGGGCCGGCCTGGCCGGCCTGGTCGCGACCGCGGAGGCGGCCGACGCCGGGCGCCACGTGCTGCTGCTCGACCAGGAGAACGAGCACAACCTCGGCGGCCAGGCGCACTGGTCGTTCGGCGGGCTGTTCCTCGTCGACTCCCCCGAGCAGCGCCGGCTGGGCGTGCACGACTCGCTCGACCTCGCCTGGCAGGACTGGCAGGGCACCGCCGGCTTCGACCGCGAGCGCGAGGACCACTGGCCGCGCCGGTGGGCCCGGGCGTACGTCGAGTGGGCCGCCGGGGAGAAGCGCTCGTGGCTGCACGCGCAGGGGATGCGGTGGTTCCCGGTGGTCGGCTGGGCGGAGCGTGGCGGCTACGACGCGGAGGGTCCCGGCAACTCGGTCCCCCGGTTCCACGTCACCTGGGGCACCGGACCCGGGGTCGTGGAGCCGTTCGCGCGCCGGGTCCGGGCGCACGTCGACGCCGGCCGGGTCGAGGTCCGGCACCGGCACCAGGTCGACGCGCTCACCGTCACCGGCGGCACGGTCGACGGCGTACGCGGCACAGTGCTGGAGCCGTCCCCGCTGGGGCGCGGCTTCAGCAGCTCGCGCGCCGCGGTCGGCGAGTTCGCCCTGACGACACAGGCCGTGGTGGTCACCTCAGGCGGCATCGGCGGCAACCACGACCTGGTCCGAGCGGCCTGGCCCGAGCGGCTCGGCCGGTACCCCGAGGGCATGCTCACCGGCGTCCCCGCACATGTCGACGGCCGGATGCTGGCGATCACGGAACAGGCCGGCGCCAGCATCGTGAACGCGGATCGGATGTGGCACTACACCGAGGGGATCACCAACTGGGACCCGGTCTGGCCGGGGCACGGCATCCGGATCCTGCCCGGCCCGTCGTCGCTCTGGCTGGACGCGACCGGGCGCCGGCTGCCCGGACCGCTCTATCCCGGCTTCGACACCCTCGGCACCCTCGCGCACATCCAGCGCACCGGGCACGGACACACGTGGTTCGTGCTGACTCAGAAGATCATCGAGAAGGAGTTCGCACTCTCCGGCTCGGAGCAGAACCCCGACCTCACCGGCCGCGACGTCCGGCAGGTGCTCGGCCGGGTCCGGCCGGGTGCGCCGGCACCGGTCGAGAAGTTCAAGCAGCACGGCGTCGACTTCGTGGTGCGCGACGACCTGCGGTCGCTGGTCGACGGCATGAACGCCCTCACCGACCAGCCGTTGCTGTCCTACGACGACGTCGAGCGCACCGTCCTCGCGCGGGACCGCGAGATGGCCAACGCGTTCACCAAGGACGGCCAGGTGACGGCGCTGCGCGGCGCCCGCCGCTACCGCGGCGACAAGCTGATCCGGGTCGCGACCCCGCACCGGCTGCTCGACCCCAAGGCCGGCCCGCTCATCGCGGTCAGGCTGCACCTGCTGACCCGCAAGACGCTCGGCGGGCTCGAGACCGACCTCGACGCGCGGGTCCTGCGCCCCGACGGCGAGCCGCTGCCCGGCGTCTGGGCGGCCGGCGAGGTGGCCGGCTTCGGCGGCGGCGGCATGCACGGCTACCGCGCGCTCGAGGGCACCTTCCTCGGCGGCTGCCTCTTCTCCGGACGCGCGGCCGGCCGCTCCGCCGCGGCCGCCACCGCCTGATCAGTCCCCTGCCTGCACCTCCCGGTAGCGCACCTCGACGAAGCTGTACGCCGCGAAGACGACGAACCCGGCCGCGACCACCCAGACCAGCACGTGGCCGACGGGGTCGCGCACCAGGCCGTCGAGCAGCTCGTCGAGATCGCGGGCGGCCCCGGGGCGCGCCTGCCAGGCTGCGAGGACGAGCAGCCCGCCCACCGGCAGCACCGCGGCGGCCCGGGCGACGATGCCCACCCGTCCCACGACGTCGGCGACCCGCCGTCCCCGTGGACCGAGCCGCTGGGTGCTGAGGCTGTCGGCGTACCCGCCCTGCACCGCGAGGCGCAGCTGCCAGAGACAGACGCAGACGACCACCGCTCCGGCCGTCGCCAGCAGCAGCCGGCCCGGCGTGGACATCACCAGCCGCGCGGCGGTGGAGTCGGACTGCCGGCTCGATCCCGCCTCGCGGTCGCCGGCGAGGAACAGGACGGTGACCGTCGACATCGCCAGGTAGAACGCGGCCTGCCCGGCCGTCGTGAGGCGGCGCAGGCGACCGACCCTGCGGTCGCCGTACGCCCCGGCGAGCCGCATGAGGCCGAACGCCGCGAACCCGGCCGCGGCACCCGCCAGGGCCAGCCAGCCGGCCGGCTGGGCAGCCACCGTGGTCAGCGCGCCGTGGGCGTTGGCCGGCCGGCCGCCCCAGCCCGCGGCCAGGGCTGCCGCGAGGTAGCCGAGCAGCAGGTAGAGGACGCCGCGCGAGAGCAGTCCTCCGCGGGCGGCGAACCGGGCGACGTCGCTGTGCCGGAACCGGTCGACCGCTCGCATCAGCACGAGCGCCGATGCCCCGTCGCGCGCACCCGGAACCCCTTGCCTAGGGTCGGGACATGGAGCAGCGGACTCTCGGCCGGACCGGCCGCCAGGTGTCGGTCGTCGGGCTGGGCTGCTGGCAGCTCGGCGCCGACTGGGGCGACGTCGGCGAGGACGACGCCCTGGCCGTGCTGCACGCCGCACTCGACTCCGGCGTGACCTTCCTCGACACCGCCGACGTCTACGGCGACGGGCGCAGCGAGACGCTGGTCGGCCGGGTCGTGCGGGAGCGCGGCCGCGACGGCGTCACGGTCGCCACGAAGTTGGGTCGGCGGGCCGACCCGTTCGAGGCAGGCGCGTTCACCCTCGGAGCGTTCCGCGGCTGGCTGGACCGCAGCCGGCGCAACCTGGGTGTCGACACCATCGACCTGGTCCAGCTGCACTGCCCGCCGACGTCGGTCTACTCCGACGACCGCGTCTTCGACGCTCTGGACCAGCTGGTCGACGAGCAGGTGGTGGCGGCGTACGGCGTCTCGGTCGAGACCGTCGACGAGGCGCTCACCGCGATCGCGCGGCCGCACGTCGCCACCGTGCAGATCATCCTCAACGCCTTCCGGCGCAAGCCGCTCGAGTCGGTGCTGCCGGCCGCCGTCGACGCAGGCGTCGGGATCATCGCGCGGGTACCGCTCGCCTCCGGCCTGCTGTCCGGGAAGTACGACGAGACCACGACGTTCGCGGCCGACGACCACCGGACCTACAATCGCGACGGCGGCTCCTTCGACGTCGGCGAGACGTTCAGCGGGGTGCCGTTCGACGTCGGGGTGCGAGCCGCGCGCGAGGTCGCCGCACTCACCCCCGCCGGTGTCACCACCGCGCAGCTGGCGCTGCGCTGGCTGGTCGACCAGCCCGGCGTCTCGACGGTGATCCCCGGCGCGCGCAACGCCGAGCAGGCGCGGGGCAACGCGGCCGCCGCCGACCTCGCGCCCCTCGACGACGCGACGCTCGAAGGGCTGCGTCAGGTGTACGACGAGCAGGTCCGCGAGCACGTGCACGACCGCTGGTAGCGCGGCTCGGCGGAGACCCTGCCGAACTCGGTTGACCAGTGGCGCCGCGACAGGCAGCGTCGCCGGCATGGTGAGCCGCATCGCGCACACGACGATCGACACCCGGAACGCCTACGAGCTGTCGCTGTTCTGGGCCGCCGTCCTCGGCTGGGTCGAGAACCCCGCCGACCCGAACCTCCCGGAGCACGAGGCGTGCATGATCTTCGCGCCGGACGGCTCGGCGCGGTTGCTGTTCCTCGACGTCCCTGAACCGAAGCGGGTCAAGAACCGGCTGCACCTCGACGTCCAGGCCGTCGGCTCGTCGCGCGAGGAGGAGGTCGAGCGGCTGCTCGGGCTCGGCGCCACCCTCGTCGAGGACCACCGCAAGCCCGACGGACTCGGCTGGGTGACGCTCGCCGACCCGGAGGGCAACGAGTTCTGCGTCCTGCGCACCGACTGGGCACCGACCCCGTTCGAGCCGCAGGCCTGACCAGGGCCCGCGCACGCGTCGTACCCTGCGGGCGTGTACGTCCCGAAGCACTTCGAGCCACCCGACGACGACGCGGTGCGCGACCTGCTCCGCCACCACGGGGCCGCCGACCTGGTCACCAGCACCGCCGACGGGCTGCGCGCCACGTTGCTGCCGTTCGTCGTCGACGAGGACGACGCCGGCGCGCCGGCACGGCTGCTCGGCCACGTCGCGCGGACCAACGAGCAGTGGCGGCTGCCGGTCCTCGGTGAGGCGCTCGTGATCGTGCGCGGCCCGGACGCGTACGTCTCGCCGTCCTGGTACGCGACCAAGCGCGAGCACGGTCGCGTCGTGCCGACGTGGAACTACGTCACCGCCCACGTCTACGGCAGCTTCGCCGTCCACGACGACCCGGACTGGGTGGAGGCGCTCGTCCGGCGGCTCACCGCCAAGCACGAGGGGCACCGGGCCCAGCCGTGGTCGGTCGACGACGCCCCGGCGCGCTACGTCGCCGGCCAGCTGAGGGCGATCGTCGGCGTCGAGGTCGAGGTCACGCGGGTCGAGGCCAAGTGGAAGCTGAGCCAGAACCGGCCCGAGGCCGACCAGGAGGGCGTGGTCGCCGGGCTGGCAGCCGAGCCCGCTGCGGGCTCGCACGCGGTCGCCGCGGCCATGCGCGACCTCGGCTGACGCGCTAGGACTCGGCAGGAGCCGCGCCGGCGGCCTGCTCGCGCTGGTCCCGGCTCGCCTCGCGGTCGGCCTCGGCGAGGTCACGGTCGGCCGACGCCTGGTCGCGGTCCTTGCCCGCGTCGGTGCGGTCGGCCTCGCTCTGCAGCCGGTCGAGCCCGGCCGACTCCCGGTCGGCCGCCGCGGCGGACCGCCTCTCGGCCACCAGCGCACGTGAGGCGAGCAGGTCGGCCCGGTCCTCAGCCGACATGTCCCGGTCGCGGCCGCTGTGGAAGCGGTCGATGTCGGACTCGGCGCGGTCCCGGCCGGCCGACGCCGTGTCCCCCTGGCGAGCGGCGGCGGCCCGGTCCCGCACCTCCGCTGCCCGGTCGCGCGCCTCGCCCGCCACGTCAGCGGCCTCGGCGCGGCGCAGCAGGGCGATCACGTCGATGTCGCGCCGGATCGACAGCTCGTCACGGTCGTCGCTGAGCAGGTCGCGACGGTCGGCGGTGCGGTCCCGACCTTCCGCGGCGTGATCGCGCTCGTCGGCGAGCTGGTCTCGCTGGTCGGCCACCCGGTCCCGCTCGTCGGCCACCCGGTCCCGCTCGTCGGCCACCCGGTCCCGCTCGTCGGCCCGGCGCACCCGCTCCGCCATCTCCACCTCCCGGTGGTCTGCCGAGTGCTCGCCCATGGTCGCTCCAGCTCTCTCGCGCAGGCCTACAGGTTCCCACGGCCAGCCCCCACGAAGCCCGTGATCATGAAGGTTCGTGCACGCACGTGCGTGCACGACCTTTCATGATCACGGGGTTCTGGGGCGGGGACGCAGCCGGCTGGTGGGCAGCGCGGGTGCGGCGAGCGCCGGCCCGTCGTACGCCGTCACCCGGCCGAACCGGGTGTCGGCTCCGGCGACCGCCGCCGTCCACTCCTCGCGGGCCTCGACGACCTCGTCGTGGCTGCGGGCGACGAAGTTCCACCACATGAGCAGGTCCTCGCCGAACGGCTCGCCGCCGACCAGGAAGGCCCGGCCGCCCGCCTCGCCGGACGCCAGTCGCAGCGATTCGTTGCCGCGAGGCAGGTAGGCGAGCGACCCCGCCGTCAGGCGCTCCCCGGACACGAGCACCTCGTCGATCGCGAGCACCGCGTGCTCGAAGTCCGGCTCCACCGGCACCTCGGTGCGCGACCCCGGCTCCAGCCGGACCTCGGCGCCGACGACCGGCGTGTACGCGCGAGCCGGCGACCGCTCGCCGGCGACGGCTCCGAGCAGGACGGTGAGGGTCACGCCGTCCGACGTGACGGTCGGCAGGTCGTCGTGGTGGGCGAAGTCCGGTGCCGCGTCACGGTCGCGCGACGGCAGTGCGACCCACAGCTGCAGGCCGCGCAGGGCGCCGGTCGCCCCGGCCGGCGAGGTCTCGGCATGGCTGATCCCCCGACCCGCCGTCATGAGGTTCAGCTCACCGGGGCGGACGAGGGCGTCGCTGCCGAGGCTGTCCTGGTGGCGGACCTCGCCGTCGAGCAGCCAGGTCACGGTCTGCAGCCCCGTGTGCGGGTGCGGCGGCACCTGCATGCCCGCGGTCCCGGTCACGTCGTGCGGCCCGTAGTCGTCGAGGAAGCACCACGCTCCGACGGTCCGCAGCTCGCGGTGCGGCAGGGTCCGGCGGACCACCATCGCGCGGGGACCGCCCAGCGGCACCTCGCGCGGAGCGAGCACCCGGCGCACTCCGCGCGGCCGCGGGACGGCGGCGGAGACCTCGCTCTCGGCCGGTCGCTGCTCGAGGTTGCTCACGCCTGCGAGCGTACGACGCCACGCCGCGCCGCCGTGACGTCAGCGGGTCGTGGCGCCGGCGCCGGCCGGCCCGGCGTACCGCCCGACCAGGTCGACGGACCGGTCGGTCGACGTCGAGGTGTCGACGACCCGGAGCTCCAGCGCCTCGGCGGCCTCGGC
Organism: uncultured Actinomycetota bacterium; assembly: GCA_963746175.1. Classification (GTDB taxonomy): domain Bacteria; phylum Actinomycetota; class Actinomycetes; order JACCUZ01; family JACCUZ01; genus CAVVAH01. Next base: position 52,416 of record CAVVAH010000001.1, on the reverse strand, counting down.
CAGCGCGGCCATCGGGTCGTCGTACCTCCGGCTCGCCCGGACCAGGTGGCCGACGACCAGGCCCTTGACCCACTTCGCGTGGTAGCTCACCGGCGCCACTGCCCCGGTCGGCCGCTCGGCCAGCACCCGCACCGCGACGACCTGGTCGCGCAGCGCGGCCGCCGGACGCCACAGGGCGCGGTAGTCGGTGGAGCGCAGGTCGAGCACCGGCTGGTCGCCCACGAGCCCCGGCATCGCGACGGCCAGCGGCCGCCGCCAGTGCGCGGTCACCCCGCCGTGGCCGGGGACGGTGCCGGCCGCGGGCACGCGGTAGTCGGGCACCAGGTCGCCGCCGCGCACGACGCCCCAGAGGCCGCTGGTCACGACGACCGTCGCCTCCGCACGACGGCGGGCGGACGGCGAGAGCCCGGCGGCGTCCAGCGCCTGGTAGACGACCCCCGTGTAGCGGTCCAGAGCGGCGAGGGTCGGTGCCGACCCGGCGCCGGTCGTGGCCGCCAGCGCGGCTCTCACCGCCGACGGCGGCAGCCGCAACCCGGCGGCCAGCCCGGACCGGTCGGCGCGCGCCGCCCGCCGTACCGCCGCCAGCAGGGCGGCACGAGGTCCGGCCAGCTCGGGCGTGCTCAGCACGGGTCGCCGGCCGACCGGCGGCCCGTCGCCGCCGGTGGCCTTGGCCTCCGACGGCGGCAGCAGCACGAGCACGGCGGGCGACGCTACCGGCCACCTCCTCGCGCCGCTCCGGGAGGCTTGGGCGAATCACTGCCGCGCCGGTGCACGGCGCCCGTAGGCTGCCCCGGTCGGGCGCGGAACGGGTCGGTGGGGGCATGTCGGTGGAGTCGGACCAGCTGAGGGTGCCGGGTGCCCGGACCAGCGACGAGGCGCTGCCCGACGCCGGGCTCCGGATCGGCGTCCTCGGCCAGCTGGTCGCCACCCGCGAGGGCACCGGCCTCGAGCTCGGCGGCCCGCGGCAGCGGGCCGTGCTCGCCCTGCTGGTGCTCGCTCGCGGCGACGTCGTGCCCGCCGACCGGATGGTCGACGCGCTGTGGGGCGACGCGACCCCGCCGAGCGCGACGAGTGCCCTGCAGGCGTACGTCTCGCACCTGCGCAAGCGGATGGAGCCGGACCGCGGACCCCGCGACCGGCAGAGCGTGCTCGCCCGGCAGGGTCCCGGCTACGCGCTGCGCGTCGACACCGACGCCGTCGACGCGTGGCGCTTCGAGCGGCTCATGCGCCAGGCCGGCCAGCTGCTCGACGACGAGCCGGCCGCCGCCCGGCGGCTGCTCGACGAGGCGCTGGGCCTGTGGCGCGGACCGGCGTACGCCGACCATGCCGGCGAGGCCTGGGCCGACGCCGAGGTCGCCCGGCTGACCGGGTTGCGGGCGGTGGCCCGCGAGCAGCTCCTGGCCGCCCGGCTCGGGCAGGGCGAGGCCGCCGTCCTGGTGCCGGAGATCGAGGGCCTGGTGGCCGACGACCCGCTGCGCGAGGAGCGGTGGCGGCTGCTCGTGCTGGCCCTCTACCGGGCGCACCGGCAGGCGGACGCGCTCGCCGCGCTCCGGCGGGCCCGGACCACCCTGGCCGACGAGCTCGGCGTCGACCCCGGCCCGGCGCTGCGCGCGCTGGAGGCCGAGGTGCTCGCCCAGTCGCCGACGCTGGACGCCCCGCAGCGCACCGCGGCCGCGACGCCCGGAGCCCCGGCTGCCCCGGCCACGCCGGCCGCTGCCGTGCCGGCGGCCGACGAGCTGGTGGAGCGCGACCACGAGCTGCGGGTGCTGCGCGGCGCCCTTGCCGACGCCCTCGACGGGCAGGGGCGGCTGGCCCTGGTGCAGGGGCCGGCCGGCATCGGCAAGAGCCGGCTGCTGCAGGAGGTCCGCCGGCTGGGTGCGGAGCAGGGCGCGCTCGTGCTCTCGGCCCGCGGCAGCCAGCTGGAGCGGGAGTTCGGCTTCGGCGCCGTCCGGCAGCTGTTCGAGGGCACGCTTGCCGACAGCGGCCGTCGTACCGAGCTGCTGCGCGGCGCCGCGGCCTCCGCCGCGTCCGTCTTCGGCGAGGTGACGGCCGACCCGACCGCGCGGGCCGACGGGTCCTTCGCGGTGCTGCACGGCCTCTACTGGCTGACCGTCAACCTCGCCGAGCAGCAGCCGGTCGTGCTCGCGGTCGACGACGTGCAGTGGTGCGACACCGGCTCGGTGCGCGCCCTGGCGTTCCTGCTCAAGCGGCTGGAGGGACTGCGGGTGCTCGTCGTCGCGACTCTGCGCACGGGCGAGGCGCACGAGGACGAGGCGCTGCTCGCCGAGCTCGCCGAGGACCACGCGACGGTGCCGGTGACTCCAGGGCCGCTCGGTGCCGAGGGCGCGGCGGCCCTGGTGCGGCAGCGGCTCGGCGAGCACGCGCACCCCTCCTTCGTCGAGGCCTGCCACCGGACGACCGGCGGCAACCCGCTGCTGCTCCGGCAGCTGCTGCGTGCCCTCGAGGTCGAGGGGGTCCGTCCGGACGCGTCGCACGCCGACACCGTCAACGCGATCGGGTCGCGCGCCGTGTCGAGCATGGTGCTCATGCGGCTCGGCCGGCTGCCGGCGGAGTGCACCGAGGTGGCGCGCGCACTCGCCGTCCTCGGCGACGGGGCGGCGCTCCCGGCGGTGGCGGGGCTGGCCCAGTACGACGAGACGACGACGGCACGCGCCATCGCCGACCTCGCCCGCGCCGAGGTCGTGCGCAACCAGTCACCGCTCGGCTTCGTGCACCCGCTGGTCGGCGAGGCCGTCTACCGCGCGCTGTCCAGCGGCGAGCGCGAGCTCTTCCACGAGCGCGCGGCGGCCGAGCTCCGGCGGCACGGCGCCGCGCCGGAGCAGGTGGCCGCGCACGTCATGCTCGCGCCCCGGCGCGGATCGGCCGACGCCGTCGCGGTGCTGCGGACCGCTGCGGGGACCGCCGCCGAGCGCGGTGCCGCCGACGTGGCCCGCCGGCAGCTGGAGCGGGCGCTGGCGGAGCCCCCCAGCGACGACGAGCGACCCACGATCCTGGTGGAGCTCGGCCGGCTCGGCACGATGACCGACGGGCCGGCTGCTGTGGCGCACCTGCGCGAGGCCTACGACGCGGTGACCGACCCCGAGCTGCGGGCCGAGGTGGCCATCATGCTGGCGCGCACGCTGGTCTTCGCCGGAGGTCCCGGCGAGTCGACCGCGTTCGCCCGTACCGCGTACGCCGCCGTGCCTCCGGAGCTCGACGACGCGCGGCAGGGACTGCTGGCGCTGGAGCGGATCGGCGGCTACATGCACGGCCTGCCGGAGGAGCAGTGGCTGGTCGGCGCGCCGGAGGTGCGCGGGGAGGGCGTCGGTGCCCGGATGCTGGCCGCCACGCTGGCCTGGGAGGAGCTGATCACCAACGGCGACCGGGACCGGTGCATCCGCCTGGCGCAGTTCTCCTTGGAGAGCGGCGACCTCCAGCGCACCGACATGGGCCTGCTCTGGGTGGTCGCGACGTTCGTCCAGGAGATGAGCGAGGTCGACACGGGCGACTTCTGGGACCGGACACTGGCGGACGCGTTCGCCCGCGGATCGCTGTTCTCGGCGCTCTCCGTGCACCTCTGGCGCGGCCACATGCTCTGGCACCGCGGACAGCTCCGAGAGGCGCTGCACTCGGTGCGCACCTCGAACGAGCAGAGCGAGCTCTGGGGTGCGCCGGCGGTGGGTGTGCCCTACGGTCAGGCGTTCATCGTCGGCATCCTGCTCGAGACCGGCGAGCTCGACGTGGCGCGCAAGTACGTCGACGCGATCGAGGACCAGCAGCGGATCGGTGACGGCGCCCGGCTGTTCGCCGAGAACGTCGCCCGCCTGCACGCGGCGGAGGGTCACCATGAGGAGGCGCTGGCCAGGCTGCAGCGCACCTCCGAGCTGCAGACCGCCGTCGTCAACCCGGTGTGGCGGCCTTGGCGGACCTACCAGGCACCGGTGCTCGCCGCCCTCGGCCGCGACGACGAGGCCCGGGCGCTGATGGCGGAGGAGGTCGCACTGGCGCGCCACTGGGGTGCCCCCTCGGTGCTCGGCCGGACGCTGCGGGTGGCCGGCGAGCTCGGCGGCCCGGGCTCGACGGAGATGCTGCGCGAGGCGTACGACCTGCTGCTGCCCTCGGTGGCGCGGTTCGAGCTGGCCTGCGCCGAGCTGGCCCTGGCCCGGGTGACCGCCGACGTGGCGGAGCGGGAGCGGCTGCTGCGCGCGGCGCTGGACCGGGCCGCCGCCTGCGGCTCGCCGGGGCACTACGCCCGCTGCGCGGCGGAGCTGGCGGCCCACGGGCTGCCGGCGCCGCCCGACTACGGTCACGTGGTGACGCTGACGGCGACCGAGCGGCGGGTGGCGGAGCTGACCGCTGCCGGCGCGAGCCCGAGCGCGGTGGCCCAGGAGCTGTTCCTCACCCCGGCCGTCGTCGAGCGCACGGTGGCCGAGGTGCGTGAGCGGCTGGGCGCCGTCGACGACGCGGCGCTGACGGCCGCTCTCGCCCGGGTCTGAGCTGCCGGACGGCCGACCCGGGCCGCTGGCCTGCACCGGTGTGGCCTCAAGTGGGCCGCAAGGAGCCGCCAAGTCGCCGGCGGCACTCTAGGTCCCACCGAGCCGGCGGCGTGCGCCGGCCCGCACGAGGAGGACGCAGTGACCGCACAGCCCACCACCCCGGAGCAGACCACGAGCCCCCTCGCCGACGCCTCGTCGCTGCGCGGCCTGTGCGGTGGCGCCGTCCACCTCCCCGGAGACCCCGGCTACGACGCCGCCCGGATGCCGTGGAACGTCTCCGTCCAGCAGCACCCGGCCGCCGTCGCCTACCCGGCATCCGCCGACGAGGTCGCCGAGGTGGTCCGCGCCGCGACCGCCGCCGGCCTCCGGGTCGCCGCCCAGGGCACCGGCCACAACGCCGGCCCGCTGGGCGCCCTCGGCGACGCCGTGCTCGTCCGCACCTCCGCGATGCGCGACGTCGAGGTCGATGCCGAGGCCCGGACAGCCAGGGTCGGCGCTGGTGCACTGTGGATCGACGTCGTCGACGCGGTGGCGCCGTACGGCCTCGCGGCCCTGCACGGCTCCTCGCCGGACGTCGGCGTGGTCGGCTACTCGCTGGGCGGCGGCATGGGCTGGTACGCCCGCGAGCTCGGCCTGGCCACCAACAACATCACGGCCGTCGAGATCGTCACCGCGGACGGCACGCTGGTGCGGGCGACGGCCGAGACGGAGCCGGACCTGTTCTGGGCCGTGCGCGGCGGCGGCGGCAACTTCGGCGTCGTGACCGCACTGGAGCTCCGGCTGTTCCCCATCGACACCGTCTACGCCGGGATGCTCGTCTGGGACCGCTCCGACGCGGAGAAGGTCCTGCGCGCCTGGGCGCACTGGACCGTCGACGCGCCGGACTCGGTCACCACGTCGTTCCGGATCCTCCAGCTGCCGCCGTTCGAGGAGATCCCCGCGCCGATCCGCGGCCGCCAGATCCTCGTCATCGACGGCGCCGTCAACGACGAGGACTGCATGGCCGAGAAGATCCTCGCGGAGCTGCGCGCGCTCGAGCCCGAGATGGACACCTTCGCCCGCGTGCCGTCGGCGTCGATCGTCCGGCTGCACATGGATCCCGAAGGCCCCACGCCCGGTGTCAGCAACTCCGCCGTCCTCTCCGGGCTGCCGGCCGACGCCATCGACGCGTTCCTCGGCCAGGTCGGGCACGGCTCGCAGCAGTCCCTGCTCGTGGCCGAGCTGCGCCAGCTGGGCGGGGCGCTCGGCCGGCCGGCCGAGGGTGCCGGCGCGGTGCCGATGGTCTCCGGCGAGTTCGTCCTCTTCGGCGTCGCGATCGCGGCGACGCCCGAGATGGCGGCCGCCGGCCAGGCCGACGCCGACGCGCTGGTCTCGGTCATGGCGCCGTGGGCCAACGGCCGGCAGTACCTGAACTTCGCCGAGCACGCCGTCGACGCCCGCACCGGCTACGACGAGGAGTCGTACGCCCGGCTGCGGGCCGTCCGAACGGCCGTCGACCCCCACGGCACGTTCGTCGCGAACCACCAGGTGCCGTCCTCGACCGTCACCCTCCCCGCCCAGCGCTGACCGCACGACCAGAGCTGCATGATCACCGCAGGCCCTTCAGTGCGGTGATCATGCAGCGCCGGTCGGTCAGACGAAGCCGGGGAGGTCGCGCCAGGCGCCGGGTGCCGGCTCCTCGTCGTCGCGCTCGACGACGACCTCGATGAGGCCGTAGGGCCGGTCGCCGGCCACGAAGACCTCGCCCGGGTTGTCCAGCCCGAAGGGCGAGAGGTCCACCAGGTAGTGGTGCTTGTTCGGCGCCGACATCCGCAGCTCCGCCACGTCGGCGCGCACCGCGAGCACGGTACGGCCCATCTCCCACAGCGACTGCTGCAGCGCCAGGCTGTGCAGCGAGCCGAACCTCGACACGAGCAGCGCCCGGACCTCGTCGTACGCCGAGTCGTAGCCGTCGGACGGGGCCGCGGACCAGCGCCACCGCGCGGTGAGCGACGTGGCGAGCACACGGTCGTCGGTGGGCGGCAGCGTCGTGAGGTCGTCGACCAGGAAGTCCTTGAACTCCGAGCCGGTCGACTTCAGCACCACCAGCCCGGTGAGCCCGGACACGACGTGCGCCCCGCCGCGGTACGCCGTCACCACCGCGGTGCGGGTCTCGGCGCCGCTGCGGACGAACGTGTGGTCGTGCGGCGTGCCGTCGACCGTGGCCCGGTCCCAGCGGGCCTCCTCGACGCGGACCTGGGCGGAGGTCACCGGCTCGACGTCGTCGACGAAGTGCCGGGCCAGCAGCACCGCGAACTCCTCCGCAGTGCCGACACCGTGCTCCTTGGCGAACGCGTAGACGGTGTTCTTCTGCGTGTCGGTCGGGAGCACGTTCGCCTGGTCGCCGGTGAGGTGCGCGTCGTCGAAGTCGCCCCGCAGCGACGACGACACGGTGAGGTCGCGCACCTCGTGCCGCGCGCTGTCGCGCACCACGCGGACCAGCCGCGACTCGGCCTTGCCGTACCTGTTGTCGCCGAGCCGGATCGCCATGGTCAGCTCCCGCGGTAGGTCGAGTAGGAGTACGGCGACAGCAGCAGCGGCACGTGCAGGTGCCGGTCCGGGTCGGTGACGGCGAACGTCACGACGACCTCCGGGTAGAACGACTCGCGCCCTGCACCGAGGAACCACTCCCAGGTCGCGAACGTGATCCGGTAGGTGCCCGGGTCCAGCCGGTCCGGACCGAGGTCGCGCAGCCGGCCGTCGGCGTCGGTGACGCCCTCGGCGCCCACCCCGTCGCCTGACAGGCTCACCGGCATCCCGGCCGCCGGCAGGCCGGTCACCGTGTCGAGGACGTGCGTGGTGACGAGGCTCATCCGCTCTCCTCCGCGAGGCGCTCCAGCCGCAGTGCGTTGATCTTCCCGAGCTCGCGGCGGGCCACGGTCCGCTCGTACCCCGGGTCGTTGGCCAGCCGGGACCGCAGCACGGCGAGCAGCTCGGCACCGGTCCGGCCGCTCGCGCACACAAGGTAGACGTGGCCGAAGCGCGCCTCGTACTCCCGGTTGCCGTCGAGGAGCGCGGCGCGGGTGGCGTCGTCGACGCCGGCCTGCTCGCGCCGCGACGACGCGTGCTCGCTGCGCTCGCCGATCCGCGGGTGGCCGGCCATCGCCTCGTCGACGTCGGCCTCGTCGAGCGCGGCCAGCGCCGTGTCAGCTGCGCGCAGCAGGGTCGGCAGGTCGCCGTACGGCGCGGCGCCGGCCACCAGGTCGGACCACCGGCGCGACGCGCAGACCTCGAGCAGGGCCGCCCGCAGCTGGTCGGGGGCGAGGGCGTCGAGCGGCCCGGCGGACGCCGGTGCCGACCGCCGGGCCAGCCGGCGCAGTGCCGCGAGGTCGGGGCCGCCCACCGCCGCGACCTCCGCGACGTCGACGGCGCCGCAGTCGAGGGCGCGCACCACGAACGCCGCGAGCGCGAAGGCGGTGGCCGGCTCGTCGAGGACGCCGGACTCCTGCCGGTCGAGGTACGTCGTGAGGCGTGCGACGGCCGCGCGCAGCCCCGAGCGGTAGAACGCGAACGTCGCCAGGTAGCGGGTCGGCAGCTGCGCCGGGTGGAGGTCCCAGCCCTGGTAGATGCCGCGCTCCAGCGACCGGCGCACCAGCCGGGCGTGCAGCGCCCACGCGCGCTCGACGTGGTCGCGGTCGCCGACCGGCAGCACGTTGGTCGAGCCGTCGCTCACGCGGACACCGGTCTGCGCGGCCGCGACCTGCATGACGTCCTTCGCGTGGTCGGCCACCGGGTGGTCCATCGCCTGGTGGGCTGCCGCGACACCGAGCGCCGCGCTGTAGTCGTACGTGCCGTAGTGCAGGCCGGTGCAGCGACCGGCCGCCACGTGCACCGCGGCGGCGACGGTCGCGGTGCCGTCCGCGGCGAGCACCGCCTGGGGCATCTCGACCTGCACCTCGAAGCGCAGCGACCGCGGCGGCAGCCGGTGCGCGTCCTCGAGCCGGTCGCAGAGCAGCACCATCGCGCGCACCTGGTCGACCGACGTCACCTTCGGCAGCGTCACCACGAACCCACGTGGCAGCGTCCCGCCGAACGACGCGAGCACGCGGTCCAGCGACCGTACGCCGCGGCGACGGGTCGCGGCCTCCATCGACTTGACCCGCACGCCGCGCACCATCGGCGCGGACGGTCCGGCGAGTGCCGCCAGCACCTCGCCGGCGTCGGTGGCGTCCTCGTCCTCCTCGTCGTCCGCCCGGTGGCCGTAGCCGTCCTCGAGGTCGGCACGCAGGTCCTCGACCGGCTGCCGCGCGAGCTTGGCCAGCACCCGCGGCCAGACGTCGGCCACCAGCGCGGCGCCGAGCCCGGTCACGGCAGCCATCGACGTCGCGTCGTCCCCCGCGACCGCCGCCAGTGCCTCGGCGCCGACCCGCTGGACCACGTCGGCACCGAGCCGGTCGGCCGGGAGGTAGAGCGTGTGCACGGGCTGCGGGATGGCCGGCTCCCCCGGCCAGCCGGTGGCGAGCGCCGCGTCCCAGGGGGCCAGCAGGTCGTCCAGCTCGCCGAGCACGCTGTCGGGCAGCGTCATGCCGTGGTGTCCCAGCGGTCGCGGAGCGCCACCAGGCCGTCGTCGGTGGGGGTGCCCCAGAGCCGCAGCCGGGCCATCCCGCCGTCCGGGTAGACGTCCAGCCGAACGTGGGTGGCGGGCGTGGCGGCCACCGGCAGCACCAGCCGGTGGCGGGTGTCCGGCTGCAGCGGGGTCCGCCCGAGCAGCGTCGTCCAGGCCGCACCCTCGGCCGGGTCGTCCGCACCGTCGTACGCCGACAGGGCCGCCTCACCCGGTGCGTTGCCGAGGAACCACGTCGTGTCCAGCTCGACCACCCGGACCGAGCCGCGGGTCGCCAGCCGCACCTCCACCCAGTCGTTGCCGTCGTCACGGCGGCGGGCGGTCTCCCAGCCCTCTCCCATGGACCGCGCGACGCCGGGCGCGATCAGCCGGTCCGGCGAGCCGTAGAAGAGGTTGCTGCAGCCGGTGACGGTGCCGCCGAGCTCGAGCGAGGCGAGGTCGACCGTCCCGAGCGCCTCGACGACACCGGGGTCGGCGACGACCTCGCCGTGCACCCGCAGCCGCGCCACCCCGCCGTCGGGGTGGATCGACAGGCGGACGTGGGTCCAGCGGCGCGGCGAGTCGACGGTGAACACGTTCTCGGTGTCACCGCTCAGCGGGGTGCGCTCGACCAGCGTCGTCCACTCCGCGGCCCGCAGGTCGTCGACGGACGGCGTGCCGTCGGCGCACAGACCCTCGACGGACGCCTCGCTCGGGAAGTTGCCGGTGAAGAAGCTGGTGTCCACGACGACGGCCTGCACCACACCCGGCGCACCCAGCCGGACGATCGCCTCGTCGTGGTCGCCGTCGTGGAAGGGGCGCCGGCGCCGGGTCTCCCAGCCGTCGTAGACCTGCCCCTTCGCCCCGAACGTCCGTGGGGAGAACGTCGCCGGCCCCGGGTTGACGAGGTTCTCCCGGCCGGCGAACGCCTCGTCGTTGGCCCACACCACGGCGCCACCGAAGGTGCGCACCGCCAGGTCGGGCAGCGTCAGCGGGTCTCGCACGGTCAGGCCTCCCCTCGCGCCAGCAGCCGCCCGCGCGGCGTGTGGTCGCCGCTGTCCGGGTCCGCCCGGCGTCCAGCCAACCACGTCGCGCGTACGGCACCGGTGAGCCGCGCACCGGCGTACGGCGACACCGGGTTCCGGTGGTGCAGCCGGGCCGGGTCCACGACCTGCTCGTCGGCCGGCGCGAAGGCCACCAGGTCGGCCGCGCCGCCCTCGCGGAGCACACCCTTCGTGGTGAGCCCGACCAGCGCAGCCGGTGCCGCGGACATCCAGCGGACCACGTCGGCGAGGTCGTGGCCGCGGCGGCGCGCCTCGGTCCAGACCAGCGGCAGCCCGAGCTGCAACGACGAGATGCCGCCCCACGCGGTGCCGAAGTCACCGGTGTCCATCGACTTGAGGTCGGCGGTGCACGGCGAGTGGTCGCTCACCACCAGGTCGATGGTGCCGTCGGCCAGTCCGCCCCAGAGTGCGTCGCGGTTGGCGCCCCCCCGCACCGGCGGGCAGCACTTGTACGGCGTCGCGCCGTGGGGCACGTCCTCGGCGCGCAGCACGAGGTAGTGCGGGCAGGTCTCGACCGTGAGTCGGACACCGTCCGCCTTCGCGGCCGCGACGGTGGGCAGTGACGACGCGCTCGACAGGTGCACCACGTGCACCCGCGCCCCGGTGCGGCGGGCGGCGTCGACGACGCGAGCGATCGCCGTGTCCTCAGCAGCCGCCGGCCGCGACGCGAGGAACACGTCGTACGACGGGCCGCTCGCGGCGGGTGCTGCGGCGAGCACCGCGGGGTCCTCGGCGTGGACGAGCAGCAGCCCGTCGGCGGCGGCGACCTCCTCCGCGGCTCGCAGCAGTCCGTCGCCGTCGAGCGCCGGGAACTCCGCGACACCCGAGTCCGGCAGGAAGCACTTCACCCCCATGACGCCGGCGTCGAGCAGCGGCCGCAGCCGGCCCTGGTTGCCCGGCACGGCACCACCCCAGAAGCCGACGTCGACGTGGCACTGCCCCTCGGCGGCGGACCGCTTCACGGCGAGTGCTGCCGGGTCGAGGGTCGGCGGCAGGCTGTTCAGCGGCATGTCGACGACGGTGGTCACGCCGCCGGCAGCGGCCGCGCGGGTGGCGGTGGCAAAGCCCTCCCACTCGGTGCGGCCCGGCTCGTTGACGTGCACGTGGGTGTCGACCAGGCCGGGCAGCAGCACCTCGTCGGCGGCCAGCTCGACGACCTCGGCGCCGGTGACCGTCAGGTCCAGCGGACCGACGGACTCGACGACGCCGTCCCGCACCGTCACCGTGATCGGCCCCAGCTCCCGGACCGCTGGTGCGCTGCGCACCGATGTGTGCGCAGGGCAGTAGGCGCGGGGAGCATGGACGACGAGGTCCGGAGGGCTCATGCGGTGCCGGTGATGTGCTCCGGCCGGACCGGCACCCGGGTGAGGAACTGCCCGGTGGCAGCACGGACCGCCGACAGCACCGCCGGCCCGGACGAGATGGTCGGCGGCTCGCCCACGCCGCGCAGGCCGTAGGGCGCGTGCGGGTCCGGCTGCTCGAGCACGTCGACCTGCATCGGCGGCATGTCGAGGATCGTCGGGATGAGGTAGTCGGTGAAGGACGGGTTCTTGATGATGCCGTCCGTGACGACGATCTCCTCCATGAGCGCCAGCCCCATGCCCTGGGCGGTGCCGCCGACGATCTGGCCGACCACGGCCTGGGGGTTGACGGCTTTGCCGACGTCCTGGGTGCACGCCAGCTCGACCACCTTGACCAGGCCGAGCTCGACGTCGACGTCGACGACCGCGCGGTGCGCCGCGAAGGCGTACTGCACGTGCGCGAAGCCCTGACCGGTCTCGGGGTCGACGGCCTCGGTGGGACGGTGCCGCCACTCGGTGGTCGCCTCGACGTGCTCGTCGCCCAGGACGGCCACGAGGTCGACGTCCTCCCAGCGCTCGGTGCCGACCCGAGCCAGCACCTGGTCGCGGACCAGCCGGCACGCCTCGCGCACGGCGCCGCCGGTGACGTAGGTCTGCCGGGACGCCGACGACGAGCCGCCGCTGCCGACCGCGGTGTCGGCGGGGGCCACGACCACCCGCTCCACGCCGAGCTCGGTGCGGGCGATCTGCTGCTGCACGGTGACCAGGCCCTGTCCGACCTCGGCAGCCGCGGTGTGCACGGTGACCACCGGCTCACCGGCCACGACCTCGAGCCGCACCCGCGCCGTCGAGTAGTCGTCGAAGCCCTCCGAGAACCCGATGTTCTTGTACGCCACCGCGTAGCCGACGCCGCGCCGCACGCCCTCGCCGTGGGTGGAGTTCGCGACGCCGCCGGGCAGCCGGCGCAGGTCGTGGCCACCGGTCGCTGCGGACTCGGGCATCGGCATGGCCTGCAGCCGGCGCAGCAGCTCGACGACCGGTGCCGGGCTGTCCAGCACCTGCCCGGTGGGCGCGACGGAGCCCTCCTCCATCGCGTTGCGGCAGCGCAGGTCGACCGGGTCCATGCCGAGCGCCTCGGCGGCCTTGTCCATCTGCGACTCGTAGGCGAACGCCGCCTGCACCGCACCGAAGCCGCGCATCGCGCCGCACGGCGGGTTGTTGGTGTACGCGCCGTAGCAGTCCATCCGGACGTTCGGCACGACGTAGGGCCCGATCCCCATCAGCCCGGCGTTGCCGACGACCGCGGCGCTGCTGGACAGGTAGGCGCCGCCGTCGAGCCAGATCTGCGCGCGGACGAAGACCAGGTCGCCGTCGCGGGTGAAGCCGTGCGCGTAGTGCATCGTCGCCGGGTGCCGGTGCACATGACCGAAGAACGACTCCTCGCGGTTGTACGACATCTTGACCGGCTTGCCCGTGTGCAGCGCGAGCAGGCAGGCGTGCACGTGCATCGACAGGTCCTCGCGGCCACCGAACGCGCCACCGACGCCGGCCAGCGTGAGACGCACCTTGTCGGGCGGCATCGCCAGTGCGCGGCAGATCTGCTCCTGGTCGACGTGCAGCCACTGGGTGGCGACGAAGAGGTCGATGCCGCCGTCCTCGGCCGGCACGGCCAGCCCGGACTCCGGCCCGAGGAACGCCTGGTCCTGCATGCCGACCTCGTAGTCGCCCTCGACCACCACGTCGGCCGCGGGGTCGGGGTCGCCCTTGCGGATCTTCAGGTGCCGGAAGAGGTTGCCGCGCGGGTGCAGGTGCGCGTCCTCCCGGGACCGTTCGACCACCGGCGTCTCCTCCGGGTGCAGCACCGTGGCGCCGGGCTCGAGAGCGGCCCTCGCGTCGGTGACCGGCACGAGCACCTCGTAGTCGACGACGATGCGCGCAGCCGCCCGGCGGGCGGTCTCGGGGTGCTCGGCGGCGACCAGCGCCACCGGCTCGCCCTGGTAGCGGACGACCCCGGTGGCGAGCACCGGCTGGTCGTCGACCTCGAGGCCGTAGCGCTTCTCCCCCGGTACGTCGTCGGCGGTGAGCACGGCGTAGACGCCGGGCACGGCGAGCGCCGGGCCGATGTCGATCGACACGATCCGCGCCGAGGGGTGCGGGCTGCGCAGCGTGACCCCCCACAGCATCTCGTCGGCCCACAGGTCGCTGCCGTAGGCGAACTCGCCGCTCACCTTCAGCACGCCGTCCGGCCGCGACGCGTCGGTGCCGACGCCGCCGCCGGTCGCCGTCCGGTCGCGCACACCCGTCGAGGTCGTGGTCATCGAGTCACTCCGCACGCTCCAGCAGGGTCCGCGACGCGACGGCGGCGTCGTGGGCGAGCACGTCCTCGTCGACAGTGACGAGCCGGTCGTCCTCGACGACAGGACGCCCGTCGACGAGCAGCAGGCGCAGCGGTGGCGGTGACCCGAGCGCCAGGGCGGCCACCAGGTCGGCGATGCCGGCGTGCGGCAGGGTGTCGACCCGCCAGAGCGCGAGGTCGGCGAGCTTGCCGACCTCGATGCTGCCGAGCTCGTCGTCGCGGCCGAGCACCTGCGCGCCGCCCCTCGTCGCGAGCCGGAGCGCGTCACGGACGCCGAGCGCGGTCGGGCCGCCGACGGCTCGGGCGAACAGGGCGGCGTGCCGCAGCTCCTCGAGCAGCGAGCCCGCCTCGTTGGACGCGGCGCCGTCGACCCCCAGCCCGACAGGTACGCCGGCGTCGACGAGCTCGCGGGTGCGCGCGATGCCGGCGCCGAGGCGGGCGTTGCTCGACGGGCAGTGCGCGACGCCGGTGCCGGTCGCCGCGAACCGCGCGACCGCGGCGTCGTCGAGGTGCACGGCGTGCGCCATCCAGACGTCCGGCCCGAGCCAGCCGAGCGAGTCGACGTACTCCGTCGGGGTCGCGCCGAACCGCTCCCGGCAGAAGTCCTCCTCGTCGGCCGTCTCCGCGAGGTGCGTGTGCAACCGCACGCCGTGCCGTCGCCCGAGCGCCGCGGCCTCCGTCATGAGCTCCGCGGTGACCGAGAACGGCGAGCACGGCGCGACCGCGACCCGCACCATGGCGCCCGGCGACGGGTCGTGGAAGCGCGTGATGGCCTCCTCGGTGGCCGAGAGCACGACGTCGAGGTCCTCGACGACCGCGTCGGGAGGCAGCCCGCCCTGGCTCCGGCCGAGGTCCATCGAGCCGCGGGTCGGGTGGAACCGCAGCCCGACGGCCGCCGCGGACGCCACCTCCGCGCCGAGGAGGTCGCCGGCCCCGGCCGGGAAGACGTAGTGGTGGTCGGTGCTCGTCGTGCAGCCGGTGCGCGCGAGCCAGCCGAGCGCGGCGGCCGATGCGGACCGCACCACCTCCTCGTCGATGCCGGCCCAGACCGGGTAGAGCTCGGTCAGCCACTCGAAGAGCGTGGCGTCGACCGCGAGGCCGCGGGTGGCCCACTGGTAGAGGTGCTGGTGGGTGTTGACGAAGCCGGGCGTGAGCACGCAGCCGCCGCCGTCGACGACACGGTCGGCGGACCGCCGGACGTCGTCCGGCGCCGTCCCGGAGCCGACCGCGGTGATGCGGCTGCCGTCGACCACCACGTGCCCGGTCGCGTGCTCGGTGCCGGCGCCCGAGTCGCCGTCGACCGTGACGACGGTCGCCCCGTCGACGACAAGGGTCATGTCCGCCCCGCGGCCTGCCGGACGGCGGCGAGGATCGCCTCGTAGCCGGTGCAGCGGCACAGGTTGCCGGCCAGCGCCTCGCGCACCGTCTCGTCGTCCGGCTGCGGCACCCGGGCCAGCAGGTCGTGCACGGCGACGACCAGGCCGGGGGTGCAGAAGCCGCACTGCACGGCGCCGGCGTCGAGGAACGCCTGCTGCACCGGGTCGAGCGTCTCGCCGTCGGCCAGCCCCTCGACGGTGACGACGTCGCGGTCCTGCGCCTGCCCGGCAGCGACGAGGCAGGCGCACACGACGTCGCCGTCGAGGTAGACCGAGCAGGACCCGCACTCGCCCTGCTCGCACGCGTTCTTGGAGCCGGGCAGCCCGAGCCGCTCGCGCAGGACGTACAGCAGGCTCTCGCCCTCCCACACGTCGTCGGCCTGCCGCTTCTCGCCGTTGACCGTCAGCTCGACCCTCATCCGAGGCCCCCGCGGAAGCGTGAGCGCACGTCGACCGCCGTGCTGTCAGCCGTTCGCCGCCATGCCAGGCTGACGCGCGAGCGCTTTCGTGGGGTGGTCATCACGCCGCCTTCGCCTGGTAGTCGGTCCAGGCCCAGCCGAGGGTGCGGCGAGCCAGCACCGACAGCGCGTGCCGGCGGTACGACGCGGTGCCACGCACGTCGTCGATCGGTGCCGCGTCGGCGGCGACCAGGTCGCCGAACCGGGCCGCAGTGCTCGCGGGGATCGCGCCGCGTGACTCCCACAGCCCGTCGTCGGTGAGCGCTGCGGCGAGGAACTGCTCGGCCTGCCGCGCGTGCCGCGGTGTCGGCGCGGCCGAGCCGAGAGCCGCCCCGACCGCCTGCCGCTCGGGGTGCAGCGCGAGACCGAACGACGTGACCGCGATGACCATCGCGTTGCGGGTGCCGATCTTCGCGAACTGCTCCAGCCCGCTGCCCGGTGGCAGCAGCACGGCGGCGATGAGCTCGTCGGGCTCGAGGGCGTGCTTCTTCACCCCGGTGAAGAAGTCGGCCACCGGGATCGTGCGGGTGCCGCGCACCGACGCGGCCTCGACGACCGCGTCGACGGCGAGCAGCACCGGGTGGCAGTCGCCGGCGGGAGACGCCGACCCGAGGTTGCCGCCGACCGTGCCACGTGCGCGGATCTGCGGGGAGCCGACCGTCCGCGCGGCCATCACCAGACCCGGGGACAGGTCGGCCAGCTCCCGCATCAGCCGGGTGTACGGGACACCCGCGCCGAGCCGCACGCCGCCGTCGTCGGTCCGCGACCACTCCACCAGCTCCGGTACCCGGGTCAGGTCGAGCAGCGCCGGCGGCCGGTGCCGGTCGAAGTTGAGCTCGACCATGACATCGGTGCCGCCGGCGATCGCCACCGCGTCCGGGTGCGCGCTGCGCGCCTCGAGCGCGTCGGACCACGTGGACGGTGCCAGGAACTCCATGGTGACGGCTCGACCTCCTGCGCGTGCGCGTCCGGCGATCATGCACCGCCCAGCACCGGCTGTCACGGACCGTCAGGTGGCAGGCGAAGGCAGCACGGCCCGGTCAGCCGAGGCACATGTGCAGGCGGACGACGGTGCCGGCAGCACCGGACCGCAGCTGCACGAGGTCGCAGAGCTGGTTCGCCAGCCACAGCCCGCGGCCGCCGACCCGGTCGAGCGACGGCGCGCGCCGACCGGCCAGCGGGTCGTCGATGGTGCCGGCGTCGCTCACCTCGCAGACCACCGCGTCGTGGTCGCGCCACAGCCGCAGCTCGCCGCGGCCGCCGCCGTGCAGCAGGCTGTTGGCGGCCAGCTCGTCGGCGCACAGGACGAGGTCGTCGGCACGCTGGTGGCCGAGTCCCTCCGCGAGGCAGACATCGAGCACCTGCCGGCGTACCTCGCCGAGGTCGCCGGCACCGAAGCCCACCGGAGTGGCCGTCTCGGGCGCCGGCGGCAGCGGCCAGTGCCGCAGCGCCCGGCGACCGGCCTCGCGGTGATAGACGTCGCTGCTGACGAACCGGCCGCTCTCCAGCAGGACGGGGTGCGTGCCGCGGGCCTGCTGGACGACGTCGGGCGGCAGCGCCGTCACGTCGTAGGGGCACAGCAGCCGCCAGCCGGGGCCGTCGGCGAACGCGACGTTGAGCAGCGCCTCGTGCTGGTGGCACTCGGCGAGCTCGGCGTCGCTGCGGCCGGCCCAGATCGGCTCGCCGATGCCGCGCACCGGTCGGCCGGCGGCGGCGTTCTCGTCGAGGAACTCGCGCCACAGCGGGATGATCCGGGCCGGGTTGACGCCCACCTCGGCCATGTCGGCCAGCCCCACGTCCGGCTCGCCGCCGAAGAGCTGGCGCAGCGCCGCGAGCCGCTCGCCACCGGTCGCGACGAGGACGGCCTCGTCGTGCTCCAGGCCGTCGCGGACGAAGCCGCATGCCTGGTCGAGGAACTCGCCGAGGTCGGCGTAGAAGAACGCCTCGTGGGAGAAGTCGTCGACCACGGGAGCTGTGGTCACGAGCACACGGTACGCCGGACTCGTCCCGATGGCGCCATCGTCTCGAGCGGACGAACCGGGAGCAACCACCCTTGACCGGGCAACCATCTGCTGCCTAGGGTTTCCGCGCAGCAGAACGCACCTTCCACACCGCGGAAGGACTGGTTCGTGTGGGCGCAGGACCGCGGCTCACCGTCCTCGTCGCGCCCGACTCGTTCAAGGGGAGCCTCCCCGCGGACCAGGTCGCGGTGGCGGTGGGGACCGGGCTCCGGACGGCGGCAGCCACCGCCGGCGTGACGCTCGACGTCCTGCACCGGCCGGTCGCCGACGGCGGCGAGGGCACCGTGGCCATGGTGCTGGCCGCCGGCTGGGATCCCCTCGAGGTCGGCGTGAGCGGCCCGACGGGCGATCCGGTCCGGGCGACCCTCGCCCTCAGCCCGGCGGGGACCCCCCGGCGGACCGCCGTGGTCGAGCTCGCCACCGCCTCCGGGCTCGGCCTGCTGCCGGGCGGGCGACCCGACCCGCTGCGCGCCTCGACCCGCGGCACCGGCCAGCTGGTCGCCGCGGCACTGGCGTCCGGGGTGGAGCGGCTCGTGCTGGCGATCGGCGGCAGCGCCACGACCGACGGCGGCACCGGTCTGGCGGCCGCGCTCGGCGCCCGGTTCCTGGACCGGGCCGGCGCGGAGCTCCCACCGGGCGGCGGTGCCCTGTCCGACCTGGACCGCATCGACGTGTCCGGGCTGGACCCGCGGCTGCGCGACGTCGAGGTGGTCGTCGCCTCGGACGTCGACAACCCGCTGACCGGGCCGCACGGCGCCGCACGGGTCTACGCGCCGCAGAAGGGTGCGTCGCCCGAGGACGTCGCGGTCCTCGACGCGGGACTGGTCCGGCTTGCCGAGGTCCTGCGGCGGGACCTCGGGGTCGACGTGGCGGCGGCGGGTGCCGGTGCGGCCGGTGGCGTGGGGGCCGGCGCCCTGGCATTCCTCGGCGCCCGCCTCACGCCGGGCATCGACCTGCTGCTCGACCTGGTGGGGTTCGACGACGCGCTCGCGGGCAGCGACCTGGTCGTGACGGGCGAGGGCTCGGTCGACGCGCAGACGCTGTCAGGCAAGGCCCCGGTGGGCGTCGCCCGGCGGGCGTGCCGGGCCGGCGTCCCGGTCATCCTGCTTGCCGGCCGGGTCGACCTGGACGACGCGGCGCGCACGGCGTTCCGCGACCTCGGCGTGGTCGGCGTCCACGCCCTGCTCGACATCGAGCCGGACAGCGTCGTCGCGCAGCGCGACGCCGCGCGGCTGCTCACGGAGCTCGCGACGCACGCGTTCCACGCACACCACCTGCCCACCCGCACCACGACGAGGAGTCCGGCATGAGCAGCACGGCACCTGACGGGGTCCGCATCGACGCCCCGATGAAGGACCGCTACGACGAGGTCCTCACGCCGGCTGCCCTGGAGTTCCTGGCCGGCCTGCACCGTGCCTTCGACGCCCGGCGGCGGGAGCTGCTGGACCTGCGCCGCCAGCGGTACGCCGAGCTGGCCGCGGGCGGCACGCTGGACTTCCTGGCCGAGACCAAGGACGTCCGAGAGGACGACGCGTGGCGGGTCGCGTCGCCCGCGCCCGGACTGGTCGACCGGCGTGCGGAGATCACCGGCCCGACGGACCGCAAGATGACCATCAACGCGCTGAACTCCGGGGCGAAGGTGTGGCTGGCCGACCTGGAGGACGCGAACACGCCGCTGTGGGAGAACCTGGTCGAGGGCCAGCTGAACCTGCGCGACGCGATCGACCGGGCCATCGACTTCACCTCGCCCGAGGGCAAGAGCTACGCCCTCGCCGACGAGGTCGCCACCATCGTGGTCCGGCCGCGGGGGTGGCACCTGCCGGAGAAGCACGTCCTGGTCGACGGCGAGCGCACCTCGGGTTCGCTCACCGACTTCGGGCTGTACTTCTTCCACTGCGCGCAGAAGCAGATCGACAACGGGCTGGGCCCGTACTTCTACCTGCCGAAGATGGAGAGTCACCTGGAGGCACGACTCTGGAACGACGTGTTCGTGCACGCACAGGACGCACTCGGCATCCCTCGGGGCACGATCCGCGCCACCGTCCTGATCGAGACCTACCCGGCGGCGTTCGAGATGGAGGAGATCCTCCACGAGCTGCGCGACCACTCCGCCGGCCTGAACGCGGGCCGCTGGGACTACATGTTCTCGGTGATCAAGAAGTTCCGCACCCGGGGTGCCGACTTCCTGCTGCCGGACCGCAACTCGGTGACCATGACGGTGCCGTTCATGCGGGCCTACACCGAGCTGCTGGTGCGCACCTGCCACAAGCGCGGCGCGCACGCGATCGGCGGCATGGCCGCCTTCATCCCCAGCAAGGACGAGGCGACCAACAAGGGGGCTTTCGACAAGGTCCGCGACGACAAGACCCGCGAGGCCGGCGACGGCTTCGACGGGTCATGGGTCGCGCACCCGGCGATGGTCCCGCTGTGCACCGAGGTCTTCGACTCGGTGCTCGGGGACAAGCCGAACCAGGTCGACCGCACCCGTGACGAGGTCCACGTGACCGCGGACCAGCTGCTCGACGTGCGGTCCACCCCCGGCACCGTGACCGAGGCCGGGCTGCGCAGCAACATCAGCGTCGGCGTGCAGTACCTCGAGGCATGGCTGCGCGGCTCCGGTGCCGTGGGCATCAACAACATGATGGAGGACGCCGCCACAGCGGAGATCTCCCGCTCCCAGGTGTGGCAGTGGCTGAACAACGACGTCACCCTCGACGACGGCCAGGCCGTCACCCGCGACCTCGTCGAGCGGCTCATCGAGGAGGAGATGGCAACCATCCGCGACAAGGCAGGCGACTCCTTCGCCCAGGGCCGCTGGGACGACGCCCGCTCGCTGTTCACCGAGATGGCCCTCGCCGACGACTTCGAGGACTTCCTCACCATCCCGGCCTACGAGCGGATGCCCTGACCGTGACGAGGACGCCGTCGTGAACGAGGCAGGAGCCACCGCCGTCGGCCGGGTCGCCGCCCGGCTGCGCACCGAGCTCGGTGCGGACGCCGTCGTCACCGACCACGCCCGGCTGCGGACGTACGAGTGCGACGGGCTGGCCCACTACAAGGTGACGCCGGCCGTGGTCGTGCTGCCGCAGACCTCCGCGCAGGTCGCCGACGTGGTGCGCGCATGCGTCGAGCACGGAGTGCCGTACGTCGCCCGCGGGTCCGGCACCGGGCTGTCCGGCGGCGCGCTCCCGCACGCCGAGGGCGTGCTGGTCGTCACCTCGCAGATGCGCGGGATCGTCGACGTCGACCCCGACGACCAGCGCGCCGTCGTCCAGCCCGGCGTCATCAACCTGCACGTCACGAAGGCCGCCCAGCCGGCCGGCTACTACTACGCCCCGGACCCGTCGAGCCAGCAGGTCTGCTCGATCGGCGGCAACGTGGCGGAGAACTCGGGCGGCGCGCACTGCCTGAAGTACGGCTTCACCACCAACCACGTCACCGGGATCGAGCTGGTGGTCCCGGACGGGTCCGTGGTGCGGCTCGGCGGCCGCGCGGCGGACCCGCCCGGCTACGACCTGCTCGGTGCGTTCGTCGGCTCGGAGGGCACCCTCGGCATCGCCACCGAGGTGACGGTCCGGCTGATGCGCACGCCGCAAGCCGTGCGGACGATGCTCGCGGCGTTCCCGTCGACGGACGAGGCCGGCGGCGCTGTGTCCGCCATCATCGGCGCCGGTGTCCTGCCCGCGGCGATCGAGATGATGGACGCGCTCGCGATCGAGGCCGCCGAGGCCGCTGTCCACTGCGACTACCCGCAGGGTGCCGGGGCCGTCCTCGTCATCGAGCTCGACGGCCCGGACGCCGAGGTGACCGCGCAGTTCGACGAGGTCGAGCGGCACTGCCACGATAACGCCGCCTTCGAGATCCGGATCGCGAAGGACGACGACGAGCGCGCGCTGTTCTGGAAGGGCCGCAAGTCGGCGTTCGCCGCCGTCGGCCGGATCAGCCCTGACTACATCGTCCAGGACGGCGTCATCCCGCGCACGGCGCTGCCCGAGGTGCTGCGCCGGATCGCCGCGCTGTCGTCCGGCTCCGGCGTGCGGGTGGCCAACGTGTTCCACGCGGGCGACGGCAACCTGCACCCGCTGGTGCTCTTCGACGAGACCGTGGACGGGGAGGCGGAGAAGGCGGAAGAGGTCTCCGCCGCGATCCTCGACCTCTGCATCGAGCACGGCGGCTCCATCACCGGGGAGCACGGCGTCGGCATGGACAAGGCGAAGTACATGCCGCGGATGTACACGGACGACGACCTCGACACGATGCAGATGCTTCGCTGCGCGTTCGACCCGGCGCACCTGTCGAACCCCGGCAAGGTGTTCCCCACCCCGCGCCTGTGCGGGGAGGTACCGGGCCGGCACAAGGGCCCCCACCCGCTGCAGGAAGCCGGCCTGGCGGAGGTGTTCTGAGATGGGGCACGGGGGCGTTCCGGACGGGGTGGCGCGGGAGCTGGCGAAGGCCGCCGCGACCCACGACGCCGGCCCCGACGACGACGTCGCCGGCGTCCCCGCAGCACTCGTCGCCGCACCGACGTCGGCAGAGGAGGTCGCCGAGGTGCTGCGCGTCGCCGACGGCAACGACCTGGCCGTCGTCGCCCGCGGGGCCGGCACCACGCTCGGCTGGGGCACGCCCCCGGAGCGGCTCGACGTCGTGCTCGACATGACGGCCGTCACCGGCGTCGTCGATCACGCCGCCGGCGACCTCGTCGTCGTGGTGCGGGCCGGCACCCCGATGGCCGAGCTGCAGTCGGTGGTCGCCGAGGCCGGCCAGCAGCTGGCGCTGGACTCGCCGTACCCGGAGGCGACCGTCGGTGGGACGCTGGCGGTGTCCACCAGCGGACCGCGACGGCTGCTGTACGGCACTGCGCGCGACCTGCTCATCGGCGTGACGTTCGTGCGCGCCGACGGCGTGGTCGCCAAGGCCGGCGGACGGGTCGTCAAGAACGTCGCGGGCTACGACTTCGGCAAGCTGCTCACCGGCTCCTACGGCACCCTCGGCGTCATCACCGAGGCCGTCTTCCGGCTGCACCCGCTGCCCGCCGCCCGACGCGTCGTCACCGCGACCTTCGGCGACGCCGGGGCGGCCGGCCGGGCCGCACTCGCCGTCCTCGGCTCGCAGGTGGTCCCGACCGCCGTCGAGCTGGACGGTCCGCGCGACACCGTGCGCGTCACCGTCCTCGTGGAAGGGGTCGAGGCCGGTGTCGAGGCCCGCAGTGACACGCTGCTGGCCCTGCTCGGGCCCGGTGCGGCCGCGCACGACGACCCACCGCCGGGACTCGGCGCACTGCCCTTCGCCGCCGGGGGAACCGGGCTGAAGGTCACCACGTCGCTCACCGGGGTCGGCCCGGTGCTTGCCGCGGCCCACCGGCTCGCCGACGAGCACGGACTCGACGTCCGCGCCGCCGGGTCGGCCGCCGGCGTGCTGCACGCGGGCCTCGCCGCGGACGCCGACCCGGAGGCTGTCGCCGCGCTGGTGGAAGGGCTGCGGCGCGCG
The DNA here is from genome assembly GCA_963746175.1 of uncultured Actinomycetota bacterium. GTDB lineage: Bacteria > Actinomycetota > Actinomycetes > JACCUZ01 > JACCUZ01 > CAVVAH01. Next base: position 29,275 of record CAVVAH010000001.1, on the reverse strand, counting down.
GCGGCGCCGTACGACGGCACCGTCACGGTCCTCACCGCACCGGCCGCGGTCCGCGCCGCGGTCGACCTGTGGGGACCTGTGCCCGGCCTGGACCTGATGCGGCGGCTCAAGGCCGAGCTCGACCCGCGTCGTCGGCTCTCCCCCGGCCGCTTCGTGGGAGGGATCTGACGTGAGCGCGACGGACGCCACCCACGGGACGCAGGGCAGTGCCGGCCCCCACCAGGTGCGCACCGCGCCCGGCGGCCCCGCGTTCGACGCCCACCGGCCGCCGTCCGCCGAGCTCGCCTCCGACTGCGTGCACTGCGGCTTCTGCCTGCCCACCTGCCCGACCTACGCGCTCTGGGGCGAGGAGATGGACAGCCCGCGCGGCCGGATCTACCTCATGCAGGCCGGCCTCGAGGGCGAGCCGCTGTCCGACTCCATGGTCGGTCACTTCGACGCCTGCCTCGGCTGCATGGCCTGCGTCACCGCCTGCCCCTCGGGGGTGCAGTACGACCGGCTGATCGAGGCGACCCGCGCGCAGGTCGAGCGTCGGCACCGTCGCCCGCTGCGCGACCGGCTGCTCCGCGAGGCGATCTTCGCCTTGTTCCCGCACCCGCGCCGGCTGCGCGCCCTGCGCGGCCCCCTGTCGGCGTACCGCCGCAGCGGCCTGCAGCGCCTGGTGCAGCGCAGCGGGGTCCTCGGCCGGATCTCGCCGACGCTGGCCGCCATGGAGGCGCTCGCCCCGCCCGTCCGGCCGGCACCGCCGCTGCCGGAGCGGGTCGCCGCGCGCGGCGAACGGCGGGCGGTGGTCGGGATGCTCACCGGCTGCGTGCAGCGCGAGTTCTTCCCGCGCGTCAACGCGGCCACCGCCCGCGTCCTCGCGATGGAGGGCTGCGACGTCGTCATCCCACGCGATCAGGGCTGCTGCGGTGCCCTGAGCGTGCACAACGGCCGTGAGTCCGAGGCCCAGACGTTCGCGCGCCGCACCGTCGACGTCTTCGACGCGGCCGGTGTCGAGCATGTCGTCGTCAACGCCGCCGGCTGCGGCTCGGCGATGAAGGAGTACGCCGACCTGCTCGCCGACGACCCGGCGTACGCCGAGCGGGCTCGCCGTTTCGCGGCCTCGGTGCGGGACGTGTCGGAGCTGCTCGCCGAGCTGGGCCCGGTGGCCGCGCGGCACCGGCTGGCCGTGAGCGTCGCGTACCACGACGCCTGCCACCTCGCGCACGCGCAGGGCGTACGCCGCCAGCCGCGCGAGCTGCTGCGGACGATCCCCGGTCTGGAGCTGCGCGAGATCGCCGACGCGGACATCTGCTGCGGGTCGGCCGGCATCTACAACCTGCTGAACCCCGAGGCCGCGGGCGAGCTGGGCGACCGCAAGGCGCGCGCCGTCCTCGCCACCGGCGCGGAGCTCCTGGTCACCGCCAACCCCGGCTGCCTCATGCAGGTGGCCTCCTCCGTCTCCCGACAGGGCGGCCGGATCGGCCTCGCCCACACCGTCGAGGTGCTCGACGCGTCGCTGCGCGGGAGGACCCCCGCGCAGCTGGCCCGCGAGCTCTCCCTGCCGCCCACCGAGCCCACCGGCGGGACCTCCGCCGGTGCCCGACCCGCATGGCACGAGGTGAATGGTTGATGTACAGGCAGATACTCGATCCGGTCGGCGACTCTCTCGGGCTGTCGTCCGTCTTCGCCGCCCTCCCCCTGCTCACGCTGTTCCTGCTGCTGGGTGTCCTGCGGATGCGGGCCTGGATGGCCGGGCTGATCTCGCTCCTCGTCGCGATCCTCGTGGCGGTCCTCGTCTACCCGATGCCGGTGGGGCAGTCCCTTCTCGCCGCCACCGAGGGCGCGGCCTTCGGGTTCTTCCCGATCATGTGGATCGTCCTCAACGCCATCTGGCTCTACAACATGACCGTCGCCACCGGGCACTTCGACGTGCTCCGCCGCTCGTTCGCGAAGGTGAGCGACGACCAGCGCATCCAGGCGGTCATCATCGCCTTCTGCTTCGGTGCGCTGCTCGAGGCGCTGGCCGGCTTCGGCACGCCGGTCGCCATCACCAGCGTCATGCTCATCGCTCTCGGCTTCCGGCCGATGAAGGCGGCCGGCGTCGCCTTGGTCGCGAACACCGCACCGGTCGCGTTCGGCGCGCTCGCCGTGCCGATCACGACACTGTCGACGGTCTCCGGCCTCGAGACGCAGGACCTCGGCTCGATGGTCGGCCGCCAGACGCCGATCCTCGCCGTGTTCGTGCCGCTCGCGCTGGTCTTCATGGTGGACCGGAAGAACGGCCTGCGGCAGACCTGGTTGCCCGCGGTCGTCTGCGGGGCGACCTTCGGGATCGCCCAGTTCGTCACGTCGAACTACATCTCGGTGCCGCTGACCGACATCGTGGCGTCGCTCGCGGGTGCCCTCGCCGTCGTGCTGCTGGTGCGCGTCTGGTCGCCGGCCGAGCACTACGTCGAGACCGCTGACGAGGAGGACGAGCTCGTGAGCACCGGTGGAGGCAGCCGCTGGGCGGAGGCAGCCGCGGGAGGTACCGCGTCGCGCGCGAACGGTTCGGGCGACCCGACCACCACGGCGGGGACTCCCGGCACGGGCGGCGACGCCCCCGCCGCGGCGCGGGACGTCGAGGTGCACGACAGCCGCGCCGACGTGACCCGCGCCTACGCGCCGTACCTCATCGTCATCGCCGTCTTCGTGGTCGCACAGATCCCTGCCGTCAAGGACGCCCTGGACAGCGTGACCAAGACGTTCGGCTGGCCGGGGCTGCACATCGAGAACACCCAGGGTGACCCCTCGACGATCTCGGACTTCAAGTTCAACTGGCTCGGCGCGGTCGGGAGCCTGATGCTGATCGCCGGCCTGCTCACGATCCCGGCGGTCGGAATCTCGGCCCGCAGGGCCGTGAAGGCGTACGGCGACACCTACCGGCAGATGGCCACCGCCGTTCTCACGGTGATGGCGGTCCTCGCGCTGGCCTATGTCATGAACGCGTCCGGGCAGACCGCGACGCTGGGCACCTGGATGGCGGGGGCAGGCGCCGCCTTCGCGCTGCTGTCCCCGATCCTCGGCTGGCTCGGCGTGGCCGTGACCGGGTCGGACACGTCGTCGAACTCCTTGTTCGGCGCGCTGCAGGTGACCGCTGCGAAGCAGGCCGGTCTCGACCAGGTGCTCATGGCGGCGGCGAACAGCTCAGGCGGCGTCCTCGGCAAGATGATCTCGCCGCAGAACCTCGCGATCGCGGCGGCCGCGGTCGGCATGGCCGGCAAGGAGGGCGACCTCTTCCGCAAGGTGTTCCTCTGGAGCGTGCTGTTCATCGCCGGCATGTGCGCGTTGGTCTACCTCCAGTCGACGAGCGTCCTCGGGTGGATGGTGCCGTGACCCGTGCTGTCGCGGTCGGTCCGCGCTCACGGAGCGGACTGCGAGGTGTGCGGCTGGTGACGACCGGGCAGACCGTGCACGTGACGGCGCCACCGCACCGCGCACCGGACATCACGGACCGGAGGACCCCCATGTGCCAGGCCACGCCGCGTGCCGAGCGCGAGCTGCCGGTCTCGCACCAGGCTCCTGCCCTCGCACGTGACTTCCTGCGGGACACCAGCTGCACCGCGCACCACAGCGCACTCGTCGACGACGCACTCCTGCTGACCAGCGAGCTGGTCACGAACTCCGTCCTGCACGGCGGGCCGCCGCTCGTCGTCGCCGTCGAGTGCGACGGCGAGCAGCTGCAGGTGCGGGTTCGCGACGGGTCCCCCGCGGTACCGGCCCCTCAGGAGGCGAGCCAGGGCGACGAGAACGGCCGCGGCCTCGCGCTGGTCGCCGCGCTGTCCGACGACTGGGGCATCGACCCCGAGCCCGACGGCAAGTACGTCTGGTTCGCCATCCGCTGAGCCCGGACGTGCGACGGGGAGGCACCCGGTGCGGGCGCCTCCCCGTCGTCGTGCCTGTGGAGGGTGCCCTAGCGCCGAGCGCCTTCCTGCTCGGCCTCCGGCTGCCGCGGGACGCCGGCCTCGTCGAGGGCGTGCTCCTCGACGATCGACCCGTCGACCATCTGGCTGGACGGCGCGGACACCGCCGCCGCCGCGCTGGAGTCGTGACCCGGCCGGGTACCTGCGCCTGCCGCCTCGGCGGCTGACGCCGCGTCGTCGGCCTCCTGCTGCTGCCGGGCCTGGATGCCCGACAGCGTGCGGAGCTTCTCCTCAGGGAGGAAGAAGACCACCACGAAGGCCACCAGGAGCACGCCCGCCGCCGACAGGAAGACCAGGTCGATCGCCGAGGAGAACCCGTCGAGGAACGGCTTCGCCAGCCGGTCGTCGAGCTTCGACAGGAACGACGTGTCGTCGAGGGCGCCCTTCGGCAGGCCGGCACCGCTCGTGATGGCCTTGACGACCGGGCCGTCGACCGGGTCGGCCGCGAGCTTCGGGTCGCTGAGCGCGGCCCGGAAGTCGGCGGTGCCGGAAGCAGCCTGGAAGGCGGACGTGATCTTGCCGCCCACGCTGGAGAACAGGACCGAGAGGAAGACCGCCGTGCCGAGCGTGCCGCCCATCTGACGGAAGAAGGTCGCCGACGAGGTGGCCACGCCCATGTCCTGGGGCGGCACGGCGTTCTGCACGGCGAGGACCAGCGGCTGCATGTTGAAGCCGAGCCCGACGCCGAACACGAACGCCAGTCCGAGTGTCACGCCGACGCTCGTGTCGGTGCCGACCCGCGACAGGCCGAGCATCGCGAGCAGCAGCAGCCCGGTGCCGATGATGGGGAACTTCTTGTAGCGCGCGGTCCGGCTGATGATCTGGCCGGAGAGGATCGAGGCGCTCATGATGCCGACCATCAGCGGGAGCAGCAGCAGGCCGGCCGCGGTCGGCGAGTAGCCCTTGACGATCTGCAGGTAGAGCGGCAGCGCCGCCAGACCACCGAACATGCCCATGCCCAGGATGAAGTTCATGGCCGAGCCGATGCCGAAGGTCTTGCCGCGGAACAGGCGCAGCGGGATCAGTGCGTCGTCGCCGTAGCGACCCTGGTCCCAGATGAAGCCGGCGATGCCGACGGCGCCGATGACGTACGAGACGAGTGCGCGACCGGAGCCCCAGCCCCACTCGCGGCCCTGCTCGGCGATGACCAGCAGCGGCACGAGACCCACGATGAGCAGCAACGCGCCCGGCCAGTCGATGCGGTGCTCGCGACGGGTGTGCGGCAGGTGCAGGCTGCGCATGACGAGCAGCAGGGCGAAGATGCCGATCGGGACGTTGACCAGGAACACCCAGCGCCAGCCGGTGATGCCGAGCAGGGTGTCCTGGCCGGCGAGGAAGCCGCCGACGACCGGGCCGAGGACGCTGGACGTGCCGAAGACCGCGAGGAAGTAGCCCTGGTACTTGGCGCGCTCCCGCGGCGGCACGATGTCGCCGATGATCGTCAGCGCGAGTGAGAACAGACCGCCGGCGCCGAGTCCCTGGAAGGCGCGGAACGCGGCCAGCTGACCCATCGAGGTGGCGAAGCCGCTGAGCGCGGAGCCGAGCACGAAGACCGAGATCGCCAGCAGGAAGAACGGCCGGCGGCCGTAGAGGTCGGACAGCTTGCCGTAGAGGGGCGTGCTGATCGTCGCTGTGACGAGGTACGCCGTGGTGACCCACGCCTGGACCGAGAGGCCCTGCAGGTCGTCGGCGATCGTGCGGATCGACGTCGCGACGATCGTCTGGTCGAGCGCGGCCAGGAACATGCCGGCCATCAGGCCGGACAGGATCGTCAGGATCTGGCGGTGGCTCAGCTCGCCGGACCCGCGCTCGTGCGCGACGGCCGCCGGGGTCGTACTGGTCATGCGTGCTCCTCGATCGGGTGCTGCTGGGAGGTCTGGCCCGTCGGGTGCTTGGCGACCTCGTGCAAGGTCGCGCGCTGCTCGACGAAGCTGTCGTTGAAGCGGCTGAGCAGGTCGGTGAGGGCGACGGCGTCGGCCTCCGACCAGCTCTCCAGCAGGTGCGCGAACATCCGCTGGCGGTGCTCCTGCTTGGCGGCGTAGGCGGCCCGGCCGCGCTCGGTGGCCACGAGCAGGCTGGCCCGGCCGTCCTCGGGGTCGGACCGGCGCGTGACGAGGCCGGCCTTGACCAGCTGCGCCACCTGGCGGCTGACGGTCGACGGGTCGACACAGGCGGCGTCGGCGAGAGCCGAGCTGCGCCGCGGACCGTCGTTGACCAGCTGGAACAGCAGGCCGTAGGCCGCCCACTCGACGCCTTCACCACTGGTGGCGTTGTTGGCGGTGAGCTGCTGGCGCATGGTGTTGAAGGCGCGGTGCAGCCGCAGGACCTCTTCGCTGAGGGAGGCGACGGTGCTCGGGCCGACGGTCATGGCGTCCTCCTCGGGCGGGTCGTGGTGGCTGGGCGGGCGGCGACCCGGACCCGGGCGGGGTGGTTGCGCGATGAGACTGCTTGCATGACCCATCTAACTGGATGCAGCATACAAGCATTCCCTCATGACGCCAACTCGATGCCTTGAGCGCCGTCGACCGCCCGACTGCTCACCCCTCCTCGTTCGCGACCTGAGTCCCCGACACGCCGTCCCGGCCTGCGGCGTGTCGGTGACCGAGGTCGCAAACGATCTTCCTGCGGTGGTGAACCTAGGTGGGTCCCGCGCCGAGGCGGGCGGCCAGCCGCTGGGCGTCGAACGGCGCCCGCACCTTCACGTCGTTGTCGAAGTACACGACCACGTCCCGGCCCTGGTCCCGCCACTCCCCCACCCGGGCCGCCCACACGTCCAGGGCCGCGTCGTCGTAGCCGCTGGCATAGAGCTCCTCGGCGCCGTGCAGTCGCACGTAGGCGAGGTCGTCGGTGGTGGGTTCCAGCAGCTGCGGCCACTTCCCCGCGGTGTCGGCGGTGACCACCGCGATCCGGTGCTCACGGAGCAGCTCGAGGAAGCCGGGCGTCTCGTACGTCGGGTGGCGGACCTCGAGGGCGTGCCGCACCGGACGCTCGGCATCGGTGACGGTGAGTGCGCGGCCCTCCATCCGCTCGTCGTGCTGCGCCGCGAGCACCGCCGCCGCGGTGGTGGTGCGCGGCAGCAGCGCGAAGAAGTCGGCGAGCCGCCCGGCGTCGTACCCCAGGTTGGGCGGCAGCTGCCAGAGGAACGGCCCGAGCTTGCCGCCCAGCGCGAGCACGCCGGAGGCGAAGAAGTTCGCCAGCGGGATCTCGACGTCCCGCAGCTTCTTCATGTGGGTGACGAACCGGCCGCCCTTGACCGAGAAGACGAAGTCGTCCGGTGTGCGGTCGTGCCAGTCGCGGTACGACTCCGGCTTCTGCAGGGCGTAGAACGAGCCGTTGATCTCGATCGTGGTGAGCACGCTCGCGGCGTGCTCCAGCTCCATCCGCTGCGGGAGCCCGGGCGGGTAGAAGACCCCTCGCCACGGTGGGTAGTTCCAGCCCGAGATGCCGACCCGGACGCGTCCCGGAGCGGTGCCCCGCCGCGCGCGTCCAGCCATCGGACCACCCTAGGTGCGCCGAGGGCGGGAGCCGGATCTGCGGGTTACCGTCGCGGGGTGATCTCGGTGCCCCTGGCCAGGGAGCTGCGGGCTGCGGGGCTGCGCTGGCAGCCGGCCCACGGCGACCGCTTCGTCGTCGTGGACCGCGGGATGGACGACGAGGTCTTCGTGCTGTCGGACATGACCGTCGAGCTGCACCATTACCCGACCGGGCCGGTGATCGGCTTCAACGGCACCACCGAGTGGGCGCTCGACTCGCTCGACCAGGAGGACGCGCTCTGGCTGCCGGCCGAGCACCAGCTGCGCGACCTGCTCGGCGCGGCGTTCCTGCGGCTCGAGAGGTCCGCCGACGGGTACGACGTCGTGCTGCTGGACGGCTCGGCCGCCGGCGAGACCCGGGCGTCCGCGGCCAACCCCGCCGAGGCGTACGGCCGGGCTCTGCTGGCGCGGCTGTCGGCCCTGCACCGCCGACAGTGATCCACAGCGGATCCATGTGGTTTTCTCCAGCAGATCCGCTGTGGATCACCGAAAACCGCGCGCGGCCGGTCGGTCAGTCCTGGTCGAGGAACTTCTTGTGGTGCTCGATCTGGTCGACCAGCGCCGCGGTGACGTCGTCCGGCGGCTGCGACCCGTCGACGGTCACGAGGATCTCCCGCTCGGCGTAGTACGCGATCATCGGCTGGGTCTTGGCGTCGTAGACCTCGAGCCGGTGCTCGATGACGGCCTGGGTGTCGTCGGCACCGCGGCCGCGGGCCAGCAGCCGGCGGACCAGCTCCTCGCGCGGGACGTCGAGGTACGCCGCCACCTGCACGGCGACGCCCAGCTCGCGGGCCGTCTCGTAGGCGATCTCGGCCTGGTCGACCGTGCGCGGGAAGCCGTCGAGGACGTAGCCGCCGTTCGCGCTGGCCTCGACGATCGGCTTGCGCAGCATGTCGAGCACGAGCTGGTCCGGGACGAGGTCGCCCGCGGACACGTACTCCTTGACCTTCGCGCCGAACGCCGTGTGGTCGGTGACGTGCTGGCGCAGCAGGTCACCGCTGGAGATGTGCGCCACGCCGAAGTGCTCGGCGAGCTTCACCGCCTGGGTGCCCTTGCCCGCACCGGGCGCACCGATCAGCAGCAGGCGCATGGTTCTCCTCGTCGTCGGCGGCCTGCCGGCTGGCAGGTCCCGGGTCGCAGCATCCTGCCACCTGCGGCCACGCTCCCGGCGGCCGTCTCCCGATCGAGCGCGGCTCGGGTCTCTAGGGTGTGCGCGTGACGGGCGGTCGGACCGGTGGTGGGTGGCGCGCGATGTGGGCCGACCTGCTCCCCGTCGGGCGGGACCCGGCGACCGGTGGGTACCGCCGGCACGCCTGGGCGCCCGCCGACCTGACCTGCCGGGAGTGGTTCGCTGCCGAGGCCGTACGCCGGGGCCTGGACGTCACCGTGGACCGCAACGGCAACGAGTGGGCGTGGTGGGGCGACCCGGACGCCGACGGCCCCGGTGTCGTGACGGGCAGCCACCTCGACTCGGTGCCCGACGGCGGCGCCTACGACGGCCCGCTCGGCGTCGTCGCCGCGTTCGCCGCGCTCGACCTGCTGCGCGAGCGCGGGCACCAGCCGTCGCGACCGCTCGGTGTCGTGAGCTTCACCGACGAGGAGGGCGCGCGGTTCGGCATCGCGTGCACCGGCTCGCGGCTGCTCACCGGTGTGCTGGACGCCGACCGCGCCCGGTCCCTGACCGATGGCGACGGCACCACGCTGGCCGACGCGATGACCGCGGCCGGCCAGGACCCCCGCCACCTCGGCCACGACGACGAGACGTTGCGCCGGGTCGGCACGCTCGTCGAGCTGCACGTCGAGCAGGGCCGGGCGCTCGTCGACGTCGGCGCACCGGTCGGGGTCGCGAGCAGCATCTGGCCGCACGGCCGCTGGCGGCTCGACCTCACCGGCGAGGCCAACCACGCGGGCACCACCCGGCTCGAGGACCGCGACGACCCGATGCTCCGGCTGGCGACCGCGGTCCTGGCCGCCCGCGAGTCGGCGACCGAGCACGGTGCGGTCGCCACGGTCGGGCGGCTGGCCGTGCACCCCAACGGCACCAACGCCATCCCGTCGTCGGTGCGCGCCTGGCTGGACGCCCGGGGCGCCGCCGAAGCTGACGTGCGGGCCGTCGTCGCGGAGGTCGCGGACGCCGCCGGCGCCGCGGCGGTCGAGGAGTCCTGGACGCCCGAGGTCACCTTCCCGCCGCAGCTGCGCGACCGCCTCGCGGCCATGCTCGGTCAGGTGCCGGTGCTGCCGACTGCGGCCGGCCACGACGCCGGCATCCTCGCCGCTGCCGGCGTCGACGCGGCGATGCTCTTCGTGCGCAACCCGACCGGCGTCAGCCACTCCCCCGCCGAGCACGCCGAGGACGACGACTGCGACGCCGGCATCGAGGCGCTCGCCGCCGTGCTCGCCGACCTCACGGCACCGGGCGGCCGCGAGGCGACGCCGGCATGACGGCGTACCACGCGGACCTCGCCTGGCTGCCGCCCGGACGGCTCGGTCGCGACGTCACTCTGGTCGTCGAGGACGGCATCCTCGCCGAGGTGCGCGAGGGCGAGCGCGTCCCCGGCGCCGAGCACCTCGGCGGGCTCGTCCTCCCCGGCTTCGCGAACGCGCACTCCCACGCCTTCCACCGCGCGCTGCGCGGCCGCACCCAGCACGGCACCGGCGGCCGGGGCTCGTTCTGGACCTGGCGCGAGCAGATGTACGGCGTGGCAGGCCGCCTCGACCCCGACTCCTACCTGGCGCTCGCCCGGGCGACGTACGCCGAGATGGTGCTGGCCGGCATCACGACCGTCGGCGAGTTCCACTACCTGCACCACGCACCCGGCGGTGTGCCGTACGAGGACGCCAACGCCATGGGCCACGCGCTGGTGCAGGCCGCCCGCGAGGCGGGACTGCGGATCGCGATCCTGGACGCCGCATACCTGGCCGGCGGCATCGGCGAGCCGCTCGAGGGGGTGCAGCAGCGGTTCGGCGACGGCGACGTGGACCGGTGGGCGGACCGCGCAGACGGCCTGCACGCGGCGTACGCCGACGACCCGGAGGTCGTCGTCGGCGCCGCGGTGCACTCGGTGCGGGCCGTCCCGGCCGACCAGCTGGCCGCCGTCGCGGCGTGGGCCGAGCGGCACGGAGCACCGCTGCACGCGCACGTCTCCGAGCAGCGCGGGGAGAACGACCAGTGCGTGGCGGCGTACGGCGTCACGCCGACGCGGCTGCTGCACGAGCACGGCGTCCTCGGCAGGCGCAGCTCCGCCGTGCACGCGACCCACCTCACCGACGAGGACGTCGAGCTGCTCGGCGGCAGCGGCACCGCGGTGTGCATGTGCCCCACCACCGAGCGCGATCTCGCCGACGGCGTCGGTCCGGCCGGCCGGGTCCGCGAGGCCGGGTCGCCTGTGACGCTCGGGTCGGACAGCCATGCCGTGGTCGACCTGCTCGAGGAGGCGCGGGCCGTCGAGCTCGACGAGCGGCTGGCCTCGGAGCAGCGGGGGCACTGGTCGGCCGCCGCGCTCGCCGACGCCGCGACCCGGGCCGGGCACGCGTCGCTCGGTCGGCCGGACGTCGGGGTGCTCGACCTCGGTGCCGCGGCCGACCTGGTCGCCGTACGGCTCGACTCGGTGCGCACGGCGGGCGGGCGCGACGCCGACGCCCTGCAGCGGGTGGTGTTCGCGGCCACTGCCGCTGACGTCACCGACGTCGTGGTCGCCGGCCGGCGGGTCGTGGCGGGCGGCGAGCACCAGCTGCTGGGCGACGTGGGGTCGCTGCTCGGCCCGGCCGTCGCGGCGGTGCTGTGACGGATCCGGTCCTGCGCCCGTTCCGGGCCGAGGACGTGGCCGCGGTCTACGACGTCTGCCGGCGGACCGGTCTGGACGGCGAGGACGCCACCGGCCACTACGCGGACCCGGACCTGCTCGGCCACCTGTGGGCCGGGCCGTTCCTCGCGATCGAGCCGGGGCACTGCCTCGTCGTCGAGGACGACGACGGCGTAGCCGGCTACTGCCTCGCCACCGCGGACACCCGTCGGTTCGAGGCGGAGTGCGAGGTGCAGTGGTGGCCGGAGCTCCGCGCACGGCACGACGACCCGACGGACGGCGACCGCGGCACCTGGTCGCGCGACGAGGTGCTCGCCCACCTCGTGCACCACCCGCCGGTGGCCCCGGACGACGTCGTCGCCGAGCACCCGGCGCACCTGCACGTCGACCTGCTGCCGCGACTGCAGGGCCGGGGCCTGGGTCGGGACCTGCTGGCAGCGATGCTCGCCCTGCTGGCCGCCGACGCCGCGACCGGCGTGCACCTCGGGGTGGGGCCGGGGAACACACGGGCTCTCGGCTTCTACGACCGGCTCGGGTTCACCGAGCTGCTGCGCACGCCGGACGTCGTCTTCCTCGGCCGCCGGCTCCCCTGAGCCCGGCGGACAAGTCAGGTGCCGGAACGTCCGATCCGGACGACGTTGGACGTCCGTTCCGGCGTCTGCTCCGGGGTGGCCAGCCCGACCGGGTAGCCGTGGCGGGTGACCACCAGCCGCTCGATCTGCTCGGCCGGCATCGGCTTGGCGAACAGGTAGCCCTGCCCGTAGTGGCAGCCGGCAGCCCGCACCAGTGCGAGCTGCTCGAGGGTCTCGATGCCCTCCGCGACGCAGATGACGTCCAGCGCCTGGGCCATCGTCACCACCGAGCCGACCAGGGCGTGGGTGCGCGGCTCGTCCGGCGCGGCCTGCACGAACTCCTGGTCGATCTTCACGATGTTCGCGTCGAACCTGCGCAGGTAGCGCAGCGACGAGTATCCGGTCCCGAAGTCGTCGACCGCGACGTTGATGCCGGCCTCGCGCAGTGCCGTGACCGTCCCGGCGACCGCGTCGATGTCGTCGACGAGTGCCTCCTCCGTGACCTCGACACCCAGCCGGCGCGGTGCGATGCCACGCTCGACGAGGAGCGCTGTGAGGGTGTCCGGCAGGTAGGGGTCGACGAGCTGCCGGGGCGAGACGTTCACGCCGACGGTGATGTTCGTCGCGCTCACCTCGGTCCACCGCACCAGGTCGTCCAGCGCCGTGCGGAACACGAAGTCGCCGAGGACGGTGACGCTGCCGACGCGCTCGGCCAGCGGGATGAACGTGGCGGGGCTGACGTCGCCGTACGACGGGTGGCGCCACCGCAGCAGCGCCTCGACGGCCACGATCTCACCGGTGACCAGCTCCACCACGGGCTGGTAGACGACGCTGAACTGCGTGAGGTCGGGAGTGCCGACCTCCTCGCGGATCCTGATGGTCGCGGCCGCGGACGCCCTCGCCCGGCCGGTGAGGACCGCCACGGGCACGGTCTGCACCGCCTTGGTGCGCTTGGCCTCGTACATCGCCACGTCGGCGTGCGCGAGCAGGTGAGCGGCATCACCGGCACGCGCACCGCCCACCGGTCGCTCGTCGACGACGACCCCGACGCTGGGCCGGACGAGGAACGGCCGGGTGCCGACGATCATCGCGGCGCCGAACGCCTCGGCCACCGTCGCACCGAGGCTGCTGCCGCCGTCCGGGCTGGCCGGCGCGAAGGCCGCGAACTCGTCACCACCGAGGCGGGCCACCGAGCCGCCCGGCGGGAGCGCGGCCCGCAGCCGGGCCGCCGTGTGCCGCAGCACCTCGTCGCCGGTGTCGTGGCCGTGCGTGTCGTTGATGTCCTTGAAGTCGTTGAGGTCGAGCAGCGCGACCGCGACCGGGTGCGCTGCCGGGTCGCGCAGCGCGACGTCGAGGTCCTCGAGGAACGCCGGCCGGTTCGGCAGCCCGGTGAGCGAGTCGGTGGTGGCGAGCAGCCGGGCGTTCCGTTCTCGGACCGCGAGGCGGTCGAGCAACATCCCGGTCTCGCGGCTCTCGGCGATGTGCCGCACCAGCAGGCCGACACCCGCGAGCACCACCGCCGGGAGCCGGCTGGCAGGCACCGACACCCCCTCGACGATGTCGTAGGTCACCGCGGCCAGTGCGAGGACCAAGGGCGCGTACGGCACGAGGAACCACCGTGACGACACTCGGGCCGTGTCTTCGTCGGCGTCGGCCGTCGTGACGGCGGCCGGGCCGGTGGTCGACACCATCGCGGCGTCGAGGACGGCGAGCAGGCCGAGCTGGTTGAGCGCGGCGATCCACGACGTCGGCTCATAGCCCGCGCCGGACGCCGCGACGGCGAACGCCATGTCGGAGACACCCAGCAGGCCGAGCCCGACAGCAGCGCGCACGAGCAACGACCGGGCCGGCCCGGCGACCCGCGGCAGCGCGGAGAGCAGCACCGCGAGCACGAAGGCGGGCACGAGCGGGTAGGCGAGGGTCACCGTCTTGGCGGCCCAGGGCAGGTCCGCGCCGAGGTCGTGCGGCTCCACGACCAACGCCGACACGAGGTACCACAGCGCGGCGGCCGCGACGGCGCCGTCGGCCAGCGCCAGGACCACTCCGTTGCGCCGCCCGGGCGTGCGCGGCAGCAGGACCGCGCCGGCGACCGCGAGCGGGGCGTAGCAGAGGTACACCCAGTCCGGCGCGGCACCGGTCGGCGCCGGCAGGCCAGTGACCACGAGGTACGTCGCCGACACCAGTCCGGACAGCGCACCGACCAGCAACGAGGCGGCGATCAGCCGACGGCCCGTACCCATCCCGTCAGGGCGGCGGGCAGCGACGAGCAGCAGCACCGCAGCGGCCAGGGCGGTGACGGTGCGCGCGAGGTAGGAGCCGGCGGCCGAGGTGACCACCGCCCCGACCAGCGCGACGCCGGTGAGGCGCACCGTCCAGCGAGCGGTGCGCCGGCTGAGGAGGCGGGTCGCGACGAGCGGCACCTCACCCCATCGGCGTACCGCGCCCGCACCCTGAGCCCCGTCCGGGCACCGGACATCCCGGACAGTCGCTTCCCCCGCCGTCCCGCTCCTGTCACAGCAGCAACGACGGAGTGCCGTGCGCGGAACGTGGGCGCCGACTGTCAGGGGCATGCGGCACACTCACTGCTGACAAAGACCGACCTCGGGAGGCAGGCTGTGAGCAGGCGGGGCTGGGTCCTCTTCGCCGCGATGGGCGTCATCTGGGGCATCCCCTACCTGCTCATCAAGGTGGCGGTCGACGAGCTGGCCCCGAGCACCCTGGTGCTGGCCCGGACCGTGCTCGCGGTGGCGCTGCTGCTCCCCGTGGCGATCACCCGCGGGCGGCTGCCCGAGGTGGCCCGGGCCTGGCGCCCCCTGCTGGCGTTCGCCGCGATCGAGATCGCGGCTCCCTGGGTCCTGCTGGGGGTCGCCGAGCAGCGGCTGTCCAGCTCTCTCACAGGACTGCTCATCGCCGCCGTCCCCCTGGTCGCAGCCGTGCTGGCCGTGGTCACCCGCGCCGACGACCGGCTCGACGGGCGCCGGCTGGCCGGCCTGCTGATCGGCTTCGCCGGCGTCGCGGCGCTGGTCGGCTTCGAGGTGGGCGGCGGTGACGTCGGGGCCGTGCTCGCGGTCGCGACGGTCGCCGTCTGCTACGCCGTCGGCCCGCTGATCCTGTCCCGGTGGCTGTCGCACCTTCCCGGGCTCGGGGTCATCACCGCCTCGCTCGCCGTCACTGCGCTGGCGTACCTGCCGGTCGGCATCGCCCAGGCGCCTTCCTCGTGGCCGTCCGGCGACGTCGTGCTCTCCGTCGTCGGGCTGGCGGTGGTCTGCACGGCCGTCGCGTTCCTGGTGTTCTTCGCCCTGATCGCCGAGGTCGGCCCGACCCGCTCGACCGTCATCACCTACGTCAACCCGGCGGTGGCGCTGCTGCTCGGCGTCACCCTGCTCGACGAGCGCTTCACCGTGGCGACCGCGGTCGGGTTCGCGCTGATCCTGGCCGGCTCGGTCCTCGCCACCCGCCGGTCGGGGAGGGCGGAGTCCGCCGACCGGCCGGCCGAGTCCGAGGTGTGCGTGGTCGCCGAGCCCTGAGCGGCCCCTGACCCCGGCGCTCAGCCGCCGGACTTGCGGCGGAACTGGCGCTTCGTCACGTCGTTGCTGGCTGCCGGAGCACCGTGCCCGGACAGGTGGTCCTCGCCGTGCGCCGCCTTGTTCCTGGCCTGCTTGGCCTCGAGTGCCTCCCGCATCCTGCGCTGCACGTCGTTCTCGGTCTTCGCGGGCTTCTTGGCCGCCACGGTCCGCACCTGCCCCTCGCTGCTCGTCGTTGTCGACCCATCCTGGCAAGTCCGTCGGGCGGCTCGCCTCCGGGTTCCGCTCAGCGGGTCAGCTGCGCGACGATCCCGGCCGCCAGCCCGTCGGCGTAACGGCCACGGCAGTCAGCCGACGTCATGCACCGGGCGTCCAGCGCGTTGCGCATGTTGCCCAGCTCGACCATGACGGTCGGGATGTCGGCGGCGTTGAGGGTCCCGAGGTCGCGGCGGACGTCCAGACCGTCGCCGCCGTACGCCGTGGACACCGCGAAGCCGGCACCGACCAGTCCCGCGCGGACCCGCCGCGCGAACCGCCGGGACGGCTCGAGGATGTCGTCGGTCCAGCCGTCGCGCAGCCCAGGGCGGATCACGAAGAAGCCGTGGGTCGCGGACGCCGCGCCGTCGCCGTGCAGCGAGATCTCGACGTCGGCGCCGACCCTGGCCCCGAACCGGCCGCGGGCGCCCACGCACGGGCCCCACTCGTCGACCGAGTTCGTCGTCCGGGTCAGGCGGACGGTCGCGCCGAGCGCCTCCAGCCGTCGCGTCAGCGCCTGCGCGGTCCGCCAGGCGAAGGTGGCCTCGGGGAACCCGCCGTCGGTGGCCGTGCCGGTCGTGTTGCACGGCTTCCAGAGCCCGACGTAGACCAGCCGGCCGATCTGCACCCGGTGCCGGCTGTTGCCGAGCTGGTGGCCGGGGTCGATGGCCACGACCCGGCCGGCCAGCGGGAGCGGCGCCGCCTGCGCCGGCGCGACGAGCAGCGAGCCGGCCGCCGCAACCGCGACGCCGACGGCGGCACAGGCGAGGACAGGGCGGACGCGCACCCCGCGAGCCTGCCGCACGCCGGCGGCGCCGTGGACGCTTTCGGACGATCTGCGACATGCTGCGCGCATGTCCGCTGCGCACCCGCCCACCGAGGTGGTGCTGGAGGTGTCGAAGACCCTCACCTTCGCGTCCGCCGTCGACTGGCCGGGCTGGTGCCGGAGCGGGAAGACGCCGGACGACGCGCTGCGGGTGCTGGCGGAGTACGCCGGGCGGTACGCCGCGGTCGCACGGATCGCGCACGTGCGGTTCGACCCCTGGGCCGCCGACGAGCTCACCGTGGTGGACGAGACCGAGGGCAACGCGACCACCGGGTTCGGAGCACCGGGAAAGGCCGCGCCGACCGACGACCGGCCGTTGACGCGTGGCGAGGCCGACCGCCAGGTACGGCTGCTCGAGGCGTCGTGGGCCGAGCTCGACCGGCTCGCGGTCGAGGCGCCCGAGCACCTGCGCAAGGGGCCGCGCGGCGGCGGCCGGGACCGCGACCAGGTCGTCGACCACGTCGTCGAGGCCGAGCGGTCCTACGCCCGCACGATCGGCGTACGGCATCCGCCCTACCACGGGGCCCGTGCGGCGCGGGAGGCCTGCCGGGCCGAGGTCGCCCAGGTGCTCCGGGGGTCCGCGTCCGCTCCCCTGGCGACGACGTGGTCGGCGCGCTACTTCCTGCGGCGGGCCACCTGGCACGTGCTCGACCACGTGTGGGAGATCGAGGACAAGTCCGAGGGGGGACCGCCATGACGTACGTCCGGGTCCGCAGGATGCCCGTAGCCGTGGCGCTGGTCGCGCTGGTCTCGCTGGCACTCGGGGCAGGCCTCGCCGGACCGGTCGCGGCGTCCACGGGGTCGCCGGCCGCCTTCCCGGACCGGAGCGGGATCGACCCGGCGGCGCTGCCCCGCGGTCCGGCGGTGACCACCCTGCACACCGAGGGCACCTCGATCGTGGACGGCCGGGTCACGCTGCGCACCTCGCTGACCGGTCGGCTGCAGATCCTCGGCCGGGCCGGGTCGGGATACCTCGTCACGACCCGTGCCGACGACGGCAGCGACCACACGCTGTGGCGCGTCGACGCGGCCGGCTTCGCGCACCGGCTGGCCACGCTCGGCTTCGACGGCGACGACCTGCGCATCTCCCCGCGGGGCACGCGGGTCGCGTGGACCGACCAGCGCAAGGACAGCACCCGTGTCCTCGTGGTCCGCACCACGGACGGCACGCTCGTCGACGTCCGGCGGTTCGCCGGCCAGCTGAGGGTGCTCGACCTGCGCACGCGGGTGCTCCTCGACGGCTTCGGTCCGGACCGCACCGTGTGGTGGCGGCCGGTCGCCGACCGGGTCTCCGTCGTGCGCGGGCTGCAGCTGAGCCAGGCCGACCTGGCGGCCGACCGAGCCGTCGTCGTGGTCGAGGACCAGGTGAACGGCTTCGACGGGATCTGCTTCGGCTACGCCGCCCTGTCCGCGCCGACACGGCCGTTCTGGAAGGACTGCTCCGACAAGCCGCTCGCCTTCTCGCCGGACCGCCGGCTCATGGTGACGACCAACATCGAGGCGGACGGGCCGGGCACCGGCCTGCTGCAGGTCCGCACCGCCGCGACGGACGCCGTGCGGGCCACGCTGCGTACCGGCGGGTTCTTCGTCTTCCCCTACTGGGCGGGCGACGACGCGTTCCTCGCGCACACCTGGCACAAGGGCAGGGCGGCCATGGTCCGGGTCTCCCGCGACGGCACGGTCGAGCGGGTGTCGAGAGTCGTCGACGAGGTGGCCGGCGAGGACGAGCTGGGCTGGAGCTTCCCGCCGGCCTGAGGTGGGGATATCCGGCTGCGCGTGGCTCGACTCGGTGGAACCCTCGGACCTCGTGCCCGACGAGCAGCCAGCGACCGCGCCGCGCCGTACGTTCCGGCAGCGGGTCGCGGGGCTCCGGGTGGACGTCACCCCGCTGCGCACCTCGCGCGACTTCCGGCTGCTCTTCTGGGCCGGGACGGTGTTCTACCTCGGCGGCATGGTCAGCTACGTCGCCCTGCCGTACCAGATCTACCAGCTGACCGACTCCAACTTCGCCGTCGGTGCGATGGGTCTCGTCGAGCTCGTGCCGCTCGTGGTCTTCGGCCTGTACGGCGGCGCCCTGGCCGACCACGTCGACCGCCGCACGATGCTCGTCTGGACCGCGCTCGCGCAGGTCCTGCTCACCGCGGCCCTGTTGGGCAACGCCGTGCTCGACCGGCCCAGCGTCTGGGCGATCTACGTCGTGGGCTTCCTCATGGCCATCGCGCAGTCGCTGCAGCGGCCGTCGCGCGAAGCGCTGATACCGCGCACGGTCAGGCACGACGAGCTGCCGGCCGCCGTGTCGGTGTCGTCGCTCGGCATGCAGATCGGCACGCTGCTCGGGCCGGCGATCGGCGGCCTGCTCGTGGGCACCGTCGGGATCCCGTGGGCGTACGGCGTCGACGCCGTGGGGCTCGTGATCGCGACCCTGCTCTTCGTCGCGCTCCGCCGCTACCCGCCGACCGACACCAGCACCCCGCCGAGCCTGGCGGGCATCGTCGAGGGCATCCGCTACGCCGTCGGCCGCAAGGACCTGCTCGGCACCTACGTCGTCGACATGGTCGCGATGTTCATGGCGATGCCGATCGTGCTGTTCCCCGCACTGGCGCAGAACGTCTTCGAGCAGCCGAAGACGCTCGGGCTGCTCTACACCGCCGAGAGCGTCGGCACGATGATCGCGACCCTCACCAGCGGCTGGACGTCACGGTTCCACCACCACGGTCGCGCGGTGGTCGTCGCGTCGATGGTCTGGGGTGGGGCGATCGCGCTGGCCGGGCTCGCCCCGAACGTGTGGGTGTGCCTGCTGTTCCTCGTCGTGGCCGGCGGCGGCGACATGATCAGCGGCATCTTCCGCAGCACGATCTGGCACCAGACCATCCCGGACGAGAAGCGCGGGCGGCTGGCCGGCATCGAGATGCTGTCGTACTCCGTCGGACCGCTGGGCGGTCAGGCCCGCGCCGGACTGGTCGCGGACGCCACGTCGGTGCGGACCTCGATCGTCAGCGGTGGCATCCTCTGCGTGGTCGGCGTCGCGGCGACCACGGCGTGGCTGCGCGACTTCTGGCGCTACGACGCGCAGACCGACGAGCACGCCGTCCACGAGCGCCAGGTCCGTCAGGCCCGCGAAGCCGCCGACAACGCTGCCGCCGCCGACCTCTGACGGTCGTCCGCTCGCCGCCCTCGTGCGTGCGGTCAGATCAGCCAGGACAGGACGCCGCGCGCTGCCGCCTCCCCGCCGTAGGTCCCTCACCCTCCGTTTGATGATCGTTTGCGACCTGAGTCCCCGACACGCCGTACTACCCCGCGGCGTGTCGGGGAGCCATGTCGCGAACGATCACTCCCGGGCGAGACACGTCGGGTCAGTCGTGGCGGAAGCCGCCGAGGAAACGGCGGAAGACACCGCCCTGGCGCGGCAGCGGCGCGGCTGGCGGCGGGGCGGTCGGCCGCTGACGGGCCACCGGCTGGTCGTAGTCGGTGCGGACGATCGCGTCGACCACCTGGCCGTCGTCGAAGTCCTCGGAGCCCTCGATCTTCGGGACGAAGCCGACCAGCATGCCGTCGCGCATCACCTGCGCCTCCAGGCCCAGGGTGCCGTCGCTGTCCCAGACAGCCGTGCGCCCGGGCAGCCGGACGGCGATGCCGAACTGGTAGACGTTCACCTTCTCCAGCCGGGCGTCGACGCCGCGCTCGCGCAGCGCGTCGACCACCCGGCGGGCCCTCAGCTCCTCCACCGTCCCGACCCTAACCGGAGTATCTGGACGTGTGCTGTGTCATCGCCGACTGGTGGGTTGCGCATGCCGGGGCGGACATTCCAGGTGCGGAAGCCACCACTCGGCGGCAAGGGCGAGGGCGGGCGAGCCTGGAGAGGGTCAGGTCGCGGACGAGCGGGCCCAGAGGTTGATGCCGGAGTCGACCGCGTGCCGCTCGATCTCGGCCAGCTCGTCCGCGGTGAACTCGAGCTTGTCCGCCGCGGCCAGGTTGTCGTCGAGCTGCCGGACGCTGCTGGCACCGATCAGCACCGACGTCACCCGGGCGTCCCGGAGGATCCAGGCCAGCGCCATCTGGGCCAGGGTCTGACCCCGGCCCCGCGCCACCTCGTTCAGCGCCCGCACGTGCTGCAGGCTCGCGTCACTGAGCAGCTCCGGGTCGAGCGACTTGCCCTGCGCCGCCCGCGAGTCGGCCGGGATCCCGTCGAGGTAGCGGTCGGTGAGCATCCCCTGGGCCAGCGGCGAGAACGCGATGCAGCCGATGCCCTCGTCCTCGAGCACATCGAGCAGCGACGGCTCGCCGTCCTCGACCCAGCGGTTCAGCATCGAGTACGACGGCTGGTGGATGAGCAGCGGCACGCCCAGGTCGCGCATGGCCGCCGCCGCCTCGCGGGTGCGCTCCGCCGAGTACGACGAGATGCCGGCGTAGGTCGCCCGGCCGGACCGCACGGCGTCGGCGAGGGCACCCATCGTCTCCTCGAGCGGGGTGTCGGGGTCGGCCCGGTGCGAGTAGAAGATGTCGACGTGGTCCAGACCCGTCCGGACCAGGCTCTGGTCGAGGGACCCGAGCAGGTACTTGCGGGAGCCGCCGTCGCCGTACGGACCCGGCCACATGTCGTAGCCGGCCTTGGTCGAGACGACGAGCTCGTCGCGGTACGGCGCGAAGTCCTCCCGGAGGATCCGGCCGAAGTTGGTCTCCGCGGAGCCGTACGGCGGACCGTAGTTGTTCGCCAGGTCGAAGTGCGTCACGCCGCGGTCGAACGCGCGGCGCAGGATCGCCCGCTGGGTCTCCAGCGGCTTGTCGTCGCCGAAGTTGTGCCAGAGGCCGAGCGACACGGCGGGCAGCACGAGGCCGCTGCGCCCGGTACGGCGGTAGGGGTGCGCCTCGTAGCGGTCGGTGGCGGGCAGGTACGCGGGCTCGGTCGGCATGGTCCGAGTCTCCCAGCCGGTCGGTCGGCGCCGGTGACCGACCGGTTCACGGGTCTCGCGCGCACGGACCGCCCCGATGGGGCAGGATGGACGGCCATGCCGAAAGGGGGTTCGCCGTCCATGACCGACGAGGTCGCGCTCGAGCAGGGGTACGTCGACACCCTGTACCACCGGCTGGACACCCTGCGGGCCCGGACCGCGGCCGAGCTGGCAGCGGTCCGCCGCGCCGGCCCCTCCGGCACCCACCAGAACCGCTCGGAGCGCGACTCGTTCGCGACCCTCCACGAGATGCGGCTGGCCCAGCTCGAGGCCGTCGAGGACCGGCTGGCCTTCGGCCGGGTCGACCTGCGCGACGGCTCCCGCCGGTACATCGGGCGCATCGGCCTGTCGGACGACGAGCAGACCCAGCTGCTGGTCGACTGGCGGGCCCCGGCGTCGCGCGACTTCTACCAGGCGACCGCGGCCTCGCCGGGTGGCGTCGTACGCCGCAGGCACCTGGCCACCCGCGGGCGCAGCGTCGTCGGGGTCGAGGACGAGGCGCTCGACCTCGACTCGCTCGACCACGACCAGCGCAGCTCGCTGACCGGCGAGGGGGCCCTGCTCGCGGCCGTCGGCGCGCACCGCACCGGCCGGATGGGCGACATCGTCGCGACCATCCAGGCCGAGCAGGACCGGGTCATCCGCAGCGACCTGGCCGGTCCGCTGGTGGTGCAGGGCGGGCCGGGCACCGGCAAGACCGCGGTCGCGCTGCACCGGGCCGCCTACCTGCTCTACACGCACCGCGAGCGGCTGGCCCGGCACGGTGTCCTGCTCGTCGGGCCGAACCCGCTGTTCCTGCGCTACATCGAGCAGGTGCTGCCGTCGCTGGGCGAGACCGGCGTCGTCCTGTCCACCGCGGCGGAGCTCTACCCGGGCGTCGTCGGCGTCGAGGAGCCGGACCCGGACCTGGCCGCGCTGAAGGGCGACGTGCGGATGGCGCGGGTGCTCTTCCGGGCCGTCCGGGCCCGGCAGCGGGTGCCACAGGGCAGCCGCACGCTCGCGGTCGGCAGCCAGCGCCTGCAGCTCACACCGGGCGACGTCGCCGGCGCCCGGGCCCGGGCCCGGCGCAGCCGCAAGCCGCACAACCAGGCCCGCGACGGCTTCCTGCGCGACCTGCTCGCACTGCTCGCGGGCCGGCTGGCCACCGCGATCGGGACCACGCTCACCGACGACAACCGCGACGACCTGCAGGAGGAGCTGCGGGACTCGGCGGACGTCCGGCGCGAGCTGAACCTGGCCTGGATGCCGCTGACCCCCGAGCAGGTGCTCACCGCGCTGTACGCCGACCCGGACCGCCTGGGCGCCGCGGCCGCCGAGGACCTCGACCACCGCGAGCGCGCACGGCTGCGCCGCGAACCGGGGGCGGCATGGACCGTCGCCGACGTCCCGCTGCTGGACGAGCTGGCCGAGCTGCTCGGCGAGGTCGCGTCCAGTGACCGGGCAGCCGAAACGGCCGCCCGCTCCCAGCGCGCCGAGGACCTGGCGAACGCGCAGGCGGCGCTGCGGAACGTCGACACCCTGATCCGGCCGTCCGCGGAGCAGCTCGCCGAGCGCTTCGCGCAGTCGGACCCGACGATGACGATCGCCGAGCGGGCCGAGTCGGACCGGACCTGGGCCTACGGCCACCTGGTCGTGGACGAAGCGCAGGAGCTGTCGCCGATGACCTGGCGGGTGCTCATGCGGCGCTGCCCGTCGCGGTCGATGACGCTCGTCGGCGACGTCGCCCAGGTCGGCTCGGCCGCAGGCGCGTCGTCCTGGGGCGAGGTGCTGGAGCCGTACGTCCAGGACCGCTGGCGGATCGAGCAGCTCACCGTCAACTACCGCACTCCCGCGCAGGTGATGCAGCTGGCCAGCGACATGCTCGCCGCCGCCGGCGTCCGCGCACCGACGCCGCAGTCGGTGCGCGAGGGCGAGTGGAAGCCGGTCGCCCAGGAGATCCGGCGCGGCGACCCGGCCGGTGTGCTGGCGGCGGTGCGGGCCGAGCTCGAGCTGCTGGGCGAGGGCCGGCTGGCGGTCGTCACCGCGCGCGGTGCTGCCGAGAGCCTGCGGCAGCAGCTGGTCGCCGCACTCCCCGGTGGCACCGTCGGTGAGGGCCGCGCGACGCTGGAGTCGCCCGTGTCGGTGCTGACCGTCGAAGACGTGAAGGGCCTGGAGTTCGACGCGGTGCTCGTGGTGGAGCCCGGCGACGTGCTGCTCGCCTCGGCACGCGGCGCGAACGACCTCTACGTCGCCCTGACCCGGCCGACGCAGCGGCTGCGGGTCCTGCACTCCGACCCGCTGCCCGCCGGTATGACCGACCTCGCCACCGCCTGAGATCGAGCGCACAGAAGATCACAGGCGGCTTTGAGGGCACGCACGCTGGTCGCTACGTCCCGCCGTCGGTCGCAGTCCGCATCGTGAGACCGAGCACACGGCAACAGGTCAAGCCCAACGACGGGCCAGCGAGCGACGGCGAGGACCCGGCAGCTGCTGTCGCCTGGTCCTGGCCGCTCTGACGTCCGCCACGACGGCGGCGCACGTTCGCGCAGCCGCCCTCAGCTGACGCAGAACTCGTTGCCCTCGGGGTCGTGCATGACGACGTAGAAGACCGGGTCGTCCGGGTCGTCGTCGCGGGTCCGGCGCTCGACGGTGGCCCCGAGGCCGACCAGCTCGGCCACCGTCGCCTCCACGACCTCGACCCGGCGCTCCTGCAGCAGCGCGTCGTCGCGCCCGGTCGGGTAGAGGTCGAGGTGCAGCCGGTTCTTGCCGGCCTTGGGCTCCGGGACCTGCTGGAACCACAGCGCCGGACCGCGGCCGGCGGGGTCGAACAGCCGGTCCTCGAACGCCGCCTCCCCGCCCAGCCGCCGGCGGTAGTGGGCCCACCACGTCGCGTCCGCGCCGTCCGGCGGAACGGGCCGGTAGCCCAGCGCCCGGGACCAGAACCGCGCCAGCAGCGCCGGGTCGTTCGCGTCGACGGTCAGCTGCCAGAACACCATGCGGCGACCGTACGACCGGCCACCGACGTAGCGACGCCGGATGTCGTCAGCGCAGCAGTCCTGCCGCGAGTCGGTCCACGCGTGCGCGGAGCCGGGCGTCCAGCGCCAGCGCCCACGCCGGCCAGCCCCTGTCGGCCGGTTCGCGGACGTGGGCCTGCAGCCCGCACCAGTCCTCCCACGCCGCGACCCGGGCCAGCAGGGGCAGCCAGCCCAGCTCCTCGTCGGTGAGCGGCCGCACGGACCGGTAGCCCGCCAGGAACGCCGACGGCACCGGTGCCGTCAGGTCGGGCACGCCGCACGGGTCGTCCGCAGGGGCCCAGGCCCGCAGCGCGAAGCCGACGTCCGCGGCGAACCAGCCGACGCGGACGTCGTCGGGGTCGACGAGCACGAGGCCGTCCGGCCCGGCGACCACGTTGTCCGGCTCGGGGTCGCCGTGCAGGAGTCCGTGCACAGCGACGTGGCGAGGCAGCTTGGCGAGCGCGGCGAGCAGCTCGACGGCGCTGTCGGCCATCGCGGCCGGAACCACGGCGGGGACGTCGAGGTAGGCCTCGGTCGTCGGCAGTCCGGCGCCCTCGACGCGTGACCCGGTCGCGTGGGCGCCCGCCACGGTGGCTCCCCACCCGTACGCCTCCGCGGGCTCGAGCGCGTCGTCGTCGAGGGCGTCACCCTCCACCGCCTCGAGCGCCGTGACGACGTAGCCGCCGACCACCTCGACCAGGTTGTCGTCGACGGACCGGACCGCGCCGGCGACCGGACCGCCAGCCGCCTGCCAGTCCCTCGCGACCCGGGCGCCGCGACCGAGGACGCCGGCGGCGTCGTCGCCGTCAGGTCGCATCCGCAGGGCGACCCGAGTGGCGCCGGGCCGGCGTGCGACGAGGACGTGCGAGGCACTGGACCGCAGGAAGACCGGGCGGTCCGCGGCCCACCGAGCGGCGGCGTCGTCGGCGGCCGGGCAGTGCCAGTCGTCGTCGAGCAGGCGGCCGAACCGCACCAGCTCCGAGATCAGCAGCATCGTGGGCAGCCTGCCGTCGGACCTCCCGAGCCCGCCACCGACTTCAGGACGGCCGGCGGATCCGGTCCCGCGCCGTCTGCACCGGGTGCTGCAGGGCCGGCGGGAGGCCCGCCTCGTGCTGCGGCCAGCTGCGCCGCAGCTCGGCGCGGGCCTCGCTGTCGACGTCGCGCAGCAGCTGGTCGATGTGGGTCGTGAGCGCTCCGTGCAGCGACCACTCGTCGCGGCGCATCCGGTCCTCGTTCCGCAGCAGCCCGGCCAGCCGGTGCCGGTCCGCCCACGCGGCGCCCAGCGCCTCCCGCAGCCGCTGGTCCTCGGGTCCCGGACCGACGACCTCCGAGCCGACCAGCCCGCCGTACGCCTCGACCGCGTCGGCCACGTCGGCGAGCAGGTCCGACAGGGCCTCCCGCACGTCGGGGCCGTAGACCCGCTCCTCACCCGGTCCCCGGACCAGGTCGGCCAGCGCGCGGCACACCCCGCGCAACGACACGGTGGCGCGCTCCAGCCCGTCGAGGCCGGAGCGGAGGCTGGCCCCGGCGTGCGGCCGGCTCCGCGCCCGCGGGTTGTAGCGCAGGCTCGCCTCGGCGGTCTCCAACATGCCGTCGGCCCGCAGAACGTCGCGGCCCAGACCGCGAGCGGCGGCCAGCCAGCCGTCGGCCTGCTCGACGGAGTACTCGGCGCGCACCTCGCGGGACACCCGGCGCATCACGTCGGCGACCCCGCGAGCGACGTCCTGGACCGCGTCGCTCGCCGGTCGGACGTAGAGCGGCGGCGCGACCACGGCACCGACCAGCACGCCGACGACGGCACCGATCACGGTCTCGGCGATCCGGCCCTCCGCAGCGGTGCCCGACCCGCCGACGGCGAGCACGAGCATCGCGCTGATCGGCACCTCGGCGATCTCGTCACCGAGCCGCATCAGCCGCCCGATCACCAGCGACACCGCGATGACGAGGCCCAGGCTCCACCAGGTGAGCGGCACGACCTCCGAGACCACGGCGGCCACGAGCACGCCGAGCACGACGCTGACGACCCGCAGCAGCCCGCGGCGCACCGTGTCGTACAGCGTCAGCTGCACGACGAGGAGCGCGGTCAGCGGCGCGAGCACCGGGCGCGGGTTGTCCGAGAGCGGCACCGCGGCGACGTACGCCGCGACGCAGGCGACCGTCGACTTCAGCGTCCGGACGCCACGCAGCCGGACCCTGCCGCGTCGGGCGACGAGCAGGGAGGTCCAGCGCACGGCACCACTCTGCCAGCGGTGCCCCGCGGGTCTACCAGTCGAGTCCTCGGGCGGCCAGCGCCGCCTCGACCTGGAGGCGCTCGACGCTGGCCAGCGGTGCGTCACCGGGTGGCGTGACGTCGAGGGTCCGGCAGGCCGACAGCAGCACCCAGTCGTAGGCCAGCGCCGCCGCCGTCAGGCGCTCCATCTTCGAGGGCTGGTCGACGCGGTAGGCCTGC
Organism: uncultured Actinomycetota bacterium; assembly: GCA_963746175.1. Lineage (GTDB taxonomy): Bacteria > Actinomycetota > Actinomycetes > JACCUZ01 > JACCUZ01 > CAVVAH01. The sequence goes on along the minus strand of CAVVAH010000001.1, from coordinate 2,424 downwards.
TCGAGGTGACCGGCCAGACGACGGAGGTCGGCTGCGAGCTGCTCGACGCTGACGTTGTCGGTCGCGGCGGGTGTCGGGTGGATCCTCTCCCAGAGGCGTACGGCGAGGCGCCAGATCCAGCTCAGTCGGCCGAAGAGCGCGGCGAGGAGGACCACGGGGATCGCCCAGAACACCAGCGAGGCCGCCACGACGCCCACCTCCTGCCCTCCAGGATGCCTCGGCCCAGCCGCGCTGTGAAGGCACTGCCCCGCGCGGGCCTACCTCGACGCGGACGCGGGCGATGACGTCGGCGGCGTCGGCGACGGACCGGGCACCTGGGTCCCCGGGCTGACGGTCACCGTCGCGCCCTGGCGGGCCACCACGACGGGCAGGTCGCCGGCCAGCCCGGCCGCGACCTCGGCCAGCTCGTCCAGGGCGTCGTCCGTGCGCGCCGGGGAGTGGTGGAACAGCACGAGGCGGCCGACCCCGGCCTCGGTGGCGACGCGGATGCAGTCCTCGACCGTGGCATGGCCGTAGTCGTCGGCGACCGCTCGCTCGCGCTCGAGGAACTGCGCGTCGTGGAGCAGGACGTCGACGCCCGCCAGGGCAGCCAGCAGGTCGTCGGACATGCCGGCCGCCGGCGCGTGGTCCGGCAGGTACGCCACCGAGCCGCTCGCGTCCGCGACCCGGTAGCCGTACGTGCGACCGCCCTTGTGCGCCACCTCGACGGCCAGCACGTCGAAGCCCTCCAGCCGCTGCGAGCCGGGTTCCAGGGCGTGCTCCGTCCACCGCCCCTTGAGACCTTCGGGGGTGATGGGGAACGCGGGTGGCGAGAACGCCTGCGCGAGCAGGTCGCGACCGGAGCGGCCGTCCTGCGCGGGCAGGTAGAGGTCGACGCGGGACCCGTCCCGGTCGCCCGCCGCGAAGAAGGGCAGCCCCTGCATGTGGTCCCAGTGCAGGTGGCTGAGCAGGATCGAGCCGTCGAAGACGGCGCCGTCCAGCATGCCGGTCAGCGAGCGCAGGCCGGTCCCGGCGTCCAGCACCAGGGTCGGGACGGCCGCGCCGTCAGCACGTACGGCGACGCACGACGTGTGACCGCCGTAGCGGTCGAACTCCGCCCCCGGCGCGCACGTCGATCCCCGGACGCCGAGCAGCTCCAGCCTCACCGGCCCTCCACCACGCGCGGGACGCTAGCAGCGCGACGGCCGACGACCGACCCGGATCGCGGAATCGAGATCTTGCGCTTCCCGGGATGCCGGGTCGCACCGGTCACGCGCGCAGCCGGACCATGCCCTCCTGGACCGCCGTGGCGACCAGCCGCCCGTCGGCGGCGAAGAGGTTGCCGGTCGCGAACCCGCGTCCTCCTGACGCGGACGGCGAGACCTGGTCGTAGAGCAGCCACTGGTCGGCGCGCAGCGGCCGGTGGAACCACATGGCGTGGTCCAGGGATGCGGGCTGCAGCCGCGGGTCGCCGATCCACGTGCCGTGCGGCAGCACGCTGGCCGAGAGCAGCGTGAGGTCCGAGGCGTACGCCAGGACCGCGGCGTGCACCGCCGGGTCGTCGCCGAGCGGCCCGGCGGCCCGCAGCCAGACCCGGGACTGGGCCGGGTGCACCCCGTCGTCGATCTCACCACCGGACCGGGAGTCGCCGGCGTACCGGACGTCGAGGGCGGCCCACTCGCGGTCCCACGCGTCGCGGGGCCGCTTCGTGAGCCGGGCGAGGACGTCACCGAGCTCGGGGCAGTCCTCCGGCGGGGCGACCTCCGGCATCGGGTCCTGGTGCTCCAGACCCTGCTCCGGGGTCTGGAACGACGCCGACATGTAGAAGATCGGCGGACCGTCGACGCCCTGCTGGCGCGCGACGACCCGCCGGGTGCTGAACGTCCGGCCGTCCCGCGTCCGCTCGACGTCGTAGACGATGGGGACCCTGGTGTCGCCCGGGCGCAGGAAGTAGGCGTGCAGGGAGTGCACGCGGCGGCCGGCCTCGACGGTGCGCGACGCGGCGACGAGGGCCTGGCCCGCGACCTGGCCACCGAAGACACGCTGCAGGGCGGTGTCCGGCTGCCGCCCCCGGTAGACGCAGTCGTCGACCTCCTCGAGGTCGAGCAGGGCGAGCAGCTCGTCGACCGACTGGGGCATGGCCACGATCCTGGCAGGCATTAGCGTCGGTCCGGTGACCCGGTTCGTGCTGCAGCCCCGATGGCTGGCCTGGCACCTGCTGCTCGCCGCGGTCCTGGTCTCGTTCACCTGGCTCGGGCGCTGGCAGCTCGGTGCCTTCGAGCACAAGGCGGACCACGGCGTCGCCGCGGGTGACCGGCGCACGGTGACGTTCGATGCGCTCAGCCGGCCGGGCGGCCGCCTCACCGACGGCGTCGTCGGCCGCCGGGTGACGGCGACCGGCAGCTACCTGGCGGACCGGACGCTCCTCGTCCCCGGCCGCACCGA